>DASYZZ010000030.1:0-496222 GCA_035945695.1 Candidatus Sulfotelmatobacter sp. | reverse complement strand
TGCGGACCCGTTGCCGGCGCGGCTTGTTCCTGCCTTATTTCAGCCGAGGGAGCCCATGAGGCTTGGACTGTTTCCGGCGCGACACGATTTGTGGGTGCATTCTTATCCCGCACGCGAAGCGTATGATGGACGACTTCCAATTCGGCATTCGGCGTATCCGAGACTCGGCTAAGCCACGCATCCCATGCCGTCTGGTCTGTAATGCGGTAGGCGTGACCCAGCGCATTAGTTTTGGCGCGGACGCGATCTTTCGTCGGAAACCATCGGAGCAGGGTCATGCTGATCTGCGATCCGAAGCCGGCGCCGAGACGAAGAGCGTAGTCAACGGGGTAGACTCCGCCTTTGGACAGGTTCAGTTCGCCAAGCTCGGGATCCACTTCTTTGAAATTGGCAACCGGTGGAACAATCCCTGTTTCGAGCGCCTTCACAGCAAGGACATCCTCAATGCCGGCACCCATTGCATGCCCGGTGAAACCCTTGGTATTGGCAATAACGATCTGATCCGCGGATTTACCGAACACCTTGCGGAGAGCATGGATTTCGGCGGCGGCGCTCCCTCCGCGGGCGGGCGTGTAAGTTTCATGCGAAACAAACACGGTGCGGGGAGCGATCTCATGGCGTTCGATACCGCAGTTAACTTCCGCTTTGCTGATCAGTGCTTCCATCACCTGGCTGATGTGCTGCACGTCCAGACGCGTACCGTGAAACGCGCTATTCGCGGTGACAGCGCTCACAACGTCGCAGATGGGCTGAAGGCCGCGTTCCCCGGCCACTTCGGCGCTTTCGACGACGATTCCCGCGGCGCCCATGCCGATGATCATGCCGTGACGGCGGCGGTCGAAAGGTATTGCGGTCTTCTCGATCACGTCATCCGTGGCGGCGGCTCCGGTGGCGAGGAAGCCGGCGCCCATCCAGTCCAGCAGGTGATCGCTCGTAATGTCATCGGCGGCGACGACGATCACGCGATTACACCGGCCGACGCGGATCCAGTCTTCGGCGAGCGCGACTGCCTGCGTTGTGCTCGCGCAGGCTGAGTTGATTGCTGTGTTTGGGCCGCGAGCTCCAATGTATTCGGCAAATTGCGAATGTCCCATGGGGAGCACACGGAACAGAAAACGGCGGTCAAACACATACGGTTGCTTCTGGATGAGGTCGCACAGTTCTTCAATGCGATGATCGATTTCCTGCGCGATGCCGGAGTAGCCATTGCTCTCGCTGATGCGCGCCCGCAGCCCTTGTAATGACGTGAGTTGATCGCGGTGGGCACGATCGGCAAAGTAGTGGGACATTTCTTCTGCAAAGGAGTTCAGCCCGGGGAATGCGGATGCAAAGATGACGCCGGTATCGTCGCGTAAGCGTTCCGGCAAGCTCCAGCATTCTGGAAGTTTTGTCCCTTTGCTGGTCGTTTTATAACGCACGACCAGCGGGATCCCGGCATCGCGTAGCGCGTCGATTCCGACAGCGATGGCAAGTCGGGTATCTCGATCAAGGGCAGCATTGCGCTCAGCCGAGATGCCGAACTCGTTTTCCAGATCGAAGGCGCCGCCCCGGCCGGCGAGCTTGATGACATCGGCAACGTCGGTGATGCTTTCGAAGGCGCCGCCGTCCTCGCTTTTCACCAGACGCGTGATGTGCTTCTCGAGCATCAACTGCCGCAATCGAACAGGGATCGCGTCGATGAACTGCTCGCCTCGGAGGAGCCGGGCAATATTTGCATCGTCAAAAATGTGATCCGTGCCGGGAAGACCGAGCGCGGCCCCGGTGATCACGACCGGCTTGGCCGGCGGCGCGGACTTGGCGCCGTGGTAGAGCTCGTAGCCCCTCTCGAGCACATCGGCAAACATGCGGCCAAGTTCGACATATCGATTCCCATTCGACCGACCCGGGCTCTCGGACAACACCACACTTTTCTCTGGCAGAGATGCCGCCGCGTCTTGTTGTTCAACGATCATCGGCCTGGTTTGGACCGAATTCACATTCGCGATATGGAGGGCCTCGTCATTCTTCGCCATTGCTGGAACTCCCTTCCCAAGGCCTGCTGCATAGAGGCAGCAGAGTGCCTGATTGAATGCGGGGATGTCGCCGTTCTTCGGATGATTCGTGAAGACGGATACGATGTCGCCACTCGGTCCGAGAACGTCTTCTGCGAATCCTTGGAGCGCTTTCTTCGGCCCAACTTCTACGAAGACACGGGCGCCTGCGGCATAGAGAGTGCGCAGGCCCTTGACGAACTGAACCGGAGCAGCGACCTGCTGGGCGAGGATGTCGAGCATCCTGGGAACGACATCGGGGCCTGTGGGATAGAACGCACCGTTCGTATTGGCGACGATAGGCAATTTCGGCGCGGAGAGATGTAGTCGTTCGAGAACTCGACGCAACGGTTGGCTTGCAGCAGAGACGATGGAGGTATGGAAAGCGTGACTTACGTTCAAAGGGGAGACCTCGTATCCGCCGCTTTGGAACGCTCGCATCGCCTGTTCGACAGCCTGGCTCGCTCCGCCAATTACAGCCTGGTGCTCGCTGTTGATGTTGGCGATCACTACATTGCCGGCAATGGTTTTGAGGATGCGTTCGATTTCGGAGAGCGGCGCAAAAACTGCGGCCATGCGGCCGTTATCCTTCATGGCAAAGTGGGTCATCTCGCGGCCGCGGGCGGCGACGGCTTCGAGGGCATCGGCGAACGGGATCCCCCCGACCGTGACCAAAGCTCCGTATTCGCCCAAGCTGTGCCCCATTGCAAAATCAGGAGTGATGCCGTACGCCTCAAGCAACCGCGTGAGGGCGAGATCGGCAGTGAGAACTGCAGGTTGAGTAACGGCAGTCTGGCGCAGATCATCTTCAGCTTTAGCGAGTGCGTCGGGATCGGTCTTGTCGATGAATACAAATTCTGTAAGAGGCTTGCCGAGGATTGGCTCCATGACGCGATCGGCTTCGGCGAAGGTTTCTGCGACGATCGGCTCGATCGCGCACAGAGGTTTCAACATATTGAGATACTGCGATCCCTGGCCCGGGTAGAGAAATGCCACTTTCGGAGCAGGCCCCTGACCGCGGTAGATTCCCTGCGCACGCAGTGCTTTCCACATAATCGGCTGATTGGCTCTGAATGCCTTGAGCGCAGCGCCTGCTTTCTCCCTTAGATCGGCGCTGCCGGCATAATCGATTGTGAGGCGAAATTCGGCACGAAGATCGGCTTCGGCCGGAGCAGCCGGGGAAGGTGCGCAGCCGCCAGCAGCTTCGGCTTCGACGACGCGCAGGCGCTCGAAGATTGCGCCCTCCGAGGCAGCGCCAATCACCAACGCGCCACGTATCGGAGCCTTGCACACCGGCGCTGAAGGCCTGGAAATGGGCTGGTTCGTGATCATGGGAGCCTCCGCGAATTCTTCCGGGATATTTTTGACCGCAACGGATCGTCTTCCATTTCCGTTCAGCCGGTGCGGGATATACTCCTCCAGCACTGCGTGGAAATTAGTGCCGCCGAATCCGAAGGCGCTCAGGCCTGCGCGGCGGATTCCCCCCGCAGGCACATCCCATGGCTTCAATTCCGTATTTACATAAAGAGGAGAGTGGGCGAAATCGATTTCAGGATTCGGTTGTTCGCAGTGGACGCTGGGGGGCAGGACTTTTTCATGCAGCGCGAATGTCGCTTTCAGCAATCCAGCGGCTCCGGCCGCCGATTTCAGATGCCCGAAATTTGACTTCACGGAACCGATCGCAACCGAGTGCGGTGGCAGATTCGATTCTTTGAGTACATCGGCCATGCTCTGAAGTTCGACAATGTCCCCTACCCTCGTCGATGTGCCATGGCCCTCGATGTAAGTCACGGTCCCCGGCGACAGTCCGGCAATCTCCCAGCCGCGCTGAACCGCAAGCCTCTGGCCCACCGGATTGGGAGCGGTGATGCCCTTCCCCTTTCCATCGCTGGATCCACCTATGCCGCGAATCACCGCGTAGACTCTGTCACCATCCTTCTCGGCATCGGCGAGCCGCTTCATCAGAAATAGCGCAGCGCCTTCCCCCATCACAAAGCCATCTGCGCCTTGCGCGTACGGTCGCGTGCCGGTGGCCGAGAGCGCGCCGATCTTGCAGAATTTCACGAACGAGGGAGCGCCCATGTTGCGATCGATCCCGCCGGTGATCACGGCATCATAGTGGTGCTCAATCAGTCCTTCGATGGCCGAACTGATCGCCGCCATCGCCGAGGCGCAGGCGGCGTCGCAAACGTAATTTGGCCCATGGAAGTTGAAGATGTTCGCAATGCGTCCCGCAATGCAGTTGGAAAGCTCGCCGGGCATCGTATCTTCGGTGACTTCAGGGAGATACTTAGCCATGCGCTCATGCAATTCGCGAATAATGTCCCGCCGCACGTCGTTGGGAAGTGCGGCGAAGTGCTCGGCACTCTCGAGATAACGCGCGAATTCCGGAAAATAGATCCGCAAAGTGGTGAAGTAGTGCTTCTCGCCCGCCATGGCGTTGCCGAGGATCACCCCGGTACGTTCAGGATCGAGTGCGCGTCTTGGATAGCCGTAATCCTCGAGCGCCTCGCGCGTGCAGGCCACCGCCCATTTCTGGCCGGGATCCATGCCATCCACAACGCGGGGAGGAATGGCGAGGTGCCACTTCATCGGCTCCCAGGCGTAGTCGCGTACCCATCCGCCGATTTTGGAATAAGTCTTGTCGGGAACTTTTGGGTCAGGATCGTAATAGAGCTTCGGGTCCCACCGGTCTCGGTCGACTTCTGTGACGCTGTAGCGTCCTTTTTTTATGTTGTTCCAAAATGCGCGGGCATGAGGGGCGTCGGGCAGAATCGCGCCTGCCCCGACAATCGCGATGGCGCGATGCGCAGTACTTTCCATGACGAACTCCTGGGAGAAGCTCTGTGCGCGGCGCGCTGAGGACGGAACGCAGGCCTTGGCGAGCATCGCCGGGCACAGAGGGGAATTTTTCTTAGGCCGCCATCTGCCGTTTGGCGGCGCGGCCATAAATTACGTCAGCTACAAAATCCAAATCAGAAATAAGCCCGGCTTGAGCGCGATGAATCGCGGACAGGCCGATGCTGACTTCGAATGCGGGTAGTTCTGCACTGGTGACGCCAGCGCCTCCGATCACCCAGCGCAGTCCTTCCTGGGCGACTTTGAGAGCGGCCTCGCGAGCGAAGATCCGGCTGATCGCAGCCAGGCACGCCGCGTCGAACCGCCGATTGGTTTTTTCGCTAAGTTTGTTTTCTGCCATCAATGATGCGCGGCGCGCCAGACTCCCTGCGCTTTCAGCATAGGCAATCAGTTCGCCGAGGCGCAGCAGAACGTGCTGATATCGGGTGAGCCGGGCGGCGCGCGCCTTTTCTAAAACCTCAGCCAGTGCGTGCAGGGCAAGCGCTGCCGCATCAGCGCCCACGTTGGGCTGACTGCTGTGAAGTGACTCGAACACCTTCGCCTGATCGTGATAGTGCTGCCCACGTGTCTTCAGATGGAGCTGCCATCGGTCACGAGCGATGGTCATCTCCATAATTTCCGACGTGCCCTCGTAGATGGTGGTGATGCGCACGTCGCGCTTGATTTTTTCCACCATGTATTCGTGCGTATAGCCGTATCCGCCGAGGGCTTGAATGCTGGCGTCCGCCGCGCCATTGCCTGCTTCGGTGGCCATGTACTTGGCGATCGCACCTTCTGTGTTAAGGCTGCCCTCTTTGCCGGAATCGATGCGTTCGGCAGTCTCCTCGATCACGGCGCGGGCGGCTTCTAGGCGACCAACGTGCGGGACAATCAGCTTGTGGGTGTAACCCTGCTTCTCAGAAAGTGGTCCACCCGCTTGAATGCGCTTCATCGAATATGGAATCGCGCGGTCCAAGGCGGACCATCCGGCGCCCAGGCCAAACGCGGCAACCATCAGTCTGGTGTAGCCGAACACCGCTTGCGCCTGAAGCAGGCCCTGCCCTTCGACACCGCCCACGAGGCGATCGGCATCCACATAGACGTCGCTGAAAGCCAGAGCGGCGGTGTTGCTGAGCCGAATGCCATGCTTGTCTTCGGGTTCGTCGTGAGTGAATCCCTTGGTATCTTTTTCGACGATGAACCAACTCGGGCCGCTGGGTGTGTTGGCGAGAACTGTATACGCATCGGCGATGCCGCCGTTGCTGATCCACTGCTTGTTGCCGTTGATCTTGTAGCCGACCACGTTCCCATCTTTGAGCACACGATCGGCGGTGGTCTTCAGCGCTCCGAGATCGCTGCCGGCGTCTGGCTCGGTCGCTCCGTAGGCGAAGAGAATTCCTTCTTCTGCGATGCGGCTGAGCCAGTATTTTTTCTGCTCGGGAGTTGCTCCCACAGTTATGGGATCGCTGCCAAGGAAGGTCGCGAGGACTGCGGTCGCGACGCCCAAATCGATGTGCGCCATCTCTTCGCAGACCAGATAAACATCGAAGGCGCCTCCGCCGAAACCGCCACAATCCTCGGGGATGAACAGAAGCTGAATACCCAGCTGGTTAGGACTGCACATATGGTGCACGATCTCGAGCGGGCATTCGTCTTTTTCATCCAGTTCACGGATGACTTCGTCAGGCAGGCGCTTTTTGGCGAAATCGCGGAGTGATTTCAAACTCAAGTTCAGAGTCTTTTTGGAGATCATCTTCGTCCTCACTTCGCCGCGACGCCGCGCAGCTCTTGAACTTTGTTGGTCAGTTCGGGCAGGAACTCGAGAATGTCGTCCACAATGCCGACATCGGCAACCTGAAAAATGGGAGCTTTGGGATTCTTGTTGATGGCGATAATGAATGGATTTCCCTTGATGCCGGCCAGATGCTGGAAGGCGCCGCTGATCCCGCACGCCAGATAGACCTTGGGCTTGACTGTCTTGCCGGAAGATCCGACCTGGCGCGACTTCTGGAGCCACTTCGCATCGACTACCGGACGAGAGCAACTGACCGCGCAGCCAAGCGCCTCGGCGAGTTCCTCGGCGATGCCGATGTTGTCCTTTTCCTGGATACCGCGACCGACCGACACCAGCACGGCATGTTTCGTGATATCCACATCGCTGGTTTCTGCAGCAATGGTTTCCAGATAGCGGCGTCCCGCGCTGAGCACACCGGCTTCCGCAGATTTGTCGACGATCACGCCCGGCGCAGAAAGATTGCCCACTTCCCTGAAAGAGCCGGGACGGATCGTAATCACAGCTCCGGAGGAGATGTCGCATTGGACGTGGGCGCTCACGACTCCTCCGAACTCTTGTCGAACGATCTTTAAAAAATTGCCCTGAACCGCTTCCGCTCCGACGACATCAGGAACGTAGGCTGAGTTCAGCTTGATCGACAGACCGGGACCGAGATCGAGACCGAAGTGATCGTGCGCTACGAGCGTGATGGCCCCCGAGGGCACGACCTTAACCAACGCCTTCCGAATCAACTCAGAATTGGGATACCACAGAACCGGATTCGAAATCTTCCAGACTTCGCCGTATATCTTTTGGACTTCGGCGCAAACAGTTTCCAGTTGCGGGCCTGAGCCGGCCACTACAGCAGCAGCGGATGAGTTGGGATCGATCTTCTTCGCAGCGGCAGCGAGTTCAACAGCCGAATCATCGATCACGCCGTTCTTATGTGTGATGTAGGCAAAAATGCGCGGCATTATCTCAACCCTCCTTTGGCTGCGACCAGCTCTGCAACTTCCTGCGCGTTTTCTTCGCGGCTGCCGCTGAGTATCCGGGCGCCCTTGCCCAGTGCGGGAATGAAGTAATCGAGACGAGTCACTCGGGCACCAGCCGCTCCTGTCTCTCGAGGAGAGAGCCCGAGATCCGATGCCCCGTAGGCGGGAATCGGGATGGATTGCACGGCGCGGATGCCCTTCATGCCCACATAGCGAGGCTCGTTGATTCCGGTCTGGATTGAGAGCACGCAGGGCAAATCGATTTCACTGACTTCCCTGTTGCCGCCCTCAATTTCGCGAGTGATCTTTAACGTTTTCCCGCCGAGCACTTCGATCGACGTGACGAGCGAGGCGAACGGATAATCGAGCATGGCTGCCAGCATTCCGCCGACTTGTGCCGCTCCGTCTTCAGCCTGCACTCCCGTGAGGACGAGGTCGTAGTTGCCCTTCTGCACGCACGCTTTAAGAATGGAGGCCGTGCCTCGTCCGTCTGAATCTTCGAACTGCGCGTCGGTGAGCAAAATGCCATGCGTGGCGCCCATTGCCATCTCGCGGCGAAGGACCTCTTCGTCTTCTTCCGCTCCAACCGTAACCACGCTGACCGTGCCGCCGGCTCTGGAGACAATCTGCAGTGCCTCCTCTATAGCGTAGTTATCGGGCTCATTGATCGAATAGACAAGGTCGTCACGTTCGATGTCATTGCCGGCGCCGTTTAGTTCGATTTCGTTCTCCGAAGTGTCCGGCACCCGTTTGACGCAGACCAGAATTTCCATGCTTACCTCCCAATCGCGCATTCCTGCGGAATTTCCTGAACTCTTCCCAAACCCGGCGCGGCGGGACGAGCGATCTGCTCGTCCACAAGCTCGGCGAGATCCATCACGCTCATCTTGCCTTCGAGCCCGGCGACCTTGACCGCGTCCTCTAAATTCGCCATGCAGTAGGGGCACGCAGTCACGATCACGTTCGCACCCGCTTCGGCCGCCATGCGCACGCGCTTCACGCCAATGCGCTCTTCTTCTTTTGGCTCGTAGAAGAGCATCAGCCCTCCGCCGCCGCAGCAAAATGAGCGATCGCGTGACCGCTTCATCTCTACGCGCCTCATACCAGGGATAGCGTCGAGAACTTCTCGCGGATCGTCATACACGTCGTTGTGGCGGCCCAGATAGCAAGGGTCGTGGTAGGTGAATACTTTGCTGGGATCTGCGCGCTTGAAGTCCAGTTGCCCCGCCCGGATCTTGCGCGCGATGAACTGGCTGATGTGCTCGACGGGAGGAAGTCCGTCATAGTCTCGTTTCAGCGCATTAAAGGCATGGGGGTCCGCTGTGACGATCCTCCTTATCCCCGCGCTCTTAATCGCTTCGATGTTGTGATCGCGGAGCGCCATGAATAGCATCTCTTCGCCGAAGCGGCGGACGTCGTGCCCGCTGTCCCGCTCGGCCGGACCCAGAATTCCGAAATCCTCGTGGACGAAGTCGAGAATGCCCGCCGTGGACCGCGCGATCGACTGCATGCGCTCGTCATACGACGTGATGCTGTCGACGAAGTACAACGTATTCGCGCCGGCATCCTTGTCCAGACGCTTGATCCGGTACTGGAAATCTTTTGCCAGAGCCCAGTCGGCTTTCTTCTTCTCCAGCTTGCCGTATGGATTGCCGCGGCTCTCCAATGCTTTGAGCGGTTTCTGCAGTGATTGCGGTACGTTCCCGTCGTCAATCAGGCCACGGCGCAGGTCAACAATCTTGTCGATGTACTCGATCAGCAACGGGCACTCCGTTTCACAGGCGCCGCAAGTGGTGCACGACCAGATTTCGTCTTCGGAATAAATGCTGCCGGCCAGCGCTTGGCCGTTGCCGGCTTTGCCGAACATCGGATAGTGTCGGAAGGCGTAATCGCGGGCTTTGATCGTGAGAAAGCGCGGGGAAAGCGGTCGTCCGGCGGCGTGCGACGGGCAATTTTCCGAGCAGCGCCCGCAATCGGCACAGGAGTAGAAGTCCAGCATCTGCTTCCAGGTGAAGTCCTCGAAGCTCTTCACGCCGAAAGATTTCACCTGATCCAGTTGCCCGTCGCTCAAGCCCCATCTCACCGGCTTCAGCTTTTCGCGATCAAGTTTGGCGAAATAGATGTTGAATAATGATGTCTCGACATGGAACTGAATTCCGAATGGGCGATAGCAGAGCAGGAAGTAAAAAGCCAACTCGTGCAGCAGATACCCGGCAAAGCAGAACGCCGCAATTCCCGCAGACGACGCTTGCACCAGCAAAATTTCGAAGACCCATGGCAAAGAGAGGTAAGCTCGCGATCGCGCGTTGCCCGTCTGCAATAACGCGGCCACTCTGGTGGCCTCAAAAAGACTATCCGCGGCCATCAGGACAGCGATAAGAACGAGCAGGAAAACTGCGTCCGCCTTGTGCGCTTTGCCGAACTTCGGCGGAACTTCGTAGCGTGCGGGCTTGAAGACCATTCGACGCACAATCGCAAATATCATGCAAAGAAAAACTACGGTTGCGGCATAGTCCGTCACGAGTTCGTACAGGCGTCCCACATAACCCGATAAGCCTGGCATTACGAAGTCGTACTTGACTCCTGCAATCAATACTGTGAACGCGCGCAAGGCGAGCAGAATGAATCCCGAGAAGATCAGTATGTGAAGGATCCCGGCAGTTCTGTAACGCGGATGTTTCCACTGGCCGAACCAGTACTTCAGCACGTTCTTCAACCGGAGCAACGGGTGATCGAAGCGAGGATCACCTTGTGCTCGCATCAAAGGGATGAGCCTGCGATAAACGACATACGCGAAACAGAGCACGCCCAGTACGTGCACAAGCCAGAACAGGGCGAAGCCTTGGGACAATCCGGAAACGAGTTGCGGAGTATGGGAAAAACCGTCCATATCTCCTCTGCGAGAGGACTTGCTGTCTAAGGCCCCGAAAAGAGCCGCTTGCTACAGTCCCAGAGGGGGCTATTTACTTCACCTGGGAATCCGCTGCGAATCGCAGCGATTCGCGGCTACAAACTCCAGTGTTGATGAGTTGACAAGCAGAGCTAGCGGCGCAGGAAGCTGCTAAATGCGAGTCGCCGCTAAGTTCCGTGACTGGCACCCAATGCTTTTCCCGCAGTACTACTGGCTCCCTGCCCGGGAAGAGCCGTTCCTGCGAGCGACTGTCGCTCGACAGACCTGTGCACTTCCCTCGACGAAGTGACTTGAGAGTTACCGGCTACAACCGTTCCCCGATCACGCGTAATCAATAGGATTCCGCTCCAGCCAGTGCTCGTCCCGGGCCCTGTCAATTCGCGCCACAGCCCCCCCGGCCACGCTTGCGGCCAGATACCGGGTTTCCCAGACCACGCCTGCCACAACGCCGACCAGACCGCCCAGCAGGCCTGACGTTAGAAGTCGACCGCGAGACCGGGGACCATCTTTCGGGCAACCGGCCAACATGCCGAAACACACGCCCACGGCTGCGGGAATGAGTGCTTTGCGAAACGATTCACGTAGAAACGGCCGTGCGGGTTCACCATGCAAGAACGCTCGCTGGCCGAAACGAAAGCCTTCCAAACCAGAGTTGAGAACTCTTCGGCCATACTTCACTTCAGACTTGGACCATTCGGCGACCTGCATACTTACCTCCGGCCGAAGAACAAGGGCTTCGGATTCACTAGACCACTTCTAAGAATCGAAGTCCGTAGCGGCTATCACTTTTGTATGTGAGCAGAGTCACTATAACTGGATGGTTGTAACTTCAGCGTTACAAGAGCAGGGCCCGGAGCTAACTGAGTGGCGTTCCCGCATCTCGCATCCGGGGCTCAACGAAGCGCGTCTATCGCACCCGGGGAGAGACTTACTTCTTGAGTCGGCTCACGACCGTTTCACTGAGCGTAACAAGCTGCTGTCGCGCTTGAGCGCTGTGCGGAATGCCAATATTGAACATAGTTGTGCCCTTCCGCACGATGATAGCGGCTGAATCCCCGCCCTGCGGCGAACCGGTGTTGGTGACCGCATCATCAGACCCAGGAACTTTCACGGGCTCGAACTTGCCCCCGATTGCGCCCTGTGCTGCCCTCTCGGCGTTTTGGGCGTCAGCAGGTGTGTCGCCGGCAGGATAGAAGATATCGAACTCTACCTTTCCGGCCTTGCTGTCATAAATGCAGTAGGCGCTCCGGTCATCGTCGAGATTCGCTGAACTCAACCGCGAAACCTGAACACCAACCTTGGTGAAATCGGACGGAGTAAGCGCCGAGCACATCTCTTTGCCCGACCCCGGTTCGATAGTCTGCCCCACACTCTGCGCGACAAGAAGTACCGTCAGCAGCGCTGAATAGATCAGTATCGAGCAGTGGACGAAACTTCTCTCAGATAAATAGTCCTTCAACGTTGGCCTCATGAGCGCAATCAGGTCAGCGCGACAGCGCCCTCTAATTTAGCACCAAAGAAGAAAAAATGACGTTTATTGTCGTGGCCCATTCGGGCGGCGACGTTTTCCCTGTGTCATACTGCGGTGTTCATTCCCGCAACAAGGACTGTCATGAATCGATCAATATCCGATAACGGGGCAAGGCCCGGAACCAAAGCAGTCTGGTCCGGCGAGCGTGGAGAGCGCTGGGCCGGAGCCACACAAGTCCCCGTCGCCCTGAGTGTCTCCTACGGCTACGAAACCGTCGAGCACTGGCTCGACGTGGCGCAGGGCAAGAAACCCGGTCACATCTACGGACGCAACACGAACCCCACCGTCGCCGCCTTCGAAGAAAAGGTTCGTGATCTGGAGGGCGCCGAAGCGGCAACCAGTTTTGCCAGCGGCATGGCCGCCATCAGTAACACACTCTTTACTTTGCTCTCTCCCGGCGACCGTGTCGTGTCCGTAAAAGATACCTACGGCGGCACCAACAAACTTTTCGTGGAGTTCCTCCCCCGGTTTCAGATCGAAGTCACGCTCTGCGATACAACGGACCATGCGGCCATCGAAGGCGCCATTGCGCGAGGCTGCAAATTGCTGTATCTCGAAACTCCCACCAATCCGACGATCAAGGTCGTCGACATCGCTCGCCTCGCCGCGGCGGCCCACCGGCACGGCGCGCTCGTAGCGGTCGATAACACGTTTGCCACTCCGATCAACCAGCGTCCTCTGCAATTGGGCGCTGACCTTGTCCTGCATAGCGCGACCAAGTTTCTCGGCGGACATGCCGACGCTCTCGGTGGAGTCGTCTGCGGCCCCAGGGATCTGATCGCTCGCATCTATCACTTTCGCGAGATCAACGGCGCCTGCCTCGAACCGATGTCTGCCTACCTTCTGCTCCGCGGAATGAAGACCCTCCACTTGCGCATTCGCCAGCAGAACGAAAACGCGCTTCGCATCGCCCGGTTCCTTGAGGAACACCCCGGTGTAAAGATAGTCTTTTATCCCGGCCTCCCTTCACACGAAAATCACGAAATTGCCCTCCGGCAGATGGCCGGCTTCGGAGGTGTGCTCAGCTTCGCGCTCCAGGGCGGATCCGACGCGGTTCGTAAATTCCTGCCGCAATTGCGCTACGCAAACCTCGCCGCAAATCTGGGTGCAGTCGAAACGGTTGCAGGACCTCCCGCTACCACCAGCCACGTCGAGTCCTCGCCGGAAGAGCGCGCCGCCAGTGGAATTCCCGAAGCGCTCATCCGCTATTCGGTCGGCATCGAAGATCCAGAGGACCTGATTGCAGATCTGCAGCAGGCGCTCGCAAGTCTGAACTAAATGATTAGGGATTAAATTTCGACAAAGACTCGGCTCACTGCTGCATCCTATTTCCGATGATCGTCGTCATTTCTGATCTCCACTTTGAAGAAGAAGCTTCGGATGTAATTCCAGGAGCCGGCGGCCGTCCCGATGTGATCTTTCGCCGCAATCTCAACCCGAGTGCGTACCGGAACTTCATCGCGCAAATGGCCGAACAGGTGGCGCGCAGGCAGGTAAAAGAATTCCAGCTAGTCGTCGCCGGCGACCTGTTCGATTTCAGCCGAACGACGCTCTGGTTCTCTGACGAATTGCGGCCCTATGTCCCGCTCGATGAAGTGAATGGAGAACTTGAACAGAAGGCCCTCCGAATCCTTAACGCCACCGCCAGAGAGCCCAGCGTGGCAGGCGCGCTGGAGGTTTTTCAATTGCTGGCGAAAGGCCGGTATCAAACCGCCGAGAGTACTGAAGCACGTGATTTCCCGGCCGACCGGGTCGAAGTTTTATTTTTCCCTGGAAATCACGATCGCCTCAGCAACGCCACTCCAGCCCTTCGGAACCGCGTGCGGGAATTACTGGGGCTGAGTGGTGGCGCGGAATTCCCGCATTATTTGCTGTCCGATGATCCTGCCGTGCTGATTCGCCACGGCCACGAGTACGACAATAACAATTTTGCGATCGACCTGGAAAAATCTGATTCGATTCCACTCGATATTCCGGAAGCCGGCTACTCCGACGCAAACTTCGGCGACTACATCACTATCGACATAGCCGTTCGCCTCCCTTATCTGTTCCGCCGCAAATACGGAGATCAAGCCATTCTTGCAGATCGAATTTTGATTCAGCTCTACTTGCGCTTGCTGCAGTTCGACGACGTCCGGCCGCAGTCAGCGCTGTTCGATTACCTGCTCGATGATTCTGCGGGTGACTACTCGGCCGAGGAGGCATGGGAGCGGCTCGTGCCAGTCATTCAGGACATTCTGGACGAGATTCACAACCAGAAATTCTTTCGCTACTGGCTCCAGAAAAGAGCCCAACCGTGGGCGCCGGCGGAACTCGATGTCGCCCGAGGCTTGCTGAGGCTCGGTGGCTGGAAAAATCGGGCGTCACGCGAAGCCGGCCGCAAGATCGCCCGTTTCATGATGGGCGGCGACATGGCGCGTCCCGAACTCATGGCACAACGCGAAGAATTGCTGAACGAAAAAAAGATTCGCCTCGTGATCGCTGGCCACACCCATGAACCGCAGCTTTGCCTGATTGGATCCGATCCCGACACAGATCGTTTCTACATCAACACAGGAACATGGCGAAATCGCATTCCCTCTACGCCCGATGAGCGGACATTCGGCAGGGTCAAGGCTCTCACCTACGTGATGTTGTTTTCGTCAGCAGAAGATTCCCGGCTTGGTAACAAAACTTTGGGCACCTTCGATTATTGGACCGGTGCCACCCAGCACTTCGAGTCTGACTCGGACGAATGAACCTGCCCATTCCGCATAGTCCTTCAAGCAATGCACTGCGTTTCCGCCTGTCCACCCGACCAGGGATTCCAAAGTCGACGGCACACACATTTGTGATCAGAGTCATAGCATCCCGGAAATTAATGAACAAGCATTAGGAATTGGCGTTCGAGGAGAAGCACAGTAGCTGCCTTCGTCGTAATGCTTTTCGTCGCGCGCAGCAGTCGCGGGCATGGCCGGATAAGACGAATAACAGCCTTCCCCGAAAGAGTTTGGTCGTGAAAACAACTTCATCCCAGGAGGTAATCATCATGCAAGAAACAGCGGCACGGCTTCCTCTGATCGGAGAGGTCGCACCTTCCTTCCAGGCAGAAACCACCCAGGGAAAGATCAACTTCCCCGAAGACTACAAAGGCAAATGGGTAATTCTGTTCAGCCACCCGGCGGATTTCACTCCGGTCTGCACCACGGAGTTCATGACTTTCGCTTCCATGCAGAGCGAATTCCGTCAGTTGAACTGCGAACTGGTCGGACTTTCCATCGACAGCACGTTCAGCCACATCGCCTGGTTGCGCACAATCAAAGAAAAGGTCCAGTTCCGGAATCTGAAGGACGTCGAAGTCACGTTCCCCGTAATCTCTGATCTAACGATGGAAATTTCGCGGCTCTACGGTATGCTGCAGCCTTCTGCCAGTACGACCCAGGCTGTTCGCGCGGTGTTCTTCATCGATCCGGAAAACAAGGTCCGGGCGCTTCTCTATTATCCGCTCAGCAATGGCAGGAACTTCCAGGAGATCAAGCGCCTACTCATGGCGATGCAAACTACCGATCGCGAGAAGGTCGCGACTCCGGCAGACTGGCGTCCGGGTGAGGAAGTCATCATTCCGCCGCCGGGATCCTGCGGGGCGGCCAAGGAACGTGTGGAATCAAAAGATCCTTCGGTCCGCTGTGTCGATTGGTTCCTCTGCTTCAAGAAGGTGGCGTGAGTAATAAATCGGGCGCGCGGCGGCCGAAGACCGGCCGCCGTGCAGCTCCATTTGCTTGCGCTGCGAAGGTCTCGATTGTCGCGATCACAGCCCCCTAGAAGCTGATCTTCAGAATCTGCCCGTTATTCCCCACAAACCAGCCATTATGCGGATTGGCAAATGCCACGGCCCAATACCCGCTCGCGCCTGATATGCGATACCACGTCTGCCCTTCATCCGGAGTCCACGCAGCCGCTCCCGACGTGAAGTTCGGCGCGTCTTCGGATGTGATCACAACCCTTCGGTCATAGTCTTGGTCCATGCTCGCTTCGTTGTTCAGCGTCATCCCCTTCGCATACGCCAGGCAGAAAATCGTTCCGCCAATCGGTGGCTTCTTGGTCAGAGTCCACGTCTGTCCGCCGTCGCTGGACGTTGCGGCTTGTATCCGATAATTCACCGACAAGTCTCCTCCACCCACGATTCCATGCATCGCATCGCGGAAGGCTACCGACAATCCTCCAGCGCTCGCATTGCTGATGAGCGGTGTGTCATAGGCGTTCCAGGTATTTCCGGAATCCGTTGTCGCCAGAATGCGCGAAGTCGTGGCTCCGCCGGTCGTAATCCAAGCGTTCGAATCTCCCTGTGTCGTGATGCAGGTTCCGCTCGACGAGAACGACGCCTCTCCGGTCAGCGCCGGAGGCATATTCGCCGAAATCGAGTGCCACTTCTGCCCGCTGAATGTCCTGATATCCGGGAACACTCCATTGACCGAATCACTGTGCGCGATGCCGCGGTTGGGTTCCCAGAACGCAAAGCAGTCATAGAACGCGTTCACGGTGTGATTCTCAAACTGCATGTTCCACGTCGCGCCGCCATCGGCTGTCTTGTAGATGCGGAAATCCGTCGTGTTATTTCCGATCGACATCAGATAGGCGACATTCGCGCTCACGCCCTGCACGTCACGGAACTGCAACTGCTCCGCTCCCGGCACCACTCCGGCCTTCCAGGTGTTCCCGCCATCCGTCGTGACAACGTATGTCCCTCCCGTCCCCGCCGCCCAGACCACTTGCGAATTCACTGGGCTGACAGCGATCAGTAACTGCGTTGTTCCGCTCATTTGGTGAGTTAGTTTCGGTTGTTGAACATTTGAATTTTGGGCAAAGGTGAACGTCGAAAAGGCGGAAATCAGCAGAAGAACGAGAGAGCGTTGCATAGGAATCCTCCACAGGTGGGCCCGTACAGAAGTGTGAAGCGAGTATAGGAAGGTCCGGGATGGCCTGTCAAACCCGCAATCCTTAGCCAGCAAACGGAATTTCAGAAAGAATTAAGCAAATATTCCGTCAATGTCAGATTGCATAGATCGAATGGGCGAAGGGCTGCACGCATAGCCGCGAAGCGGCGGCAGAATGCAGCCCACGACGCAAGTCGTGGGTGTTTTAGCGGAGAATGAGCCAGCCCCGAAGGGGCGAAAGAGAAGTAACCTAGATTGCGTAACACGATGCTGAACATCTCGCGAACGGGAAAGAACGGACCCGCTCAAAACCCGGTCGTGATCAGCTTCGTCAGCACAATCAAGTACGCCCCAATCACCACCAGCCCATTTGCACGGATCGCCCGATAACTGGCCGGCCAGGGAAACATCAACACACCATAGACCGGCATGAACTTTTCAGGCCAAACCAGTCCCGCCACGCCGAACGTCAGGCAAGCCTGCATAATGAGACACAACAACAGATGATTGATCATAGGATTTTGGGGAGGACTTTATTCTATTGAACGAAGATCGGCTTGGGAAGATAAATCAGGAGTTTTTCATTACTTGCGATACCAACGCATCTATTTCTTCGCCATATATTTCGCGACAATCCGTGCGCAGCCCTCCACGAAATCCCGCTCAATTCTCGTGAATGTGTTCGGAAAATAGCTCTCCACGTCCAATTCTCCGGCGATTTTCCCGCCCACCGAGATCGGCACCACAATCTCGCTGATCACCATCGACGATCCCTGCAGATACTCCGGATCCTTCGTTACGTCGTCCACCACGACCGTCTGTCCCTTCCGCGCAGCCAGTCCGCACAGCCCGGTATCGAGTGGAATCCGCTCGTTCGGCGCGAAACTCCCGACGTATGGACCGATGACCAACAGGTTCGGATCGGCCGCATCCAACAGATAAAACCCCACCCAGTTGTACCGCGCCATTTTCTCGTGCAGCCTCTGCGTGATCTTCTCCATCAGCGACTTCGCCGTCGCCGCCGTCTTGGCAAACTGCTCGAATTCCTCCAGAAGTCCTTCGTGCTCCATAATCTTTCCTCGCGCAGAGCCATCGATGAAACTGCCAGCCTCATTGTGCGTCAGCCAGCATTGGAAAGAAATATTCAGGAATGTTCTGTGACAGCGATCACCGCGCGGTTCAAAGCTATCTCGCCAGGTTTTTGGGAAGGGCACGGCTTCAAGCCGTGCCGCCGAGGGCTAAGAAAACGCGGGCTTCAGCCCCTGAGGGCAAACTAATCTATCGGGCCTAACATAGGACACTGTGCGGACCCAAAAAAGAGGCGCCGGGAAGGGTTCCGGCGCCTTATGAGGTACGCTTCGCGGGATGCGTGGGCCGCGAAGCGGTAAGGAGAAATCTATTTGCTTTCCGCCACCGAAGGACTCGCTCCGAAATCGCGGCGATTGTTCACCGCAGTCCGCGCTGCCCGCGTCGTCGGCTGATTGCCCGCCGCCGCTCCATACCTCTCGAGCAGCACCGGAGCCATCGCGTTCTCGGCTTCCTTCACAAAGATCATCTTGTTCTCCGAAGCCATGTCGATGCGGACAAAATCTCCCAGCTTCACTTGGCCAGTGGCGACAAGATTCGCCAGCGGGAATACCAGGTTCCGCTCAATCGCGCGCTTCAGGTGCCGCGCTCCATAGCGCGGATCCGTTCCCTCTTTCAACAGATATTCTTTAACGGCCGTCGTGCAGTTGAACACAAACTGATTCGTTCCCGCTGCCATCAGCACGCGTTGCTGCACCATGCCCAGTTCGATATCCAGAATCTGCGACAGATGCTCGTCTCGCAGGGTCTTGAACACCACCGTCTTGTCGATGCGGTTCATGAATTCCGGCGTGAATTTCCGCCGCGCCGCTTCAACCGCGGTCCGCTGAATCTTGTCGTCGAACGACTCATCGACTTCGACAGCTTTCGGTGCAAATCCGAATCCGCCATCCACCAGGCTCGTCATCTCCGACGCGCCAAGGTTCGACGTCATGATGATGATGCACTGCGACAAATCCACGCGCCGGTTGTCGCCCAACGTCAACGTCGCCTTGTCGAGAATTCCCAGCAGGAGCTGCCACAACGAGTCGGAAGCCTTCTCGATCTCGTCAAACAGCAGGATCGACAGCTTCAGCTTCTCGGTGAACCACTGATTCAGCGCTTCCTGCGTCAGCAGAGGATGCGTCTCGCGATGTCCCAAATATCCCGGAGGCGATCCGATCAGCTTCGCAATCTCGTGCGAATGCTGGAACTCGGCGCAGTCGATCTTGATGCAGGCCCGCGCGTCGCCGAACAGAGCCTCGGCCATCGCTTCCACCACGCGCGTCTTGCCCGATCCGGTCGGCCCCAGGAACAGCAGATTCCCTACCGGACGCCCCGGCGCGTTCAGTCCCGCCAGGAACATCTGATAGATCTCGACAACTTTCTCGACGGCCGCATCCTGACCCACAATCCTGCGGCGCAGGGCGGCTTCGAATTCTCCAGCATCATTGCTTCGGCGGTTGGGATCCAGGACGGTTGCGAGGTTCGTTCTCATAAGATCTTTTATCCGAAACTTCCGGATCTGCCCTTTCGGCCGTTTTTTGCGGCTCTCCTATATTTGTTGCCGGACTTTGTAGGCCTGATTACGTTTTCTTTGCCTGCTTTCTGGAAGTCCCCCACAGCTCCTCCAGAACCACGTTCATCCGACGCCTTCCATAGGAGCAACCCTCTGGCCACGCGAACGCACCCTTCGCATTAAAATGTAAGCAATACAACTCAAACGACTTAGCTCAAACTCGCAGCCCGTCCCAAACCCCTCAGCCGCACCCTCTCTCACCATAAGCGAAAACCTTTGCACCATCGCGGAAGGAACCTACTAGTAACCACAGGAACCACATTGCATTTCCTTCAACTGAGTACTGAGTACCGGGTACTGAGTACTGGTATTAAAACAGTCAACTGTTCTCCGACCCACGTAACTAGCCCGCACACTCCCGCGACCTTAATATCGATTTGGGTAGGTTCGGAGGAACGTCTTGCGCCATTCGTCTTCTCGCCTCGTCACGGGAACTCTCTGTCTTCTTTTCGCCGCTGCCGCCTGGCATCTGGCTCCGCACTCCATGTCCGGATTAGCGGCGCAAGCCCAGACCATCAAGCCAGCCGTAGCAGCCCAGCCGGCCCAGTTGAAACCCGTTAGCGAAACGACCAAGACCGCGCTCCCCGATCCCCACTCCCTGCCCGCTCCCGGCACCGAGCTCTACACCGCCAAGCGCGGAGAGGCGATCCCGACCATCGCCCGCCATTTTGTTGGCAAGACCAGCTATCTGACCTCCTCCGAACTCGCCGAGGCCATCCGTTCCCTCAATCACAAGTCCGACTCGGCCAACATTCTTAAGGCGAACGAGACGATCGTCATCCCGGGCATCCTCTCGGCGCCCGTCACCGCCAAGACCATCCCCGTCCCCAAAGATTTCGAAGTTCGCGCCGTCTACCTCACCGGAGTGATGGCCGCCAGCGACCACGGCATCCGCATCATCAAGCACTGGCGCGAGGTCGGAGGCAACGCCGTCGTATTCGATATCAAAGACTCCGACGGAAGCGTCAACATTCCGTTCGAATATCCCTTGTTGGGCGAACACAAGGTCTACATCCATGACCCGGCGAAATTCGTCCACTTCCTGCACCAGCAGAACATGCACGCCATCGCCCGTATCGCCATCTTCCGCGACGAAGACTTGGTCAAGGCTCACCCCGAACTCGCCGTCCAGTCGCGCAAGAATCACACCGCGTGGCGGGAAAACGGCAAGCTCGTCTGGACCGATCCCTCGAACCCCAAAGTGCAGGACTATGACATCGCCCTCGCCAAGCATGTAGCCCAGCTCGGCGTCGACGAGATCCAGTTCGACTACGTCCGTTTCCCCGCCGAAGGCGACCAGAAAGACGCCATGTTCGAATTTCAAAAGGGCCAGCCGGACGCGTCTTCAACCGAACCGGATCAGCCCTGCACAGCCGAGGCCACGCCGGCCCCAGCAGCGCAAAAGAACGCCGCCCGCGCCGTGAGCGCGAAATCGGCGAAAGCCCCAAAGGCTCGTAAGACCGGCTGTCTGGCCTCCAAGCCTCACGGCATGCAGCGCTCCGACGTCATTGCCGGATTCCTCAAGCGCGCCTACGGCGAACTCCATCCCACCGGCGTCCTGCTCTCGCTCGACGTTTTCGGCGTAATGGCATGGCAGCGCCAGGTCGACCTCTCGCACACCGGACAGGACATCGTCCAGATGGCCCACTACTGCGACGTTCTCAGCCCCATGATCTATCCGTCGCACTTCTTCGGCATGGACAACATCCCGCACCCCGGCGACGAGCCCGCCCACTTCATCGGAGAATCCATGGACCGCTTCGAGCTCATCACCAAGGGAGAGGGCGTCGTAATCCGCCCCTGGCTGCAAGCCTTCCATTGGCGGACGAAGACTTATTCTCCGGAATACATCAAGATTCAGGTCGAAACCGCGAAGTCCAAGGGAGGCATCGGCTTCCTCTTCTGGAATGCCGCCAACGATTATTCGAAGCCCTTCACCGCCATGCCCGAAATGAAGGAAGCAAACTTCAAACAGGGCTCGAAAGATCCCAAATACTTCCGAGGCGACGAACTGCCAGCGCCCACAGTCCAAGCCGCCCTAACGCCAGCGAACTAAAACTAATAAGCAGCGGCAACTAATAAGAAACGGCTGCCCCACCCTTCTCGCGGTTTTGGCGAGAGGGTGGGGCTTTTAAGGTTTCACATTGGAAAACGCGGTGTCATCCTGAGGCACGCGATCTTTGCGGGCCGAGGGATCTGGGCGAGCCGCGCGACGCGCCGCGGTTTTTGCGGCGCAATAATCGCGCGCTTGGCTCGCTTCCCTATTCCCCCCTCAACAACTCCCAAGCCTCCAGATACGCCGCATACTTCTGCCGCCTCCCTCCAGGCGTGAAGTGCAACGTCAACTTCTTCCCCATCGCCTCATACGGAATGATGTACCACTGATTCACCGGAATCAGATACACCGCAAAAAAGTCCACCGTCCCCGGACGATACCTCTTCCGCCCCGGACCCATCACATTCAGGCTGTACTCATTCCCGCGCCTGCAGTAAATCGTGGACTTCACCTGCACCCGCCATATCCTCTCCCCGCTCATCACCCCGACATCGAACCGCAGCGAATCGCCAAACGGCTTAAGCACGCCCATCCCCAACCCAGCCGCCCGCGCCATAAAACAAAGCTCCGCCCACTCCCCACGCTCCTTGCACCCCTTAACCCACCCGCCACCTGGATTGTGATTCTGAATACCCGCCGGGTGCCCCACGCTACGTGCCTTTCGTAGCGTGGGGATTTTCACTCGCATCCCCAAAAGCGCCGTGTCGTCCTGAAGCGTGCGTCTTTCGCGCTCCGAACGAGCCGTGTCATCCTGAGGCGCGCGTCTTTGGCGCGCCGAAGGACCTGAGCGAGTCGCGCGACGCGCCGCGTTTTTGGCGGCGCAATAATCGCGCGTTTGGCTCGCTTCCTTATTCCCTACCCAACTCCAAACAGCCTTGTCATCCTGAGGCGCGCGTCTTTGGCGCGCCGAAGGATCTGGGCGAGCCGCGCGAAGCGCCGCGGTTTTTGCGACGCAATAATCGCGCGCTTGGCTCGCTTCCTTATTCGTTCCACTCACCACTCCCCGAATTGTCCCAAACATCCCCGTTTTCATCATTCCAACCACTAAAAATAGGAGCTCTCCAAGCTCCGTTCCTTTCCCTATAAATTGCTTTCCCGTCCGTACCTTTGCCCCTGACCCCAAAACAAAAAACCTCCGCCGGACTCTAAGTCCGTGGAGGCATAACCACCAAAGTGGCTACCTTAAACTCTCAAATAACGATCTGAAATGTCGGTGAGGCCAATCACACCGCAACGTGAACGAAATCACAGGCCGGAGTCGATGTAAAAATACAGATATCCCCATCGCCCCAGCCGATTTCAAAGAACACGAAGGCCCTCCGGCACGGATTACGGGAAAGATACGTATGGGCCGCTAGGCTGACAAAGGTTGCTAGAATAAGCCTCGATGCCCGAGGTCAAGCCGCCCACGCCCGCGTCGCCGAGACTTCTTGCTCTCGATCCGTTGCGGAAAGCTCGCGAAGCTTCTCTGAAGACGCGAGAAGACTTGGACGCTCTTCTCTCCTCTCGGATCGGAAAATACGCAAGCCGATCGGGCAGACTGCCGGCGATCTTGCCGCTATTTTTGAAAAGCTACCGAACGCGTCTTTCTGCTTCGACATTGGCCACGCGCGTCAAGTGGACCCCACGATGAGCGAAGCCTCGACTATCCTTCAGTGTTTCCGCGACCGGATCAAACAACTCCACGTCAGCGAAGTCAACACGCAAAGCAAACACGATTGTCTGAGTCTGGAATCGACTATAGCGTTCCAGAAAGTCTCCCACCTTGTCCCGGCCGACGTACCAATAATCATGGAAAGCAGAGTCGGGGAGTCAGAAATCAACGAAGAGATTCAGAGCGCTCTCGCCGCGTTAGACCCGGCATCCCAACTCGCGGTCGCTGGCGATTATGAGTGTTTCTGAACTAGACGCCGGCAGCATCGATACCCGCCCTTGCAAAGAACGCAAGAGACGGAGCACCCGGCTCGCTTTTCAGGAGATTCGTACGCTCATCGATCACGATTCTCCGCGGATCGTGCAGGCCTGGCTCACCGGTGTGAATCCGGAACTGGGCGACCGCATCCCTCTCCGGTTGCTTCGCGAGGCGATCTGAATATTGTTGGCCCTGAAGTGATGGCCGCCGCCCGCGCCTTCATCGCCGGAGGCTAACTCTCCCGTGCTCGAAGGCAAGACTCCGCCCGAGACCATCTATCTCATCGGCCGCAAACCAGATCCGTGGCAGCCTCCGGATTAGGGCCGCGTCAGCGTTGCCGCACACGAGTCGTGGAAGAGCGGCGCTTTATCGCCGCGTCAGCGCGGGCAACGAATGGGGATTGAGCCCCTGTGGAACTGCATCCATCCGCAACACGCCCGCCGCCGAACCATACGGATATTCCTCCGCCCTCTCCACCAACCGCGCCCTCACCGGATTCATCCAGATATACTCCCGATGCTGCTCCAAATCTCGCGCATCGCGCACCCGATGATTCGTAAAACTCGCCTGCCACACGGCGCCTTTCGACTTCAGGCGAAAGGAAAATCCTCCCTTGATAAATTGCATCGCGCGTTCGAGCGAAATCTCCGCCGCAGGCGTCAACAGCGCATGGAAATGATCGGGCATGATCACAAACTCGTGCAGAAGAAATTTCCCCTGATCCCGATAATGCGCTATGGTCTCGATGAGGAGCCTCGCCGTCGCCTCACGACGAAAAATGGGCATCCGTCCCGCGGTGTTTGTCGTAATAAAGAAAATTCGATCTGAATCCATTGGACGATCTTCGCGGGGGACGGGTTTCGTTACCGTGCGCCACGTCACAAACCGGACACAAGCGTTCCAAAATGAAATACGGACGAAAGAGCCGTTGTCCGAAAAGATGTTGTTGCATGATCGTGAAGAGCGGCGCTTTAACGCCGCGTCAGCGTGGCCATCGAACGGGGCTTTCAGCCCCTGTGGTCATTCTGGCCTCCCGGGGATGCTGTCTCGTCCGGAACGACCTGATAAATCTTTGGCAATTCCAAAGACGCCGCGTACTCCTTGTTCGCGACGCAGATCACGAACTCGCCTTCACGTTTCATATCAGTCGAGGACGCGCTTGATCTTGTACTCTTTCGCGCCAATCCCATGGTCTCCGTACCAGCGGATTTCCGACGCCGTACGTGGAAGAGCGGCGCTTCAGCGCCGCGTCAGCGTGGCCATCGAACCGGGGCTTTAGCCCCTGTGGTCATTCTCGCGCATCGCAACGAAGTCCACGGGCCCTAAAGGGCCATCCATCCCCGCGCACCAACGCGCCCTGAAAGGGCCGCTCTTCCACGGACGATATCGGCCATGCGGTCTCTTGAGATTCGAATGCCCCAAGCGTGCATACAAAGAAGACCTCATGATCAACGGCGGCAGAACCGTGGAAGAGCGGCGCTTTAGCGCCGCGTTAGAGGCACCGATCGAGACGGGGCTTTCAGCCCCTGTGGTCATTCTCGCCGCCCGGGGATGCTTCCTCGTCCGGAACGACCTGACAAATCTTTCGCAATCTCAAAGATGCTGCGTAACCCATATTCCCGACACAGATCACAAACTCGCTTCACGTTTCATATCAGTCGAGGACGCTCTTGATTTTGTACTCTTTCGTCCCGATCTCGCGGGCTTCGCACCAGTGAATTTCCGCATGGCGTATCCGGCCGACGATCCAATCACCCTGGAAAGCAGAGTCGAGGAATCAGAAATCGTCGAAGAGATTCAGATCCCTCCCGCCGCATTGGACCCGGCAGCCCAACTCGCGATTTGGGGTGACGACGGACTTTCCAAGCGTGTCTGCGACCTCATTCGATGCCGAACGTTCAGGGGAACCTGAGTGAATTCGGTGGAAGAGCGGCGCTCCAACGCGCGTGAGCCTACCGTGCAGACCCGTGAAAGAGCGGCGTGACGAAGGCGTAGCAGCAGGACCGTGGAAGAGCGGCGCTTTAGCGCCGCGTTAGGGGCACAGATCTAGACGGGGCTTTCAGCCCCTGTGCTCATTCTCGCCCGCAACGACCGCGCGGGCCGGAGTGTAAAGGATGTCCCGGAACGTTTTGTAATGCATGTCATGGAACTGGACACAAAGAAGACAGAGACGGGGACGCCCGACGTGAATCCGGAACTGGGCGACCGCATCCCTCTCCGATTGCTTCGAGAAGGCGATCTGAACATTGTTGGACCCGAAGGGATGGCCGCCGCCCGAGACCATCTATCGCATCGGCCGCAAACCAGATCCGTGGCAACCTCCTGACTGGTCACGCGCCAATTCTGACGGCACGTTCGGCAACCGCTTCGACGATCCTGAAGGCTACTATCGCGTACTCTACGCCGCCTCGCAGAAGCTCTCTTGTTTTCTGGAAACTCTGGCGCGCTTTCGTCCCGACCTCTCCTCCTGGCGGAACTCAACGAGATTCAGGGCGAGAACGACTTCTTCCTGCTTGGCTCCGTACCGCGGGAGCGGTGTGAAGAGCGCCTGCTCGGATCGGTCCACGCAGAAGGAACCTATGCGGACATCTATGGCGCGGAGTGAATCGCCCACTCCTCGCGGGAGAATGCTTGCGCCTCGGCTTGAATGACGTGGACGCCGCAGGGTTTGCGCCCTAATCATTGCTTGAGCGGAGAAAGACAACACAACCGAAGCTTCTCGTGCGACCCGCAAATACAAGGATCATTTTTGCCTATTTGGCGAGCCTCACACATTTGAAGCAGTAGCTTGTAAGACTTAGCACGCCAATAACGTGTGCTGCCATCAGACAGCAGCGAACTGCCCCAGACAGCCGGTACCCGTGTCCGATGAGATCTCTCCGTCATCAAAGTTAACAGCCGATCTTGTGCTCTTTGTAAGATCGCACGCGGCACAGCGCGTGATAGTCCTGCGTTTACAGCCACGTTGAACCTCTCGCCGCTCCCTCTGAGGAGAATCTCTCCCGTCTCTCTGCGAAACGCCTCGCCCTCGGGGGTTCCCCTGAACCAAATGATATTCCGCAAAATCGACATGTTGCCGTAAAGCAGAGCACCAAGATCGGAATTGTATGCGCCGGATGAAACATAGCTAGCCATGTGATCAGCTTGCATTTCGATGGGACGGAACCCAAAGGCCGCGTTGGTCAACTGAACCCCGCCAAAAGGTACCTTGGCAGCTTGAATACCGTACTCTTCACACAAAACTGCCGTCTGGATTAGGTGTGCCAGTCGAAGGTACGGATATCGGAGCCAACGCGGTACCTGCGTGGGGAGAACGAGATCACTGATTCCGAGCAACCGAGATACTGCGGGCATTAGTAGAGCGCTTCGAGCTAATGACGGGAAATCCGCTTCTTTGCTCTTGCGATATACGGATGTCCGGCGCTCTAGACTTTCGAACAGTCTTTCTGCCTCCTTCTCTTTTCCGGGCAAGGCATGAACCGCCCGACGAATGAGTACCGATAACGGGGCGGGTTCGGGGCCGTTTGTGGTTCCGCCGACAGCGATAACTAGCTCGCCAATTGCCTCTCCCTTTTTGAACACCACGCCCAGTTTGCCCTCGTTGTGAATGAACCGTAAGAGATCTAAGCGGATGAACTCCCAAAACCATTCTCCCAGTACCTCGTGTGCGGAGCCGAGAGCGCTGAAGGGAAGGTAGACAAAATCAAAACAAATCAGACCGACGACAATGTCGTGGAGAGCCGTCGAGACTGGGATTGGAATTTCGTCATTCGTGAAACCAAGGCCAAAGGAGGCTTCTATTTCGTTTGAACTATTTGTGGCCACTATTTCTTCAGACGTTTGCCACGTTCCTGGCGCAAATAAGTCCGAAATAAAGTACGCTGTTTTTCCTAACGGGACGGCGCCCGGAGTGCGGGTTTCTTCCGCTACATCAAGTGCTGATTCAGGCGACTCAGTAATTGCGATCGGGCGCGCCCTGCGTTCTTCTACGGACTGATCCACATGGACCAAGATGCTTAACGCAGCGGTGTGGTCGGCGCGAAATTTAGGTGAGTACTTGATTCTTTGCAGCGAACTCACCGGAACCTCTTGGTTCGTGACCGCGAAGTGTGGTCCGGGCCCGAAAAGGTCCATCTCGCGAGCATTGTCTCGGAGCATCTCAATGATGTACCCATCTCGAACTCCATACCCCAGGAAGACAACTGTGCATGCCGTGAATATATGTTTTAGGCATCCGAGGTAAGAACGATCCGCAATAATGTCAGAGTAATCCGAAGTCGTGAAGACAGTGCTCTGAACGGAACTGATTGACCCATGCAACTTAGCAACGAACGGCTTCTCGCGATTGAGCAAATCGATGCAGCGCGTGACATCGCTTCGTTGTAGCGTTTGAACGTGCGGGAAGCTCTTTTCAAGGCATTCGTCGACGTTAGTTGTCAGAACGAAACTCGGAGTGATCTTTTTCAGAAGTTCGAGAAATCTGTTGTACGTTGGTGTAGCGGGTCTTGGGGCAAATGTCTCTACGATTAGCTTGCGATAGTTTGGGGCATTTGCGTCTTTGCAAAGCTGAAACAGAGCTGGAAATTCCTGCTTGTCTATCAGTCGCATCGCATAAGCATCGTTGAAGCCTGGAACATCTTCTTTGAAAGCCCTACGGACCTGAAGAGCGAGATCTTTCCAAGACGGATACCCCAACCACCTGCTTGTTCCAGCGCCAATCCAGAACACGATCGGTCTTTCGCCTGCCTTGGCCACTCTAAACAGGCGACGGGCGGCAATAATACTAGCCGGATCATCAGCATCTAGCATAAGAAAAATGGGCACGGCGTTTGCCGTGCCCCTTCACAGCTTGCGTCTACTCGACTACTTTGACTTGTTGACCTCAGCGGCTGAAGCCGCTTGAGGTTTGTTTCTTTGTTGCGGCACGGCTACTAAAGCCGAGCCCTTCCCAAACTAACTTACGAGCACCCGCTCGTGCTCCCGCAGCTCATGCAGCGGTAGCAGCTGCCGTTTCTGGTCATGATGCTGCCGCAGAAGCTGCAGGTTGGAGCGTCTCCCAGATCTACGATGCTCGACAGCGCGTCGGCGGCATGCACGGAACCAGCCCTTGGTGCTGAGTCACGAAGCGCGAGCGGTTCTTGCGTGCCGGTTTCTGGAGCCTCAGGGCTCAGGGCTCGGGACTCCGGACTCGCCTTCAGCCTCAGATTTTCGAACAGCATCTGCTGCTGGCCAGTCAGAAAACGCAACTGCAGCCAGCGGAAGATGTAGTCCATGATCGACTTGGCGTAGCCGATATCCGGATTCCCCGACCATCCGCTCGGCTCGAAACGCGTGTGCGCGAACTTCTCGCAGAACGTTCGCAGCGGAACTCCGTACTGCAACGCGAGCGAAACCGCGAGCGCAAAGCTGTCCATCAAGCCACTGACCGTCGACCCTTCCTTCGCCATCTTCACGAACAGTTCGCCAGGATCGCCGTTCGGATAGAGGCCGACAGTGACGTAGCCCTCGTGGTCTCCAACTTTGAACTTGTGCGTGATCGATGCGCGCTCTTCCTGCAGCTTGTGCCGCATGGCGCGCGGAGGAGCGTTGAGATCTTCTTCCTCCACGACAACCGCCTGAGCAGCCGTAGCAGCCGCCGCCACATTGCCCGCTTGAGCAGTCTTCGTTCCCGCCGCGCTGAGCGGCTGCGACTTCTTGCAGCCATCGCGATAAATTGCGACCGCCTTCAGCCCAAGCTTCCACGCCTGCAGATATGCGTCCATTATGTCTTCGATGGACGCGTTCTCGGGAAGATTGACGGTCTTCGATATAGCTCCGGAGATGAACGGCTGCGCCGCCGCCATCATCCGTAGATGCCCGGTGTAGTGGATCGACCGCGTCCCTTTCGCCGGCTTGAACGAGCAATCAAACACGGCTAGATCGTCGTCTTTGATATGCGGCGCGCCCTCGATCGTCCCCGTAGCATCGATGTAGCTGACGATCGCATCCGTCTGCTCATGCGTGTACCCGAGCTTGAACAACGCGGTCGGCACCGTGTTGTTGACGATCTTAATCATCCCCCCGCCCACCAGCTTCTTGTATTTCACCAACGCCAAATCCGGCTCGATACCCGTAGTGTCGCAGTCCATCATGAAACCGATCGTACCTGTTGGTGCTAGGACCGTTACCTGGCTGTTGCGATAGCCGTGCTTTTCGCCGTGCTGGAGGGCTTCGTCCCAGCATTGCTTGCTGGATTCGTAGAGCGCGGTTGGGACATTGCCTTTGTTAATTCCGTTCACGCTGGCGCGGTGCATGCGGATTACGTCTAAGAACGGTTCGCGGTTGATGTACCAGCCGGGGCAGGCTCCGCCGGGCATGGTGTTGGAACCGAGGTTCGTCTCAGCCAGAGTTTTCTTTGTCGGCTCAGTGGCTGGGGCTAACGGCTCGCATTGTTCGGCGATGCGGCTCGATTGCAGATAGGCTTCGCCGCACATGATGGCGGTAACGCAGGAGGCGTAGTCTCGGCCAGCGTCGCTGTCATATGGATGTCCGGCGGCCATGAGCAGCGCGCCGAGGTTCGCGTAGCCCAAACCGAGCGGGCGATAGTCATGCGAGTTGGCCATGATCGCTTGCGTGGGATATCCGGCGTTGTCGACGAGAATTTCCTGCGCGGTGATGAGGATATCGACAGCGTGACGGTACGCTTCGACATCGAACGTGCCGTTGGGCGCGAACTTCAGAAGATTCAAGCTCGCGAGGTTGCAAGCCGAGTCGTCGAGGAACATATATTCGCTGCAAGGATTGCTAGCGTTAATGCGCGCGGTGTTCTTCGACGTGTGCCAGCGGTTGACGGTGGTGTCGTACTGCATGCCGGGATCGCCGCAGTGCCAGGTGGCTTCCGAAATTTTGTGCAGAAGGTCTTTTGCCTTGTACGTCTGCACGACCGAATGATCCGTCACGCTGCGCGTGGAGAAATCCGTATCGCGAACAACCGCGTACATGAAGTCGTCGGTGACGCGGACGGAGTTGTTCGCGTTCTGGAAGAAGATGGAGCTGTAGGCGTCGGAGTCGGGATGCGATCCGTCGTATCCCATGGCAACGAGCGCGTGCGCCTTGGCTTCCTCTTTCATCTTGCACTCGACGAAGTCCATGATGTCGGGATGGTCGACGTTCAGAATGACCATCTTGGCGGCGCGTCGCGTCTTGCCGCCGGACTTGATGACGCCGGCGAAGGCGTCGAATCCTTTCATGAAGCTGAGCGGGCCGCTGGCGGTACCTCCGCCGGAGAGCGTTTCAGTCGATCCGCGCAGAGGAGAAAGATTGGTGCCGGTGCCGCTGCCCCACTTGAAGAGCATGCCTTCGGTCTTGGCGAGGGTGAGGATCGAATCGAGCGAATCTTTCACCGAGTTGATGAAGCAGGCGGAGCACTGCGGCTTGCGGTATCCCGTGACGCCGAATTCGACTTGCTGCGCCTGCGCGTTCCAGTGCCAATTCTGCCCGTCGGAGTTGGGCTCGATGCGGTCGCACCCGACGTTGAACCAAACGGGTGAGTTAAACGCGGCGTACTGGCGGACGAGGATGTGCACGAGCTCGTCGTGGAACGTGGCGGCGTCGTCAGCCGTGCGGAAGTAGCCCTGCGCGTGTCCCCAGTCGCGGATGGTTTGGGCGACGCGGGAAACGAGCTGGCGGACTCCAGTCTCGCGCTCGGGCGTGCCGAGCTTGCCGTGCAAATACTTCGAGGCGACGATGTTGGTCGCCGTCATAGACCAATCTTTCGGGACTTCGACATCCTTCTGCTCGAAGATCACGTTGCCGTGAGAGTCGGTGATCGCGGCAGTACGGAGTTCCCATTCGACTTCGTCATACGGAGAGACGCCCGGTTTGGTAAAAAGGCGGCGGAAGGAAAGGCCTGGTGCCTTCTTTTTCGCAGGAGCCTGCGCGGGGACCGAGGGAGCGGCGGAGGTGGCGGTTTGGGTTTTGAGCTCAGGCATCGGGGACTCTCCTAATTAGATTCTATGGAACCGGGGCCGATTCCAGCGCGGGGCGCGGTAAATCGGGTCGAGCCGTTCATTTCAACAACTTTTCGGCACGGTTCAACCCGTGCCCTGATTACGAATCTTTCAGCCCTCGTTCCGGTTCGGCTTAAAAGCCGGAGGGGAACGGGGACGGACAATTTATGTTGGTGGCGGCTCCGGCGGTTGCGGGCGGAGTCGCGGAGATGGTGCCGGGGGATACGCCCCCCTTCGCTTCGCTCAGGGCTCCCGGGACAGCCGATGCGGCCGTCGCTACATGATTCTCTTCTGACGATGGAGTCAGTTCCAAGGAAGTGGCGAAGTGCGGGCCGATTCCTGTCGCCTTCTCGGTGGAGTTGGCGATCCATTGATTGAGAGCACTGGCGATGCTGCGGCGCTGGGCGCTCTCTTCGATGACGACGAAACGGATGAAATAGCGTCCGGACTCGAGGCGGGCACGCATCGGGTGCTGGTGCGAGAGCATACGGTCGAGGACGTAGGCCATGTCGTCAGCCTCGAAGAATTGGGTAACCGCTAGCATGCGCCGGGCTTCGGATTCCGGCTTCTCCGTTCCTACACTCAGGATTTCTTCGGCTACGGCAAAAACTCCGGGCTTACTTGGCACAAACAGAAGACTGTGATGCGATTCGCAGCGGAACCAGCGGGACCACTTGAGGCGGCGATAGTCGAGCGGACGATCGAACCCATGGCGCGCAAGGGATTCGGAGACGAGACTGGTTAAACCTTCCATTTCGGGCTCCTGGACTCGGTTCTGCCACAACAGAAGACAAGGAAGTTCCCTCGTCACTTTTGTCGGGCAGGTACTGATTGCTACTGCCGGCTTGCTGCGCTGCTGTCGAACCCCGGGGGAGGGACGGGGAACGGCCACCGCGGTGCTTCGGCTCCCGGCTTCCGCTGTTCGGCATCCGGATAGCCCTTTACGACTGGGCTTCCACGGCGACCAGACAGACTCCCGAAACCTTTCTACGTCGGCTTTGGCCTTGTGGCATTCGGCTTTCCACAAGACCGAAGGCTGTACTGCATTCCAGTCTTAAAGGTTTGGGGCGCCTGGAGTTACGGATCCGAAACCCGGGTGCCTTCGCCCTTCCTGTCTGCGGCCGGCCGAGTCACCTCTGGCTCGCGCCTCCCGCAGGATTTCCGTCCACCTCTCGAATTTCAGCCCCATTCCCGTGGGGTGAAATTTCCTGCTTGGGATTGCAAAATTACTCCTGCTTATTGTACCTGTCAAGAGGGAAACACAATAGGTTGTATCCCTAGCAATGACGGCCTTGATGCCGGGATGGCGGCTTTTTTTCCACACCAAACCACAGTTTCGAGTTTCAAGTTTCAAGTTTCGAGACTAGAAATCTTTCCTGCAACGGGCGAAGCCGTGTTCATCGAACTCGTCCTTATCGATGCGGCGGTCACCAAGAACTTGAAACTCGAAAACCTGAAACTCGAAACTGTTTACATTAAGCTGATCCGGGGCGGGGTCTCGCGCACCGGCTGCGGCGATTTGCGGCGAACGCGAGGCGATCCGGTGGATTCTGGCTGGAGCGGATAGCCGGTCTTGGCGTTAAAACGGCTTCGAACCGAAGCGATTTTCAAAGCTTCCACGCGCAGGTTGCGAAGATTGAACTCGTCTTTTGCCTGGAGAGCGGGCTGGAGCACGGGCTGGGATGTATTTTCGTTGGGGCTGGAATAGGGGCTGGCGGTTTCGGCTGCGGACATCGGGACGTAAATGTCTTCGAATATCTGGCGCGGAGCGATGCTGAGCACGCCGTCGAAGGATTCGACGAGATAGTCGCCGCGGCGGCCGCAATGCTGGCGCCCGAGGTGATCGGTGAAGCTCAGGGTCGCGGTGAGTTGTTTTGCCTTGACGAGGAATCGAGTGCGGTACGTCTTCCATTCAGGGGGTTTCATTTAGGTATGACCTGGTGCTTTTTGTACTGAGACCGTGACTTCACTGCCGGTCCTTCTTGTCTTACGGGACTTGGAACCAGCAGTTTTTCTGTGTGAGGCGAAGGTGACTGTACGAGTGAAATGCGCCGGGGTCAATTCAGTATTTTTGGTGCAGTTGAGGAAATTGGTGTCCAGGAATTTGACGATATTTGCGAAAGGGTTGTGCCGGTTGCAAGAGTGCCGGAGGCGCATGGAAATTCAGTTTTTCGTTTCGGGACGAAAAGCGACGGCGAAACTGCGGCGAAGGGCCGCAGGAATATCCACAGGGGGCGCACAGGAAATGCAGAAAGGGGAATCGGGCTGGGGGCAAATGGGGGGGACTAATTCTTTCGCGTGATTTACGAAGGGTTAACTACAGAATCTACCCTAGTGCAGTTCCGGGAGGGAGAATCTATGATTCCATCACTTTAAGCAAGGGTGCGAGAAGCTGCACCAAAAAGGGGGATGCAGCTTCCTCACGTTCCTTGCAGTTGTTTAAAGAAGAGTTAACGCCAGTACTCGCCGGTGGCCGCTCCCTGCCGGCGAGTTTTTTTGCCAGCGATGAGCAGTGAGTGGTGAGCAATGAGCTGTGAGAGGCCGTCTCATAAGTTCGGGACGGGATCGAAAGCAGTTTCCCTCAGGGCCTAAAGCCCGCATCCGTGCCAGGCTTCGGCGGCACGGCTCAAAGCCGTGCCCTTCCACGAAGCCGTTTATGAGATCGCTTCTGAGTAAATGCTTTCAGGTCCCTTGTTCACGGCTCATTGCCGTCAAGGCTTCAGCGACGAGACGAATGCCGCAATGTCGATCATGTCGTCCATTTCCAGCTTGCGGACTTGGGGAAGCATCTGCTTCGAGAGGACGCCGGAGCGAGCTCCGGAGCGGATGTCGTAGAGCTGTCGGATGATGTAGCTCGGCGAGCGTCCGGCGATCGGGGGGACGTTGCCGCTGCCGTGGAGGCCTTGGCCGTGGCAGTTTGCACACGGGACGGTCTTGCCACGGCTTCCCATGACGACCAGGGACCTCCCTTTCCGCAGGCTGCCTTCGGGAACATAGGCAATAAACCCGGAATCGTCGTCGCGGAGTTCCGTCAGGCTGAGATTCTCTGGAATCTCAATGATGCGGCGGCCGATGGGCTCGGTCGCGGGCGGAAGAGTGGGAACGAGCATCCATCCTGAGACCTGGGTTTTGGGGACGGTGGCGGTTTCAACGACGCGGATCCAGGGCTTGGGATGGATCCGCGAAAAATACTCGGCAGCGGAGCGGATATCGGGATCAGCGGATTTGACCGCGATGGAAGCCATGGTGATTGCCGGCAGGTGATGCGGTTCGGAGGTCTTGCGCGCGCCGCTGCGGAAATCGTCAATCTGACGGACGATGTAGGAGGCGGAGAGTCCGGCAAGCGCGGCATTTTCGGGGCGTCCTTCGCCGTTGGGGAGATGGCAGTATCCACAGGCGTAGACGGCGGGCTTGCGGCCGTAGGCGACGACCTCGGGCATGGGCGGGTGTCCGGCGGGATGCCAGTCAGGAGGATTGAACAAGTCCTCGGTCTGGGCGGTGGTGAAGGATTTGTCGCTGCGTGGGACGTGGTGAAGCGTGCTGTCGGCCTTTGCTTGTGAGGTGCCGGATGGCGGGTCGAGCGCGTAGGCCCAGTAAGGGGTGGTCTGGTTGGGAGTCTGGCTGAAGGCGACGAGAATCAGGATAAGAAGGACGCAGGCGTAGCGCATCGGGAATACTTTAAACCGTTTGGGAGGGCAGTGCTTCTATCGCGAGCTTTCAGCTTCGTGCAACAGCGGGCGCAGGGATTCAACGGAGACGCCGAGGGTGCCTCCGGAGAAGCCGTCCATGTAGGCGGAGTTGACGCCGATGACTTCGCCGCGGGCGTTGAAGACCGGGCCTCCGCTGCCGCCGTGGGCGGTGGGAGCGTCGTAGATGAGCTTGTCGCCGACGACGTCACCGAGATGTCCGCAGGTCGTTGAAGGACGAATCAGAGAAAGTGCGGCAAGTTCGCTGGCAGCGCTGATGTCGTTGTGGCGATCGGCGAGGCGCTCGTAGATTCCAGTCGGAGATTTCGCGACCATGCCGGCGATGCCCATCGGGTATCCGATGACGGTGACAAGCTGTCCGGGAGCTCCTGGCGATTGCGCGAGTGGCACAACGGCCAGGCTGCGAACCACGGCCGAATTTTGCGCGCGCAGGACAGCGAGATCAGTCGTCGTCGAAACCGACGCGGGCAACAAATTGACGGGCGTCGGCGAATTTGGGAAAAAGATGACCAGGCTTTCGAGCGAGGGGATGGCTCCCTGCTCGATGAGCTTTTGAGCGTCAGGATCTCCATACCAGGGCTGCGCCACGTGGCGGTTGGTGGCAACGAGATCATTGGCGACGAGGAATCCGGTGCCGGAAACGCGGGCGCGGATGTCGGGCCGCTGATTCGGGAATCCGACATCATAGACGCCGTAGATGTATCCGATGGAATTGCGGTAGCGGTTGAGGACGACCGCGGGCATCGATTCTTCCTGCTTGAGTTGCTCGACTTGCGCGGTCAGATCGTGAACTTGTTTTTGCAGGTCATCGGGCGGAACTCCCTGGACGGCGAGAGGTCCGTAATAGAAGACCATGGAAACTGCGCCGAGAAGGAGCACGACGCCGAGGACGCCCTGGATCAGTTGCGTCCAGCTGTCACAAACGTTGGATTCGTGCTGGGACGTCGAGGGGTCGGGTTCGGTCGGTACGGAATCGTTGATCTGATTTTCGGCCATGGTCGTGAGTGACGATCTGAACCTCAACCCAGCCGTTCGTTCCTGCCGGGAGAGCTATCTTCCCTTGACTGGCGCGGGTTTTAAACGGTACTGAAGGGGATGTACGGGGGTTATCGGAACGAAGGTTCAGTTGGAATCGGGACCGCGGATGGATGGCACGAAGGTGGGGGATTCTCACCACGGAGGCGCCGGGACACGGAGTGAACTTTGAAAATTGTCCGATTTGGCAGGATTTTCGATTGCCTGAAGATCGGAATGCCCACGAACTCCGAAAGGATTTTCTTCTTCATAGTTCCGTGAATCCGCGTCTCCGCGGTGAAAGATCCGGTCAGGGATTTTTGATGCCGAGGCGGGCGGAGATTTCTTCGTAGAGGAAGCCTTCGCCGGGACGGTAAGGCTGAATCCATTCGCCGTCGATGACGAGTTGGGGAATGGCGCGCTTGCCGGTGCGGCGGACGACTTCGTCGGCGGCTCCGGGAGTGGTTTCGATGTCGATCTCCTTATAAGGAATGTTGTGGCGGGCGAGGAAGCGCTTGGCTTCGCGACAGTCCGGGCACCAGAAAGCGGAGTAGAGGATGATTTCCATTCAGAGCGATTCTAAACAAACGCAAAAACAATTAACCACGAAGGGCACGAAGGATCACGGAGGATTATTTTTCATACGCGCTGGAGTTCGTGCTGGGTGCGCTCGTTGACTACGTTGCCGGTGTTGAGGGTGGAGGCGGGCTCGAAGAGGAGAATCCAGCATTCTTCTTCGGCAACAGGACGGTGCTCCATGCCGCGCGGGATGATGATGAATTCGCCGGGCTCGATCCATTCCTGGTGCTCGCGGGAATTCTCGTCGCGGTATTCCATGCGGAAGCGGCCTTGGACGACGAGGAAAAGCTCGTCTTCGTGGTCGTGGTGATGCCATAGAAATTCGGTGTTGGCTTTGACGAGCTTGACCATCTGTCCGTTGAGTTCTCCGGCGATGTGGGGCTTGTAGAAGTCAGGGATCCGGGAGAATTTTTCGGTGAGATTGACCTTGAGCATGAGAGCGAACCTCGAAACGATAGATGATCCGGCGGGTGAGACGGTCGCAATATGTGCGGATTGTAGAATCGGCCCATGGAGATTGTGCGCGCGGTAGGGTGGCTGGCGTGCGTTGTCTATGCCACGATTCCTTCGTTCTGGTTCATGATTCATCCGCGGGCGGAGTGGTGGAGAAAGCGAGTGCGCTCTCCGTTTCGCGTTCTGGTTCCGGCTTGGATCGGGATGTGGATTGTTCTCGGCGCGTTGACGTTCCCCTGGCGGCGCGTTCGGCTGTGCGAGACCGAATGGATGTGGATTCCGGCGGCTGCGCTGTTTGCTGCCGGAATTTTTCTTTACCGGAATGCGGGCGGGCATTTCAGCTGGTCGCAGTTGGGCGGGTTGCCGGAAGTTCGGGCGGGGCATCGGGATGACCGTCTGGTGACGACGGGGATTCGGGCGCGGGTAAGGCATCCGGTGTACCTGGCGCATTTGTGCGAGATGATCGCGTGGAGTCTCGGGACGGGGCTGGCGGTGTGTTGGGGGCTGACGGCTCTTGCAATGGCAACCGGAGCGGTGATGATCCGGATGGAAGACGCCGAGTTGGAGAAGAGGTTTGGGGCGGAGTTCGTGGAGTATCGGAAACGAGTGCCGACGGTGGTGCCGCGGGTGGGGTGAGGCGATCGCGTTCTTCACGGCCACGCGGCTTTTCAGGTGAGATGGCGATCACCTTCAGGAGTGTCTTGCATCACTGCGTCGATGGTTCCCATCGGCGCGTAATTCTTGCGATCCCGGAAGTTGGAAAGATCCTGGCTCTTTCGCGGCCGAGGGAAAGGGGGATCGAATGCGCGCTCGATTTGGCTTTCTGGTAACGGCAATTCTGGTTTGCGGGTTCGCAGCGCTTGCGGCGGGGCAGAGTTCTCCGGTGGGCAAGTGGAGGACGGTGGACGATGCGACGGGCAAGCCGAAGTCGGTGGTCAGCATTTGGGAAGAAAACGGAAAATTTTCCGGAAAGATTGAGGAGATTCTGAATCCGGATCCGGACAATCCCGAGCACATCTGCAAGCATTGCACGGGCGATCTGAAGGACAAGCCGGAGATTGGGCTGAGAATCCTGTGGGACCTGAAGAAAGATGGGGACGAATGGTCGGGCGGGAGGATTCTCGATCCGCATAACGGGAAGATCTATCGCTGTTCTGTGACGCTGCAGGATAGCGGGAAGAAGTTGAAAGTGCGGGGATTCATCGGGATCTCGTTGCTGGGGCGGACGCAGTATTGGGAGCGGATAGAATAGAAAGCGTCCGCGCAGAGGCCCAAGCCATATCGAAATGTCCCGCCTTATCGCGGCGCCCAAAGCACCGCTCTTCCACGAGCGGAGCTATTCTCCAGCGGCTTTTGCGGCGACTGGCTGATGCCGTCATAATAGAGTGTGCCTTTTACGCTTGCCCATGGAGCTGCCGCGCTTCCCTTTCGCCGGTGGCCGCTTGTTATGTCGGCGCTGGTGATTGGGACGTTTGCCCCTGACTTTGAATATTTCATCCGGCTCGGGCCGCGGGGCCGGTTCGGGCACACGATTCCGGGTGCCCTGGTTCTCACTTTGCCGGTTGCGCTGGCGACGTTGTGGATCTTTCACCGGTACGTGAAAGCGCCGGTGGTACGGCTGTTCCCGCACGGATTGCAGAGCCGGCTGGCGAAGTATCTCGGGGAATTCCGGTTTGGCGGAGTCCGCAGGTTTCTGCTGATCGTCGCATCCACATTGCTGGGCATTGCCACGCATCTGCTGTGGGACTCATTCACGCACGTGAATACGTGGCTCTGGAGGCGGTGGGAATTTCTGCATGAGCCGATCTCGGTGCCCGTCCTGGGAACGATTCCGCACTACAAGCTGTTGCAACTCGCGAGCACAGTCGCAGGCATGGCTGTGCTGCTGATCTGGTTCGCATACTGGTACCGCAATGCGGAGCCGGCGCGGGTGCGCGTGCCGTTAATGCCCCGGCTACGGAGAATCGCCGTCATTTCTATAGTGACCCTGATTGCGCTGGGCGGAGCGGTGCTTCACGCTTATTTCGCCGTCGGGGTACCCGAAACCTTCGGGAGGATGAAACACTTTGGAGTGGATTTTGTGATCACTTCAGTCGTGCTGGCCTGGTGGCAGCTCGTGATCTACGGAGTGTTCGCTTCGCGGGAAGCGGCGTATTCGAACGGGTAGTTTCAAAGCGGCGCGGGAAGGTTCTAAGATTTGGCGGCAGTTACGCATAAAGAGTCCGCGGGGAAAGGCGGATTCGCGGACGCTGGGGCTAAAGCCCGAATTTATTTCTCGCCTATCGCGGCGCTAAAGCGCCGCTCTTCCACGCAAGAATCAGGTGCCCTGATACGAAACGCGGAACACAGGGTCTCTCCACTCCGGTCGAGATGAGATCCATACCTTTATAATCCAGTCGTGGACGGCTGCTCTGGAACGCGGCCGGACACACCGACTCCATGCGCTTTGAACTTTTTGTAGCAAGCCGCTACCTGCGCGCAAAACGGCGGCAGGCATTTATCGGGATTATCACGGCAATTTCCATTGCTGGAGTCTCTGCTGGAGTGGCGTCGCTGGTGGTGGCGCTCGCGATCAACAATGGATTCCGACAGGACCTGCAGCAGCGGCTGCTGGGATCGACTTCCAACATCAGCCTGCAGCGAATCAATGACGACGGGATACGGGACTGGCCTGCGCTTTTGCAGCGGCTGCAAAAAGAGCCGCATGTGGTGGCGGCGGCCCCGGCAATTTTTGAGCAGGTGCTCATCTCCCGTGGTCCGCGGGCGCGCGGCGCGGTGCTCAAGGGGATGATTCCGAACTATGAGAGGAAGGTTGGGGATCTGCTGAATTCGGTGACGCAGGGGTCCGCGGCCCCGTTGGACGAAGACCAAAACCCCCACTTCTCCCAAAATCCGGGAGAAATGGGGCACCCGACGGGTTCAGATAATCCGACTTCTCCGGACTCGCTGGAGGGGGTTGAGCAGCGGGTGGCCGCGATGCCTCCGATTGTGATCGGGAAGGATATGGCGGACAATCTTGGGGCGACGGTCGGGTCGGTGGTGCTGGTGACGAGCCCGCAGGGGGAACTGACTCCGTTCGGGATGGTTCCGAAGTACAACCGGTTTCACGTGGTCGGAATTTTTAATTCCGGCTTCTACGACTACGACTCAAGTTGGGCCTTCGTGCGGCTGTCGGATGCGCAGCGGCTGTTCGGACTGGGCGATCTGATTTCAGTGCTCGAGTTCAGGATTGACGACATCTACGATGCCGACGCGATCTCGCGCGAACTGGAACAGGCGGCCGGCACCGGATTCATGGCGACCAACTGGATGGAACAGAACAAGGCTTTGTTCCACGCGCTGCGGTTGGAGAGGCTGGTGACGTTTATCACGATCGGCCTGATTGTGTTCGTGGCCGCGCTCAATATCCTGATCAGCCTCATCATGATGGTCATGGAGAAGACGAAGGACATTGCCGTCTTGTTGTCGATGGGGACTCGCAAGGCGCAGGTGAGGAATGTGTTTATCGCGCAGGGAGTGCTGATTGGCGTGATCGGGACGGCCATCGGGCTCGTGCTGGGGTACGCGATCTCATATGCGGGCGGCCATTATCACGTGATCTCGCTTTCGCCGGAAGTTTATTCGATCGATTACGTGCCGTTTGCTCCGCGGGTGATCGATGGGGCGCTGGTGGCCTTGTTTGCAGTGCTAATCTCGTTTGTGGCGACGCTGTATCCATCGTGGTCGGCGTCGAGGATTCTGCCGGCGGAGGCGTTGCGATACGAATGACGGACGGCTCGACTGCCGAGGCGGTTGTCGCTGCGCGAGCCTAACTGCCGTGACTTGAATCACATGAAGCGTGGTTGGGCGGGGATACAGTTTTGAAGAGCGGTGCGATGAGAAATCGGAGACCGCTCAAGAGTGCGAGGTAAGTACGGGCCAGACAGTACGGAGCGATCGGGCAAGCTGGACTTGAATTCGCCGATTGGAACGAAAGAGACGTCCATTGCATCTAAGAAATGAAGATTCAATGCTTCGAGTGGAAGGCCTGAAGAAGGTTTTCCGGTCCGGTGAATCGGATCTGGTGCTCTTTGAGAATCTGTCGTTTGAAGTGAAGCGGGGAGAGATGCTGGCGATCGTGGGCGAATCGGGAGCCGGCAAGAGTACACTTTTGCACATCCTGAGCGCTCTTGATCGCGCTTCCGCAGGTGACGTATACTGCGCCCACTTGCGAGTGAATTCGCTGTCTCACGACGAAGCCGCGGCCTTTCGCAATCGGGAGACCGGGTTTGTCTGGCAGTTTCACTACCTGTTGCCGGAATTTACGGCGGCGGAAAATGTTGCCATGCCGTTGCTGCTCAGAGGGCAGGTATGGGAACAGGTGGAACCATTAGCTTCACGCTGGCTGCGTGAGGTCGGATTGGAACAGCGCGCCCATCACCGCTCGGGGGAACTGTCAGGCGGTGAGCAGCAGCGAGTGGCTCTGGCACGGGCGCTCATAACAGGTCCGAAGCTACTGCTGGCGGACGAGCCCACCGGAGACTTGGACGGACAGACTGCAGAAGCCGTATTCGCCTTGATCGCGCGATTACATCGCGAACACCAACTCACCTCCCTCATTGCTACGCACAATCTATCCTTTGCCAGGCGCTGCCATCGAGTGTTGCGGCTGGAGCGGGGACGCGTTGAGGAGATCGAGCCGGAATCGCTTCCGGCATGAGGAAGGCGCAAGGTTCGTACGAGAAAGTGCAAGGGCACGGCAGAGAGCGAAGACCGGGGGAATCCAAAGGGGTTCCTTCAGTAACGTGGTCAGGGGGTTAGAGCCGGGAGGATACTTGGGTCCGGCGGCCCTTTGATTGCATAATTAATCAGAGGCAGGGTCACGGTCGGTAGGGTCGGGTTTCCCCGGCCGGGAAGGTCAAAGGGGATTATGTTTGAACGCTATACGGAGAAAGCCAGGCGCGTCATCTTTTTCGCACGCTATGAAGCCAGCCAGTTTGGGTCTCCTTATATAGAGACGGAGCACTTGCTGTTGGGGCTCCTGCGTGAAGACAAGGCCCTGACGAATCGTTTCCTGCGCTCTCATGCGTCAGTCGAGTCGATCCGCAAGCAGATCGAGGGACACACCACCATCCGCGAGAAGGTTTCTACGTCGGTCGATCTTCCGCTAAGCAATGAATGCAAACGCGTTCTTGCGTATGCGGCGGAAGAAGCCGAGCGGCTCTCGCATCGCCATATCGGAACAGAACATCTGCTATTGGGCCTGCTGCGGGAAGAAAAATGCTTTGCGGCGGAGATCCTGCACGAGCGGGGCTTGCGGCTGTCGACGATCCGCGAGGAACTTGCGCGGACAACCCAGGAAAAGGCGCAGCCGCAGCGGCAGCGCGAAAGCTCGCTGCTCTCGGAATTTTCGCGGGATTTGACGCAGGCCGCGATGGACAGCCAACTCGATCCGCTGGTCGGGCGCGAAGGCGAAGTTGATCGCGTCATCCAGATTCTGTGCCGGCGCACAAAGAACAATCCGGTGCTGATCGGAGAACCGGGCGTTGGAAAGACAGCCATCGTCGAGGGACTGGCGCAGCGCATTGCCGATGGCGAAGTTCCGTCGTTCCTGGCGGACAAAAGAATCCTGGCGTTGGATCTTTCGCTGATCGTGGCCGGAACGAAATACCGCGGCCAGTTCGAAGAGCGGCTGAAGACGATCATGAAGGAACTGATGGAGTCGCAGAATTCCATCATCTTTATTGACGAGCTACATACGCTGGTCGGAGCTGGGTCGGCGGAAGGATCGCTCGATGCGGCCAACATTCTGAAGCCAGCACTTTCGCGCGGCGAGATTCAGTGCATTGGCGCGACGACTCCGGGCGAGTACCGGAAGTCGATCGAGAAAGATCGTTCGCTCGAGCGACGATTCCAGGCCGTGAAGGTTCCGCCTCCGAACGAGTCGGATGCGGTGAAGATTCTGTTCGGGATTAAAGACCGCTACGAGAAGTTCCACGCGGTCACTTACACGGACGAGGCGATCAACTTTGCGGTCTCCCATTCGAACCGCTACATTCCCGACCGGTTCCTACCTGATAAGGCCATCGATCTGGTGGACGAAGCTGGAGCGCGCGTGAAGCTGCGCCAGACTTCCCTGCCGGAAGAGCTGACGGAAGTGCAGAAGAGGATCAAGTTCATCGTGCATCGCATGGAGAACGCCATTGCGAATCACGAGTTCGAGAAGGCACGTTTTTACTCCGACGAAGAACGCAAGGAGCGCGAGAACCTGCGCGCCCTGAGAGAGAAATATCATCTCGACGAGTCTTCGACGGGAGTGGTCAACCGCGAGGACATTGAAGATGTCGTCTCGCGGTGGACCGGCGTGCCCATCACCTCGATCAAGGAAGAAGAGACCCAGAAACTGCTGCGGATCGAGGAAGAGCTGCACAAGCGGATCATCTCGCAAGATAAGTCGATCAGCGCGCTGGCCCGGGCGATCCGGCGGTCGCGCGCGGGATTGAAGAATCCGAACAGGCCGATTGGATCGTTCCTGTTCCTCGGGCCGACGGGCGTCGGCAAGACCGAAGTCGCGCGCACGCTGGCGCAGTTCATGTTCGGCACCGAAAAGGCTCTGGTGCGCTTCGACATGTCGGAGTTCATGGAAAAGCACTCGGTCTCGAAGCTGATCGGTTCGCCTCCAGGATACGTCGGCTACGAAGAGGGCGGACAGCTGACCGAGCGCGTGAAGCGGGCTCCATATTCGGTCGTCCTGCTCGACGAAATCGAGAAGGCGCACCCGGACGTATTCAACATCCTGTTGCAGGTGTTTGAAGACGGGCAGCTGACTGATGGACTCGGCAACACGGTCGACTTCAAGAACACGATCATCATCATGACGTCGAACATTGGAGCGCGGCACTTGCAGAAGCGCGAGGGCCTGGGCTTCCAGTCGACGAAGGAAGAGGCGATCGCGGACAAGGTTGAAGAACTGGTGAAGAACGAAGTGAAGCGGACGTTCAATCCGGAGTTCCTGAACCGGCTGGACGAGATCATCATCTTCAACGCGCTGAGCGAGGCCGACCTGATCCAGATTCTGGAACTCATGGTCACGCAGCTCAATGCGAACCTGGCGCAGAAGTCGATCACGGTCACGGTAGCGGACGAAGCGAAACGCTGGATCCTGAACCAGACCTTGACCGACCGCAGCTACGGAGCACGTCCGCTGCGGCGTGCGCTGCAGAAGTACATCGAAGACCCGCTGTCGGAGGCGCTGATCCAGGGCACGATCACGACGCGTCCGGCGTTCATCGAGGTCTTCCTCGAAGACAACAAGCTCTTCTACCGTCCGGTGGATTCGGAGAAGGCGGAGGGCGTGTTGTTGTACGAGAATTAGGAAAGAGGCACTCAGCAATCAGCCGTCAGCGAAATGCTGGCGGCTTTTGCTTTTACGGTTAGAGGTGAACGGTAAGGTTAATCTTCGATCTGCTGGACCACGGAGAGAATCTTCCAGGCGCCGTCGACTTTCGACAGAGTCATGTAATCAACCCAGCCGGGCGTGACCAGCTTGGCCGACGCGATGTTTCCGCTGATGTCGAGGACGCTGACCTGTTCTGTGTTGCTGGCGGCTGGTATGTCCGGGGCGCCAGATTGAACCATGCCGATCATGTCTGTTCCAGTGTATTGGCGTACGGGAATGTTGCCGTGGAGCATCAGCTTCCGATAGTGCGGATGGAGCGTGTGCTGCATGCGCGGAGCGTCTCCGGTGTAATAGGCCTCGATGTAGTTGGCGACGGTGGCGCGGATGGAAGAAGCGTCATCGGCGGATCGGCTGGTTTGAGCGTTGAGTGCGAGGGCGGCGAATAATGCAAGCGTGAGTGCGGCGGCGAAGTGTTTCATGGACGTGCTCCTGCGGCGTGAAGCGGATCGGGCAGTTTGATTATGCGCGCCGTGTCAATTGGAGGGAACTACACCAAGGGTCATGGCCACCGCGGGAGTCGAGATCGAGTTCGACGGACAGCCGAGGCGGTTGTCCCTACATGCTCGTGCCTGAGTAGCCTTTGCCTGCGCCTATCCCGTATGCTTTCAGTTTGAGGGCCGCTCTCCTTCGATGATCATTAACCTCGCCGAACGCGCGCATAACCACAACTGGGAGCTCGACCCGGTCATCCGGTCGCTGCTCGATACCGACTTCTACAAGCTGCTGATGCTGCAGTTTATCTGGAAGCATTTTCCGAAGACGCGGGTGACATTTTCGCTGTACAACCGGCATCCGTCGGTGCGGATGGCGGATGTGGTGAACGTCGAAGAGCTCAAGGTGCAGCTGCAGCACGTGCGCGGACGACGGTTCCGCAAGTCGGAACTGGTTTGGCTGGCGGGCAATACGTTTTACGGGCACAAGGGGATCTTCGAGCCGGCGTTCCTCGATTGGCTGGAGCATGAATTCCGGCTGTCGGATTATCAGCTGCGCGTGCGGGATGGGCAGATCCATCTGACGTTTGAGGGCGCTTGGACGGAGACCACGATGTGGGAGCTATACGCGCTGGCCATTCTCGACGAACTCAAAACGCGGGCGGCGCTGAAGACGCTGAGCGAGTTCGGGCTCGACATTCTTTACGCGCGGGCGAAGACGAAGCTGTGGAACAAGATCGAGCGGCTGCGCGGCGTGCCGGGATTGAGCGTGGCGGATTTTGGCACGCGTCGGCGGCACAGCTTTCTCTGGCAGGAATACGTAGTGGTCGCGATGGCGACGAACCTGGGAGACAATTTCGTTGGAACGTCGAATGCCTTTCTCGCGCACAAGCACGATCTGGAGGCGATTGGAACCAACGCGCATGAGATTCCGATGGTGATGGCGGCGCTGGCGCCGGACGATGTGGCGCTGAAGGAATCGCAATACCGAGTGCTCGAGTTATGGCAGCAGACGTATGAAGGCGCGCTGCGCGTGATGCTGCCCGACACGTTTGGAACGACGCAGTTTTTGGCGGGGGCTCCGGACTGGGTGGCGGACTGGACCGGCCAGCGCGTGGACAGCAAGGACCCGTATATCGCCGGCGATGAATATATTGCGTGGCTAAAGGCCAAGGGACGCGATCCGCGCGAGAAGCTGATGATTGCTTCGGACACGCTGGATGTCGACGCCATTCTTGGGCTGCAAGCCTATTTCGGAGGGCGGCTGGGAAAGAATGTTCGTCCGGATGATTTTCGCAGCGCCGCCGATTTTCACGACACGAGCAAGTGGACGGCCGACCGGCGAATCCGGTTCAGCGCCGGATGGGGCACGCTTCTAACGAATGATTTTCGCGGATGTAATCCGAATGAGGGCGATGGGTTCGATCCGATCAGCCTGATCTGCAAAGTATCGTGCGTGGAGGGGCGTCCGGCGGTGAAGCTTTCGGATAACTATGCGAAGGCATTGGGACCGGCGGAAGAGATCGAGCGCTACAGCCGTGTGTTTGGGACAGCCGGGATGGTGAATGCGCCGGTGGTGGCGTAGGCAATGATGATTGTTGATTGTTGAATGCCTGCACTTCCTCAGCGTTCTATGTCACATTAGAAGCACATGCCTGCCAACGACGACGCCAGGGCCGGACGCGCCGCCTTTCAGCATCCCGGATTCGTGCTGTTTGAGATTGCACGATTCCTGATTGTCTCCGCGGTCGAGATGCAGGCCGTGGCCGTCGGATGGCAGGTCTACGAAATCACCAAGCGGCCGCTCGATCTCGGCTATGTGGGGTTGGCGCAGTTCCTGCCGGGAATTCTGCTGTTCCCGATCTCCGGGCACGCTTCCGATCGATTCGAACGAAACAAGGTCCTCTCCGCCTGTTACGCGGGCTACGGCGTCTGCTTCGCGCTCCTGCTGATGCTGACCGAGCGCGGCAGGCCGTCGATGATGTCGATCTATGAAGTGCTCGTGGTGCTTGGAGTGGTGCGGTCGTTCGCCAGCACAGCGAGCCGGTCGATTCTTCCGCAGTTGGTACCGGAAGAACATTTCCCCAATGCTGTAGCGTGGAACGCGAGTGTCTTCCAAGCTGCGACGATTCTTGGACCGTCCTTTGGAGGAATTGTGTATGCGGCATTTCACGGGCCTTCGGCCGTATACATCATTGCGCTGGTCACAGCAATTGCGGCTACGCTGTCGTCGTTCAAGATCAAGCCGGAAGTGAGGGCGCGTCCGCGCGAGCCGATCACGCTGAAGACGGTGTTTGCCGGGCTCGACTATATCTGGAGCAAGAAGCTGATCCTCGGCGCGATCTCGCTGGATTTGTTTGCCGTGCTGTTGGGCGGAGCGGTAGCGCTGCTGCCTGTGTATGCGCGGGAGATCCTGCACACGGGCCCATGGGGGCTGGGTTTGCTGCGGACGGCGCCGGGCGTAGGCGCGGCGGTGATGGCAGTATCGCTGGCGCATCGTCCATTGCGCGGACGGTCGGGAATCACGCTGCTGTGGGCTGTGGCAGGCTTCGGAGTCTTCACCATCATCTTTGGCCTGTCGCACAATCTGGCGCTGTCAATGGTCGCGTTGTTCCTGCTGGGGGCGAGCGACATGATCAGCGTGATTATTCGCGCGACGCTAACGCAGCTGGCGACGCCGGATGAGATGCGCGGGCGCGTAACCGCCGTCGACATGATCTTCATCGGCACCTCGAATGAGTTCGGCCAGTTCGAATCGGGCGTGACGGCACAGTGGTTCGGCACGGTTCCGGCGGTTGTGCTCGGAGGCGTCGGAACGCTCGTCGTAATCGTGTTGTGGGCGTGGTGGTTCCCGGAACTGCGGAATGCCGGGGATCTGCGGGACATCACGGCTGCGAGCCTGCAGAGTGCCTCGGAGATTACTTCGGAGGGGGAGAGTCTGCCAAGCTGAACCCGTCTGCTCGTGGCTAAAGCAGGTGTGGAGCTTCGCTCGACCGGACAGCCGAGGTGGCCGTCCCTACATGTAGAATGTCCGGTTCATCCCACGCACAAAGGATCCGGTTTGTTCGAACGCTACTTCCGTCTCAAGGAAAATGGCAGCACGGTTCGCGGCGAGTTTCTGGGCGGCCTGACAACGTTCGTCACGATGGCGTACATCGTCGTGGTGAACCCACAGATTCTGTCCGAAGCGGGAGTGCCGATCGAGGGCGTGGTGTTTGCGACGTGCGTCTCGGCGGCGGTGGCGACACTGGTGATGGGGGTGTACGCGAATTATCCCATCGCGCTCGCGCCCGGGATGTCTCTGAACGCGTACTTCACGTACACCGTCTGCCTGGGGATGCATGTGCCGTGGCGTACGGCTCTGGGCGTAATTTTCTTCTCGGGCGTCGCGTTCCTGATTCTTACCGTCACGAAGGTGCGCGAGCAGATTGTCAATGGCATTCCCGATTGCCTGAAACATTCCACCGCAGGCGGTATCGGAATGTTCATCGCATTCGTCGGGCTGCGGAATGCGAAGCTGGTGGTGGCGAATCCGGCGACATTGGTGAGCCTCGGCAGCTTCGGTACCCGAGAGGCGCAGATGGCGTGCATCGGGCTGGGCATCATGCTGGTCCTGATGACGCGCAAGATCACGGGCGCGATCCTGATCGGAGTGCTGGGGACGACGCTGATCGGCATTCTGCGCGGGATGGAGCACTGGCCGGCCGCAATTTTTTCGATGCCACATCCGAGTTCAACGTGGTTCCAGCTGGACCTGCGCGGGGCCATGCATCTGGGGCTGTTTGAAATCATCTTCGTATTTCTGTTCGTCGATCTGTTCGACAACATTGGCACCCTGGTAGGCGTGTGCGAGCAGGGCGGATTCGTCGTCAACGGAAAGATTCCGCGCGTGGGGCGAGCTCTCGTGTCAGACGCCGTGGGCACGTTGATTGGCGCGCTGACCGGAACATCGACGGTGACCAGCTACATCGAGAGCGCGGCGGGCGTTGCGGCGGGTGCCAAAACCGGACTGGCGAATGTCGTTACCGCAGGTCTGTTTCTACTGGCTGCGTTCTGCGCACCGCTCGCAGCCGCGATTCCCGGATACGCGACGGCTCCGGCGTTGATTCTGGTGGGCGCGCTGATGACTGAGTCGATAGGGCGCGTCGAGTGGAAAGATTTCACTGAGGCGATCCCGGCATTTGTGACTCTGCTGGCCACGCCTCTGACGTTCAGCATTGCGACCGGACTGAGCCTGGGATTGATCTCTTACACGCTGGTGAAAGTCGCGGCAGGCCGGTTCCGGGAGATCAGCCCGGTGATATGGATTCTCACCCTGCTGTTTATCTTGCGGTACATCTATCTGGCAGCGGCGTAAAGCTGCGAAACGCAAGCCCGGAACAGGCTGTCACGCAAACGAGATGCGCGAAGGAGCAGATGGGGGAAGGCTTCAGCCTGAACCGGGGCGCGTAACGAAGCCATTCTGCGAGAGAACGCTTCGCGCCGAAAGAGGCCTTTCGGACATGTCCCGATTCCAAGAGCGTGTGAAGAATCGTCCCAGCGCGCCGCGATTTCGATCAATCTTCATCCCTCACTTGCCGTGCAGAACAGTTTTGGACGCGCCCATGTTTTCGTACTTATCGTAGACGCGCACGACGACCACGTGCTCAGAGGCCGCGGCATCGGTCGCATTCGTGATCGGAGCTTTGAAGTCGTAATCCTCGATCTTCGAATCGGAGAGCTGTCCGACCGGATCGACGTATTGCCAGTCTCCGGCATCAACCGAGAATTCGGCGCGCTTGATCGAGGAGAAGCTGTCTTCGGCGCGGAAGCGGACGTGAATCTGCCCGTTTTCGAAAGAGGCCGCAAGAGTCTCGATGCGCGGCGGAGTCGTATCGACCTCAAAGCGGCGGCTCTCGCGCTCATTGGTGAGCGCTTCGCCTGGCGAATGAGACGGCGCGTCGGAAGCGACAACCTTGATGGTGTAGCCTCCGTCGGGAAGCAGGCTCGCGTCGAACGAGTAGGCCTTGTCGCTGAGATTGTCTTTCAGCAGCAGCCAGCGCGATTCGCCATCGCCGCGGTAATAGACGGAGTAGACGAGCTGGTCGTCATTCTCATCGTGCGCGCTCCACTTCACGCCGATGGCGTCGCGATCGTGCGTGCTGGGAACGGGAGATTCGAAGTGAGCGCCCGTCGATCCGCTCAGGTCGGTGCCGAGCGTCAGGCCGGTGGACTTGGCAAGCGGCTGGTAGCGCACGCCGGGCTGCACCGAGACGTCATCAATTTCGGGAGCGACATTCTTCGGCAGGTAGTTCAGCGTGACGGTATCGACCGAGGGCCTGGTGCTGCCGGAGTGCAGCACGGCTTTCCATTGGGCATAGCGCGCGGCGGGAACTCCCATCTCGGCGCCTTTGCTCAGATCGACGGGCTTCCACGGACTCCAGTTCCGGTCGGGATTATCGACGTTGCCGCTGCGGGCGAGCAGATCGACATTGCCGCTGCCGCGAAAGTCGACCCGTCCCCAGCGGGAAAAAATCTTTGCATCGAAAACATCGCTCTCATAGGAACCTTCTGACGCCGGGCCGGGACCGAGCACGAAAACCTTCCCGAGATTGCTGCTTACCGCGTAGAGGCCGCCGCCGGGAGCCTTGGCGAAACCGGTCACCTGCGACGCAGGAACTTTCAGCAGATCGGAAAACGCGTCAGGGCCGTCGATGGCGAAGATGTGTCCGCGATTTCCGGTAGCCGCGAGCAGGCGGTCGTGCGAATCGAAGGCGAGCGCGTAGACGATGTCGTCGTGCGACGTCCACACCCGCGATGGTGAACCGTCGGCGGCGATGCGGTACACGTCGGAACCTCCGGTGGCACCGCCCCCGGTGGGGAGCGAGCCGAGCTGCACGGGACTCGGGCTGCTGACGAGAGGAACCGGTCCGGTGGGCGACGTAGCGGGAGCCGCCGTCGGCGCGGTAATCAAGAGCATCGAGGTCGTCACGCTGGTGGATGATCCGGAACCCGCACGCTTCTCGCCAATACCCGCCGCGTAAATGTTTCCGTCGCGATCGAGCGCGAGCGCGGTGATTTCTTTCTTCGGCGCACTGTAGAGCACGAAGCCTTCGCCAGCCGGAGAGATGCGGTAGATGAGGCCGCTGCCGTCGGTCCCGGCAATCAGGTTTCCTTTGGCGTCGAGAGCGAGGGCCCGTATATGCGTTTCATCGCTTTTGAAGAAGAGCGAGTGCTCGCCTTTGGGCGTGACTTTGTAGATTTCGCCGTGGTCTCCGGTGGCGACGTAGAGGTTGCCGGATTTGTCGAGGATCAGGTCCCAGATATATTTCGTGCCGGGTGCGAAATAAACGGACGAAGTCCAGCTGGGATCGAGCGCGGGCTTGGAATCTTTCGCGGAGTTGCCGTCCGGTTTGTGGGTTTCGCTCTTCTCGCCGGATTTGTGTTCGATCTTGTAAACCTTGCCGTCGGGAGCGGTGGCGGCGAAGATCGTTCCTCCAGGGCCGACACGTAGAGCCTGCACCTGCAGTTCCTGCGGCTCGAAGATGATGGTCGCTTCTCCGCTGGGAGTGATGCGATAGACGCGCGCGGGCGATCCGGTGGCGGCGTAGACGTTGCCGCCCTCGTCGGCGGCAACGGCCCAGATGTAGGTGGAGGGCGTCGAATAAAGCAGCTTGAACGCAGGCGCGAGTTCGAGGCCTCCGGTGCTGCGGACCGCGACGCCGTCGGGCGTGCCTTTCACCAGGTCGTCAAATTTCGATTGTTCCCACGTGCGCGTGCCCTCGGCGAGCGCGAAATGAGATAGGGCGAAGAGGGCAACGCCGAGAGTTACAAGACGGGCGGGAGTGATACGCCGGAGCACGTTGTGCAATTTCATATATCGATTCAGAATCCAAATGGAGAGCCGCTGGGCGGTTATCTTTTGATTATTCTGGAAACTTTAGGGTAACACGCATGAGGGGTCGTTGTGCGGGTTCGGGCCCATATAGAGGGCTGGATTCGCATTGGCCACACGGGGGTTGCGAGCGCGGTCCTGCAGTGCTACGGTGTGACGCCTGTGATGGAAAAGCTGCGGACGATATCGGCATGAAGAGAACGGAATGAAGATCGACGCCTTGACGCTCTTTGGGCTGTTTGCAGTGACGGCGATGTTGGTCTGCTATGCGCTGGAATCGAAGAGCCGGTGGTTCATCCTGGCGTTTGCCGGTTCGTGCGCGCTCGGCTCGGTCTACGGCTTTCTGCAGGGAGCGTGGCCGTTCGGAATCGTTGAGGCAGTATGGTCTCTGGTGGCGCTCAAACGCTGGCATGGGTCCACGCGCGTTTAACCATCCACTAAACGGACTTTCGCTTCGCACAACGGACAGTGGACGGCTGTCGCTACGTGTTTGATCTCTGGTATCGTAGGTTTTCATGCATTCGCGACAGAAGCTGCTCTCGATCCTTGCGCACAAGTCGTTCCGGCTGGGAGAGTTCAAACTTTCTTCCGGAGGAACGAGCGACTATTACATCGACTGCCGCACGACAACGCTCGACGCCAAGGGATCGCGGCTGACGGGCGAAGTATTTCTCGAAGAGATCAAGAAGCGCGAATGGAAGCCGCAAGCGATCGGCGGACTGACGATGGGCGCCGATCCGATCGTAGTGGCAGTATCGGTGGTGAGCGGCGAACTCGGCGGATTCCTCGTGCGCAAGGCCGAGAAGCAGCATGGCACCGGGCAGCGCATTGAAGGCTTCCGCGAGAAGGGCGCGCGCGTGGTGATTGTCGACGACGTGTGCACGACCGGCGCGTCGACGGTTCAGGCGATTGAAGCGGCTCGGGAGTTTGGATTTGAGATCGCCGGCGTGATGTGCCTGGTGGAGCGCGAAGAGGCGAAGGGACGCCCGAACGTCGAGAAGGCAGCGGCTCCTGCGCAGTTTGTCTCGATCTTCACCGCGAATGACGTGCGTGAGCAACATCTCCTGCAGAATGACGAGACGCAGCCGAACGTTTTCGCGGTGGCTGCTGCATGCGAGATTTGCGGAAGGCCGGCGATAACGAATAATCCGCGGAATTTGTGCGAAGCGCATAGAACATAGTTTCGAGGTTCGAGTGTCACGTTTCGAGTTCTTGCGTCCGCATGCAAGTTGTGCCGCCAGACGTTTCTTGAAACTCGAAACACGAAACTCGAAACTGACTTGTCGAAACTTTCTTACCATGATCCAAACTCTTGAATGGACCGACAAGGGCGTGCGCTTCATCGATCAGACGAAGCTGCCGACCGAAGAAGTGTACGTGAACTGCAAGACGCACGAGCAGGTGGCGGACGTCATCCGCAACATGGTGGTGCGCGGCGCGCCGGCGATCGGCGTGGCGGCGGGCATGGGGATCGCGCTCGGCGTGCAGAATTCAAAGGCCGAAACCGCGGGCGATCTGAAGCGCGACTTCGACCAGATTTGCGATGTCATCGGCAAGACGCGGCCGACGGCGGTGAATCTGTTCTGGGCAATCCGGCGGATGCAGGAAAAGTTTGAGCGCATACGGATTCGCCCGATTCCGCAGATCAAGCAAGCGCTCGTTGAAGAGGCGCAGCGGATGCATGCGGAAGACATCGCGGCGAACCAGTCGATGGGACGCCACGGCGCCACGCTGATGCCGAGTGAAGGCGGAGTGCTGACGCACTGCAATGCCGGCGCACTGGCGACGGCAGGATACGGAACCGCTCTGGGAGTAATCCGCGCGGCTGTCGAGCAGGGGAAAAAGATTCATGTCTATGCCGACGAGACGCGCCCGTTCTTGCAGGGCTCGCGGCTAACGGCATGGGAGTTGATGAAAGACGGCATCCCGACGACCGTGATTTCCGACAATATGGCCGGAGCGATGATGAAGCAGGGGAAGATCGGGGCGATTGTCGTGGGCGCGGACCGCATTGCCGCCAATGGCGATGTCGCCAACAAGATCGGCACCTACACGGTCGCAATTCTCGCGAAGGAACACGGCATTCCGTTTTACGTGGCGGCGCCGATTTCGACGGTCGATCTCGCTTGTCCTGATGGCAACAAGATTCCGATCGAACAGCGGAACGGAAAAGAGGTCACGCACATTGCCGGCAAGCAGATGGTGCCCGATGGAGTGAGCGTGGAGAATCCAGCTTTTGATGTAACTCCCGCGAAGTACGTTGCGGCGATCGTGACGGAAAAAGGGATCGCGAAGGCTCCGTACGAAGAGTCGCTGCGAAAGCTTGCGGAATCAGTTTCGAGTGTCTAGTTTCGAGTTTTGAGTCCGGCCCGAAGCCTGATCCCTTCCTTTCTTGAGACTTGAAACTCTAAGCTTCGTAAAGACTTGTAAAGCTGCAAAAAACTTCAGTTACTTCCGCTACTAATTCTCTAGATTCGGGTTAACTCAATCGGCAACTCACACGTGCTAATCTGAGCCCAGAAGACCCAAAAACAGGCCAAATTTGTCAGGGGGAAGGTATGTCGCTTTGCACTCGCCTCGGTTTACCTCTCGCTATATCCGCGCTCGCCGTGCTGGCAGCTTGCGGCAACGGAAGCGGTATTACGAACGGACAAGCTCCGCCAACCGGAGCTTTCAGCAAAAGCAATCTGAACGGCACCTACGTGTTCTCGATTTCGGGCACAGATGAGACCTCCGGGGGACCATACGCCGCCCTTGGAGTGTTCACGGCAAACGGGAGCGGTGGAATCACGGGCGGGGCAGTTGACCTGAACGATCCCTCGCAGTCGGCCACCCCCATCGCAAACGCAGCAATCAGCGGCGGAAATTATACGGTCGGCGCGGACGGACGCGGACAGGCGACGCTCAACGCGAGTTCAGTAGGCGGCAGCCTCCAATTGGACTTCGTCCTCCAAAATTCATCGCACGGCCTGGTAACGGAGTTCGACAGTATCGCCAGCGGCAGCGGAACCCTTGACGTGCAGACCGCGGGAGTGACTCCGACAGGCAATTACGCTTTCCTCCTTTCGGGATTGACAGCCAGTTCCTCACTGTTCGGAGCGGCTGGAAACTTCACGCTGTCGGGCAATTCTCTGAGCGGGCTGGCCGATGTCAGCAGCGGGGGAATCATCGCCTACACCGATCAACCTCTGAGCGGATCGTTCGCGGTGGGGCCGTCCTCGACGCCTTCGACCACATTCTCGAGTTCGAATCTGGGCGGGACCTTCGATGTTATCGCGGTCGACGCCTCGCATTTGAAGTTCATTGAAATGGACCAGAACGCGTCGCTGGTCGGTGACGCGTATTCGCAGACGAGCGCGACCATGCCTGCGGGAAATCTGGCTTTCACAATGGCCGGCTGCTCGCCCTGCGGCACCACTTCGTACTCTCCTCTCGCTCTGGGTGGATTCATGGTGAGCGACGGAAATGGAAACATCACCAACACGTCCACCGAGGACTACAACGTTAACGGAAACTCGTCGACAAGCAGTGGCACGTTCAGCGCAGCCTACACTGCCGGCGGCACGGGCCGCTTCGTCATCGGAAACTTTGCGTCCTTCGTTGGAGGCACGAGTTACGTGGCATATCCTTCCAGCGGCGGATTGCTGCTGATGGAAATCGACACTAACGGGTTCTCCATGGGAGCCGCCTACGCGCAGCAGGGCACGCCGACATTTGCGTCGGGGCAAGGCTATGGCATGAACTTCAGCGGAACCGGTTATTCCTCCGGGTTCTCCGGAGGACCGACCCCCGTCGAGGTGGACGATATCGCCGAGTTCACCGCGAACTCCGGAGGAACGGTTACGGGCGTGATCGACGAGAACTATGCGCCGGGCGGATTCCCGACCTTTGGAATCGGGCTTTCGAGCGGATCGTACAGCGCACCCGACGCGAACGGCCGAGGTTCGCTCTCGGCGGCCGCCTCAAACAGCAACACCAGTACTCTGAATGGCGGTTTCAACCTGATCTATTACGCGGTGGACGGCACAACCTTCCCGCTCATCGAGGTGGATCAGGGGCAGATCGCCGTGGGCGTGATGCTGCAGCAGAATGCGTCGGCCTCGGCAAAGTCAGCCGCCCAAACCCACATGTTCGTCATGCCGGGCATCGTGACGGCACACCCGATGTTGAAGAAGCGGAAGTAGGCTGTTTTGTTGTTCTACGGGGGCGCGGGCAACCGCGCCCTTTCTGCTTTGCGGCTGAGTATGATTTAGCTCTGGGAAACTTCAACTTTCGCCGCCGCTGATGCGACTCTCGTCGCGCTGGGTTTGGCGGCAGCGGCAATCCACACCGCAAGACGGTAGGCGATCAACACTCCCAGCACGGTTGCAAATTCGAGCGGCTTTCTCAAGTCGGCCTTCACCAGCCAGATGTAATGAATCACGCCGGCAGCCGCGCTGAAATAGATCAAGCGGTGCAGGGCCTGCCAGCGCTTGCCACCCAGCTTGCGGATCGCCCACCGGCTCGAAGTGAGCGCCAGCGGAAGCATCAGCACGAACGCGGTCATGCCGGCGGTGATGAAGCGGCGCTTGGCGATGTCTTTCAGCATTTCGTGGACGTCAAAGAATTTGTCGAGCCAGACATAAGTCATCAGGTGCAGCGTGCCGTAGAAGAACGCGAACAGCCCGAACATGCGCCTGAAATTAATCAGCCAGTACTGGCGCGTAAGTTTCCGCAGCGGCGTTACGGAAAGCGTGATGAGCAGGAAGATCAGGGTCCAGTTGCCGGTGCTGTGCGTAATGAACTCGATGGGATTCGCGCCCAGCTCGCCGTGGAATCCGCGCCAGACGAGAACTCCCGCGGGCACCAGGCACGCGAGGAAGACGGCGGGTTTGGAGAGGCGGGACATGAAATCAGCTTTTAGCTTCCAGCCGCCAGCTTCCAGCGAATTGCACTTGCAGCCGGCATTCCCTTCTCACGAAGAAAAACGCATTCGAATTACGCGGTCGTCACTTACTGCTCATTGCTCACAGCTCATTGCTCATTGCTCAAAAATATTTTCTCAGATCCATGCCGGTATACAGGCTGGCGACCTGGTCGTAGCCGTTGAACATCAATGTAGGGCGCTTGAAGAATTCGCCGAGGCGGCGTTCTTTGGCCTGGCTCCAGCGCGGATGATCGACGTTCGGATTCACGTTCGCGTAAAAACCGTATTCATTCGGAGCCGAAACATTCCAGGTATTTACCGGCTGCTTGTCGGTGAAGTGAATCCGCACAATCGCCTTGGCGCTCTTGAATCCGTATTTCCATGGCACGACCATGCGCAAAGGCGCCCCATCCTGATTGGGAAGGTCTTCGCCATACATGCCGAAGCAAAGCAGCGCGAGAGGATGCATGGCCTCGTCCATGCGCAAGCCTTCGACGTAAGGCCATTCGAGAACGTTTCGGCGCTGGCCGGGCATCTGTGTCATATCAAGCAGGGTGGTGAATTGCACATATTTGGCCTTGCTGGTCGGGTTCACGCGCTTGATCAGTTCGCTCAGCGAGAAGCCGACCCACGGAACGACAATCGACCATCCTTCGACACATCGATGGCGATAAATGCGTTCTTCCGGCGGCGCCATCTTGATGATGGTGTCGACGTCGAGTTCCTGCTTTTTGGCAACTTCGCCGTCGATCTTGACCTTCCACGGCCGCGTTCGGAAATTCTTGGCTAACTCGGCGGGCTCGTCTTTCTCGGTCGAGAACTCGTAGTAGTTGTTGTAATGCGTGACGTCGTTGTAGGGCGTGATGGTCTCAGTGGTGCTGAACGGACTCTTTTTGATTCCGTCGATCTTGTTTCCGGCGAGCGCCGTCATCGAAGGATTCAGTGTCTTGCTGAGTTCGAAGCCAGCGGCAACAGCGGCGCCTGCGAGGGCCGCCCCGGCAAGAAACTTGCGGCGGTTCAGGTACAGATTTTTCGGAGTGATCTCTGACGAACGGATATCTGCGGCCTTTTTGATCAGCATCGGAACCCCAGTCCTGTGCGCGCCAGATCGCCCGCGCGCTACGTTCTATCCTCAATCCATAGGACGCAGAGGCGCGGAAAAAGTTGCACGGTAGAAAATTTACCCCCTTTTCTCCTCCGAGGAAAACGCGGTTAGCCGAGAACTTCGCGCACTTTGCGCGACAGGCTTTGTAGGCTGAAGGGCTTCTGCAGGAATGCGGTACCGCTCTCGATGGAACCGTCGCTGACGATGGCATCTTCGGTGTATCCGGAGAGATAAAGGACTCTGGTTTCGGGCCGGGTCCTGGCGAGATTTTTGACGAGGTCGCGGCCGCTCATGCCGGGCATCACGACGTCGCTGATGACGAGATCGATCTTTCCCTTGTGGGCATCCGCAGCGGCGAGACCGGCTTCCCCGCTGTCCGCTTCGAGAACTTCGTAACCCTTCGCCGAAAGCGTGTCGCGTACCAGTTGCCTCACCGATTCTTCGTCTTCCACCAGCAAGATGGTTTCGTTCCCGCCGGAAGCCGCATCGGGAGCGGGCGCCGCATTGGTCTCAACGTCCCCTTCGACCTGCGGCAAGTAGATCTGGAAAGTGGTGCCCTGCCCGACTTCGCTCTGCACCATGACGTATCCGCCGCTCTGCTTGACGATGCCGTAGACGGTGGAGAGTCCGAGTCCGGTGCCCTTGCCTTTTTCTTTTGTCGTAAAAAACGGCTCGAAGATCCGCGACTGCGTCTCTTTGTCCATCCCCGTGCCGGTGTCGCTGACGGAGAGCATCACGTAGCGGCCCGGACGAATGAACTGCTGTCCACGGCGATGGCTTTCGTCCATCAAAATATTCTGCGTCTGGATCGTGAGCTTGCCGCCTCCGGGCATGGCATCCTTGGCGTTGACGACAAGGTTCATCAGCACCTGTTCCAGTTGTCCGGAGTCGGCGCGCGTGTGAGCCGCCTCGGGAGCGAGAACTGTAACGAGTTCCACATTTTCGCCGATCAGCGGGCGCAGCAGCCGCTCCATGTCCTGCACGATCGCATTGACGTCGACGATCTTCAGTTCGAGCAGTTGCTTGCGGCTGAAGGCCAGAAGCTGCCGCGTCAGCGTGGTGGCGCGGTCTGCCGCCTGCTGGATGGCGCGCCCTTTCTCGTGCAGCGGATGATCGGGAGGCAGATTCGACAGAATCACTTCGGCGTATCCGCTAATCACCATCAGAAGATTGTTGAAGTCGTGGGCGACGCCGCCCGCGAGACGCCCGACAGCCTCCATCTTTTGCGCCTGCCGGAACTGATCTTCGAGAGCGCGGCGGTCGGTAACGTCTTCGGCGATGGCTTCCAGCACGTCGGCGGGTTCGTCCGCGCTGCTGACGGCGCGTCCGCTGATGCGGACGGTGATGGTGCTTCCGTCTTTGCGCTTCCACTTCAGTTCGACTCCGTCGAGGCGGCCGGTGCGGCGGAAATCGTCGATCAGCCGCGCGTGCTCCTCCGGCCGCGCGAAGACGTCTTTTTCCGGATCCAGCATCAGCACTTCTTCCGCCGACTCATACCCAAGCATCGAGATCAACGCCGGATTCACGTCGAGAAATCTTCCTTCGAGACTCGACCGGTAGATGCCGTACACGGAGCTCTGCACGAGCGAGCGGTAGCGCGCTTCGGAGCGCCGCAGCGCGAGTTCGTTGCGCTTGATCTCGACCGCGCTGGCGAGCTGCCGGGCAACGAAGGTCAGAACTTCTTTGTCGCGCTCGCCGTAGCGGATGTTCTTCGAATAGGTCTGCACCACGAGCGCTCCGAACGTGTGGCTGTTCACGCGGAGGGGAACGCCCATCCAGTCGAGCGATCGCGAGCCGTTGCGCGCGACTTCGCCGCGGTCCTCCATGGCCTGCAGCACTTCGGGCGTGGCCAGAAGAGGCTCGCCGGTGCGGATGATGTAATCCGTCAGACCCCGGCTCAGTTTTTTGGGCGATGGCGGCGCGTCCTGCTCATCGACAAAATAGGGGAAAGTCAGCATTTCGCTGACAGGATCGTAGAGCGCAATGTAGAAATTGCGGGCGTAGAGCAGTTCGTCGACAATGCCGTGGACTGCGGCGAAGAACTGCTGCAGATCGTGCGCGGTGCTGCTCTTCTCGGCAACTCGATACAGCGCGGAGCTCAGAGCTTCGACACGCTTGCGATCGGAGATGTCGTGGTATCCGGCATAGAAACCAGCGACCTTGCCTTCCAGCAGAAGGGGCGCGCAAGAGGCGGAGACATCCAGTAGAGTTCCGTCTTTCTTGCGGCGCTTGGTTTCGAGCGAGATGCGCTCGCCTTTCACCAGCGTCTCGGCAATCCATCGCGACTCCGCCATGCGATCCGGCGGGACCACCAGGGTTTGCAAGGAGTTTCCGAGGATCTCGGAAAAGGTGTACCCAAACAATCGGACAAAGGTCTCATTAGCCCAGAGCAGGTGATGATCGAGCGAGGTAATGCAGAGCGCGTCGGGCGAGGCGTGCGACATCTGCTCCAGAAAATGCTGGCGCGCTTCGAAATTCTGACTCTGCTTGCTGAAGGCTTCGAGCAATGCAGGAAAATGCGGTTCGGGGTGAGAACCGTTACCCGGAGCAGCCGGTGCACTGGAGTGGAAGGCCGGCGGAGCGCCGGTTTCCAGGGCTTTTTTGAGCCGGCTAGCGCGGACAAGATCCGGCTGTCCTGGCTGAGTGACACGTTGCCCCATCCGCCGATTCCCCCCTCAGAAATCGCACGATCTAGAGTAGACGTGCCGGTACTCGCTCGAAAGTTACGGGGGTAATCCCAAAAACGGACGGAACACATTTGGTAAAGAGGGTTGGAACGTTCGGTGTTCGACATTACCTTCGTGCGTTGCATTTGTCATGCTGTGTGATTCCGCGTGGCACAATGGCGAGACGAATCTCACGCACATCACAACTTGATCGCCTTTACAAGTGGAGCCCGGTGCGGGGGAAATACTTGGCAAGGGGAATTGCGGATGAACCGGCAAAGGACGGATTTTGCCTCGATCTGGCTTCGCGCTGCGCTGTCGTTGTTCCTCGTTTGTGGAGTTGCCAGCTCTTATTCGCCGGCGGAAACGCCTGGCGTGACCGGCAACAGCATTCTGATTGGATCGTGCTCGGCGCTCGATGGACCCGCGCATTTTCTGGGCCAGCAGACCGTGATGGGTGCCACGATCTACCTGCACGCCATCAATGACGACGGCGGAGTCTTCGGACGCAAGATCCAGTTGCTGGCTTTCGATGACGGCTATGATCCCGAAAAGGCGCCGGGCTGCTTCAAGCGCATGACGAAAGAAGGCGTGTTCGCCCTGGGATTTTTCGTGGGAACGCCCACGGCCGCGGTCTACGTTCCGATGGCGCAGGAAGAAAAGATCCCGGTCGTGGGCCTGTTCACCGGCGCACAGCTGCTCTACGAACCTTTCAAGCACTACGTCGTCAACGTCCGCGCCAGCTATTACGACGAGACCCGCGAAGAGGTCGACATGCTGTGGCAGCAGGATATCCACAAGATCGGCGTGCTTTACCAGGATGACGCGTTCGGCAAAACGGTGCTTGATGGCGTGAAACTGGCGCTCAAGAAACACAATGCGGCGCCGGCCGCTTTGGGAACGTTCGCGCGCAACTCGATGGATGTGGATTCGGGACTTGGGACTCTGATGGCGGCTCGGCCGGAGGCTGTGATTGTTGTCGGGCCCTACGCTCCGGTCGCATCGATCGTGAAGAAGGCGCATGCCTCCGGATGGCATCCCCAGTTTCTGACCGTATCCTTTGTCGGAACCGAGGAGTTCATCAAGGAAGCCGGCCCCGACGCAGAAGGCACGATTATCACGCAGGTGGTTCCTCCGTATGACCGCGTCGATTACCCGACGGTCGCGCTCTACCGCAAATATCTGGAGAAATATAATCCGTCGACACCGCCCAGCTTTGTGAGCTTCGAGGGCTTTGTCGACGCGATGGTGCTGGTGGAAGGTTTGAAGCGCACGGGCAAGGAGGTGACGCGAGAGAGTTTCATCAGCGGCATTGAATCCATCCACGATATGAATATGGGATTGGGATCGAAGCTGGTGCTGAACTACGGCCCAGGACATCACAAGGGCTTCGACAAGGTCTATCCAACGATCGTGAAGGGCGGCGCGCCGGTGCTTCTGACCGACTGGTCCGGCATCAGAAAATAGCGCCCCGCAAAAACGATTCGGCGCCCGGAACACAGCAAGCGCCTGCACTAAAATAACCCTCCGCACGCGCAAAAGTTGCTGTCTGCAACCGCGTGGATCCCTGCGCCGATTTCGCCGCGCGAAGATGCATCTTGCCCTATCCCTCCGGCATCCAATGAATTAACCAAGCAGTTAATTCGTAAACATTCGTCAAGGTCGGAGGTGACCTTATGATCGCAAGAGGCAAGAGCGCAAGAAAAAAGAAAAGCCTGGTCGCGATGGCAGGATCGCTGCTGGCCGTGGGCCTGCTGAGCGCGACGCTCATGGCTGACACGGGATCCGCTGCCCGCTATGACGGCCAGCTGCAGAATGCGGTGACGCAGAGACTGGCGGCGAAGAAACAGTTCAGAAATGTGCAGTCCACGGTAGAGGACGGCATCGTCACCCTGACCGGCAGGGTCGACCTCTATCAGCAGAAGCTGGATGCGGCCAAACTGGCCCGCAAGACGGCGAATGCGCAGGGCGTGCGCAATCTGATCACGGTGGACGGAGCGAACGTTCCGGACGGGCAACTGGAGCAGAAACTGGCGACCAAGTTGCGCTACGTACGCGTCGGCTATGACAGCACGTTCGACTACTTCGCGATTGGCGTGAAAGACGGAGTCGTGACCGTTGAAGGCCAGGATCGCACGGGCGTGGGCCGCGATGAAGCGCTGGCCGACATCGCAAACATGCCGGGCGTGAAGGACGTGATCGACAACGTTTCGATCGCGCCGGTCTCGATGTTCGACGACGGCATTCGGCTGCGTGCGATGCGCGCGATCTATCGCGATGCGGTGCTCAGCAAGTACGCGATTGACCCGGCGCGCCCGATCCGCATTGTCGTCGCGAATGGACACGTTACGCTCTATGGATCGGTCGACAGCGCAGCGGATAAGAACGTCGCCGGAATTCGCGCCAGCCAGGTCTTCGGTGCGTTCTCCGTCGATAACAAACTCACCGTCGACAAGTCGTAATCTGTCGAGTAGCACTGAGGCGCGGCAGCGAGCCGCGCCTTTTTTATTGTCCGCTCCCGTGCTTTAATCGCGAAGGATGCGATTCAGATTCGGACTTCCAGTCCTTCAACTCGTCGCCACGATACTGTTGGCATGGGCACCATGGGTTCCAGGCGCTCATGAATTTGACGTCGTTCTTCGCGATGGAAGGGAGTTCAAGGGTTGGACGATTCTACCCAATGAGGAGGCCTTCGACGCCGCCGCCTGGGCTCAGTCCGTCAACCTACCTACGATCCTTTTTGAGATTCCTGCAGACTTGGCGATAGACGCGATCGCTAAAGAACCTACAATTCCAGATCCGAGAATGCGATTCACTCTCTTTTCAGTGTTGGGCCTGATCTGCTGGTATTTTGTTGGAAGGCTTGTGGAGGATGTTCTACAGTTCCATGAAACCAGAATATTGCCAAGGATGAAGGGCAGTGATCTAGCCTTTGCAGTGGACGGCGCGCTCGTTTCCGCCATCGCAGTCGTAGTGTCGATCTTTGGCCACCCATTCGTCCCAGTGCTAGCCTACTGGGCTTGTGCCTGGTTCATCGTCACCTTCGGGGCGCTCTCCATTCGCCTGGCGCAATATGTCCAATACCGAAAAGCCACACCATCCTTCTAAGTGGCTACTTTGTCCTGGAATTCATTTAAGGTAATCGATTGATTAGCGATGCGACATATCCAGCGCCGAATCCGTTATCGATATTCACGACGCTGACGTTCGAAGCGCACGAGTTCAGCATGCCAAGCAGCGCGGCCATCCCTTTGAATGACGCGCCATAACCGATGCTGGTTGGAACCGCGATGACGGGAACTCCGACGAGGCCGCCAACGACGCTGGGTAAGGCACCTTCCATTCCGGCGCAGACAATAACAACCCGGGCTTTCGTCAGCGCTTCGCGATTCGCCAGCAGCCGATGGATGCCTGCGACGCCGACGTCATAGAAATGCTCGACTTCATTGCCCATGAGTTCGGCCGTGACGACGGCTTCTTCGGCGACGGGGATATCGCTCGTGCCAGCCGACACGACGGCAATCACGCCTTTGCCGTATCGGGTCGAGTCTTTCTGCAGAACGATGGCGCGTGCAAGTTCGCGATATTCCACGCCGCGAACTTTTTTCTTCACGGCAGCGAACTGCTTCTCGTTTGCGCGGGTGGCCAGAATGTTTCCGCCGTGCTTCGCCAGGCGCGCAAAAATGCCAGCGACCTGAGCCGCGGTCTTCCCTTCTCCAAGGATGATTTCGGGCATGCCTGCGCGTAGAGCGCGGTGATGATCGACCTTCGCAAAGCCGAGATCTTCAAAAGGAAGATGCCGGAGGCGATTGACGGCATCGTCCGGCGTGATCTTGCCCTTGCGAACCTGCTCGAACAGTTGGCGGATGGATTCGGAGTTCAGGAGTCAGTCCTTGGTTGCTGGTCGTTGGCCGTTGGCCGTTAGTCGTTCGTCAGAGCTCAGAAGCTTATCTCAAAAAGATTTTGGGAAGGGCACGGCTTCAGCCGTGCCACACGGCCCCACACACGATGCCGGCTTTTGCCCCTGAGGGAACCGTTCTAGATTAGCTTGATTGCTCTCCGCGCGTCGAGGCGGGCGACCCTACGCGTTGGCGGCGCGGGCTTGTGGGCGGGAGATCGCGCGCAGCTTGGAGATGACGGCGCCGCAAACTTTGCGGGCCAGGCCGGGCTCGTTGAGATGCGCCAGGAACAACCGCCGGATTCCGCTCGGTGCCAATTTACCGGCGAGGTAGGCATCGTAGATCTGGCTGCCGATGCGATATCCCCAGTCCCGTGCGGATGATTCAAATTCGCACGCGTCGGAACGCATGGCCTGCTGTGCGGCCTTCTCACAAGCCGCGCGCGAAAGCTGCGGGACCGTTTGCGTATCGGGAACCGGGCGCGACGGATAGAGCACTCGAGATCCGAAATATGCCACCGCATGTTCGATCACGCGGACATAAAAATTGTCTGGCGACAGCGAACCATCCTCGCCGACGGACGCTTCGACGGGATGTCCGTTGAGCCGATGCGGCAATCCCCGGCATGCGTGATGCAGGAAGCGCGTGGCGTCTTCGGCGGCGTGCATCATCTGAAATTCGCGGATGCAGAACGCATTCACCTGCGGCAGATACGCGCTGCCGCGCTGCTCGACGCAGTTCAGCATCGACTCGCGGGCAAGATCGCTGATGCCCTTGCGCGAGAGCAGCCGCCGCAACATCGCGTCGGATTGCCCGCCATAAACTTCCGGCAGCATATCCACCAGAAACTTCGGCTGCGTGCCGTTGTGCGGCGAGTAGCGGTTGATCTCGAGAAAGCTGGCGAGGCTGTCGATCAGGTTGTAGATGGTCGGAGCGAAATCCGGACCGTCGTCGCAGCGGCTCCACTGATCGAGAAAGAGGCGGTAGCTCTCATACTTCTCAAGCGGCGTGGCGTTGAAAACGCAGAGTACGTCATCTTTCACGCGGACCGCTTCGATTCTATCGGCACGCTCGCCGGCGGCACGCCAGTACAGCGCATCGACATTCTGCAGCACCGTGACCACTTTCGCCTCTGGGATCTGCTGCCTGATGGCACGAGGTAAATGTCCGGGAGCGAGATGCGATTCGCCAAACAAAACGAAGATCACCGCATTTGGATGCCGCTCGCGAATCTCGGAAACCTTGATCGCTGCATGGCGGTCGCGCGCCCCGATCTTGCGCAGGTCTTCTCGCGGCATGCAATCGAGTCCATAGAGGCCCTCGCCGTTATCGCGAGCTGTCACGAGCAATTCGTAGAAGGGAGCCCAATCATATCCCCAATCGAGATCGAAGCGGATGCGCTGGCGAAGTTCCGTTTCATCGATATCGCGGCGCCACCACTCGTCGAGGATGTGCTGATCGCGGGCGAAGATTGTTTCCACGCCGAGAACTACGGGACGGTTGCCGCCCAGGGCGCACTGCTCCAGCAGGGATGCGGCCTGTCGCTGTGCGTTGGGCAGCGCATGATAGTCGCCGACGAGAACGATGTCAGCGGCGCAGATGGCGCCGCGCAGTTGTTCGGAATCGAGAATGGCTTCGTAGCTGCGAAATGCCTGATTGAATTCGCGAAGATATTTGCGGCGTCCGTGCGAATCCTGCAGGCGGATTTCGCGCTCCACTCCTGCCAGCGCCTGCAACTGGGCGGCACTGCGCCGGGATCGAAGATTGGACGTGGATGACATGAGACAGCTTCTAGCTACTAGCTCCTAGCTTTTGGCTCACCGCTCATCGCTTATTGCTTTGCGCCTTGACTTCTCTATCGCTGCCTCCCTATGCTCCTCATTCGAGGCAACCTTGCCCAACCATCCGCCGAAGAACTTGACCGTCGCGACCACCGGGGCCAGCGGAGCCATTTTTCTCCGGCACTTTCTTCAGACCGTCGAACGCGACCGGCGCATTGAAACCGTCAACTTCATCGCCTCCGACAGCGCGTTGCGCGTCATGGCCGAAGAACTCGGGCTCAAGGGCCGCTCGAACCTTCTCGGCCAAATCCTCGGACGATCCGCCGGACGCGCTGCGCGAAAAATTCAAGTCCAATCGAACGCCGATATCGGGGCGAACGTCGCCAGCGGTTCGTATCCCGCAGACGCCATGATCGTCATCCCGTGCAGCGTGGGTACTCTGGCCCGCATTGCGAACGGCGTAGCGGCGCAACTGATCGAGCGCGCGGCCGATGTTTCTCTCAAGGAAAAACGCCCTCTTGTGTTGTGCGTGCGTGAGACTCCCCTCAACAAAATTCACATCCGCAACATGTATCGTGCGGCCGATGCCGGGGCCACTGTCTTTCCTCTGATCCCGGCTTTTTATTACCGTCCTGCTTCATTAGATGAGATGGCGCGCGAATTCGCTTATCGCGTGCTGGCTCATCTGGGGCTTCCGCAACCCGGCGCGTTCCGCTGGAAAGGCTGACGCATCAGACACTTACCCGCGTAAGAAAAATACTCGCTACCGAATACAGCATCGGCAGAAGCATCCCAGGATTTCAGTGTAGAGAACGCGAAAGTGCATGCGTCAGATATCCCCCGGACATGTCCAAGCGGGGATCACGGACGTTTGTCGTGTGGCCGAGATTTCCAAAGCTCCAATCGCGCCCCGATGACGTACAATTCGGCCACTTTCCGGAAGGTGATCCATGGGATGGCGATCTGGGCTCATCGGATTCGTGTTTGTCATAGCAACTCTTCTTGTGGCGCGCGCACAAAATCCACTGGCGGGAAATGCCAAAGCGGCGAAGGCCGGCGAGTATGAGTTCCGCATCAATTGCGCGTTGTGCCACGGGTTGGGCGCGCGCGGCGGAGGACGCGGTCCCGATCTGACGCGCGCAAAAAAGAAATACGCGCACAGCGATGCCGAGATGTTCCAGGTCATCAGCAACGGCATTCCGGGAACCGCGATGCCCGCCAACGGGACCAACGGCCAGGGCGTCGGCATGACCGACGAAGAGATCTGGCAGATCATCACGTACATTCGCAGCCAGGAAGTGAAGGTTCCAGCCACTTCAATCGGCAATGCGGCGCATGGAAAAGAACTTTTTTATGGCGACGCAAACTGCTCGCTCTGCCACATGGTCAGCGGTAAAGGAGGGCGTTTTGGGCCGGAGCTGACGGGCGTAGGAGCGTCGCGTACGCGGGCGTCGATCATCGATTCGGTGCGCAACCCGAGTCACCATTTGGCGTGGGGATTGACTGAGTCGACCAAAGAATTTCCACAGGAATATGAAACCGTCACGGCCGTGACCGCCGACGGCAAAGAGATCAAGGGCGTCACGCTGAATGAAGACAGCTTCAGCGTGCAGATCATGGATGCAAATGAGCAGATTCATTTGCTGGAAAAAGACAAACTGAAATCGTTTCACACGAGCCACGAGTCGGCGATGCCGAAATACACGACCGATACGTTGAGTGATAAAGATCTGGGTGATATTGTGGCCTTCCTGGTCAGCGTGGGGGCGAAATGATGCAAACCAGGACTTCCCGCGCTACGCTCCTCACCGCGCTTGTGGCTCTCAGTCTTCTGCCTGCCGCATTCGCGCAGGTCACTTCCGAACGCCTGCTGAATTCCGCGAAAGAGCCGCAGAACTGGATGATGTACTCGGGCGACTATTCCGGAAAGCGCTTCAGCGGGCTCGACCAGATCAACACGTCCAACGCGCACGCGATGGTGGCGAAGTGGGTGTACCAGACTGGAGCCACGGGCAAGCTCGAAACATCGCCGCTCGAAGTCGACGGAATCCTCTATGCAACGGCACAGGATGACCGCGCATTCGCGCTCGACGCGCGCACCGGGCGGCCGATCTGGATGTATCAGCGGCAACTGCCGTCGGATATTCGTCCGTGCTGCGGGCGCGTGAATCGCGGATTGGCGATCCTTGGTGGCAGAGTTTTTCTCGGCACACTCGACGCGCACGTGATCGCTCTCGATGCGAAGACCGGAGCCGTCCTGTGGGATGCGACCGCCGCCGACTACCGTACTGGGCACAGCTTCACGGTCGCGCCGCTGGTCGTGAAGAACCTGGTGATCATTGGCGTTTCCGGTGGCGAGTACGGCGTTCGCGGGTTTATCGACGCCTACGATGCCGACACGGGCGCGCGCAAGTGGCGCTTCTATACCGTGCCCGGGCCGGGCGAGCCGGGTCACGACACGTGGGAGGGCGACTCGTGGAAAGTTGGCGGCGCGCCCGCGTGGAATACAGGAACGTATGATCCGGCGACGAATCAGATTTTCTGGCCGACGGGAAATCCGGCGCCTTCAAATCGTGGCGCGGGACGCGCTGGCGACAACCTGTACAGCAATTCCCTGCTCGCCCTAAACGCCGACACGGGCAAGTTGAACTGGTATTTCCAATTTACGAAACACGACGAGCATGACTGGGACGCGACGCAGGTTCCGATCATGATCGACAAAGACGGCAAGCACTTGATCGCGCAGGCGAATCGCAACGGCTTCTTCTATGTGATCGATCGCGCGACGGGCAAGCTGATCTCGGCGACGGCATACGGCAAGCAGACCTGGAGCGACTCCAAAGATGCTGACGGCCGGCCGGTGGCGAACAAGAATGCTGCGCCGACTCTCAACGGCCACACGGTGTGTCCGGGCGCGCTGGGCACGACGAACTTCATGGCGCCGACATACGACCCGCAGACTGGACTCGTGTACGTTACGGCACGCGACCAGTGCGACATCTTCAGCACCGCTCCGCAGCCGTATGAAGCGGGACATGCCTATTACGGCAGCGCGTATTTTCCGTCGGAAGACGCGAAACCATATCTGGGATTTCTGAAGGCGATCGATCCGGCGACGGGCGAGATCAAAGAAAAGTTTCAGCACACCTCGCCGACGTGGTCGGGCGTACTCTCGACCGCAGGAGGACTCGTCTTCAGCGGCGATGCCGAAGGAAACTTCATTGCCTTCGACGCGGCGTCGCTGAAGCCGGTCTGGCATTTCCAGATGGGAGGCGCGGTCTATGCTCCACCCATGGCGTTCGCGATTGACGGCAAAGAGTACGTGGTGATCGCTGCCGGCAGCGCGATCTATGCCTTTGGGCTGCCGTGAGCGTGCGGGGCCTTCGTCCGCTGCTCGGTCGGGAACAACGAGTGTTCCTGCAGGAACGTAACGTCGTGACGAAAGGGGATGGACAATCGTGTCATGACATGCAAGTCGATGAAAAGACAGATAGCAATTGGAGCCGACAGAGATGAATCGAGCAGGGGGAGAGCCCACCGTTCGGAGAAAGGGCGTAGTACGCAAATCAGGCGAGGTTCCAGTGCTTGTGTGAGTCCGCAGAATCAGCGAACCCAGCGGCCACAAGCAGATCACGCCAGTCGGTATTAGCGAGCTTCACCGCATCTCGGAGTTTGTCCATCCTTCCCTGGCTCAACTTGAGGACGGCAAAGCGAAAGCGTTCTAATCCCTCAGGAGTTTCCGTTCCGAGGAACGGTAGGTTGTTGCCGCATTGGTTTTGAAGTAAGGCTGCAACTTCCTCATGTTTTGTCGGAGGGAAGAGGGCACGGACTTTTTCCCACGTTGCTTCGCTGAGAGCAGCCATCAGGTGTCCTCCAGCCAATTTGAGCACAACAGTCTGCTTACGACAGTGCGGCCGCGTGGGGCATAATGGCCTCATGAGCCGGACTCGAAAAGACTCAAAGCAAACCGGGAACACGGTACTCGAAATCGTCAGAAGGAGCAACGGCACATTCGATCTTTTTCTGAACGGCAGACTCGATCGAGAAGGCATCGAGGAAGAGTGGTTAAACCAGGAGTTATGTGTACGCTTCGGATTTTGCGGAGAGGAATACGACTCGATTATCGACGAACTGACCAAGAATGAAAGCAAGAGGCTCGTATTCTGATCCTGATATGGAGTCACAACAACACGATCTAGTGAAGCACGTACTCGACTCTGGCTTTCCGCTGAAGACAGAATCGTTAATCCATCTGTTTGTCGGCGGCTCGCAGTTGCATGGAGCAAAAGTAAGCGGATATGACGACCTGGACATCTATGGCTGCTACATCGAGCTACCAGAGCGGATTTTGGGCGTCTTGCCTCTCGAGCATTATGTGTGGTCTTCCGGTTCGGCCACAGAAAAGAACACCGCAGACGATGTCGACGTGACTACGTACTCTCTGCACAGGTGGGGAGAGCTAATTCGAAAAGGAAATCCGGCGATTCTGCATTATCTTTTTGCAGCGAACGCCCTGTCGCCGTCCGATACATGGGAAAAATTCATTGGCTGCCATCGGGAACAACTGATCTCGAAGAGAGCCGCCATGCAGTACCTCGGATTTGCGGCTTCTCAACGAATGCGTCTGACGGGAGAACGGGGAATGGGAAGGCACGGGCAGCGCCCGGATTTAATCGAACGATACGGCTTTGATGTAAAGTTTGCGATGCACTACGTCCGCTTGTTAGGCGAGTGTCGTGAACTGCTGCGTGAGCACAAAGTGACGTTGCCGCGTCATGAAAAGGAGTTGCTGATTGACATCCGCACCGGAAAATACACGCAGGAGCAAGTTTTTAAGCTCGGCGATGATTTGGCACATGAGTGCGAGGAATTGCTTGAAAAAAGCGACCTTCCCGATACGGTGAACGTGACGACTTTGTCGCGTCAAATCGCAGATGCGTATCAATCCCATTGGCGGCACATGTCAGTGCTCAAGGAATGACGGACGTACATCCCTGAGCACTCACATATTCTCAGCCCAAAACTTCGCTAGACCGCTCGGGACGACGGCCCTCTGCCCCGGCACTGTTGCTTGCGGGTGTTCCCCGATTGACGCGGCTGGGCGTTTCATACTAATCTGCGCTTACACCGGAAAGGAGGTGGTCTGATGACAAGTTCTGATGGCAGTAGTAGAGGTACTCAAAGACCAGGTGAGGTGGCTGAGACTTAGAGCGGTCGCTCTAAGCGGGGCTTTGGGGGCGGAATTCGCAAGGACCGCCATCCGGAGCTACAGCCCGCACACTACCGGTGATTAAGGATTGAGTCCGCCCGTCGGGCAGGTCGCGACGGGAGCCCGGAGTTGCCGAAGAGGCCACGTAGAGTGACCACCTCTTGGTCAATCCCAAACAGTCCACCGGACGGCCCGGAGGTTTCACTGCCTGCGGGCCGTTTGTATTTTTGATGTGAATTCTTCGATGCGCCGATGCTTTAGGGCGGACCCGATCTTTTACTTCCGCCCGACCACCACGATCATGAAGCTTCCCGGCTTCATCTTCGGACGGCCGGTCTCTCCCGGTTTCTGCGGCTCGAATTCGGCGGTCGGCAGATAGATTTTGTGCGTCGCGGAATCGATGTCCATGGTTCTCGCACCGAGCGGAGTTGTAACCGTCTGGACGACTTCGAATTTTCCGCCCGATTCTCCGGCGACCACGAGCTTGCCGTCGCGACAGCTTGCAAATGCCTGATGACCGTCGAAGCGGGTGGCGTCAACTCCTGCGCCGATCGGCAAGTCGGCCAGAATTTTGCCGTCGTCGGTGCTCATGACGATCATCTTCTGCGGATTGCGGCATCCGATGAACAGTTTGTGCCCGGCTGCGTCGATGGCTAAGCCCACTGGCGATCCACCGGGCGCGACCGGCCAGTGTGCCAGTACTTTTCTTGCCTTGAGGTCAACTACCGCGACCTGGTCCTTGTCCTCGAGATTGATATAGACCTTGCCCGCGCCATCCGCAGCGAGGAACTCGGGCTTGCCGCCCAGATCGATTGGCGGATCGATCTTTGCAGTCTTTGGATCGGCGTCGGGCTTGAGCGTCATCAGAACCCCGTCATCTCCGGAGACGGCCAGCACCAGCCCACTGGCCTTGTCGTAGATGATGCCGTCGGCGTCGGGACGGGCGGCCACCGTGGCCAGCACCGCGTTTGACTTGAGATCGAAGATCACGATCGAGCCGCTGCCGTCGGTGATGAATCCGCGACCGGCCTCGGGAACGAGAGCGACTCCGTGGTTGTGCTTCTGGCCGGGAATGTCGGCGATCGTCTTGCCGGAATCGGCATCGATGACCATCGTGTGCGTGCTGCGCGGAACATAGAGGCGGTGGTGGTCTGGGTCAACCGTGACGTAATCCCAGAAGCCTTCGCCACCAATGTGAAAGGTCTTCTCCACGGCCCATTGGTTCTGGGCGTAAGCGCGGCCCGCAAGAGGCAGCGAAACGGCGGCGAGCAGCAAGTATGCAAATGCGTTTCGAATGGACATAGGACCTCCCGGTCAATGAGGATCGCGAGAATGCTAGTCCTTCAAGATGAAAGGAACCTGAAAGCGGAACCGACTGTCGGCCAACGTCAGGTTGGCCGGACCTTCTTTGGGGGAACACCCTTGGTATGGCAGTCGATGCACTTGACGGTGTGGACGTTGTGGGGACTTTTCGTGGATTTGAAGGTCGTGTCCATCTTCTCGACATCGAGGCCGCAATTTGAGAGCTGGGGATGACAGGTCGCGCACGACGCGCGCGTGGTCTGTCCGTGCTTCTCGTGGCAGGCGAGACAGCTGAGGCCTTCATGTACGCCGACGGGAGTGCGGTCGTCTCCGGAGCCGATCTGCGCGGCGGAGGTTGGAGCATGGCATTGATAGCAGAGAGCCTGACGCGGATCGGGGCTGATCTTCACCAGGCGCGCGCCGTCGTACATCTGCGGCATGGGCAGGCGATCCACGGGAATGTAGTCCTGCTCGCGCCGATCGAACAGCGCCAGCGATGGGCGGAAGAGCTCTTCGCGAGACGCGGCATTGTCGGGCTTGTCCGGAGGCCGCTGCTGAGGATTTCCGTGGCGGTGCATCTGGTGGCAGGTCAGGCACGGCATTGCAGGTTGTTTGGCGAGTTGCGAATCGCGCAGCCGCCACGGGCCGCGAGTATCGACGGGCGAAACCAGATTTCGGATGCTGCCCTGAAAGTGCATGCCGTGACAGCGGAGGCAGTCTTCCATCAGCAGCGTGCGCTGGTTGTGATCTTTGTCGAGAAGAATCTCTGCGTAAGTCGCGCTGTGTCGGCTCGAAGACCAGTCCGCATATTCTTCGCGATGGCACTTGGCGCAGCGTTTCTCGATCTTGAGGACATCGTCGGTCTTGAGTTGAACCTGCTCGGGGATTCTTCCGCGCAAGTGCGCAGACAGCCGGCGCAGGTTCCTCAGATGAAATCCCGCATCCAGCGTGAAAACATCTCCGTGACATTCGGAGCATGCAACGTTGCGATGCGCCGATTCGTGCCAGTCGCGGTAGGGCTGCCAGATTTCATGGCAGCGCGCGCAGGACTTTCCTCCGGAGTAGTTGTAGTAGAGGCTCGCTCCGGGGAGAGCGAACACCGCGAGCACGAGGAGCACCAGCGCGGCTCGTCCTCCTATCGACTTCGGCGGCCTAATCATCGAGATTGCTGTCCGCGTTATGCGCGGCCGTGAGTTCCCTTCCAGTTCTTCACAAGATTTTCGGAGGCGTAATACCCTATCGCCATGATCGTCAGCACAGGATTGAATCCACCATTGGTGACGTGCACGCTGCCGTCGATCACGTAAAGATTGTCCACGTCGTGAACGCGGCAGAATTTGTCGACTACGGAAGTCTGCGGATCGTTTCCCATGCGGCACGTGCCCGCCTGATGCTGTCCGCCGCTCGGACCGTCGCGCGAGATCCAGTTGAACGGAATGGTCGTGGTCGCGCCCGCCTCCTTCAGCCAGAGCTCGGCTTTTGACGATAAGAATTTCGTGCCCAGCAGGTCGTTCTCGTGACGATGTCCTGACAGTCGCGCCACGGGAATGCCCCAATAGTCTTTTATCTTCGGATCGACTTCGACACGCGACTCGAAAACTGGCATCTCCTGCACGGGTCCCATGATGTAAATGCTGCGACGATAGTAGCGGCGCATGAAGTCCTTGTGCGCCGCGCCCCAGCGCGGGATGCCGGGCCCGCCGAGCCGCGCGAACTGATAGGGAAGGCGGATGAACTCGTTCGCGAGCAGACCTCCGCCGACGAATCCGGGATTGCCGTGGTTGAAATCGCAAAGCGCGATCGAAGCGCCGGGGCCAAGGTCGTCATACGTTTCTTCCTCGAACAATCCCGCTGCACCGGTGTAGGCGTGTCCCTGTAGGTTGCGTCCAACCCAGTCGTAGCGATTGCCGAGGCCGTTGGGAAACAGGCGCGATTTGGAATTCAGGAGCAGCCGCGCCGACTCGATGGCCGCGCATGAGACAACGACAAGATCGGTCGGCTGTTCCTGCAGGTGTCCATTGGAATCGAAGTAAGCGACTCCGGTGGCATGGCCGCGCGCATTCGTCAGCACTTCCTTCACGAAGCACTCAGTGCGCAGTTCGCAGTTGCCGGTTTGAATCGCTTTCGGAATCACCGTGTTCTGAGTGCCGCATTTTGCGTCAACCTCACACGCGAATCCCACGCACCAGCGACAGCGCATGCAGGCACCGCGTCCGTTATAAGGGACGGAATTGCGCAGCATCGGCAGATCGAACGGATGCAGCCCTAATCGCTCGGCGGCAGGCTTCAGAATCTGATATTCACGATTGGGCGGCAGGGGCGGCATGGGCAGCGGACGCCGCCGGGGCGCGCGAAAGATGTTGTTCGAATCGTCGCCCGAGACCCCGATCTCCCACTCGGCCTTTTCGTAGTACGGCTCGAGGTCAGCATAGCTGATCGGCCAGTCGTCGAGCGTGCTTCCCGACACGGCGCCATAAGTCGAGCGCAGGCGGAAATCTTTTTCGAGGAAGCGCCAGGCCATGGCGCCATAGCTGAGCGTGCCTCCGCCGACGCAGGCCGCGTTGTTGCTGTAGGCTCCGTGATTCGAGAGCACGACTTCTTCCCTGCCGTTCGCGTCAACAATCACGCGCGGATTGCGCTTCTCATCCGGCCCGAATGAGTTGCCGAGCACGCAGGTCCGCTGGTTGCGGAGATCGTCTTTGCGGTCGTCGTAAGGCGTGCACCATCGCCCGCGCTCCAGCAGGACGACGCTCAGTCCGGCCTCGGCGAGTTCCTTGGCGACGATGCCTCCTCCGGCTCCGCCTCCGACCACTACCGCATTGACGCGCCGCAATGACATGCCTCTTCCGGTCATTAGGTCTTACGCTTTCGTTTTTGCAGCTTGCCGTCCGCGAATCGGCGGATACGGCAGGCCCAGCATTTTCCAGCTCACCGCGTCGCGATTTCCTCCATGCCGCGGATCACCGTAATAGCCTTGCATCGTGTGATCGATCACCATCGAGAAGAATTCGGAAGATGAGATTCCTTGCCAAACGGCTTCCGGCGCCCGCTTCTGCTCGAAGCGCTGCAGCAGTTCGATCTGCTGAGTTGTTTCTACATCCGCGAATTTCTTCCCGTAAGCAAGCTGGCTGCTCTGGTTTACGGCTGCGAGTCCGCTACGATAAGCGTCTTGCAGATCCTGGAAGGGCCCGCAAAGCTGGCGGTCGATATAGTTGACGACGCCGGCCCACGACGCGCCCGGATCCTGAGCAGAAGGGATGATCTGATCGCTGATGGCGGCGAGCGTCTGCGCCTCGTCGATGGAGAAGAATCGCCAGGGAGTGCCGTTGCGTCCGCAAGCGACTCCCATGCCGCTTGCAGCGGCTGCCGCAAATGCCACTTCCAGAAATTCCCTCCGGCTCAATTTGCCCGATTTCACGCGGTCTTCACCCGGTTGGACTGTACGGGGGATTACAACCAATGGCAGTGACTTTCATCACGAACCGGGGTGATCGGTGCGCTGTACAAGGCTTTTATTCGGCAGGTAGGAGCGGGTATGCTTGGTGGGTGTCGGATTTGGATGATCCCCGGGAACGGCTGCGGCTAGCCAACACCTATGCCGGATTGACGGATGGCGAACTGCAGCATCTCGCCCGCAATCCTGAGGCCTTGACCGATGCGGCTTGGGACGCGCTCGAGGATGAACTCGACCGCCGCCATCTGGAAGTTCCTGCCGAGGAGCGCCGCGAAGAAGTCGACTTCCGGACGCTGATCACGATCCGCCAGTTCCGCGATCTGCCGGAAGCCTTGCTGGCCAAGGGAAGCCTCGAGTCGGCGGGATTCGAGTGCTATCTCCGCGACGACAACCTGGTTCGCCTCGACTGGTTCATCTCGAATTTCGTGGGAGGCATCAAGCTGTGCGTCAAGCCGGAAGACGCCGTCGATGCGCGCAAGCTGCTCGACGAGCCGATCCTCGAAGGAATCTACGTCCATGGTGTGGGACTGTACGAACAGCCACGCTGCCCGAAATGCCAGTCGCTGGATGTGAACTACCGCGAACTCGACCGGCCGATTGCGTATCTAAGCGCATTCCTGAAAGTCCCAATGCCGGTGCAGCGCAAAGGCTGGCATTGCCACGCTTGCGATGCGGAGTGGGAAGACGAGGAAGTTGCGGGCAAGCCCGAAGCCTCCTAAGGGACTCTGCTTCAATGCTCTACCGTAGAGCCCAATTATCCGACGTGGCAGGAATGGCGCGGCTTCGCGCCAACGACTCGGGCTCGGAAGAACACTGGCGGGAGCGGATTCAGCTCTATTTCGCCGGCCAACATCATCCTCAGAAAGCACTGGCGCCGCGTGTGGGATTCGTTTGCGTCGATGGCGAGCAAATCGCCGGTTTGATCGCGGGGCATCTCACGCTCCGTTTCGGTTGCGATGGAGAACTGGAGTGGATTTCGGTGGGTCCGGCTTACCGCGGACAGAAGATTGGGTCTGGATTATTGCGAATGCTCGCCGAGTGGTTCGTTGCCCAAAACGCGCGGTTCGTTTGTGTAAATGTCGATCTCGCAAATGAACCTGCGCGCCGATTTTATGCCGCGAATGGTGCGTACGATCTTCGGCAGCATTGGATGGCGTGGAAGGATATTGGAATCGTCTGCAATGTTGCGCGGGCCGGAGACTCATCGGCCTAACTTTTGGAATCCCTTTCGAATAACGTCTTGCGTATCCTCGGCAAGGTTCAGTGCCGGCAGTTCTTCCCGCGTGAACCACCGCACCTCGGCAGCATCGCTGGCCGCGCGCAGATCGCCTCCGACGTGTCGGCAGAGAAAATCGATCAGCACGTAGTGATACTGCACGCGCTTCTCGGCGTCGTACAGAATGCGGTCGTAGACTCCTAGCAACTCTCCCGGTTCAACGATGAGTCCGGTCTCTTCGCGCGCCTCGCGAATCGCCGCCTCGCGCACCATCTCGCCGACTTCGAGAACGCCTCCGGGGATCGACCACTGTCCTTGGATCGGCGGATGCGCGCGCTTCACCAGCACCACACGCTCGCCTTCGATGATGATGGCGCCCACGCCGACCAGCGGCATTTCTGGGAATTCGCGTTTCATAAAAAAGTACTCAGTACCCGGTACTCGGTATCCAGTTAGAGGCTATTCTCGCTGAGTACTGACTGCAGATTATATCGACCTTGACTGAGAGCTAAGGTCACGCATGTACAGCTTTCCGTCGATCCGCTTGCTAGAATTACGGCGTCATGGCTCTCGAAGAATACAAACGGAAGCGGCGGTTTGAAGAGACGCCCGAGCCTCCGCCGAAGGTGGAGAAGAAGAAGGGCAACCGCTTCGTCGTCCAGAAGCATGAGGCGACGCGGCTGCATTACGACTTCCGCCTCGAGATGGAAGGCGTTCTCAAATCGTGGGCGGTGCCGAAAGGTCCGTCGCTCGATCCCGCTGACAAACGACTTGCCATGCAGGTCGAAGATCATCCTGTGTCGTATTTCGATTTCGAAGGCAATATCCCCGAAGGCAATTACGGCGCGGGCAGCGTGATGGTCTGGGACGTGGGCACGTGGCAGCCTCTCTCGCCAACGCCGGTCAACGGCAAGTACGTTCCCGGCACCGAAGCGGAAGCAATCTCAATGCTCGCAAAGGGCGACCTGAAATTTCGCCTCAACGGCAAGCGCCTGAAGGGAGACTTCGCGCTGATCAAGATGCGCGGGAGGCGTCCGGGGAGCAAGGGCAACGAATGGCTGATGATCAAGAAGCACGACGATCACGTTGTCGAAGGGTACGATGCCGGAGAGATTGACGAGTCGGTCCTGAGCAAGCGCAGCATGGACGATATTGCGGGGGATGCCAGGTCCCGGGAGTGGACGAGTTCGCGCCCCGCGGGCCGAGGGAAACTGAAGGCGGCATGGCTCGCGGACGCCGTCAGAAAGCTCGATCAAAAAAAAAAGAAAACAAATCACAACACAGAGGACGCGGAGGACGCAGAGGGGAAAAAGGAATTAAAGACTAGTCCCCCGAAGGTCACTTCTGTCGTCGCAAAACCTGCCCCTTCCAACGGAACGAAATCCCTTAAATCCTCTGCGTCCTCCGCGTCCTCTGCGGTATTAATTTCCAAGCCCGTCAAACGACCAATGCCCACCAGCATCTCGCCCATGCTGGCTGAATCCATTGAGAAGCCGTTCGACAGTCAGGAGTGGCTGTTTGAGATCAAGTGGGATGGTTACCGCGCGGTCGCCTTCATTCAGAACGAGAGCGTGCGGCTTGTCTCGCGCAATCAGAATGAACTCACTGCGCGATATCCCGAGTTGAAGGATATGGCGAAGGCTCTTAAGGCCAAGAACGCGATCATCGACGGCGAAGTTGTCGCGCTCGACTCCGAAGGCAAGCCCTCGTTCAGCCTCATGCAGCAGCGCACCGGATTCCGCCCCGGCGGCAAGCGCGGTGCGGCCAATGCCGACGTCCCCGTGCTCTATTACGCCTTCGACTTGATCTATCTCGACGGAGAAGACTGGCGCAAAGTACCGCTTGAAGAACGCAAGCGCAAGCTCGCCTCGATCATCAAGCCCGGCGATTCACTGCGCTACTCGGATCATTACGAGGCGCAGGGGCAAGCGCTTTTCGATCTCGCAAAATCTACGAAACTCGAAGGCATTGTCGCCAAGCACCGCAACAGCTGCTACGAAGAGCGCCGCAGCCGCGAGTGGCTGAAGATCAAAATCCGACATCAGATTGAATGCGTTGTCGGAGGCTTCACCGAGCCGGAAGGCAGCCGCGCACATTTTGGATCGCTCGTCCTGGGCCTCTACGACGACCAGAAGCGGCTCATTCACGTGGGACAGGCCGGCAGCGGATTCAATCAGAAATCACTCGCCGAAATCTGGAAGACGCTGCAGAAACTCGAGACGAAGAAGAATCCTTTTTATGGCGAAGTCGAGGCGCTGCGAAAAGTCGCTTGGGTGAAACCCGAACTTACTGCGGAAATCGAATATTCCGAATGGACTCACGGCACCGGGGCGGGCAGCGGACCGAAACTCCGCGCGCCGGTCTTCCAGGGGTTGCGCGACGATAAGAATCCGAAAGAATGCACGATCGAGCAGATCGAGGGCGATCACCCGCACTGACGAGCGGCCCGTTTTGCGGCTACTTCCCGTTTTGTGGCTACTTGATGTCTTTCATCGCCATCAGCGTGCCGTAATCGCGGCCGGATGGGTCGACCGCGCGGGCAACCACCGCGGCAAACGCATCCCGCAGCTCCGGGTACTTCTGCACCAGGGCCTTGATCACCGCGACGTTATCTGCATACGCCTGATTCGTGTTCGACACATCAGCAGACTGGTATTTCACGATCAGGTCCAGATCGTTCCCTACTGCTTCGGGGAAGACCTGTGTCAGCTTATAGGTCGTCGTCCCGGCAACAAGATCGGCCGTCTTTCCGCCGCCAGGCAGATCGGCCGGGCGGGCCTTGTTCGATTCATCGTAGAGATTGTCGGTGGCCAGGGTGCTCATGAACGAAAGCGGAGAGATCAGGCTCCGCGCCTCCTCGTAGTAAAACCAGGCATTATGCAGCTGGCCCTTGGCTCGGTATTCACGGGCGCGGTCGAGAAACCACTGGCTGTTGTGTCCGGCGATCTGCGCGGGCTTGATGTAAAGTCCGCCGAGTTTCCAGTCGGCACCCACCTGCTGCAGGATTTCCGTGAACATGGTCATACCCTTCGCCGGCGTCGCATCGATCAGAACTGCCGCATATTTTGCCGGAGGAAGATCGCTCAGGTAAAACGCCGCGCTGTTGGCGGTCTGCCCGTTCTTGCCAAAAACTCCGCAATAAAACTCGGCGTGCGGAATTGGAGCCGGACCGGTCGCGTCGAGCAGAAAAACCGACTTGACAGTCGGCTGCGCGCCGGCCAGATCCGGCTGATGATCTTTGATAGTCGTCTGGATTCCAGAAAAGTTCGAAGCCAGGCTTGGAATCGCATTCTGCTGCAGCGAGGCCGAATCTCCCTTGGCCGCCATCTCGAAGTAGCGCTGCCCGGCATTGGTGATGGCGGAACGGGTGGCGTCGTCCAACTCGCCGGAAGTCTGACAGCTCTGCGCCCGCGCACCGGCCGGACTCAATACAACCAAAAAGGAGGAAAAGAAAACCAGAAAAGCGAAGGCCTGAAGACTGCGTGGCGTCAGTTTCATGAAGGTTCCGCCTTTACTTTCAAAGAGTTGGAGGCCTCGGCCTAGTGTACGCTCGCCTTGGCATGCCTTGTTAAGATTTTATGTCTGCGGAAATGGTTGACTCGAATCGACTTGCCCTCTGTTTGCCGTTTCGTGCCATGGATTTACACGCTTGCAAGAGAGTAAATTTAGAACGTTCCATTGTCGTGGGGTTCGTGCGCGGCCGGTTTCTTCGAGCTTTCCCGGTGCTAGAATCTGGGATAGACATTCTTGCAGTGTCCCCCCAAAAATGAGGCGTGGTGGGAGGAGTAGTTATGAGCGCGGGATTCAGGTTTAAGAGCGTCGCCTGTGTCATGTTTCTGTCGGCCGCGATGCTCTGCGCGGCGCCGGTTTTTGCCAATACGACCTCCACACACACGAAGCACAAGACCAAGAAAAAGGCAGATCCGCCACCGCCTCCTCTGCCGTCCGGGCCGACGGGCGTCCCAGTTCAGCAGATGCCGCTCGACTCGATTGCGGCCGTGCCGCCCAAAGTCACCTACGCGAACAATCAGCTCACGATTGTCGCTCCAAATTCGACTCTGGCCGATATTCTTCGGGCAGTGCGCAAAGAAACTGGAGCGGAAATCGATGTGCCGGTCGCTCCGGAACGCGTCGTCACTACTCTCGGGCCGGGTCCCGCCCGCGATGTTTTATCGGACCTGCTGAACGGCTCGCGCTTCAATTACGTCTTGCTCGGGGCTCCCGGAAATGAAACCGTCCTGACCCGCGTCGTTCTAGTTCCGAAGAGCAGCGTGGGTACCCCGGAGCCGACACAGCCCGTGCAGCAGCAGGCTGCCGTGCAAGGAGCGCCCGCCGCTCCAGCGCCGGAGGCAGACGCGTCGGCCGACTCGGCCGATGCCGATCCGCCTGACGACAACAGCAACGCAGTCGATGACAGCGCAGATCAGCAGGCGAATGACGATCAGTCAAACCAGGAGCAGCCGGCGGTAAAGACTCCGCAACAGATGCTGCAGGAAATGCAGCAGCGTCAGCTCCAGCTCCAACAACAGCAGCCTTCTGGCCAGCCGCCGGTCCCCGGATCGGGCATGCCGCCGCATTCTCCGCAGCAACAGTAAAGACTTCTGGGACGGCAAGAAGCCGTGCCTCGGTGGCACGGCTTTTTTCATAGCCTTGATTTTGGCGGGACTTACGGCTGGTTACTGCGCCCATTCACTGTGCGCTGGGTCAGATGCGCGGAAAGACCGTCATCGCCACCATTGGCCATTGATTTCTGCAGGAGATTCCAATCGCGCTCGATTTCCGCTTCCGAAATTGCATGCGGCGATCGCCGGTTCAATTCAGTCTCGAGCCGTGCTTCCAGCAATTGCCGCACAAGTTGCGGCGGGGCCTGGCCGTTGAAAACGTTTTCGGCTGAATCTCCGATGCGGACGACACGGTCGTTCATTTCCATCTGCAGCATCGGCCGGCCCTGGGCATCCACAGTGACGTTCGCCTTTGACTGCCGCTTGGCCCAAAGATGGTCCACATGCTGATCCGGATACGCTCCGGCGAGCAGATGCTTTAACTCCTGCTGATAAGCCCGGCGATCTTCGCGATCGAGCGGCGGCTGAGGATTTCCGCCTACCACGAAAACCATGGCGTTCCGCGCCGGATCAAAATGCGTCCCACCGGTTCCGACATAAACGGCGGCGACGCATCCGGCGAAAATCGGACTCACAACGGCACTGGGGACGATGTATTTCTTCGAAGTAAAGAACGACTCGACGACTCCATGAACCGTGGAACTGCGGGGCATGTCGCCAGGAACCTGCGAGATCACGATCCGCGAAAACGGAATTTGCGGATGATGAGCGCTGTAGTTGATCAGCCGCTTCGCCATCTGCTTCGGCGTCGTGATGCCTACGTCAGCGACTACGCTGCGATGCAAGGCCTTCGGATAATAAAAATTCAGAATATCTTTGGCGAAGTCTGCACAATTCCGCGATACCGTGCGGAAGTGCGAGACGTTCGGCGACGAGTTCAACTTGTGAATCAGAGCGAGATCCTGCTCGGGCGTGGTCGGAATTTCGAAGCCGTAGATAGTGCGGTCATAGGACGAGCCCACGAGCTCATACCAGTTCCCGCCCGGCATTCCACCGTTCTTCGCATCAGGCGCGATGCCTTCGAGATATTTGCGGCGATATTGGTCTCGGAGAAAGGCAGTCATTCTCGCATCGGCGAAGAGTGGCACGTCCTCAGGACGATCTACCGCGTAGAGATAAGGAATGAGCGGGATCGCGACCCAGTCATAGCCACCGACTCCGTCATAGCGGCTGAGGACAACCCCGGTTTCTCCTGGGCCGCAAGGACGGAGCACGAGCGGCGTTTCGGCGCAGACTCCAGAGAGATAAACGGCGGCGTGACCGGTCGCGGTGAAAAATCCGAGCTTGCCGTAGGGCTCTTCGAGAAGCAGTGTAGCCGACGCATGGGCCATGCCGGCACACGTCAGCATGAGCGCGAAGATCGCGGCTAACATGCGACGCGTCCAGGGAATGGTTGGCAAAATCATCAAGCCGATATCCCAATCTAACTCGCTTAAATAAGAACCCCTTAGCGAAAGATTAGTTGTTGCGGAATCAAAGAACCAGTTACGGAAGTTCGACAAATCAGCATTGGACCACGGCGAATATTAAGCGAATATGACAGCCGCAAAACGATCACGCCCCGGAGTTGTCGATTGCTTCGAGCCGGGCAATGGCCCAGCGGGCATTTTCGGAGACGACTTCGTCTTCATCCGAAGTCAGTTTTCGCAGGAGCGGGAGAAACTCGGGATCCCGGCTATTGCCCATCGCGATAATGGCATTTCGCCTCAGGCCGGAACGCTTGGCGCGGCGGATCGGAGAGCCACGGAATTTCTCGCGAAACTCTACCGCAGAGATTTCGGCCAGCCAGTCCAGGGCCGGATTGACAAGCCCCGGGCGAGCTTCGAATTCTGACGCCGATGTGGCCGGCGCTTTGCGGTTCCAGGGACAGACGTCCTGACAGATGTCGCAGCCGTAGACGTGCCGGCCCATGCCTCCGCGCAGATCTTCGGGAATCGATCCGCGCTTCTCGATCGTGAGATAAGAGATGCACTTGTTCGAGTCGAGTTGATACGGCGCAACAATTGCATCAGTTGGACAGGCTTCAATACAGCGAGTGCAGGTACCGCAGCGGTCGGGAGCGGGAAGCTCGGGCTGCAGATCGAGTGAGGTGAGGATCACGCCAAGAAAGAGCCATGAACCTTTCTGCTGATTGATGATGCATGTGTTCTTCCCGATCCAGCCAATGCCGGCGTACTTGGCGAAGACGCGCTCGACGATTGGGCCTGTATCAACGTAGGAGCGCGTCACGAGTTCAGGTGATGCGTCTTTCAGCCTCGCTTCAATCTGCTTCAGGCGACGCAGGACGGCATCGTGATAATCTTCGCGGCTCCAGGCATAACGGGAGATCCATCCGCGGTTGGAATCGTGGCATTCGGTGGAATACGGATTCGCGGTGTTGTAGTTGATGGCGCAAACGATGACGCTGCGAGCCCACGGAGCGACTCGTGACAAGGATGATCGCTTCAACTCCCCTGCTTCGTCGCGGGACTCCATGTATTTCATTTCGCCAGCGCGGCCTGCGGCGATCCACTCGGGAAAGTAGTTGAGTTCGCGCGAATCGGCTGCGGGAGCGATGCCGCAGAGATCGAATCCGGCTTCGAGGGCGGCGCGCTTGATGACGGTCTCGATCTGTGTGGCGTTAATAGGCATGAAAAGTTCGGGACGGGCTCTTGATCAATTCTAGAGCTTTAGTTCGTTCGCGGGCTGGAAGCCCACACGAAAGCCGGCGCTACGCTGGCGAGATTTGCTGTGGCGGACAGCCGAGGCGGCTGTCCCTGCGCGGGCGCGGCTCTACAAGAGCAATCTAGATCCCGAGCTTCTTCACTTCCTCGTTGTAGTACTTGCGGTAGAGGATGTCCCACTCTTGCGAGCCTTCGAGGATGGTTCGCTTCTGCGTATCGATCTTCTGGCGGGCGGCCAGGTCGATCTTGGCTTCCTGATTCAGCAGGTCTTCAAGAATCTTGCGGGTTTCCTGGCGGATGGTGTTGGGATCTTCGATGAATTCGACTTCATCCATCTGCTTCAGTACGTCGGCAACGGCGCGGGCCAGAACGTTGACTTTGTCGCGGCTCAGTCTCACAGCACCGCCTTGTATTTGCGGACGAGTTCGCTTTTCACCTTGCGAAACATCTCCTGGTAATTGGCGCCGGTGTTGCGCATCTCGTCGGAGTAGGCTTCAAGAATCACGCGCACTTCATCGTTGATTCGATCTTCCAAAGACAGTTCGTCGACCAGGGCGGCGTGGACGCGCTCGGTAACCGCTGGCACCGTGGAAGTCTCGATGAACTTTCCAGCAATCAGTTTTTTGGTTAATTCGCGGGCCAGATAGCCCACATATTCCTTCGAAAGAAGCATGTATTGATGAATGCCCCGCGTGAAGTAGTTCTATTGTGCGAATCAAGAAGTGTAGCACAGGAGAAAGGCGCAGCGCAGCCGGACAGCTGCGCGGCTGCGCTGAGAAGGCATTTCGATAAAGCTGAGAAAACTTCTGATTCGGTTTTCGGCTGGGACTATCTGCCGAAGATGGCCAGGCAGGTTTCGATGATCGCGGCCACCAGAAAAATGACGACAAAAAGAGTTGCGGTGCGGCTGGCCGAGTTATCTTCGCGAATTTCTGACATAGCCCCCTCCCCAGGGTCTTGCGGGGATCATAAACGCCCACAGAACTACGGAGCGGGATTATATACGGTTGGGAATTGGGGACAAGTGCGAAGTAACAGACGCGGCGATTCTAGCGCGCTTCGACAGAAGGTTGGTCGCGCAGCGTGTAGACAAACTGGGGGATCTCGTGGCGCTCGCGCTCGACGGTCTCGGCCGATTCTTTTTCGCACTCCGCATAGAGGCGGAGCTCTTCTTTCGCCCTGTCGGTTTCGCCGACCTGGCGATATTCCTGCGCCAGACGGTAATGGGCTTCTCCGAGCTGAGGATTAGCTGCAATCGCACCCTGATATGCGGACACAGCATCAGGATGCCGGCCCTCTTCCGAATACAGGATGCCTAACTGCAGGCTGGCGGCGGCGAATTTGGGATCGAGGCGCAGGGCATTTCGCAATAAGGACTCGATTTGGGCCAGACGCGATCGATCGGGAGGCATGGGAGGAAGCTTCCAGAGCGCGACGGCATAGTAGTAATTCGCCGCGGCATTCTCGGGTTTGAGAGTCACAAAGCGGTGCAGCGTTGCAACGATCTTCGGCGAGGACGTGGGCTCGCCTCGCAGTAGCTTTCCTAAAAATAGGTAGGGGGCGGGATCGTCGGGAGCAAGGTCGGAAGCTTCACACAGGCGGCTTACCGCGTCTTCGTCGGAGCCCCGGGCGAACAATGCGGCACCGATTCCGATGAGCATGCGCACCGAATGCGGGAACAAATGGATTCCCTTTGTAAACACTTCGATAGCGGGCTCGGGCGCGTGATGAAGAAGCAGCTCGGAGCCCCAGTCGTAAAGATACGGCTCGATCGGGTCGAGCTCGGCCGCGCGCTGATACTGGCGGACGGCTTCGAGCGGGTTCCCCAGTTTTTCTTCCACGTTGCCGAGCAGGTGATGCAATTCAGCATTATCGTGCGTTGCAAGTAACGCTTTCGCCCGGTCGCGAGCCTGAGAATAGTTCCCGGCATTGGCGTTGGCGAGGGCCAGATCGTAGGAGTTCCCGTAGTCCTCGGGCTTCAATCGTGCGGCGCGGTCGAGGAACGGAATGGCGTCCGCTGCTTTGCCCTCTCCGATGAGTAACTGTCCAAGGCGGTGATTGGCATCGAAGTCCGAAGGATCGTGAGTTGCTTTGGCTCTTAACTCCTGCTCGAGCGCGGGATCAGCTGGGCGGGAATTTGCCGAAGGCTTGCTCAGCGAGACCGTTTCTTTTGCGATGCTTTCGCGCGTGCGTACAACCACGTCGGAACCGTGTCCGCCGAGACTCGTCGTGTCCGTCACTCCCGCGACCGTGAATTGAGGCTGATCGAAAAACTGGGGTTGAGTGGCGGCGGGATTCGCGGCCTGGCTGCGTGGCGCTCCTAAGGTCAGGTCTACCGTTTTCGATTGATCCGGTCCGAGGAATACGGGAGGAATTCGCGAGTCCTCATATCCCGGCATCGAAGTTGAAAGAGTGTAGACGCCCTGGCGCAAACCATCGAAGCGATATCGACCTTTTGAATCGGTCTGGGCGGTTGGGTTTCCTCCTGCAGTTGTCCCCTTGGCCTGCAGATGGACTGTCACTCCCGCAATCGGGCTTCCGTGACCATCACGGACCGTACCGCTTAAGCTCGCTTTGTCCTGCTGGGCGGCCGATAGCGGGGAGCAGGTCAGGACAAGACAAAACAATGTGAGAAGAGAGTAGCCAATACGAAAACCCACGAGGGGAGAAGCTTTTCGCAAAGGTACAGCGAAGGTCATAATCGAATACGCGTCCGGCCCAACGCTGAATTCTAGACCTCGCGCCTGCGGCGAGCAATGACCGGAGACCGGTCGCAGAAAGTTCTGGCGCTTCGTGAGCGATAAATCTAGAATGCAGAGCTTTGCGTCAGATCACAAATGACACGGGACCCTATCCAATGACCAGAGCATCGCGGTTGTTCATTTTTGCAATTCTGTTTTCCCTTACAGCATTCAGCCAGGCGCAGACTTCCAAACGAAAAATCATCATCGATCAGGACGCCGCCGGACCTGCCGGTACCGATCAACAATCCATTCTGCTGCTGATTCAGTCTCCGCAGACTGAGGTGCTCGGCATCACGGTCGTGACCGGCGACGGATGGCTGCACGACGAGGTGGCACACACGTTGCGGATGCTCGAGATCATCGGGCGAACTGACATCCCAGTCGTGCCCGGCGCGGAGTTTCCGCTGGTGCGCCGCAAGGCCGAAACCGAACTTTGGGAAGAGCAGTATGGATCGGTGCCGTGGGTCGGGGCGTGGACTCCGCGGCTTTATCACCCTCCTGACCAACTGGGTCCGATGCCCGAAGGCAAGCCCACCACCAAGCCGTCGAACGAGCATGCGGCGAATTTCATGGTACGGATGGTGCATAAATATCCGCATGAGGTCACGATTTACGAGGGCGGACCGATGACGAACCTGGCGCTGGCGATCGCACTCGATCCCGAGTTCGTAAGCTTGGCGAAGGAGATGGTGTTCATGGGCGGGAGCCTGAATCCGGAGACCGACGACCCGGAATTTGCGAACACGCCGAGGCATGAATTCAATTTGTGGTTCGATCCCGAGGCGGCGCACACAGTGCTGACCGCACCGTGGAAGAAAGTTGTATGCACGACCGTGGACATTTCGGTGAAAACTCGCGTGACGCCGGCCTTACTCGACCGCGTAAAGGCCGGGAATTCTCCCGCGGCGCAGTACGTCGGAAAGTACGAACGGCTGTTCACTCCCTACGAATATTTGTGGGATGAACTCGCGGCGATGGCATGGCTTGATCCGAGCCTCATTACGGCGAAGGATACGCGCTATCTCGATATCGATCTGAACCACGGCGCGAATTACGGCAACACGCTGAGCTGGAGCGAGCAGGATCGGCCGAAGATAGTTGGGCCAGCAATGGAGATCCAGGTCGACTTGAACACGCAGAAGTTCTATGACGAGTTCGTCGATCTGCTGAAAGCGCAGACGCCGAAGCCTTAGCCGTTCTGCTGTCTTATTGGAGTTGATCTAACATCTGCTTCGCCTGGGGATGGTCAGGCCGCTGCTTGAGCAGCGCGAGCAGTACGTCGCGCGCCTTATCGTGGGCGCCTTCCAACGCGTAGACTCTCGCGAGGTTCAAATAGGCCTGATCAAATCCGGGCGCAACCCGTATGCACTGCTCGAAACTTGCGACCGCATCGTTCCGGCGATGCGTCACCAGATATAAGACTCCCAGATTGTTCAGCGCCTCGGGATAGGCCGGACGAGCCTTTAGCGCGCGCTGCAGATATTCGTAAGCACTCTTCGTATCGTCAGTCTGCGCAAAGACCATGCCGAGGCTGTAGTTAGCTTCGGCGTCTTCCGGAGCGATCGCGATTGCATGCTCGAGAACCTGCCGGGCATCGTTCCACTGCTTCTCGAGACGATAGGCATTGCCGAGATTATCGAGCGAGAGCACGTGGTTCGGATTGAGTTTCAGCGCCTGCTGAAAACATGCGATCGAATCCTCGACGCGGTTTTCGCGCGTGGCCAGAACCCCGAGATTGTTCCACGCATCAGGAATCGTATTGGGATAACCAGCCTGCAGTTTCACGCAGCGCTCGAAGGCATCCCGCGCTGCAACGTTCTTGTTCTGATTCAGATACACGCTGCCGATTCCGTAGAGAGCTTCGGCGCTTGAGGGATCGTCTCGCAAAGCCTGCTCGAATGACTCTTCCGCCTGGTCGAGATATCCGCGCTGATAGAACAGAGAGCCCAGTGAGAGATAGTTGCGTCCGACCTCAAGCGTGTGTTGTGAACTCGGGAACGGCAGACCCCGCGCCAGACGCTCAGCATCAGAATGCGGAATTTGCTGGAAGTCGTGCTCGATGTGCTCCGGAATGATCGAGCCCTGGTAGACCTTCACGACTTTTCCGTCGGGACCGATGAGGAACGATGTTGGGAGAGTAAAGTCGCGGTGACGGTCGAAAAGTTGACGATACAGGATGTTGTAGACGGCGGCTGTATCGTCAGAGCCGTGCAGGATGAGAAACAAGAAACGATAATCGTGCGCCAAGGAGACCAGGTCGGTTTCAACGGCGTGGCTATTCTCGGCCGAACTCGCGGCAACATTGTCAACGTTGATAGTTAAGAGGTGAAGCCCTTCGGTGTTCCAGCGCGCGTGATTCTTCTGAAAGCTCTGGAGATCGGCAAGGCAGTCGGAAGATTTCGTCGTCCAGAAATAAAGCAGAACTGGCTTGCCGCGCAACTCCGAGAGCGAGCACGCTTTGCCCGAGAGATCCCGCAGAGAAAAATCCGGAGCGAGCACCGGAACCAGCAGCCAAGTCTCGACCTGCGAGGGAAGCGTTTCCGAACTCGCTTGCGTATCCACCGCGACTGAATTGTGCTGATTCGCTTTCGTGAGCGGCTCAAGACGCGATGGCGAAGACCCCTCTTCAACCCACACGTGGTGGTTGATCGGCAGATTCTGCAGTTCCTGCACGAGTCCGCTCGGCCAGCGGATCGATGCCTGCACCGGTCCCTTTGCATTTCCCAAGCCAAAGAAAATATCTTTGCTGTGCTGCGACAGGAATCCCGATCCGGCCTGAAGCGAGCATGTCTGCCGCATCCCGTCGGCCTCGATGGTGACAAAGGCGCCGATCGCGTCGCGATTGCTTTTTGTTCCCTGCAGCCGAAACGAAACTGACGGTGGAAGTTCCTTTGTGACGTTCTTCAGAACTCGGATTTGAGGAGCATTACGATTCTTCAGGATGATTTCGAGCCGTCCGTCGTGGTCAATGTCGGCAAGCGCAAAGGATCGTCCGTCTTCAATAAAATCCAGACCGGCTACGGCAGAGACGTCGGAAAACGTGCCGTCTCGGTTGTTGGCATAGAAAACATTGCGTTCATACCCGCTCCAGGTTTGGTCAGCGCGGATGAGTTCATTGATGGCGTTCCATCCCTGCTCGTACTCGTGCGAGGCTCCGCTGGTATCGGGAGAATAGGCGACCACCTGACGCCAGAAGAAACTATTGAGGTCGCGCCGCGATGGGCCCGAAACCATGCCGTTCGTGATGTAAAGATCGGGAAAGCCGTCATGGTCAAAGTCGAAAGCATCGCTTGACCATGCCCAGCGTCCGATGCCGACATGCGCTGACTGAGTCACATCGTCGAACTTGCCGCCGCGATTTCGGAGCAAAGAATTCCCCATCGCATGCTTCTGATAGAGCGCGCGAATCTCCGGCGGCGATTCTTTCTTGAATGAATCCTGCGTCGAGACGCGCATTCCGGCCGCAGTCCACATGTTGGCAACGTAGAGATCGTCTGCGCGGTCGTTGTTGAAATCCAGCCAGGAAACGCTCATGCCCGCGCCAATGTCTTCCGCTCCCGACTCGGCAGCAACGTCGGTGAAGGTTCCGTCGCCGTTGTTGCGGTAGAGATTCTTGCGGCCAAAATCGTTCACGACATAAAGATCGGGCCAGCCATCATTGTTGTAGTCGTCCCATCCGCAGCAGAAGCTGTATCGCGTGTTGTTCTTGTTCAGGCCTGAGCTCGACGTGACGTCGCGGAAAGTCCCATCGCGGTTGTTGCGCATCAGGAAATTCGGCGGACCGTTCTCGGCATCGTGGTATGGCGATGGATATCGGTACTGGCCCGTCCCTTGGTAGTAGGCGTAAAGACAGAAGTAGATGTCGAGCGATCCGTCGCGATCGTAGTCGGCGACAGCTGCTCCGGTGAATGTTCCTTGCGGAGGATTAGCGAACCGGAAGGCATCGGGCCTTTCGCGGAACTTGCCCCCGCCTTCATTCAGATAAAGCACCGGGCCGCTGTTTCGCACGAGGACGACATCTTGCCGACCATCATTATTGAAGTCGGCAAAGAGCGCGCATGCGGTATTTTCGAGAATGCCGAGGCCGGATGATTCGGTGATGTCTTCGAATGTGCCGTCGCCGCTATTGCGGTAGAGGCGATTCGGCAAACCGGCGGGCTGACAAATGTACAGATCGTCGAAGCCGTCATTGTCGATGTCGGCGACAGAGACTCCGTTGTGCCCGTAGATGTCGATGCCAGACGCACCGTCGATCACAGTTCGCCAATAGTCGGTGCCGTGAAGCATCTGCTCCGAATAAGAAGGATTGTATCCGAGCGCTGTTGCCGCGATGTCGACATGAACAGGCGAATTCGAGCGGGCTTGCGTTTCTTCGAGCGTGCGCCAATTGCTGAGCAGGAATTCTCCCGAGCCGTCAGGAGCCCACGCCATGAGCCACTCGCCAATGCGCTGCTCACGATAAAAATTCGCGCCCGTTCCCGCGATCTCGTATCGCACACGAGTTTCAACGCGCGCCGTCGGATCGAAGGCGTGCCCCACATCGATCGCGGTGATTTGAAATTCGGCGACGAGAAGTTTGGAGAACCTCGCGAGTCCCAACTGCCATTCGCGCAGAAAAGATTCGCGGTTCAGAGTTGGACGATTCGCAAACCTGTTTCGATACACTTCGAGCATCGAATCGGAACGCACTTTTGCCGACTCAACCGCACGCGCTGACGAGCCTGAAAAATCCGCCGCCAGACTCCGCGAGATCGCCGCATCATCCAACGGAGACTGCAAAAGACTCGCGCTCCATCGAGCGAGAACCGCGTCGATCTTGTCCGCATATTTCTCGCTGGGAAGACGGTCAAGCGACGCATCGACCTTCGCTAAAACGGCGTCCAGCGGGCGCTCGGTACGATAGCGCGGGCGCAGATAGAACGGGGAAGGGCCGCCTGAAGCGGAGACATTCGTCGGCGGACCGGAGAAACCAAAGCCCCACAAACTGGCCGGCACCAGGGTCGCCCCGGCTCCTACACAAAATCGCACCAGGAACTCGCGCCGGCGAAGATCGACGATGTCAGGCGGTTTCCCGGCCGGGCTCAGAAGAATGTCCCCCGCAAAGTCACGTGTGCTCCGAAACTAACACCCGTGTTTTGGGGCGGTCAAGGCGCGGGGCTGATTGTTGAATAATGATTGTTGATTGTTAAATCGACCCCCTCGGAGCGGAACTCCTTGCAAACCTGGAGAGGTTTTCATTCAACAATCAACAATCAAGAATTCAACCATCGCCGCTTAAGCGGTCTTGCGTTCTGTGGTTCGGACCCGGGTGCTCTTGCGGCTTAATTCCGCTGGATGCAGGCGCTCGACGCCCTGTTCGAAATCGCGGAACTCTCGTATCTTCCAGGAATCGCCCTCATTCCACGGGCCGCGGACGTCCTTCTCCCCGAAGTCGCCTTCGCCGGTTGAGTCGTTGAAATACTCATCGACCAGGCCGGGCGTGGGTTCGATCTGCCCAATGGAGAATGGCTTCTTGCCCAGGCTTTCCAGCGCAAGGCTGAAGGCCTTCATGTGCGTGATCTCGCGCGTCATCAGGAATTGCAGCGCATCGATCGATCCGGGATCTTCGCAGAAATCGATCAGCCGCTCATAGACGATCTTGGCGCGAGCTTCGGCCGCAATGTTGCTGCGAAGGTCGACGTCGAGTTCGCCCGTGATCTTCAGATAATCGGCCGTCCAGGGATCTCCGCTGGAGTTGTAGAGGTTCACGCCTCCGCCGCCCGCGATCGCGACCATCGGATCGGCGTCGGCGGCATCGCGATCCTTTTTTGTCGGCCGAAGGTGCAGCCGCGCCAGAGTACCGACGACTTCGAGGTGGCTGATCTCTTCCGTGCCGATATCCATCAGGAGATCTTTGCGGGCCGGATCTTCGCAATTCAGGCCCTGCACGGAATATTGCATGGCGGCGGCGAGTTCTCCGTTGGCCCCGCCGAATTGTTCGAGTAACATTCGGCCAAAGCGCGGATCGGGAGTTCCAACGTTAACGGTGTACATCAACTTCTTGACGTGGTGATACATGATGACCTCACAAAAATATTTTGGGTTTGAGATTGGCGTTGCCTGGAATGCCTGTCTTCACTGCACTTCAGAAGGATGGCGTGATTATGTTTGGAGCGGCAGATGCTCAGGTCGCGTCGAGCCAACTGGCTCCGGCGAGACCTTGCCGCTGCAGCCGCAATTGAAATGTCGAGTCGCGGGCACGCTCCTGCATGTGACGGATCGGGTCGAGGAGCGCGCCTTCGTGAGTTGCCCGGGGAACAACGCTTCCGGAATGTTTCGTGCGGAGTTCGGCAGCGAGATAGCGCTGGAACAAAAGCAGGATTTCGTCATGATTCATGCGGGGAGACCTCGAAACAATTCGTTGGGCTGAGTCAAAACATCAGACTCCGAAGCAGGAGCGAAGAGCACGCAGGGCGTGGAGCGCGTTATCCAATGCGCGCTGCTCTGCGAATGAATTCTGAAGCGAGTACAATTCGCGCTCGCGATAAATGATCAACCGTTCCGCGCGGGTGATGCGTTCCCCAACCCGGCTGCGGTCCCTTTCAAAAAGAGCATCGCGATACGCGATGTACCAGGCTTGATTCCGATGAGAGCTCGGCGCGGAAGCTACTTCATCTTGACCCGTGGAAGGAATTGGGGTGATGTCGACTGCCATTGAATTGCTCCGTTTGATCGCCCCGCGAACGTGAGAGTGTTGCCGAGTCTTCCAGTTCAGTGCGGCGTCCGCGAGGGCGATTGCTAAAGCTCCCGCGTCTGGCTACAAACGGCAGGACCTGTCGTTTTGCTGGAGAGAAAGTACGCTTTCAGTACACAACAGAGCCTTTGAACCAACAATACAGTGATTCCCCTAATGCGACTGCTATAACGCAATCGCTACACAACTCGGTCGCGAATTGAATTCCGGAGGGGAGAACGAGAGGGCCGGAAGTGAAACAGGTCGCAGTCGCGCGGGCAAAGCGGCAACACGTGCGGAGACATTCACTTTCCATCAACGGGTGAAGTCACTCTTTCGAGTCGGAATTCAACGGCAGTTCGGCTTCGATAGTTGTGCCCGTCTCGCCCGACTTGATCCTCAGCGCGCCGCCAAGCTGCGATATGCGTTCGCGCATGCCGAGCAGCCCGACGCCGAGAGTTGGAGATGCGGATCCTTGCATTTGAGGGTGCGCCATCCCATGACCGTCGTCGCTGACGCGCAGCATCAGCAAACTGTCGCGGTGCTCTACTTCGATTTTCGCCTTCTTTGCGCCCGAATGGTGATGGATGTTGTTCAACGCTTCCTGAATTACGCGGAACAGGGCGAGTTCTGCATTGGCTGAAAGCCGGCCAATCCCGTCAGAAACGTTAAGCGAAACCTTGATTCCCGACCGGGAACTGAAGCCCTCGACCAACCATTTCGCGGCGGAGAGCAATCCGGCTTCTTCCAACAACGGAGGATGCAGCAAATGCGAGACAGTGCGAATTTCCTGGAGAACATCGTCGACCAGCTTCATCTGCTCGTCACGCGGCGTGGAATTCTTCCCTTGCGCGATACTCATCTTCAACGCTGCCAGCTTCTGCCCGGTCGAATCGTGCAGGTCGCGCGCGATGCGGCGGCGTTCCTCGTCCTGTACCTGCATCAGTTGTCCCGAGAGCCGCCGCAGTTCCTGTTCGTATTGCTTGCGCTCCGTAATGTCGGTATTCAGTTCGAGGATGGTTGGAGGGTCCCCGTCGCGGTGGATGGACCAGCGGCTTTCGACAGTCCTCTGCTGCCCGTCCTTGCGGGTATGGACGAGTTCGCCTTCCCAATATCCGCTGCGTTGAAGCTGATTGTTGATCTTGGAGACAGGAATTGGGAAAACAGTCTTCAGCAGCTCCGAAACATTTTTCCCAATTACATCGTTCTTCCTCCAGCCATAGATGCGCTCGGCACCGCGATTCCAGAGCTGAATCGTTCCCGCGAGATCTCTTACAAAAACGGCGTCGTTTGCGAGTTCGAGCAGGGCCGAGTGCGTCTGCAAGTCTTCAAAATGGCGCTTATAGTCCGTAATATCCTCGATCGATAACATCACGACCGGCTGTCCCCGGCTAGGCTCGATTCGGCGCGCATTGAAGAGCATGGTGCGGGACCCGAGCTTGGGAAAATCATGCTCAACTTCAAGCTCATCCAGACGAACGTCCTGACGTACAACTTCCTGAAGGCGCTCGCGCAGGCCCGGCGGCATCCACTGGCCCCCGCCAATTTCGGAGAGCAACTGGTTCTGCACCTGATCACTGCCCAGTTGAAATAACTTCGAGAATGCCTGATTCCCGACAGAGATGCGGAGATTCGAGTCGAGGATCAAGATGGCTTCGCGGGCATTCTGAATGAGCGCGTCGGAAAAGCTGCGACTTTCGCTCGCTCTTCTCTTTAAGTCGTCGATATCCTGGAAACTGATGACGGCGCCATCGATCTTGTGATCCCAGGTTTTGTAAGGGCGAACCCGCATCATATACCAGGCGCCGTCCTTCTCATGGACTTCCTGTTCCTGGAGACTGGCGGTTTCTATCGTGGCTTGCACCAGGCTCACGATATCGTCCGTGTCGAGATTCGGCCGGATTTCCCGCAGCCGGCGCCCCACATCCCCGGGAATCAGGTTCAGGAGCTTTTGTGCGAGAGGAGTAAAGCGTCGAATGCGTAGATCGTTGCCAACCATGACAACCGAGACGCTGACGTTGCCCAGCAGGTTTACCAGGTCGTTATTCACAACGCTGAGTTCGGTGTTGCGGTTCCCAAGCTCTTCGTTGAGAGTCGTGAGCTCTTCATTGGTCGATTGCAGCTCTTCTTTCGAGGTTTCCAGTTCTTCGTTCGTGCTCTGCAACTCTTCGTTGGAGGAAAGAACCTCTTCGTTGGCGGATTTGAATTCCTCCGTAGTTGTCTCGTGTTCCTCGATGGTCGTCTTCAACTGCTCGCGGAGTTGCGCAATTTCTTCCTTCAGCCGTTCGTTTTCGCGCGAGATGTACGAACGATTCGCTCTGCGCTTCTCTCTGGCTGGGGAAGACTGCTCCGCGCCGGACTGCCCCGATTCCAGAAAAACCACAATATAGAAAGGGTCTGCAGATCCCTGCCCCCGTACGGGGATCACTTCCAGGTCTACCTCCCTCGTGTGGCCGTCAGACCTGACGTGCACCTTCTCGGCGCGAACCATGGCATTCGTCTTTCTGGCCTTGTTTAAAGCGGCCCTCAGATCGACGAGCAGTCCCTCGCGCGCCATCTTGGAAAGGCTGAACGTCGGATGGCCGGGAGCAGGTTCCAGATAGGAACCCGTGCGGCCTCGGAATTGGACAATCTCCATCTGATCGTTTACGACGATGCTGGCCGGGACGAAGCGGTTTACCAGCACGCGTTCGACTTCCTTGTCGACAGTCAGGCCGCCCAGAGGAATGCTTGCCGCGCGCGAACGTTCGGGTTTGCCAATCGGATAATCCGTTCCGGTGAAGTAAGTGATCAGCCGGGCGGCGGTTCGTTTCTTTTGATAGATCTTGTGCTTTTTGTCGATTAGAACAAAGTAATCGGAGAACGCACCTAAACTTTCCGATGCACCCAGTATCAGGTATCCATCGGGCTTCAGCGCGTAATGAAGAGTCGGGATGACCCGCTTCTGGAGTTCCGGGGCCAGATAAATCAGAAGATTGCGGCAGGAAATCAGGTCGAGATTCGAAAACGGAGGATCTTTGGCGACGTTCTGGCGCGCGAAGACACATATCTCGCGGATCGACTTGTTGATCTGGTATCCGCCGTCGAGCCGGACGAAGAAGTTCGACAGCCGTTCAGGAGAGACCTCGGCGACCGCTGCCGCCGTTTACAGGCCCAGACGCGCACGGTCAAGCGCGGACTCGCTGATGTCGGTGGCGAAGATTTGAATCGCTTTGGTTATCATCTGGGCAAGAGATCCAGTTCGCGTCTTCTCCCACAAGAATTCAAGCAGGCGGATGGCAATCGAGTACGCTTCTTCTCCGGTCGAGCAACCGGGAACCCATATTCGGATGGGATTATTCTCTAGCTTCCTCGACTGGATCAGCGCGGGAAAGACATTCTCGGCCAGCGCATCATAAGACTGCTTGTCACGGAAGAAACCGGTCACGTGGATCAGAATGTCCCGGTAGAGTTCATCAATCTCCTCAGGAGTATCCTGCACAAAAGCCAGATAACCTTTGATGTCATCGATGTGTTGAAGCACCATGCGGCGGTGAATCCGGCGTTGCAACGTGCTCTGCTTGTAAAGAGTGAAGTCAACTCCTGAGGCTTCCCGGATGAGGTTCACGATCTTACTCAAATCTCTGCCGGCTATCTCGGTTGAGGGTTCGAGCTTTGCCTTTTTTCTCGCCATGGAGGGATGCTGGCCAATTCTCGTCAATTCTTTGGCTATATCCCTCGGAGGCATAACGAAATCAATAAGACCGGCGCCAGTCGCACTGTGCGGCATGCTCGCGAATTTTGCCGACGCTTCGTCCTGGGCGAAGGTAATTCCGCCAGCCGCCTTGATGGCGCGGCAGCCTTCGGTTCCATCGGAAGCCGTTCCGGAGAGGATCACTCCGATCGCCTGATCGCCGCACTCCTCAGCCAGGGATTGAAAAAAGTAATCGATCGGCAGATGTTGACCACGAACCATTAAGCGTGCGCTCAGCCGGAACTCGCCATCCTGCAGAATCATGGTTGTATTCGCGGGCATTACGTGGATGCGATTCGGAATAACCGTCATTCCGTCGGTGACTTCCACCACGGGCATCTTGGCCGTCCGCGAGAGAATTTCGGTGAGCGCGCTCGAGTGGGAGGGATCCAGATGTTGTACCAGCACGAAAGCCATGCCGGTCTTCTCTGGAAGATGCTTTACCATCACAGTGAATGCTTCGAGGCCGCCGGCCGAAGCTCCGACGCCGACGATAGGAAACGCGTTCGACTCTTCAAGTTCCGGAACCGGCGCGGGACGAGGTGCCGTGGTCCGCGCTTTCTTGCGCGAGATTTTTTTCTTCTTGCTCATAGAAGGGCCTGCGGATCATCTTGCGATGGCCACAAAAGAACAGGACTTTCCTATGGCACAACTGTAGGGCGGGCGCCAGAGCATGTCAATTCGTTGCCGAGGCCGTGGCCAGTTTTCGCTGGTTCTAAGGAGCGGGGGAGATCCACCACAACACGCGGCCCACTATGCGCCAGCCGTTCGCCTTGCTGAGGAGGAGTGGGTCGTGTTCACGATTCTCGCCCTCCAGGACATCAATATCTTCATAGCGGCGCAGACGGGAAACGCACAATCCCTGCTTCTCGCTCGATGCAATGACAATCTTGCCGTAAAGATTCTGCCGTTCGGTCTGGAAAGAATCCACGGCTACGATGTCGCCGTTGCGGATAAGCGGCTCCATCGAGTGTCCGCGCACGCGCAACAAACTTGTATAAGCCGGATTCGGGCACCATGGCGCCGGAGCGCCGATGATTTGCGTCGTGGGGATAGTTCGCAGGCTGGAGTGCCGATCGCCCGGTACTCCGTGGCTCCCCACCACAACCTTCAGCAAGGGGAGGCCCACCACATTCGGGGTTTTCTCCTGGCGAACTGCGGTGGCTCCGGCGTGAGCTCTGTCGAGTGGGGGTACATCCAGCCATCGCCGCTTCTGGCTGTTGCCGCCCAAAGCGTCAAGCATCTTCGAAGCCTGAATGCCCGCCATCTCCCAGAAGAACCAGGCCTCGTTCTTGTTGCCGAGATTGCCGAATTGAATAAAGTGTTCTGCCGAGGGCTTAAGAAGACCGCGTTCCCAGCGGGAAACAGTCATCGCGGAGCATTCCAGTCGTCTCGCCAGCTCCGCCTGGTTGATTCCAAGGCGTTCTCGCAAGGCCGTAATCTGCGTTGCCCATTCCTGAACAACCGTGCCTTTTGATTTCTTTTTCACGGGATAATCCTCGTGGCGCATTGAAAGACGGAGCCCGAGATTCGAGTCTGCCTTGTTTTCCCGGTGGCCATTTCCTCAGTGAAGATTAAACTGTCACTCGTTCCGCTCAATCCCGGGATGCCTGCAAGTCTCTCTGGTCAAAACCCTACTCGATAGTACGCCCGTCTATAAGGCCATAGTTACCCTCAAAAGCCCTTTCGTCAAGCCGTTGGGGCTTGCCATAGTTACCCTGACACAGAAATTGGTCAGACACCAGCCTCAGGCCGAAGTCCAACTCTTGCCCAAACCGATCCAAAGTCCCGCCTTCGCTGTATTGCCATTCGAATCCTCTCCGTTTAAGTCTTGAAGAGGGGAGAAAAACTACTAAAACGGAGTGAGTACCGATGAAATTTATGTCAGCAAATCTCGATAACCTGAAGAAGCTCTACATAGACCAACTGCAACATCTCCATTCCGCGGAAAAGCAGATCGTTGACGCTCTCCCGGTGATGATCAATAGGTCGAGAGATCCGCAACTGAAACAGGCTCTCGAGACCCACCTGCAAGAGACCAGGGGACATGTAAGCCGCCTCGAACAGATCATGCGGAACGCAACCGGCGATGTTGATACAAAGAAAAGCAAAGGCATCGCGGCGCTGATCACCGAGGGCGAAGACATGATCAAGGACGCCACGGACGACGCGATCCGCGACGCCGGCATCATTGGATCGGCGCAAAAAGTAGAACACTACGAAATGGCCGCCTACGGCACCGTAAGAACGTACGCCGAAATCCTGGGATATGCCGATCAGGCCGAACTCCTGGAAAAAACGCTGGAAGAGGAGAAGCACGCCGATCAGGTTCTGACGCAAATCTCCGATAGCGCAAATACACGGGCAGAACGCGCGGCCTGATATCGGCCCGGCAAGTGAACTGAGTTGCTACGCGATTGGCGTCGGTGCGATCGGGATCCTAAGTCCTAATCGGCCCGGCGCCATGTTGCGTTACCGTTCTCTTTGTGAAGCTACTCGTCCAGGCGTTTCAATTTTTGGTCAAGGTCGGAAAGCGCGCTTCGCAACAGATCCTGATGCCTGGGATTTTGGCTCGATTCAAGCTGCTGCAGGAGTCTCTGCCGCGCCAGTCGGAGATTCTCGCGCTCCCGGACATGGGCCGCAGCTTCGGGCGTCAACTTCGGCCGCGGCTTTTGATTCTTCTCGCTCGCGTCCGCCTGCTGCGCCTCGACCGACTTGCTCTCCCATCCCCGCGCCATTTGCAAATTATAGGTTAGAGCATCCTGCGAGAATGTATCGGGTTCACGCCCTATCCTGCACGTGCCGAAACCGGTCAGTTACCGGAACCCATTGACATCGTAGGTATAATTTCCAAGCGATTAGCACGCTAATAGTCTGCCTTTTGAGGGGGAGGCAAACGGAGGATTCTGTTGCCCTTCGTGTCTTCCTCGGCTGTACGGCCAGCACCAGGCCGTCTCCACTCAACATCCACCTGCGCCGCGGCAGAATTTCGTTTTCCACCTGACGCCAGGCACCCCCGGCACTTTTCCGCTCGAGGCTCCTGCCACATTCAAAATCTTTCTCGCCTGTTTTCGGGGACCTCCCCACCTGTCTAATTCCAAGGAAGTGAAAGTAGATGAGCTGTTAGTTGTCCTCCAAAAAATGTCTACGTTGCAGATACTCGAACTCCAAAGGCAGGCTAACTTGCCATTATCCGTCGAAACGCTAGCCCGAACTTTGCAGCAGGAGAGGCGGCGATTGCAGATGCTGCTGGAGGTCAGCAGCCTCGTCACTTCGAATTCAGACATGCCCAGACTCTTCCCAAAGATCTCTGCGAAAATCCGCCGGGTGCTCGCCCACGAATACGCCAGCTTTTCTTTGGAGGAGCCGGGCAGCGGGTTGCTGATTTCTCAGGCGATCGACTTTCCACTGGGCAAAGGCTTCGTCTCGATCGCTCACGCCGCGACCAATCATGGCCCCTCCGCTCACGTTTTTCAGGAGCGATCACCCCGAATCTTCTCAAACGAAGAATTGCGGAAGTTCCCGAGCGATACCGTGAAGAACTTCCTGGCCGAGGGGCTGAAATCGCTTTGCTGCGTTCCGTTACTGCGGCCGAGCGGTCCCCTGGGAGTACTCGTGTTGGGCAGCACTCGACAAGCAGCATTTCAATCCGACGATCTCAGGATTTTGGAACAGGTCGCGGCCCAGTTGGCGCTTGCCATTGAAAACCGCCGCGCCGCATCCGAAGTCCAGGCACTCCAGGAACGGCTAAATCAGGAGCGCAGGTATCTGGAAGGAGCGACTCGCGCCGAAGGAGAGTTCACCGAGATCGTCGGCGAGAGCCCCGCCCTGCAACAGACACTCGACCAGATCTCCACCGTGGCGTCGAGCGATGCGACTGTTTTAATTCTCGGCGAAACCGGCACCGGTAAGGAACTGATCGCGCGCGCGATTCATGGCACGAGCCGGCGCAAGGACGGCTCTTTCATCAAGGTCAATTGTGCCGCGATCCCGACGGGACTTCTCGAAAGCGAGTTATTCGGCCACGAGAAAGGCGCCTTCACCGGTGCGATCAGCCAGAAGATCGGACGGATTGAACTCGCCAGCGGGGGAACTCTTTTCTTGGATGAAATCGGAGAAATCCCTCTTGAGCTCCAACCCAAGTTGCTGCGCGTCCTTCAGGATCAGGAGTTTGAACGCCTCGGCAGCAACCGCACCCTTCACGTGAACATTCGCATTGTTGCAGCCACAAACCGGGACCTGCACAACAGCGTCAGAGAACATCACTTCCGGAGCGACCTTTTCTACCGATTAAGCGTCTTCCCGATCCGCGTTCCTTCCCTGCGCGAGCGGCGAGACGACATTCCCGGGCTGGTTCGATACTTCGTGAATAAATTCGCCAAGCGCATGAATCGGCGCATCGAATCCATTCCGACCGATACGATGAATGCGCTCCTCGACTGGCCTTGGCCAGGAAACGTTCGCGAGCTGGAAAATCTGATGGAAAGGTCGGTTATCCTTAGCACCGGAAGCGCCCTGTACGTGCCGCTTTTCGAATTAGGAGTAGCCGCCGGCAGCGAACCAGCAACGGATCACACCCTGGACAGTGCGGAACGGCAGCACATCATCAGGGTGCTGCGCGAAAGTGGAGGAGTCATCTCCGGCCCGGAGGGTGCTGCCCGTCGGCTCGGGCTGAAAAGAACGACGCTGCAGTCCAAAATGCAGCGACTGAAGATCACGCGAGAGGATTATTCCCCTCCTCGAAGCTGACCTGCATGGGGACAATGATTCAAGAGTCGGTATGTGACTTTTAGCCGTCGCGTGCCGAGATATCGGCATCCTTGTCGCACCGTTGGGCTAAAACCAAACTTCTACAACTCGTTCCAAACAGGGAAGTTCCCTTCTTGAAAATCACCGTTCCTGTTTCGGCACGCTGGATGCATTACATCCCCGTTCTCAACCTCTGGCCGGGCGACCTCCCCCATCCTCGCCTAGGTGAGACTTGTCCCAGTTCCGGAGAGACGTTTTAAGACGTCTCGTCGGGTGATGGAGTGGAGTACCAGCGTGCTCTTAGTCAATAAACGTCAGAGCTTGCTTCCCGGAGTGCGGGGAAGCAGTCTCGAAATCAACTCATCTGTTCCTCGAATCCGGCACACGCGACCCAACCTGGAGCGATTCAGGCATTCCGACGATGCTCCGGACCTGGCCGATAACTTCTATTCGCCGCTGACGGATCACCCACCAGACACTGATACACAGCGCGCGCCCCATGCCGTCGATCCGCTCTATTTATTTGGCTGCTATCTGGATTGGGAACGGCGCGAAGATCTCAGTGCAGGATGGGAACTGATCGCGGCTGCTCAAAGTCCGAATAACGAGACCCGAGCCCAAGCCAAGGCGTTGCTCGGAAGATCCCGTCACCTGTCTGGAATCGAAACCAACACGCTATCGGCGCCGGTTCCGAGAAGGAAGCGCCCCCAGTCTCCCGAGGCCGAAGCCAGCGCCTCGTACGGACTCGAGATTATCGAGACATGCGCCGGCTGCGAGTGCCAGGACAGAAGCTACTTCTGCCGGTTTTCAGAATGCGCTCTCGACGCATGGGATGACACGAGCCATAAGAGCACTCTTCCTGCAGGCGCGATTCTCTTTGTGCAGGGACAGGTGGCGCGCGGAGTATTCATTCTCTGCTCGGGAAAAGTAAATCTTTCGACCACCTCGCGCGAGGGCAAGATCCTACTTCTGAAATCGGCAGATGCGGGCGACCCGCTTGGGCTAAGCGCGACCGTGTCCGGCATGGGATACGAAGCCACCGCGGAAACCGCCACCCCCTGCCAGTTCTGTTTCGTGGAACGAAAGCATTTCCTCGAACTAATGAAATCGCACAGCCAGATCGGATTGCATACCGCGAAGTATCTGAGCCGTGATTTCCGTTCCGCGCAAAGCGACATCCACGATCTGATACTCACTCGTTCCTCCACGGGCAAATTGGCAAAACTATTGCTCTCACAAAAGCCGCTGGAGGAAGACGATTTCGAGACCAAGGTTCATACGACCATGACTCACGAAGAAATGGCGCACCGTATCGGCGCTTCCCGTGAGACGGTCACACGGCTCTTGACGGATTTAAGAAGAAAGCGATTGATCCGGCTCGACGGTCCCACGCTCGTGATTCGGGACCGCTACGGCCTGGAAGCTTTGGCGTTTTAACCTTCCCCCAAGGAAGACCGGAGGGCGGCTTCTTTTGCTTGCTGTCCTCCGGCGCTTTTCTGAACACTCCTCCGCCAGTTTTTTGAGCGGAGATGCTGAAATGTATACGGGAACCCTGATTCACGATCTATTGAGGACGGTCGAACATGCGGAGAAATTGAGCCGCACGACCTGGCCTGAGCAGAGTGAACCGCACGGTGCTGGCGTCATCGACGAAGGTTGTGATTATTGTGCCGGAGCCTTAGAGTCCGAACAGCTCACGCAGACGCTTCGTCTGCGCCCGGCTGACCGGAATCTCGGTCTGCTTTTTGTCATCCATCCGCAGTTGGTAAGAACTCTTGAACCAAGGGACGACCTCGCGGATGCGGTTGATATTGACGAGGTACGAGCGGTGGGCTCGCCAAAATAGCTTCTGATCAAGACTGTCCAACAGCTCTTCCAGCGTGCGGCAATTCGACTGGCCTTCCATCCCAGCCGCACCGGCTGTCACCACAGTGATCACGCCATCTTCAATCCACGCATAACAGATATCTCTCTGATCCATCAGGAACATCCGCCCAGCCGCCTTTAGCAGAATCTTCGCGGCCGGCTGCTTGTGCGATTCCAGCATACGCACGAGCGTTTCGAACTTCTCCGCGGGCATGGCACCTGCGTCCTGCTTGGCGCGCGCCTTCTGGATCGCCTGCGTGACCCGCTTCTTGTCGAACGGCTTCAGCAGATAGTCCACCGCGTTCACTTCGAACGCCTTGACGGCGTATTGATCGAACGCAGTAGCAAAGACGATCTTGGGAAGGGGAATCTTGCGGTCGAGCAGCTTCTTGATCACTCCGAAGCCGTCGAGGCCCGGCATTTGAACGTCGAGAAAAACGAGATCCGGATTGTGCTCTTTAATGAGGTTGACGGCTTCCAGGCCGTTCTTGCCCTGCGCGACGACGTCGACGTCGTCGGCATTCTTGAGCAGGTAGGCGAGTTCGTCGCGGGCTAATTGCTCGTCGTCGACGATTACTGCGGATAGCGACATTGCGGCTCCGGGAAAAGCGCCAACTTCTAGACTGAGTATAGTGGCGCATTTTTCCCGGTGCAATGAAGCCGCTGGCGTTCAGATGCGGCAACCTCCAGCCGGGATGACGGAAAGACGGGCCGAACGGTTTGCTTCAAAATACTAGTTCTGCTGCCGTTGCATCATGCCGCCCATATCGAACTTCTTATAACCGGCAGGCACTTCGAATAGGCTCGAGGGCTGCGATCCTTCCTTAATGTTCTGCAGTTCCCAGTCATTCCCATTGTCGGACACCCACTTCAGAGGAAAGTGCAGCTTTGGATCCAGCCAGGCAGTCCCACTCTTGCCTTCCGCATTCGTCCCTTCATATTTCACGGCGCTGCGGCCATTTACGGTTTCGGTGCCGACCTTGTGGCAGGTGCCGCCTTTATTCGCAGGCAGCGCCAGCCAATCGGCGCAGGCGTTCTCAACATCGCCGGTTCGAAAGAAATGATACGGGTCTCGCTGATTCTGCATCTGGATCGGCACTTGCATGTACATGCGTTGCTGGTCCATGACCATCGTCGACGTGTGCGCCGTCAGATCCATGATCACCGTGCCGCCCATCCCTCTTTCGCCGGCGGTCTCAATCCTCACTTTGTCCTTGCCAAAGAATATCTTCGCTTTCTTTCCACCGCCTTCCCGGCCGGTAGTGACGATGTCCGCAGAGAACTCAGACTGCGCCAGCGCAAAGCTCGCGGCCAGCAGGCACACAATCGCACATGCACTCTTCACCATGGGTCGAAACATGGAACTCTCCTTTGGAATAGGGTCAGAAGTCCAGCAACAGGGGAACGGTCGGTGCACAGCATAGCAGATTCCACGAGCAGACGGTCAACTTCAGCGGTTCTTGTTTGGCTGGTGAACCCCGGAACGCTGAACTAGACGACGTTCTCCAACGCCAACGCCATTCCCATGCCGCCGCTCACGCAGAGCGTAGCCAGGCCGCGCTTGGTATTGCGCTTCAACATTTCATGCAGAAGCGTCACCGTGATGCGAGTGCCGGTGCAGCCGATCGGATGTCCAAGCGCGATCGCCCCGCCATTCACATTCAGACGGTCGCGATTGAAATGCAACGCCCGGTCGCAGGCGAGCACCTGCGCAGCAAAGGCCTCGTTCAGCTCGACGAGACCGAACTCGTGAAGACGCAGATTGTACTTGTCCTGCAATTTCTGTAGAGCGGGTACAGGCCCGAGCCCCATCGTCCGAGGATCGACGCCAGCGGAAGTCACAGCCAGAATCCGCGCCAGCGGCTTCAAATTGTTCTGCTTTACGAAGTAGTCGCTCGCGATTACCATCGCGGCCGCGCCATCCGTAATTCCGGACGAATTCCCCGCCGTGATCGTCCCCGTCTTCGAAAACACCGGAGCAAGCTTCGCCAGCTTCTCCATGCTCGCGTCGGCGAACGGATGCTCGTCGCGCGCAAAGACCGTACTTCCCTTCTTGCCCTCGATCGTGACCGGCGCGATCTCCGCCTCAAGCCGCCCGGCGGCAATCGCGCGCGCAGCCCGTGTTTGCGACATCAGCGCGTATTCATCCTGCTCGTCACGCGTGATCTTATATTCCTGCGCCAGGACTTCCGCCGTCTCGCCCATCACCATTTTCGCCAGAGGGCAAAAAAATCCGTCGCGATACATTCCATCGACCAGTTCCTGATTCCCCAGCCGATATCCCCAGCGCGCGCCATCCAGATAATAAGGAAGCCGCGACATCGATTCGGTTCCGCCCGCCAGAATGCAACTGGACTCTCCCAGCGTGATTGCCTGATACGCAAGTGCGATCGATTTCATCCCCGAAGCGCACGCCTTGTTCACCGTGTAGGCCGGCACTTCCTGCGGCACTCCGCTGCGTACCGAAATCTGCCGGGCCGGATTCGGTCCCCCGCCAGCCTGCCGCGCGTTGCCGAAGATCGTCTCCTGTACCTGGTCGGGCTGCACTCCCGCACGCTCCATCGCTGCTTTGGCAGCGACCACGCCCATATCGGCCGCGGAGAGTGACGCCAGCGATCCCCCAAACTTGCCAATTGGCGTCCGCACCGCCGACAAAATGTAAACCCCTTGCAATGCCCACCTCCAAACCTTCGAGTCTAGCAGGATCGCGACTGCCGCATCCGGTTCCAACCTGCCCCGGAAAATCACTCCATTTTTCTGTGGGAAACTTTCAACTTGCACTCCGGGTCCGAGGTGTACCATTTACTGAACAGCTGAACCCAAAACCTCCAGTTAACCTCTCACCAAACAACCAGCAGGAGGATTCCATGTCATACATCGATGTCGGAAAAGAAAATTCCACTTCCATTCACCTCTATTACGAAGACCACGGTTCAGGACAACCGGTGGTGCTGATCCACGGATACCCACTCAGCAGCGCCTCCTGGGAGAAGCAGATTCCCGTGCTTCTCAAGGAAGGCTACCGCGTGATCGCCTACGATCGCCGCGGATTCGGCAAGTCAAGCCAGCCCACCAGCGGCTACAACTACGACACATTTGCCGAGGACATGAGGAAAGTCGTCGCGCATCTGAAGCTGCGCGATTTCGTTCTCGTCGGCTTCTCGATGGGCGGCGGCGAAGTCGCGCGCTACATCGGCAGATACGGTTCGAAAGACGTTGCCAGGGCGGTGATTATCGGGGGCATACCGCCGTACCTGCTCAAAACCGATGACAATCCGGAAGGAGTCGATGCTGCCGTGTTCGATGGCATCGAAAAGGCGGTCGCCAACGACCGCTACGCCTTCTTCACCGAATTCTTCAAGAACTTCTATAACTCCGACCTTCTGCTCGGGAAGCGCGTGAGCGAGCAGGCGGTGCAGGCAAGCTGGAATGTCGCCACGATCTCCTCCGCGATGGCGAGCGTTGCCTGCGTGCCCGCGTGGCATGAAGATTTTCGGCAGGATGTCGCGAAAATCGACGTGCCCACGCTGGTCATCCACGGCGACGCCGACCGCATCGTTCCGTTTGCCGCTGCCGGTCAGCGCACCGCCAAGATGATCGAAGGCGCCGAACTTCACGTCATCAAAGACGGCCCGCACAACGTCGCATGGACCCACGCCGACGAGGTGAATCGCGAGCTGATCCGCTTCCTCGGACAGGCCTCCACCAAGACGCGCAGCATGCGCCACAAAGAACCAGCAGTAGCCTAGATGTTAAGGGAGTAGATATGTGGGTGCCCCACTTCTGCGCGACTTTGCCAGAAGTGGGGATTTGCCAGACGAAGAGATCTCATCATTACGGATCAAAGCTAAAGATGGGGTGAGTGCGGAGCGACAGCCGCCCCGGCTGTCGAGCGCGGCTGGGAAGTACCTAAGCGCGCTTGTAGACCAGCTTCAATCCGTCAGCCTGCAGGATCCGTTTGATCTGACTGCGTGCATGCACCGACCACGGACCTGCCGTGTCCAGCCTCACGTAGGACTGCCAATGCTTCAAAGCCTTGCGGGGCTCGCGCAATTTCTCGTACGCGAGAGCAAGGTTGTAATGAGCATCGGCGTAGGTGGGAGCCAGTTGCAGCGCCGTCTTGTACGTCGCGACTGCTTCCTTCACGCGGCCCGTTTCATCGAGGACGTTCCCGAGATCGAAGTACGCCAGCGCGTAGCGCGGATCCGACTCAATCGCCCTGCGGTAGTGAATCTCAGCGCGGCCAAAATCCTGGCGGTTGTAGTAAAGCGTCCCCAGATTGATGTGCGCCGCCGCGTGCATCGGATCGATTTCGAGAACTTTGTGATAAGCCGCGATGGCCTCGCCATGGGTGTTCGGATCCTCTTCCAGGGCAATTCCGCGAGCGAACCACGACGCCACCTCATGCTCGCGCGGACTTGGCTCCGACCGTGGCACCGGCGTGCTGGTCACAACTTTCTCGCGCTCCGAAAAGTCCATCAGGAACTGTCCCGCAATCGGCTCCAGCAGTTTGCCCTCGTGGCGGAAAGCAACGCGGTGCTTGTTGGTCGACCAGGTTCCCGCTTCGAGCAGGGGATTCTCGACTCCTGCGGCCTGTTTGCGCATCGCATCCAGCGACTGCCGGATCACATTCGGGCGCACGCTCATCGCGCACAGATCGCGGATTTTTTTGAGTTCCAGCAGGTCGGAAAAGGAGTAGGCTTCCGCGGACGTGATTAAGCCGTTCCGCTCCCAGTTCGCCAACTGGCGCGGAGTAATGTGAAGAATCCTCAGTAGATCGGTTCGGCTGTACACGGCACCACTAACGCGACGCCTTGCGAACCTCGCAAAAGCGTCCGCGCTCATTATCTTCAACCAGGCCCGTCAACGCAACCTTGAAACCCTGTGAAAACCTGTGGAGAACCTGGTTCATTTACATGCAACGAAAACAGTGCAACGCCTATTTTCGCACGTTTCGGGCATTGTTTCTAAGCAGCTATCGCGCAGACGTTTTGGGCAAGGGCACGGCTTGCAGCCGTGCCGGAACTGTCGCGAAGGTGGGGGGCTTCAGCCCCTGAGGGCCTGCGAGCTTTATTTACCGCACAGGTTTTAAGCCCTACACCGCAACCATCGCCGCCTGATACTCCTCGTAGGTCCCCTTGAAATCGGTAATCTTGTGGTCGGTCTCGAAGTGCCAGACGCGGGTGGCGACCTCATCGATCAGGTCGTGATCGTGAGTCACCAGCAGCACGGTCCCCTGATAGCGCTGCAGCGCGATATTCAAGGCGTTGATCGATTCCAGATCCAGGTGGTTCGTAGGCTCGTCGAGCACGAGCACGTTCGGCTTCTGCAGCATCAGCTTGCAAAACAGCAATCGCGCCGCCTCGCCGCCGGAGAGAACAGTCGTCGACTTGGTCGCTTCTTCGCGCTGAAACAGCATCTGCCCGAGGATCCCGCGCAGCTCTTCCGTCACCGCCGCAGCATCCCACTGATGCAGCCACTCAATCACGGTCGTGCCGTCTTCAATCAGGCTGCGATGGTCCTGGGCGAAATAACCAATCGAAGCTTCATGTCCCCAGATTACCTTGCCGGAGTCGATGAACGGGCCGTCATATCCGCTGGTCTTGCGCAGTTCCCCTTCCGGCGTGGTCGGAGAATTCGCCAGCAGCGCATTGAGCAGCGTAGTCTTCCCTGCTCCGTTGCGTCCCATCAGCGCGATCTTTTCGCCGCGCCCGATGCTGGCCGTGAAATCGCGAATCACGCGATTCTCGCCGTACGACTTCCCGGCGTGATCGATTTCAAGAATGTGCTTGCCCGACGGCCGCTTCTGCTCGAACTTGATGAATGGACGCTGGATGTTCGATTTCGCGAGTTCCGTCACCTGCAAGCGCTCGACTTCCTTGCGGCGGGACTGCACCTGGCTCGATCTCGTACCCGCGGCGAACCGCGCGATGAATTCGTTCAACTGCGCTATCTTCTTCTCGCGCTGCGCATTCTGCCCTTCGATCTGCGAGCGCACCTGCGTCTTCGCCACCACCATGTCATCGTATGTTCCGGTGTAGGTGATGATCGTCTCGTAGTCGATATCCGCGATGTGCGTGCAGATGCTGTTCAGGAAATGCCGGTCGTGCGAAATGGTGATCAACACTCCATCGTAGGTGTTCAGAAATCCCTGCAGCCAGTGAATCGAGTCAAGGTCAAGGTGGTTCGTCGGTTCGTCAAGCAGCAAGGCCTGTGGATGCCCGAATAAAGCCTGCGCCAGCAGCACGCGGACTTTCTGGCCGCCCTGCAATTCACCCATCTTGCGAGTATGCAGTTCCTCAGGGATGTCGAGCCCTTGCAGCAGGATGGCCGCGTCGCTCTCGGCGGAGTATCCGTCTTCCTCCCCGACAATGCCTTCGAGTTCTCCGAGCTTCATGCCGTCCTCGTCGGTCATGTCGTGCTTGGCGTAAATCGCATCGCGCTCCTGCATTGCCGCCCAGAGCCGCTTGTTGCCCATGATGACTGTGTCGAGCACGCTGTAGGCATCGAAGGCGAACTGATCCTGGCTCAACACACCGAGTTTGCGCGGGCGGACCACGGCTCCCTTCTGCGGCTCGAGTTCTCCGCTCAGCAACTTCATGAACGTCGATTTGCCGGAGCCGTTCGGGCCGGTCAGGCCATAGCGCCTCCCCGGCGTAAACGCCGTTGAAACTTCTTCAAACAAAATCTTGGCGCCGTAGCGCATGGACACGTTGCTTACCGAAAGCATGGTTCTGGCTTGTCTTCTTTCTCTTAAGTTGGCTCAGGAACTGCGGGGAATACCGCTGAGACGGCGCGCGCAGCTGATGTAATTAGGATAACACTCTTGGATTTACTTAGCCTGCCCAGGGATTCATGACCTCTGCACCGATGTCCCTGAAATGCGGGACATTTCGGGTAGCCAGCGATGCACGGCGCGCGAGGACAATTCCCGCGATCATCGTGTCTCGGAGTTCCTGCGTTTGTCCTCTCCTCCGGCGTAATGCAATAAGGCTAGCGGCCTGCCGGGCCGCTTCCTCGTCGAATGTCGCAACCCGGTGGTCGATCCTTCTGAGAAAATGGGCGAAGACCTCAGACAACTTCGACTGCTTTTTCCCCGGCACCATGGTTGCGAGTCCGGTTTCAATTTCAAGGACTGTGATCGAAGTGGTCCAGATCGAGCCTTGCACCTGAGCGTCAAGCCAAGCGACGACCCGCGGCTCTGGAGGGTCATTCATCAGCGCCGAGACGACATTCGTGTCGAGAACAATCATGTCTCGGGGCTATTCGTCGAAATCCACCGGCTTCACGGGATATCCGCGCAGTTCCTCAGCCTTGAAATGAATTCCTGTGCCCTTCATCAGCGACGCGATTTCGCTGCCTAGTCCGACATCGGGCGTTTCGGCTCCGTTCACCGCGTCGCGCAGAATTTCCCGCACCTCTTCCTCCATGCTGCGGCCGTTGCGTTTGGCGCGGCGCTGCAGACGGGCCTTGACGGATTGTTCGAGATTGCGGACTACGAGCTGCGCCACAGGGAAACTCCTCGAGTGATATCATGATATCACTCTAGAGAGCTTCTCCAGCAATCACTTCGATTGAGCCTGCCCCGCGGCCTGCACCAGTTGCTCGATGGGCGCGGTCACCTGCAACAGCAGCCCCGCCACCGGCTTCTTCGCAATCTCAATCACCGCGAGCTGCTGTGCCCGAGCCAGATCCGGCTCCGGCTGCCCATGATCGAGGTAATTGAGCGCGTCCAGCCCGGCAGAACTTAGCATCGACAGGTTCTGCGAGATTGGAACATCTTCCTGCAGCAGAGACGATCCTTCGAGCTGCGCGTGCAGTTTCGGATCGTTCTCGCTCCACCGTTTGAGATATCCGCGGATCTGCTCCTCAGCCGCCTTGTCCTGATTCCCGCTATGAAGATATTTCTCGACCAGCGCTCCGAACTCGCGCGCAGTATCGCTCTCCGGATAAGCTGCGTCGATCAGACGATTCAGCGGAGCATGAAAGTCAATTGGGCCTTTCACTTCTTCGCTCCAGCGGTTGTAATCCTTCACCGGCTCGACCACATTCGCCAGAGTACGTAGCGCAGAGATATCGCCAGTTCCGGCCATGCGTTGCAGCATCCGCTCGCGAGCCGCATTGTGCATCAAGCCGAACGATTCCAGTTCCAGACTGACCGCACGCATACGCGTGTACATCGAATTCACATCCGTCACGTCCTGCGGCGACCACAGACGCTCGGCGATCACGGCATTGCGCGGCCAGATGTGCGAATCGACATTTTCCGGCGTCACCCACTCCGCCCACTGGCACGACTCGCCGCCAAGAATCAGCGTCTTCTGCTCGGGCGTAAGGTTGGCCGCGGCCCCGCTCATCGGATCGACCGCGTAGTGCCGCGAAGCCGGCCACATCAGGTCGAGGTAGTACCCGTAAGAAAGCAGGCCGCGGTATCCTTGCTGCGCCGCAATCGCCAGCGACTGTTGCCCCCGCCACGATTGCACCACAATATTCTTCGGCAGATCCGGATGCAGGATCTCGTCCCATCCCACCATGATCTTGTGATTCTTGGCGACAATCTTCTCCAGGCGCTGGTTGAAATACGCCTGCAGATCCTGATTGTTCTTCATGCCATGAGCTTGTTTGAATTCCTGAATCTTCGGATTCGCATCCCACTGCTTGCCATCCACCTCGTCCCCGCCAATGTGAAAGTAAGCGTCGGGAAAGAGCTTCGCCATTTCCGCGATGAACTTGTCGAGAAATTTGTAGGTCGATTCTCGCGTCGGATCGAGGATCGGATCGCCGCTCTCCAGCGTGAAAGGCCCCGGGCCGCTGGCCAGATCCGGATACCCAATCACCCACGACCGGCTGTGGCCGGGCATATCAAACTCCGGCATCACGCGGATCCCCCGCTGATGGGCATACTCGATCACATCGCGAATTTCCACCTGCGTGTAATAAAGCCCATCAGAACCTTCCCCCGTCAGCTTGGGGAACCGCTTGCTCTCGGCGCGGAATCCCTGGTCATCCGACAGGTGCCAGTGCAGGACGTTCATCTTCACCGCGGCCATGCCGTCGATGTTGCGCTTGAGCACGTCGACCGGAATGAAATGGCGGCTCACGTCCATCATCAGTCCCCGCCATTGAAAGCGCGGCTGATCTTTGATCGTGACCGCCGGCGCGGCAAATCCCGACGGCGTGATCTCGACCAACTGCAGAAAAGTCTGCAATCCGCGGATCGCTCCCAAAGCCGTCGCCGCATTCAGTTGCGCGCCGGCAGCAGTGACGGTCAGTTCGTAGGACTCATCTTCCCCGAGCTTTTGAACGGCGTCGCGCCCGCGATCGGCATGAACCGTCAGCACCGCAGCCGATCCCGCCTTCGGACGGAACGGAATCCCGGTGATCCGCGAAAGCACAGTCGTGAACCGCTGCACCTCCGCTTGAAGAGAAGTATCCTGGTCGCCGGTGATGGACACCGAGAATGATTGCGTAATCGGCAACTGTCCCGAACCGGCCTGCACGTTCGCCGGCATGGGCATGAGATTGAGTTGAGGTTGAGACTGAGATTGCGCGATAACCGATCCACACAGAGCTAGGGAAAGACCTACCAGAGTAAGAAGGCGCATGAGATCACCTGAAGTCAAGACTGAATAAGCAACCGACAATATTAAATCGTTTTAGTACAAAGGCAAATCCGGGAATGCGCGACTATGATGATTCTCATCCTAATTGGGTAACAACCAGGGATTTGGCGTGTTCGAGCGCGCGGATGGCAGTATCGCGGCTGACGCTAGGGAAATCTTCCAGAAACTCGTCCAGCGTCTGTCCGCCTTCAAAGTAGTCGACCAGCGCCTGAAAGGGGACACGAGTTCCGAAAAAAACCGGAGTCCCTCCCAGCACATCCGGATCGCGGCAGATCACGCTGTCAGACGAGTTCATAAAAACCCTAGAGTCACAGTTTACTCCGCTAGAAACACCTATTGAAGCGGATCAGTGCCCGCCGCCCAACTCGCGCACAATCGATCCAACAAACTGCTTCGCATCGCCGAACAGCATCAGCGTGCGGTCAAGATAGTAGAGCGGATTATCAATCCCCGCGAATCCCGGATTCATGCTCCGCTTGATCACCATCACGGTGTGTGCCTTGTCCACGTCAATAATCGGCATACCGAAGATGGGGCTCGACTGATCGCTACGCGCCGCCGGATTCGTCACATCATTCGCGCCGATCACCAGCGCCACATCAGTCTGCGGCATGTCGCCGTTGATGTCATCCATCTCCACGAGCCGGTCATAGGGAATATCCGCTTCAGCCAGCAGGACGTTCATGTGCCCCGGCATGCGTCCCGCCACAGGATGAATCGCGAACCGCACATCGATCCCTTTTTTCGTCAGCGCGTCATACAGTTCGCGTACCTTGTGCTGCGCCTGCGCCACGGCCATCCCATACCCGGGGACGACGACAACTTTGCTCGCGGCCGAAAGAATCGACGCAGCCTCTTCCGGAGTCGCGCTGCGCACAACGCGTTCTTCTTTCGCGCCAGCAGCAGAAACCTGCACTTGCCCGAACGCTCCGAACATGACGTTCGTGAACGACCGGTTCATCGCCTTGCACATGATGACCGACAGGATGAAGCCGGACGATCCATCGAGCGCCCCAGCAACCACCAGCACTTTACTGTTCAGAACGAATCCGAGTAGCGCTGCCGAGAATCCCGCATACGAATTCAATAATGAGATGACCGTCGGCATGTCCGCGCCGCCGATCGGCGTCACCAGCAGGATTCCGAAGAACAACGCCACCACCACCATGATCGGAAACAGGATCGCGTGCCCCGGATTCAGCACCAACGCCACCGCAAGTCCCAGCGCCCCGGCCAGCACCGCCAGGCTGACAATGTTCTGCCCGCGGTAGACAATTGGACGCTGCGGCAGAATCTCCTGCAACTTTCCGGCCGCGATCAAACTCCCGGTAAACGTCAGCGATCCAATAATCACTTCCAGCGAGATCTCGCCCATTTCAAAGCGCGTGACCGGCGCAGTTCCGACGTAGTATTCGGCAATGCCGATCATCGCCGCCGATAGCGCGCCGAAAGCGTGGCTCAACGCCGTCCGCTGCGGCACCGCCGTCATATGCACAAGGCCGAGCGGCACGCCGACGCCCGCGCCAATAATCAGCGGGATCAGGATCCACCGGAACTCATGCAGTCCGGGAGTAAACAGCGTGGCAACCACCGCCAGGGCCGCGCCGATTTCTCCGCACAGCACGCCCATGCGCGCCGTCGCAGGCGAACTCAAAAATCTCAGCGAAAGAATAAAGAGAACAACCGCGGCAATATAGGCGAAGTCGAGATACTGCTGGAGATCGGTCGCGCTCATTGTTGTTTGGACCTGCCGGATTTGAACATGCGCAACATGCGGTCGGTGATCACGAATCCGCCGACCATATTGCTGAACGAAGCCGCCACCGCAATCGCGCCCAGGATCGTCGTCAGCCGCGTCTCATGCCGACCCGCGATGATGATGGCCGCCACCACCACGATTGCATCCAGCGCATTCGTCAGCGACATCAGCGGCGTGTGCAGCAGCGGCGACACCCGCCGGATCACCTCAAATCCCACGAACCCGGCAAGAATGAAGACGTACAAGTTAGAAATAAAATCCGCTGGCATGATTGCTCCTTTATTCGGTCACGAACGGCTGGCCACAAGCGGCGGCATCCCCAAACTCTCGCGCGCCCGCGCATGCACCACTTCCCCGCCCTGCGTCAGCAGCGTCTCGCGAATAATGTCGTCGCTCTCCGGCGGACGCAGCTTGCCGTCTTTCACCAGGTTCGTCAGAAACAGCGTCAAATTTCGCGCATACATCTGGCTCGCGTGATACGGAACGCTGCTGGCAAGATTGATCGCGCCAATGATGGTTACGCCCTGCGTCGAGATCGTTTCTCCGGTGCGCGTGAGTTCGCAGTTGCCTCCGCGCTCGGCCGCGAGATCGACGATCACCGACCCCGGCGCCATTCCCTTGACCATGTCGGCCGTAATCAGCACCGGCGCCTTCTTCCCGGGAATCACCGCCGACGTGATCACGATGTCGCTCTCGGCCACGACCTTGGTCAGCAGTTCCCGTTGACGCGCATAGAAACTCTCGTCCTGCGCCGTACCGTATCCGCGGGCATCCTGCGCATTCTGGGCTTCGATCGGTAGTTCGACGAAACGTCCGCCAAGACTCTGCACCTGCTCTTTCGAAGCGGGACGCATGTCATACGCAGAAGCCACCGCGCCAAGACGCCGCGCAGTAGAAATCGCCTGCAATCCGGCAACACCTGCACCAATGACGAACACCCGGGCCGGCGTAATGGTTCCGGCAGCGGTTGTCATCATCGGAAAAATTCGCGGAGAAGTTTCCGCCGCGAGCAGCACTGCTTTATATCCGCAGACGGTCGCCATCGACGACAGCGCGTCCATGCTCTGCGCGCGCGTTGTGCGCGGAATCAATTCGACCGCGAAAGCCGTCACGCCCGCGCCCGCGATCTGCTGCACGATTTCGGCAGATCCGAACGGCCGCAGAAATCCGAGCAGAACCTGCCCGCGCCGGTAAAGAGGAAGGTCGGCTTTGCCGGTGACGTCGTTCGAGCCGTAGCAGAGCACCTGCGTAACAATGTCCGCCGTACCAAACACGGCAGCGCGGTCGGGAACGATCTTGGCGCCCTTTTCGGTGTAGGCTGCGTCGGGATATCCGGCATGCTCTCCCGCGCCAGATTCGACGATGACTTCCAGGCCTGCCTTGGCCAGGTTGGGAATTACGAGGGGAACGAGGGCGACGCGCCGCTCTCCGGGATAACTTTCTTTCGGAACTCCGACGATCACTTGGGCTCTCGTCCTTTCCGCGCCGGTTGGCAGGTCTTCCTCAAACCGGCGATTCTGTTCAGCTCCGAATCCACCGAATCGTATTCATAGCGACCCCGCGGAGTCAGTGACACTCGTCACGCAAACGAGCAAAGGCAAACAGAAAACCTTACCACAAGTGAAGGACAGCCATTTACCCGTCACGGTTTCTTTCGGCTCACCAGCAATTGGTGGGCGGGCTTGCCCATATTTGTTCCGCGCGAGTCCCTCGCTAAACGCGGCAGCAAGTTTCTGATTCTGTGAGCTTCTTCCCGCAGAGAATAACCAATCGGCCTGTAGATCAGCCGTAGAAATACTTCAGGTCTGCTTACTATTTCTCCCAAGTTGCCGCAGCGCGACATCTCCGCGCCTCGATTGCTCATCACAAACGCCGAAGGAAATGATCGATGCTGACTACCTATCACGGAGATAATGCTATGACCAGCAATCAAGCCTGCAGCAAACCAACCCTGCGATCACGTGTCGTTCTAGCGGCGATCGGCACCTTAACTTTGTGTGGCGCGTTTGTGCTCGTCGGTTGCAACCAGAGCCAACATCCAGATGAAAAAGATGCCGTAAACAATGCGCTAACCGCTAATAACCTCGGCGCGGTGAACGTTTCCCAGGATCGAGACAAAGGAGTTATGACGCTTAAGGGCGACCTCGAATCGGAAGCCAAAAAGGACCAGGCGCAGAGCGTAGCGAAACAAGCGGCTCCTGATTACACCATCGCGAATGAGATTGGCGTGCGCCCTCCCGACAATGGTGAGGCCAAGGCGGTCGATTCCAGTCTGGACAGCGGCATCGAGGACAACTACAAAGCAGCCTTGAAGGCCCATCAGACTTTGGACCGCCAGAGCATTTCCTACAAGGCGAAGAACGGAACTCTGGTCCTCAGCGGCAGCGTGAAGACGCGGGCAGAGAAGAATGAAGCAGGCAAATTAGCGAAGAGCATTCCCAACGTCAAGGAGGTTGTGAACGAAATCGAAGTGAAGTCTTAACCGTTTCCCCCAGCCTGCTGACGCATATATCAGCGTCGGCAGCTATCGGGGTGGACGGGTAGCCAGGCCTTCTGACTTTGCCGAGACCACCACGACTATGGGTGTCCCTCGATAAGAGCGAAGGGTCAGTCGCAGGGCGGGAACGACACTGCTTGTATCAGGAGAGTTCGGCGGAATCAAAATCGGCGCTATATGCGGCATCGCGCCCGCCCTTCGCAAAGTGCGCGAAGGACCCGGGACCCCGTTCGAGGTGGTTTCAGCGGGAGTCGAAAGCCTGGGCCAACCAAGTCCGAGACACGCGAGATCCCTCCCACCCCTGTGAAAGCGGGGGCGTTCGGGAGGACGCAGTGTGATAGCGCTCGCGGCGATCGCAATATGCGCCAGATTGCCAAGCGGGGCGGACGGTTTTCTCTCTGCTCTGCGCCGCCAGGCACAATTTGACATTGCCTAGCTGAAGATGGCCCGAGCAACGACCAACGCTCAATCCGCGGGGAGAGGAATGGAAACGGGGGAGTTTCTATTAACCTGTCTTTACGGAATGGAACCGGTCGTTAGCGAGAAATTCAGAGGATATTGGTTGCTGCCATCCTCGAGGGTGCCGCTAAAGGCCAGCGCCGGATTTCCCGTGGTCTGGATTCCGCCGATCATCGGTGCGAGGCAGTTTGTCCCGTTAGCCAGCGCGAGATTTCCGCCTGAATACGCCCAGGTGATGTCGTAAGGTCCGTACCACTGAGTGTACGAATAGTACGAACACTGCCCTGTCCCGTTGGAGTTCAACGTGAGCGCCAACTGGTACAACGAGGTTGCCATTGCGTTGGACTTCCAGTAGGTGCCATTCGCGGTTGCCAGAGAAGAAGACGCGTTGGAACCGTTGTTGGTGGGGTTTGTCAACCCGCATGCCGTCGTAAGAAGCAAGACGGATAACAGGAACGTGCGATATTTCATAGAACTAACCTCCGTGCTGTCAAATGTTGGTTAGCTTAAAGATAAGAATTTAAAGCGGCCAGATAACTGAGGTAACGGTACCAGCGGAGATATTCCGTTCTATCTGGGACGGGTGGCTCGGCGCTTTTGACTTCGCCGAGACCACCACGACTAGGGATGCCCCGTCCTTGCGTTTTTTGCGAGAGCCTGCCCTGAGCCTGCCGAAGCGGCGGGAACGATGCTGCCGAGATCACGAGGTTTTGCCGGCAGTCACGCGACTCGGTCCTTAAAGGAAATCTTGCCCCAGCCCACGTTGATCCGCACTGGCCCTGCTTCTCCCAGCAGGTAGAACCGGTAACTGCTCCAGCGGACGGTTGGCCCGGGCTTTTGACTTTGCCGAGACCACCACAACTAGGGGTGCCCCGCTCTTGCGTTTTTTTGCAAGGGCGGGAACCACGGACGCCGGCAGCAAGTGTTTTGCATAGCGACCGCCTCATGCCGCCCGATCGCGAGACGAGAACACAGTCCAAGCGGCCAGGTACTCACGATCCTTTCCGAAGGCGCGGCGCGCGAAGATTCCCCCTCCCGGAATTTTCCACAGATAAAATCGCGTCATTGTGACATCCAACCTTGCTTTCCACAGCCCCCTAAAGCGCACAATCGCGTCGTGCGCATTGCACCGCAACACCGTCCAAAGGGTAGGCTGGTTTTCCTGATCCCTAGTCTCTGGCCTCTGGCCCCTGAGGACTCCGGACTCAGGACTCACGACTAGCTAAACCCTTATTCTGGAAGATTTTGCGTGTAAGTCGTTCTTTGACAATATTTTGCGAGGCATGACGGCGCTGATCGTAGCATAACTCGCCTGAAATCAGGATTTTGCGGAGTTCGATCTGAAAAAAATCTTCGCAAACCACGGACAAAATCTTCCCAGTAACTCCTTATTCTGGAAGATTTTACGGATAAGATCTTTGCTTTGAAGATTTTGCAGGGAGCGAAGCAGATCATGCACCCGCAACTGCTTCATCCGCAATATTTTACGCAGATCGATCTGAATTTTTTTGCGGACGAACTCACCCGAACCGGTAGTGCCACACGCGAGCCGCGCCAATGAGGTTGGTGTCGTCTCCCAGCGAGGCTAGGGTCAGCTCAGTTTTTTCCGCGGGGACAAAACGGCAACCGCTGCGGATCAGCGCTCGAACGCGATCCAGAAAAAGGTCGGAACTCTTCATGATGCTCCCGCTCAACACAATCGCATCGGGAGTAAACAGGTTAATGAGATTCGCCAGGCCCAGCCCAAGATAGAACGCTTCGGTCTCGACCGACTTCACGGCCCAGGCATCGCCTTCGCGGGCCAGTTCAAAAATGCGGCGCGCCGTTATGTCGCGATGCGGATAGTCCGCCGGAGCATTGTGCTGCAGCCACGCCGCCATTGCCGGACCGGCCGCCAGCGACTCCCAGCATCCGCGAAATCCGCATGTGCATTGCGGACCGCCGGGATCGATCACGTGATGACCGACCTCCGGATGCGCGCCATCCACGCCGCGATAGAGTTTGCCGTCGAGAACAATGCCGCCCCCGATGCCCGTTCCCACCGTGACGTAGATGAGCCGCGAGCGGTTCCTGCCCGCGCCCCATCCGGCCTCGGCCAACGCGGCCGCGTCGCCGTCATTTTCGAGCGCGACGCGCACGCCGAACACGGTCGAGAGATCTTTCACCGGGCTCTTGCCGCGCCATCCGGGAAGAAAGTCGACGTCGCCGAATTCCCCGCGCATCGGATCGACCGGCCCCGTCGATCCGATGCCGATTCCGGCGAGTTGTCCTCCGGCCTTCTGCGACGTCCGGCGCAGCATGTGCGCGATGAGTTCGATCGAGTCGGAATAGCGATTCGGATCGGTCGGCGCTTCCATGCGCGAAAGCACTTTGCCGTTGTCGTCGACCACACCGACCGCGATCTTCGTTCCTCCGATATCGACAGCGCCGATCGTCGCCATTACAGCGCTCCCGCTTCCTCGAGCAGTTTCTTCATCCCCGCCCAGCTTTTGCGGGACGACGCTTCGGGCGATCCTCCGCCGCTCCAATGCGTCTCGAGGCTGACCGCGAAGTGGTAGCCGTCGCGCTTGAGCGCCTTAAACTGGCCGAGCCAGTCGATGATGCCTCCGCCCATTGGCGCCCAGTCAAACTTGCCGCCCTTCTTCGCCACGTCTTTGCAGTGGCAGTGGCCGATGCGGTCCTTGGGAAGCAGATTGTAGCCGTCGGGATAAGGAATTTCGCCGCTGGCCGCGGCGTTGCCGGGATCCCAGTTCAGCATGAACGACGGAGACTTCACTTCGGCCAGCACTTTCGCGGCTTCCGCGCCGGTCGCGGTGTTGCACGCGGATTCGTTTTCGAGCACAAGGATCAGGTTCTTCTTCGCAACTTTCTCGGCGGCTTCGCGCAGCTTGTCGTTGATCGCAGCGCGGTACGGCGCCTGATCTTCGAGACGCCAGAAATCGAAGCAGCGGATGCGCTCGGTCTGAAATGCTTTCGCCATTTCGATCGCGCGCTCAAGAACTTCGTCCTGCTGGCTCATGTCGAAGTTGGCGTTGAAAGATTTGGCCTCGCTGTATTTCGATTTCGGCGCGCCCGGCCAGTCCACTTTGAACAGCGGGCTCGCGATGTCGGTGACCTTCAACTGATATTTCCTGAGGATGCGCTGCGACTCCGCAACCTCTTTGGCATCGAGGCTGCAGATGTTCTTGTTCCACATGCCGCGCAACTCGATCCAGTGCATGCCGAAATCATGCGCCGCCACTTCGCAGGCATGGCCAAAGTCCTGCGAGATTTCATCATTGATGACGGAGATTCGAAACGGGGATTTAGATTCCGCGGCAGCGAAGCGCGACGTAGATCCGGCAACTGTCACCGCAGCCATTCCTGCGAGGAATTCGCGGCGGCGTAAACGGGAGGACATGAGTGCTCCTGAAACGTACTTCGGATGAAATAAAGCGAGAGCACAAATCTACCACGATGAGAAACGCCGCTGGGCGCGATCGACTAAGGATTGGAAAGACGAAGATGGAACGATTCGACGGAACGCAGTCAGGAATTTTCGCGAGCAAAACAAAACGCCCCGGACTCAGTTGGAGTCTCGGAGCGTCTGTTGATCAGCCCTCCCCCAAGTGCTGCTCGAGAACCACTCTATTCCTGCCCCCGGAAACCGTAAATGGCTCGGTCGTGCTATCGGCTGGCACCAACGCCCCGTGCGGCGCGGCGTTTCGCGCGCAAAACAAAACGCCCCAGACTCTATTTGAGTCCCGGGCGTCTGTTGATCAGCCCTCCCCCAAGTGCTGCTCGAGAACCACTCTACCCCTGCCCCCTGAGAGCGTAAATGGCTCCCCCGTGCTAGAGATGGCACGAACGTGTGGGGGCGCGAAGTCCCTGAGAAAAAAGACACATACGCCAATTCCACGGAGGAGACCAAACTCTCTAGCAAGGGCAGCCAGGTAACCTGGCGGAAACGCGTGGTAACTGTCACCAAAGTGTCCATTCGTAACTTGAAGAAAACACAAGGTGGAAGCAGAATCGACTCGCCCACCACTTCGTAGTCAGCTGTTGTCGCTTCCTTCCGGATGCAACGCCGCTGAAACAATCCAACCTGGCCGGCATGATGTGGGGAATGATGCGCAGGAAGGCGACAATTCTTTGTATCGACGATCACTGGAACGGCCTGATCGGACGCAAGATGCTGCTCGAACAGAGCGGCTATCAAGTCCTGGAAGCGACCGACGGCGATGACGGCCTGAGGCTGTTTCGCTCGCAGCTGGTGGATGCCGTCGTCCTCGACTACCAGATGCCGGGGATGATGGGCGACGTCATTGCCGCGAAAATGAAACGCATCAATGCCAACGTGCCGATCATGCTGTTGTCGGCCTATGGACCGTTGCCGGAGAAAAAACTGGCCTCGGTGGATAAATTTTTGTCGAAGTCGCAGCCCCCGAATGTACTGCTATCCACATTGCAAGGCTTGTTGGACAGCCCCCACAAACCCTTTTTCTCACGCTGGCTCGACCACTGGAAGAGCCGGAATCAGGCGGTGATCCATTGAATCTGCTCAAGAAGCTCCTCCGGCGCGCCTGCCCGCACGAGTTCTCCTGGCCGCGCATTGACGACAACGGACGCCATTACCAGATTTGCCTGGCCTGCGGCACAGCCTTTGAATACGACTGGAAACAGATGCGGCGCACAGGCAAGCTCATGACCGCGAGCGTGCAGCACGCCGTAGCGTATTCGCGCGATATACACGGATTTTTGTCGAAATAGGAATGCTTCGCCGATCCATATTGAAGTATCCAACCCGCGCTCCTCGCGTGCAGTTGCAGGGGCTGGTCTCGGTGTCTCTTCAGCTCGAAAATGGCCGACAGCTCACGGGCAAGCTGCGAACGCTCTCGGTGACCGGCGGGCTGCTGGATCTAGCGCAGTACCTGGATGAGAGAGTCCAGGTGTCGATGGTGTTTCGATTCGGATCGGACATCGTGCAGCCGCGGGCGCAGTTGCTTTTTCCGATGCTCGGCGGGATGGGCTATCTGCAGCCGTTTCGGTTTACCTCGATTGGCGCGAGGGAACGCGGGATCATCGCGACGGAGATCGACTTCCGCATCAAGCAAGAGATGGTGGACAAATCGGCGCAGAGACTTGGTTCTCATCCTCCAAAATCGCTGCTTGATTCGTTCTAAGAACCTGAGTTCGGCATCAGAGAAAATCTCTCCACATTATTTGCAGGCGGGGCGCACTTGGCATAACCTAGCGCCCTATGAAACTTGCCAAGATTCCCTTCTGGATTATTTCTGGAGTCATCCTGCTGTCTGGGGCCGCTGTCGTCGCGCAATCTTCATTCACGGTCGAACAAGTGATGAGTTCTCCGTTTCCCTCGGAACTTGTAGCGGCCGAGCACGGATCACGCGTCGCGTGGGTCTTCGACTTCAAGGGCGCCCGAAATGTTTGGGTGGCGGATGGTCCGGATTTTGCGCGCACGGCGCGTGCGGTGACTCATTACGTCGGCGACGATGGCCAGCCGATCGCGAGTCTGAAACTCACTCCCGATGGGAAGACTGCGCTGTACGCATTGGGCAGCGAGTTGAACGATGACAAGGAGAGCGCCAATCCTGTGAGTTGGACGAAGGGGGCGAAGCAGCAGGTATTCGCGGTCGATGTGGACGCGAAGAATTCAACGCCGCGGCTGTTGGGCGACATGGGTTGTCCGGATGAGGGTTGTGAGGATATTCAGATTTCTCCGGACGGGAAGTCGGCCGTGTGGTCCGCGAAAAAGAAATTGTGGATCGCGAGCGTCGATGGGAAACAGCAAGCGAAGGAACTGGCGACCGTTCGCGGCAGCGCGGTCGAGCCGAAGTGGTCGCCGGACGGGAAGCACATTGCGTTCGTCAGCGAGCGCGAAGGTCACAGCCTGATTGCGATTTACGACTTCGGCGGCGATGTGATCCGCTATATGGCTCCGAGTGTGGACCGCGACTCGATGCCGCGATGGTCGCTCGACGGCAAGTCGATCGTGTTCGTACGAACCGCGGGACAGGAAGCAAAGCTGCCGCTGATTCCGGTGCGTCCGCGGCCCTGGTCGCTACGAATTGCCGACGCTGCCACGGGTGCTGGTCGCGTCTTATGGCGCAGCGGAGAAAAGCAGGACGACTCCCTGCCCACTCTGACCGAAGATTCTTCTCTCAAGATTGCGGCGGATGGGCGAATCATCTTTTCATCGGAGCAGGACGGGCGCAATCATCTGTATTCGATTGCATCGTCCGGTGGCGATGCCGCCTTGCTCACGCCTGGCGATTTCGACGTAGAGGACGTCGCGCTCAGCGCGGACAAGAAGTCGGTGATCTATTCGTCGAATCAGGATGATGTTGACCGCCGGCACTTGTGGCGCGTGCCCGTCGCCGGCGGCGCACCACAGCAGGCCCTGAGCAGCGGCGAGACGATGGAGTGGTCTCCGGTGGAAACCACGGATGGCAAGAGCATCGTTTGCCTGGGCTCGACCTCAACTTCTCCGGCCATGCCTTACGTGCTGACGGCGACGGGACGCGAGATGATCGCGAAGCAGGCGCTGCCCAGCGACTTCCCGTCGGCATCGCTGGTCACGCCAAAGCAGGTGATCTTCAAGAGCGAGGACGGTCTCACTCTGCATGGCCAGCTTTTTCTGCCGCGCAATGTCAGCGGCAAAGTTCCGGGACTGGTCTTCATGCATGGCGGCCCGGTGCGGCAAATGATGCTCGGCTTTCACTACATGGACTACTACCACAACGCGTACGCCGAGAATGAATATCTGGCCAGCCGCGGATACGCCGTGTTGTCCGTGAACTATCGTCTCGGAGTGATGTACGGGCGCGCGTTCCGCGAGGCTCCCAACACGATTTGGCGCGGGGCGGCGGAGTACAAGGATGTTGTAGCGGCCGGAAGGTATTTGCAGGCGTTGCCTGAAGTTGATGGCGAGAAGATCGGGTTGTGGGGCGGCTCCTACGGCGGATTTCTGACCGCGATGGGACTGGCGCGGAATTCAGATTTGTTCAAAGCCGGCGTGGATTTTCACGGCGTCCATGACTGGAGCGTGTTCCTGACCGAGCGGCCGTATTTCGGCAACCTGGCTCTCCGTCCTCCCGATGCTGATGCCGCGATCAAGCTGGCGTGGGAGTCGTCGCCGGATGCTTATGTGAGCACGTGGAAGTCTCCGGTGCTGCTGATCCAGGGCGACGACGACCGCAACGTTCCCTTCACGCAAACGATCGATCTCGTGCAGAGATTGAGAGCCAATCATGTGCCGTTCGAGCAGATCGTGCTGCCGGATGAGATCCACGGATTTCTGCGCTGGCAGAGCTGGGTGCGCACGTACACGGCGACAGGCGAGTTCTTCGACCGAACGTTGAAGGAAGGGGAGAAAATCGGGACGGGAAATTAGGCAATAATGGCGTGACTCGTCCACGAGTCTTGTGTCAATCTCACCGGAAAAAGAACCAAATAATCCCCGGGAGGTGCCAGAACTTTTTGGGGAGAATGTGTCGATCCGCGCACATGGTGGATTGGAGCGACATCGTCGTGATTAAGTCTTATTTCGACAAGAGCGGACAAGAAGATCAAGACCTTTTTACCATCGGAGCCGTTGCCGCAGCTGACGACGTGTGGGACGAGATTGAAACAGAATGGAACCTGATTCTGCAAAAGAACAATCCTCCGGCGTCCTACATGCACATGGTCGAGGCGATTCCCTTGCGCAGAGGGAGTGAGTTCTGTCCGTCAAAGGGATGGAATGACGATCATGTATTTGGCCTCATCAATCTTCTCCTCAGCTTCTTGGCGACTCCTGCACCTAAAGACAGATATAGGTATTGCCACTTCTCCTGTTCTCTCAGGATGAATGACTACAGGAAGCTTCGGGCGGAAACGTACCAGCTGGATTCTCCCGCGGACATGATCGCTTCCGCGTGCGTGCGAAAGATGAGTGAGTGGTACTTCGAGCACTATCAAGGGTTGGACTACGAAGCGCATTACTACTTCGATCAAAACGAACCTTTCGAGGAGATCATCAAAGCGAAGTGGAATCGTGCACGCCTAGAGCAGAACCCGAAATATCAGTGGGGACACATCGCCCATATCGGCTCCGCTATGATGCGGAAGACTCCAGGCTTGCAGATTGCCGATATGATTGCATGGGCAACAAATCGGCACGAAGTGAAAATCCCTCAACGATACGACAATTTCGTGATCGGATTGCGCCACCTGTTGCCGTCATTTTGGGTGGTTATTGATGAACAGCAGATGCGGAAACACTACAGACCGCTCATCTATCACCCTTATGAAAATAGACCGTTCTGAGAACAAAATTTCGATGCAACGGTGAGGAAAGTCCTCCCTATGTCTCGTCAGCACTTTCGGCGTCTTCCAGACACGACATCGCGACGAGGATATCGCTCGGAGCTACACTGACGTGTTTGGAATCACCCTAAGCAACCCCGGAGACGCTTGACGCGCCCGACGGTTTTCCCCGTTTTGACTGGACTGGCTCGCAAGCGATTGAAAGGATGGAGCCGACGACCAGACTTGAACTGGTGACCTGCCGATTACGAATCGGCTGCTCTACCAACTGAGCTACGTCGGCCTGTGATCGATTCTAAATGGCAGGGTGAAAACCGTAAAGCTGCGAGGAGTCGCGAGCGGTGAGCCGTGAGCGATGAGCAACCCAGAAATGGACAAGTTCGAGATCGTTCATCGCTCTCCTTAAAGATGACTTTTCAATCACTATGATCAGCAGGGTTTGGATCGCGGCTCTTCTTCAGTTGCCCCTTCGCCGAAATCCGTCGCCTCACGAGGCTGCGGCTTTGGCTTCTGCCAGCTTGTCGTATTCGCGTTCGGAGTCGGCGGGCAGCAGAACCCACATGGTGTAGACGCCCAGCGCCGTCCCGAAGGGAATGTTCGTGAACAGCGAGATGAAGGCCAGGACAAGAGCAAGAACGCGTGCCCATTTTTCGTTCTGGAGCAATCCCCATCCGGCGAGGAATCCTATGGCAGCTTTTGCGAACAGAAGAATCGAGATGACAGTGAGAAGCGGGATCAGGAAATGCGTGGAGACGTTGGACGGAGCGCCGAAATCCCGGATGTGCGGGAAGAATGTGGTTGCGACGATATACAAGATGATCGCTCCCACGGTGTTGAATGCCGAGAATGCAAGCCAGAAGAGCGCGACGAGGCGCACGTGCTCCTGCACGCGTCCCGGACGCGGCTGCGAATAGGAGACTGGACCGATGATCTGCTTGCCGCATTTACTGCAGAAGGCCTGACCGGGCTGCACGACAGCACCGCATCCATCGCAGAACATTTTCTTGTCTCCCAGTTCGCCGCGAATGGCTTCGAATCGCGAAAGCTCCCACATCATTTACTACGAAAAACAGCAATGAAGAGTTTCAACCGTTGGGCGAAAAGACACCACTCAGTTTCTATTTCGTTGGATGGTAAACGAAAAGGCCACCCGGCAACTGGGCGGCCTCTTCTTCAAGGGAGAATAGTTCCAACGGAGGCTTAGATTCCGTCAAAACTTTCTGCCGAAATCTTATGAGCCGAAAAACGAGGGTGTCAAGCGATTTTTAGGAAATAAATGTCTTTATATTCAACGATTTACAAAACACGTCAACACTTTGGTCAGCTGTACCAAATTGAGACGAAAAGCCGGTTTTCGGGTTCTAAACCAATCTTTTTAAAGGCACTTACCCCCGCTCAGGAGGCATTTTTGCGGGTTTGGGGCGGGCCTTCCGGTCCGGTTTCCGCCATTCCCTTGACCACGGTCTCGGTGAGATGGAGCGAGATGAATTCCATCTGTTCGGGGCGATCGAAAACCTTGTCGGGATAGAGACGCTTCATCAGAATGCGGAATCCTCCAAATGCGACGCCGGCGATGATGGCGAGTCCGCCGAGAATTGCGCAGAGGACTACCACGTTCAGAATCAGCATCGTGAGATCGTGAACGTCTTTGTTGCCGGTCGGAGTGTTCCAGGTGACGGTCGCTTCGTAGTTCACCATTCCGAGAAGAGCTTTCGCATCGCTATCGGAAATTCCCCCGGTGGCAATGGCGACGATTGGGCCGGTGCGTTTGTCGAAGAATGTGCCGGATCCGGAGACGGTCGAGATTCCATTTTGCGGCTGGGCAATTTGATGAGCGGCATCAATTTTGCGCAGGTGATCGGCTGCGAGTTGCGGCGTGGGGTAAGAAATCAATGTCAGCGTCGCTGGACCGCTGGGCGTGTTGTACTGCGCCAGCGAAACTTCTGCGCTCGAACCGAAGTCGACGGAACCCGCGGAAACAGGGGCTGAAATAGCAGACAAGGCGAGCGGGCCCATGACGTATTTCTGCGTGTTCGGAATGTAATCGCGGCGCGGCAGGAATTGAATGAACGACGGCAGGTTGCCGCTGCTTCCAGGAGGCCGCGGCAACGATCCTGCGAGTTCGCGGAGTTCCGCTCCCGACATCGCCGTCTCCTGGCTGAATTGCGCGTCGGTCAAAATGTATCCGCGGTAGAAGAGAACGCGATTTCCGAGCGAGGCTCCCTGATCGCCGATCTGCTCCCGCGTCATGTCGGGCTGGAGATAGAACGTGTAGGCGCCGAATGCTCCCGAGGCGTCGGCGAAACGCGCGGCGCGAATCTTCAGAGTGCGTCCGTCATCGCGGGTGTAGGTGGCCGAGGCAAAGTCGGTGAAACCGTATTCCCTCAGAACTGCGGCGCTACTTGGATCGGCCACGGCGGGATCAGTGCTTGTATGGGGAGCACCCTGTATTTGCCATCCCGCAAAGGTCGGCGGAAGCAGTTCGGGGGCGGATTTCTGTGGAGGATTCGCCGCCCACGCCGCGCTGGTAATACCGATAAAAACGGCAAAAAAGCGGGCAAAACGCGGGAATCTCATGATCGGGAGACGCACCATTTCCTTCTAATTAGACCACAGCAGGGGCGAAAAAGTTTCGTAAGTCCCGGAAAAACGGCAGGTTCTGAGGATCGCAGACAGGTTACCCACGGGTGGGGCCCCACCCTACACGTCAGAGCCATTCACAGAACTGAAACCTAAGGGCAAACTAAGCATGGGTGATCGAATGTCATCGGGTAGTGTGGATAAACCTCAACGTCGGGGCACGCGGACCAAAGCCGTTCTCCCGGTGAGGATTAAGGGCAAAGACAGCGCGGGAACGGCATTCGATGAACTGGTCCACACGCTGGATGTAAACGCCAGCGGCGCGCGGCTTGGGTCGGTTCGCCGCGAACTGAATTTGCAGGACGAAGTTACGGTTTTCTACCGGCAACGCAAGATTCAGTTCCGCGTGGTGTGGACGAAGAAGATGAAAGGCACGTCAGAGTTTCAGGTGGGATTGCAAGCGGTAGCACAAGATCGAGAAGCTTGGGGATTGGCTATTCCGGAGCAGCCGAAGGCGGCCGTTTCGCAGGTCGCGGTTGCCCAAGCCACGGTAGGTGCGTAGAAAGTAGGGGAGGATATGAGTTATTTATTCCGCAATCTTTGGTCGGATGAGCAAGGGCAGGACATCGCCGAGTATTCGGTGATGTTGGCCGTCGTGCTGGTGATCGTCGTGGGCACGGTCCGCCTGATTGGCTCTAACGCCAGCAACGTTTTCTCGCAAGTCGGCAGCGCAATTCAGTAAAGCGATTCGTGTCGGGTAAGTCCCTGGCCAGCAGCTTCGCAAGCCTGCTGGCCATTTTTGCTGCCTGCCAAATCCGCCAGTTCCCTGTCCCATAGTCACTTGCCCAAGTGCTGCGTAAGCGGTGGAATCTATGTATGGGCCGCGTCTTCGGATTCCTGGGCGTGATTATTGTGCTGGGGGTGGGAATGTACGTCTATTCCCGCCAGGCGCAGAGTTCGTCCGCTGCAGCGGGCACGAACAGCCCAAAAGCTGCGATCAACATCACCGGGGTGCGGACTGATCTGATGACCATCGCACAGGCCGAGCGCGGCTACTTCGCGCTCGAAGGCAAATACGGGTCGCTCGATGACTTGATCTCGAGCAAGTCCCTGACAATCCAGCGTGAACGTCCTCCATACAGCTACGAAGTCGATGCCAGCTCGTCGGGATTCCGGGTGGTGGCGACGCGATCTGGTCCGGATGATGGGTCGGGGTCGCCGGCGGAGATTTCGGTGGATCAGGACATGCAGTTCAGCACTTCGCAGTAATTCTAGACGACTCCCAGTCAATATAGCTTTGAAGATCGGCTTACTGGCCTTCGGCTTTGTCGAGTTTGCTGGCCATTTTCACTCCGCTGAGGCCATCGGCGTACTTGGCGATACCGCGGTAGAGGGATTCGGCGATGCGCTGGCGGTATTCGCCGGTCTCGAGGCGATGCTCATCGCCGGGATTGGAGACGAAAGAGATCTCCGCCAGGATCGAGGGCATGTTGGCGCCGATGAGCACGATAAAGGGCGCCTTCTTCACGCCGCGATTGCGGATGCCGGGATTCTTGGCCGCCAATCCGCTGTGCAGCGACTGCTGGACGTCTCCGGCGAACTCGCGCGACTCCTCGATCTTTTCTTTCAACGCGATTTTCTTGACGAGGTCCTGCAGTTCGAAAATTGATTTCTCAGAAACCGCATTTTCGCGCGCCGCGACTTCGAGTGCGTCGGGAGATGAGGTGAAGTTCAGGTAGTACGTCTCGACTCCCCGGGCATCCGGGTCACGACTCGAATTCGCATGGATCGAAATGAACAGGTCGGCGCGCTGCTGGTTGGCTATGGCAGTGCGCGTCTCGAGCGGAATGAAGGTGTCATCTTTGCGGGTGTAGACGACTTCGGCTCCAAGGCGTGATTCGAGCAGTTTTCCGAGGCGCCTGCCGACGTCGAGCACGAGATCTTTTTCTTCCAGGCCATTCGGACCGATGGTGCCTGTGTCGTGGCCGCCGTGTCCGGGATCAATGACAATTTTGCCAATCTTCAATCCGAGAGCGCGGATGAGGGAGCGGTCGCCGCTGGCGGTTGGCTTGGCCTCGCGGGCGTCGAGTTCTTCCGTTGAGCGGCGGGCGTTCAGGCGGGAAGATTTGGCTTTGGAATGCGCCGGAGCGTGTGCGTGGGCCTCGGCATCCGCGGCCGGGATATCGTCGTCGTCGTTGTAGACGATGGTCTTGGTTGGAGCCGGCTTTTCCCGGGTTGCGTCTACTTTCTTCGGAAGATCGGGCAATCCGCGCCGGTCGGCTGCGGGGCCTTTCGCGACGACCTTTGTGTCGTCTCCCACGTCTTGGGTCGTTACAGGGGCCTTGCCTGCTTTAGCTTGAAGTTCAGCTTTTGTTGTCGGGACAGCGTCAGAATTACCGTCACCGTCGTTATCAGAATCCGCATTCAAGCCGGCTTTTGGCGGAGCTTCCACATCGGCCGTTTCCGTTTCGTCTGTTTCTTTGGTCTTGAAGTCTTTGCTCTTGGGCGCCTTGTGCGCGCTTTTCTTCCCGTGGATATCGATGATCAGGCGATACGGATTTGGCAGAAGGAAAGCGTTGTAGTCGGAGAGGTCATCGACTTCGAGCACGACCCGCGTGCGGCCGGGCTCGAATTGCGCCACGCGGATCTTCTTGAGGAAGCCATCATCAACATCGAAACTCTTGCCGACCAGCGTCGAAGCCAGCTTGGTGCCTTTCAGGTCGAAGAAGATGCGGTCGGGACGCGAGATTCTCGACGAATGGAACTTGATGTCGCTCTCGACATCGATGGCGACTCGGGTGTAGTCCGGCGTGGACCAATGCCGGATGGCCGTCACTCGTGGTACACGCGTGGAAGACTGCTCCGTCGACGGGGCAGTTGTGGCATCGGCCTTCGCCTCGGCACTCTTATCCGCTGCAGTATCGTCGCCCTTGGGCTTCTCCGGCGCTTTCTCTGCGACTTCCTTGCCGGGCTTTTTCTTTGCTTCGGCCTTTTTGGCTTCGTCGGTGTCACGGCCAATTTCGGCAATGGCTTGTTGCGCGTCCGGGACCAGGCGGTTATGCGGATAGCGCAGCAGGAACTCATCGAACACGGCATGAGCCTGCTGCGGATCGTCCAGATCGTCCTTGTAGATCTCACCGATGGTGAACAGGGCGTCGCAGCGGTACTTGCTGCCGGGATATTCCTTGCGCAGGAATTTGTATTGCGCGATGGCGTCTTTCAGGATCTTGTCGTCTTCAAAGCGCCGGCCCATCTCGACCAGCGTTTCCGCGACTGCGACCACGCTCGGGTCGGCCTTGGTGGAGGTCGGCGCGCCGTAGTAGACATTCCGGTAGGCGTTGATCACGCGCTGATAATCGCGGCGGGTGCGCTCGGCCGGTGGACGTCCATTGAGCGCCTCGCGCATGCGGTCGGCGGCGGCGTAGCGCTCGCGCGCCCAGGCTTCGCTGTGGTGCGTTCGGGCGTGCGCCATCACTCCGGGGAGCATCACCACTAACAGCAGCGCTCCCCAGCGTAAACCACGCTGGCTCAATCGTTTTTTCAAGGTCGCCGGTCCGTTACTGTCCGTTCCGCCGTTGCAGTTGAAATGCCTGGGTACCTGAGAAATTCCAAATACTGCCTCGGAGATTCCCGTTCACTACCCTGGAGCTCTCCGCTTGCTGCCTTACAGCCCTTAAACAGATGCTACGAACCTAGTCCGTGTTGCTGATGTAAAGCACGCCCTTCGCATCCCGTTGAACATGAACGGGATCGTGGCTGGCGCCGGTTGTCGAAAGATTGAACCCGCCGTAATACAGATTCGTAATCCGGCGCACATAGTTCTGGGTCTCGGCATAATGCGGGACTCCTGCACTGCGCGCTACCGCTCCTGACCCGGCGTTATACGCGGCCAGGCTCAGATTCACGTCGCCGTTGTAGTTTTCCAGAAGCTGCTTGAGGTGCCTGACGCCGGCGTCGATGTTTTGCTCGGGATCGAAGGGATTCTTCACCTTCAATTCGCGAGCTGTCGAGGGCATCAGTTGCATGAGGCCCATGGCGCCCTTGCGCGACACAGCATTGGAATTGAAATTGGATTCCACCTTCACCACGGCGCGCACCAGATTCGGGTCGACGTTGTGCCGCGCGGCAGCCATCACGATGGCCTGATCGACTTCGTCCTGAGAAGCCTGATGCCCGTGGGAGTTGGCTGCGACAATCTTGGCGTTGGCTGACTGCACCGAATCACGCCCGAAATATTGGCTCACCTCAGCGGCGGCAGAACGCGCGGCGCGCATTGAGACAGTGTTCGCACCGGGCACGGGCTTCCAGCGATTATCTTTGCTGCTCCAGTAAACCAGGGTCGAGCGCCGCGGTTGCGGGGCTTGCGCCGCACGCGTGTGCTTCGGCGGATCGTCTTCGTTCACATAGATGGTCCGACCGTGGTCCTGCGTAGCAGTGATTCCTTGCGTATGGTCTCCCTCGGCCCCCTTGGCGTGTGCGGCGAGAGGGAAAGAGGTCGCGATTGCCGTAGTGGCCGTCAGCATGAATGCGAGTTGCAGGCGCTTTCGCATATCCGGGTATCCCGTAATTGCCAACTCCTTACTCCGAGGCGGTACAGACAGACGTTTACCCCCGGTGTTCTACCCGGAACCTGACGGAGAATCATCTACCAGAGTAGGACGATTATAGGCGGCGGGGGAAGGGTGGGCAATCTCTCCGAAGGGAGTAGAACCAGCGGAGTAATTTTCGCCAAACGCTTGAAATAAAAGCAGATTAGGAGATTCTAAAGGATTAGCGGCAGGTGCCGGAGGTAACCAGAGGGGTAGTTACTGCCGTCGGCAGGCATCGGCGGCTACTTCTCCAGAGCAGCCGCGAATGAATCGAGCGAAAGCGAGCGCAGCAGGTTGCGCCGCATGCCGCGTTCTACTTCGGAGAGACGATCCGAGGCGGAAGTGATCCAGGCAAAATCGGCCGACTCGGCCAGCCGTTTCAGGTCCGGGAGAATGTCGGTATTGCGCACGAGTTCGGGAGAGCCGGAATCAAGGAACATCAGATCGCGCAGCAAGGAGTAGAGGGTCTTGATCAGGGTTTCCGTTTTCTCGCGCCCTTCGGCGCCGGGGCGATACGATTCCGTGGTCTTGAACAGATCAGTGTGCTCGGCGCCGCGCAGAGCAGACTTAAGAATGGTCAGAGCGTGATCCCGGGCCGCCGTGTAGGCTTCCAGATCGAAGTTGCGCGCCCGGCCGACACATCCTTCGCATAGCCGCGCCACCAGGGCACGCTGGGCAGGTTTCCAATCGGGATGGTGCTTCGCAAGATCCTTCTCGATTTCTTCTGCTGACAATGCACCCAGGGTGAACGTCATCGAGCGCGAACGGATCGTAGGCAGAAGCTCACCGGGATTTTCGGTCAACAGAAAGATCGTGGCGAACTCAGGAGGCTCCTCGAGAACTTTCAGCAGCGAATTCGCGGCTTCTTTCATGAACGCCGAATCGGTGAAGATGTAGACCTTCTCCTTTCCGTCGGCAGGACGGTAGTAAATGGTCTCGATGACGCGGCGAACCTGGTCCACCTTGATCATCATTTGCGGCGGATCGGGCGGGATCACCAGCACGTCGGGATGAGTCTGGATGAAGATGCGCGTTTCTTTCTTGTCGGTCTCGCGAAGGTTCTCGCGGGCCTCCACGGCTTCGTGGAATCGCACATCAAGCGCAGCGGATTCGGCAATGCGGGCGCAATTGGCGCATTTGCCGCAGAAGTCGGGGAGCCCCTCGCCCGCGGGCGGATTCAGACAGTTCAACGCCTGCGCCAGCATCAAGGCGAGTGTGTATTTCCCGGATCCTTCGCCACCTGAGAGCACGACAGCGTGTGGCAGGTGGTCGCGCGCCATCATCTCGCGTAGGCGATGGACTATATCGGGATTGCCGTGAAATTCGGAAAACATAAATCAGTACTCGGTACCCTGCACTCGGTACTCAGTTTGTCAGCATCCTTCTGTCCGCTTGCTCCTGGCTGACTGGCGAGTGCTCAGATCTTCAGTTTTCTTCGGACAACCTCGCGAATCCGGTCATGCGTCTGGCGGGGCGTACCGCGGGCATCTACGGTGACAACGCGCCCTGATTCTCTTCTGGCAATCGCCTGGAATCCGTCGCGGACGCGGCCGAAAAACGCCCGATTTTCGCGCTCGAACCGGTTCTCATCGTGTCCGCGCGTGGAGTTCCTGGAATCGCGCTCATTCCTTCGGCGGGCGCGGCTCAGGCTTGTATGCGGATTCGAATCCAGCAGCAGTGTGAGGTCGGGCAGCAGGTTCCCGCACAGGACCCGATGCAGTTCCAGAACCGTTGCGCTTCCCAGCTTTCGGCCACTGCCCTGATAGGCCTCGGTTGAGTCCGTAAACCGGTCGCAGAGCACGATGGCGCCGGCGGCCAGCCCAGGTTCGATCACTTCCGCAATGTGTTGGGCTCGCGAGGCAAACATCAGAGCCATCTCAGCTAGAGGATCCAAACCGGCCGTACCCGAGTCGAGCAGTACTTTGCGGATCTTCTCGCCGGTGGCGGTTCCTCCAGGCTCGCGCGTCTCGACAACCTTGTGCCCGGCATGGCGCAAGGCTGCCGCGAGCTTGCGCATCTGGGTGCTCTTGCCCGTGCCGTCGAGGCCTTCGAAGGTGATGAGCTTTCCGCGCTTCGACATCCAGCCGGAATCATATCAGCGATTTTCCTTTGTATTCCCGGAGCTTTCGATCGGCGGCTAAGATGGGCGGCGACTGTTCCCAGGATTCCCTACTGGAGAGTTTTGGGCGCGCGGGCTGGCGTGTTAGCCTTATTTGCGGCTGAAAAAGTTTGCAGCCGGGGGATGTTTTCCACCCCATTTTGTGAGTTTGATGGCTTTCGAAACCAATCCGACAAAACCTGCTGTATCTTCCTCAAAAAAGAGCATTTCCCGGTCACCAGAGGAATTGGAAGCGGCGCAACTTTCCGAGGACGATGGGGTTGAAACAGTTGTGAGCACTGCCGCACTTGACCGGGGCATGCTAATGGGCGCGGCGACGCCGGAGCCGGCGGCTGCTTTTTCGACGGCTGCGGCCGCTGAACTGTCCGACGCCGAGGTTATGCTTCGGGTCAAGGCCGGGGATCAGACGGCCTTCGATTTCCTGGTGCAGAAGTATCGCCGGGCGATGGTGAGCTTCATGTATCGGATGGCGCGGAATTCGGCCGTGGCCGAGGATCTGGCGCAGGAGGTTTTCCTGCGGGTGTATCGTTCGCGCGAGAACTATGAGGCGAGCGCGAAGTTCACAACCTGGCTGTACCGGATCGCGACTAATCTCGCGGTGAATCATGCGCGGGATACGCGGCATGAGCGTCCGGAAGTTCAGGTGAGCCTCGACGAACCGGACGACGAAACGGGAACGACGCTGGAAGTTCCAGACCGGTCGTTGAATGTCGAGCAGGCGATTGTGCAGCGGGAACGGATGATGGCGATCCGGCGAAAGGTGGAAGCATTGCCGGAGCAACAAAAATTAGCGGTGATCATGCACAAGTACCAGCAGATGGATTACAAGCAGATCGCCGAGGTGCTGAAGAAAAGCGAGTCCGCGACGAAATCGTTGCTCTTCCGGGCCTATGAGACTTTGCGGGAACAGTTAAAAGAATTTATTTAGCAAGACAATTGCGAATGAAGCGGTATTGGCGAAGAGAGTTGAGGGGAAGCGGTTATGAAATGCGATAAGATCCGCGAGAGGATGCCCGATGTGGCGGCTGGATCGATCCAACTCACGTCGGAAGAACGCAATCATCTGGCGACTTGTAATTCGTGCGATGAGAAATTGAAAGAGATGCGGTCGACGATGGCCCTGCTCGATGAGTGGCAGGTGCCGGAGCCTTCGCCGTATTTCGATGTCCGGCTGCAGGCGCGCTTGCGCGAGGAGACGGCAAAACCGCAGGCGGGCTGGTTGCACTGGTTCCGGCATCCAATTCTGGCGGCAGCGCTGACCGTAATCATGGGTGTTGGCATTGGCTTGTATTTCACGCACAGCAAGGTTTACAAGAACACGGATGCGGCGATTCCAACTCCTCCGGGGAGCGCAGTGAGCGACCTTCAGACTCTGGATAAGAATCACGATATGTATTCGGATTTTGATTTGCTTGATGACCTCGATGTGCAGCAAAATGTCGTGGCCAACCCGTAAGCCTTGCGGGTAGCCGGATTTCGAATCGAAGTTGTCCCAGCTGAGAGAGCGGAAATGAGTCGGGGGAGAAACATTTCAGGAAGTCTGGCGATTGCGCTGCTTGCAATTGCGGTTGCCAGTCCCTTGCCTTCCGTCGCTCAGCGAGGATCCTACCATCCGGCCCAGAGGCGCCAGGCGCCATCCCCTCCGCACAAGCCAGCCGCTCGGCAGCAGCAAGGTCCGCGGCAACAGCAGGCCGCACGGCAGCAGGGGCACGCCGGAGACTGGCTGCGCCGCTACAAAGATCTATCTCCCGAGGAACAAGAACGGGCTCTGCAGAATGATCCTGCGTTCCGCCGTTTGCCTCCTGAGCGCCAGCAGCTCCTTCGGGACCGTCTGCAGCATTTCTCAAATCTGCCTCCGCAACGGCAGTTGCAGATGCTGAACCGCATGGAAACATGGGAGCACCTTACTCCCGAGCAGAAGACAGAGGCACGACAGGTGTTCAGCCAGTTTCGCCAGCTTCCTCCGGAACGCAAGCGAATGGTGGCCACCGCCGTCCGCGACCTGCGGGCTATGCCGCCGGATCAGCGCGAGCAGGTGATCAATTCCGATCGGTTCAAAGGCATGTTCTCGGACCAGGAACGCAACATGATGCGGGAAGTGACTCGTCTGCCGCTGGCTCCGCCGGACGGCGGCGAAGGCGGAGGACCGCCGGAGTAGGAAGTTCTCCGTTCTCACCCGACAGGTAATCCAGCATCAGTTCATCAACGCGATCATTCGTCGAATCGACAGCGACATCTGGCGGATTTCTTCGGCATCTGAAGCCTTCGGCGATGTCTTCAGATACTCTTCCAGGTCTTCCGCTGCCAGCCCGTGCATCCCCATGCTGTAGCGCAGCAGAGCGCGCTGCTTCACGTCTTCGGCGGATTGAGGATAGATCACGAGAATCAGGTCTGCGATTGGCAGCGCTTTGCGGAAGTTGCGCGTCGAGAGATACACCGTCTTGAGATTGTTCAGCATACGGGTCAGGATTTGCCGGCGGCTGATCGGATGCAGGAATTCCGGACGCAACTTCATTTCGCCGGAGTAGATTTCGTCCAGACGGTTCTGGCAATCCTGGCGGCTCAGGATGTCGCCGCGATTGAAGCAATCGATCAGCGTCTCATGCCCGTCGTGACCGTAGTGCTTCAGCAGAAAATGTCCCGGCATGCCGACGCCGGAGAGGTTTAACCCAACCCTCTTTGCGACCTCCATATAAATGATGGACAGAGAGATCGGAATTCCCAGGCCTCGGTCGAGAACGTCATTGAGGAAAGAATTGCGCGGATCGTAATAATTCTCGCGGTTGCCCCCCAGCTTCGCCTCATCGAACAAAACTTGGTTGAGCACCGCCAGGGTACGCTGAGTGGGTGACTCGAAAGCTTTCGCGGCAACCCGCCTCGCCAACCCTTCAATGCGGGAGGCATATTCCTCGATTTCGAGCTTGGGATACTCAGTGCGGGCGATAACGAGCGATGCTCGGATCAGGTCGATTTTCTCGTCCTCAATGTCAGGGGCAACGAAAACGGAAAATGTTTCGACGAGCTCGGCAGGAGCCGTGAAATGCATACTCCATGCTAGCAATCATCAGCGCCTCAGCCATTAGCCCGGAGGTGCTACCGAATAGCACGATTAGGGCTAGGCCCTTAGCATATTTCGCGCGATGAAGAAGACATTGGCCGGACGTTCGCCCAGACGCCGCATAAAATACGGGTACCATTCCGTACCGAACGGTACGTAAACGCGCATACGCCATCCGTCGCGGACCAGCCTCTGCTGCAGATCGCGGCGGATACCGTAAAGCATCTGGAATTCGAATGCGTCGCGGGCGATATTCTCCCTCGTCGCGAAGGCTTGCCCCTCACGGATGATGTTTTCGTCGTGGCTCGCGATCCCGTGATAGATGCCGCTCTTCATCAGGATCTTCATCAGTTTGATGTAGTTGGCGTCGACGTCGGCTTTGCTCTCAAATGCGATGCTCGCAGGCTCTTTGTAAGCGCCTTTGCAGAGGCGAATCCGAATGCCCTCGGAGAGCAACTTCTCAACATCACTTTCGGAGCGCTTCAAATATGCCTGAATCACTGTACCTACGCTGTTGGCATGTCCTGGCCGGCGGTGGAGTTCATGAACAAAATCGAGCGTTCGCTGGGTGTAGGGAGATCCCTCCATATCCACACGCACAAATCCGGGCGGATTCATGCTTACGGCCTTCGCGACTAAACCGCTGACCAGATCGCGGGCGAGCACCTCGTCGACATCGAGTCCCATGTGGGTGAGTTTGAGGCTGATGTTGGCGTTGAGGCCGTTGGCGGCGATCGCATCGAGAATTTGATGGTAAAGCTCGGCGCTCTGGCGAGCTTCATCGGGATTGGTGACATTCTCGCCTAAATTATCAATGCTGACGGTCATGCCAGCCTTGTTGACGGCTTGAGTGACGCGTACCGCATCGGCGATGCCGGTACCGGCGACGAAGCGTCCGGAAACGCGCTGCCCGATCGCCGAGCGCTCGGCGAAGTTGCGCATGGAACGATTTTCAGAAAGATGGACGAAGAAGGCCCTCATCATGGGGGGCTGCCACCTCCGTAGGAATGGGATGGTAAAGCAAGGAAAAGGGAGCGTCAGGAACTACTCTGGATATCACACAGATTTGTACCACAAAAAGAGGGCGCCGGCTGTGACCGGCGCTCTGGGTTTCCCGATTTAGAACTATGGCAGGATCTCCCAGTCAACTTCACCATGTGTATCGAGCGGTGTATGCAATCACCTTCTCGGCGTCGGGAGCAACGGTAATCGGAAACTCAATCGTCTGGCTGTCTTTCTTCTGGAAGTCATCCGATTTTGAGGTGATCTCCCAATTCGATCCACGATAAAGGTGCTCTACCACTCGAACCTGGACCGGTTCTTTCTTGTGGTTTCGCACGCGTATCTCGAAGGACTCGGTTGCGGTGTTCTGCCGCGTTTCAACTGTGTAGTTCATGCGTTTTCGCTCGCCGGTTAGATCGAAGGCATTACCGGTGTAGATGCGAACTATTTCATCTTTAGGCGAGTGGTCGATCATGTTTTCGCCCGTGAATTCAATCTGACCGTCATTGCTGCGGTAAAAGCGCACGCGTCCTTTGGGCAGTGGCATCCCGAGATGATTCGCCTCGGAATTGACGAACTCTCGCATCACCCAGATCTTCGTATTCGCTTCGGTGCCGTACGAATGATCGTTGCGGATGTTTTCCCAGTTCCATCCGTTGTAGCGGTTGGAGTCAATTCTGGCGCCATCGTAGATATAAAGCTTCTTGGCAACAACTCCTGAGGCGTGGATGAACTCCACCTGCTTGGTCTCCCGGTCGCGCAGGGTTGTGGTTCGCTGCAGGCTGTAAAGGTGATATTCGTCAAATGTCTTTTCTGTTACCGGCGGAGCCATGGCGCTAGCGGCGTTATAGACCAGCGCTTCCTTCATCACAAGCTGAGGGTTACTCCTCAGCTTGTTGACGTCCCCCGCAATCAGTTTGATCCGGGCATTCTCAAAGGTTTTGCCGGTGCGGTTATCCATCGTGATCCAGCCGACGATGTCGACCACGTCGCCCTTGTCAGGCGCGACGATGTTGTAGTCGGCCTGCCAACTCATTCCGCCAGTGACGTAGGAGAATTCTGCCGGAAATTTTCCGGCTTTATCCGTTGCCAATGTCCATTCGAGACGCGGTTTCAGGATGGTTTCTGCGGCCAAGTCGGGAAAAATCGGTAGTCCGGGCAAACCAAAACGCAGTTGGCCGGCGATCTCGATGATCGGCTCTTCCGGCTGATAAAGCTGGTTGTAGCCATTTACGTTGAAATAGTCAGGACGCACGTAACCGCTGCGGATAATCTTGCCTTTCACAATGTTATGGTCAGGTTGCTCGAAATCAATGGTTCGTCCCTCGTAGAGAGAGAGTAACGACGCCTGCGAGATGGGATCGGCGCGATAGTTCTGTTCGAGTACGTTCAGATTTCGCTTGTCCGATGGGTCGCGCAGGATGACCGAGTCTGGCTCCATGTGCATCGTGATGTCATCGATATTGACATGGTTGACGCCCGACTGCAGATCAAGCGGCAACTCTTGCCGGACCACCGCGAAATCCTGGTTGTAAATCGTAAGAGATGGCTGTGAACTCTGTGCGAAGGCTGTCGCACAGAAAATCAGAAAGCAGACGAAGCGAGCACGCATAGAATGCATCCTCCCGATGTGCCTGAGGGAATCTATCCACTCAGGCCCCCTTGGATGAACGGCGCCCGGAGCGCCTCTTGCATGTCGGGAAGTGCGACGATCAGTGTGATGACAGGGGTACGAAAGTAATCTAAGAAGCAACCGGCAGTGTCGGCGAGTCTTCTGTTCTACTGTTGTGCCTCGAATGTGATGTCGACCTCTTCCTTCGTCTCTTTCGGCGCGGCCTCAAATTTCCAGTGTCCAACGGCCGTCACCGCACTCTGAGTTAGAAGGGGGTGTCCACCTTTGACGTCGACGGACTTCACCGTTCCGTTCGGGGCAACATGAACTTCCAGTTTCACAACGCCGTGAATGTTCATGGACCGGGCAAGGGTTGGATACACAGGTGGCGTTTTGATCAGGACCTTTCGAGCGCCATCCGCCGAATCCTGTGCCCAGGATCGAGGGTTGAAAGCAGAGAGTAGGGCTAAAAAGACAAAAAACAACATGCCCTGCCGCATCAGGGTCTTCATAGTGGAATGAGTCTAAGAGAGACCTTAGTTTCACCAGAAGATCACCAAGGTAATGGCGCCTGTTGCGGTGCTCAGTTGCAAGACTTCATTTGCCGTGTTCTTCGAGAAACTTCTCGACTTCCATGGCGGCCATGCAGCCGCTGCCCGCTGCGGTAATCGCCTGGCGATAGCGGCGATCCTGGACATCTCCGCAGGCGAAGGCTCCGTGCACTTTCGTGAACACGTAGTTGTGGGTCTTGAGGTAGCCGTCAGCATCCATGTCCAGCTGCCCCTCGAACATCTTCGCGTTGGGCTCGTGACCGATGCCAAGGAACAGCGCGCTGGTCGGGAAATCCCAGACTTTGCCCGTCTTCACATTCTTCAGTTTGAGTCCGGTGACTTCCTGTTTGTTGTGGTCGTACACGTCTTCGACGACTGTATCGAGCAGGAACTGGATCTTCTCGTGCTTCTGCGCGCGTTCGAGCATGATCTTCGAGGCGCGGAACGAATCGCGGCGATGAATGATGGTCACCTTGGTCGCGAACCGTGTCAGGAACAGCGCTTCTTCCATCGCCGAATCACCGCCGCCTACCACCACGATCTCTTTCCCCGAAAAGAAAAAGCCATCGCAGGTTGCACAGGAGGAAACCCCATGACCAATCAGTTGTTGCTCATGCGGCAGGCCAAGCCAACGTGCCGACGCTCCACTCGCAATGATGAGCGTCTGCGCATGCACCACGTTGTGTCCCAAGTGAAGCAGGAAGGGACGCTGGCTGAGGTCGGCACTGCTCAAGTGCGCGAGCCGGTATTCGGCTCCGAAGCGTTCCGCCTGCTTGCGCATGTTTTCGACCAGCTGAGGCCCGAGAATTCCCTCGGGAAATCCGGGAAAATTTTCGACCAGCGTGGTCATGGAAAGCTGGCCGCCTGGTTCATGGCCTTCGATAACCAGCGGTTTAAGGTTGGCGCGAGCCGTGTACAGCGCGGCAGTGTGTCCGGAACATCCGGACCCGATGATCACAACGTTCCGTGTTTCGCTCATGAATGTTATTGCGGCAGCAAATTAGATGGCTGACTTCAAGTTTCGATCCAAAGTCCCTCGCGTTACTTCTTTTGGCCCGACGGCTTCGCCTTGGCAGCGGTTCGCGGCTTCGAGCTTGTCGCGCTGATTTTCGCCATTTCCTCCGGCACAATCGCCTTTACGTGCAGCAGGCCGCGATAGTTCGTCAGAACCGAAGAAGCGCTCTGGAACAGTGGTTCATAGGCGGTCTGATCGGGCGCTGGTCCATTTGGCGTAGCCGAACAGCGCGCTAACGCCACCGAAGATTTGCCGAAGCGCTCCAACCGTACGCGGCTGACCGGAGTATTCGCCGCCAGCATACTGGCAGCGTTCGTCACAGACGAGGCGCTATCTTCCAGGGAAACTTCAATCAGATCCTTCGGATCGCGCACATGGAAGACCAGAGTCTCCACCATCATCTGGCCATCGTCACTAAACGAGTACTGGACGCTCGAAAAAAGCGCCTGAACCGAAAACTCCCGCCGCATTCGGACGTAGCTGGCAACCGGGGCCTCATCGGAGACGTGGGTGCGCTGTCCGACCGGGATAAAGCTTGGCATTTCCGTGAGAGTCGAGCGTCCGCGGGAAACTTCAAAATCGGTGCCGAATAGTGGCTCTCGCGGAACACGGGCCAGGGCGGAAGCAATCTCCTTCTGCTCCTCCGCAGAAGGCGTACAAACGTTCAGCATATTGACCCGGACCTGCGGCTGCTGTTGAGACGCTGGGGCTTCGGCCGGTTGCTGGGCCTTCATCTGTCCGATCAAGATGGCAAAAGCAACGATGCAAAGAGGGAAAACCGGGATTCTGGGCACGCCGGAATTTTAACTGAGATGGAGCAGAAATCTAAATCTGAAAAGGAAACTTCACCCGCCCGAACGTCGTAGAATCAATATATGGCGAATTTAACATTGGTTTACGGCATGCGACTGCTGCCTTCTGAAGACATTACCGAGGTCGGTGAGGCTCCGGTCAAACTAACCAATGGCCGGGAAGCCCATGTCACCATGCATGTGCTCGAAGGCAGCAAGGAAGATATCGAGAAGCAACTGCGCACGAGTCTGGAAGCTTTCTTTGATCTCTATCCTGAGATCTGACCGGCGGACGACGCACACTTCTGTTCGCCGCGATTAGAGGCAAACTGCGCGCCATCGATGTTCCCGATGGCGCGTATAATTCCTGATCTTCCGGCTGGCATCAGTCGAAACGCATGGATTGGTCTTACCCACAATTGCGGAGCAGGCTCATTCGGGCCGAACTATGGCCCCAGGGCCGGCTGGCGCGCCTGGCCTGCTATTTGGCCGGTTTGGCAATCGTGCTTTATGCCATCGAGAAGCTGCTCAGATTGTTCTCCGTTGGGCAGCACCTCGGCGGCTGGATCGCTTTTCTCACGTTTTGTTCAGCCCTCTTCTTTTTCATCCTCGCGTTCAAGTGGGTCCGGCGGCGAATCCTCTGGCGTCTTCGCAACCGCCTCATCGTGACTTACGTTTTCATCGGCGTAATCCCCGCCGTCTTGCTGGTCGCGATGGGACTGATCACTCTTTATGGATTGGGCGGTCAATTTGCCGTTTTTGTGGTGACATCGGAGATTCACACCCAGTTGCGCAGCCTGGAAGCTGTCAATTCGGCAGTAAGCAACGAACTGGCTGGGCACATTGACCGTGGAGAGAAGCCAGTCTCGGAATCCCTTTCCGGGCTCGAAAAACGTGATCCCGTCTGGAACCGGCGTCAGGTGTGCGCCTGGTATGGCGATAAGCAACTTCCGTTGTGCAACGAGTATCACGGCGCGTCGCTGACGCTGCCGAGCTTCGTGAAGGGGAAATTCCGGGATATTGTTCGCGATGACGGGCAGCTCTATCTTCGAGTCGCCTCGACCCTGCCGGTCGGTTCCAGCAAGCTAACCGTGGTTACGAACGAGCCGTTCGACAAGGATCTTGTCGGCAAGATCGCGTCCAACCTGGGCGAGATAACGGTGTATACGCCCGGGATGAACCAGAACCCGTCCACTCAGCCTTCTCAGCCCGCGGCGAATGCGGGAGTCTCTTTCTCAAATGACAAACAGGGCTCGAATACGAAAGCGAATAACGGAATCGTCATTACCGGGAACAGCGATAAGGGCAACCAGGAGTTGAATTTCGATTTCAGGGTGGGGGCCCTTCCCGAACCAACCAGCACGTTCGATCGCGAGATCACTTTTGGAGCACCGCTTGCCGTTGTGAACTGGACGAACGGTGAGTCGCAGGACGTTGGGCTCTTGCAGGTGACCACTCGTCCGGCACAGCTCTATACGCATCTGTTCGCCGCGCTGGGGGAGTTCGTCCGGGGCGTGACTTACATACTCCTCGGGGTCGGGATTTTCTTCGCAATCATCGAGCTGATCGCGCTGATCATCGGCACACGCATGACGCGAACCGTAACTGCTGCCGTTGCTCATCTACATGATGCAACCCGGCATGTTGATCGAGGTGATTTCAGCCACCGCATCCCGATCAAATCGAACGATCAACTGGCCGATCTGGCGCTCTCGTTCAACTCGATGACCTCTTCGATCGAGAAGCTCATTCAGGAGCAAAAAGAAAAGCAGCGGCTTGAGAACGAGCTTGCGATCGCACAAGAAGTGCAAGACCAGCTCTTCCCACGGCAGATCTCGCAGCTCGAATCGCTCGAAGCCTACGGATTCTGCCGGCCCGCGCGAACAGTCAGCGGCGATTACTATGATTTTCTGGCGGCGAGTTCGCACAAGCTTATTCTGGCCGTGGGCGACATCAGCGGAAAGGGAATCTCCGCCGCTCTGCTGATGGCGACCATCCACTCCGCCGTGCGCGCATACAGCGTTGAAAGTTTGCCGCAGATGCGCGAGCCGGTCGCGGTCGGCGCGGTAGCCGGGTCCGGCCGTATGATGGCAACCTGGCCCGAGGGCATTGAAGTTTCTCCCGGAGCGCTTCTCTCACTGCTGAATCACCAGCTTTTCGAAAGTACCCCCCCGGAGAAGTACGCAACCTTGTTCGTGGGAATCTACGACGGCCGTTCCCATCGCCTGACCTACAGCAATGGCGGCCACCTGCCGCCGATTTTGATTGGGGAAGACGGCGGCATTCGAAGGCTCGAGGCTGGCGGAACGGTCGTGGGGCTCTTCGACAACATTTCCTACGATGAGGACTCGGTGGAAATGCATCCCGGCGAGATTTTTCTAGCGTACAGCGATGGCGTCACCGAGCCTGAAAATGATTTTGGAGAATTCGGCGAGCACCGTCTGATTGAGTTGGTGCGTGACAACCGGCATTTGCCGCTTCCGCAGATCAGTCAGATCGTCACCACTGCTGTCGACAATTGGATCGGCGATAAAGAACAGCCGGATGACATCACGCTGGTGCTCGCGCGAGCACGCTGAAGCAAACCATGCGTCCCTAATGGCCTTCCGGGGTTGACTTGCTCCGCCGATTGCAATAGGTTGGAACTCCGACTTTAAGCACGCTTCCGATGCGGGAGTAGCATAACCACGGCAATGCGCCGGGGCTCCATCCCGGAGATGTCGGTTCGAAACCGATCCTCCCGCCCCAGATTTCTCGGCCGCGTAGCTTCGCGGCCGTTCCCAGGCCAGCGGCTTCCCTGAAAGAAAAGCGGCGGATGCTCAACGTGCATCCGCCACTCTCAGGAGGTATTCGCTTATGTTCGCTAAACAGAAACACTGTGATCGTAGCTCGATCCATCCCCGAATGAGGAGATCACGAAGGTACTGACTTCGAGCGCCCCTCTCTATTTCTTAGGAAGCACTAACACTCGGGCCGAGATCGCCGAATTTTTCAGCGTTCCACCTACCACAAGAGGCCCGAGCGGAGTAAAGACAACGCCGCGTGTATCCGCCCGCGGGTCTTCGTTATCTTCAGCAATTTGGTCCCAGCGGTTTCCATGCAGCTCATACGAAAAGGTGACCGGTGAAATCTCAGCCTGCTTGCCGTCATAACCGAGGAACTTGTAGTTGTGAGGAGCCTTCGTACCTCCGGTGAACAGGAATCTGTGCTCGCCACCTCCCGCCACAATGCCGAACCGCCCTGGGCCCGGATGCGCCGGCAATTTGGTCCATGCAATCTTATTCGGATCCTTCTTGTCGATCTTCCCCATCCAGCATTCATCAGAGGCAACGTAGGGCGCTCCGGCCGCAGGATTTTTCTTCGCTCCATCAACGAACACGATCGTGTCGTCCGTCAGTCCCCCAGCATGACCGAATACCGGAGTTCCCGGAAACGGAGTGCCATCACTCCACGTGTTCTTCTGGATGTCGTAGACCTGTACGTTGTTGACGGGACCCTTTGCGGATCGCCCTCCGACCAGGTAAATGTATCGGTCGTGATTCATTCCGATTACCGCGCTATCGACCGGCACCGGTATGTCGGCGCCGCGATACCAGCGGTGCTCATCGGTCAAATAAACATTCACATCGGATGCGGTGAATTCATTACCCTGCGCGTCAACGGTATACCCGCCGAAAACGAAAATCTCACCTTTCAGTCCAACGGCCGAAGAGCCAAGTCTTCCGGCGACTCCGGGAACAGGGCGTCCCTCGGCCCATTTGCCGGACTTGAAACGCAGGACGTACACCTTGTCGGTCACGGAATCCCAGGTCTTCTTCTCGCCAACGCCCATGATCGAGTAGACCTCCGTGCCGTTCCGCAGCGTTGCCACGGCATTGTTGCTGACCGCAATCGGCAGGGGAGGAATTTTGGAGTTTTCGGCGCCGAGCGCCAGAAGTGCCCAGAAGATAGGAAAAAAGCACAGAACCAGTTTTTTCATTGCTCAAATATTACGTCGTCGCGCGGGATGGCGGCAAAACCGCCGCTCTAGAACCAGGTCTTCTTTCGGTACTCCCGGTATTCGTCTCCAAACGCGGACTCGAGCACGCGAGCCTCTTTGCGGGCCCGAATCGCCTGGCCGATCGCCAGGACCGGCAGCATAATCCACAACACAGGATTCTGAAAAACAAGAATCACTCCAGTCACCATGACCATCCCGAAAACATAAATGGGATTACGAATTTTCGAATAAAGACCGGTCGTAACCAGTTTGTGCGCCTCCGCCCGTATTGAAAACGAGTAGCCGAGTTGAAGGCGGGCGATCGCGATGAAGATGATCCCCAAAACCACCAGCGCCGTGCCGACCTTGCGCTCGACGTTCCAAGGACCATTCCAGAAGATGAGCGACCAGACAAGCGCTCCGATCACCACGATTTGTACAACTGTGAAGAGATATAGCTTTCGTCCGTACATGGATAAACCTGGGCCGCCTTACTTTACCAATCCCTGACGAATTCCGTGAATGAAATCGGTGTACGCAGGAGTCTCCCCCATTTCACGCATGTGGCTCGCAATCTGCCCGCGGTGATATGCCGAATGCATAGTCACGTGAGTGAGTACATCCACAATTGCGTTGCTGAAGTTCTCGCCTTTGGAGTTTTTGTAGGAGATCGCCTCGGAAAGCTCGCTGGTATCGTCCAGGTATTTGGGCCAATCAGACTCCAACTTAGCCACTTCAGACTCGCACCATGCCAGATCGAACTTCGGCCACACGGCAACGCTCTGCGGCAGTTGCTTCAACCGATCCATCCAAAGGCGCTCGGCGGCACAAATGTGCAACATGAGTTGCAGCGACCGGGCGTCCTCGCGATCCAGGCTTCGAATCTTTCCCAGGACTTCCCGATTCGCCCAGGCGTCATAGGCGAACTGCCGGCGCAGATATTCATGGAGATTCAAGAAGCAGCTCCTTTGCGAACTGGATAGCCAACCTAAATACTGTAATTCGTTCACATATAAGGGTGCCGAAGATTGTAACGGTCCTTTCACATTTCGCGGCTAAACTGCTTCTTTAATCGTCGCCATAACGCGCTCAGATGCCACGCAAATCGCCACCAGATCGAAAGGTCCAGACCGACGAAAGCGAATCTTCCAAAGGCCAAACAGCTGCAGCGCCCCGAACCAAACCCCGCAGCGCGGACGATCTGGTAAATCTGACGTTGAAGGCGTGCCTGATCGCGCGCGATGCTGCCTTCAATGTCCAGGACTTGCTGACTTCTTCGTCGCGAATGGCATTTCTTGCCATCAAAGACTGCGAAAAGGAATTGGACCTCATCGAGCGTCAGATCGATGAACGGCTTCCAGCCGCGATCACTCGCGTCAACGAAAATCGGGCCCGCCAGCTGCTCTCGAGCCTGAAATCCACGACCGACCTGGAGCGCATTGGCGATCTCGTTATGAGCGTGGCGCTTCGTGTCCAGGCCCGCACGGCAAAGATTCCCGCCTCGGATGTCCGGCAGCTCGTAGAGATGTCGAGCGTGCTTCGCGATATGCTGGATTTGATTCACAAGGGATTCTCCACGCTTGACCTGGAGTGCGCCCGGAAGGTCCTGCAGATGGACAAGGACATCGACCACATCTGCCACGCGCTGTTCCAGAAACATCTGGCCGAGACCGTCGCCCAGGGAGACACTTCCGGTTTCGAGATTCTCCTGATGGCACAGGCGCTGGAGCGGGCCGGGGACCACACGACAAACCTTGCCGAGGACCTCTACAGCCTGATCGAAGGCCGCAGCCTGCGCCACGCCCCCAAGAAGAAAGCGGCGAGTTAGGGTGAGGCTGTAGCGGGCTATCCACAAAGCCTCACAGCCCGGTGTTAGCTTTCACAAATTCACGGTTCCTTAACAGAGGCGCAACATTCCCGCAACATTTCGTCCGTAGAGTTTCAGAAATAAATTCCTCAAACCAGGAAGTGCTGTTGACTTCGTGGGTAGCCTGACGCAACGCATGTATCTGCCAACGGATTCCTACCAGAAGCCTGAGGAGCGCACTCTCGCGGGCTCGCCTCGTCCCCTGATTTTCGTCGTTGAAGACGAAGCCGATATCGGCCGCCTGATCTCGCACAATTTGCGCTCAGCCGGCTTCGATGTCCGGACGTTCCTGAGCGGCGTGTCGGTTCTCACCGAAGCCGTCCGCGAAAGTCCTGCGCTGTTTCTGCTGGATATCATGCTGCCCGGCATGGATGGATTCGAACTCTGCCGGCAGATCCGGCAGACTCCGGCGATTCTGGCGACGCCGATCATTTTCCTTACGGCAAAAACGGCCGAGGCCGACCGCATCAAGGGCTTGGAACTTGGCGGGGATGACTACATCACCAAACCGTTCAGCCCCCGCGAACTAGTTGCCCGCATTCGCACCGTGCTGCGCGGTCCCGGCAATCTGGCAGCTCAAAACGAGGTCCTGCGGCTCGGCAGTCTTGAAATCGATGTTTTCTCGATGACGGTTCAAGTCGACGGACGCAACGTCCTCACGACTGTGCGCGAATTCCGCCTGCTCGAATATCTCGCGAATCATCGCGGCCGGGTGCTCACACGCGATCAACTGCTCGACGCCGTCTGGAAGGAAACTCCCTTTGTGACGCCGCGGTCGATTGACGTCTACATTCGCCGCCTGCGCGAGAAGATCGAGCCCGACCCCCGCCACCCCCAGTACCTCAAGACTTTGCGGGGAATCGGATACCGCTTCGAAGTTCCCAAATAGCCTGCCGTAACCGCAACAATTTCGCTGCGAGTCATCGCCTCTTTTCGTCCCGCGGACCCGCCTCGTCATTTATTCTGGATTGTCTTCCTCGTGATGGCCGGCAAACCTAAATCGCTTTGGAAAGCGGACGACCAGCAGGCGCGTCTGGCAGAACTTACTGCTTCGTCCGACGAACCCGCGAAAGATAATCCGCTTCGCCGCGATGTGCGTTCTCTTGGCGCGATCCTCGGCGAGGTCATCACCGAGCAATGCGGCCAGGAATTATTCGAATCGGTCGAGGAATTGCGCCGCCTGCTGATTGAGCACCGCGAAACTGCGCGCCGCAGTTCGGAGCAGGATTCCCGCTCAGATCTCATGCGAAAGGCGCAAGAAACGATCTCGCGGATGGACCTGACCCGCGCGTACCAGGTCACCAAAGCCTTCGCGATCTATTTCGAGCTGACCAATCTCGCCGAGACGAATCACCGCAAGCGGCGCCGCCGTGCGGGAAAACTCGATCTGGATCATCCGCCGCTCCCCGGCTCGTTCCGCGGCACTCTTATTCGCATGAGGCAGGCGGGAATCTCGCCTGACGAAGCACTCGCCGCCCTGGCCCAGATTCACATCACTCCAGTATTTACCGCGCATCCGACGGAAGTCGCCCGGCAGACTGTTCTGTTGAAGCGGCGTCGCATCGCGGAGCAACTCGAACGCCTCGATCACCTGCCGCTCACTGCCGAAGAAGCGGAAGCCTGCGAAAACAATATTCACGCCGAAGTCACTTCGCTCTGGCAAACCGATGAAGTCCGTCTCGCCAAGCCAACCGTGAATGACGAAATCCGCATGGGCCTGCGATATTTTCGTCTCTCTCTCTTCGATTCTCTGCCGAGAATCTACGACGAAATCGTAGCGTCGTTTCGCCATGTGTATGGACTGACGCTTGACGAGTCGACCGTGCCCAACGTCGTTCACTTCGGCTCATGGATTGGGGGCGATCGCGATGGCAATCCGCTAGTGAAGCCCGATTGCATCCGCGATGCGCTCGACATGGCCCGCGAGCTGATCCTGCGCGAATATGCAAACGACGTGGAATCGCTCAGCGATCGACTCAGTTCATCGCGGCGCCAGATCGGGATTTCCAGCGAACTTCTCGCGCGGCTGAAGCACTATGAAGACACTATCCCCGGCGTGCATATTGCCTGGGGCCCCGACAATCAGGCCGAAAGCTACCGGTGCTTCCTCTCCTACATTTTTCACCGGCTTCAACAGAGCCGGGCTGCGACCGATGCGCCCGCCTCGTATTCAAGCACCGAAGAGTTTGAGCAAGATCTGTTACTTATTCGCAGCAGCCTTCACGCGAACCGTGGAGAACGCCTCGCCCACGTTTATCTCGGATCCCTGCTCCGCAAAGTTCGCAAGTTCGGATTCTATTTGCACACGCTCGACATCCGGCAGCACGCGCGGGTTCATGCGCAAGTTTTGAAGGAACTCGGCCCGGCGCTCGATCAGGCGCCGAAATCGCCGGAGAGCGCCGAACTTCTGGAAACCTTCCGCACGATCGCGCGGTTGAAGAAAACTTATCCTCCGGAATCGATTCGCAACTACATCATCAGCGGAGCAGAGTCGGAGACTGATGTCCGCTCCGTTCTGAGCCTCGCCAAATTGACCGGAGTTCAGGTCGCTGGATCGCAGAACGATCCCGGGCTGATGCCCGTGCCTTTATTCGAATCGATCGATTCGCTGCGCGCGGCGAGCAGCATCATGCGCCGGCTTTGGACCGACCCCGATTACAGGGCGCTGATCGACTCCTGGGGGCGCTGGCAGGAGGTCATGCTTGGCTACTCCGACTCGAACAAAGATGGAGGCATGATCACCAGCACTTGGGAGCTCTACAAGGCCCATCGCGAGTTGCATCAGGTTGCGAAAGAGTGCGGGGTGCAATTGCGCCTGTTCCATGGTCGAGGCGGCACCGTCGGCCGCGGCGGCGGCCCCACACATTCCGCCATTCTCGCCCAACCTCGCGGATGCTTCTCCGGACACATTCGCGTCACCGAGCAAGGTGAAGTCTTGAACTGGAAGTATGCCGATCCCGTGCTCGCGGAATGGAACCTCGAACTCATGATCGCGGCGAGCCTCGAAGCGCTGACGCGGCCTGGTGCCGATCATTCTCGCATTCCTCAGGATTGGGAAGAAGCAGTCGAAGAAATGTCGCGGGAAGCGTTCGGAATCTATCGCCGCGAGATTGCTGAGAATCCTGATGTGCTCGAATATTTCGAGCAAGCCACTCCGGTCAACGAACTCGACACCGCCCGCATCGGGTCGCGCCCCGCGCGCCGCAGCAAAGGGCGCCGCCTCGAAGATTTGCGCGCGATCCCGTGGGTCTTCGGCTGGATGCAAAGCCGCTTCGCCGTCCCGGCATGGTTTGGCGTGGGATACGCGCTCGAGCAGTTCTCGAAGAAGAGTGCCGCAAATGATCATCTGCTCCGCGAAATCGCCCGTGGATTCCCCATGTTCTCGGGCATGCTCGCCAACGTCGAACTCGGCATGGCGAAGGCCGATCTCGGCATCGCGCGCGACTATTCGACCTTGGTGAAAAATGCCACGCTGAGAAAACGAGTCTATTCCATGCTTGAGGCGGAATTTCTCCGCTCGCGCCGCATGATCCTGCGCGTCACCGGCAGCCGCGAACTGCTTTCCCGCAATCGCGTGCTCGCGCGCTCCATTCGTCTGCGAAATCCGTATGTCGATCCCATGAGCCTGATTCAGGTCGAACTCCTTCGCCGAAAACAGCGAGGCGAGCCCGTGGCTGATCTCGAGTACCCAATGGGAACCACAATCAACGGAATCGCCGCCGGGCTGCACAACACGGGATGAAGCAGGTCCGAGGGTTCCTTTGTGATCCTTCGTGTCCGTTGTGGTTGAATCTCGGTTTTTCCGCTAACCTCGCGGCCCGCCGCCCGTCTGTAGTATGTTGTCAGGTCGGCAGACGTGTGCCCTGGCACGGAACTTGTTATTGCCGATGCGCGTATCTTCTACCGTCCTTGCCTGTCCGATTCAAACTCGAAATCAATTCTCAAGAGGAAATATGTCCATCTCCCGGATTTCTGCTGCGCTGGTCTTGATGCTGGCCATGACGCCGCTATTTGCCCAGAACCTGCCCACTCAATCTGTTGGCGCCGCGAGTTCGGCGGCTGCTGCGGATCAATCCAAAGAACCCAAGCTCGAGCACTTCGATCCGCAGCTGGTCGATCCTTCGCTTAATCCCTGTGACGATTTTTATAAGTACGCCTGCAACAAGTGGCTTGCCGCAAATCCGATTCCGCCCGACCAGGTTTTCTGGAGCACCGGCAGCGGACTCGAATTGTGGAATGAAGGCATCCTCCGTGACACTCTCGAGGCTGCCAGCAAAAACGACGCGAGCCGCAGCGCGGTGCAGCAGAAAATCGGCGATTACTGGGCGTCCTGCATGGATGAATCCGGCATCAATGCCACGGGACTTAAGCCGCTTCAGCCCGAACTCGACCGCATCGCTGCGCTGAAATCAAAAAAGGATCTCACGCTCGAGATCGCGCATATCCATCACGCCTTCCCCGGCGCGTGGGAGCAATCGGACAATCAAACTAACGCTCCGTTCTTCGGCTTCACCGGACAGCAGGATTATGACAACGCCTCCATGGTCGTCGCCCAGATCGACCAGGGCGGATTGAGCCTGCCCAATCGCGACTATTACCTCAAGACCGACGAGAAGTCGAAAGAGCTTCTCACCAAATACCGCCAGCATGTGAAGAAGATGTTCGTTCTCGCAGGGGAATCCGATGCGCAGGCCACGGCCGACGCCGGCACGGTGCTCGAACTCGAGACTGCGATGGCGCAGGCGCAAATGGATAACGTCAGGCGCCGTGACCCTAAGAACATCAATAACAAGATGACGCTCGCCCAAGTGAAGGCGCTGACCCCGTCCATTAACTGGGATGCTTACCTCAAAGCAGTAAACGCACCAGGCAGCCAGCATTACATCGTCACTTCGCCGGACTTTTTCCGTGCGGAAGAAAAACTGATCGACGAGCACCCGCTCGGTCACTGGAAAGCGTACTTACGCTGGCAGGTGATTCATCGCTCTGCGCCATATCTCACCAAACCCATTGTCGATGAGAACTTCGACTTCTTCGCCCACACTCTGGCGGGCGCCGAGGAACAACTTCCCCGCTGGCGCCGCTGCGTTCACGGAGCTGATCGCGATCTCGGCGAGGCTCTCGGCCAGGCTTATGTCGATCGCGCCTTCCCGCCGGAAAGCAAGGCTCGCACGCTGCAGATGGTCCACTCGATCGAGACCGCGCTCAGTTCCGATATTCAGAGCCTGAGCTGGATGTCTCCCGCAACCAAGCAGCAAGCCCTGGTCAAGCTGAAAGGAATTGAGGACAAGATCGGATATCCCTCGCACTGGCGTGACTACTCCAGCGTAAAGATCGTTCGCGACAGCTGGCTCAACAATGTCAGCCAGGCTTCGTCATTCGAATTCGAGCGCTTTGTCGCGAAAATCGGCAAGCCGGTCGATCGTTCGGAATGGACGATGACGCCCCCGACGATCAACGCCTATTACGATCCACAGCTTAATACGATCAACTTTCCTGCCGGAATTCTGCAGCCGCCATTCTTCGATCCCACGAAGGATGACGCCGTGAACTACGGCGCCATCGGCATGGTCATCGGACACGAAATCATCCACGGCTTCGACGATCAGGGCCGCAAGTTCGACGCTCGTGGCAACCTGCGGGATTGGTGGACCGACGAAGATGGCAAGCAGTACGACGAACGCGGCAAGTGCATCTCCGACGAATACACACAGGAAGTCCCGGAAGCGGGCGAAGGCGTGAAGCAGAATGGCTTGCTCACGCAAGGAGAAGATACCGCTGATAACGGCGGCATCCACCTCGCGCTCGCCGCGCTCGAAGCATCCCTGAAAGCGCAAGGCAAGGGACTCGACGATAAGGGCCCTGACGGGTGGACGAACCGTCAACGCTTCTTCTTGTCTTACGCGAATTCATGGTGCTCAGCGGTTCGTCCGCAGATCGCCCGGGTGATGGTCACCACCGATCCGCACTCCCTGCCCATTTTCCGCATCGACAACGTGGTTTCGAATATGCCGGAATTTGCGCAAGCCTTCAGCTGCAAAGCAGGACAAAAGATGGTTCGCGCGAACGCCTGCCGCGTCTGGTAGTTGAAGCAGATCCAATTCTCATGCTGACAAGAACGAGCAGCGCCAAAGCGCTGCTCGTTTCGCAGTCGAAGCATCCCTACCTCAATCCGAACCGCAGGGAAGACTACCGGTTGATGTCTTCCTTATTCTGCAGCCGCTTGATATAACCCTCGAGCGCATTCTTATTGGAGTCGGGCGCTCCCGTCATCGAGAGCTTGACTTCCTTCACGGCATTGTCGAAGTCTCCCTGCGAACTGTAGACCCGCGCCATTCCCAAGTGCGAAGTCCAATAATCGGGGAATTTCTTCGCATTTGAGCGGAAGATCGCCATGGCTTCCTTCTGCTTCTTATCTCCCTGCAACTGCCGGCCATAGAAATACAGCTGCAACGCACTTGCCTTGTCGAGCGCTTTCGTGCGGAACATCTCCGCGTCCTGCGTGCGCCCCATCGCCTCGAGGATCTTCGATTTGTTCATGAGATTGTCGTAGCGCTCTTCGGCCTGGATCGACTGATCTTCATACTTCAGCGCATCATCGAGCTGGATTTTATTGGCAAGGAAATATCCGGCTGCGTCGTCCCAACCCTCCCAGTAGTACTGGTTCAATCCGTAGAGCTGCCGATGAATGCTCGCCGTCACGATCTCATTCACGTTGACGTGCACCTTGAACGGAACCGCAACCTTGGCCCAGCTCATCGTCACGACGGCCGAATCCGGCGTGACGTCGTCGAAGTCATACGCCAGCGCATTATTGTCACCGGCGGCCTGCGGCTTCACGTTGACTCGCAGCGCATCTTCATCCTGCTTGTAGCTGAAGCTTCCCCAGGCCGTCGAATCCTTCGAGAAGATCACGGTCCACTCATTCTCTCGCGGGATCATGTGCAGCCCGTACGTCCCTTTCTCGAGCGGCTGCCCTTCAATCGTCACCGGATCGGTGAACGTGATGGTCGTATTCTCGTTCGCTCCGGACCGCCAAACCTGTCCGTAAGGCACCAGTTTGCCCCAGACCTGCCGCCCATTGGCCAGCGGCCGATGATAGTTAATCGTGATATCGGTGATGCCAATCCGCTGCACGACCATGGCATGCTGGCTGGTGCGAGGCAGGTTAAGCATCAGCGTCTCGCTCGTGGCGGTTTGTGCCGGGCTCACGCAGGGGACCAACAAAACAGCGGACAACAAGGCAAGCAGACGACCTTTGTGCATGGAAATCTCCTTCTCTATGCCCGGGAATCGGGTAGCTTCAGAACCTGAATTGGAAAGCCCAAAAGAAGACACGTACACGTGCTGTTGCGCTTAGACGGGCGGGCGAGAACGAGGTGAGCACGGACTGCGTGACTCCGGATCGGGTCAATTTTCTAGTACGATAAACCTACGCCTATGCTCATCACCGAAATGACGGACAAGGAATGCCGCGAGTTCCTGGAGCGGATCTCGATCGCCCGGCTGGGCTGCTCGCTCAACGATCAACCCTACGTCGTGCCGGTGGGCATTGCGTACGAAGAGGACTATATCTATGTCTTCTCGACCTTGGGAAAAAAGATCAAGTGGATGCGCTCCAATCCCAAGGTTTGCGTGCAAGCGGATGAATCGAAGGGACAATCCGATTGGATCAGCGTCATCGCTAACGGCGAATTTCAGGAACTCCCCGAGCCGCAGTTCACGGACGAACGCGCACATGCCCGCAAGCTCCTCGAAAAACGCCATCAGTGGTGGCTGAACGCGATGGCAGAACGACGGAATCAGTTGTCGGATCAGGAAATCAAGCCTATCTTCTTCCGCATCCGCATTAGCTCGATGACGGGCCTTCGCGGCAGCGCTGAATAGAACGAGCTGCGTTTCCTCGCGAGAAGTCCTTTAAATGCAGCTTTCCCCATTGCCCCTTGACAAATGCCTCCCGCCGGAGCAGAATTTCCGTAGGCGAAAAAAAAGCGAAAGTAAGTAGCTCCGCCTCGACGGCTCCCTGCTCGGAAAGCCGTGGCGTTCCCTGAAATTCTTGAGGATTCTATGTCTTCCGCGGTGGTTTCCACTTCGGCGGCCCTGGGCCGCCCTTTTATTTTTGATGCCGATCCCGAACCCGAAGTGGGCCCGGTTTCCACTGTTCATCTCGGTCAGAAGCCGGCTGCAAAGGTTCTTTATTCAACAATCAAAAATCAACAATCAACAATTCTCCCAGCTTCGCAGCTAGCGATCCGCCCCACCCCGGAAATGGCCCCAAGCGGCATCGCCGAACTCGACGCCCTGACCGGAGGCCTTCCCCGCGGATGCCTCACCGAAATCTGCGGCTCCGCGTCTTCCGGACGCACCTCGGTACTCCTCGCCTCCCTGGCGGCCGCCACCCAGCGCGGCGAATATTGCGCGCTCATCGATGCCAGCGACGCGCTCGACTGCTACTCCGTTGCTGCCAGCGGAATCGATCTCGACCGTTTGTTATGGGTCCGCTGTGGAGAAGATTCACCGGCACATCAATCCCCGAAAAAGAGTTTAAGCAAGTTCGACAAAACGAGTCCCGCAGAGCACCGTCTCGAGCAATTGCTCAAAGCCACGGATCTGCTTCTCGAAAGCGGAGGCTTCGGCATGATTGTTCTCGATCTCGCCGATGTAACTCTCCAGGCGGCGCGCCGCATCCCGCTGACGACATGGTTCCGCTTTCGCCGCGCTGTCGAGCACAAGCCCACGATCCTGCTCGCCATCGAACAGCAGCCGATTGCCGGAAGCTGCTCGTCGCTGCTGCTGCAGCTGCAAGTTCCCGGTTCTCAGTTGTCAGTTCTCAGTTCCGGCCGGAAGCCGGTTGCGCATGAAAGCACTCAAAGTGCGCGTCCGACGCACGCGCAGTTGCTGACAGGACTGAAAATTAATGTGGAGCAAGTCCGCTCGCGCATGGACCGCAAGGCGGCACGCTCTATCGCATTTGAAACAAAGACTGCCTGGGCAGGATGAACCGCAATGACGCAATGACTAAATCGCTCAATGGCTCAATCCCATGTCTTTCGCCTGCATCTACGTTCCGAATTTCTCCATCGCGGCCGTACTCCGCGCCGAACCGGAACTGCAGAACCGTCCAATCGCTGTCTTTGAAGGCAAGCCTCCTCTCGAAAAGATAATCGCGGTCAACGAATACGCCGCGCGACTGAGCATCGCTCCCGGCATGACCAAAGCTCAGGCTGAACTCTGCTCCGAACTCGTCTTGCGTCCACGCACGCCGCTGCAGGAATCCTCTACGCACGCCGCGATGCTCGACTGCGCGCAATCATTCTCTCCGTGCGTGGAAGACACCGCCTGCGACACAGCCATCTTCGACCTTTCTGGCATGGGATCGTTATTCGGGTCACTCCCCAAAATCTCGCAGGCAATCGCAGACCGCGCCTCTACTCTCGGCCTCAAAGCAAATATCGCGGTAGCTCCCAATCCTGACGCGGCTCTCATCTCCGCGCGAGGATTCTCCGGCGTCACGATCGTTCCCGCCGGCAAAGAAGCCGAGCAACTTGGTTCGCTACCGACAAGAGTTCTGTTCAACGACCGCCTCGAAGGCGATGAGAAAGATTCCGCCGACCGACTGCTCGAAACGCTCGACCGCTGGGGCATTCGCAGCCTGCGCGCACTGGCGGCGCTGCCGGAAGTGTCATTGAGCGAGCGCCTCGGACAGCAAGGCTTGCATCTGCAAAAGCTAGCTCGCGGAGCTGCTTCCCGCCCCCTCGTTCCAGTCGAAGCGCCACTCATTTTTGAAGAAGCTGTTGAACTCGAGCATCCCATCGTCCTGCTTGAACCGCTGGCCTTCCTGCTGAATCGCCTGCTCGATCAACTCTGCGCGCGGCTGGGATCGCGCGCGCTGGCTACCCAGGAATTGCGCCTCACGCTGGAGCTCTCAAACGTGACAGGAATAGAAGATGAGTTCGAAAACATCGGTATTCCCAGCGAGAGTGACGGGAATGGCAAAGATAAGTTGAAACAGGTTGCCCCATCCTTGTCGCGTTTTGTGCGACAGGATGGGGATTTCGACTCTCCGTCTTCAAACCAGTATCAGCGAAGCAAAGCTCACCGCCAGACAAATTTCGTCCGCAAACTTTCCCTGCCCCTTCCCATGCTCGATGCCAAAGTTTTTTTAAAGCTGCTGCAACTGGATCTGAACGCCCATCCGCCCGGAGCGCCGATCATGAAAATCCATCTCTCTGCCGAACCGGCGCGTCCGCGGTCCGCACAGGGAGGCCTGTTTCTGCCGCCCTCACCCGAACCGGAAAAGCTGGAACTGACTCTCGCCCGCATCGCCGGAATCGTCGGCGAACAAAGAGTTGGCGCCGTCGAGTTGCTTGACACACATCACCCCGAAGGATTCCGCATGCGCCGCTTTGTTGCCGAGGTCGCGCGCAAGGCTCCGCAGAAAAAAACTCCCGATGCGGGGGAAGCGCAATCGGCCGTCACAGTCCTGCGCCGCTTCCGTCCTCCGCTGCGCGCCAATGTGACTTTAGAAAATGGACAGCCGCTGCGATTGCATTGTTCCAAGAAAAAAGAAGTGCAAGGCGAGATCCTCTGGAAGGCCGGTCCCTGGCGCTTTTCCGGCGATTGGTGGGATCGCGATGCCTGGTCGCGTGACGAATGGGATCTAGCTCTGCGCAACGAACACGCCATTGCCTTCTACCGCCTCGTGCACGACCTGCTCGGCGGCGGATGGTTCGTAGAAGGAACATATGACTGAAAAGCAATTCCCAGTTCTCAGTTGTCAGTTCTCAGCAAAAACACAGAGCGCAGGGATTTTTACTGAGAACTGAGAACCGAGAACTGACAACTTGTTTGTAGAACTTCACGCCCGCTCCGCATTCAGCTTCCTCGAAGGCGCGTCCCTGCCCGAGGAGTTGGTCGGAGTGTGCCAGCACTTCGGCATGCCGGCCATGGCGCTGCTCGATACCGACGGCGTCTACGGCGCGCCGCGCTTCCACTTAGCCGCCAACAAAGCCAAAATCAAAGCCCACATCGGCGCGGAGATTTCAGCCAACTTATTTTCACCACAGAGTCACGGAGACACAGAAATTCAACAATCAAAAATCAACAATCAAAAATTGATCTCTGTGCCTCCGTGCCTCCGTGGTGAATTCCGCCTTCCGTTGTTGGTTTCGAATCGCACTGGCTACCAGAACCTCTGCCGCCTGATTACCAAAATGAAGTTGCGCGGGAAGAAGAAGGGTAAAGGCGCAGTAACAAAGCAAGAACTCGAAGAACACGCCGAAGGGCTCATCTGCCTGACCGGCGGCGACGAAGGTCCGCTCGCCGCAGCGCTAAAAAACAGTCCGGAAGAAGCTAGCCATCAACTCGATCAACTCATCGGTATTTTCGGGCCAAAGAATGTCTACATCGAACTCCAGCGCCACTTTCATCGCGAAGAGGAATCCCGCAACCGCATCGCCGTCGATCTCGCCCGGTCATTCAACCTGCCATTGCTCGCTACAAACGGCGCGAACTACGCCATCCCCAAGGCTCGCGAACTCTGCGATGCCTTCACCGCGATCCGCCATCACAAAACTCTCTCGACCGCCGGACGCCTCCTTGCCCGCAACTCCGAGCGCCACGTGAAATCTCCCGCGGAGATGCAGCAACTTTTCTCCGATCTGTCGGGAGCCATCAGCAACACCGTCGAACTTTCCAACCGCCTCGAATTCACCCTCGACAATCTTGGCTACGAATTCCCGCGCTATCCCGTGCCTGAAGGCGAGACGATGGATTCTTACTTGCGCGAGCAGTCTTGGATCGGCTTCCGCAACCGTTACGGACGCGCCTCGCAGGAAATGCAGGCCAAAGCCCGCCGGCAAATCGAAAAAGAACTCGCGCTCATCGAAAAGCTCAAGCTCGCCGGATACTTCCTCATCGTCTGGGATCTGGTCCGTTTCTGTCGCGAAGAAAAAATTCTTGTGCAAGGCCGCGGATCGGCCGCCAACAGCGCCGTCTGCTACTCGCTCGGTATTACCGCCGTCGATGCCGTTGGAATGGAACTTCTCTTCGAGCGATTTCTCTCGGAAGAACGCGGCGAGTGGCCGGACATCGATCTCGACCTACCCTCGGGCGACGAGCGCGAAAAAGTCATTCAATATCTCTACAAAAAATACGGCGAACGTGGCGCCGCCATGACCGCAAACGTCATCACCTATCGCAACCGCATGGCCGCGCGTGAAATGGGCAAGGCTCTCGGATTCGATCCCGAAACACTCGCCAAAATTTCCGCTGCCGTCGCCACCTGGGAATTCCGCGACGAAAACGACGCGCTCGACCGCCGCTTCCGTGATGCCGGACTCGACCTCACCCATCCCCGCCTTCGCAAATATTACGAACTCTGCCTCGCCGTGCAGGATTTGCCGCGCCATCTCGGCCAGCACTCCGGCGGCATGGTCATCTGCCAGGGACAACTCGATTCCGTCGTCCCGCTCGAGCCCGCATCCATGCCCGGCCGCGTCGTTGTGCAATGGGACAAGGAAGATTGCGCCGACATGGGCATCATCAAAGTCGACCTGCTCGGGCTTGGCATGATGGCCGTGCTCAAGGATTCCATCGAACTCATCCGCGACCACTATCACGAAAAAGTCGACCTCGCGCATCTTCCGGCGGACGATTCGCAGGTCTATTCGACTTTGCAGCAAGCTGACACGGTCGGAATGTTTCAAGTTGAAAGCCGTGCGCAGATGTCCTGCCTGCCGCGCCTGCGCCCCGTGCGCTTCTACGACGTCGTGGTACAGGTCGCGATCATTCGTCCCGGCCCGATCGTCGGCCAGATGGTGAATCCATTCCTAGAGCGCCGCCAGGGGCGACAGGAAGTCACCTATGCACATCCTTCGCTCAAGCCAATCCTCGAGCGCACGCTCGGAGTTCCTCTTTTCCAGGAACAACTGCTCCGCATCGCCATGGTGGCCGCCAACTTCACCGGAGGCGAAGCCGAAGATCTCCGCCGTGCCATGGGATTCAAGCGCTCGCAGGCCCGCATGCGCGAGATCGAAGCCAAGCTCCGCGCAGGCATGACCGCCAACGGAATCTCACTCAAGGCGCAGGAAGAAATCATTCTCTCGATTACATCATTCGCGCTCTATGGATTCCCCGAGTCCCACGCCGCCAGCTTCGCCCTGATCGCCTATGCCAGCGCCTATCTGAAGTGTCACTATCTCGCCGCGTTCACCGCCGCGCTGCTCAACAATCAGCCCATGGGATTTTATTCGCCGGCCACGATCGTCAAAGATGCCCAGCGTCACGGCCTAAAACTGCTGCCGGTCGATGTGACGAAGTCGGAGTGGAATTGCACGCTCCAGCAAGTCGCGAGTCTCGAGTCGCGAGTCCCGCAGGTCGATGGTCGTTCGTCGTTAGTCGCTGAGTCCGGCACGGACGGCACTCTTCATTCAACAATCAACAATCATCAATCAACAATTCCCGTCATCGCCCTCCGCATGGGCCTGCGCTACGTGCGCGGATTGCGCGAAGATGCCGCCCGCTCGCTGCTCCTCGAACGCATGCGCGCCCCCTTCACTTCGATCCACGATCTCGCCCGTCGCGTCCCCGAACTCCGCCGCGACGAACTCACCACGCTCGCGGAAATCGGCGCGTTGAATGCAGTTTCAAGTTTCGAGTTTCAAGTTTCGAGAAAATCGGCCGGGAACGAACCTTCTCACTCGAAACCCGAAACTCGAAACTCGAAACTCGCCCTTCACCGCCGCGACGCTCTCTGGCAAGTCGAGCGCGCGGCCCGCCCCTCCGGCCCGCTCCTGGAAAATCAGCCGGAGCCCGACGAACGCTCTCCCCTCGCCCGCATGAATCATGTGGAGCGCCTGGTCGCCGACTTCCATGGCACCGGACTCACCGTCGGTCCACATCCCATGGCCTATCGCCGCGCCTGGCTCAATGCCATGGGCATTCGCCGCGCCTGCGAGTTGCGCGATCTGCCCACGGGCAAGCGCCTCCGCATCGGAGGCTGCGTCATCACCCGCCAGCGTCCCGGCACCGCCAAAGGATTTGTATTTTTAAGTCTGGAAGATGAAACCGGAGTCGCGAACGCGATCGTCCGCCCCGACCTGTTTCACGAAAATCGCCTGCTGCTCACCAGCGAACGATTCCTGGCCGTGGAAGGCATCCTGCAGAATCAGGACAACGTAATCTCCGTCCGCGCCGAACGCGTGCAACCGCTCTTCGTCACAAAAGCCGAAACCGTATCGCACGACTTCCACTGACCAAGAAATTGTTGATTTCGTGATTGTTGATTGTTGAATGAAAACCAAACTACTGCCGCGCGCGAATTCATTCAACAATCAAAATTCAACAATCAACAATTCTCCGTGACCCGGTGTCTCCCTGGTGAAATCGCTCACTTCCCCGTATAGCTCACTCTCCAGATCGAGTTCGATCCGTCGTCACTCACCAGCAGCGAACCATCGTGAGCTTCCGTCATGCCCACCGGACGTCCCCACGCATCGCCGTTAGGAAGCACGAATCCAGTCAGGAAATCTTCATACTCTCCAGTCGCGTGACCCGTCTGATGCAGCGGTACGCGGATGACTTCATATCCGACGCGCACATGCTTGTTCCACGAGCCGTGTTCCGAAGCAAAAATATCTCCCTTATATTCCGCCGGAAACTTATCGCCCTGATAGAACGTGAACTCGAGCGACGCGTTGTGCGCCTGAAGCAGGACATCCGGAACGATCACCTTATCCTTCAACTCTGGATGCTTGCCCTGCAGCCGCGGATCCTGATGGTCTCCCATATAAAAATACGGCCATCCGTAGAATCCGCCCTCCTGCACGTGCGTGATGTAATCCGGGACGAGGTTGTCGCCCAGCGCATCGCGCTCATTCACTGAGCACCATAATTCGCCGGTCTTCGGATTCACCCGGATTCCGCCCCCGGCATTTCGAATTCCATAAGCGTAAATCTTCAGCTGACAATTCGCCGCGTCGCAATACAGAATGTCCGCGCGATCTTTTTCATCAGGATGCGTATCCGGATCATCCACGTTCGACGCCGATCCCACCGCCACGTACAACGTCTTCCCATCCAAAGAAAAGTCCAACGCGCGCGTCCAGTGCCCTCCGCCGCTGGGTAAATCCGCGATGTGTTCGGACGGACCGCTGGCCTTCATGTCTCCGTTGTGATACGGGAACCGCACGATTTCATTCGTGTTGCCGATATACACCCACTGCGGATCCGGACCCGGAGGATAGAACGCAATGCCGTACGGCCGCTTCAGCCCCTCGGCGAAAACCGACATCTGTTCCGGTTTTCCGTCGCTGCTGATGCCGCGAAATACGCGGATGTCTCCCGCACCGCTCTCTGCCAGGAAAATGTCCCCATTCGGCGCAGTTCTCAGTAGCCGCGGATTGTTCAGCCCCGCCGCATACAACTCGACCTTGAATCCCTTCGCAGCGATCGGCCACGCATTCGCCGGACGCGCTACCACAGTCGGTGCGTTTTCTGCTGACGACGTGGCATAAGGCGGAGGCAGATCCTTCACCGTGATCTTCCGGGTCGTTCCCGGCTTCTCATACCGGAAATCGGTGAAGGGCGGCTTCGGCGCAGGAGCCTTGATCGTTGACGTCATCGCTTCCGCCGGCGCGGCAGGCGCTTCCGCCGGCGCTCCCACAGCTCCGCCACTCCCCGGCCCCATCGTTTCGATGTAGCTTACGATTTCCCATCGGCTCTTTTCCGGAAGAAAAGCCCACGAAGGCATGCCATTCTCTTTGCTGCCGGTTGTAATGAACCAGAAAACCTCTCCCTGCGGAACGCCTTCCAGCTTTCCATCCACCAGCGACGGTACATTGCCCGTCCCTTGTCCCGACCGTCCATGACATGAGAGGCAATTGCGGGCGTAGAGAGTCTTTCCCGCTGTCACCGCAGACGCTTGTCCCACATAAGGATTCTTAATCGCTTTCGCCGAGTCCGGCGCATTGTGAAAATTCTTGTCGACTGCATGGAGCGGCACAACACAGAAAAGTGAAAGGACAGCAACACAGCCGATCTGCTTCACACCTCTAGGCATAGGACTCTTCTCCGTAAGGTTTCCCACTTAGATTAATCTCTGGACAAAAGGGATGCGACTTCAAATCCTCTCTGCGTTACCAGCAGAAAATCTGAATCAGAGCGGTCAACAAAAATCGTTCATATGGAATGACGAACCCCAGACTCGCTATGAGTTCGGAGTATACCGAGTCTTCGATCCGCTGAGCAAAGTGTGGCAGTTCATTGCCATTGCAACGCGGAGAGGTCCTTCGGGTTTGCAAGGGGTCCCAAATCTCGATCGGGTGGCAATGCGGCTTCGATTGAGGCGCGTTTTTGCGACGATCCGCTCCCTTCGGTCTTTTAGTGATCAACTATCGTGATCGTGCCTGCGCTATGGGCAGCGTGAATCTCTCTCAGATCGAGTTCTTGCCTCTCTCCATCGATCTCCAGTTCTCGAGATACCGGGCGATGTCGAATGCCTCTTCCTGGTGCCGCGGCTCATCTACCAATAGAATTTCACCGGTTGTTCCATATCCCCGCACGTACGCCTCCCGCGACACATCGCAGGTCTTCACCTCGCTCGATTTCCAGCGGGTTCCTGCCGACCCTGCTCGGCATGAACAATAAAGGATGTATTCCTCGGAACTGCCATGGATGGCGGGCAGCAGATAAGAACCGTTGCCGTATGGACTGAACGCGATCAGATAACGCGTGCTACACAGCCTACACTCCACACAATGGCGAAGGCGCGGCATGCTGATCTCTCCAAATTAGGGGGAAGTGGCGCGTATGCTACTTTCCCATTCAAAATGGTCGGACTCAATACCCACTTGACGACTTCTCAACATGACCACTATGATCCGCCGAAATGAAGCGCGTGGCCTCCGGGTTCCTTCCCTCGATCGTCGTTGACAGAAAGGTTTCCCAGCCGTTGCACCGCCAGATTTACGACGCCTTCCGAGACGCCATCCTGAACGGGCAACTTCATCCCGGACAGCGCATCCCCTCGACTCGCGTGCTGTCTGCCGAGATCGGCGTCTCCCGGTTCCCCGTCCTCAATGCCTACGCCCAACTCCTGGCCGAAGGATATTTCCAGAGCCGGATCGGCGCCGGAACCGTCATCTCCAGTTCCCTCCCCGAGCAACTGACATTCAGCGGCGCCGCTGCGGTAAAAGACCGCGCAACTCGCCGCCGCCCCCGCCCGGCGGCAAAACGCTGTTCGCTTCTAACGCCGCGGCAGAAATTCCCATGGATGGTCCACTCCGGCGCCTTCCGTATCGGACAAGTCGCACTCGATCAATTTCCCGTGCAAATCTGGTCCACCCTGGTTGCTCGCCACGGCCGCGATATGACGATGGAGTCCGCCCACTACGGCGATCTGATGGGCCATCCCAGGCTCCGCGAGGCAATCGCCAACTACCTGAAGACCGCGCGCTCGGTGCGCTGCGAACCCGACCAGATCCTCGTCGTCAACGGCTCGCAGCAGGCGCTTGAGATTTCCACGCGGGTTCTGCTCGATCCCGGCGATCCCGTCTGGATCGAAGATCCCAGCTACCGTCTCGCCCGCGACGTCTTCACGCTGAATCATTGCACTTTAGTCCCGGTTCCCGTCGATGCGGAAGGCCTCAACGTCGCCGCTGGAATCAAGAAGTGTCGTAAAGCGCGGGCCGTATTCGTCACGCCGTCGCACCAGTTTCCGCTCGGAGTAACCATGAGCGCCTCCCGCCGCCTGCAACTGGTCGAGTGGGCGCAGCGTGCCCGCGCCTGGATCATCGAAGACGATTACGACAGCGAGTATCGCTACGAAAGCTCTCCCATCGCATCGTTACAGGGGCTCGACAGCAATGCTCGCGTCATTTACGTCGGAACCTTCAGCAAGGTCCTGTTCCCCGCGCTCCGCCTCGGATACATCGTCATTCCCCCCGATCTGGTGGACCGCTTCTTCACCATGCGCCGCGTGATGGACCTCGGCCAGCCCACTTTCCACCAGAAAGTCCTCGCCGACTTCATCGAACAGGGCCACTTCGCCCGCCACATTCGCCGAATGCGCGTCTTCTACGGGCATTTAAGACGAGTGCTGGTCGACAATCTGGCAAAGATGTGTGCGCGCACTCTCGAAGTCATCGGCGATGAAGCGGGCATGCATCTGACCGCCTTCCTGAGGAATCATCGCAGCGACGAAGATCTTTCCGCCCGCGCCGTTGGCAACGGACTCTCGCTCTGGCCACTTTCCCGGATGTATATGGAACGTCCGCGCCAGGGATTCATCCTCGGCTACGGCGGCACCACCACCCGCGACATCCCCGCGGCTGTTCGTAAACTCCAATCGCTGCTCGCGGCGCATTGAAGCGCTTCTTCGCCCGCCAAGGGACGCAAGTGGTTTTGGGAAGGGCCCGGCTTCCAGCCGGGCCATAAAGCATTAAGGGAAGCCTCGGCTTCAGCCGCTGGGGGCGACGCTCGAGCCTTACGGTCAGCTCGACCGCAGCATTGCAGAGCCTTTTGTTCAACGCACTCGACGGACATGCATGCAACCCAATGCTATCTCACGTTTTCCGAGGCCTGTTAGAAATCTCCCTCTCCAACGACTACCTTAAATGTGCAGCAATTAGAAGCGATGCCGAAAGGAAACGCGACGCAGGATTCTCTCTACGAGCAGGCAGCGGAGACTTACAGCTCCGCGCTCGATCGCCTGGCACGAGCCTATGAACTCGACCCCGAACTCCGCCGAGACCTGCTCCAGGAAATCCACTTCCATCTTTGGCGCAGCTTCTCCAGCTTCGATCAGCGCTGTTCGCTACGAACCTGGGTCTACCGCGTAGCCCACAACGTCGCCACCGGACACGTGATTCGGCAGCGCCGCATCCGCGAGAGGCTTGTGAACCTCGAAGACGTTGAGACGATCGAAAACCTTCCTGCCAAAACGCAGAACGAACTCGCGATTAGTCAAAGCCTTGCTCTGGAACGTCTTTCCACGCTGATCCAGCGACTCAAGCCGCTCGATCGTCAGATCATCATCTCGTATCTGGAAGGGCTGCCTGCCGCGGCAATCAGCGAAATCACCGGATTATCTCCGGCCAACATCGCCATGAAAATTCATCGCATCAAGAAAATTCTCAAGCGCTGGTTCGGCGAAGAAAGCGAAGGAGGAGTTCATGCCAGCTGAATTCCACACGAACGACCCGCAAAATCTTTGGCAATCTCAGCCAACGGAGGCATTCAAAATGTCAGTAGACACACTGCGCCTCAAAGCGCAACGAATGGAAAGAAAATCGCGCCTCGCCGTGATCTGGGCGGCCGCTCTCGCAATCGCACTCTTCCTCTGGTTTGGCTGGGGATTCCTTAGCTTTCCCCAAACATTCCAAAGCTTCCACCCGGGCCCGGCCGGATTTTGGACCATGCGCCTCGGATTCGGGCTGCTCAGTCTCTGGGCTCTTTACGGCGGCTACAAGGCATACAAGATTCTTTGGCCGACTCCCGCCGCGTCTGATGCCGACCCGAAAACCACGCTCCAGTCCTATCGGCATGAACTGGAGAAGCGCCGCGACTATTCCCAAAGTATCTGGTTGAGCTCTGGCCTGATCGTCTGTTTCGTGGGCATCGCGATGGTCGTCACGCCGATGGTGGTTCGGGACATCCGTCAACCGTCGCAGCTATTCTTGAGCGTGGGCCCAATCGTCGCGATCTTCATCCTGTGGCTGGCAATCTTCATTCCCCAGCGAAAACGCCGCCAACGCAAGCTGCAGCAGGAAATCGATCAGCTGCGCGAATTTGAGAAGGAATCTCGGGGATGAAGGACGAACAGAAAAACAAGTCGAGTCACGACATCGCGAGATCCACTTTCGTGCCATTGACGATGCAATGTTTTGACGGTTTAGTTTCGACTTACAAATAAGTTCGGGCAGAAAGGCGTCAACCGCGTGAGGCACATTTTCCTGACCGCAACATTCGTTGGGCTGGCTGTTACGAGTCTGGGACAGACACCTCAACCGACCTTACCAACCGAGCCCGGCATGTATGTGGAAGCGACCGTCGGCCTAACGAAGATCATCGGACAAATTGCGGAGTTCAAGCGCACTGGCAGCACATTGGTCTCTCACGCAACAGCCGGAATCAAATCAGTCAAAGTGAATATTCAGTTGCTAGGTCCTCATGCTCAGACCGTTGTTTCTCAGCAACCGATCTTTTATTTCGTGCCGGCAAAACAGGAAGCTGACGCTGGAGTCAATGCGGGCGATCTGATTCTCGTCCGGCTCGAAGAGAAGCCGGAACGGAGGCAATTCGAAGTCGCCGCGCACGGACTTGGACGCGCCAGTTCGGGGATCTCGCTGACGCACCAAGTGCAGCTATTTCGTTCCGAAGTTTCGACAGGCGTTTACAGGATCAGCACTGCTGCGGCGCTAGCAAACGGAGAATACGCGCTCTATCTCTCCCGTGGCGAGGGAATGGCTGCTTACGTTTATGACTTCGGCGTGCAACAGAATGCTGCGTTGCCCACTGCCGCGGCACCACATGCTGCTACCAAGGTTAGCCAAGCCGCTGCTGGGCCTAGTGACGCTCAGCCCCCCAGCGCTGCCGACTTCAGTTCGACGCCTCATGCTGCGCCCGTGACACTTCCCGTCTACAAGGGTGCCACAATCGGAGTGTTCTGCGATGGCAGTCCAGAGGTTCGGCACGACGGTGTCACGCTAACAGCGTTAACTCCCGGTGGCCCAGCAGATCAGGCTGGAATCAAGGCTGGCGACGCGATCCTTGCTATCGACGATCACTACCTCTTTACTATTCGCGAATTACAGGACGAGATCAGCCATCATCAGCCGGGAACGACGATCAGGGTTCGCTATCGCAGGTATTCAACGATTTACGAATCGCAGATCGTTGTAGGCCAGGCTCAATGAAAATGCGGCAACTTTTAAAAGAGAGCCGAGAGGGGGAGAGGAAACTTGGTAGCGCTACCGGGAATCTTCTGAGTGCATCAGACTTTTCGCAACAATACAGCGAAAACCCGCTTCTGTAAAGGCTTTTGCGCCGAAAGCTCGATTCCAAAAAACCATCATTGATGCCAAATTTTAGCCTGCTCGATTCAAAGAAATAGTCCCAAATAGTCACTAGATTCCTTGGGTGTTCCAGAAAGTCAGGCGGGTCAATTCACTTGCCGGAAGCCTGTTCTGACCCATCGCACCCGAATCTAGCATGCGGTCGTTGCAAAGCGTATCACGGCTTTTTGGGCCACGCTAGCGGGTATCTGAAATCTGGTTGCTGATCTCGTCCTGCAAGCCCTGAAGTCCTACCACCCGACGAATGCAACATTATTGGCGAACAAAAGGCGAATACTCCTGCTATACTTCCTTCGTGACCTTGCGCAACATTTGCGTCAGGTTCGTGGGTGCGGCTTTAATGGACGAGGGTCGAAAACGTGTTCTCCTGATTGCCGCCAGCATCCTCGCAGTGCGCAGACTGGCGAATTGGGATGGACGCCCTTCGCCCATGCTGGAATCCGCCATCGCCGACGCCATTACGCTCGCCGAGAAGATAATGGCGAGGATTGATTCTAGGTGGCCCGCTCCGACACAAAAGGCGGAGCGATAAATCATGTACCGAGGATTCGGGTTTCCACCGATAAAGAAGGGTATTCTGTTCTGCCTTCCAGTCGTTTCGAAGCCCGCCGCAGGCTTTTTATTGGGGCCACACCAGCGGGGCAGTCTAATCAGCCCCCTGCTTCAGATGCCCCAACCCTAGTTCCCATTTCGGTACTTGTCGCCACGCTGAATGATCTCATCGAGACTAGCGGTCAAAGCGGCTTGGTCGAGGCGATCCTCTAACACGATGATCTCTGCCTGCTGGAAGAGTTGCCGTATGACGTTCTGGTATGCCTCTGCTGCAACGGCTGAGCACCAATTCGGGTTGCAGGTTTCTTGCTCTTGTCGTGAGATTTCGAAAAAGGAAGAACTGCCGGGGATCAGTCATTGCGCTTGCCCTCGACCCAAACGAATGCGTTTGCGCATTCGATGAGGCAATCAGCGTGGGTCGAGCCCTCAAGTATCAACTCTCTTGGAACGCCGCTCGCCTGACCAGCATCGAGTCGCCGCAGAGCCTCGTCCCTAGCGGGATTCTCAATTACACGCCGTTTGTATTCCCTCCAGACACGACCATCTTGCGGAGCGAGCCTGTGGGCGTTGCGTATCATCCACGCCAGCCTCTCGGAACTGGGCGAAACCTCTCGTTCTTTTCCAACAGATAATGAAATGACCTCTCCAACGCTGTTCGGGGCTTGGATTCCTTCAGCGAGACGCAGCAGTTCCGTGACCCACCCTGTGCCACCATGCTCCCAAACCCAAGTAAACACGGGAGTGACCCTAGTCCGACCGCTGTGCTCATCATCTGCTGAGCCTGTTCCCGATGTTGTCATGGTGACCTCGCTAGATACTCGTAGTTCTTACGAAAATAGTCGATCTTGAGTTTGGGCAAGTTGCACGGGTGCGGAGCATTTCTCGTCATCGTTTGCAACATGGTTGATCCGAGTGCTCACTGAGTAGCAGCGCATAAGCCGAGCGTCGTAGGGCTTGAGGAGTTCAGCTACAGCAGCGACGTTCTGCTCTCCGGGGTCGAGCCAGAGGTCGTAATCGTTCCGATTGAGAATGACGGGCATCCTGTCGTGAACCGCCGAGGTCACAGCATTTGGCGTCGTGGTCAAAATCGAACAGGTCTTGAGCCAATCACCCTCTGGGTTTTTCCATCCTTCCCATAATCCGGCGAATGCAAACAACTCGCCGTCATTGACCTCGAAACAAAAAGGCTGCTTGGAGCCGCCCTTTCGCAACCATTCGTAAAAACCATCGGCGGGAATCAAGCATCTGCGAGACCTAAGTGCATCCCGAAATGCAGGTCGCTCATGCGCCGTCTCCGACCGAGCGTTGATCATGCTTGCGCCTACGGATGGGTCTTTTGCCCAACTCGGAACGAGCCCCCATTTCATCAGCGAGAGGTCACGAACGGGTTTGTTGGGATGCTGGCGAATGACAGGAACGGGCTGCGTCGGTGCAATGTTGTAGCGAGGAGACCAATCCAGATCGTCAGCGGGACTGTCGAAGTACTCCTCAACGATCTGCTTTCTGCGGGAGAGACGGTAGCGACCGCACATCGGAAGATTATGGCAGATCGGAAGGATGAGGCGGGGCCGTTGTGAAAACTAAAGCTCATCCACCAAGTCCCGCACCCTGACTTTTAGGGCCGCAGCGATGTGGGCGAGGTTGATGATGGACACGTTGCGGATGCCACGCTCGATCCCCGACACATACGTCCAGTGCAGGTCGGCAGCTTCGGCAAGCTCCTCCTGCGTCATGCCCAGTTTGAGCCGCTGAGCCAGCAACGTCGCCATCACATCGCCATCCACCCCAGCGGCAGTTCGGTAGCACGGGTCATTTCACCAAGTTTGCCGTATAGCGCACGTTCATCGAAAGCCACGCCCGTGGCAGGCTCAGCGAATAGGATTGCATCGAGGTCATCAGGCACGGGCAGGGGATCGGGATTGATCGCCTTGGCGTGCTGCGCCCAAGCGTCGTCCATACTGTCTGTAGCATCCGGTGTAGGGCTCTGAATGGCGGAAGACGCCGCCGTGTCATTGCTTGTCACGGAATCCTGCACCGGGATTTCGCTGAGTGCAGCATCCTCGACTAAGAAGCGAGGATCGTTGAGCAGGTCACTCGTGTCCTGCGGCCAAATGACCCCACGGTATGGCTCATGCCCATGAGTGTTCAGCCAGTGAATAAGCCCGCCGATGCTAAGATTCGACCCTTCACAGGATGTTGCGAGATCGCTGAAGCCCAGCTTGTCGCCGTCATAGAAAATGACGCAGGCTGCGTAGTCGGGATCGCCGTCCGTCGTGTGGCAATCCCCTTTGACCGGGCATGCCGTCAGGATGTATTTGCCACCGTTACCGTCGCCAAAGTAGTCGATGTCATAGTGGTCGCAGAACTCGTCGAAGTCAAAGTCCTCGTGAACTGATGGCGCTCTGTCCAGTCCCTCGCCCGTGTGCTTCTGGTCGCAATTGTCGAGAATCCAGTAGGCAAGCCAGTCCGGGAAATCAGCGATGGGACTGTTGTCGATAACTTCCCAGCGCCGTCCGTCGTCCAGCGTTGATCCCGGCCCAACGACATACTTATTGACCGACTGCAAATCAAATTGCTCGCTGGCTTTCTTGTTGCCGATAGCACGGCTCATCTCGGTCTGGCGGAAGTAGAAGTGCGGCAGACACTTGCCAGCAGATTTAACCGTGAACGTGCGAGGCATCTTGCGGCCGGTCTCACGCTCAATGCGCTCTACCAGACCAGCGGCATCGCAATCGAGTATGCAGATGGTGTACGGGGTTCCTACAGCGCCCACGTTGTAAAGGCTGTTCTCGGCATTCCACTGACGCACGATGTTAATGTCGGTGGTCGCCATGTCGAATTGGTCTTCAAACAGACCCCGCTTGCTGAAGGGCCGCAGGGGGATGACCGGGATACCACGCTCAATGAGCGGTCTGGCGATGTCGATGAACTGACGAGGTTGTGATTGAGAAACAGGGTTAGCGGACATTGCAGCCTACCCGGCTGCATGGCGTGACGGTGGAAACTTGTTCGAGCATATGAGCCTCAAGAAAGTGAAATTCCGTTGGGATCAACGGTGAGCCGATGGGAAGTTAAATTGGGGTGCTGGGCTCAGCAGCACCCCCGAACTCTCTGGTGAAAGTCCGATCCCAAAGAATGAATTTGGTAGCGGCCAAATTCTTTGCGTTAGCAAAACGCCTTGTCTAATACTGCGGCCCTCGCCAGTCCTGCCAATTTCCAAATCATGGGTAGAGACAATGAAGCCCCGCTGCGAACGGGGCTCGAATATTGGGGTGTTCTTATGATTGATACTGCATTTGCGCAGCGAATCCAGAAGCTCTCTGACGCCGACCTTGAACGGCAAGCGTCAGCCGCTTATACGTCAGCGTATTGCGAGACATTTGGGAACGACCATGAGGCCCGTGCTGATGCGGTGCGAGAGTACCGATTGCTTGAACGGGAGAGGAGCCGCCGCAGAATCGCATCTGCACTGCTCAGAAGTTAAGCGATCTTGCTGATGACCTTGCGGTTCCCACCACTCTCGTAGGCCAACTCACGACACACCGGACAGAAAACCACTTGACTGCCATCCGACAAGCGTGACTGCACTTCTGCATCTTCAAAGCGGCATCCAAAGCAAATAGTGCTCGCCGTAAGGCTTTGGGAAACTGTCTTATCGTGTATCGGCTCATGGGGTTCGTCAGGCACGATGAGTTCTTCTTCCCGAACGATGGCATAGTATGCCTCGATGCTCTTGTAATCGTCGTGCCCAAGCCACTCACGAACAAGCCCGATGTCATTCCCTTTCCCGCCCAATCGCTCTGGACGCATCCAATTGGTGGCACAGGTCGCTCGAAATTTGTGCAGCCAGCAACGGGCGGGATCAATACCGGCCCGACCTGCGACCTGACGAAGAGTATCGAGCATGTGGTAGTCCGGCAGTCCATTGCGTGTTCCGAACAGAAGCCCAGATGGACGCTTGGTTGCTTTCAGTGCGAGAAGTCTATCCATGAGGTCTCGATCAATCGGGATATATCTCGCCCTACCGTTCTTTGTCATGAAACCTAAACTCGGTTTGCTGGTCACTCGTATTTGCCGTTTCACGATTCCGGGGGCCAAGGTTTCGACAATGAGATCGTCTTCTTCAAGGAACATCATCTCTTGCTTTCGCAATCCGGCTTTGAGGAACACTTCAAACACAAGCTCTTCGTCAGAAGTCATGGCATCGAACAACAGTTTCAATTCCTCTCGTGTATAGATTTCCGGGCGATTTTCACCGCTCTTGAGTTCTCGACGGTAATCGGACTTCTTGATAGGGCCTTTGCCGGGGTCGAGCTTCAACACGGTTCGGATGAATTTGTTCACTCGCATGATTTTCCACGCCGCCGTGAATGGGCAGTTTTCAGGCTCATCGTCAACGAGGTAATCGAAGAACCTTGCAAGATGTGCCTTGTCAATTTCATCAACGAATTTCTTTTTGCTTCCATTGTTAAGAGATCCATTCCAAGCTTCAAATTCCCGCAAAGCTTGGCGATGGGCTGCCTTCGTTTTTTTTGCACCCGTAACGCCATCAATGTAATTGTTGATCGAGATTGAAATAGGCGAGCGTTGGTCGAGAACCGTCGGGTCTTGCACACCGGGACGGTTCTGATTCTTCAAGAACCATTCCCTCTCTTCCTTGACCCGTAACGCATCACCCAGCCACGAACACACTGTCGGATGCCATTGTTTCGCCTTACCCTCGTACCATGAGATTCGGAATTTTCCCTCACGGTCGTCTTTCAGGTAGAGAGTGCCATCCGCCTTGAGCTTGGGAAGCACTACAGGACGATCTGTCCACCGCCCCTCGACCTGCACCCTCTCGTAAATTTTGGCTCTCTTGTTCGCCACAGGGAAACTCGCTCACTGCTTCATACGCAGGGCCGCAGCAACTTCGAGAATTCAGAAAAATAGTCACCACGGTAGTCCAACGGACTGGAGAGAACCCGTATGCGCTTGGGAATAAAAAACTTAAGGGAAGATGGTAGCGCTACCGGGAATCGAACCCGGGTTTGAAGATTGAGAATCTTCCGTCCTAACCCCTAGACGATAGCGCCATCCGTTGGCTCGAGGACCCTGGATCAGGTCAACTCGCCCTTTGATTTTAAGGCCCACTCTGCAGCCCGCGCAAGCACGTGCGCGCTTCGGTCCCGCAATTTGCGGCAGCTCAGAATTTACCACTGCAAGATTTCCCGGCAGCGTTTCAATTTCACCGTAAGAGAATCCCGGCCACGTATGCCTGGCAACCCTGCTCATTAATGCATGTCAATTATTTAATTTATGCGTTTCATCTAACTGATGATCCACGCAATCACGCTCCTTCGCAATTCTCAGCGTGTCCCGCGACTTTCTTTTCCCTGTTTCATTTTCGGATTCCCTGCATCGCTGCATCGATTTTTTTACTGCAACTCGCTCCCATTCACAGGGCGACAAGCGTTATAGTAAGGACATCATTCGAACCCAAACTGAGCGCAACCCGTAATTCGTAGGAGCGACTCCATGTTGTTCCTTCATCAACCAATTCAATCCCTTCTTAATTTAGGAGTCTGTAAGGAGTACCCGATCATGGCTAAACCAAGAGTCCCAAAGAAAACCAATGGCGATACGGGCGTGACCGCCGCGGAAACAGTTTCCACTGCTCTCCCCACGGTCGAAGCGACCCCAGCTGAACCAGTAATGAAGAAGTCCGTGCGGAAGCCGACGATTGTCCGAAGCGACGGCCGTCCGAATATCGTCCCCATCAATGTCGACGAAGAAATTCGCCAGTTGGCCTATCTGATGTCCGAACGCCGCGGCTTCGAACCCGGCCACGAAACGGAAGACTGGCTTGCTGCCGAACGCGAAGTTCGCCAACGTTACCATCAACAGAGCGCCTAGCGCGCTCAACACACCGCCTGGCGGCCACGGGTTGGCCGCCGCCTGAGGCGGAAACGTTTACGCACAAAACTCTCCGCTCTGTGGTTGTTTGCCATCCGGAAACTCCCAGGACTTCCCATTGCCTGAGCACCGCCCCTTTGGGTTTGCGTGTACCCGGAGTTTCTGAAAAAATACCTTGGGGTTCGAAATGGCACAGATTGGTAGTTTTGCCCTGCTGCTCGCCTTGGCGCTGAGCCTGTATTCCTTTGGCGGCGGCCTCCTCTCCCTGTTTTTCAAGGATGACCCTCACTGGGAGCGCGTCGGCGAAACCGCCCGCCGTGCCGGCATCGTCGTCTTTGGAGCGCTGCTGCTCGCGGCCCTCGCGCTCGTCATCTCCGCCTTCCGTAACGATTTCACTATCGCCTACATCTTCCACCACAGCAACCGCGACCTCCCCGGTCCCTACAAGTTCGCAACCCTCTGGTCCGGACAGGAAGGCTCGATTCTCTTCTGGTGCCTTCTGCTCGCCGGATACGGCTTCGTCCTCCGTCTCCGTTACAAGACCGACCCCCGCCTTTTCTCCTACGCCTCGGTCATCATGGCCGGCGTCCAGATTTTCTTCTTACTGCTCGTAAATTTCGCCGCGAATCCTTTCGGCCTGCTCGCCGGCCCGATGCGCGCCGACGGCACCGGGCTCAACCCGCTTCTGCAGTATCCCGAGATGGTGATCCATCCGCCGATGCTCTATCTCGGATACGTCGGATTCACCGTGCCCTTCGCCTTCGCGCTTGGCGCACTGATCATGAAGTATCCCGGCGAAAAATGGATTCACATCACCCGCCGCTGGACCATGGTCACCTGGGGATTTCTCACCTGCGGCATCTTCCTCGGCGCTCATTGGGCCTACGCCGTCCTGGGCTGGGGAGGCTACTGGGGATGGGATCCGGTCGAGAACGCCTCGCTGATGCCCTGGCTGGTTGGCACCGCCTTCCTGCACTCCGTGATGATGCAGGAAAAGCGCGGCATGCTGAAGGTCTGGAATATGTGGCTCGTCTTCCTGACGTTCTGGCTGGCAATTCTCGGCACGTTCCTCACGCGCAGCGGCATCATCGCCTCGGTCCACGCGTTCGCGCAGTCTTCGATCGGAACCTGGTTCGCATGGTTCCTCGCAATCACGTTTGCGGTCTTCGTCTTCTTCTTTTTCAAGAACAAAGATCATCTCCGCAGCGAGCACAAACTCGAGTCGCTCGTCTCCCGCGAGTCCAGCTTCCTCTTCAATAATCTTCTTTTCGTTCTCCTCTGCTTCACCGTGCTCTGGGGAACATGGTTCCCGAAGATTTCCGAACTCGTGCAAGGGAACAAAGTCACCGTCGGAGCGCCGTTCTATAACCGCGTCGCCATCCCCGTCGCCCTTCTGCTCCTGATCCTCACCGCGGTCGGACCGCTCCTCGCGTGGCGCAAGACATCGTTCGAAAGTCTGAAACGCAATTTCTTTTGGCCCACAATGGGCGCGCTCGCCGTCATCATCTTCCTGATGATCACGCCCTCCAGTTGGGGCAAGCCTTTCGGCCTGCATCCCTGGCAGGACATGTCGTACTTCTATTCCCTGATGGCGATTGGCCTCTCGGTTCTGGTCGCGCTCACCATCGCCAGTGAGTTCTACCGCGGCGGCAAAGTCATCTCTAATCACAGCGGACAGGGCATGTTCGCCTCCATGGTCCAACTGACGCATCGCAATACGCGCCGCTACGGAGGCTACATCGTTCACGTCGGCGTGGTCGTCGTGATCATCGGTCTGGCGGGCGCCGCCTTCAATCAGGAAAAAGAAAAAGAGATGAGCTACGGCGACAAAATGGACATCGGTCCCTACACGCTCGTCTGCCGCTCCTACACCGATGAAGAGTACCCGAACTACTTCGGAGAGTGGGCCGTCCTCGACGTTTACAAAGACGGCAAGCAGATCGACACGCTGACTCCCGAGCGCCGCTTCTACAAGGCCAGCCAGCAGACGTCGACCATGCCCTTCATCCGCTCCGGCCTGAACGAAGATCTGTACGTCGTGTACGAAGGTTTGAACCAGGACACCGGTCACCCGATCCTCAAAGCGCATTTGAATCCGCTGGTAATGTGGATCTGGCTTGGCGTGTGGATCATGCTCGGTGGCACCGTGCTTGCTCTCGTACCCAACGCTCCGGCCCCAGTTCGCGTGCCGGCGGCAAAACTAATAGAACACGCCGCCCCTGTAGCAACCGGGGATTAGAAGCGGTTCGTATCAGGGCATGGCTTTAGCCATGCCGCAAGCGGCCGGAAATAACAAGCGGCTTTAGCCGCGGCATAAAATGACTTTCACCCCCAACCCGACCATCCGCCGCGCTCTTCAATGCGCGATCCTCGCGCTCGCCGTCTTCGCCTTCGCCGGAGCTTCCGATCCCTCCACGCGCTTCAACGATCTCGGCCACCAGCTCATGTGCATCTGCGGATGCAACCAGATCCTGCTCGAATGCAATCACGTCGGCTGCCCGGACTCCGACGGCATGCGCAACGAGCTAATGGCCGCCGTCAGCCGCGGAGACAGCGACAGCCTCGTCGAACAAGCGTTCGTCCAGAAATACGGACCGACTGTCCTCGCCGCTCCCACCGGAACCGGCTTTGACCGCACCGCTTGGATCGTTCCGTTCCTCGCCCTCGCCGCCGGGTTGACCATCGTCGTCCTCGTCGTCCGATCCTGGAAGAATCGCCCTGCGCCCGCGCTTGCCGATGGCATCCGCCCCGTTCGCGGCCCCGAACTTGACCAATTCCGCGAGCAGGCGCGTGAGGAGACAGACTTATGACTTTCGAACTAGCCTGCATTCTCCTGGTGACCGCTGCCGCGCTTCTCTACATTTTCTATTTGCCCGGCACGCTCTATCTCGGCCCGGAGAAGACGCGCGTCTCGTATCTCCGCGAGCGCAAAGAAGCCGTCTACGAAAATCTGCGCGACCTCAACTTCGAATACAAAGCAGGCAAGGTCCCCGACGTCGACTACCAATCGATGAAATCGTCACTGCAGGACGAAGCCGCCGCAATTCTGGCCGAAATTTCAAGGCTCGAAGCCAAAGCCGCCGCCGCGCCAACTAGAAGATCCAAATGATGAACAAAAACCTACACACTGTCATCCTGAGGCGGACGCTTTCTGTCCGCCGAAGGACCCAGGGGAGCCACCGCGCCGCGACGCGTCTTTTGCGTCGCAATAAGCGCGAGGCGACCTTCCTTATTACCTTGCTCGCCGCACTGCTACTTCCAGCGTTCGCCTCCGCCCAAACCCTCACTGGCTCGGTGAAGAACGCCACCACCAACAAGCCTGCCGCCGGAGACGACGTCGTCCTCATCACTCTCGGCCAGGGCATGGAAGAAGCCGGACGCACCAAGACTGACGCCAAGGGTGACTTCTCCTTCAAGCTTGCCGAGCAGGGTCCGCACCTCATCCGCGTCATTCATCAGGACGTCACCTATCACCGCATGGCCCCTCCGGGAACCACTTCCGTCGAGGTCGAAGTCTACGATGCGAGCAAGAAAGTCGAGGGCATTGAAGTCGTCGCCGACATCATGCGATTCCAGGCCGGCCAGGGACAGATGCAGATCGAGCGCACCTTCGCCGTCCAGAACAATTCCAAGCCTCCGCGCACCCAGATGAACGAGCACAACCTCGAGTTCTACGTTCCTGACGGAGCGACCATCACCGAGGGCGATGCCATGACCGCCGGAGGCCAGCCGCTCAAATCGGCCCCAGTCCCCGAAGGCGGCAACGCGAAAAATAAATACGCGTTCCTGTTCCCGCTGCGCCCCGGCGAAACCCGCTTCAGCGTCGTCTACACGCTGCCCTACACCGGCAGCATCAACATCGATCCCAAAAGCGTGTATCCGCTCGAACACTTCGTCGCGATCGCGCCCAAGTCGATGGAGTTCTCTCCTGCTGTCGTCGCAACTTTTAAGACGGCTCCCTTCCCCGGACAGCCCGACGGCAACGTGGAAGTCGCCTCCAACACCGATGCCGCACAGAACATGGCATTCAAACTCTCCGGCGAAGGCACGTTGCAAGCTCCCGCCGACGACAACGGCCAATCCGGTGGGGGAGGCCAGTCCGCGCAGAATGACAACCGCCCCGGCGGCGGCCTCGGGCCTCCGATCGACGCACCCGATCCGCTTCAAAAATATCGCTGGTACATTCTCGGCGGATTCGCCGCGGTCCTCATCATCGGCGGAATCTTCGTCGCCTCGCGTCAGCAGGCCGCAAACCGCGCTGCCCGTGCCACCGCCGGTCTCTCTGCGATGGAAGAAGTAGACGACTTCGAAGTCCCCGCAACTTCCAAGAGAACGGCCTCGCGCGCTGTTGCGACGCGGGCAGTCGCAACCGAAGACCGCCCGTCGCGCACCTCAATGCTCCTCGAGGGCCTGAAAGATGAACTCTTCGAGCTCGAAGTCGAACACAAGCAAGGCCGCATCAGCCAGCAGGAATACGAAAAAACAAAGGCGGCCCTGGACCAGACGCTCCAACGAGCCCTGAAACGCGAAAACCAAAAAGCCTGATTCAGAAAGGGTAGAGATTCGAGGGTGCCCCATCCTAAAATCGTGGTGTGTGCGATTTTAGGGTGGGGATTTTGACTTCGTGTCCAGAGCAAGTTGGATTCTGTGGGGACAGCCGCCTCGGCTGTCCGGCCGCGACGCTTTTTGTCACGGCAGTCCTAATCAACGAACCGTGAAAACTCTCCGCAATCGTCAACAAGTAAACGAGATTCTCGCCCGGATCGATCGTCTCACCCCAACAACGCCCCGCCTCTGGGGGAAAATGTCCGCGCTCCAAATGATCTGCCACCTGAACGACGCATTCAAACTCTACACAGGAGTCATCACCGCCGCGCCGCCGGGATTTCCTTATCCGAGCAAGCTCCTGAAGTGGGGATGCCTCTTCGTCCCGATCCGCTGGCCAAGAGGCTACAAGACCGTCCCAGAGCTAGATCAGGAGCGACAAGGCACTCCGGCAACTGACTTCGCACACGACGTCGCAGAACTCAGAGACCGCGTGAAAGCCTTCGCACAAATCCCCGAAAATTTCGCATGGCCCACTCATCCATATCTAGGCGCAATGTCCGCCACCGAATGGATGCGCCTCGGCTATCTCCACACCGACCACCATCTCCGCCAGTTCGGCGTCTAGGAGTGTCCAACCTCGCCACCACTACGAGCGGTTCTCGCTCGCCACGACCCACGCGCGCATTTTGAATGCCGGTTGCCCCAGCCTTCCCGCGCTCTATGCGGGAGGCTGGGCCTCCCCGAACCATCGGCGGCGAACGATCCTTTTCTCCCTTGTCCCGGAGGGACATCCGACGGCAGCCCAACGCTGGGAATGCGTCGCTCCCTTCGGACCCTTTCCGAGGGTCGGATGAAAGCTGGCACAAATCTGCAGCTACGTGCCGTACCGCTTCCAATCAAGCTTTCTCGCCAACCGTGCACCGTAGTCTCGAGCACCCACCAGCAACAAAACACAACCGATGACTGCAACCACGGTCCAGCCGCTTCCCCAATGGCGTTCATGCACCCACGTGAACGCGAATAGAGCGAACCCCACCGCAACCAGCCAAGCCAGGAAATGAAACCAAATTGAAAAGACCGGCCAGTGGGTCAATGAGCGTAATAATAATGAGCGTAATAATGATGTTTCACCAGTTGAGAAACGCTAGTGTGTTGTGGCAAACAGTTGCTCGATTGTCCAGTGCCTGTTTTCTTTTTTCAAAAAAGCCTTTCCGATCTCCAAACACATAAGGGATTTCTCCGCGTCGGAACAGTCTGCTTCAAATGCGAGAACGGCACGGGTATGCCAGAAATCGAAGCCAACCCTTGAGACTGTGATTCGCGCAACGTTTTTTCCCACCATTTGTTGCTGCGTAGCATCCACGACCGCAAGTTCTTCGGTCGGCCTGAGGGCCCAACTGTTTAGGTTTTTCTTGGCGAAATCTTTGGCACAACGGCCACAGAAGCTTTTGAAGTCCGAGAAGGACAAATCATCAATAGCGGTGATCCTCAATTCGGCAGGTATAGGCGGTTGAGCCGACAGGTCGTAATTCGGCAAAGTCAGCTTGCTGGTCTGATTCATAACGGTCAAATGTTTTTTCGCAAGCAGGTCGTCGTCCGCAAGATGGTGGATGAGCGACGAATACACGCGGTACTCGTCCGTTGTGGGTTCTCCGACCACCGTCAGGTCGTAAACAACAATTGCAGAAATTGCGACTGTTAAGATCACTCCTGAGCCGAGCGCGATGTTCCGGCCTCGCATATGAAAGCGGTTGCAGTCGAGTATAGGCGCTACATCTCTGTTCAGAACAGGCGATTAGTGCTCATCTTCCCGAGCCTCAGTGATGCAGGTAGCGCAAAACCAGATCAACGAGGAGCACAATGCAGCCGAGGCAGATCACTACCGTGCTTCTGCTTGGTTTTCTTTGAGGGTCGTTCCGATCTTTCCGTCGCCAAACTAGGAACACGAAATTCAAGACGGTCAGAACCGCCACCGCAACGATGGCCCACAACCACAAGGAGGTTTGTGCGGGCACGATGAACAGCGAAATGGCGATGCCGATCACTCCTCCCACATTCACTACGAGCGCCTTCTTCCACGTTGGCATGCGCCAGTATTTTGCAACAAGGATGAGCTCGCTGAATATTCTTTCCTGTTAACAGCCATTGCACTCAACATGTTTACCAGTCTCGTCCACCCTCATCCGCATCCCCGGCGCTTCCCAGTCAAATCTTTTCCACACCGCCCTTTGTGACATCTGACCTTGCCTTCCACAGCCTGGAGCTCCGATGATGCCAGTGGACCGCGAATGGCGGCCTCGGAAACTCCCGCTCCTTATAACCCCAGCGTTATCAAGATTTTACATGTAAGTGCTTGCGGCTCAAGATTTTGCAGGCGGACTCAGGAGCAGAAGTCCGACAAGTTCTTTGAAAACAATATTTTAGAGGGAGATGATCCGAAAAAGATTTGAGCCACTTCCCCATCTGAACATGCTGGACTTTGGCGAGTCAGAGCCTCGCGCTGCGATCATCGGCAGCCGGTCGCGAACGTCGGTCGACGAAGCAAGCGCTTCCTGTAACTTAAGTGTTATCAATATTTTACATGTAAGTGCTTGCGGTTCAAGATTTTACAAGGGCCTTCAGGACGAAAATTCGATAAGCCATTTGAAAACATGATTTTACGAGGGGCGGTCAGAAAAAACTGCGCGGCTGTGTCCAATCCGTAACCCGTTTTTTATCAGTATTTTGTCCGCAAAATATTGAAAACAAAAGATCATTTGAGCAGTTTTCTGCTAACTTGAAGATTTCATTAGACCGAGGGGGGAGGGGGGTACCCACCTCTGCATTCAACTTCCCGCAAAAAGCCGGAACCTGCAACTAGGCCTTCCGCGTAACATCCAATGGAATAGCTCGACAAAAATATGGGAAACACTTTCAAGACCGCGTTCCTCCTCACCGCCCTCACGCTGCTCCTGATGTTCATCGGACGCGCCTTCGGCGGCCAGAACGGGATGATTCTCGCGCTGGTTTTTGCCGCCGTCATGAACTTCGTCTCGTACTTCTATTCCGACAAGATCGCTCTGGCCATGTACCGCGCCCAGCCCGTCACCCGCGAAGAACTCCCGCGCGCCTACGAAATCGTCGAGCGCCTCGCCCCCAAGATGGGCATTCCGATGCCCAAGATGTACGTGATTCCGACCGAGTCGCCCAACGCATTCGCCACCGGACGCAATCCGAAGCACGCCTCCGTCGCCGTCACCCACGGCATTCTCGGCCTGCTCAACGACGACGAGATGGAAGGCGTCCTCGCACACGAGCTCGGACACGTCAACAACCGCGACATCCTGATCAGCTCCGTCACCGCGACGATTGCCGGAGCGATCACCATGCTCGCCAGCATGGGACGCTGGGCCATGATCTTCGGCGGATTCGGCGGCAACGACCGCGAAGACCGCGGCGGCGGAGGCCTCGCCGCTCTCTTCATGCTGATCGTCGCCCCTATCGCCGCGACGTTGATTCAGCTTGCGGTCTCGCGCTCGCGCGAGTATCAGGCCGATGCAACCGGAGCGCATTTCACCGGAAATCCGTATGCCCTGGCCAGCGCCCTGCAGAAGATCGACGCCTACTCGCGCCGCCTGCCTCTGCAGGCGAGCCCGTCCACGGCACACCTGTTCATCATCCAGCCGCTGTTGGGAATGAACGCCGGAATGTTCGCGAATTTGTTTTCAACGCATCCGCCAACCGCGAAGCGCATCGAGCGCCTGACAGGAAGGCCCGCAGAGTTCACGCAGTAAAGCTGTCAGCTCTCAGCTTTCAGCAGTCAGCCAAATCAGTTGCAAGTTCTGGCTGAAGCAGCATTCACTCTGGGGGGGTGCGCTCAAGTTTTCCTGGGAAGGTTAGCAGTCGGGCTTTCAGCTGAGAGCTGAAGGCTGACAGCTGAAAGCTAGTAGCCGCATGACGTACGTAACTCCATCCCCCGCGATGCCCGATAGTAGAATCCAAAAGATGTCTCCCGAGACCGCGATCGCCGTTTCTCACAAAGCCGCCGAACTGGAAAAGGCCCTGCGCCGCGTCATTCGCGGCAAAGACGATGTTGTCCGCCTCGCCATTGTCAGCATTCTCGCCCGCGGACACCTGCTCATCGAAGGCGTCCCCGGAGTCGGCAAAACCACCCTCGGACAGGCCCTCGCCCGCGCCATCGATTGCACGTTTCAGCGCGTGCAGTTCACCAGCGACATGCTGCCGTCCGACGTGCTGGGCATCTCGGTCTATTCGGCGCTCGAGCAGCAGTTCGAGTTCAAACGCGGTCCGGTGTTTACGAACGTTCTGCTGGCCGACGAAATCAACCGCACCACGCCCAAGACGCAATCGGCTCTGCTCGAAGCGATGAACGAGAGCCAGGTCACGGTCGATGCGCATTCCTACGAACTGCCGCAGCCGTTCCTGGTGATCGCCACGCAGAATCCGGTGGAACATCACGGAACATATCCGCTGCCCGAATCGCAACTCGACCGCTTTCTGATGCGCGTGCGCATGGGATATCCCGACGCACAGTCGGAACGCCAGATCCTGCGCTCCGAAGGCGGAGCGTCGAATCTCGATGAGCTGCGCCCGGTTCTCACCGGCGCTGATGTGCTCGAGATGCAGCAGACGGTGAAGAACATCCGCGTCGACGATTCGCTGGTGAACTACGCTCTCGAAGTCGTACGCCGCACGCGCGAATCAGAATTTTTGTCTTTAGGCGTTTCCCCGCGCGGATCGCAGGCGCTCTATCGCGCCGCGCAAGCGATGGCCTTCCTCGAAGGCCGCACGTTCTGCACGCCGGAAGATTTCAAACCGCTGGTCATTCCCGTGTTCGCCCACCGCGTGGCCGTCAACGGACTCTACGCGTCAACCCTGCGCAAATCCGAGCAATCCGACCAGGTCCTGAAAGAAATCGTCGGGACCGTCGCCGTTCCGGTCTAGATCATTCCTCATTGAGATCAGCTTCGAGCAGGACTACCGGCGTCAAGATAACGTTTTTTAGCTCCGAACCGCCGTTGAGAAGCTGATTAACGGCATCGAACTCTGCACTACGCATCGCAATCGCCAGCACATCTGGACGAGTGATCCCTCTCGTCATCTCGTCCTCGGCATATTTCATGACTGCATTCCAAATTGGCTCTGACACGAGAAATCTTTCTTCAGACATTCCGCCATCAGCCATTCTTCGGCGGAACGTATCTGCGAACCTAACCCCTGAAGACGCAAGCAGCAATCTGCAAAAAGCCATCGGTATAAACTCGACAAGTCGCGTCGCATCCCCTAAGCTCAAGCCGTCCTGCATAAGACTCTGCCGAATTTCCGATTCGCTTCTCGAGGGCGACATCCGAAGCTCAGCAGCTACCTTTGCAATAGTTTCACCCCTCAAATTGGACCTCCCCAACGCAAGCGATGATAATAGTGCACATCATGTCCTTCCTGCGCTACTTGATGGTTCTTTCCCTGGTCTGCTGGATTGGCGGATTGATTTTCTTCGCGTTCGTGCTCGCACCTACTGCATTTCAGGTTCTGCCTAGCACGCATCTGGCCGGCAATGTTGTCGGACGCGCGCTCGGCAAGATGCACTGGATCGCCATCGTCTCCGCCATTGTGTTCCTTTTCAGTTCCATGCTCTATAGCCGCCTCGCCGAAGGAACAGCGCACGTTTTCGCCGTGCGCCACATCCTGATCTTCGTAATGCTCTGCCTGACGCTCTTTTCACAGTTCTGGATCATTCCCAAGATGGACGCGCTGCGCGCCTCGGTTACAGATTTCGCCACAGCGCCGCTCACCGATCCGACTCGAATGCACTTCGATGCGCTCCATGTCTGGTCAACGCGCGTGGAAGGGGCGGTTCTTCTTCTGGGATTGATCGCGATTTACCTGACTGCGAGCGTGCTGGGCAGAAGCGCCCGTTGAGGATTACTGCCGGCTTCGAGCTTCGAGGATCTCGCGGATTTTGGCGGCGAGCAGATCCAGTTCAAACGGCTTCTGCAACAGCGGCATATCAGACGCGCCTTCCTCATTGATCGCGCTAACTTCCCCTTCGGTATATCCCGACATGAAGATGACTTTGATATCCGGACGAGACGCTTTCAGCCGTCGAGCAACTTCCGGGCCGCGGAAATGCGGCATCACGACGTCGGTCACCACAACGTCGATCGGGCCTACGTAATGCTGCGCGAGCGCAACGGCGTCGCGCCCGTCTTTAGCTTCGAGGACCTGATAGCCAAGCGCCTGCAGGAATTGGCAAATCATCCAGCGCAGATCGGGCTGATCTTCCGCGACCAGAATCGTTTCCATCCCCGAGCGCGTCGCTTCGGCCGGAGTTTGAGGCAGTTGCGCCATCGGCGCGGCCATGACGCGCGGGAAATAAACCTGCAGCGTCGATCCCTTGCCGACTTCGCTCATCACACGGACGAAGCCGCCGCTCGCGCGCACGATGTTGTAGACGACGGAAAGTCCGAGCCCTGTTCCTTCGTCTTTACTCTTCGTGGTGAAGAAAGGTTCGAAGATGTGGCTCTGGGTCTCGGGATCCATGCCAACGCCGGTATCGGAAACGGCGAGCGTGACATATTCTCCCGTAGGCAAGGGAGTGACGCCGTTCGGCCGAATGTCTTTCGAACTGACGCGCGCGGTTTCGAGCTTGAGAGTCCCGCCGCTGGGCATGGCATCGCGCGCATTCACGACTAAGTTCATGATGACCTGCTCGATCTGCCCCGGATCGGCGCTGATCGGACAAGGTTCCGGGCTCAGCTTCACCACAAATTCCATTTCCTCGCGGAGCACGCCGAGCAACATCTCGCTCATGCGGTTCACGAGGTCGTTGAGATCGAGGACCTGCGGGCTGAAGGCGTGCTTGCGGCTGAACGACAGCAATTGCCGCGTAAGGTTCGCGGCGCTTTCAGTAGTGCGGACGATCGTTTCGACATTCTTCTTGGCGGCCGTAGTCAAGCTGCCGTCGTGCATGACGATCTCCGCATATCCGGCGATGACCATCAGAAGATTGTTGAAGTCGTGGGCGATGCCGCCGGCAAGCCGCCCGACGGCTTCCATCTTTTGCGACTGACGCACCTGATCTTCCAGCGTGCGGCGTCCGGTCACGTCGCGAGATGTAACGACGATTCCGCCTACGGCAACGTCATTAAGAAGATTGTTTCCGACAGATTCCAGCCACACCCACGAGCCATTCTTGTGGCGGAAACGAAATTCCGGAGGCGCGGCCGTACCTACCCTGAGCGTCACGCGTTCAAACGCCGCGCGCACCGCCGCCTGATCGTCGGGATGGACAAACGAAAGGAAGCTTTGGCCCAGAAGATCGGAAGGCTGGTATCCGACCACCCGCTCGACTGATGGGCTTTGATAGAGCATGGTGCCGTCCACTGCGACGACGGTGATCACATCCGAGAGATTTTGAATGAGGTATCGGAAGCGTTCTTCGCTGCGGCGCAAGATCGCGGCGGCTTCGCGTCGTTCGCGAATATCGCGGAAGATTCCCAGGATCGCGGGCCTGCCGGAAAACTCCACTGCGCTCGCGCTCACTTCCACGGGCATTACGGTGCCATCGGAGTGCAACAACTCCATCTCGCGTCGAGAAGCGCGGGCCGCCTGCGTCGTAAGCAGACCGCGGCGAGCCCCTTCCGACTGAGGCGGGTACAGCTTCGATTCCGGCTGACCGATAAACTGATCCTCCGACAAACCCAGCAGGTCAAAGGCTTTGTTGTTGGCTTCAAGAATCTTGCGTGTTCCCGCATCGATCACCAGAATTGCGTCGTTCGCAGTATTGATGAGATTCCGGTACTTCTCTTCGGAGTTGCGGATCTGATTCAGCACGAACACTGAAAACAGAACCCCGATGACCAGCAAGAGAGCCGTGGCAACGATCGCGACAATCGAGAGCTGGTGATCGATCCAGCGCGCTCCTCGACCAAGCGTTGACGAGAACTCGTCTTCCAGAGGCGTAAGCTGGGCATCGACCCCGGCGATCCGATCGGCGATCTGACGGATCTTCCATTGGTCGGGATGCGGGGAATTGACCTCCTGATGAAGCTGCCCCGCGAGATCTTGAAGCTGGTCGATCAGCGCATCGCCCTGCTGCCAGATTGAGATAGCCCTCGCCATGTACTTCGTCTGGCCAAAGCGGCGGTAGAGCATCGTCATGCTCTCCACGTCTTGTGCACTGTTGCGGCCTGCAACGAAGCCCCGGGTCACGAGCGTCATGTCGGGCGAGGAACTCTGCAGCTGCAGCCTGGCTTGTTGATCGCCCAGAGGAACGGCGATGTCGGAAAGATATTCTTGATATTCCTTTTCCGAATGGCTGGTCGCGTATTTGGTCAGGCTGAGGGCAGCGCGTTTTTCCGCTTTCGACCACAGGCCTTCTCCGGCCACGTAGGCGCGCACTCCAGCCAGGATCTCAGAACGGACCATCCCCAGGTAAAAGACACACAGCACGATGAGGATGAAAATAGCAACAACCCCGAGCAGCTTTCGGGCGATGGGGAGAGGATGGAACATCTTGCTCGCAATGCGCATGCGAAACCCAGGTTCCGGAAAACAGAAGTGAACTTATTTCCGCACTGACGAGTGCGGAAGTACGTGATGCCGTGCTACCGAAAACGCCCCTGGGCAAAACCAATTCTTGTCTGTAGCGTACCGTATTAATTCAAGAATACTCTTCGCGGGGCACGATGCGTCAAGCGAGAACGCGCTCGGGCCGGGCGTTTTCCGTTGACCGGCTCGGCACTCTTCCGGCTGCAGTTCAACTCATTGGCCGACTGCAGTGTAACGAAAGCAAGTGGTGAGGTGATCATTCACCATTCCAACCGCCTGCATGAAGGCGTAACAGATGGTTGATCCGACGAAGTTGAACCCCCGGCGCTTTAAGTCTTTGCTCATCACGTCGGATTCTGCGGTGCGCGCTGGAACTTGCTTCAGCGATTTCAATTTGTTCACTTTCGGCTTGCCGTTGACGAACTGCCAAATATAACGGTCGAAGCTGCCGAACTCTTCCTGCACCCGAAGAAAAGCCTTGGCATTTTCGACCGTCGAAGCAATCTTCAACTTATTGCGAACGATCCCCGGATCGGCGAGCAGGCGCCGCACTTTGGCGCGATCGTAGCGCGCGACGATTTGTGGAGCGAAGCCATCGAATGCGCAACGGTAGTTTTCGCGCTTGTTGAGGATCGTGTTCCAGCTCAATCCCGCCTGGGCGCCTTCAAGAATCAGAAACTCGAAGAGCTTGCGGTCGTCGTGCACCGGGACTCCCCATTCTTCGTCGTGATAACGGATGGAGAGTTCACCATTCGCCCAGGCGCAACGCGTTTTGGTTTCCGTCGCAGTCATGCGGTTAGGCTGGCGACAAAGTGTTCAACCACCAAGGACACGAAGTTCCACGAAGGAAACCCGTGCCCTCAGCGGCGCCGTTCAATTCTCTTTTATTCCAACGATTTCGGATCTGACTTGTTGATGGGAGACTTCTTGTCGAGTAGCGATACGAGTTCGTGAGCGCTGGCCGGAATGCCAACTTTGCCTTTGCGGATGATGTCTTCCGCCGTGAGTTTCTTGCCGTAGAGCTTTTCGTTAGCGCTGCCATCGGAGCGAAGTGTCGAACCTTCGAGCGAAACGCCGGCGAAGAGGCCCTTATTGCGCGAGTACGAGAGGATTTCGGCCTCCATCACAATGTCGGTGGCGCCCTCTGCAGTGCGGCCCTTGGGCCCGGCGGCCGCCGACGCGTCGGCGCCCAGTTTGACTTTGCTATGCAGCAAAGATTCGGCGCCTTTGGGATTCATTACGAGGAGAACGAAATCCGTAGCCTGCCCGCCCAACTGAAAACCAATGCTGATGCCTTCGAGGGCGTAGAGCGCCGGGGCTCCCCATTTTCCCTTGTAATGAGGGCCGCTGCGGCAGATCATTACTCCGCGGCCGTAACTACCGCCGATTCCGAACGCTCCTTTCTTGACAGAGGGCAGAACGATGAGGCACTCGGCCTTATCGATCAGTTCCTGAGGGATGTCGTCGGGGATGTTGAGAATCTCTTTGAGGACCTCGCCGGCGTCCTTTACGCGGTCTTCTTCGCGCTCGTTTTCGGCGGCGAAGGCGAGGGTGGACATGAGCAGCGCCAGCAGACACACGATCAGTTTCTTCATCGAAACCTCCCAATGGGTTTTAGGAAAATAGCGGTAAAATTCGCGTCCCTAATCTTAAACCCTGAATCTAATAAAAATAAGAGCGGGGAGTGTCGAACGAGGCGCATGGGGCGGCGCAAGTCTTTTAATTCAGCCGGGTTGAGCCATGACCAAACGTGTGCTCCTTTTGTAACTTGGCACGCGGTCCGCAAGGCTCATAGAGTCAGTCAGAGCAGGCTTCTGATTCGGCACGTCGCGTGCATCGTACCTGTTGGAAGTGTGCTGGAACGCGGTTTAGAGTGAAAAAATTGGATTCTCTGGGCATGAAGTACACGCGCTGGATTTTTCGTCTTTTGACGCTTTCGCTGGCAACCCTTTTGGGAGCAGGCCAGTTGCGGGCCCAGTCGGCGCTGATGTCGGGAGCTCCGAGCCTTAACGCAGCCAGCGCTACCGAGAATACGGACGAGCCTCAGAATGCGATGATCACCCTGCATGCGCGGGTGAACGAGGTGAACGTCCTGTTCATCGCGACGGACAAGCATGGCAAGTTCGTTCGCAACCTGAACGAGAACGACTTCAGCATTCTCGACGACCACAAGCCCCCGCAAGCCATTCTGAATTTCACGCGCGAAACCGACTTGCCCTTGCACCTCGGACTGCTCGTGGACGTGAGCGGCTCGGTGAACAGCCGCTTCGATTTCGAGCAGGAAGCAGCGACCACGTTCATGCAGCACACGCTGCGGGCGGGGTTCGACAAGATGTTCGTCATGGGATTCAACAGCCACCAGCAGGTGGCGCAGGATTTTACGGACAACGTGTCGCTGCTCTCAGCGAGCGTTCACCGGTTGCACGATGGCGGGGGAACCGCACTCTACGATGCGATCTACCGCGCCTGCAAAGACAAGTTCTCGAAAGATCATCCGGACCGTCCGGTGCGCAAGGCGATCATTGTGGTTAGCGACGGCGAAGATAACCAGAGCGAAATCAGCCGATCGCAGGCGATCGAGATGGCGCAGCGGGCAGACGTCATCATCTATGCGATCTCAACTGACGATAGCGGCCTGGTGATGCGGGGTGACAAAGTTTTGGAACAGCTGGCGGATGCCACCGGCGGCCGGGCCTTCTTCCCGTTCAAGATGAAAGACATCACGCACTCGTACGCCGCGATTGAAGACGAACTTCGCAGCCAGTACGTCGTCTCCTACAAGCCGGCAGACTTCGATGCCGACGGGCGCTATCGCTCGATTCAAATCTCCTCTCTGAAGAAAGACCTGCAGGTGCGGGCCCGCAAGGGATACTTCGCGCCACAACAGTAGGGGAGCCAGTTCTCGGTTCCCGGTTCTCAGCTCACGCTTCACTGATTCCTGCCTCGCTATTGCAGAATGCAAACTGCTCGCGCACCTGGCACTTTGCGGGGGCGCTTCCCGTGTGGTAACTTCCCAGTGAATTCCGGTTTGTCCGTAACATTGGTTCTGAGGAGACGCTGATGATCGGCATTATCGTGCTGGTAATTCTCGTCATCATTCTGGTCGTCCTGATCGGGATGTACAACAGCCTAGTGCAGCTGCGAGTACGCTGCGACTCGGCATGGTCTGATATCGATGTGCAGTTGAAGCGGCGGCACGATCTGATCCCGAATCTGGTTGAGACGGTAAAGGGATACGCCGCACACGAAAAAGGAACGTTCGAGAACATTGCGAAATTCCGTTCGCAGGCGATGCAGGCTACGACTCCAGCCGACAAGGCCGCGGCCGAGAATCAACTGACGGGCGCATTGAAGAGCCTGTTTGCGGTGGCGGAGAATTATCCGGAACTCAAGGCTTCGGAAGAGTTCACGCAGCTGCAGGGATCGCTGAATCAGACAGAGGATGCGATTCAGAATTCGCGGCGCTACTACAACGCTGTCGTGCGCGACTTGAATACGAAGATCCAGTCGTTCCCAACCAACATGCTGGCCGGGATGTTCGGCTTCACGCAGCGGCAATTCTTCGAAACCGAAGCAGCCGATCGCGAACCGGTGCAGGTGAAGTTCTAAATGGGCAGCAACGGTGAGGGTACCCCGTCCTCATCCCTGCGATCCGCGCAGGCGCACAGCAGGGATATTGACCTCAACGTCCTCCCGAAAAGGCGCTACAAGTTAGGCCTATGGGGAGTTCTTGCTCTTGTTCTCGCCTTCACAACTCCGTTAGCCGCAAGATCGTGGCGGGTGACCAATTTTCAAGACAGAATTCTCATCTCCAACGACGGCACTGCTGAAGTCGCCGAGCACATCACCGTCGCGTTTCAGGGGGAATTCCACGGAATCTACCGGCAGATTCCCGTCGAGTATCCCGGACCGGATCAGACGAACTACAAGCTCTATCTTCACGTCATCAGCGTCACCGACGGAGAAGGTAACAGCCTCAAATACGATTCCTCGGTCGCGAACGGCGAGCGCAAACTCAAGATCTATATCCCGAATGCGGCGGATGCCACGCGGGACGTCGTGATCACCTACAAGGTGCGCAACGGCATGCGCTTTTTCGAGGATCATGATGAGTTTTACTGGAACGTGACGGGGAACGATTGGCCGGTGCCGATCGATCACGCGGAAGCCAAGGTGCATTTTCCCGAGGCTGCTGCAGGCTCGCTGAGGGTGCAGGCCTTCACCGGAGTGTATGGTTCGACACAGCACGACGCGACCGCTGAGGTCAAAGACTCGGACGCGGAGTTTGCCACGAACAGCCCTCTGCCCATGCGCGGCGGTCTAACGATCGATGTTTACATTCCGAAGGGGATTCTCAAGGCACCCGGCGCGATCACAAAATTCCTGTGGTTCATTGGCGGCAATCCAATTGTTTTTCTTCCGCTCGTGACATTGGCCGTGATGTTTGCGCTTTGGTGGACGGTGGGGCGGGATCCGGATCCCGGCATGTCGGTCGCGCCGATGTACGACCCACCAAAGGGAATCTCTCCCGCTGAGGCCGGCACTCTGCTCGACGACAGCATTCATCCGCGCGACATTACATCGACGATGATCGATCTGGCGGTGCGTGGATACATCAAGATCGAGGAGACAGCAGAAAAGGTACTAGTGTTCACGCACAAAGATTACATCTTTCATCTGCTGAAACCGCAGGCGCAATGGGGCGACGATCTGGCTCCGCATGAGCGCGTCATGCTTGAGAATGTTTTTGCGGGCGGCGAGGAGACACGGCTCTCCAGCCTGAAGAATCGTTTTTATACCGCAGTGCCGGTCATTCGCGAAGACATCATGTCGCAGTTGAAGAACAAGGGGATCTATCTGCTCGATCCGGAATCGGCGAATGGATACAGCATCGTCGCGGCGATCGGCATTCTGATTCCGTTTGCGATTTTCCAGTACCTGGGCTGGGCCAATTTCTTCAACTCCGTCCCGCTGATGGTCGGATGCGTGCTGATTTCGGCGCTCATCTGGTGGCTCTTTGCCCGCGTCATGACGGCAAAGACGGTCAAGGGAGCGCGCACGAGGATCGCTGTGCTCGGCTTTCAGGAATTCATGAATCGTGTGGATGCCGACCGGCTGAAGACCTTGCCTCCGACGACATTCGAGAAATATCTCGCGTTCGCCATGGCGCTGGGAGTGGAGCATCACTGGGCGCAGGCGTTTGCGGGAATTGTGAAAGATCCGCCTTCGTGGTACGTCGGACCGGGTGGTCCGTATATCGGCCCGTTCAATCCGATTTTCTTTTCCAGTTCCATGAGCAGCATGGCGACCGATATGCATCAGGTGTTCGTGTCGGCGCCTCGCGCGAGTTCGACTGGATCAGGATTTGGCGGAGGCGGATTCGGCGGAGGGGGCGGGTTCTCCGGCGGTGGATTTGGCGGCGGAGGCGGAGGGGCGTTTTAGTTCGTGGACTCGGAGCGTCGTAAACGATTTCAGGCGGGTTGGTATGCTGCGCAGGACAAGAGCAGGATTGATTGCGTTTGCAGCAGTGGTCGCATCCTGTCTCACACCCGCGGTCAATTCCCAGAAAATTGAACACGCGACTGCCGCAGCGACCGAAAATGAATTCACGCCTCCGCCGAACGTTGCGGGACAGAGTGCATGGATTTCACTGCGGCATCAGGCTCAGGAAACCAATTTGTGCGTTCCGACCTCGGCCTCAATCATTCTCGATTATTTTGGGGATCAAGTCAGTCCGCGCGAAATCAAAGAGCTCTCGATGGGCCGGCGGTATTCACCGGATAAGCCTTTCAACGATTTCAGCATCACGCTGTTCCGAGATCTGATTTCCGGTCTGGACAGAATTGGTTATTCCTGGAAAGAGAGAGATTACGCCGACGATCCCAAAGGCATGCGGCGGGGCATTGCGGATATCGAGCACTCGCTCGACGGCGGATTACCAGTGATGATTGACACCACTCCAGTCAGGCAGCATACATCCAATGGCGGCGGGCATACATTCGTTGTTGCCGGATATTCTGTGTCTCAACAGGCTGTCTATGTGGTAGACCCAAACGTACCAGCACCGGGCACGCGCGTGATCGCCTTCCGTGAACTCGAAAGCATCTGGAATTCGCGGGGGGTGAATTTTGATAAGCGAGGGGCGGTGTTCCCGCGGCGGCGACGCGGCAAGCACTGAATGCACCGGCGACCCTGCGAAGCGAACCTAAATGGGGACTCGGCGCTAGTTTTTCTACTACTTTCCTATTATTGAAGTTCGTTCCTGCCTGCCTATAATCGCCGCACTTCCACGGTGGGGTTTTGCGTCTTGCATCCAACATTGAAAGGTGTGATCAGGGCCGCCATTCCTGTGTTGTGCGTGGTTGCGGTGCTGTGGGTTGGCGCTTCCGCCGCGCTGTATCACGTGATGCGCGGATCGACGGAGCGATTCGGCCACGTCATGGCCAAAATACCGGGCCCGATTCCCTTTCTTGTTCTTCCGTTTGAGACACTCTGGTTACACGCGCGTGCGGGGACCCTGCGGATTGGAGATCCTGCGCCAGACTTCTCACTCACCGAGCTCGATAAGACCGGGCAAGTCCAACTGTCTGCGTTCGCCGCGCAGCGCCGGCCCGTTGTGCTGATCTTCGGCAGCTACACCTGACCGCCCTTCCGGCGGGAGGTGCCCGCTCTCAACAAGCTCTACAAGCAGTATCAGGAGAAGGTGGAGTTTCTCGTCGTGTATATCACCGAGGCGCATCCGAGCGACGTCTGGCAGATGGAGAGCAACGTCAAAGACAAGGTCGTCTTTGCCAGCCCGCGCTCCGAAGATGAGCGGGCGTCGGTTGCGGGCACTTGCGTGCGCAAGCTGGGGATTGAGATTCCCGCTGTTCTCGACGAGTTTGGAAACTCGACCGAGCAGGGATACACGGCGTGGCCCGATCGTCTTTACTTGATCGACGCCCAGGGCAAAGTGGCGTACAAGAGCAAGCCCGGACCTTTCGGATTCAAGCCGGATGATCTGCTGGCGGCGATGCGGAAGAACGGGGTTGTGCCCTGAAAGCCGTCGCGAGGGCAAGGTGCCCTCGCGACAGCCGGCAAGATGCCGGGACTACTTGTTTCTGGCGCTATTTTTATTGCTCGCCGTCGGTGACATTGCTGCCCCAGAGGGCGTTGCTACCCCAGAGGGCGTTGCTACCCCACAGAGCGTTGCTTCCCCATAATGCATTGCTGCCCCAGAGGGCGTTCGAGCCCCACAACGCATTGCTTCCCCACAATGCATTGCTAGCCGAGACGCCGCTCGACCCAGTCATCGTCTGCGCCGGAGCACCAACGACGAACTGATTTGATCCCCAAACCGCCGTGTTCGACCAGGTCGAAGATGTGTTCCAGACCGCGGAAGGATCGTCACTTAAGAACACGTAGCCTGAATTGTAGGCCGCAACCGGCGACATCGCCGTTCCGCCGGCCACGTTTGTATTCTGGAGCGCTGCCTCAAGATCAAGGTAACCCGCACCAACCGTGAAGATGTCGTACTGATCAGTGTAGGTGATTCCCGTGCTGGGATCGGTCACGCTGCTGTACTGCGGAAAGGTCTTGTACGCGGTCTTCATCAGCCGGGCTTTGACCTGATTCGGAGTGAGGCTCGGATACTTTTGCAGCAGGTCAGCCACGGCTCCGCTGGCCACGCCCGCTGCCATACTGGTCCCGCTTAGCGTCATGTATTTCGAGGACGGCGAACTGCTCCCTCCATACATGTAGGAACTGTAGGGCAACCAATTACTCGGATAGTCGGTATAGAGTGTCGATTCTTGTGACTCCAGCGAAACCAGCAAGTTTCCGGGAGCCACGATGTCAGGCTTCGCAATCGCATCGATGGCAGTCGGCCCCTTGGAACTGTAGCTGGCAATCAGGTCGTCGGTGCGCTGGGGAGTATCCATCGGCTTCATTGCCCCGACGGTGATCACGTAGGGATCATTTCCCGGCGAGGTAATCGTTGCATAGCCGTTGGTCGGCTGATAACGGCCGTTGTTCCCCGCGGCCACGACGACCACAATTCCGTTCTTCCAGGCCTGTTCAACCGCCTGGCAAAGTGGATCCAGCTTATAGCTTTCATAGACCGCACGGCCCAAAGAAAGGTTGATGACGCGGATGTTGTAGAAAGATTTCAGAGCGATTGCTTGCGAAATGGCCGCAATTACAGCGCTGTCGCTGCCCGCACCGTTCTGATCCAGAACCCTCAAGTTCACCAGGTTGGCTTTGGGGGCGATACCTTTGAAAGTTTGCGAATAACCCCATCCGGTAGAGTTCGCGCCGTTTCCAGCAATGAGCCCGGCGATGTGTGTGCCGTGGCCGTATTGATCGTTGGTGCCGGCATTTCCGGGAACGAAGCTCTGGCTATACACGACGCGCGAAAGTCCCAGGAACCCGCCATTCAGATCGGCAGAATAGCTTACGCCGCTGTCGATGAGCGCGACGGCAATTCCCGAACCGGTATACCCCGACTGCCAGGCGTACGACGCGTTAATGGCTGGAGCCGCGGTGTTCAACGTGGAATTCAGAGTGCGATCTGAGCTGATGTAGAGGACGTTGGGATTCGTCGATAAGGACAAGATTCCCGGACCGTCGAGCGACGCGACCAATCCGTTCACGATCGGCAGCGGTGCCAGAATCTGTCCGCCCAGTTGGAGGATGTCATTCACCAGGCAGTCGACCAGCCCGAGCAGACTGTTGCAGTTGACCTGCGTGCCCGGCGCATACTGCACGATTACATTCACCTGCTGAGACGATGTGTATCCCTGCAGTTCAGGCGATAGCTTGGGATTCTGCGCATGGGCGAGCGATACGCCGGCCAGCACAATAACGAGGAACAGAGCCCTTTTCATTTTTCCCCCAACGAGGCGCCCACAGGCGCGTAACGCACGGTACGTGACCTGAGTACGTGCAGTTGCGGGTCCAAATGTGACGGTGATTACTCTTGGTTTTCAATTGGTTAGGAGGATGTGTTGCGAAACGCAACGGGCGTTTTGTCCCACGCGGCGGGCACGGGACAAGTTGTCTCATAGGTACTTCGGTCATGGGGGGCCCGCCGGAACCATCTAAGTTATTGATTATAAGAAAGTAAACGATGGTAACCAGCTTTGCTTCTTTTGGGCGGACATGACTCGCAAATTGTTGAAAAATTTAACTAATTGTCATGCCAAGAGTGGGGTCCATAGGGGTTCGTGCGTTCATTAGCGTGATGGCGGCGGCGGGAGCCGTGTGTCTCGTTACGGCGGCCTTGCAGTGGCATTCGAGCGAGCTGCTGAAGTTCAGCTGTTACGTGATTGCGGCACTGCTCGCCTCATCCCTGAAAGTCAGCTTGCCCGGGATCGAGGGCACGCTCTCGGTGAACTTTCTGTTCACGCTGCTGGGAATTCTCGAACTAAGCTTGCCGGAAACCCTGATTATCGGGCTGGCCAGCACGCTGGCGCAGTTTTATTGGCGCCCGGCACGAACACTGAAACCGGTCCAACTCATTTTCAATGTTTCGCAAGTTACGGTTTCGAGCTCGGTTGCGTATGCCGCTTACAAGCTGATGGCGATTTACGTTTTACATGGTCCGGGGCCGCTGGCGCTCGTTGTGGCCGCCGTGACGCACTTCGCCTGCAACACCTCGGCGATGTCGACCATCATCGGCCTGACGGAAGAGAAATCCCCGCGCAAGGTTTGGATCGACAGCTACCTCTGGTCGTTTCCCTACTACATGGTGGGAGCGGCTACGGCTGGCCTGGTTCACTTCCTGAATTCGCATATCGGGTGGCAGTCGTCATTACTTGTGCTGCCGCCGATCTATCTGATGTATCGCTCCTATCGGCTCTATCTCGGCAAGCTGGAAACCGAGAAACACCATGCCGAGCAGGTTTCGCACCTGCATCTGCGGACGATTGAAGCGCTCGCGCTCGCAATTGAAGCCAAGGACGAGACTACCGGCGAGCATCTTCAGCGCGTTCGCGTTTACGCGATGGAGCTGGCGAAAGAGCTGGGCTTGAGCGAGGACGAGACCGAAGCTCTGAAAGCAGCATCGGTGCTGCACGACATCGGAAAGCTCGCGGTACCGGAACATATCATTTCGAAACCCGGCAGGCTTACGCCGGAAGAATTCGAGAAGATGAAGATCCATCCGATTGTCGGCGCCGAGATTCTGGAGCAGGTGCATTTTCCATATCCGGTTGTGCCCATCGTGCGCGCGCATCACGAGAAGTGGGACGGCAGCGGCTACCCGAGCGGTCTCGCCGGAGAAGCGATCCCGATCGGCGCGCGCATTCTGGCTGCCGTCGATTGCCTCGATGCTCTTGCTTCGGACCGCCAATACCGCAAGGCGCTGCCTCTCGATGAAGCGATGGCCAAGGTGGTCGCGGATTCGGGGAAGAGCTTCGATCCGCGCGTAGTCGACATTCTGCACCGCCGCTACATTGAACTCGAGAAGCTTGCGACGGAGCAGCCACTGCAAGCGCCGGTGAAGTTGTCGACCGATATCAAGGTGGAGCGCGGCTCGGCTCCGGACGCAGGATTTGCGGAATCGGCGGAGCCTGTCATGGAGAAATCGCCCGCGAATCATGATTCGACATCCCGCGTTTCCGCCGCTCGCGAACGAGGACACGAAATCGCGGCCATTGCTCGTGCGAGCGGCGCGGTCAGCAAAGCTGATGTCTTCTCTCTCCTTTCCGTTCGAATAACGGATCTCGTGCCACACGAGTCGATGGCCGTCTATTGCCCAAAGGGCGAGATTCTGATCCCGGAGTTCGTGGCTGGAGAAAATGCGCGCTTGTTTTCTTCTTTGCGAATTCCGCTCGGCGAAGGTTTATCCGGATGGGTCGCGCAGAATCATAAGGCAATTTTGAACGGCAATCCTTCCGTCGAACCTGGTTATTTGAATGATCCGACGAAATACAGCACGCTGCGCTCGGCGCTGGCGGTGCCGATCGAAGCAGCATCAGTCATTGTGGCCGTCCTCGCGCTCTATCGAGCCGGGCAGGACGCATTCTCACGCGACGATCTTCAGGTAGTGGAGGCACTCACCTCGGAGCTAGCTTCGTCAATTGAAGCCGCCACAAAACCGCGAGCGGCAGCCGTATCAGCTTCCAACTGAGTCCGGCGGCTATTCCATCTCAAAGCTGAGGTACATCAACCCGTCTTCGCGCTCAATCTGAAGTACGACGGGATCGCCCGGTTTCAGCGAGCGCACCGTCGTGCGCAGCGTGTCCATGCTGTCGATCGGAGTCTGGTTCAGTTTATGGATCACGTCGCCGGCCTGCAGTCCGGTCTCGGGCCCGAGCAGATCAACGGCTCGTCCGACCACGATCACCCCGGTTGGAACTCTCAGGTTCAGGCGTGATTGCAGATCGCTGGTCAGATCGATTGCCAGCACCCCAAGACGAGGCACGAGGCTGTCTTCGGTATTGATGGCATCAAGCAGTTCGTCCATGTGATCGCGGTGCTCGATGGCAGGAACGTAAAGGGTCTTCTGTTCTTCCCCGCGCAGGATGACGAGTTTGACGGGTTCATCGAGCCGATGAAGGTAGAGAGCCGAGGTGAGCGAAGGAAGAGTTTCAATCCGGCGGTCATCGGCAGAGAGAATAATGTCCTGGATCTTGAGACCAGCGGCGGCCGCGGGCCCGTCCGGTGTGACGTCGGCGACAACCACTCCCCAATGCTGCGAAAGATGCAGTCCTTCCGCGAGGTCCGGAGTGATTTCCTGAGCGACCGCGCCGATTTGCACTCGATGCACGTGCCCATATTTCCGCAGGCTGCGATAGACAAAATCGACCACTCGGGCGGGAATGGCAAAACCGAGTCCTTCACTGCCTCCCCCTTGCGACAGAATGAAAGTGTTGATCCCCAGCACATCGCCATTCATGTCGACGAGGGGGCCTCCGCTGTTGCCGGGATTGATGGGGGCATCGGTCTGCAAGTAAGTCATGGGCTTGTTCGGATCGGCCTGGCGAGCCGTCGCGCTCAACACACCCATCGTGACCGAATTCTGCAAGCCCTCGGGACTGCCTATGGCAAAAACAAGTTGCCCGACCTCAGGCCGGTGGTCGGCCTTCAGAGAGAGCGTGGGCAGTCCGGTGTCGTCGACTTTCAACAAAGCGAGATCGGTCTCTTTATGAACCCCGAGCAACTTCGCTTCAAGGATGCGGCGCTTCCCGATCGGCACAAGTCCGGAACTGTCGCCCTCGAGAGGCAGCGCCACCCGGATTCGTTGCGCACCTTCGACCACGTGGGCGTTGGTCATGATGTATCCATTAGCATCCACGATGACGCCAGAACCGACGGCGTGCTGGCGAACGATAAACGCGGCCTCAGACTTGTCCTGCTCGCTGAGCGGGCCATAGCCGGTGACCAAGATCTGCACCACGGCCGGAGAGACTTTGGCGGCCAGGGATTCAAGTGCGCCGTTGAGCTGAACCAGGACATTCGATCCCGCGGCGGGTTCGGAGGCGGTAGGAGTGGCGGCAGGTTTCATCGGAGATGGCGACGAAGCTTGTTGGCCGCTATTCTTGGTCGGTTGCGCCTTGCCCTGGTCCGAAGCGGTTGCGATAAGAGAGGCGTTGACCAGAACACAGGCGATCCCGACGCGGAAGAAGACGAAGAGTTTCTGTTTATGTGTGGCAAGATTTCTGAACGGCATTTGAGTCACCCCGGTTCTATATTCCTAGGCAGCATTGTGACAGAACAGACGTTTCACGACGAACCGGCGCCGCGACTTGCTGCTATTCTCATTCTAGAGAATTCAGCGTATTTCTCATGGAACCTCACGATTTCATTGCCGAAGTCTACCGCCGCATGGCTCTTCGTCGAGCGGCCGAGCATCATCGTCCGAACTGGGACGAGATGCAGAAGAACACAATGGTGCTCCAGGCAGCCGACCAGTATGAGTCTCACTTGCCGGAAGACAAGGCCGCGCGCATCCTTGATATCGGCTTTGGCGATGGATGGTTTCTGGCGGCCTGCCTCAAACTGGGATACCGCAATCTTTCCGGCGCCGACTTCAACATCCAGCATAAGGGCAACGTTTGCGACTGGGCTCCGGGCTCGATCACTCTGCATCTGATTGAGAACAACATCGGCGATTTCCTCGCCGACAAGCCGGAGTCGTATGACTTCATCCACATGTCGCACGTGATCGAACACATCCCGAAATACTCTTTGTTCTGGATTGTGGACGCGCTCTACCGGGCTCTGAAGCCTGGAGGCAGGTTGCTCCTGCGTACTCCCAACATGGAAGGGCCGTGCGCGAACTCCAGTCTCTATGTGACGTTGTCGCATGAATATGGATTTGCCGGTTCCAATCTCATGTCTCTACTCGACATTTCCGGCTTTGACGAGATCCGATTTCTGGAGTTTCATGAGCGGACGCCGACTCTCAAGCAGCGCCTGGGAAATGCACTAAGGTGGCCTTTCCTCAAGGCCAGCAAGTTCCGGAATCGGCTGTTCGGAGTTAACTACGGTGGTCAGTTCAGCTCGGAGCTGATTGTGATCGCGAAACGCGGCACATGGCCGCCCTATTTCGACGAGCGCTACCGATAAGCCCGATTCTTCCGGAACAAGCCGTGTATACCCCAGGGGGAACCGTTCCTACCGTTAACTAACGGGTTATCAGCCTTTTACAAGGGTAACTTTCCGTGATATAACCGCCCGTGAGCAGAAAAGCGGGTCTTGGCCCGCTGGGAGCTTGATTCAATGACGTTGGCCTCAATTACTGACGACAAAATATCATCCGGCCAACATGGAGGAGGTACCGTGGGGGAAGAAGCACGGACCGGGAAAAGATTCCCGCTGGAATTGCCGATCAAGATTCATAAGGGCGAGTTGGACGCCAGCGGAACCACAGGCAACCTGAGCGCCGCCGGTGTGTACATTCGCGCGGACGCCGCGATGGAAATCGGTTCGCCCGTGGAATTTGAAATCACGCTGCCGCCGGAAATGACGGGCGGCCAGGAAAACGTGACCATTCAGTGTAAAGGACGGGTGGTCCGGGCGGACGAGACGGGAGAGGGCGGCGAAGGCCGTGGCGTCGCGTGCGTGATCGATTCGTACGAGTTCGTCCGAAACTCTTAACTTTTGAATTCGACTCTTGGAGCGCTGACAACATGCTCAAACTGATTCTGGCGGATAACCAGGCTATCTTCCGGGCGGGGATCGCAAAAGTCCTCGCGGTGGAAGATGAGATGCGCATCGTGGCCCAGGCGCAGACTCCGGAACAGATGTTCATGGCTCTGGACAAATTTCGCGCCGCCGTTCTGGTCGTGGCCGCGGGCTTCCACAACGATTTCGCCGCCATCGTGCAGGGCGCGAACAAGGCCAAGACCCGCGTCATTGTGCTGGCCGATACCGGCGAGAGCGCGCAGAAGCATATGTCGAACGGCGCGCACGGCGTGGTCTATCGCAACGTGACCAGCGCGGCGCTTGTCGACTGCGTGCGCAAAGTCGCCCGCGGCGAGACCTGGGTACAGGATGTCGCCGTGCCCAGCGAACTCACCGAAAACGATATGGTCGGATTGCGTGTACGCGATCGGCTGACGGCGAAAGAACTCCGCATCGTGGCGCTGATCGTGCAGGGATATAAGAACAAAGAAATCGCCACCCAGCTTGGAACGACCGAGCAGGTCATCAAAAATTACCTGCGCAACGTGTATGACAAGATCGGCGTCTCAGATCGTCTGGAGCTGGCGCTGTTCACGATCCACCACCGGATCTTGAACGAAGCTGCCGCGGCCACCACAGCTGGCGCGCCGGCACAGCCGCCGGCGGGCGTCGCAACGTAAATCGAAGTTATCCGGGGAAGCAAAGAGCCACCTACGCAGGCGGCTTTTTTGTCGCCAAGCTCTCGGCGTCACCCTCGCCATATCAGCGAATCGTCTAGAATTCATCCGCATCTATAACGATCTATGCAATTCCGACAGCTTGGAAAATCTGGATTGAAAGTTCCCGTGCTCAGTTATGGCACTGGCACCTTTGGCGGAAGCAACGAATTCTTCAAGGCGTGGGGATCGAGCGATGTCGCCGAAGCTACGCGGCTGGTAGATCTATGTCTCGACAATGGCGTGAATTTATTTGATACAGCGGATGTTTATTCGGACGGCCTTTCTGAAACGATTCTCGGGAAAGCGATCGCAAAACGGCGCGACAAGATACTGATCTCGACCAAGGCTACTTTCCGGATGAGCACGACAGACGGTCCAAACGATATTGGGTCTTCGCGACATCATCTGATTCAAGCATGCGATGCGAGCTTGAGGCGGCTGGGGACGGACTACATCGATATTTATCACTTGCATGGATTCGACGCGCTGACGCCGGTGGACGAAGTGTTGAGCACGCTCGACAATCTGGTGAAGAGCGGCAAGGTGCGCTACATCGCGTGCTCGAATTTCTCCGGATGGCATCTGATGAAGTCGCTCGACCTTGCCGATCGATACGGTTGGACGCGGTACGTGGGGCATCAGGTCTACTATTCGCTCGTTAATCGCGAGTACGAATGGGAACTGATGCCGCTCGGCGCGGATCAGGGAGTGGGGGCTCTGGTGTGGAGTCCGCTGGGATGGGGACGGCTAACGGGAAAAATCCGCCGCGGCCAACCGCTGCCCAAGGTGAGCCGTCTGCACGAAACCGGTGACAAAGGTCCGAAGGTGGATCAGGAACATCTGTACAAAGTCGTGGAAGCGATTGAAGCCGTCGCCAAAGAGTGTGGCAAGACGGTACCCCAGGTCGCTCTCAACTGGCTATTGCAGCGTCCCACGATTTCAACTGTCGTGATGGGCGCCAGAAATGAAGAGCAACTCAAGCAGAATCTGGGCGCCGAAGGATGGAAATTATCTGCCGAGCAGGTGGTAAAGCTTGATCAGGCGAGTGATGTGACGCCAATCTATCCGTATTGGCATCAACGAGACGCCTTCGTGGAGCGGAATCCTGAGGCGGCGCGGCCGGCCGAGTGGCGTCACCGTTTATGAGTGAAGCGCTCTATGAGCGCAGCGGCGGTGGCATCAGAGAGTCCCGGAACTCTCCGCAAAAGGGCGGGCGCGGCTGGAAGCCGCGCCGCCCAAAAGCGATCCTCGGAACCTAACTGATTTTCTCTCCGACCGACTTCGCTTGCGTGAACAGGTATAGATAATCCGGGCCGCCGGACTTTGAGTCCGTTCCTGACATGTTGAAGCCACCGAACGGATGCGCGCCAACCATCGCTCCCGTGCACTTGCGGTTGATGTACAGATTGCCGACGTGGAATTCCTGGATGGCACGATCCATCTTGTCGCGCGAACTGGTGTAGACGGCGCCGGTCAGGCCGAACTCGGTGTCATTGGCGATTTCGAGCGCGTGATCGAATCCGCGAGCCTTAATCACTGCGAGAACCGGTCCGAAAATTTCTTCCTGCTCGAGTTTCGACTTCGGCGGAATGTCAGCGATGACGGTTGGCTGAATGAAATATCCTTCGCCGGGAGCGCGTTCGCCGCCGGTGATGATGCGTCCATCTTTCTTGCCTTGCTCGATGTAGCCGAGGATCGTCTTCATCGAGCCTTCGTTGATCACGGCAGCCATGTTGGCGTTCTCGGCGGGATCTCCGACTTTGATTTTTTCGACTCGCGCTTTCAGTTGCGAGAGGAAGCGGTCGTAGACGCGCTCGTCGACGATCGCGCGCGAGCAGGCCGAGCACTTCTGGCCCTGAAATCCGAACGCGGCGCCGGCAACGCCCTCGACAGCCGAGTCGATGTCAGCATCGGCATCGACGATGATTGCGTCCTTGCCGCCCATTTCGAGGATGGTGCGCTTGATCCAAACTTGGCCGGGAGCCTGGGTTGCGGCGGCCTTGTTGATGTGGAGTCCGACTTCGCGCGATCCGGTGAAGGCGATGTAGCGCGTCTTTGGATGAGCGACGACAGCGTCGCCAAAGCTGGCTCCAGCACCGGGGCAGAAATTCACGACGCCTTCAGGCATGCCGCACTCTTCGAGCAGTTCGACAAATTTCGCGGCGATGGTGGGCGAATCGCTTGAGGGCTTCAGGATGACAGTGTTGCCACAGACGATCGAGGCAAGCGTCATTCCGGCCATGATGGCGCAGGGGAAATTCCACGGCGGAATCACGGCGCCCACGCCAAGCGGAATGTAGTGCAGTGTGTCGTGCTCGCCGGGAAGTTGGATTGGCGTCTGCGCTTTGGCGAGGCGCAGCGCTTCGCGCGCGTAGAACTCGCAGAAATCGATGGTCTCGGAGATGTCGGCATCGGCCTCAGCCCAATTTTTCGAAACTTCGAAAACGAGCCACGCCATGTATTCCATCTTGCGCTGGCGGAGCAGGTCTCCGACGCGGAACAGTAGGCTGGCGCGCTCGGCTACGGGCGTGCGGCTCCAGGTTTCGAAGGCCTCGAGCGCGGCGTTCATCGCGGGCTCGACGTGTTCCTTGCCGGCCTTCTGGTGAATGCCCACTATCTCAGAGGGCTTTGCCGGGTTTAGAGATTTGATCTTATCGGTGGTCTTAACGCGCTTGCCGCCGATGATGAGGTCGTATTCGCGTCCGAGCTGGCTGCGAACTTTGGCGATGGCGGCGCGCATGCGGCGCGCGTTTTCTTCGTTGCGGAAATCAAAAAAAAGTTCGGTAACAAACGGTCCGGTGTGCAGAGTCGTGCGCGATGGCCGGACGGGGGCTTCCAAGGTTGCCATAGGAGAAATTCCTTTCGAGATAAGTGCGATCGTTAATAACTTGGATTAGTTTACACCGCGTAAAGACGCTGGATTGCGAAGGGGCGGGGCGGCGTTTTGAGGGCCCTTTCGTGGCAGCAAAGAGCGCAATCGGCCCGCACAATTCTTTTAGATCCTATTCCCGTAAAATATTGATTTATTGTGGCTTACCCATGAGCACGCCTACCCTGCCCCGCTAAAATATTGGATTTAAATGAGTTAGCTCCAAAATATTACAACATAAAGACTTAAGCTCGCTCCGTTTTGCAGCATTCCACCTTGTTGAACTGAAGTCCTTACTGCGGCCAAGTGGACTTCGTCGTCCGAAATCGATTTGTCACAGGACACAAGTGCCACGAAGTCGGATTATCAGTTCAGCGTGGCAAAGATCACAAAAATTCACACGAAGGATCTCGCGGAGTCTGTCCTTTGCTCCTCTTTATTGCGCTCACCACTGTGCGGTAGCTCCGTCCAATTCAAAATCTCTCTTCACAGTCCAGACAATTAGTGCCGTCCAGATTGGGCTTTGGGCCTGAGATTTCACGTTGACATCGTAGCGGCGGTGAATAAAATGTGTGCACTCCATTACATCAAGGGGAACCCGCATGAGGACGTTCTGTAGATTCGGAGCGGTCTTGTCAGTCTTTTTTGCACTTATCACAGTCTCAGTTGCACAAACCGGCACAACGTCGGTCGGCGGAACGGTCGTCGACGCATCCGGAGCGGCGATTGCCGGGGCAACGGTCACGATTTCAAACAGCGGGCAGGCGCTTCAGCGTGAGGTGCAGACGAACAATGCGGGAGAATACCGGATTCTGGCGCTGCCTCCGGGAACGTATACGTTGACGGTGGAAAAGCAGGGGTTCCGAAAATTCGAGCAGACCGGGCTCGCGCTGCTGGTGAACGTTGCGGCGACGAATAATGTGAAGCTCGAAGTGGGGACATCCACAGAAAAGGTCGACGTATCGGCGGCGGCCGAGACGATCAACACGACCGACGCCTCGCTGGGCAACGCGTTCAGCGAGGTGCAGGTGAAGGAGCTGCCCATGGAGAGCCGGAACGTTCCGGACCTGCTTAGTTTGCAGGCGGGCGTTCTATATACAGGCGACCGGCCGGATATTAATACCAGCGCCGACACGCGAAGCGGCGCAGTGAATGGAGCACGCAGCGATCAGAGCAATGTGACCGTCGACGGCATTCCAGCGAATTCCAAGGGCGGATATGCGTTTACTTCGGTGTTGCCGGTAACGCTCGACTCGGTGCAGGAATTCCGGGTGACAACAACCAACTATGGCGCGGACCAGGGAGTTTCGTCGGCGGCGCAGGTGGCGCTGATCACCAAGAGCGGGACCAACAACTTTCACGGATCGGTCTACGAGTACAACCGGAATTCGTATTTCAGCGCGAACGATTACTTCATCAAGGCGTCGCAGATCGATAGCGGATTGCCCAACAAGCCTCTGCAGCTGAACCGCAATATTTTCGGCGCATCGGTGGGCGGCCCGCTTGTCAAGGACCGGTGGTATTTCTTCCTGAATTACGAAGGGTACCGGGACGCAGAGGCGATCAGTGCGGAGCGAACTATTCCGACTGCCGCGTTGCGAAATGGAGTCATTCAGTACTACTGCCTGAATGGAGACACGACAAAGTGTCCGGGCAATTCGGTGACCGTGAATGGAACGACCTTTACGGCGCCGGCGGGATACATGGCCCTCTCGCCAAGCCAACTCACGGCGATGGACAGCCACAGTTATAGCGCGCAGCAGGGGCCCGATCCGGCGGTGATGCAGTACATGGCGTCGTACCCACTGCCGAATGACTTCTCTGTCGGCGATGGAGTAAACACAGCTGGATACCGCTTCCGCGCGGCCACGCACGTGATGAAGAACTGGTATATCGGCAAAATGGATTACAACCTCACGGCGAACGGAAATCAGAGGGTGTCGCTCACGGGGTCGATGGCGAATGAAAGCAACGCCGGGGCTCCATTTCTACCGGGCACAGCGCCGGAGACGACGATCGTCAATTTCAGCAAGGGATTGATTGCGAGCTACTCGGCAGTAATTTCGCCAACCTTGCTCAACAACTTCCGGTGGGGTTACATCCGGCAGAGCCTGGGCACTGAGGGCGACTCGACCCAACCATGGAACTATTTGAATTTTGACCAGGGCATCACCCGCACGTCGGCGTTTCAAAGGCCAATCAACAATTTCACCGATGACCTGTCGTGGGTGCATGGCAAGCATACGTGGCAGTTCGGATTCCAGTTTGCGTTCCTGCGCAACCCGGAGAGCAATCAGAACAATTCATTTAGCGCGGGTTTTGCGAATCAGGACTGGATGCTGAACTCCGGAATTTCCCAGTCAACGAACACCGATCCGATGAATCCGCTGAATAACTCTTATCCCGAGGTGGATCCCTCTTTCGTCAGCAACTACGACGCGTCGGTGACGAGCTTGCTGGGAATGATCACGCTGGGGAACGCAGTGTACAACTACGACCGGAACGGAAATACGCTCACGCAAGGAGCTCCGGTTGCGCGGCGATTCGCAGAGGATTCGTATGAAATGTATGCGCAGGATACGTGGAAGGCAACCCCGAACCTGACGCTCACGTTGGGTTTGCGGTATTCGCTATTCTCGCCTCCGTGGGAAACGAACGGGCTGCAGGTAGGAACGAACGTGAATCTGGGCGACTGGTTCAACGCGCGAGGCGCGGGTATGCTCAACGGAGTGCCCTCCAACGCGCAGTCGCTGATTTCGTACAACTGGGCAGGTCCGGCAAATGGCAAGCCTGGGTACTACGGCTGGGACAAGCATGATTTTGGACCGAAGCTGGCGTTTGCGTGGTCGCCGAGTCCCTCGGGCGGATGGCTGGAGAAGATGTTCGGCTCGAATGGGCAAAGCAGCATTCGCGGCGGATTCGGAATCGTGTATGACCGCGCAGGAGAGAGCCTGGTCGATACGTTCGATCAGACGGGATCGTTTGGACTGTCGACGCAGCTGAACAATCCATCGGACTATGAGACGTCGAGAACAGCGCCCCGACTGACTAGCATGAATCAGATTCCAACGGTGGATAATCCGGCACCGAATGGAACGGCACAGCCGATTCTGGAACCGGCGCCGACCGGAGGATTTCCGCAACAATATCCGGTAGGGCTGGGAGCGATTACGTGGGGGCTCGATCCGAACCTGAAAACGCCGTTCTCCTACACGTTCGATCTGGCGGTGAGCCGGCAGTTGAAGGGGAACTTCACGCTGGATGTTGCCTATGTCGGACGCATGTCGCATCGCCTGCTGGCGCAGGACGATCTCGCGATGCCCCTCGATATCGTAGATAAAGCATCGGGAATGGATTACTTCACGGCGGAGCGGGCACTGGCACAGGTGTTCCGTCCGCAGCTTCTGGCGGGCTCTTCAAATCCGACGCAATCCTTCAGTCCAAGCCAGATTTCAGCGAAGGCGCAACAGTTCTGGACGGATCAGATTCAGCCGCTGGTTCCGGGTGGAGCTTATCCGCTCTCAGGGTGCACGGGAGGGAACACGCTGACAACGACAAATCCTGTCGTGTTCGCGTTTGATACGTTCTGCGCCACCGCATTCAACGATTCCCTGGCGCTCTACAATCTCGATTACAACGGCTTCGCTGACGCAAATATTCCCGGCGTGACGTATTACACGGCGGGGGGACAGTATTCGTACTATGCACCGCAGTTCAGTTCGCTTTATGCGTGGCGGTCGATTGCATGGTCCAACTACAACGCGCTACAGGCGAGTTTGCGGCATGCGATGGCGCACGGCGTGCAGTTCGATTTGAACTATACGTATTCAAAGGCGATCGACATTTCGTCGGACGCGGAGCGCGTGGGTCCGGCCAGCAACGGAAGCCTGCTGGGATTGAATAACAACATCATTAATGCGTGGAGTCCGGCGGAACAGCAGGGCGTGGCGTCGTTCGATGCGACGCACCAGCTGAACTCGAACTGGGTGGTGGAGATGCCATTCGGGCGCGGCAGACTGCTCGGGAGAGGTGCAAACAAACCGCTGGATGCGGTGATCGGAGGATGGCAGTTTACCGGAGTGTTCCGGTGGACGAGCGGCTTCCCGGTGACGGTGGACAACGGGTTCAGCGCGTTCCCGACGAATTTTGAAATGGAAGGAAACGCGGACCAGGTTGCGCCGGTGCACACCGGTGTATATCGAAATACTCCGACTGGGACGTCGGGAGCGTCGAATCCGAATCCGAATATTTTTTCGAACGGCGTACTGGCGATCAACTCTTTCTCGTACGCGTGGGCGGGAGAATCGGGAGCGCGGAATCCGATTCGCGGCGACGGATTCTTCGGCATCGACATCGGGCTGGCAAAGCGCTGGCTCATGCCTTGGAGCGAGAAACAGAGCGTGCAGTTCCGCTGGGAGGCTTTCAACGTGACCAACACGGCGCGTTTCGATGCGCAGTCGGCGCTGCTGTCGGATTCGCTGGGATTGGGCAGCGCGACAACGTTCGGGAACTATTCGGGGTTGCTGACGAATCCGCGGATTATGGAGTTCGCGCTGCGGTTCGAGTTCTGAGGGCTACCGCATTTTGGTTGGCCTCAGGGGCTGAAGCCCGTCATTGTCATTAGGCGTCTATGGCACGGCTGAAGCCGTGCCCTGATACGGGCCGTATCGTCACATGATGCGGTTCCTGTGCAACCGACGCCGGCGGCGGTGCTATTTTGCGATCAACGACCCGCCAGCACTCCAGCTTTGACCGGCTCCAGATGTGCGGTGAAGTGGCGCAGGAATGGGGCTTCGTAGGTGAGATGCATGCCAGGGATGCGCTCGCGGTTCTTCCAGATTTCGAGAATCACTTCCACGACATAGTCGATGTGGCTTTGGGTGTAGACGCGACGCGGGATCGCCAGGCGGACCAGGTCCATTTTCGCAGCGGCTGCAAACATGAGCGTGCCGATTTCCACGCTGCGGATTCCTCCTTCTAAGTACAGCTCACAGGCGAGGGCGACGCCGGGAAATTGGTTCGGCGGAATGTGCGGGAGAAACTCGCGGGCATCGAGGTAGATGGCGTGGCCTCCGGGCGGCTGGACGATCGGCACGCCTTGACTCGCGATGTGATTGCCGAGGTAAGCGGTCGAGGCGATGCGGTAGCGGAGGTAATCTTCTTCGAGTGCCTCCTGCACGCCGATGGCGATGGCTTCGAGATCGCGTCCGGCGAGGCCACCGTAGGTCGGGTAGCCTTCGGTGAGGATCAGTAGATCTTTTTCCTGCTGGGCGAGAAGGTCGTTGTTGGTGCAGAGGAGTCCCCCAATGTTAGCCATGCCGTCTTTCTTGGCTGACATGGTGCATCCGTCGCCGTAGCAGAACATTTCCTGTGCGATCTGTTTTGGCGTTTTCGAAGCGTAACCTTTCTCGCGAAGCTTGATGAACCAGGCGTTCTCGGCGAAGCGGCAGGCATCGAAGTAAAGCGGGATGCCGTGGCGCTTGCAGACGGCGCTCACCTCGCGAACATTCTGCATGGAGACGGGCTGGCCGCCGCCGGAGTTGTTGGTCACGGTGAGCATTACGAGCGGAATGCGCTCGCGGCCGACCCGCTGGATCAGAGACTCTAGAGCGGCAACGTCCATGTTGCCTTTGAACGGATGGTGCGAGGCAGGATGTCTTCCTTCCTCGATAACGAGATCGACAGCCTCAGCGCCGACGAATTCCACGTTGGCTCGCGTCGTGTCGAAATGCGTGTTGTTGGGGACGACGTCGCCTTTTTTGCAGGCAACGCCGAAGAGGATGCGTTCGGCGGCGCGTCCCTGATGCGTCGGGATGACGTGCTTGTAGCCGAAGATTTCCTGGATCGAGCTTTTGAAATGATCGAAGCTCTTGCTGCCGGCGTAACTTTCGTCGCCTTCCATGATGCCGGCCCACTGGCGGGTGGACATGGCTCCCGTGCCGGAGTCGGTGAGGAGGTCGATAAGAACATCCTCGGCGGGGAGCAGAAACAGGTTGTAGAAGGCCTCTTCGAGAAGTTGCTCGCGCTGGTGGCGCGTGGTCCAGCGAATTGGTTCGACGCTCTTGATGCGGAAGGGCTCGATGATGGTGTGGATGGGCATGGAGATTTCCGGTGGGATTCCAGTTTCAGCGTATGGGGTAGGATTCCGCGGAACTGTGACTGGTCGCACATGGGAGTGTGTCAGGAGTCGCAGAATTGTGTTTATGAATCCTTCCCAAAACCAATCAACACAGAGGGCACAGAGATCACGGAGGTCAGCGCGGTGATAGACTCGACTGTTTTGCGAGGTAAGGATCTATGAACATTCAGCGGGTGGGAGTCATTGGCGCGGGAACGATGGGGAACGGCATTGCGCATGTCTTCGCGCGCAGCGGTTACAACGTGACTTTGTGCGACGTGGAGGAGCGATTTCTGGAGCGCGCGATGGAAACAATCGCGAAAAATCTGGAGCGCGAGGTTCAGAAGAACAAGATTACCATCGCCGACAAAGACGCTGCGCTCGGACGGATTCAGACTGTAACCGCCCGCGGCAAGTTGAGCGAGTGCGATTTCGTCGTGGAAGCGGCGACTGAGAAGTTTGAGATCAAGACAGAAATCTTCCGCGAGCTCGACCGGCTCACGCGGCCGGAGGTCATCCTGGCGTCGAATACATCCTCGATCTCAATCACTAAACTGGCTGCAGTGACGAAGCGGGCCGATAAAGTCATCGGGATGCACTTCTTCAATCCGGTGCCGGTGATGAAGCTCGTGGAGGTCATTCGCGGATTAGCGACTTCACAGGAGACGTTTGCAGCGGTCCGTGACCTATCAGTGAAGCTAGAAAAGACTCCTGTTGAGGTGAACGACGCGCCGGGATTCGTTTCCAACCGCGTGCTGATGCCGCTGCTGAACGAAGCCATGTATGCAGTGATGGAGGGTGTGGCGACTCCCGAGGCCGTCGATGAAGTATTCAAGCTGGGGATGGCGCATCCGATGGGGCCGCTGACGCTCGCGGATTTTATTGGGCTCGATGTCTGCCTCGACATCATGCGCGTGCTGCACGGAGGGTTGGGAGATCCGAAGTACCGGCCGTGTCCCCTGCTGATCAAGATGGTGGATGCGGGGTGGCTCGGACGGAAGAGCGGGCGCGGGTTCTATCAGTATTGATGATTCTTGATTTTGGCGGATGAGAAGAAAACCCGGGATGGGTGGTGCTACCTTTTGGCCGCGCTCTGCGGCTTTGTAACAGGTAGCGTGAACGTCGCAATTAATGATCTGCTGCTGATGGCGCTGATGGTTACCGCATCCTGCATGATGCTGGGGTTGCTGCGAGCGCGCTGGCCATGGCGCTGGGTCATCATCGTGGGTGTATTCATTCCTTTGACCGAGTTGGCGGCGGATATTTTTCTTACGGTAAAGCCTTCTCGATCTCAGGTGTATGCGTCGTTCCTCGCGTTTCTGCCGGGGATTGCGGGAGCGTACGGGGGATCGTTTATGCGCGGGGTAGTGGAGAATCTGAGGTCGGGCAAGTAGAGCAGTCTTCTCGCCGCGCAGAGTCGGAGTCACGGAGATTCTTAAGGACAATGGGAGGTATCGGAGATGAAGACGACGGAGGCCGATTTGGGAGCGTTCCCGGTCTGGCAATCGTGAGGGCACAGATGGTATCGATTAACTAAGAAGTTACTATCGATTCCACAGGGTCAGCGCGTATGCTGGCGGGCATGGGTGTAAGTGTCTCCATGCTGGCTTCGGGGAGCCGCGGAAATTGCGCGATTGTGGCCAGCGCCTGCACCCGAATTCTGGTTGACGCAGGGATCTCCTGCCGCGAAACCTTCAAGCGGATGAAGGCTCTCGAACAGGATCCACATTCGCTCTCGGCGATTCTGATTACGCACGAGCATTCCGATCACATCTACGGACTCGCGACTCTCGCAAAGAAATTAAAAGTTCCCGTCTTCATGACGGGTGCAACGTATCAGGCGTGGCAGCGCGCGATGCGTGACGAAAATGGCGAGAAACCGAAGCTCGAAAAATTCGAGCGTTTCGAATCGGGGCACACGTTTCAGGTGGGCGACATTGCGGTGAAGCCATTCACGATTCCGCATGACGCGGCGGATCCGGTGGGATTTACGTTTCGCGCGGAGGGGATCAAGATTGGGATCGCGACCGATCTGGGATATGTCCCGGTGAGCGTGCGCGATCACTTGCGTGGCTGCGACGTGCTGGTGGTGGAATCGAATCACGACTTGGAAATGCTGCGGGTGGGGCCGTATCCGTGGTCGGTAAAGCAGCGGGTGATGAGTCGGGTGGGGCACCTGTCGAACGTGGCCCTCGCAGATTTCTTCACCAGCGACTATGATAATAGTGCAACGTTTATAGTATTGGCGCATCTTTCAGAGCAGAACAATCATCCGGAGATAGCCCGGAGAGAGGCAGAAAGAGCGCTGGCCACGCGAGGCGGGCTGTTTACGAATCGCGTGCTATTAGCGTCCCAGACCGAGGCTTTAGAGCCGATTTGCCTGTAGTTGGGCTCACGTGTTTGGCTGATTTCGTACCTCCCCATGAGTCAGCAGTGCATTGATCCAATCGTAGGCAAGATACTGGCGGGATGGCGCTATGACATTTCCGGCCTGGCGCCGGAGATGCGCGGCGATTACGAAGGCCACTTCGTGGCGTGCGAATACTGCCGCAGCCGCCAGAAAATCCACCGGATGATCGATGTTGGACTGATTGCGCTGGCTTCGGTTTCCGCCGGAATCTTCCTTCTCGCTTTCGCCGTGATTCATTACTTGAGCCCGCGCCATGCGCTATGGCTTGAGATTGGCGCCCTTTTTGGATTTGCACTCTCGGCGCTTATCTGGCTGGGCGTTGCGGTAGCAACTCCTGCGCCGGTGACTGTGCTGGACGCGGCGAAAGAAGGCGCGCGGCGCGTGCATGACCGGCTGCCCGAGGAGATACGGCAGCGGCTGCCGGAAGAAATCCGCATCAAGATTACCGGGACGTAAAGGGCGGATTTTGCCGAATCGCATCCTCCGGCGATTGCCCAATACCAGCGACTTTCCCTTCAGGATTTGGTGCACCTGCGGCCTCAGAAAAAACCAAAGGATGCACTCCCATTGAGATTGTAAAAACGATATTTTTGCGGAATATTCCGACGTAGAATGGCGAATAGTCGGTTCAGCGTTGCGCGCAAAAATCCATGGTTACGGCTCTGAAATTCCTTCGGGCAATCCAGCGGGCCATGCTGGCCAGCATTGTTCTCTACGCCGGGTTGGGACAAATCCTAAAGCCTTTCGGGCGCGCGCTCGACATCGGCGTGGCACATCTTTTTACGACGCTTGGAGTGGCGGTTATCGGGGTGATTTTTGTAGTGCGGCGGACCATGGTGTTCCGAGCGGAAGAAACCCTGTTGAGCCAGCCCGACGACCCGGTCAGCCTTAATCACTGGAAAACGGGGTTTATCGCCACGTATGCCCTGTGTGAAGTCCTCGCGCTATTCGGCCTGATTGAGCGATTTTGGGGAGCCATCCCGCAGCAGAGCTACCCGTACTACATTGGCGGATTCGTGCTGATGCTCTTCTTCCGCCCGCGCCAGCCGGTGGCCCGGGCTGCAAGCCAACCCTCTACTACTGTTTGACGTGGCAACTGGCTAACCCACGCTTCTCCAGATACTGCTGGTGGTAGTCCTCCGCGGGAAAGAAAGTCACTGCGGGAACGATGTGGGTCGCAATGGGCTTCGAGTAGCGATGGGCTTTCTCAAGGGATTCTTTGGATGCTAATGCTTCCGCCTGCTGCTCAGGAGAGTGGAAAAAGATGGCAGAGCGGTATTGCGTGCCCCAGTCGGGCCCTTGGCGGTTGACTTGGGTTGGGTCGTGGTTCTCCCAGAAGACCTTGAGCAACTCGGCATAGCGCACCTTGGCGGGGTCGAAGTCGACTTCTACGGCCTCGGCATGACCTGTTCCGTCGGTGCAGACCTGCTTGTAGGTCGGATTCTCGGTATGACCGCCGATGTAGCCGACCCGGGTCGAGATCACGCCGGAAATCTGCCGAAATGTATGTTCCACTCCCCAAAAACAGCCTGCTGCGAACGTAGCCTTCTCCATTGGATCTGCTCCTTGGCGGCAAGTCCTGCCACAAAGCCAGCGCGGCTGCGCCGGGAAAAACCTTTGTAACCCCTTGTGGTTCGAAGTAGTTCTGTGGACTGCTCGAAGTCGTGTATTTTCTCTTATTGGATGGCAAAACGCTAGAAAAGTAACACCTTTGTAAAAGTGAGCCCACAAAGCCGCCAAGGAATTGACGGCCCCCCGGAATCAGGGTAAAGTCCGGTCAGGGTTCCGCAGGACAGCTTCTGTGAGTTTTCAGACCAGCCAAATCCAAGCATTACCAAGACTTGCGCAGAGAGTGACGGTTCTGCTGGTCTTGAGCCTGTTCGCGACTGGCACCGCGCTCGCCGTCTCAGGGTTCAGCGAACCTCTACGGCTTGGATATCAAACGGGCGATCAGTGGGAACCCGCCATGGCTGCGGATGGCCACGGGCACGTGTATGTTCTCTACCCGCAGTACGGACCGGTGCCGGGCTGTGCGGCGTGCACGATTCCCTCGATGACGCTGCTGGTCAGCGACGACAACGGGCTCTCGTGGCAGCCGTCGCGATCAATGCTTCCCTTCCCGACCGGCCAATTCGATCCCCAAATTGCGGTGGATCCGGCGGACAAGCAGATCGTGTATGCGTCGTGGCTGCAGAATAATAAGCGGGATGTCATTGTGGCGCGATCGCTGGATTTTGGGCGGACGTGGTCGTTCTCGTACGCAGAACGCGGGACGGACGACTCTGACAAGCCGGTTCTGACGGTGCGCGGGGCGGATGTCTACGTCGGCTTCAATCACGAGGAGCGATTCTTTGTGGCGGCTTCGCACGACGCGGGCCAGACATTCACGGTGGCAAATGTAAACTCCACCCCGGAGCCGGGGTGGTCGCTGGCTGGCGGAGCGACCGTCGATCCTGCGGGCGATGTTTTCTTCGGATGGACCGAATATGCGCGGCAGGAATTGAACACGAGGCCGGTGAGCATTTACATCAGCCGCTCAACCGACGCGGGACACAGCTGGAGCACGTTGCTGCTGGATCAGTCGAGCGCGCCTCCGGAGTGCGTGGCACAAAGCTGCGAAACGGGGTTCCTGGGCGCGCAGATCGCATTGGCCTCCGACGCTGCCGGCGCGCTGTATGCGTTGTGGAACGCCGGAGCTGCGAATGGCGGCCCGGAGCGAATTTTCTTTTCGTCCTCGACGACGAGCGGCGCAACATGGTCGGCGCGGACGAGCGTTTCGGATGCGGCTGCTACGGTGGAACACGCGTTTCCGACGATCATCGCGGGGGCAGCAGGAGATGTCCGCATCGCATGGATGGATACGCGGGCGACGGATCCGACACATCCGCAGGCTCCGCTGTGGAATACGTATTATCGAAATTCGACCAACGGCGGCGCGACATGGTCCGGCGAGACACGGCTATCGGGACCGATCAGCGGCTACGATTACATTCTGCCGGAGGGATTCCGATTCCCCTTCGGGGACTTCTTCAGCATGGCGATTGACAGTGAGGGCGTTACGCATGCTGTGTGGGGCGAAGGAAAGAACTACAAGTCGCCGGGATCAATCTGGTATAGCCACGGCAGGTAGCCTCAATCCCACCGGTGCAGCGCGAGACTTCAGTAACAGCCGGCGAGGCACCGGCTTTACGAATCATTCCAACTCTAGGCCGCCGACCAGATCGGCAATGCGGGTAACGTGGCGCTCGGTGCACCACCCTTCCAACTCATCCACAATTTTCTCAGTCGCGCACGGATCCCAATAGCTGGCAGTGCCGATCTGCACGGCCGTGGCGCCCGCGAGCATGAACTCAATCACGTCGGCAGCGGTGGAAATGCCTCCCATACCGATCACCGGAATCTTTACGGCATGCGCGGCGTCGTACACCATACGCACTGCGATCGGCTTGATGGCCGGGCCGGAGAGCCCGGCGGTGACGTTGGCGATGCGCGGCTTGCGGGTTTCAGGATCGATCGCCATCGCAGTGAAGGTATTGATCAGCGACAATGCGTCGGCGCCCGCTTCCTGCGCGACGTAGGCCATCTGCGCGATGCTCGTGACATTCGGCGAAAGCTTCACGATCAGAGGACGCCGCGCCACGCGCTTCGCGGTAGTGACCACTTCGTCGAGCGATCGCGGATCACTGCCGAACTGAAGCCCTCCGTGCTGCGTGTTCGGGCAGGAAACGTTCAGTTCGTAGGCGGCGATTCCTTCGCCTTCGTTCAGGATCTCGATGGTGCGTTCGTAGTCCTCGCGGGTGTAGCCGAAGACATTGGTCATCACGACGATGTTCTTGAGCTGGCGCAGATGCGGCAGTTTTTCTTCGAGAAATGCCGGGGCACCGATGTTCTGCAGGCCGATGGCATTCAGCATTCCCGCCGCGGTCTCCCACAGACGCGGCGGCGGATTGCCGATCATCGGCTCCCGCGACAGGCCCTTCACGACGAAACCGCCGAGCTTCGCCAGGTGAACGACGTCTTCGAATTCGACTCCGTAGCCGAAGGTGCCGCTGGCAGCGATGATCGGATTTTTCAGCGCAATTTCCGCGATGTTCACGCTGAGGTCGCAAGCGGCTTTGGCGCTCATGGCTGTCTCTCTCCCGCGGGACCGCCGTGATGCGAAGCAGAAAGAGCTTCGGTGAGCACGCGTCCGACTGCGTGCGTGGGAGCATTGATTCCCAGCAGCGATGCGAGCGTGGCGGCGAGATCGACCGGCTGTGCTTTCATGCGGTACATGCCCGGCTGAAACGCCAGCCCATAGAATGCCAGGGGCACATGCGTATCGTAATTGTAGGGCGAGGCGTGATCCGTTCCGTGGGCTGAACCGACCGAGTAAATATCCGGGATGCCCATCACATACCAACTGCCTTCGGGCGAATAGCTATTCAGGAATTGATGACCGAGCGGCGTGTTGGGAACTTCACCTTCGGCAAGCTGGGATTTCGTGTAGAAGCCACGCATGCCTGCTTCTTTCATGGCCTCGCCGACGGCGTTCTCGGCTTCGCGCTCTTTCACGTGAACCGCGCTGAAGGCGTCGTCATCGAGCCACGCCAGCGGATAATCGAGGCGCACATAGGTGGTCGAACGGCCCGGAGAAAACTTCGCGCTGATTGCCGTGTTGATCTGCTCCTGCAATTTCGGGTTGCCCAGGTTGGCGGCGGGAATGCGCAGCTTCTTCGCGGCGTCGGGCAGGGTGGAAACGCCGTGGTCAGCAGAGAGGGCGATCCAGACATTCGCGAGTCCGATCTGGTGGCCGAGGAAATTGAAGAAGTCGGCGAGTTCGTGGTCGAGATCGAGGGCCATCTGGTGCATTTCCGGCGAGTCAGGCCCGACCTGATGACCGAGGATATCGTTGGCAGAAAGACTAATTGAGAGCAGGTCTGTAGCGGGGCCGCGGCCCATGTTTTCGTAGAGAACAAGCTGCTTGGCGAAATCGAATTCGTAGTCGTTGGCGAATGGCGTGGATCCGATTACTTCGTAGAATCCTGCGTCTAATCCATTCTTGCCCGGGCGGTGCTCAGTTGAGCGAAGAACCGTGCCTTCGGAGTCGGTCCACTTGCGATCCCAGTACTTTGCGGGAATCGTCTGATTGAAATTCTGCACCCACTGCGGAAGATCGTTTCGGTAATACGTCGAGGTGATGAAGGCTCCGCTTTTCGGATCGATCCAGTAGGCGGCATCCGCCGCAAAGCCTCCGGGGAGAACGGCGGCGCGATCTTTCAGCGAGATTGCGAAGACACGCGACTTGCCTTGAGTCGCAAGCTTGAGTTCGTCGCCGATGGTGTCGGCAAGCAGATTGTGTGGAGATGCCCCGGGTTCGTTTGCGGAGACGCCAACCAGCTTCGTGTTGTCGTCTTCGACCGAAGTGACCATCTTCTTCTTTTTCGGATCCCACCATTCGTTGTCGGCGATGCCATGGCCGCTGCTGTACGCGCCCGTGAAAAGAGTGGAGTGTCCGGGAGCAGTGCGGGTGTTGACGTAGTCGTAATTGCAGTTCGGAAAATAGGCGCCGTGGTCGAGGAAGAGGCGGAAGCCGGAGTCTCCGAACTGATCGCGATAACGTTCGAGATAATCTCCGCGGAACTGGTCGATGATGATGACTACGACGAGTTTGGGATGGCCGTTATAAGCCGAGGCGAAACAGCGGGGTGAAAGGGAGACGAACGCCGCAAGACAGAGAACCACAGAATTGAGGCGAACTACCCAAGGGGCTGGTTTCATCGCGAATGTAGTTTACACAGCGAGGGGGAATTGCCAAAACTCGCAGAGGCATGCCGCGGTCAAGCGGACGCAAGCCTGGGAAAAATCTGGTGAAGCGTACGCTTTCTGTCCGGCGCTGGAGCCTGAGTCTCTTGGCTTGGGGTATCCAAGATCGACAGCGGTCTATTGCTCTGCGATCTTCGCTCGTGAATGGCTCGCAGCAGGAACGCGATTAAGATTCCAAAGCCGAGCGCCAAAGCAACGAAATACCAGAGAGTCGGAAATCCGAGGACGAAGATGAGCACGCTGCCGCCAGCGAAGAGAAGACCAATGAACCCTCCGCCGAACGAGAGTTGATGCATCGTGATTCCCGGATGACGGTCGGCAGCCATAGCGCACCTCTTCTACTGCCATTATCGTCTCACCGGTAGACGTGCTATTCAAGCCGGCAAAGATCAAACATTAACTACGAAGGCCACGAAGTTACAGGAAGGAAAATCGGCATGTCGCACACCGCTCTGACTTTGCTGGTCTTCCTGCGTGCATTCCGTGCCTGTTTTCCGATACAGTATTCATTCCATGCTTGACCTGAGTTTTGTCCGTGAAAACCTGCCTTTAGTCGAAGAAAAGCTGCGCCAGCGCGGGATGGATCCGGCTGCGGTGCTGAAGGATTTCCGCGAAGTCGACGCTCAACGCCGACAGGCCATCACCGAGGCTGAGACCAGCAAATCCCAGCGCAACAAGGCTTCGGAAGAAATTGCGAAACTGAAGAAAGCTGGCCAGGACGCGACGGCCGCTATGGCTCAGACGAAAGAACTGCGCGAGAAAATTTCCACGCTGGAGAAAACTGCGTCGGATCTCGATGCCCAGCTTCGCGAGATTCTCGTCGGCATTCCGAATCTTCCGCATGCGAGCGTTCCCGTCGGCAAGAGCGGCGAAGAGAATGTGGAAATCCGCCGCTGGGGCACTCCGCCGAAATTTGATTTCACTCCGAAGCCGCATTGGGATCTGGGCCCGGAGCTGGGGATACTCGATCTGGAGCGCGCAGTAAAGCTGACCGGCGCACGGTTCGCGGTCTACTGGGATCTGGGCGCGAAACTCGAGCGCGCGCTGGCGAATTTCATGCTCGATTTGCACACGCGCGAGCATGGGTACACGGAAGTTTTGCCGCCTTACCTGGTGAATTCCGATTCGATGTATGGCACCGGGCAGTTGCCGAAGTTCGAGCAGGATTTGTTTCAGGTCACGTCAGGCGGTGAGCCATCGGGGGGTAATTTCCAAAAAGATCCGTACCACGTGCCGACAGTAGGCGAATATGTCTGCCGGGATCGAGATAGCTCACAGCATATATATACAATTACTGCGATTTACGGAAACGCCCGTACCGCGGACCTAAGGTCGACAGTCGATTATCACGAGGAAAAAAAAATACCATGGTCTTTTCTTTTGTATGAGCGCAGATTCTGGTTGATTCCGACGGCGGAAGTTCCGGTCACGAATCTGTATCGCGATGAAGTAATCGAGCAGGCACGGTTGCCGATCTCCCTTACGGCTTATACGCCTTGCTTCCGCAGCGAGGCTGGTTCGTATGGCAAAGATGTACGCGGAATCATCCGGCAGCATCAGTTTCAGAAGGTGGAACTGGTGAAGTTCACGCGGCCGGACCAATCTTACGAAGAGCACGATAAGCTGACGCGCAATGCGGAAGAAGTTCTGCAGCGGCTGGGACTGCATTATCGAGTGGTCGCGCTTTGCACGGGCGATATGGGCGCTGTCTCGGCCAAGACCTACGACATCGAGGTGTGGCTGCCGGGTCAGCAATTGTTCCGCGAGATCTCATCGTGTTCGAATTTTGAAGCCTACCAGGCGAGGCGAGCGAACATCCGCTACCGGCCGGAGGGCAAGAATAAGGCTGAGCTTGTGCATACGCTAAACGGCAGCGGGCTCGCCGTTGGCCGCACCTGGGTGGCGATTATCGAGAATTATCAGCAGTCCGATGGAAGTGTAGTGATTCCGGAGGCGCTGAGGCCGTATATTGGAGCCGACCGAATTACCGCGAAACGCTTCTAAATACGTTCGACCGACATTCGCAACTGGCCTATATCGCGGTTTAGAGCTACATTCTAGAAGCCATGGCGAGGAGCGAGTTAGACTTGGCGAGAGCGGAAATGACGACTGCCGCGGCTCCGGCGCCTGTCCCCATGAACGCCTTCTGGCGAACAATTCGCAGCTACATTCTTTGGCAGCACGAACGGGGAACCCTCCATTACGACATCATGGTCACGATCATCCTGATTTTTATCTTCCTATCGCCCAGGCTGATCAACTTCAACGACAAACCCGTGCCCAGAGATCCGCATCCGACTGAAGTAGTGGTGACGGCCGATGCGGAGGGCCACTTGGTGTATCAGGTCGCGGCAAGCGCCGTAACGACTGGGGATGACCGGTCGGTGCGGGACCAGTTGCTGCGCATCATCGAGCCGATCTCGGGAGCAGTTTCGATCGTCAGCTACGAAGCGGTTTCCGACCACAAAGGCAAACTGCAAAGCTATAAGGTCCTGGCGAAACGGGAGTAGCAGCGGTTCCATCAGGAATTGAAAGAGAAACTCCGAATGAAACGTCTGTCTCCGCTCTTGGTTCTCGCGCTGGCGTGCGGTTTTCTGGGGTTCACCTCGCCGCAACCACAGAAGTCTGCGAATTCGCCCGATCTGGATGCTGTGCTGAAAAAAATGAACGCGGTTTCCGCCAGTTTCCGCAGCACACAGGCAGACTTTCAATGGGAGACCTACGAGAGAGCGATCGACGAAATTGACGATGTGCAAACCGGCACGATCTATTACCGCCGCACGGGCAAAGAAATCGAGATGATGGCCGAGGTAAGGAAAGACGGGCCGAGCGCTGACTCGATGAAGAACGAACCGAAGTACGTGCTTTTCAAGGGTGGAAAAATTCAGATGTTTCTTCCGAAGCTGGATCAGGTCACCGAATACGATTTAGGCAAGAATCGGTCAGAGTTTGAGAGCTACCTGGTTCTAGGATTCGGCGGCAGCGGCGATGATCTGCAGAAAGAATTCGACGCGACTTACGTCGGGCCGGAGAAGATTGACGGCGTGGCAACGGCACACCTGTCGCTAGCGCCGAAGTCGCAGAAGGTCCGCAATACGTACAACCAGATCGAGCTTTGGATCGACCTCGACAAGGGAGTCTCGAAGCAGCAGAAATTTATCAACCTGCAGGGCGACTACCGGCTTGCCAAGTATTCCGACATTCAGGTCAACGGGAAAAAGATTCCGGATGAGGTCTTCAAACTGAAAACGAATGGCAAGACGCAATTTGTTTCACCTGCAGGCTAAGTTGTTGAATGCAAAGGTTTTCAAAAATTAACTTCTAGGAATTGCACTGCGGGCGATATACTGACCGCACTTCAGTTGGGTTCATTCATGGCCAAAGTTTTTACGATTACAGTCCCTCCTAAGCTTGGCAATAAGCGCCGGATTCGCACCTCCGATCCACGGTATGTTGATGGACAACGCCTGCTCGTCGAAGCCCTTAAATATCTGGCACAGGACGATCCGATCAGAAATCGCTCGGCAATTGAGTTAATCTCCGAGCACGTGCGGACACGCTTCCGCATGAGCGACTCGCCGCTGGCTTAGAGCGCGGGCTTTTCGACAGAGTTCAGGATTCTTGTGTGCAACTAAAAGGGACGGCTTGAGCCGCCCCTTTGGTTTTTGTCTTAGATTTCGAACTCTCAGAATGCGAAGCGGAGTGAGTATTGCATAACACGCGGCTGAGTGAGTTCAGTGTTGTAAAGACCGAATCCGGTGTTGCTCACAAGTGTCTCCCCGATCAAAGATCCTGCCGCATCGAAACGCACCGAGTTAGTCGCATTAAATACCTCCCATGCGAAACGCAAGGTCTTGCTTTCAGTGAGATTCCAGACTTTAGACAGACCAGGATCAAGCCCGAAGAAACCTGGTCCGCGGAAGTTGTTGCGCTGGCCGGCTTCTCCCGGATAAGTCGCACGGAAGGTTGTGTTCCCGGCAGAACCCGCGAAACACGCACACGTGATGCTTTGCGGATTCTGAAAAACGCTCGGGCTGCCGTTCGACATGAATACTCCGGTTTTGGGTTTTGGACCTGTCAACACTGACGATCCTTCCAACTCAAAGTTGGTAGCCCATCCATTGCCCGCTTGCACAGAGAAGGGGAACCCGCTCGTCCATCGAACCAAGCCGTTGAGTCCCCAGCCGCCGAAGATTCCGTTGACAAGCTTGCTGCTGCCGCCCCCGAAACGGCGCCCGTGCCCGAAGGGCAAGTCCCAAATCCAGTTGGAGTTGATCTGATGCGTGGTATCAAAATCAGAAACCGCACGCCACAAATTAGGAGAAAACGCGTTGATGACCTGGCTATTAAACGCGAGGCCGCTGGATTCGAATCCATTCACACGTTCCGCATTGGACCCGACGTCTATGGATTTGGAGTAAGTGTAGTTGAAATCGAATTGGAGGCCAGCGGACATGGCATGACGCAGCGAAAGTTGCAAGCCGTTGTAATTGCTGTTGCCGCGGGTCTGCCAGCCGTAGAGCGAAGAGAACTGCGGCTGATAGTACGAGAATTGATTCGAACCTGTTGATCCTGCGCACGCGGGGTAACAGAATGCATCAAGGAGCTCAAGCGACAGAGTCTCGTTGCCTACGTTGCAGTAGTACTCGTCGTAGATGTTCTGCGTCGCAGTTGTTGCTGCTCCTGGAGCTGTACCCGGCGAACAAGGAACCGTTCCAAAGGTAGGGCCGCTTCCTCCCGAAAGCAGATTCGCTCCGGCCGCGGTAGGAAACATATCCTCCCAATAGGGGATCGGCTGGATGGCATTGATTGGCGTGCCGGCATACGCCTGCTTCGACAAGGCCTGAGCTGCCGTGAAGTAATCAGTGTGACTGATTGGATCAACGAGATCGAGAGGTTGCGACAGGTCGATCTCTTGAAGCAAATGGCGGGCGAAACGTCCCGTATACGTGGCCTCGATGACGTAATTGTGGGGCAGTTCGCGAGTAATGGAGAAGTCGACAACGTGTGAATAGGGAGTTCGGAGATTGTCGTCGATTCCCCAGCCAATCGCTAACCCGTAGGTATTCGGGTCGATGGAGGGAGTGTAGGGAAAACCATGAGGAACCGGCGCTCCGGGGCTGGGCGGGAGGTTGCTGGCGCCCAGTAATCCGGTATAACGCGGCGCATTGTCCACGCTCGTGACTCCGGCAGGATTGCTGATCGTAGTAGTCAATCCCCAAGAGCCTTGTCGGTCGAAGGTGTTGACGACTCCTTCGCCGAAATGGTCGAAATAGATACCGTAACCGGCGCGTATGGAACTTTTGCCTGCATCGCCGAAAATAGTGTGCCAGAACCCACTGCTAGCGTGGGGGGAGTATGCTACGGCAAACCTTGGAGCGAGGTTCCGATAATCCCAGGCCCAGTAGGGTTTCCCGCCATTGGCTTTTCCGGAAAGATTGAAGGTGAGATTCGGTTGATCCACATTTCCCTGGAGCATCTGCTGCCAGCGGCTTGTGAACCACTGGTGCATATTGACTGTCGGCGAAACCTGATTTCCCGCAGCCTCGTAAGGGGGCTGCAGTAGTGAGTAGCGTACCCCGTAGGTCAGACTGAGATTGGGAGTGACGTTCCATTTGTCCTGCAGATACATCTCTCCCTCAAAGTTCCGGAAGTGACGCGGGACCAAATTTCCGTTTGGTATCGCGGTCCCATTCTTATCCTGATTCGCTACGGTGTACACCTGGCTCATCAAGCCGGTTACCTGAACAGCGGCAAAATCGTAGGACGCCCCGAATCCGCTATCTACAGCAGGAAAGTTTGGATTGATAGCCGGATCCAGGCTTGCTCCGGTGCCGGCAATAAACGATGGGTTCATCCAATACAGGTTGGCATAACCTTCGGAAATATTCTGTGCATTGGATTGACGATTGTTGCGGATCAGGCGCCAGTTCGTACCGAACTGAACAGTGTGCTGTCCTTTCGTCCAGGAAACGTCGTCAATGAAGTTGTTTACCGGGACATTCGTGAGGACGGTGCTGGTAATTCCTATCGTGTCATCCAGACCGCGGAGGCGATTGAAATCCTGGTTATTAAGCCCGGCGTCTCCGAGACCCTGTCGGATGAATGCGTAGCGAAAGTTGTTGATCAAATTGTTGCGAACAATCCACGTGTAGCCGGCCGCGATGCCCTTGCTGTTATTAGTCAGGACATCGTTGGGAGGAAGGCCGGGAAACTGCGGAGGATTCTTTATATTGTCATTTTGAAGGTTGCCACGGACGAATAGTGAATGATTACCGTCCGCTGAGATCTTGTAGTCGAGTTTGATGATGTACGTATTGAGAACCGTCGGGTTGTTGCCCGGAAACGTGTATCCCGACGTGTTCAGCAAGTCGCCGCTTCCGTTGAGAGCGTTGCCGCAACTCGGACAATTGGGGGTAGGGTAATGCGTAAACAGTGGTGCCGGCGAACTCGGGGACGTCGCAATGCTGGCAATGAGGGGATTGGGGCCCGGGCCCAGCGGACAAGTTCCGTTGCCGCTGCAACCCTGATCCAGAGAAGCAACTTGCGCTGCCGTGAGTGTCGCCACATTGAACCCTGGGAAGGCGTTACCACCTGGATCGACGGTAACCCCCTTGGAGTTTGGATCTCCCAGCGCACAGTTTGGGTCGGTCGTGTCGCAAAGATATCTCAATTCTCCTTGTACCATGCTGGGCGTCGGGATGATGCGATTGGTCTGTACCTGGTCGGCCGTGCGTTGCCCCTCGTATGCCGCGAAGAAAAATAAGCGGTCGGTGATAATTGGTCCGCCAATCGTGGCTCCGAAAGTGTTGCGCAGAATGTGCTGAGGGCGGTTCGGAAGCCCCAGACTCAATTGTGAAGCTTTGTTGAAATAGTCATTGGCGACGTCGAATGTGGGCCGGTGATATTCGTAAAGCGATCCATGAAAATTGTTCGTGCCGCTTTTGGTAACGAGGTTAACTTGCGCCCCTGAAGAACGTCCAGACGCCGCATCGTAGTTGCTTGTGGTGACGCGGAATTCCTGTAGAGAATCCAGGGTTGCACGCATGGCACCCTCAAACGCGTAGCCCTGGAGTTGATCGTTGTCATCGAGACCGTCGAGGGTCACGTTCGTCTGATCGCTTCGGGCACCGTTGATGGCACCACCGCGGCTGTCGTTATTCTGATCGACCCTATTTCCTAAGTACACAACTCCCGGCTGCAAGCTCAGAATTGAAACCGGATCCCGTCCTTCGGATGGAAGATCAATCAACTGCCGCGCGCCCATATTGTTGCCGAGGGTTGCGTCTGTCGTATTGACCAGCGGGGCTTCGCCGCTTACGTCGACAATTATCGATGTGCCCTTCACCTGCAGGGTCATGTTCACGGTGGCGGGGCTGCTGACTTGCAGAACAAGTTTTTCACGGCGCGTGGTGGCAAAGCCTTCGGCCATAACCGTCAACGTGTACGTGGACGGAGGCACCTCGAGCATCTGATATGTCCCCTGGTCATCTGTCTTGACGGTTCTGGAAAATCCAGTAGCACTATTCTCGAGTGTGACCGTGGCCCCGTTGACGGCGGCCCCTGCGGCGTCGGTAACTGTGCCGCGCACTGACGTCGTTGCTGATTGAGCCAGCGCAAAAGTTCCGAGTGAAAGGAAACTGACAAGCAGAACTGCCAGATGCCGTGAGCGCGAACGCATGGAAAGCTCCCTTCGCCCGTTTACGGGCGTCGTATTCCGTTTACGTTTTGCCCAGGAATTAGGACACCACTGCGAACCTGGGGGACCCCGATGGGCCGCTATTGTGCAACTTCGACATAGCGATGTTCAAGTCGAATCCGCGCCCGGTTGACATGGATATTTATGCGCGGCGATGAAAAAGAGCCGATGCCAGCACTATGACCGCAGGATACATTTCGAGAGTGTAACGGGGCTCGGGATTTTCGAGACTTCCGAGAAAAAGAGAGCGCACGAGCAGAAATAAAACGAATAAGCCGACGCCAAAAAATTCACGGGCACGGACGAGCCCGGCACCGGCCATGAGCACGTAAGCGAGATTGATTGCTCCGAATGCAATGCTGAGCGTGAGCCATCGGGGATCGTCGCTGAACTCCCACCAGCGGGGGTCTGAGGGAAACAGCTCAGTGCGAGGGCGCAGCCACATATCGGTGATTCGCACCAGCGGAAGCCACACGTAATAGCGAAACGGTGCGGCATGGATTCGCTGCGCGGCTAGCTCTCCAAACCGCGTATCGAGCTCCGGCGTCATGTCATGATTCCGGTTGTATTCGGCGAAAAGCTCTGTGGTGAGTTCGCGCTGCTGAGGCGAATCGAACGCCCTGCGCGGCAGGCGGTTCACGTCGATGTCGTCTCCCGGAACGTTCCAGTAGATTTCTTCGACGGAAACATATTCGGCGGTCCAGGTTTTGACCCAGCGATTGAAGCCGAGCATCGGCGGATCCTCGGAGTCATTCGCGTAACGCGGAGCCAGGGGCTGAAAGCGATGGAAAGTATGCAGGTTGCGCAGCGTCCAGGGGATCAGAGGTGCCAGCGCCCCGGTCGCGACCAGTATTCCGGCGAGGATGATTCTGCCCGGCATGAGCGCTGGGATCGTGTTCCAGCCGTGCGTCGTTCGACTTCGCACGAGGAGCCAGAGCAAATACAACCCAATCACGGCGAGGATAATTCCGCCATCAGGCCGCAGCAGAATGGCGCCTGCAATCGCGAGGCCGCAACCGAGCCATGTCAGCCACGGACGACGTGGTGGAAGACCAATCGCTAACCCGCGGAAAGCCATATCCAGGGCGAGCGCGGTGAAAAATATCTCGAGCGTTTCTGTAAGCGCCGTCGCCGCGTAGTTGGCGAGAAAAGGGCAAAGAGCGGCAAGGAGAAACGCGGCGCGCGCGGCGCGTTCAGAAAACAGGCGTCGGGCCATGTCGGCGATCAGAAAACAGGTCGCCAGATCGAATGCCACTTGAATCAGCAGGACAGCACGAAAATTATCCAGACCGAAAACTGTAAAGATCGCCGCCAGGAACGCCGGATATCCGGGCAGCCGGGAGAGGGTTGGCATGATCCGGCCGGAGTTCGTGATGGCGTAGACGCCATGCTGCAGCCAGTTTTTGGAGATGTCGGCGTAGAGCCGCGAGTCGTCCACGACCGCGGGAAAGCGAAAAACCAGAAAAAGCCGGAGCGCCAGGGCCGCCAAGCTCGCGCCCAGATAGAACCGCAATCCGCCCCGCTCAGTCCCAGCCCGAGAGAAATCCGCCACGGAGCGAATGATACCGCTTTTTGGGGCAATCCCGGAGCCTGGAACCCGCATCTTACGATCCCAGAGCAGCTACTCACCCTGCGTCTTCGGACAATTGACCGTGTGCCGCGCGCGGCATACGATGAATGTTCGTCCTTTCAATGGCTGAACCAGTCTTTTATGATCCGCAACGCGCCCGCTGGAAACGCCTGCGGCGCACCATCGATGTAGCGGGAGTGTTGCTCTCCGCGCTCATCGTTGTGTTTGTCTATACGGCCATGCGCGACGAGCATCTGCCGGAATTGCTTTTCTATCCGCAGCGCCGCAACTTCAAGGCACTAAAAGAGAGCGAGAAACAAAAAACCCGCGAGCGTTTCAAAAAGGCCATAGCCCGGTCGCACCGCCGGTCGAAGCTGGCCGCATCGCAGGTCACGCTGAACCAGGAAGAAGGCATTCGCGCGGCATTTTACGTGCCATGGGATGCCGCCAGTTTTTCTTCCCTGCGCGATTACTCTCACCAGATCGACATTCTCTTTCCCGACTGGCTGCACGTTCTCACACCTGACGGCCACCTTCAGGGAGTCGACGATCAGACGAACAAGTATTTCCAAGTGATCCAGGGCAACTCGGTCCTGCCTGTGGACGACCGGGTCATGCCGTTCCTGAAGGCTGACGATCCGAGCATGGAAGTCTTCCCGATGGTGAACAACTTCACTGGCGTGGATTGGGTCGACATCAGCCCGTTTTTGAATAATCCAGACGCGCGAGCTGTTTTCCGGCAGCAGATCGCGCTGTTTCTCGCGTCGGGGCGGTATCACGGGCTGATTGTGGACTTCGAGACGTTTGCTCCCGAGGGGCAGCCCGGATATCTGGCGCTGCTGCAGGAGTTGTCGGGCGATCTGCATTCGCGTGGCATGAAGTTGTACGTCGCGGTGCCTCCGCACAACGACGAATACAACTATCCCGCCCTTGCTGCTCCCGCAGACGGTGTCGTGCTGATGAACTACGACGAGCACTTCCCTGGCGGGCCTTCCGGCCCGGTAGCCTCGCAGGATTGGTTTGTTGAAAACCTGAAGTATGCCGAGACGGTCATTCCCAAACAAAAGATCATCTCTGCGATTGCGAACTACGGCTACGACTGGATCTTAAAGCCGAAAAATGGGACTCTGCCTCCTGAAGAGCATGACCATACCGTCAGTGTGCAGGACGCATGGCTCTCGGCTCGCGACTCCGAAGAAGACGTCAACTTCGACGATGATGCGATGAATCCGCACTTCAGCTACCTCGACGAGCACAACCACCGGCATGACATTTGGTTCCTCGATGGAGTGACTGCGCTGAATGCGATGCGGTCGGCGCAGAATCTGGGAATTCAGACCTTCGCTCTCTGGCGGCTTGGGAGTGAAGACCGCTCGCTATGGAAAGTGTGGGATGTGCCCGGGGATCCGGGCGCCACCGATAAGCTGAAAGATGTCCCGCCCGGAGCCGACGTCGACATGGAAGGTCAGGGCGAGATCCTGCGAATCGAAGATAAGCCCGCCCACGGCAGCCGCGATATCAGCGTTGACGCCGGCAGCAAGATGATCACGGACGAGGTCTTCCAGAATCTTCCCGAGCCATACCGTGTGGGCCGCTATGGGTACGCCCGCAACAAAGTTGCGATCACATTCGATGACGGGCCCGATCCGGACTGGACGCCAAAAATTCTCGACGTGCTGAAGGCGAAACACGCGACGGCCACTTTTTTCCTGATCGGAATTCAGACCGACAAGTTTTCCAGCCTCGCGCAACGCATTTATCGCGAAGGTAATACGATCGGCAATCACACATTCACGCATCCCGACGTGAGCGGCATTTCCACCTCGTACATGAAAGTGGAACTGAATCTCACCGAGCGGCTGTTCGGCAGCTTGATGGGAATTCGCGCGACGCTGATGCGGCCGCCGTACGCGATAGACGAGGAACCGGACACGGCCGATGAAGTGCGTCCGCTCGAGATTCCCCAGGAGATGGGATACATCACGGTCGGTAACCGGATCGATCCCAATGACTGGAGCGAGAATCCGCGGCACTCGGCGGAACAGATCTCCTCGTACGTCCTGTCGCATTTGCCGCCATGCAAAATCGAAGACCTGCGCTGCGGAAACGTCATCCTGCTTCATGACGGCGGAGGAAACCGCGAGCAAACCGTACGCGCATTGCCGGCCATCATCGATGGGATTCGCGCCCGCGGATATGACATCGTACCGGTCTATGGTCTGCTCGGCATGGAACGCGCCGACGTGATGCCTCCCCTGACGCGGGGCGAGCGGTGGGCCGCACGGCTTGACCGGCTTGGCTTCTGGTTCTTCGATGCGGGAATTATCGGGATCACGTGGATCTTCATTATCGGCGACCTGCTGATGACGGGACGGCTTCTGTTTATCGGTGCGGCTGCGGTCTACGATCGGCTGCACGAAAAGATTTTCGGCAAGCCCGCCGAAGTGGCTTCGTACAAGCCGAAAGTCGCGGTTCTGATCCCCGCTTATAACGAGGAGAAGGTTATCGAACGCACGGTACGCGGGGCCTTGAACTCCAACTATCCGAACCTGCGCGTGATCGTGATCGATGACGGATCGAAAGACCGCACGCTCGAAGTTGCTCGAAATGCCTTCCGAGCTGAATCGGCGGCAGGCAAAGTTCTCATTCTGACGAAAAAGAATGCGGGCAAGGCCGAAGCTCTCAACTACGGCATCGAGCACATTGGCGACGCTGAGTTATTCGTCGGCATTGACGCCGACACGATCATTGCGCCGGATGCGATTTCGCGACTGGTTCCGCATTTCATCAATCCGAAAGTCGGCGCGATTGCGGGCAATGCCAAGGTGGGAAACCGCGTCAATCTCTGGACCCGCTGGCAGGCTCTGGAATACATCACGAGCCAGAATTTCGAGCGGCGCGCGCTCGATGTGCTCGGGGCCGTCAGCGTGGTGCCGGGCGCGATCGGCGCGTGGCGAGTATCGGCTGTGCGCGAGGCCGGCGGATATCACCTCGACACCGTGGCCGAAGACGCAGACTTGACGATGGCCCTGCTGCGCATGGGTTATCGCGTCGAGTACGAAGACATGGCGCTGGCCTACACCGAGGCGCCCACAAATGCGAATGGCTTGATGCGGCAGCGATTCCGCTGGTCCTTTGGCATTCTGCAAGCCGTGTATAAGCATCGCGACGTGGTCGCGCGCAAGGGCGTTCTGGGATGGATCGCCCTTCCCAACATCGTCATTTTCCAGATTCTTTTGCCGCTGGTGTCGCCGCTGATTGACATCATGTTCGCGGTGGGAACGATCTGGTACTACATCCAGAAACATTTCCATCCCGACTCAACGGATCCAGCAAGCTTCCACAAGCTGGTTTTGTTCTTCTTCGCGTTCCTCGTCATCGACTTCTTTGCATCGACGATTGCATTCGCTCTAGAGCGTCGGCGTCCAGATGACAAGGAAGACGTCTGGCTGCTCAGCCAGGTCTGGCTGCAGCGCTTTGCCTATCGGCAGCTTTTTTCAGTGGTGCTGTTCAAAACGCTGAAGCGAGCGCTCGAAGGCCGCAAGTTTGCCTGGGACAAACTGGAGCGAACGGCCGCAGTGAAGTACGTGCCGGCAGAGACACCCGACCGCGATCACGCCAACGTGCCGTAGGAACTCGCATTTGCCGCGATAACAACGGCTCGATTCAGCAACTGATACAGCCTCTCTGACAGTGCATCGTACCGGGACTGGGTCGCTGCGTCGAACGACTGATCATTCCAGGAACCCATTCCGCCGAATACCCACGCAACCTGACAAGCTGCGAGAAGCCTGCAAGCGGCCACAGGAATGAATTGTGGGCGACATAAATCACTGTGATACTGGCCGGAGAACGGCGGATCGGAGTGCAGCCGCGCCCGGGCTGACTTGAACACATCGGCGAAATTTTCGATCTTGCGTGAGCGCGCGAAGTCTTCAATCTCGACCAGATTCTGGTCGAGTTCATGTGCAAGCTTGTCGAGATCTTCCAATTCCTGTGGTTTGATTGACGGCTGATCTCTTGCGATTCTGGCGTAAGTTACGCGCCAGATTTTTCGATCAGCGCGACCCCGGTCGCCGATCTGCCACCGCCCCTCCCAAAAATCGGAGCCGCCAGAGTGCTGCGCTTCGATAAGCCATCGTCCTCCGCCGCCAACGAAGCCCACTAACATGCGATCGGGAGTCTGGGGCTGGCCGGATGCGCCGTACTGCATTCGCAGTGTGTCTCTGCCTCCCTTGCGCAACGCCTCGAACCAGGCGAGAGGATCAGGGGCAAACGGCTCTTCGATCCGCTTGCTACCGTCATTGCGAAGATCAACGAACTGGACGTATTCGCAATGTTGAAATGTGCTGTTGCCCGGATAGAAATCCACGACAGCTCCCGTCCGAAGCAGAGACGCATTCCCATAGATCGTCAGCGCGGCAATCTGAGCGATGGACGCTTGCATTGATTCGCAGTCTCTAGCGGAACAGCAATGGCGCGAATGCCGCCAGATTCCTGCGCCATACCATCCATGTATGCATGCCGGGAGTTTCGATGTCCGTATGCTCGATTCCCTTCTGCTTGAGCCATTCGCGGAAATTGCGGTTGGGAGTGATGAGGCGATCCTCGGTGCCGCAGGCGATCCAAAGCAGTTTCAAACGCTGGTTGGCCTTGTTGTCGAGGTTCGGGAAATCTTTTGCGAAATCGTCCGGAACGCCTCCGGCGCTGAAAGAACCGACCCATGAGAACTTGTCGAGATTGTTCAGGCCAGTTAGCAACGACTCCGACCCGCCCATGGAGAGGCCGGCAATAGCGCGGGATTCACGGTCTTTTTTGATGCGGTACTCGCTCTCGACTTTCGGCATAACTTCGGTCAGGAGAGCGTCCCGGAATTTGCTGATGTTCTCGTCGCGGATGTCCTGCCGATTCCACACACCCCAGCCCAGTGTGACCATCTGCATCGTACCGTAGCCGAGCGGCATGACGACGATCATCGGCTTCGCTTTGCCCTGGGCGATCAGATTGTCGAGGATTACGTTCGCGCGCCCGACAGCGGTCCATCCGCTTGCGTCGTCGCTGTATCCGTGCAGGAGATAGAGAACGGGATAGGTCGTTTTCGCGCTCGGATCGTAGCCGGGCGGAGTGTAGACGTAATAGTCGCGCTCATCGTTCGCAACAGTCGAGCGGTAGAAATGATGATGAATCTCGCCATGCGGCACATCATCCAATTCCCACGGCAGAGACGGCGGACCCGGTACATGCACCATGTTCTCGGTGTTCAGCAGATTCGGTTTCAGAAGCGCGTTGTACGGATCGATATAACGCACGCCATCAGCGATGAAGGAATATCCGTAGTAGTCGGGAGGCCATGAAGGCGCGTTCACGGTCCAAACGCCGTTTTCGTTCTTCTGCATCGGGAATGGGTCGGGGATGCCCTCGCGCGTCAATTTCACCTCTTGGGCGTTCGGAGCGCGGAAGCGAAAGGTCACGCTGTTGTCGGAGTGCACCTCGGGCGTGACTAATCGCGGAAGCGGCATCTGCGGCGGGGTTGCGGGCTTCGCATTTTGCGCTAAGGTGAACGACGTGAGTACGACGGAGACAATCAGGAAGGAGTAAAGCTTCATGGCCATGGGCTCCTTGAATGAGAGCGTCAATTCTATATGGTGCAGAGGCGCAAGAACCACCAGGAGATTCCGTAGAGAGGGCTGTGCAACTCCTCCGTCAGGGGTTCAACGAATGCCTTAGAGTATAGAAGTGGCCGGCAGAGACGCAGCAATCTCCGCCTGCACGACAATGGAATGGGAAATGGTTACTTGCCGGAAGCCACGTCAATGCGGGCTTCGGCGCGGTGCAGCGCATCGAGAGCGCGATCCACGTCAACTTCGGTGTCGCCGCTGGTGAGGCGTTGCTCGGCACGCTGCTTCGCTTTGCGGGCACGATCGACGTCAATCTCGTTCGGGCGCTCTGCGGTCTCGGCGAGGATCGTCACCTTATTCGGTAGGACCTCGGCGAATCCCCACGCAACAGCAAGTTTCTGTTCGCTGGAGTTTTCGCGATACGTGATCTCGCCGACGGAAAGCTCGGTGATGAGAGGTGCGTGTCCGGGAAGGATACCCAGATAGCCGTTCTTGCCGGGAATCTGGATCTCCTCGGCCGCCGTCTCAACGACTTTCTTTTCCGGCGTGACGATCTCGAGTTGGAATGTATCAGCCATCAGCTCTCAGCCATCAACCGTCAGGAAAATCATCTTCGGCCCGCGCCTCATCCTGCCTGAGGGCTGAAGGCTGACGGCTCGTTGTTACGCTGCTGCCTTCATCTTCTCCGCGGCTTCGAGCACTTCCTCGATGGGTCCCTTCATATAGAAAGCCTGCTCGGGGATGTCGTCGTACTTGCCTTCGACGATAGCTTTAAAGCCCTTCACCGTGTCGGCGATCTTCACATAGCGTCCCTGCGCTCCGGTGAACTGCTCGGCAACGTGGAACGGCTGCGAGAGGAAACGCTGAATCTTGCGGGCGCGAGCGACGGTCAGCTTCTGATCTTCGCTCAATTCGTCGATGCCCAGAATCGCGATGATGTCCTGCAGATCTTTATAGGTCTGCAGCGTCTTCTTGACGGACTGCGCGACATCGTAGTGTTCCTGGCCAACGATGCGCGGATCAAGAATGCGCGACGTCGAAGCCAAAGGATCGACTGCCGGATAGATTCCGATTTCCGTCAACGCACGCGAAAGCACCGTGGTCGCATCAAGGTGAGCGAATGTCGTCGCCGGAGCAGGATCAGTCAAGTCGTCGGCGGGCACGTAAATGGCCTGCACCGAGGTGACGGAGCCTTTCTTCGTCGACGTGATGCGCTCTTGCAATTCGCCCATTTCCGTCGCCAGATTCGGCTGATATCCTACGGCGCTCGGCATGCGGCCCAGCAGCGCTGACACTTCCGAACCGGCCTGCGTGAACCGGAAAATGTTGTCGATAAAGAGCAGTGTGTCGGCACCCTCGGCATCGCGGAAGTACTCGGCAACTGTGAGTCCAGTCAGCGCGACGCGAAGACGCGCCCCTGGCGGCTCGGTCATTTGTCCGTAGATCAGCGCAGCTTTCGATTCGGCGGGCTTGCCCGGCTTGATGACGCCTGACTCGCTCATTTCCAGCCACAAGTCGTTGCCTTCGCGGGTACGTTCGCCCACCCCGGCGAACACCGAGTATCCGCCGTGCTGCTTCGCGACGTTGTTGATCAATTCCATGATGACGACGGTCTTGCCGACGCCGGCGCCCCCGAATAGTCCGATCTTGCCGCCCTTCAGGAACGGCTGGATGAGATCGATCACTTTCACGCCGGTCTCGAACATCTCGGCGGTCGTCGCCTGCTCGTCGAATGCCGGAGCGAGACGGTGAATGGGGAGTTTCTCTTTATAGTCGATTGGGCCAAGTTGATCGACGGGCTCGCCGATGACGTTCATCACGCGTCCAAGCGTGCCGCGGCCTACAGGCACGGAAATCGGTCCGCCCTGGTCGATGGCCTTCATTCCGCGCACCATACCGTCCGTGGGCTCCATGGCGATGCAGCGGACGCGGCCTTCGCCAAGGTGCTGCTGCACTTCGAGAATGACGTTGATGGGCGTGGGGACGTTGAAGCCGTCACTGACCACTTTCACGGCCTGGTAGATCGGCGGCAGGCTTCCCTCGGCGAACTGCACGTCGACCGCGGGTCCCGCGATTTGGATCACATGTCCTGCGTTTTGAGCCATATTTTGCTATGAGCGATGAGCAATGAGCTATGAGTACTACCTTATGAGCTCTGCTCAGGCTCTCAACCTTTCAGAATTTGCATCATCAATCTTATACTTCTGCGCGCTCGCAGCTTCCTTACATTGCCGCCGCGCCGCTGACGATCTCGATGATCTCTTTCGTGATCTTTGCCTGACGGGCGCGGTTCATCACCAGCGTCAGCGAATCGATCATGTCAGTTGCGTTGTTGGTCGCCGAATCCATCGCGGTCATGCGGGCCGCGTGCTCGGCCGCCACCGACTCGAGCAGCCCGCGGAAAATCTGTATGCTGACGTATTTCGGCAAAAGCGAGCGGAACAACTGATCCGGCGGCTGTTCGTAAATGTAGTCAACCTGCGCCGTGCCGAATTCCGAGCCAGCCTCAGCCGCGCCTTCCGTCGTGCGCATGCCGACACCGGCAGTTACCGCAGCCTCTTTTGCTTTCTTCTTTTCTTCCTCGCTCAATTCTTCGGCCAGACGCACAGCCTGCTCACCGATCTCCTCGATAGGAAGAATCTGCTCCACGATCAGCCGCTGCGCAATGACCGATTTGAACTCGTTGAAGACCACGTACACTGAATCGATTTCTTCACGGCAGTAGCGTTCGATTACGTTCTCTGCCAGTGCGGACGCCTGCGCAAATTCCACTTTGCCGAGAATGCCGACGTGCTCCCCGGTGATCTGGACGGGCCCGACACGCTCGGGAGTTTCCCGCTCGGTGTCGAGCGATTCCTCAAGATCGGCCAGGCTGCGCGTCTGCACCGTCGCCGCCGGATAACGCCGCCGCAGGAAGTCGCGTCCTTTTCGGCCTACGGCTTCGATATCAATGTTCTTTCCGGCCTTCGAATCGAGGAACCGGACAGCCGCCTTCGTGATGTTCGCGTTGAATGCGCCGGCCAGCCCTTTGTCCCCGGTGACAACGATCAGCAAGATGCTCTTCTCTGGACGCTGCGCCAGAAGTGGATGCTTCGGCTCTCCGGTTTCGGGATCGTAGATCTCAGCCCGCGCCACCAGCGACTTCAGGACATTCGTCAACATCTGCGCATACGGCCGCGCGGCCAGAGCGCGTTCCTGCGCGCGCCGCAACTTTGCCGCCGAGACCATCTTCATGGCCTTGGTGATCTGCCGCGTGTTGATCACGCTGCGGATACGCCGCCGGATATCGAGAATGTTTGGCATGAATCAGTCGTTAGTCGTCAGTCTTTAGTTCTTAGCCACACCCAAACTCATTGTCATCCTGAGCGAGGATTTTGCTTCGCCGAAAGCGAAGCAAAACCGCAGTCGAAGGATCTCTAACTCTAAACACTCTACTTCGCCACGGCCTCTCTCTGGCTCACGAACTGCTGTTTTGCCTGCCTGATCAGATCCTGCATCTGAGACTTCAGCGTGTCGTCGAGAACCTTCTTCTCCATGATCGTGCGCAGGATGCCCGGATTGGTCGCGTCCACATACTTGTACAGCTCTTTCTCGAACTCGCGCACCTGACCGACCGGCATATCGTCGAGGAATCCGCCGGTTCCGGCCATGATGATCAGAATCTGCTTCGAGAACGGCAGCGGCGAGAACTGATTCTGTTTCAACAGCTCGACGAGCCGCTGACCGCGATTCAACTGCGCTTGGGTTGCCTTGTCGAGATCGCTGCCGAACTGCGCAAATGCAGCCAGTTCGCGGTATTGCGCGAGCTCCAGCTTCAGGGTTCCAGCTACCTGACGCATGGCCTTGATCTGCGCGCTGCCGCCGACGCGACTTACGGAGAGACCGACGTTCACCGCCGGTCGTACGCCCTGGTTGAACAGATCGGTTTCCAGGTAAATCTGGCCGTCGGTAATCGAAATGACGTTCGTTGGGATATACGCCGATACGTCGCCAGCCTGCGTCTCAATGATCGGCAGTGCCGTCAGCGATCCGCCGCCATTCTTATCGCTCAGCTTGGCCGCGCGTTCCAGAAGCCGAGAGTGAAGATAGAAGACGTCTCCGGGATACGCCTCGCGTCCCGGCGGACGGCGCAACAGCAGCGAGATCTCACGGTAAGATGCGGCGTGCTTCGACAAGTCGTCGTAAATTACCAGTGCGTGCCGCTTCGTGTCGCGGAAATACTCGCCCATCGCGCAGGCAGCGTACGGCGAGATGTACTGCATCGGCGCAGGTTCGGAGGCTGATGCGGCAACGACAATCGTGTACTCCATTGCCCCATGATCTTCGAGAATCTTGACGACCTGCGCGATCGATGACCGCTTCTGCCCGATCGCGTTGTAAATACAAATCAGATCGTTGCCTTTGCTGTTGATGATCGTGTCGAGCGCGACAGCGGTCTTGCCGGTCTGGCGGTCGCCGATGATCAACTCGCGTTGCCCGCGGCCGACCGGGATCATGCTGTCGATTGCCTTTAGCCCGGTTGCCATGGGCTCGCGGACCGGCTGCCGATCAATCACGCCCGGAGCCAGGCGCTCCAGCGGGATGAACTTGTCGCTCGAGATAGGGCCCTTGTCGTCGATGGGCTGGCCCAACGAGTTCACGACGCGCCCGATCAGAGCGTCGCCGACGGGAACGCTCATGATGCGGCCCGTACGCTTCACCTCGTCGCCTTCTTTGATTTCGGTGTATTCGCCGAGCAGCACCACGCCAACCTGGTCTTCTTCCAGGTTCATGGCGATTCCGGCCACCCCGTGCGGGAACGACAACAGTTCGCCGGCCATAACTTTGTCGAGGCCGTACACGCGTGCGATACCATCGCCCAGCGTAATGACGGTGCCTGTTTCGTCCACGGAGATCTGCGATTCGTAGTTCTCGATTTGCTCGCGGATCAGTTTTGTAATCTCGTCTGCCTTGATTTGCGCCATAAGTCAGCTCTTAGTTTTCAGCCGTCAGCCCTCAGCAAACAACAATCTCGCCATCCTGAGCGAAGTTGCCGCCTGCGAAGCAGATGGCAACGAAGTCGAAGGATCTCTAGCAACTGATCGTTTCCTTAATTCTTTCCAACTGCCCCTTCACCGAACCGTCGTAAATCGTGCTGCCGACACGAACCACTGCTCCGCCAAGAAGCGAAGCATCCAGCCCATAGGTTGCGCGGACTTTCTTGCCCGTGGTCTTTTCAATCTGCGATTCGAGCGCACGCCTTTCGGTATCGCCTAACTGCCGCGCGCTGGAAATCTGCGCCTCTGCGAATCCCATGCGGGCGTCGAGGTCCTTTTCGAGTTCGTCGACAATCCGTTCCAGAAAATGTAAGCGGCGATGATCGATCAGCACCGCGATCAGATTGCGGACGGGTTTATCGATTCCCTCCCGCTGCACAATCGCATCCAGCAGATTCCGCTTTTGATCCGCCGGAACCGCCGGATTATCCCAAACGCGCCGCAAGTCACTGCTCTCCGCCATCAGAGCGACAATGCGGCGGATGCCGGCAACAGAGCGCCCGGCATCGAGGTGCTCATCGAACACCACGTCGGCGAAGGCCCGGGCATAGGTTGCGGCGACGGATGCCATTCGCTAGTTCCCGTCCTTTCCCGCCTCGGGGACGGTGCCCAACTGCCCGGCGAAATTCCGCACCAGGGCCTGATCGGTAGAGGGATCGATGCGAATCTGCTTCTTCGCGAGCGTAACCGCCAGTTCGGCCGCATAGGCCGTCAACTGGCGACGGGCAGCTTTTCCGGCGGCTGAAATCTCTTGCTCCGCCGACGCGATTATTTTCTTCGCATCCTCCTCAGCCGCAGCCTTGATCCGGGCGACTTCGGCCGCGCCTTCCTTCTCCGCAGCCTCGCGCATTTTTCCGATTTCCACGTCGAGCTTCATCAGGCGGGATTCAATCTCTGCCAGTTTCTGCCTCGCCTCTGCGCTGGCCTGTTGCGCCTCTTGCATCGCCCGCTGAATCCCTTCGGTGCGATTGTGGAAGATTGCTGGCAGGTATTTGCGTCCGGCCCAGATGATCAGCGCGACAATCACGGCAAAGTTGATGATCATTCCGAGCCAATAGGAGTTCTGCAGGCTCAGGCCCGTGATGCGCGAGATCAGCCCGACTGAGGCCGAGTGCTTGAACTCGTCCATCGAATCTTTTTCTTCACCGGCGGCCTCGCGGCTCTCATGCGCAAGCTGATGACCCGGACCATCTGCCTGGCGTATTTCGGCGCCATCCTGCTGGTAGTCAGGAGGACTCGGAGCCCGCTCCTGGGCGTGGCCGGCGACAGCAGTGCCCGCTACCGACAGCAGCATCCCGAGCAGTAAATACCGAACAGTCCTCGTCAGGTTTTTGCTACCAATCATCAACGTCCCGCCCCTGCCGTCTGCAACACGCGACGCATAATCTCTTGCGCCAGCTCCTCAGCCTCGCCCTGCAATCCTTTTTCTGCCTCGGTTCGGTCAGTCTCAATTGCGGCCTTCGCCGACCGCACCTGCGACTGAGCTTGCGAACGCGCCTGATTCACCGCCTCAGTACGAGCCTGTACTGCCGCTTGCCGGCGGGCCTCCTGCGCCCGAAATACGGCGGCTCGCGCCTCCCGCAGTCTCTGCTCGTATTCGGCAGTTCGTGCATCGGCTGCTGCTACGTCGGCTTTCGACTTCTCGATAGCACCTTCCGTCTTCGCGCGGCGCTCTTCCAGAACGGCCCGCAGCGGCTTGTGCACAATCACTGTATAAAGCGCGTACAAGATCGTCAGCAGAACCACCGTCGGGATGGCTCCGAGCAGTAATTCGCCTAATTGCTGCAGTGTTTGATCCATGTAGCGCTGAGAGACCGGGAAATGAGGGCTATGTAAACGTGTAAGTCTAACTGCCGAATTCGTTTAATGTCAACGCAAGAGAGGTGTAGCGGAGCAAGTAAATTCGAGGATTTCCCGCATCAGGTTCAGGATCCCGTATCTACAGCAAAAACATAGACTTGGACGTATTTCAGCCGGATTTTCGCTTTATGACAGCAACCCGAGGCAGTGCAGTTTTTCTGCATATATCCCTTGACTTCGGGGTAAAGAGGACTAGCATAGAGATATCACCTCCGATCCAATTCAGGATCGAATGGGCCGATAGCCAAGGAATGTCACCGCTTCTTGGTTGCCGGCCCATTTTAATTGGTGAAAATGAACATTCCCGAATTGGCACTCGGGTCTTACTTTCGTAACTGTTTGGATCCCATTCCTTTCCTGCCCTCCGTAATTCCTGTGCTGTAATCGACTGGTTCCGGGAACAATCCTCAATCCTTCGTCCCAGCCCGACCGGGCCGTTTCGCAGGAGCACTTGTGAATCGCAGAGTCGTACTTCTCGTCTGCCTCCTCGCCTTGGCGGCGTTGTGGCGTTTTTCCAAGTCCTCTCTGCAGTCCAGCAATGCGGCCGCGCCGCTTGTGCCGGCAATCGATGGCAGCCGAATATTCTTCGTCCCGATCGGATCCTTTCCTGCCGAGGAGTTAGACCCTCTGGTCGAGTACTACCGTCAGAAGTACAGTCTGGAAATCACCGTCGCGAAAAGCGTCCGGCTTGACGATGTAGCGCGCGACCCCGCTCGTCAGCAGTTCGTCGCTGAAAAACTAATCTCGAGCGTTCGTGCAGGGCTCCCCAAAATCGGGAAAGATCCTAAGGCAATCCTGATCGGATTCACCTCGGAAGACATCTTCACCGCATCGCAGAACTGGCAGTTCACCCCCGGTTGGCGAGATCCCCGCACACGAACCGCAGTCGTCTCCACGGCGCGGCTACACCTGCCCAGCGACGACCAGGCTTTCGCCGCAGACATCGCCAGCACGCGCCTTCGGAAGATTGTCACGAAGGATATTGGCATCATGTACTACGGATTGACGCCGAGCAGCGATCCAAAGAGTGTCCTCTACAAACAGATCGCAGGTGTCGAGCAACTCGATCAGGCTGGAGACGAGTTCTGAACCGCCCCACATTCGGTGTGGCTTCGGTTCAGGGAGCTGAGGTCGCCGCGTTCGGCTCTGCATAATAGCCAGTCCGCGTCCGAGCCGTTAATCCGTGCTTATCGACCTTTACCTGCAACGCATGGAATTCATCAGGATGGTCCGCGGGAGACGCATCAAACGACAACGTGTAAAACGCTTTCGCATCGGCTAAAGGCTTAGCCAGCAATTTCTGGAGATCATTGCTCGAATTCAGCACTAGGCCCCCAGATTGCGTCGCGAGCACCTGCAGCGCCAGATTTCCGCCGTCCACCTTCTGCGCGCTGGTCACGCCCTTCAAGAAGCTCTCGTAATAAAACGTACGGAAACTGCCGGCATCGTTCGTTCCCAAAGGATCAAGGCTGTAGAGAGTAATGCGAGCATCCCGCAATTCCTGCGAGAAATCGACCACGCTTCTGAAGAGCATCGTTTCATCCCGGTTGGTGAGCTGGACACCGGGTCCGGAGAGCAGGGGCCATCCCGGACTGATCCATATCAGTAATTTCCTCCCCTCGCGTTTCTCTTCGTACTGAGCAATCCGTTCGACTGCCTGAAGAGAAAGCTGCAACCTTTCGGACGCGCCCCAAAATCCTGCGGATCGCCGCAGCGAGCGGAGACCCGGCTGATTCGAGCCAAGCTGATTTGCGAGCACATTCCCGTCGCGGGAGGTCTGATTCTGTATTTGCGTGGAAATATCGGTAAAGATCACCAGCGACATTGGAATTGGAAGCTGCCCATTGTTCTGTCGCAGGAATTTTTGCACTTGCTGCGCCTCGAAGATGACGCTCTGAGACGAGCCGTTTACCGCATCCAGAAGGATGATCGCCTGCACCGGCGGATCGCTCGGTTCACCCGGCTCCGACACATGGAATGAAGTGATCTTGGCCGGAGTATTGTCGTCGAGAATCGTGAAATCCTGCTCTTGCAAGCCGGAAACGGGCTTGCTGGATTTGTCAGTGACGACGACGTCCAGCTGAATTCTGTGATTGGCCGCCGACTGAGATGGCGCTGAACTCTGTGGCGTCGCCTGCGACGAGGCAGCTACTATCAGCGCGGAAGACAGAACAAACGGAACGAGAATCAGGAAGCGCACGATCACCTCACATCGATCCCGATATTCGAAAGCTTGAAACTCCACTGGGATCAAGACGACGCAGAAATCCCTAAATCATTGAGATGCGCGCTGGTTCTCGCACGACGAACTGCTTGAGCCTTCTCAACACCGATTCGGGAGCGTCCGCATCCAACTCGACCATTCCATCCTGATATTCGCGGGAGTAAATTCGGGCACGGGCTTCGAGCAATGCCAGCGTTTTCCCTTCTCCCTGCGGCACGAGCAGGTGAACGCGGCTCACCGGATCATCTTCGATCATCCGGTCGATACGCCGCAGCAACACCTCTAACCCTGTGCCCTCCACAGCCGAAACATAGACCGTGTTCGACCCTTCCCGCGCGGCGTCGGCCAGCAACGATTCCGCAACTTCCTCGTCTAGCAGGTCGACTTTATTCATCACCCGCAGCCGCGGCTTTTTCTCGGCCTCAAGTTCTTTCAGGACGATCTCCACCTGCGCATCCTGTTCCGCCGAGAGCCGGCTGCTCGCATCCGAAACATGCAAGATCAACGACGCTCGCTGCACCTCTTCCAATGTCGCCCGAAATGCGGAAACCAGCGTGTGCGGCAGATTGCGGATAAATCCTACTGTGTCGGAGAGGAGCACTTTGCGCTTCGAAGGCAAGTCCACGCCGCGTATCGTCGGATCAAGCGTGGCGAACATCTTGGGAGATGACAACACGCCAGCTCGCGTCAGCGCATTGAACAGCGTCGATTTCCCCGCGTTCGTATAGCCGACAAGCGCCACCGTCGCGACCGGCGCCGATTCCCGCCGCTGCCGCTGCTGAGCGCGAATGCGGCGGACATTCTCCAGTTGCTGATCGACATGCCGAACGCGTCGTGCAATCTTTCGCCGGTCCGTCTCGAGCTGTGTTTCGCCCGGACCTCTTGTGCCGATGCCGCCTCCGAGTTGAGACATCTCGACGCCGCGTCCAGCGAGTCTCGGCAGCATGTAATGGAGTTGTGCCAACTCGACTTGCAACTGTCCTTCACGGGTTCGTGCGTGCCGCGCAAAAATGTCGAGAATGAGCTGCGTCCGGTCGATCACCCGCCGCTTGATGATCCGCTCGATATTCCTCTGCTGTGAAGGGCTGAGATCGTGATCGAAGAGCAGAACATCGGCGTCGACCGAAGCAGCCGCGCCGGCAATTTCTTCCAGCTTGCCCGCTCCGATCAACGTGGCCGGATCAGGCCGGTCGCGCCGCTGCAGGATCTCGCCCACAACTTTCGCTCCGGCGCTCTCCGCCAGAGTTCGCAGTTCTGCCAGCGATTCATCTGCGTCGAATTCGGGGATGCTGGGCTTCCCGTCAGATTTTTTGGCGCCTGCTTTGGCCTGCACCGCAGCATCGCGTGCTGCCGACGCCTGCGCCGTACCCGTTCCCGTGCCGCTCTTCCGCGTGCGCACATCGAGTCCCACCAGAAAAGCGCGTTCGCGTTGCGGCTGTTCTTGAGTTTCAACAGCGCCGAAAGGCACACTTCGACTGTCACGCGCGGTGCCGCGGGATTTCTTGCGATGAGAACTTCCCAAGCCGAGAAAGCCTATCCTTCGGTGCCTGAAGCAGTCGCCACCGTCGCAGCCGTCGCCGTTCCAGCGACCGCCTTCTCCGGGTGAGGCGCGTGCGACATATGGGTCGCCGGCACGCGTCCCATCACCACGGTCGAGATGGCATGCTTGAAGATGAGTTGCTCCTGACCATTCGCCTCCAGCACTACGGAGTACTTGTCAAAGGAGCGGATTCGGCCCGTCAGCTTGACTCCGCTGAGCAGATAAATCGTGATGCTCGCTCTCTCTTTGCGGGCCGTATTAAGGAAGGAATCCTGAATGTTCTGCGCCGGCTTGTTGTTATCCATAGCCGATCTCCTCGATTCGTAAACTGCGATCGTTCAGCGACTGCCCACGCGGCCTGCCGTGGCCAAGCAAAGCAAACAGCATGTTCCCGAAAGCCTTCCCACCCGCCTCGGAAACAAGGGGGGACAGCCCCGCCGCCGCGCATCGTACTCCGCACCATCTGCGCACCAGCGGGCAGATGGAAGTACGATACGGCGATCCGGCCCTCTTTTCAACCGAGAACTTGCCCAGCTTCGCTCCGGCACTAACCTCGAAAGTACACGAACCGATTCCTGCGCCGCCTTGTGAATACCGCCTGATTACCCGGTTACCGGATCGAAGCCGCGTTCCCAGTTGACAGGTCCGGCACGTCAAGAGCAGACTTGCGACGACTCAACCGTCCGCTTAGAGACGGATCGGTCGCGTTCCAGATATGTTGGCTGTCTCTTCCGCGTGCCGTCGTTATCGGGCATTCGGAGAATCCACAATCCAAGTCCGGGGGGATCTAGATGCACCCTGTTATTGCCGTGGCAACCACTGTCGTCCTGCCTACGATCACGGGAAGCGAAGCCGCCATGCTGATTTTGCGCTGGTTCCACTTCATCGCCGGCATCACCTGGATCGGCCTGCTCTATTTCTTCAATCTGATCAACGTGCCATTTATGAAGCAGGTGGACGCCGCCGCGAAGCCCAAGATCTTTGAGAAGCTCACACTACCGGCGCTGCACTGGTTCCGCTGGAGCGCGCTGGTCACGGTCTTTCTCGGTTTCTGGTATTGGGGACAATTCCTCGTCGGCCCCGACGCCGAACGCCAGGGCGGAGGCGGCGGCAGCACCATCGGCTTCTTCCTTTTGCTGTGGATCGTCGTCTTCTGGATTCTCTACTTCATCATCAAAACCAGCCCCAACGGATACGTCCTGGGAGTAATCACCACGATTCTTGTCTATGCAGCGGGATGGGTCTTTGTGCACTACACACCCGTCGGAGGAGACGACAATCACGTCCTCTGCATCGGCATAGGCGGCGGATTCGGCATCGTGATGCTGTTCAACGTCTGGGGAATCATCTGGCCGAATAATAAAAAGATCATCCGCGCGACGTTAGCGGGAACCCCGAGAGAAGACGCCGCGAAGCTGGCCCGTCAAGCCTTCCTGGCCTCAAGGACGAATTTCTTCCTCTCCGTGCCGCTGCTGTTCTACATGGCCGCGGCATCGCACTTCTCAAGCACGGTGATTTTCGGGAAGTAGGGTCATTGTTTATTCCGAAGCGCCGCGTCTTCTCCAACGGAGCGAGGAATCTTGCGCGATCCTACGAATGAAAAATGGCGCGACAAGAGCCGCGCCCTCCGATTTACCCCCAATATTCTTTAAATTATCCGAGAATGTCCACGTGCACGATCAACTGCACGCCACTTCCTAACTTGACGTTCTTGCCTTTCGACTTCAAAGCGCCATCTTCCAGGCTCAGATCACGGAAACCGTGTACACCCGTTGCCTTAGGGTCCGATGCCGACTGGACACTGGCCGTGTTTTCCGTTGCCACTCCGGTCTTGATGTCAGTTGTTGGCTTGTAGTCAGGTGCTGGAACCGATCCTCCGCTTAAACCGGCACCTCCACCTCCCTGGTGCGAAGATGTCGCTGGCATGCCCGGATCTGGTTCGTCAGCGGGAGGAAACACCGCCTGTATTGTCCCTTTGACCGTGAACTCTTTGCCTTTGATGATGTCGAGTTTGTCTAGAGCAATCACCAACTCGGAGTCCGAAGCTCCTTTGGATCTGGCTTTCGCGCTAGTAACGTGGCCCAGCATCTTCGATCCTTTGGGGACGAGCGTGCCGTCCGGAAGCTTGAAGCTTCCCGTCGTTTCCAACGCAACCGAATCGCCTTCTTTCAGTTTGCTGGAATCCAACGTTTTGGTCACCTTCACCGGAAACGATCCATGTCCAAGGCCAGAAGCACTCGCCGCCGGCTGAGACGTTTGCGCAGCCGTTTGTCCAATGCATAAAGCCGATGCGAACAATATCCCCATAGCTGCTGAACTGATTCGAGACATCACGATAACCTCCAGCACTTCTGATCACTGACGTTTTGTTAGTTTGGATGCGGCAAAATTATACTGCGGAGTCTGCGGACCGCGGGAAAAGAATAAGGCCAACCTCGCGGTCGGCCTCATTCAGTTTCTTTCACTCACGGACGAGAATTAGAAGACGATCCTGCCAGTGAGTTGGACTACGCGCGGAGAAGAATCGAAGCCCAGGAAGTTGCCGTAGGGACTCGTTGGAACTCCGGTCATGGTCGAAATTTGTCCGAAACCAGGGTCTCCGAAGCCGTTATCCGGGTTGCCGAAATTCGGATGGTTCAGGGCGTTGAACGCCTGAATTCCAATTGCGGCGTTGAGCCTCTCCGTAAACCTGAAGTTCTTGAAGAGGTTCAAATCCATGTCGAAGAAATGCGTTCCATGGTACTGGTTGCGGCGCTGCGGAGACCATACGTTGTAACCGGGCCACGAGCCAGACGCACTCTGCACAAACACCGAGGCGTCCAGGCAAGGAGCCGGTCCACCGGGAGCTCCCGGATTTCCGGTCGCGTTCTTTCCGTTGCAGCTACTCAAACCGGGCGCAGTGCCACCGATCAGAGGCTGAGCCAGAATGGTCGAACCACCATTCAAGACTGCTCCATTCCAGTTGTTGTCGATAACCGAGAACGGCAAGCCTGAGCGCCAGAACCACTTGCCCGAGAACTGCCAGCCTTCAGTTACCCACTTCAAGGCTCCTGTCTTGTGGAATTCCGGATTCACGACAAAATCGGCATTAAAGTTGTGTCGGATATCGTAATCGGAATTGCCATAGTTTGCTGCACGCAGACTCGTCGGATTGATCTGCCCGAGGAGGGAGTCGCCATAGGTGAAAATGCCACCGTTGGAGACTTCATCCAGGTTGTGCGCCCAAGTGTAGTTCGCGTGAGCTGAAACCCAGTGCGAGAACTGCTTCCGGTAGCTTAAGGTCAGGCCGTTGTTGTTGGACACCGCGCCACTCTGAACCTGCGTGACGTTGCTGTAATTATTCTCGTACGGAGAAAACGGAACTACCGAGGAGGGGAAAATCTGGTATGGATCGTAGGCGTTCGCCCATGCGTTCGTATAGGGAATCCTGATCCCGTGGTTTCCAACGTAGCTTACGATGAATACCTGGCTGCGTCCGAGTTGTTGCTGCACAGACAGGTTCCACTCCTGCCACTGCGGAGTGTGCATCGTACCCACCATCGACGTGAATGCTGGAGGGTTGAATGCGGTTCCCAGTGCTGCCAGATTGCTTGAGATCGTGTTGTAGCTTTCGTTGACGTTGAAAGCTGCAGCAGAGGCCGCGAACGTAGCAGGCGCTCCCGCCGCTGTGTTGTCGAACGGCAGGACACCGACTCCAGGTGTTCCGCGAACGCGCAGAGAGACCGACACAGGCGGGTTGCCAAGCAGGTCATCCAGCAATCCTGCAGCGGTCGTATCGTAGAATATCCCGATTCCGCCACTGACAACTGTTTTTCCAGAGCCTAGCGGATCCCAACTGAAGCCGACGCGCGGCGAAAAACTCACCGAATCAATACCCGGAAACGGATTTCGCTGGTTGAGTTTAATGTCGGCACTATAGACCGTGTCCCCTGGATCGTTTCCAGCGGCCGCGGACTGAACGGAAGCCAGGCTCGACCATGGCCCCGTGAAATTCGCGAGGCAATTCGTGTTGCAGACAGGGTTAGAGCTGTGCTCAAGGCGCAGCGCCAACGTTAGCTTCAGGTTGTGGGAGACTCTCCAGTCGTCCTCTGCATAGGCACCGAGACCCCACAGGGCAACCGGAACATTGCTCGACTGGTTCACGGATTGGCGGTACTGAAAAGCGCGCCCGTTGGCCAATTCCTGCAGGCCGCTGCCGCCATATCCAAAATAGGTAGCCGGCGTATTGAAGAAGAAGTTGTGGTCGCTGATATCGTATCGGCGGAAGTTAGCGCCGAACTTCAACGTATGCACACCGTGCGTCCAGGAGAAATCGTCAATGAATTGGTACTGCGTGACATTTCGTCCCTGCGGGAACGCATACGCTTGATTAAAGCTGCTGAAATTCACCGAACCGCCTGAGGTAATGATTGAGGTTGGGAACGTGCTCTGAACTAGAGCAGGATTCTGCGCGAACTGTGCAACGTAGTGACTCGCCGTTGCGGTAAACGAATTCGTCGCATTTGGACCAAAAACGTGAGTCTCCTGCGCCTGCAGGTCGTAAGCAGGCTGAGGGGAGAGCGCATTGAAATTGGAGTTGATGGCATCCAGAGTCGTTGGCTGGGTACCATGGTCCAGTTTGTAACGGAAGAACATGTTGTCGTTGTTCGTCAGCTTCTGGTCGATTCTGAACGCAAGAATGTATTCCTTGCCAAGTGCTGAGGTTTCTCCTCGAAAGGTTTGATCACAGGGCGTAGTGCCGGGAGTAAACCCGGTTACAAAGCTTGGAAATGACAGGCTGCTGCAATAAGAGTCAGGAGCTACCGGCGCAGCAAGGTTCTCGCCCTTGGCGCCCGCCCACAAATTGAACATCGTCTGGTACGTCGTAATCTCGTTCGGCTGATAGTTAGGACTCGATGGGTTGCTGATGTTGCTCATGACCGCAGCTGCGAAAGCAGGTGTGGGAACATCGAGCCCCGGGTTATTCGGAAGAATGAAGCGCATTCCCTCGAAATCCACGAAGAAGAACGTCTTGTTCTTAAAGATAGGGCCGCCCACCGAAGTTGCCCACTGATTCGCGTTCGAGAAAGGTCGCGGAGCGCCAATATTGTTGTTCATCCAGTCGTTCGCATTCATATAACGACCGTTCCACCAGTATTGGGCGTTGCCATGGAAAGCATTGCTGCCAGCCTTCGTCACGTAGGTAATCTGGGCACCGGCCAGCTGGCCATACTGCCCACTGTAGGGATTCGTGATCACCGTTGCTTCAGATATTTCATTTTGACCCAACGTGAGGTTCGTGGCACCCGAGTTGTTGATGTTGAAGTACGGGTCCATGTCGTTTTCGCCGTTAACCGTGAACAGGTTCGACGTGGCAGGCATGCCGTTGACCGTGAAGTTGCCATAGCCGCCCATGGAGTTGATAACGACGCCCGGGCTCGTGTCGGCAATGTTGGTGATGTCACCGCCCGCGCTGGGTAACTGCGCGACTTCCGCTTGCGTGAAAGCAGTGTTCGTACTCGGCTCAGTGTTGATGAGCGGCGCCGTTCCCGAAACCTCGACGGTCTCGGTTCCCTTGGCGACGGCTAATTGGATATCCACCTTGGAGGTCTGACCAAGTTGCACTTCTACAGTTTGCGCAACCTCGGCGAATCCGCCCTGTTTCACTGAAACCACGTAATGACCAGGCTTAAGCAGGCCAAAGTTATATCCGCCACTCGCACTGGTATTCGTGACCGCGGTCACGCCCGTATCCAGATTCTTGAGGTTCACCGTCGCATTTGGAACGACGGCGTTACTGGGATCAGTCACAGTACCGTTAATATTCCCCGTGGTCAGCGATTGACCAAACAGGGGAGCTGTCGCCAGCGACAGCGTCAACAGCGCAACTAGAACGATAGGAAAACGTTCAAAACGCATTTCCTTGCCTCCTTAGGATTTTCGTCGATCAAGAATCGGATCAAGCGCCTTCGGCCGGTGCCTGGGATAAACGGCGCGATCCGATTGGCCTTGCAATACCGTCGACCACTTCAGAACTCATTTTTGTGAAAGCTGGGATTAGAAAACTCGACTACTGAGAACCCCGCCCGTCTCCGCAGGCTTTTTTGTTTACTTCCTCGTCAATCCAAGACACACAACGATGCGAAACACAATACTTATGCAACTGTCCGTCCAAACACTGCCCGATACAAATGCCATGTTTTCATATGTTTACTGAAAGATGATTCTCCTTCCCGTACAGAAATCAATAGAAATGCTGCCAAGAGTCTATGGCTTTTGGTAGGAACATGCAGTTGTTTTCGACGGACTACCGCCGCTTGCGGCTTGGCTTCAGCGGAACTTCCCCCGGCGCCAGCACCCGCCGAACGATCGGCGTATTCAGCTTGTACTTGCGCTCCGTCACATTGCCGGCGTCGTCTTTGACCCGCAGGATGAATACAGGCAGGGTGCCTTCTTTATCGAAGTTCTCACTCGTCACAGTCACGGGCAGTACGCCATTCAGCCCGTGCTCTCGATAAGCTGTCTCATACCGGTGCTTGCGGACGTTCCACGTGAAAACGCGCACCTGATCGTAGTCAAACGGCAGGCCGTCATGATTCTGGGTAAGGAGGCAGAGATATTGCGGGACCTTCTTATCCCCGTCCTGCACCTCGTCCAGCTTGAAGAACGCGACGAAGCGTTGCCCCTCGGCGTACTGCGCGATATCGAGCGGCACATCGACGTCAATCATCCGCGACAACACCCAACCTGCCCGGCCCTGATCGTCCCGGACCAGCCACCAGTCTTCGAGCACCGGCCCCGCTGCGGCCTTGACCAGCTTGCCGCCCACGAGCTTCGTCACCGGACCGGCAGCTCCGAGCTTTTCTGCCGTTGCGCGCTGCAGGATCGATACTTTCGCTCCTGAGCTCAGCTGGTAAAGATGTTCCGTCTCGCGTCCGGGCGTGACGTGCAGATTCGTGTCGTTCCGCAGAACGCCCGGCGCCTGCACGGGATCGTTCTGATGGTCCGCCGTGAGCTTCTGCAATTCGTTGAAAGTTTTCTGATCGACCAGGTATCGCTGCTCGATCCAGCCCTCAAGTCCGCCCGACGTGCGAACTTTCGCGAATCGACGGTCGCGGTCGACGATCTCCACGCGCTCGCCGTTTTTCACGTACCCGACTTTGTTGTAGATCGCCGCAACCTGGTCGCGCAGCGCCGCCTGCGGAGCTGAGACGTATGCCACTTCGAGCACGCGATGGCGTCCCCGGCCGCAACCAGCAAGGGTCAGCAGACCGGCCAGGATCAGCGGCACGAATCGAGAGTGAACACGGAATGATCCCGACATCTTCAACATGGAAAGGAGAACCTTCTACTATAGCGCGTTGTGCACGCCTTCGCGGCGCGTGACGTTTACGCCTTGTGCACATCGGCTCGAGCTCTCGCCCGCAGCTGCTCTCAATCATTACGAACGTCGTAGTATGGTTTCTATCTGCCGGGTTATAACTTCTGCTTGGGAAAATGTCTTTGCTTAAATCAACATTTCCCGGTGTACGAACGGAATTCTTCCGATGACCACCAACTCAGCCGTGGAATTCCTGGTATTGCTTTTGTTGGCTGCGTCCGCAATCGCAGTTCTCTCCAAATACCTGCGGATTCCCTACACAGCGGCACTGGTAGTCGGTGGAATTCTGCTCGGATTAGTCCACCTGCCGTATACCGCCCCGATCTCCCCTGCCGAGCGTCCGCATTGGCTCACGCCCGACGTCATCCTGCTGATTTTCCTTCCCGCTCTCGTTTTTGAAGGCAGCGTGAAGCTCAACATCCGCGAACTCGCGCGCGACTCCGCGCCCTTGCTCATTCTCGCCAATATCGGAGTCCTTCTTGCGGCCGCCGTTACCGGATCCCTCGTGCACTGGACCATCGAGCTGCCGATCCTGACCGCTCTATTGTTCGGCGCCATCATCTCGGCCACCGATCCGATTTCTGTCCTCGCTATCTTCCGCGATCTGAACATGAGTCACCGGCTCTCCGTGCTGGTCGAAGGAGAGAGCCTGCTGAATGACGGCACTGCCGCCGCGCTATTCCAAATCATGCTGGCCGCCGTTATCGGCGGTCATCTGAGCGTCGCCAGGGGCGCCGGGATGTTTGTGCTCGAAGTGGGAGGCGGCGCCGTTCTTGGATTCGCCTGCGGTTACGCCGCCAGCCGCATCACCGAAGCGCTCGACGCCCCCGAGGTGGAAATCACCCTGACGACGATCGTCGCCTACGGCACCTACATGGCCGCGTATCACCTGCATCTTTCCGCGATCATCGCAACGGCCATGGCGGGACTGACCGTCGGCAATGTCGGCGTAAAGCACGGCATGAGCGATCGCACCCGCTCCGCGCTCGTCTCCTTCTGGGAATATTTCGCGTTCGTGATGAACTCCCTCATCTTTTTACTGATCGGGCTCGAGGTGCGCATCAATACCCTTGCCCAGTCCTGGCGTCCGCTGCTTCTCGCCGTGGCGGCCGTACTCGCCGGCCGCGCGGTTTCGATTTACCTGCTCGTTCCTGCAAGCAATCTCATCGCTGAAAAAATTCCGCTTCGCTGGCAGCACGTAATGGTCTGGGGCGGTCTTCGCGGAGGCCTCGCTTTGGCTCTCGCCCTCAGCCTCGATCCCTCGTTGCCCAACCGCAATCAGGTTCTCACTCTCACCTTTGGCGTAGTCGTCTTCTCGATTCTGGTTCAAGGACTCACCATGAAGCCGCTGCTGGAACTGACCGGTCTGGCTAGCGAAAAACCCGAAGCTGAAACCGCAGCGAAATCATGATGGTTCTCCCCTGACATCCCAACCCACATCGGTTACCATAGAGTCAGCCTTCTGGAATCTGTCGTTTGCAGCCCTCAGGCCGCCATACTGAAGATTCCAGCGTCTAAGTACATTGTGGGGACGAATTCAAGGAAATGCCTGACAGGATTATGAACAAGATCTTCGCCCGTTTGTTTGCCCTTTTGTCGCTGACACTGCTGCTTGCCGTGACCGCTCCGGTGGCAACTGCGCAGGAAACGCCGGAGTCCGTGCTGCGCCCGCCCAAAGGATCGCAGGTGGCCATCGTGGTTTTCGAGGACCTCGAGTGCCCCATGTGCCGCCGCACTGCGCCTTTGGTCGAGGAAGCGTCGAAGACCTACAAGATTCCTCTTATCCGTCACGATTTCCCGCTGCCGATGCACCCGTGGTCTTATCAGGCGGCCGTCATGGCGCGCTACTTCGACTCACATTCGAAGGCTGTGGGAAATGAGTTTCGCGACTACATCTTCCAGAACCAACTTGAGATCGACGCCCAGAACTTGCGCGGATATGCCGAGAAATTCGCCGCCGAGCACAAAGTTGACTTCCCCTTCGTGATCGACCCCAACGGCAAGCTCGCCGCCGAAGTGAACGCCGACCGCGACCTCGGCAAAGCGATCAAGCTCGACCACACCCCAACGGTCTATATCGTGAGCAATCGCAATCCCGGACGGCCGTACGTCGAGGTGAAAGATAACAACCAGCTCTACTCAACAATCGACGCGATGATGAAAGAGTAACGCTGCAGTAGGCGCGCGGGAGTTTCATTCAACAATCAAAAATCAACAATGCCCTACTCCGGCCGCCCCGTGTAGTGCATGGTCGCGTGCACGTCCTCGTGATCTTCCAGCGACTCGAGATGCGTAATCACTTCAGCGGGAATTTTTAACTCCACCGGCAGACGCTCTTCCAATGCCGTCGCCAGCCGATGCGCCTCTCCCACCTCCGTCTCGTGTGGAAAGAGCAGATGCACTTCGATCAGCTGCCGGTATCCCGTCGTCCGGTAGCGCACGCCGTGATAATGCACGCCCAGTTCATTGCAGATCGCATCCAGCTTTTCGCGAATCTGCTTGCCCGTGTCCGGATCGGAATAATCCAGCAACCCCACCGCCGACCGCCATGCCAGACGCCCTCCGGACCACAGAATGTTCACCGCAACCGCGATCGCAACGAGCGGATCGAACGGCTTCCATCCCGTCAGCATCACCAGGCCGAGTCCGGCCACGACTCCAAAGCTGGTGAAACAATCCGTCAGCACATGCTTGCCGTCGGCTTCCAGAATCAGCGAATGGCTGCGCTTGCCAACTCGCAATAGATACCAGCCGAGCCACGCATTCAGCAGTCCGGCCGCCAACAGCAGAAGTGTGCCGGACCCAAGATTTTCCAGCGGCAATCCGGCCAGCCATTTTTCGATCGCTTCAATCAGGATCCAGATCGCCGCCACGATAATCATCGCGCCTTCAAAACCGGCCGAGAAAAACGTGATGCGCTCATATCCGTAGAGAAATGTCGGAGCCGCCGGCTTCGTGCTCAGCCGCAGGCTGAACGCCGCAAACGCCACCGCAATCACATGCACTACCGACTCGGCGAAATCCGACAAGATGGCCGCCGATCCCGTCACGTAATACGCCGTCGTCTTGCCTAGCAGCATCAGCACGCCTACAGCCAGCGACAGCCGCATCGCAAACCGCGCCGCGCGCAATTCCTCCTGATCGCGTACAGCGCCGCTCACAACCGTCGTCGAGTTCGCGGACATTTCTGACATGGGATTCCGAGGATGCGCTTATCGTCACACGAATAACAGGAGACGAATGTGACCCGGATCACACCATGGCTCCGAGGTTGCCGCAATCCTTCTTCCCCGGTATTGCCTTGGTATTCGGCCCGGTCCAGTGGCAAAGAACTTACGTAAACCCGCCTCGGCGCTGGAGCATCTATGAGCCGGGAGTTAGAACATGCGTGTTATTCGTCTGGGAGTCGCGGCGCTCTTTTCTTTGGTCTGCATGCTCGGCACGGCACACGCCCAGTGGACGCACGTCGATATAAGTGCAGGCGGCGGCTTCAGTGCGCCCGAAGGACGCGCCGGAAACGATCTCAACATGGGCTGGAACGTCGACTTCCGCGGCGGATACAAGCCATCGCCGCATCTCGCGCTCGATCTCGATTTCAACTACAACCACTGGGGACTCAACAGTGCAGCACTCGGGCGTTACGGCGAGCCCGGAGGCTACACCAATATCTGGTCCGTCAGCTTCACTCCCATGTTTCGAGCCAACCCGCACTGGCATCTTTCGCCCTACGTCTTCGGCGGGCCGGGTATCTACTACAGGAATCTGTCGCTCACGCAGCCGGCGCTCGTGAATACGTTTATCTGCGATCCATTTTTCGGATTCTGTTACCCCGCGACCGTGGGAGTGAATCAGGTGGTCGCGTCAGCCGCGACGTACAAGATGGGATTTAACGGCGGACTCGGCGTCGAGGCCCGGCTCGGCCAGAGCCATGCCAAGATTTTCGGCGAGGCCCGCTACTCTCGCATGTTCACCACGCACGGCACCGACATCACGTTCGTTCCAGTGACCTTCGGACTCCGCTGGTAGTTCCTCCTGCCTCTCACGCGGCTGGCTGTGTCCTGCAACCGGCCGCGTGAGTTCTTAGTGGAAAAGGAGACGTTTGGAAATTTACGAATTCAGGAACTGGCGTAGCCTTCGGATCTATACAACTCTACGCTGAAGACGCCGAACGGGGCGTAGGGATCTCACCGGCGCACGACAAAAGGGACCCGCAGGCCGACCGCGCCACTACGGTGCGTTGACAGTCAATGTCGCCTGGACTGGGGTCGTTCCCGTATATCCAGCATAAGTAACGACAATGGTGAAAGTCTGTGATCCGGACGTAACCAAGGTGGACGATGGCAGGCAATCTTGCGTACCATCACCCGCTAGGCCTAGCTGATATGCGCAGGTTAAACCGCTGGTGACAACCGTAGTACCCTGATACGGAGTTAACGTAACGAGAGAGCTTATGTTAGTGCCCGAAGACGTGATGGTGAACTGAGCGTACTGTACGCCGTCGCCTTTTACAGCGGTGGTCAATGGCGAAATCGTCATATTGGTGACGACCTGCGCCACGGTCGCCGTCGCCGTTCCGCTCACGCCCTCGGACGATGCCGTCACCGTAACTGTCCCCGCAGCCACACCTTTCAGGATGCCCGTGTTCGGATCGAGAGTCGCAACTGTCCCGCCATTGCTCGCTCCCGACAAGCTCCACACCAGGTTCGATGTGATCTGCGATCGGTTTCCGTCCGTATCCGTACCCCACGCCGTCAGGTTCTGCTGAAATCCCACCGCCACGGTCGGGCTGGGAGGCTGGATCTGAATGGACTGCCATGTCGGATTCACGAAAAATCCACGGCAGCTGATCGCCAGAGCTAACGTCGCCAGCGCCGCGAATGCGCCGATCAGTCGGAGCTTCTGCTTCATCGAGGACATGGTTCTATCACACTCCTTGGGCGCGCCCGCTCAGGTGTTTTCGGTCCTGAATTGATCCGTATGTAAAAATTGTAGCAGAGAAAAATCAGCCCGGCGCACCCGCTGGTACCCGGTTCCACTGCGCGGAACCATCCCTGCCACTCGCCAGACAGTCCGCCTCTCCCCAAGAACGCCGCGTCCCAAAAAGCTTGCAAAAAAGCTAAAGTCGCCATCCGTGGAACGATTTTCACCGCTGAGTCGCGGAGTCACGGTGAAGAAAAATAGAAAGATTGCAGACTAGATCGCAGATCGATCATCGCATGGTCGAAACGATCGATAAAAAACTGAGAGGAGGCTTAGCTGCAAGCCTCCTCCGTGTCCCAGTGCCTCCGTGGTGAGAGATTCCCCTAACGCCGCCGCTCTTCCTTCGGAGGCGGACCCTCATGCCTCGGCGCCGGAGCCGGCCTCGACTCCCGCTGCGGAGCTTGCCGCGGCTGGCTCTCGCGAACGTTGTTCTGCGGACGGCTCTGGTTCGGACGCATGTTGTTCTGCGGACGCGATTCATTGGAACGGCTGTCGTTGAAGCGCCCTTGATCGCCTCGCACGTTGTTGTTGTTCCGCTCGTTCGACATCGAGTTGTTATTGCGGTTCGGTGGGTTGAAGGACCGGAACTGCTCATTCGACCGGCTCTCATTCCGTCCGGCGTTGCCATTGTTCCGCTCATTCCCCATCGAGTTGTTGTTGTTCCGGTTCGGAGGCGTGAACGACCGGAACCCATCGTTCGACCGGTTCTGATTCTGTCCGCCATTGTTGTTGTTTCGTCCGTTCGGCGCCGAGTTGCTATTCCGGTTCGGCTGCGAGAACGACCGGAATCCGTCATTCGCCCGCACTTCGTTGCTTCGATTCGGCGTATTCACGCGCGCGTCGCGCGGAGACATCGCTGGAGCATGATATTCCCCGCCTGCATTCCTGGCCGCAACCACCGAGTGGCGGCTGAAATCGCCCGCCCGCGCTGTCGCCGCGATTGCCGGACGCCCGTGATTCTCCGACGCGAAATTCGCGCGATCGCGCATCGCCATATTCCGGTGGTCGATCTGGGCCTGCAGCGGCTCCATATGACGTTCGCGTCCGTACGCTTCTTCCTGCGCCGTCGGACGCGCCATCACTCCGCCCCTTCCGCCGTTGAACGCGACATGATTCTCATTCACGATCACGGTCCGGTTATAAACGTTCGTCACATTGGTCACGCTGACATTCGTGACGTAGCGGTTGTAGTAGAACGAGTTGCCGCGCCATTCGCCGCCGGCGAATCCCACACCGCCGTATCCAAATCCGTAATTAATGCCTCCGTAGAATCCGACGTGCGGTCCCCAGTATCCCGGATGCCACAGGTACACGCCGCCGCCCCATCCCCACCATCCCGGGGTCCACAACATACCGACAGGGGCTACAACCCATGTGCCCGGCACCCAGTAGTAGCCGTCGTCATCGCTCCACGCCCAGTATCCGGGCGTCCACATATATCCCGGTCCCGGACAGATCGGCTGCGCATACACCGGCAGCGGTGGCGGTCCAAAGCGCACCGAAACTCCCACCGCAATCTGCCCAAACGACGCTGCCGTCAGCGACAGCATCACCGCTCCCAACACAACCCAACGCATCATTGATCGGTTCATATGCATGGCCCTTCCTCGCCCCCGAGGTCAACCAATAAATTTCCTTGCTAGATTCCATTGTGGCCCAAAAGCCGTCCTCGGGCCTTATTACGTTCCTCCGATGTAAACACTGGACTTCCGGGTATGTTGCTGAGGGAAAGGATTATTTTGGAATACGACCGCGGGCCGAAAAGGCTTGATTTTGAAGGTGAATTCGTGCGAGTCGCCGCAGCGCGCGTTTTGGCCGAGGATTGCGCCATCCTGAGCGGAACCGCTTTTCAGATCGAGCGAAGGATCTAGTTCACTTTGCGCGCCCGCGAAATCCGCTCATCGATCGGCTTGCGCCCGGCAAATCCTTCGTTCACTCCGTGCCAGTGCGCGATCGACTTCTCTCCCAGCTTCCAGCACAACAGAATGACCTGCCCTTCCACCATGCAGGGAAAATCGAGCAGCCCGATGCTGAGATCCTTCACCTGCACTCCAATGGAATCGATTTCCGCCAACGCGTCTTTGGCGCGCTGTTCCGCTTTCGCGCGTTCGGCCTTGCGCCGCGCCAGCGGAACGATCTCCAGGAACATGCCGCCATTCAGAAAAATGCGATGATGCAGCGCCTGCAACTCGGCATCGACTTCTTCAATGACGGTTTTTGCCTTCATGGCCGAGCGCAGCAGCGACTCGAGCACCGGCAGCAGCGATTGGGCTTCGTCAAGCGTGAACGTGCGTTCTGACATGTTCCTGAATCTATATTTTACCCCACAGAAAAACGGAGTGACAGCGGCCTCGGCTGTTGGCGAAGCGAAGTTCCGCTGCGCCTCAGCCCGCCCGCAACCCGCGCCAAAAGCTCAATAGATTCCGGCTTATTGCTTCGCAGCCGTCGCCACCGTCGCCGCGCGAACGGCCAAACCCTGCACATCGCTCACCAGCCGCGACATCGCCATGTCGAAGTTCTTGTCACGATTCCCGCGCAGAATCGCCCACTCCACATGCTCGTACACGCTCCACAGCACAGCGTTCGTCTTGGCATCGCGGATCGTCAACCGGAATTGCGGATCGTAGGGATACTCTCCCCGGAAGTTCGGAGTGATCATCGGCCCCGCCTTCGGACACTGCAATTCAATTTCAACCAGCAGGTCGGCATCTGCGGGACTCCCCACCAGTTCATATTTTCCCCACGACTTCATGGCGCCGTACAGATCGTCGTAAGCGCGTTCCGATCCGCCGCTGAAAAGGTAATCTTCCGAAAAAGGCTGGTTCTCCCCGCCATTGGCGATGAACACTTTCCGCGCCGACGCGATCTGCGCGGGTAAAGGTCCCGGTGCAGTCTGCTTCTGCACCGCTTCCACAAAGGCCGCCTGCAACATCAGAACCATGAAGCAAAGACCCGCTCTCAACCTCATAATGCCTCCCCGAAACTCGAAAGAAACGCGCCCTGCCGCGCACGGAAATTGTAGACGCAAATCCGCGCGCCGGAACGTTCCTTCAGTCTCTGTCCGATAGACGGAACAGGGCGTAATTCACTGTGTATTTTGGTCAACGCCGAGTAAATGCTTGTAAAGGGATCGTAACGCGGGAACAACGGCCTTCGGCTCTCAGCGCGTGCGCCCGTGCGATGGATCCGCCGACGTCGCCGAATCTAAATCCACATGCAATCCCTGCGCCGGCGAAGTCCCGGGAGGATAGCAATTCCCATCGTGGCTGTAATTCGTGCAATGCGCCGCAACATCTTTCCGCTGCGGAGACTGCGCGAACTGCCACACTTCCGCGAATGCAACTCCGCTCTCAGCCGGCTTCGGCGGATGCTCCAGAAAACTGCAGCCCGGTGCCGGCGGGCACGCATCGTCAATCGCCCAATACGTAATCTCGCGCTTGCCCGCGCTCTCGCGAATATCTGCCGCGGTCACGATATTGTTGTCGTCGGCATTAGGAATGCCGGAACAATAAATGCCCGCGCGGAATCCCGCCGCCGTCACGCCATCGACCCACGCATAGATGTACGCCTTCTGCTCAGGCAGCATGCGGCCGCCCTGTTCCTGATCGAGAAAGATGATCGTTCGGCGCGGAAACTCTTCGCGCCGCGCCGAAGCTGCCGCAGCCCGCGCATCGGAACGTCCCAGCCGCCGCGCATTCGCCTCGGATTTCAGCTGCGCGTAAAGCCGCCCATTGAAGAGCACCAGAAATCCAAAGCCAGCCTTCTCCACCGCCGCCCGATGCCCCACCCACGAATTCGACGATTCCCCGGGAGGATTGTTCAACCAATATCCCGTATAAGCAAAAGTCTGATGAAGAATTTTGAGATTGGAGTCGCCAGGATAATCGTTGCGGTCGAAGCCCAGATAAGTAGAAGTCTGCGCAAAGCAAGAGATGCACAAGAACAGGAATGCGACGGTAAGAAGAAACTTGGACGTCATCCGAAGATTCTATCTCTCAAAAACCTCTGCGTCCCCCCGCGTCCTCTGTGTTGTGATTTGGGGTCCTATCCGCCAATATGCACCATAGTCCGCGAAGCGGGCACAAAATCGGGCTCGCCGATATGATGCCGCTCTTCCTTCTTCATCACAACGCCGCGAATAAATTCCGCCAGCTCTTCATCGCTCGCCCCGCGCCGCATCTGCGCGTGCAGGTCGTGATCCCACACCGAGAACAGGCACGTACGGATCTTCCCATCGCTCGTGATGCGTATGCGGCTGCAATGTCCGCAGAACGGATGTGACACCGGTGCGATAATCCCGACCTCTCCAATGCCGTCTTCAAATCGATAGCGCCGCGCCGTCTCCGATCGCCCCCGCGGAATCTCGACCAGCGGACGATACTCCGCCATCCGCGCCACAATTTCTTCCAGCGGAACGACCGTCGAAGGAGACCAGACACGATCTTCTTCGAGCGGCATGAACTCGATGAAACGGACCGTCACGCCCTCTTCGCGAGCGAACAAGCCGAACGGAATGATCTGATCTTCGTTGAAGCCGCGCATCAGCACGCAATTCACCTTCAGCGGCCACAACCCGGCCCGACGCGCCGCGCGAATTCCCTTGAGCACCTGATCGTATCCGTTGGGCACGCGCGTGATGCGCGCGAACCGATCCGGATCGACCGCGTCCATCGAAACCGTTACCCGAGTGAGCCCCGCGTCTTTCAAAGGCTGCGCCAACTCAGCCAGCAGATGCCCGTTAGTCGTAAGCGCAATATCAATCGGCTCAAAACCGTTTTCGTCGGAAGCCGCGGACCTCTCTGTCGCTTTGTCATCCTGAGCCACAGCTCTTGGCGGCGAAGGATCTATGCATTCCGGCCCGCGCAGCCTCCGCAACTCCCGCACAAAATCGACAACGCCATTCCGCAACAACGGCTCCCCACCCGTAAGCCGCACTTTCGTGATCCCCATCCCGACCAGCACCCGCGCCATCCGCAGATAATCCGCAAATGGCAGGTCGCCATAGAGCGCGCCCTCTTTGCCTGTGCGGCAATAAACACACCTGTAGTTGCAGCGGTCGGTTATCGAGATCCGCAGATCGGTAATTGCGCGTCCGAATTTGTCGTATAGAGGCTGCATTCAGCACACGGCATTCAGCACTCAGCAAAGATTTCAAGACTGAACATGGCTCAACTCGCTGAGGGCTGAACACTTTTCCGAAAAATCAAATGCACGTGGAAAGGACAAACCAGGCGGGACAATCCCCACAGCCGTTTCCTTTCCAATGCGCTCGCAAGAGCGCGGGAGGCGCCGGCGTTTCCACCAGCACCCTCGGGAGCAGCGCCGTCGAACGAGCGCCAATCCCTCGCCGCCACGGCCTTCAGGTATACCCACAGGCCAGGGCGGTCGGAAACTACTTCTCATTATAGATGCCGGCTAACGCACGGAAGCGGCAGGAATCGTTTGTGGCCGGGTTTTGCTGAGCTGCGAAAGAAACCCTTTGGCCCGCAGGCACAGAGCCCGCACGATCGTCTGGAAAGACGCGCCCGCTCCCCCGGGGCGCCAACCGACATATGCCGCCTCTTACTTCAGCGCCTTTTCAATCGCCGACTCGGCCAGCGGAGCCATGATCTTGAATCCCGCTGCGTTCGGATGCAGTCCGTCATCGGCCAGATCCTTCTTCATCATGCCCTTGTCGTCGACCATCACCGAAAAATAGTCGAGATAAATAAGGTTGTTCTTCGCGCAGTAATACTTCAGCCACTCATTCAGCGCCAGAATTCGCGATTGCGGACGCTGCGCAAAAAAATCCTTCGAGCGCTCGGTGTAGTTGTGTACCGGCAGCAACGACGAATAAATCACCTTGATCCCGTGCGCCTTCGCCAGTTCGGCAAACGACGCGTAGTTCGCCTCGATGTCCTCATTGCGCATCGGGCCGGTATTCCCCGCGATGTCATTCGTCCCCGCAAGAATCACGACTACCTTTGGCTGCAAATCGATCACGTCCTGCCGGAACCGCACCAGCATCTGCGGCGTGGTCTGTCCTCCGATGCCGCGATTCACGTACGGTTTGCCGGGAAAAGATTCGTCCAGCTTCCAGATGTCGGTAATCGAGTCGCCGAAAAACACGACGCGGCCCTCACCCGCCTTCGGCGCGCCCAGCGCCGCATTCGCATCGCGATAGCGAGCCAACTGCCCGAAATCATCAGTAAACATCGCAATCCGCGAAGCCCGGTACTGATCGAGGCCAGCAAAACCAGTCGTAGGGATGGCGGGAGTTTGAGTGGATTGTTGGGCTAATGCTGCGATTGCAAGAAGGACGACTGCAAGAGATGGCGCAACAGCGATGACGCAAAGGCGTTTCATAGGTCCTCGCGAACAGCATACCCCAGCAGGCACTCGCATATACATGGCCCGCGCTAGTTACAGTATGTGTTCGATTTCGACATTGCCCCACTTGCCGTTGAGGTATTCCGCGGCAAGCCGCCGATGGCAATGTTCCGGCGTCGGCTCACTGCAAAGCAGGCAACTTCCGTCGAGGATCTCCCGATCGAGCTTCTCTTCCACTCGTCGCTCGCTCATCAAGGCCAGAAATCTCGATTCGTAATCCGCCCAGTCACCTTTATTCTTTTTGTATTCATCCAACATTTCCTGCGTGGGCGCAAGCTCGGGGAGATGCACATACGGAATCGAAACGATTGCCCCGCAGAAGAACTCGAGATCGTCCTTCTTCGAAAATCCCGCGAGCTGCGAAACATTGTTCAACCGGACATCAATGAGCCGCTTCAGACCCGGACGTTGCAGCTTGGCAAAGAATTCTCGGGCCGCTTTCTTCGTGAACCCGATGGTGAAGATCTTCAATCCCGCCGCCTATGCTGACTGAGATTCTTGATCCGCGGAATACTGGATATCTTCCGCCTGCTTCTCATACGCCATGTCAATCAGTTCATCTTTACTGTGAAACAGATTCTGTTCCTGCATGCCGTGCGTCTGCAGTAGCCGCAGGAGCAGACTGTCGTGGTCCTCAAGACTGCCATCCTCCAGAATGTGCAGTACCTTGATGCCCCGATCATGAAGATGCCGGCTGACCAGGACAGTCCGATGACAGGCGAGCGGCTCCTTCTCGGCGCAAAGAATTGCCAATTGAAATCGCTGCATTCCTGTCACCAGGCGAGCGATGCCGCGTTCGAACAGCTGCGTCTTTGCCATCAGCGAGTACTGCGCCCGCCCATCACGATAGCAACTCGGATCATCCGACCTCGCCCCGAGCTCTTGCCCGAGAAAAACATATTCCAGCGCGGCGTCCTTTAACGCACTCGCCAGCGCCTCGCGATTGAACTGAGGGTTGTACCGGCTGTAGGGCTGGGAACGAACGTCCGCAACAGCAGTAATCTCATGCTGGCGCAACAATCCCAGCAGCCGCTCTACCGTGCCATTGGAATGCCCGATGGTGTAAATGGTGCCGCTCATGCTGCGGTTTCGATGACGCCGGCAATCAGCTTGTAGCAGGCGTTCTGGCTCTCGAACTTTTCACTGAGGCTAATACAGAGCAGAGGACGCCGCAACTCGCGGCTGTATCCGTCGGGATTGCGCAACATCGGCTTCTCGACCACCGGATCAGTAATCGAAAGCGCGTAATCGAATCCAGCCAAGGAAAATATCCCGCGCACTCTTCGCCTTGCATTCGGCGTGTCGGCGCCCTCGAGCGCGACACGCATTTCGAGCAATTCGGGTTGAACAAGCACCAGCGAATTAGGCTGCCTCTGAGCAACATCGGCGCGAACCCGGTCGTTCATTCCACCCGAGGTGGATTCCCCGTTCACCCACAGCGGGCCGTGAGGATGATCCAAACCGCCCAGCAGATGCCTCGGCATAACTCGCCCGCGGAACTGCCATCGCTCCGTTGTGTCGAGCAAATGATTTTCAGTCTGGCATCCCGAAGGGCGCGGGCAGACCAGCGTCACCTGAATAATGTCGAGCAACTGCGGGTCGCGCCACGTCTTTGCGTACCAGCGCTCGGCAGTGAGTTCTCCGCGATCCCGCGCGCTCACTGGACGGCACCACGGGCCCGCGCTCCGCCCGTTCCATTCCTTCCCCGCAACGCAACGTCCCGTCAGCTTTCGAGAATTCGCCAGGCAGACAATGGTTTTTGTGTAAGACATGCCGCACACCACTTGAAATGTACGGACAATTCTAGAAGGGGAGGACTCCGCCTGATCAGAAAAGTTCGGGAAACGCTGGGGCGCCGTTCCAAAAAGGGACTTAGTGAATCCATCGTATATCGAGGTTTCTGCGGCGCGCCCTACATCCCGTCGTAATTCGGCCCGCCCCCGCCCTCCGGGGGCACCCACGTGATGATCTGGTACGGATCCTGTACGTCGCACGTCTTGCAGTGCACGCAGTTCGACGGATTCAGGCTGATTCGTTTGCCATTCGGCTGGCTCGCGTCGTCGACCATCTCATACACATTCGCCGGACAGAAATTCTGGCACGGGCTGCCGTATTCCTTCACGCAGCGCGCATTGCAGATGTTCGTATCGTGAATCACGAGGTGCGCCGGCTGATCCTCTTCATGCTTCGTCCCCGAGTGATAGAGATCGGTCAGTTTGTCGAACGTCAGCTTGCCGTCGCCTTTCGCGGGGCCGATCAGCCCTGCCTCAGCACCACCATCGGCAGGCAGTTGCGAAAGCTTCTCCATCCGCTCATATCCCGCCACTCCCGGGTAGCGGTTGCGCAGCCCGCGTCCACCCGTCACCATCTGCAGCCCGGTATTGAACATTCCGGCAAACATGCCGTGCTCAAATCCCTGATGCAGATTGCGAACTTTCCAGAGCTCGTCTTTGATCCAACTCGCGTCGACTTTCTTCTGATACTCGCCCAGCGTCGCCGCCGACGAATCATCTTTCCTGAGCGATTCGAATGCCGTCTCCGCAGCGAGCATGCCGCTCTTGATCGCCAGGTGGATTCCCTTCAGCCGCGCCGAATTCACGAACCCGGCCGAATCTCCCACGATCATCCATCCCGGACCTGCCAGCGGCGGCACGGCCCACCAGCCGCCATACGGCATCGTCTTCGCGCCGTAGCGGATCATCTTTCCGCCTTCCAGCAGCTTCGTGATCCACGGATGCCGCTTGAACTGCTGCAGCACTCTCTGCGGATCCAGCCGCGGATCGGCATAGTCGAGCCCGGTCACAAATCCCAGCGAGACGATGTTGTCCTTCGATCCGTAAATCCATGCGCCGCCGTATTCGCGCGTCGTCAGTGGCCAACCCATCGTGTAGATGACCTCGCCCTTCGCGATCCGCCCCGACGGCACCTCCCACAGCTCCTTGATCCCCACGCCGTACGTCTGCGGATTCCGATCCTTCATCAGATCGAATTTTTCAACCAGCTGTTTGGTCAGCGATCCGCGCGGTCCCTCGGCGAGAATGACGACTTTCGCCTGCAAGTCGTATCCCGGATCGAAATTCGATTTCTGATGCCCCTCTTTGTCGACGCCCTTATCGTCGGTGCGGACGCCTGTGACGCGATCGCCTTCATATAGAAGTTCCGATCCCGCGAATCCAGTGAAGACCGTAATGCCCGTCTCTTCCACCTTGCCGCCCAACCACTTCACGAACCGATTCAGCGAGACGACGTAGTTCCCGTGATCGCGCAAAAACGGGGGAGTAATCGGAAACTTGAATTTCGATTTTTCGGTGAGGAAATAGACGCCTTCCTTCGTCACCTCGGCGTCGAGGGGAGCTTCCTTCTCAAACTCCGGCAGCAACTCCCGCATCGCCCGCGGATCGAGCAGCGCACCCGAAAGGCAGTGCTGTCCAATCTCGCGCGCCTTCTCGAGCACATAAATATTCTCTTTGCTGAGCTGCGCATCGGGATTCGCGGCATTATGGGTATCTATCAACTGCGACAGCCGGAGAGCGCAAGCCATGCCAGCCGGCCCGCCGCCGACGATAACAACATCAGCCGGCATCTGTGGCCGCTCAACCCCTTCGATCGGTTTCCGGAAGATAAGCATTGATGGTTAACCTCGAAGCGGGTCAGGCACGCTCAGTTGTTTGCAGATTCGGATTGCCGTAGGATTCTTGACTTCCCTGTGCCTGGGCACGGTGCTGGTCCGTTGCGATGCTGGATTGTAGTAAACGCTGTGCCGCCCGCCCTCTCGCAGCAGAATGCAGCCGTTCGTTTCCAAGTGTCGAATCAGATCGACGCGCTTCACGTCATGCCACTGAAACCTTGATTTTTTCCCGGGTAATCTTCTTTCCCGGACTTCTTTTGCCCGCTAGCTCCCGATTCGCTTCCAGCAGGATCGCAATTGCATCACGCAGATTCTCGCGGGCTTCTTCGAGAGTGTCGCCCTCCGTAATTGCTCCTGGGAGTTCCTCAGCGTAGGCTACGAACCCACCGCCTTCTGTGGGTGATACCTCCTCGAAAACGGCCGTCAAAGTCATGTCCATAAAACAATCTTAGCCTCGCGCTTCCACGGCGACTACTGTCGCTCTAGGCTCCTGCCTTAGCCTTTTTTACTTCTTCAGTTAACGGCGGCACGATTTCAAACAGATTCCCCACGACCGCGTAATCCGCAATCTCAAAAATCGGGGCCTCGGAATCTTTATTCACCGCAATGATCGCCCGTGAGCCTTTCATGCCCACGATATGCTGAATCGCGCCGCTAATCCCCAGCGCCAGATACAGCTTCGGAGCCACCGTCTGCCCCGACGATCCGATCTGCCGGTCCATCGGCAACCATCCCGAATCGCAGATCGGACGTGACGCCGCCAGATCTCCGCCCAGCGCATCCGCCAATTGTTTCGCGATCTCGATGTTTTTCTGCTCTTTGATGCCGCGCCCGACCGCAACGATAATCTCCGCCTGCGTCAGATCGACCGCCTGCTTCGCTTCCTTGAATACTTCTTGCGGCTTGTTGCGGACTACACCATCGGCGATTTCGACATTGACCGTTTCCACGGGCGCCGCGCTCGCCCCAGCCTCAGCCTTGTCACCGCGGAACGCCCCGCTCTGAAACGTTGCGAACCACGGAGCATCACTGGCGAACGTCACGTCAGCCGCGAATTTTCCCTGAAACATCTGCCGTGTGAATACCAGCTTCCCGCCTTCGTGACGGAATCCAATGCAATCACTGATCACAGTCCGTCCCATGGCCGTCGCGAGCTTCGGCACAAAATCGCGCACCTGGTACGTATGCGGCATCAGCACCAGCTTCGGCTGCTTCGTCGTGAGAAACTGTTTCAGCCCCGCGGTAAATGCGTCCGGAGTATACGGCTCAAGCTTCGGAGACTCGACGGCATACACCTTCGCGACTTTTTTCCCGGCAACCTCCGCCGCAATCGACGCAGCACCGCTGCCGACCACCACCGCTTCAAGCGGCCAACCCGTCGCGGCCGCAATCGCCTGTCCGGCCGTGATGCTCTCCCACGAAACCCGGTTCAACTTTCCTTCCCGCTGTTCGACAACTACCAAAATTGTCTCTGCCATAGATCCTCAAATTCCAGGCTTTCAAAGTTTGAAGGTTTCAAAGTCTCTCGTTGAGGTAGTCCGCTCGAAACGTGAAACTTGAAACTCCTTTTTCACAGCACTCTCAACTCATTCCTCATCTTATCCACCAGCTTCTTCGCAATTTCAGCTGGCGAACCGTCAATGTGCTCCGTCTTCTTCGTCTTCTGCGGAATGTACAGCTTCTCGATCTTCTGCATGTTCTGCCCAACCGCACCCTGCACATCGGCAAACGAGACCTTCTTCAAAGGCTTATTCTTCGCCTGCTTGATGCCAATCAGCGTCGCATAACGCAGCTTGTTGATGCCCGACTGAATCGTCAGCACCGCCGGCGTCGGCATATCGACAAACTGGAAATATCCCGCCTCAAGTTCCCGCTTCACGCGGATCCCGCCATCCGTTTTCTCGATCTGCATGATGATCGTCGCATGCGGCCAGCCCAGCAACTCGGCCAGGATCACCCCGGTCTGCGCGTATCCATAATCGTCCGACTGCAAGCCGGTAAAGATCAGATCAAACTGCTCGTCCTTAATTGCCGCGGCAAATGCCTTCGCAGTGTTGTAGGCGTCAAGCCCGACGAACTTATCGTCCTCAAGATGGATCGCCCTGTCCGCGCCCTTGGCCAGCGCCTCGCGCAGCACCTGCTGCGCCCGCGCCGGACCGCTCGTGATCACCACCACTTCGCCCTTATGCTTCTCGCGCTGGCGCAGCGCCTCTTCCAGCGCATAAGCGTCGGGTTCGTTGACCTCGTACGACACATCTTCGCGGATCCACGTCCCGCTCTCGTTCAGCTTTAGCGGCGCATCCTTCTGCGGCACCTGCTTCATGCATACCAGGATTTTCAAGAGGATCTCCTTCCACACCCGCCCGGAGAACCTCCGGGCAAACATACGAGTATAAATGACCTCCATCACCCCGCGGAAAAGGCTTTGCGTCGACAACCCCTGTGTGATTCCAATCACAGACTCCCAACGTCGCCTCCGTCAGCATGACCCAGATACACCTATGCCCAACGCCAACTTCTCCGCGATGCGCCAGAGCATCATCGACGGCGCTCCCGATGTCGCCAGCGAACTAGCACATGACGCCATTGCCTCCGGAACCGCTCCACTCGACGCCATCAACAACGGATACGTCCCAGGCATGCACCACGTCGGCGAGCAATTCGCCCGCGGACAAATGTTCCTCCCCGACATGATGGCCTCTGCCGAAGCCATGCGCGCCGCCATGTCCGTGCTCGACCCCGAACTCCGCAAACTCGGTACCGAGCGCCCCATAGCAGGCACCGTGATTCTGGGCACTACGAAGGGCGACATTCACGAAATTGGAAAGATTCTGGTCGGGACACTTCTGACCGCACACGGATTCCGCGTGCACGATCTCGGAGTCGACATCGCCGGAGAAAAATTCGCGGATAAGGCGCGGGAATTAAATGCCGATATCGTCGGAGTCTCCGCGCTTCTGACCACAACTATGCGCAATCAGAAAAGCGTGGTCGAAGCGCTCGAGAAAGCCGGGTTGCGTTCGCAAGTCAAAGTCATCGTCGGAGGCGCGCCCGTAACCCGCCGCTGGGCCGAGGAGATCGGAGCCGACGGCTACGCCAAAGACGCGATGGCCGCCGTAGCCCTCGCCCAGGAGTTGATGCAAGGGGTCGTATCTGAGCACGGCTTCAGCCGTGCCGACCGACGCCAGTAAGAAATGAAAAAAACGGGCTTTAGCCCGAGCGATATGCGCCCAAAACTCAAACTCCTCGACGGCTCACTCATCAACCGCATCCTCGACGAAGCCTTCCAACTCATCGAAGATCCCGGAGTCCGCGTCGCACCCTACGTCGAAAATCTTCTCCGAGGAGCAGGCATCTCGATCAAGGACGGTGTCGCTCACATCCCCGAATCCCTCGCCCGCCGCCTGCTAGAACTCGTCCCGCACGAATTCCACCTTTATAACCGCCGCGGAGAGCCCATGGTCCACTATGGCGGAGACGACGTCCACTTCGATCCCGGCTCTTCCTGCCTTAACATTCTCGATCCCCACACGCACCAGCCGCGTCCCGCAATATCTTCCGATCTCGCGCGCATGGTCCAGGTCGCGGAGATGCTTCCGCAATTCGCAGCGCAATCGACCGCGATGGTCTGCAACGATGTCCCACAGGAAATCGGCGACTGGTACCGTCTGCTGGTCGTTCTCTGGTACTCGGAGAAGCCCGCCATTACTGGAGCCTTTTCCGCCTCGAGCCTTCACACCCTGATCGACCTGCTCGCCATCGAAACCGGAGGCCGCGAGGCCCTGCGTCACCGTCCCCGCGCCATCTTCGACGTCTGCCCGTCCCCGCCGCTCAACTGGTCCGAATTCGCGTCGCAAAATCTGGTCGATCTCGCCCGTGCTGGAATACCTGCTGAAATCGTCAGCATGCCCCTCGCTGGCGCAACTGCTCCCGTAACGCTCGCCGGATCGATCACGCAGCACGCCGCAGAATGCATCAGCGGAATCGTCATCCACCAACTCGCACAGCCCGGAGCCCCCATCGTCTGGGGAAGCGCACCCGCCATCTTCGACATGCGTTCCGGAAGAACTCCCATGGGAGCGATCGAAACTGCGATGCTCGACGTCGGCTGCGCGGAGGTCGGCAAATATCTCGGCCTTCCCACCCACGCCTACATGGTCGCCGGAGACGGACGCGTGATCGACGCGCAAGTCGAAATGGAAAGCGGAATGTCGTGCGTGCTGGGGGCACTCGCCGGAATCAACATGATTTCCGGCGCAGGCATGCTCGACTTCCTCGCCTGCCACAGCATTGAAAAGCTGGTCATCGACGCGGAAGCCATCGCCTCGGCGCAGCGTCTCATCGAGGGCGTCGTGCCTGGCGGAGAATCGCTGGCCACCGCGTTGTTCGCCCAAACCGGGCTCGCCGGAGATTTCCTGAAACTGAAAGAAACGCGCACCCTGTTCCGCAAAGAGCAGCACTTCCCCTCAAATGTCATCGATCGCGGACTTCCCCCGATTGACGGCGACCCAGGTATCCTGGAGCGCGCCCGCCATCGAGTAGAAGAATTGCTAGCCTCCTATGAGCGGCACCCTCTCCCGCCCGATCGCGAAAAAGAGATGATCGCCTTCGCCCAACGCGAAGCGAAGCCCTATGGCCTCGAAGGCCTGCCAGAAATCCTAAAACCCGAATTCGCCCACGAACCGGGGTCAATCAAGTAAGGGAGATCGCACGGAAACGAGCACGGAAAGCAAAGACGCTACTTCCTTCGTGAAACTTCGTGCCCTTCGCGGTTAACTGGGGTTACTCGGTCAGCACAGTCGACTGCCCGGAAATGTCAAACCGCTTCCGGCATCGCATGTTCTTGCAGGCCATCATGTCGTCTTTGCGAACCATATACGACCGGAACTTCGCAAACCGCGCCCGGTCGCGATCGTCCGCGCGTCCTGACAACTGACGCTTCTTGGTGCGCACGATCCACGTCACTTCATATTCGGCCGATTGATGGCAATGAGGACAATTTAATGTGGCGGGTTTCTTCTCTTGCTTCTCGTCAAAAAAATCTCGTTCTTCCATACGGCGCGCTCGCGGGCAAAACTTCCAGCTATTTTGAATTATTGCACATTATTCAATGCCCTATTCGTAACCGCCCTGATTCACGCTCAGGTTACACTCTATAAACCCGAGGGGACCGACCACCGCCATGGCCAGAAAGAAGAAAAAGAAGAAGCCCTTTCGCGCCGTAACCGCCGTGAAGGAACTGGCTCGCGAGCGTGTCGGCTCGCCTCCCGCCGAAAAGATCGTCATCGAGAAAAAGAAGAAACCCGAGAAGCACAAGCCGACTCTGGGAAAACTGCTCGAAGAGCTCTAGAGCTTGTCTGCCAATTGGAGGGCTGGCGTCATCGTGAGCGCAGCCGTTTTTCAGGCGGAGCGAAGGATCTCGATGTCATGGGAGGAAAAACCATGCTGACCGCGCAAAAGATCGTCGCCTTTGCCCCCACCGCCGATGCCGCCCGCGCCCGCTCTTTCTACGTAGACGTCCTCGGCCTCCTCGTAATTTCCGAAGATCCGTTCGCCCTCGTCCTCAACGCGAACGGCACCATGCTCCGCGTGACCACAGTTCAGAACTTCAAGCCGCAGCAGTTCACGATCCTCGGCTGGGACGTCCCCAACATCGATGACACCGTGTGGCAACTGAATCAGCGCGGAGTCCTCTTCGAAAGCTACGGCATGGCAGGACAGGATGAACGCGGGATTTGGAAGTCGCCCAGCGGCGCCCGCATCGCCTGGTTCAAAGACCCAGATGGCAACGTACTAAGCCTTACCCAATTTCCGTGAGAGCATGCGTGCGGTAGCTGCGGATTGGTGGGCCCACCAGGATTTGAACCTGGAACCAACAGATTATGAGTCTGCTGCTCTAACCGTTGAGCTATGGGCCCGATGCTCGAATCCATCATAAACCAAGGATCCCAGCGTACTCTTGGCACCGATCCTCGGGCCCGAGATACCCTGCCCAAGCTGCGTCCTATGACCCACGACCTTGGGTCATATGCCCAACATTCCCTTGAAACCTGCAGCGGACCGTCCATTTTCAATCACTTGGCAATATCTGGTTTGGCTCCTGACTTGCCTCTTAACTGTTATCGGGTTCTGCGGAAGGCACTCTACAAGGACGGGGAAGGCAGTGTCGCAGTATGGATGTCTCGGCTCAGGATAAGCACCAGCCCAAGTGCTGGCTCTCACACCACTTCATCAACAAACTCTCGGTGATTATCGGAAGTTGCCAGCTTCTCCAGGAACAGGCCGAGGAGTCGGATCGCCTCGATGCGGAAGGCATTCACCGCCTCGCTGTAATCATGGACATCGCGAAAGAAATGTCCAAGGAACTCAGAGAACACGAGTGCCAGCTCGACGCTGCGACAAAGATGCTGCTGGTGCGCGATCCGTCCACCACACTCGCAGCGGAAAAACATTGAGCCCTGCATCGCGGAGTGGAGAGACGCAATGTTCCGCAACCGGAACGCCCTAGACCTTTGCCGACCTCGCCAGCTTCCCCGCCAGCAGCGCTAATTCAGCCAGCGACGGCACCGATTCCGGCGTCGTAATTTTACTTTCCGGCAACACCGCGCCCTTGAACGCCTCCACCAGCATCTCGATCGCGAGATCGGTATTCGGACGAATAAAGATCGTCGCCGCCAGCGTTCCGGCACGCACCCACGCCTGTCCGGTCTTCGGCATTCCGTCGCAGCCGGTGATCGGAATCTTCAGCCAACGCGCACGGTCCGGCTCGGCAATCTCGCTGAACGCCTTGCGCGCGCCCATCGCCATGCTGTCATCCTGCGCCCCGACCAGGTCGATGTGGCTCTCCTGCGACGTTCGCAGCCGCAGCCACGAGCTGACCGACTTATACGCGCTCTCCTCGGTCCAGTTAGCGCGCATCGATTTCAGCTGGATATTCGCCGGCTTGCTTCGCATCATCCCCGCCGTGCGCTCTTTCGCCGCGGAACTATTCGCCGGTCCCTCGATGTACAGCAGCTTGCCGCCATTCGGCAGCAGCGCCGCAAATTGCTGCCCTTGAATTTTTCCTACCTCCTGATGATCGGAGGTGATCCCGAATATCGGCACCTTATACAACCGCTTCAATTCGAGAACGTAGTCCACCTCGTGATTCAGCACGACCCAGCCGATCCCCGCCGCTGCGGCCGCCCGCGCCACCTGCGGAAACGCCGTCCCGCCCGCGGGCTCAAACAAAATCGCATCCGGCCTCGCCGACGCACTCTGCACGTGTTCCAGCAATTGCTGGCTCTGCGCCACGGCGTCGTTATTCGCGTGAATGATCTTGATCTCCACGCCCAGCCGCCGCGCCGCCTTTTCGGCTGCGGCCGCCTGCTCCTGCTGATAGTCGTTGTCGTTATTGGTAAGCGAGACCAGAAAGTTAAGACGTTTCATAAAGAGGGCCCTATCGCGCGATGATAGATCGCGCGTCACTGATCACCAAGGTAACTTGGGTAATGGGAACACGGATTCAATCGTTGTGATCTCGACCGAAATGCTGCCGCCTTGAATTGTCATCTCGACCGGAGCAATGCGTTCCGCGAAGCGGAAGGCATCGCGGAGTGGAGAGACCTTTTCTTCAGCAGTTCGGCAAAGAACGCCGCTACGCCCCGCCAGCCGCTTTCTTGGTCGCGGCCGCTTCACCGATGAAGGTCTTCAGCCCAGTATCCAGCAACTCCCGATTGGCGTCCGTCAGTTCGACGAACCGGAAAGGCTGCATCCAGCCCTGCGTCGCCCACATCGGAAACAGCATCTGCGCCTTGCTGCGCAGCGTTGTCTCGTTGATGTGAAAGATGATTTCCACCACCAGCTTTTCATCCAGCGGCTTTTCCAGGTGAATCACTCCGCCGGTGATCGAAAGTTGATGAATCGCGCCGCGCAGCGAACGCTTGTTCGGCAGCCGCAGCAGCGCCAGCACCGATCCGCGCAGCTTCACGCGAAAAGGCCGCTCCACCTTTTCCGGCTTGGGCGCCTTCTCCAGCTTTTCCGCCTTCTCCGGTTTCGGAGGCAATAACCGCGCTGATGATTCGAACTCGTCTTCCATAGGCCTGCCCAGAGTATGGCAGCCTCTGTAACCATCGCGAAGTTACCAAAGCCCAACAAGCTCACTTGTTCTTCGATGATGCCGAGGGTGGTCCATCCTAAAATCGCGGTTTGTGCGATTTTAGGGTGGGGATTTTGGCTCTGATGGTTTGATTTTGGACTTGGAACGAGAACCTCGACCGTACCAGTTACTTCCGCCCCGGATGCACTTCTGCCCCATCCGCAAACATGTTGTAAGGCCAGGCCTTTTTCTGCACCTTCAGCCTCGTCGCAGTATCGTCCGGGTCGCTCTTAGGCTTCTCGCTCACCGGATCGATCTTCTCCGGCACGTTCCAATCTGCCGGAGGATCCGCAATTCCCCACACATTTCCATGCGTATAGAGCGCGGCCCCAACCAGAAAATATTTCCCGTCATTCCCCAGCGGAAAGCAGTTCGCCACGCGGCCCGTCACGCTGCCTCCGCCCGGAAGCCCGCTCAGCATAATCGGAGTCTCAATCTCCAGCGCCTCCGAACTCCGGAAACCGCACCCCTGCGCGCTCACTACCAGCAACACGCACTTCTCTCCAAACGGACGTCTCCGGTCCAGGCTGATCACGCTCACCGGAATCTCCACCCGCAACCGCGTGCTTCGTCGTACCGCTTTCGGAGTCACTACTTCCATGGCGAATATCTTCGGCAGTCCAGCCACATAACTTCAGGCGAACTCCTCCAAAATTATTGTGGCAGATTCAACTCGAGTCAGATGGTGACGAAAGTAACTCCTATCTCGCACGCCCGAAGCGCGGCCGAATCGAGTTAAATATGGCGCGCCTACCAGAAATGATGCACACTAGGCTGCTTCCAGATTGCTTAACCGAGGGAAGCGCCATGCGCCGCCATCTTCTGCTCATTCTGCTCTGTGCTCTGAGCCCGTCCGTTTCAGCTGCAGAAAAACCCTGGATCGAAATCCGCAGTGAACACTTCCGCGTGATCAGCAATGGAGATACTGAGGACGCTCTCGCCATCGCCCGCGAGTTTGAACAGATGCGCGCCGTATTCGCTATGGGCGCCCAGAACATGCGCCTCGACTCCGGAGCGCCTCTCACCATCTTCGCCCCGCGCGATCTCTCCACCATGTCCAGTATTTACTCCTGGGAAAGGCCGAATCCCAGCATCGCTGGCGTATTCCACACTGCATGGGAACGACAGTACGCAGTGGTCCGCCTTGATCTTGATCAACCCGGACGCTTTCAACCCGTCTACCACGAATACGTCCACAGTCTGCTTCACATGAATTTTCGTTGGCTTCCCCTATGGCTCGACGAAGGACTCGCAGAACTCTATGGAACTTCTCAGTTCAAAAATGCAAGCGCTCTCGTCGGTGTCCCCAACGAACGCCGCTACGTGCTCGAAAGACAAAACCTGATTCCTTTGAAACAGCTGTTCACTATCACTCAAGGTTCTCCTTATTATCGCGGCGGCATGCAGATGCAAGTCTTCTACGCCGAGTCGTGGGGATTATGTCACTTCCTGATCTTTAGTGACGGCATGGGACAAGGCAAGCGCATGGTCGAGTTCTACAACTTGATCCAGAGCGGAACGGATCAGGAAAAAGCTTTCGAGCAGGTTTTCGGCCCGATTTCCGACATCGAAAGCAAACTCAAGAAATACGCGACCAAGGGCAAGATGGAGGCCTGGGAAATCAAAAGCCCTCCACAAATTTTCGCCCGAAACTTCGGAGTGCGAACACTCACCAAGGCAGAAGTCGATGCCGAGCTTGGCGCGTTCAACCTCTGGGTCACACATCAGAAAAAAAAGGAACAGGAGCTGATCCCAACCGCCCTGAAGGAAGACCCAAAGCTTGCCTCCGCACACGAGGACTTAGCCTTCCTCGATTTCTCCGATGGAAAGGATCAGGACGCCAGCCAGGAATTCGAAACCGCACTTCAATCCGACCCAACGCGTTATCTGTCCATTTACTACAAAACGATGCTCTCTCCTCTCGCCAAGTCGAGCGCGCCCGCCGATGAGGCTCTATTCGAGAAGGGCCTCGCACAAACTCTGAGACTTAATCCGCAGTTTGCCCCCGCGTATGTCCAGGCCGCAATGCTCTATGTGCGAAAAGGCCAGCTCAATCGCGCGCTGGTTGCCGCGCACAAAGCGGCCGAACTCGAGCCCTCCCGCGCCGGATATGCCTTGCTCGAGTCCAATCTGCTATTGCAACTGGGACGAATGAAGGAAGCCGGAGCCATCATCCAATACGTCGCCGATCGCTGGCAGGGACCTGACCGCGATGAAGCCCTCGAACTCTGGAACAAACTGTCCCATGATCAGCGTCCATCCCTCGCTCCTGTGCCCGAAACCCCGCCCGATGGAACTGATGCCTCAAAGAAGGAGGCCAGCGAAGCAAAAGAAGCCACTGGCACGATCGCTTCCTCAGTCTGTCAGGGAGAAGGAAAAGATCACAGCCTCACCATCACTCTTCAATCGAATGGTCAGTCAACGACCTTTCGCGACGTAGGACACGGTCTCCAGATGGGCTTTTCCGATACCGTCTGGTATGGCCGCGACCACTTCTCTCTCTGTCATCACGTAGAAGGTCTGCGCGCCGTCATTCGCTACAAGCCCAACTCAGACCCCAAGAATCCCGCTGACCTGGTGGAAGTCGAAGTTCGCGTTGATCTTCCCACTTCGCCCGCACCGCCGCAGAACTCCGCCTCTGCAACCGAACAACATCACTGAACCTTGAGCCGGTCGATTCTCGTGACCGAACTGCCAATCCAAAGCCATTTCCTGACTCAGTCTTTCCGCCAGCCACTGCCTTGAAATTGACTTGCCTGATCGCCGGACCTACGATTTGGCTTGGACCGGCAGCGGATCCAGCGCGGGTGGCGCACCGCTTTCATCCGCGCGGTCCTGACTTTCTACGAGGCCCGCAATGTTCGAAACCAATGATACCGACGACGTCATCGAAAAGAACCCGTGGCAGGCATACGTACTCGCTTTCGCTATAGGCTGTTTCGTCACATTTCTTGTCTTCTTTTTCTTCGTCCTTCCCACCGCGACTCGGGATGCGGCGACATCCGCTGAAAAAGCGGAGCAGCAGAAATTCTCCGCTGAATTAGCCAGGAACCCGCTCTCGGCTCAACTCACAACCGCGAACGCCTCCCTGCAGACCGCAACCCAGGAGCGCAACCAATGCAAGGCCAGATTTGATCGCCAGACAATTCTCTACGACAACACCATCCCCATCGATCCGGGCAAACTCTGGATCATCCCCGCCGACATCGAGCCCATCGCCGTCGGCGACCATCACGTCACCTACACCCACTACGACCCCAAGACCAAACAAGAGACAGTCCACTTCCACCCATCGCGCCAATAACCGGCAGCGCAAGTCGAAAACAGAAGCACGCGTCACGTACCCAACATTCGCGGGCGACTAGAAGCTATCTCATAAATGGTCTTGGGAAGGGCCCGGCTTAAGCCGGCCCGCCAAGGTGCCGCATGGGGAGAGGGCTTGAGCCCCTGAGGACAACAGGCGACCGACCGAAAAATTCTGGACGTCAGATGCGCCGCGTCGTCTATTCGATTGTCAGTTTCGCACTGCGCACTACGCTGCTTCGCCCGGCGGAATCGGTCGCTTGAGCCTCCACGCGGTATTCGCCCTTCGGCAGTTGGGCGATCGACAGATCGCCAGCAAACGCCAGTACTCTACTGCCGGGCCGTTCGTAGGACTTGGCATCAGCCGGATAAAACTCGAATTTCTTCTCGCCCGTACGAGCGTCCACAATTCTCACGTGGGCTTTCACATCTGCTTTTGATTGTTCGTTAGATAGAGGCTGATACACCTCAAAGTACGCCATGACATGCTCGCTAGGTTTAAAGCGTGTTCTCGACGCTGGCGTGAATTGCAGGCCGTGGCTCACCAGTGGTACATATCGCGGTGCAAGATTCACGGCCTCGGCCTCCTCAGCCGCCACCTTCGCATCTCGGTATCGATCGCAGAGGACCACCGAGCTGATCGCGGGTTGCTTGCCGTCATTAGGGTCAATGACAAGCGGGATTACGGCTCGACCGAAGTTCTCACCGTCGCTCAAGACGACTCGCAGCTCGTATTCTGCTCCGGCAGGCAGATCAATTTGCGTTTCATAATGGCTCGGCAGGTTCCCAGCCTCGACCAGCGGATTCGCCATCCACCGCGTTCCAGCTGCGCAACAGGCAAAGTCACTGAAGCGCGCAGCGACAGTGTGATCCTTGTTATAAGCCATACCCAAAACCCCTATGTTCGCCTGCAAGTCTACTCTAAAGAACCCACGTTTGAGTTCGGACCAAGGGAACCCTAGAGCAATATCGATCCGTGCTATTTGACTATTCGTATAAAAGAAACTGGCCTGAACTGACAACGGAATCCTTGCCCTCTTACGAGAGCCCAAATCCTTCTCCATTTGTTGGCCAAACCTTGTTCCCTGCAGCGGATCGGTCGCCGGATTGCTTAGGTAACAGTAATGATCATTTGCGTATACAACCGCGTGCGGCCGATCAACCGTAACTTTCACTTTGCGGCACTTACCTGATTCAGGTTTGGAAGGCACATAGCCGACTTGGTAAAAGTAAGTCAACGGAACTGGCCACCACTTGGTTCCCAGATCGATGGTGCGCCACTTCGCTTGCGGTGTGCGAGACCATTCGCCATGGAATCCAAGGCTATCGCGGGCCGAGAACAGCGCCTCCCGCTCGTACCGGACGCTGTCGATTCTCTGTTCTACCCCATCCTCAAAAACATGAAAATCCTTGGCAACAAGGCCATGGATTACCTCCTGATGGAAACAATCGCTTGCTACGAAGGGTACGGAGAATGGTTGGCTCTCAAACCTCTGCCAATCGCCGATCCGGCACTCCTTGTAAGCCTCAGTGGCGGTGTACATTTCTCTCTTGTCGTAGACCTCCGTGTGGACGAGGACTAGGTTCGACTCAACTCGGATTGAAAATGGGTCCTCAGCTTGTGCATCAGCGAGGATGGACATCAAAACCGACGTGCAGACCAACCCAGAGGAGCAGGCAAGAAGTCTCCAGCGTGGTCTCATCGTCATTTGTTTGAAGAATCTCCTACCCACGGCTCGGCCATTTGCTCTACCGGTTTCGGTGCCTATCTCGAGTTCTTTCTAGCCTGCGCAATCCCCGCGCGTATCCCAAGATCCACCGCTCTTCGATATCCCGCCTTATCCATCGCAGCCATCGTCGCCGCAGCAATCCCTCCCGGAGTCGCCGCTTCGTGCAGCAGTTCTGCCAGCTCAAGCCCGCTCTCGCGCCAATACAAGATTCCATCCGCCAGAGCATGCGCCGCCGCCAGCAACGCGGTTTGACGATCCAGTCCCGCTTTCCGCGCCGCCTCCGACAACGCCGCGAGCGCATGATATCCGTGAGTCGGAGATGCCGCCGCCGTGATCGCGTCCAATTTCGTTTCCGCAATCTCCACCACAGGGCCGACCAATTCGAAAAACGCCCGCACGCGCGTACGATCCTGCCGCGACACGCCACGTTCAAAACACACCGGCGTGAATCCCTTGCCAATCCGGCACACCGGACTCGGCATCGCGCGTGCCCACGTCACCGGACCACCCAAGCTCGCCCGCAGATTTCGAAATGGAATCCCCGCCGCCAGGCTCACGCACAGCCGCGGAGCCTTCGCCCCGCACGCCGCAACCTCGGCGAGCATCTCCTTCACCGACGCGGGACGCACCGCTACAATCAGCATCTCCGCACTCTCGACCGCCGGCTTCAAATCGCGCGCGATCTTCACGCCCGACTCCCGCCGCAGCGCCCGCGCTTTCTCCGGATGCCGGTCGAACACCACAATCTCGCGCTGATCTCCCGCCAGCCGCAGCCCCGCGGCCAAAGCTCCAGTGATCCTTCCGCCGCCAAGAAAAACCGTAGCCTTCATCGCTTGCCCTTCCGAACGCGCTTCACTTCACTGCTGCAATCGAGATGCTTCGCCGCACCTGCCCCTTCTCATCCAGCAACTCGATCACCGGATCGCCATCTTTCTTCACGCTCATCCGCAGCCGCACGCGTCCCTGCTCGTCCTTCAAATTCAGACCCACCGACCCATCCGAATCCCGCAGCAGTGCAGCCCGTTCCTCGCCAAACGGATGCTTCTTCTGATACGCCGCCCACGCCGCCGCTCTCGCATCTCCGTGCGGCATCGCCTTGATCTTCTCCGCCTCGTCCATCACTTCCGGCGTGATCGGTTCCTCCGGCCGGTCATCCAGCGAAATCCCCGCCGTCTTTGTCCCATCCGGATCCAACGCCGTTCCCATCACCACCGTCTGATCCTGCTCATACTGATCGAAGCTCAGATGGCTGAAGCTCGACCGCTTCCCATCCTCCGTCGCGCCGCCATAGATCAGACCGCCATCCTCGGTGCCCTCATCATTCAGAAACAGCATGCCCGCCGAATCGCTGCGATCCGGACGCGCAATCTCGCGCCCATGATAAAAACTCCCGGGATACTCCGCGCGATCCGCAATGATCATCCGCGGCGTTCCGTTCGGCTCGACGACATCAATCCGATGCACGCGGATGCGGTCGAACTCCACCACCTTCCCCGATCCCTGCGCCGCGCCCAGAAATCCCACGCACACCGTCACCGCAAACGCCAACGTCACCAGCCCCGAATACACCGCAAGAAACCGCGGATGCGCAAATATCCTTCCCAACATTGATGCCTCCTCGTTCTATCTGTCCTTGTATCGAAATTCTTGTCATCCTGAAGGAGCGCCGTTGTTGCGCGAGTGAAGGACCCGAGCGAGCCGCGCGAACCGCCCGCGCTTTTTTGCGGGCGGAATAAATCGCGCGCTCGGCTCGCATCCTTATTCACTTCGTGTCCTTCGTCGTTAATAAACTACCGGCTAGCCAACCCACCCGCCGTCTCCCCACCGTCAAGCGTGAACACCTGCCCGGTCGCGAACGCCGCATCGTCCGACGCCAGATACGCGAACAGCCCCGCAATCTCCTCCGGCGACGCATGCCGTCCCAGCGGAATCTTCCGGTTCACCTCCGCCAGCATCGCGTCAGAATATTCCGCCCGCTGCATCGGCGTCAGCACATATCCCGGAGCGACCGCGCACACCCGCACCTTCGGCGCCAGCTCCAGCGCCATCGACTTCGTCAGCTCGATCACCCCCGCCTTGGTCGCGTTGTAGTCCGCATAATATGGATACCCCACCACCCCATTCGTCGACGCCGTCTGCAGGATCATTCCGCTCCCGTTCTCCCACATGTGCCGCGCCGCCGTCTGCGCCACGTAAAACACGCCCGTCAGATTCACCGCGATCACGCGATCCCACTCCTCCGGCGTGATCTCCAGAAACTTGTGGCGGATGCTGATGCCCGCATTGTTGATCAGCACATCGACGCCATCCATCAGCCGCAGCGCTTCGGCGAACGCCGCCTCCACCTGCATCAGATCGGTGACGTCGGCGATAATCGCCTCTCCCAGCCCAGGCAGCTCATGCTTGATCCGCGCACAAGCCCGCTCGTCGCGATCGAGCACGCACACCCGCGATCCCTCTTCGAGAAACCGCGCCGCCGTAGCCGCCCCAATCCCCGAAGCCCCGCCCGTCACCAGCACCCGCTTGTCTCTTAGCCCTTTCATCGAATCTCCTGGAATGTTGCCGTCTTCGAGCGAACATCTCTTCCATGAAAAAGATTTTGTAATTTTAAAATTTGGTAATTGAAAACCCGGCTGCAGCGGTTTTCAAGTTACAAAATTACCCGATTACCAAACTACAAAATCCCCGAACTGTCCTATCTAGTCGAATCTAGATTTATCCCGATCATGCTAGAATAGTCCTATGCCTGCCGCCAAGACCAAGAAAATCGCCCCTGAAATTGATGCCAAGCTTTGGGATCAGCTCACCGCAGTCGCCAAAAAGAACGGCCAGTCCCAAAGATACGTTCTTGAGCAGGCCCTTCGGCATTACCTGCAGAACGTCGTCCCATCCCAGCATTTGGTTCGGCCGCAAGTGATGGATGCGTTTGAGCAATCTGTCGCGCGAAATCGCGAACTCCTCGCAAGCCTCGCCAAGTAAATGGCGGAATATCTGACGGTCGCCGAGATATACCAGATGCATCACCTCCTGATCGCCGAATTTGGCGGTCGACCCGGCGTCCGCGACAAGAATGCCGTGGAGGCCGCTGTGTTCCGCCCTCAGTCCGGCTACTACAACTCGATTGTTGACGAAGCAGCCGCGATGATGGAATCCCTCGCCAACAATCACGGATTCATCGATGGCAAAAAACGCATCGCCTTCACTGCGACTGACGTCTTCCTGCGCCGTAACGGCTTTTTCATCGCTGTGAACGCCCCCGATGGGTACGACTTCATCTACGGCTCGCTGGATCGCGGCGAATTCCGTTTTGCGGCCATCGCCGAATGGCTTCGCAAGCACATTAAACCACTGCGCTGAACGACGCTCATTGCTCATCGCTCATAGCTCTGCCCCGCACCGCGATCGTGTGCGGCACGGCGCGGATCAGCCGCATCAACTCTTCGTCGCACGGACGGTTAATGTCGTAGATGGCGTATCCCAGCGAGCCGCGTGTGTCGAGCACCTGCCGCTCGATGTTAATCCCGCGGTCGCCGAGAATGTCGTTGATCGCGCGCAGAATTCCCGGCACATTCTGATGGATGTGCATCAGCCGGTGTGATCCTTCTTCGTAGTCCAGATGACACTGCGGCAGGTTCACGCTCAGCGTCGAATCGCCCGTCCTCACATAGCTGATCAGCTTCGCCGAGACGAACTGGCCGATATTCTGCTGCGCCTCTTCGGTCGATCCGCCGATGTGCGGAGTCAGAATCACATTCGGCATCTCCTGCAGGACGCTCTTGAACCCCGCGCCCGACTCTGGCTCCGACGGGAACACGTCAATCGCCGCGCCCGCAATCTTGCCGGACTTCAGGCACGCTGCCAGCGCCTCGTGATCGACGACGAATCCACGGCTCAGGTTGAGGAAGCACGCGCCGTCTTTCATCGCCGCGAATTCCTCTTTGCCAAACAGATTCTGATTCTGCGGCTTGCCGTCGACGTGCAGCGTGACCACGTCCGCCATCCCGAGCAACTCGCGGAAGCCCACCGGACGCGCATTGCCCCGCGCCAGCACGTGCGAGACGTCGAAGAAGACGACGCGCATCCCCATCGCCTCGGCGAGATCCGACAGCTGCGAGCCGATCTTGCCGTAGCCGACAATGCCCAGCATCAGCCCGCGCACCTCATGCGCTCCGGCGGCTGACTTGTTCCACACGCCGCGATGCATCTCGGTCGACGCCTGAAACGTCCGGCGCAGCAGCAGGATAATCTCGCCCATCGCCAGCTCGGCCACCGAGCGCGAGTTCGAATGCGGGTCGTTGAACACCGCGACGCCATGCTCGCTGGCCGCCGCGCGATCGATCTTCTCGACGCCAATGCAGAACGCGCCAATCGCGGCCAGGTTTGAAGCGGCGTCGATCACGGCGGGAGAGACGCGCGTCTTCGACCGCACGCCGAGAATTGAGACGCCGCGAACCTTCTCGACCAGTTCGCGTTCTTCCAGGGCGGATTTGTGGGACTCGACCTCGTATCCGGCAGCGCAAAAAGAGTCAGCCGCCGCGCCGCTGATGTTTTCCAGCAACAGAACTTTCAAGCATCCTCCGGGATTTGGGGTAACGGAGAATTATCGCAGAATGGAAAGTTTCGAGTTTCGGGTTGCGAGTTTCAAAGGCTCGGGTGGGTGAGTACTCGGTACTCAGTACCCAGTACTCAGTTGGGGCGGGGCCGCGGGAGAATTCACTTCGACCAGTTGTGGTGCGTGCGAAGAATGCAGGGATCCTTCGCTCCGTTTGCGTCCGCTTGTTGCGGACGCAAACTCCTCTCAGGAGGACAAGAAAATTGGGCGATTTTGTGATTTGGCGATTGGGTGATTTAAGACCCAAGACGCCTCTCCGGGCGCTCGATCGCTCGATCGCCCAATCACGCAATCGCTCAATCACTCAATGACCAATCCGCTAAATCGGCTTGCCTTTGAAGAAGTAGAACAGTTCGATGATCAGGATCAGGACTACCAGCAATTCGAGGACGAAGGCGCGGGACTGGTTGAATTGCTCGACCATGAAGCGGTAGAGATCTTCGGCGGTCTGGAGTTTTTCTTTGACCAGGTCTTTGTAGTCGGGCACGCCGACTTTCTGGGCGGAGAGTTTGTAGAGGCGCGCGGAGAACATGTCGCTCAGGAACTTGATGGCGTTGTCCGCGCGCTCGGTGAGTTCGTTCACGTCGAGCAGGACGGTGTGCAGCTTGGAGGCGGCTTTGGCGGTGCGCCAGCGCGACCACCATCCGGTGCCTCCGACTTCGAGGAAGTCGTAGACGTTGGCGAGCTCGTTGGTGAGCAGCTCGTCGTAGTGCCGGAATTCGAGCAGCTGCGAGTTGGCGTATTGCAGGAGCTGGATGGCGGTCTCGGCTCCGGCTTGCGTGTCGTAGATGAAGGCGGCGTTCCATCCGATGACGGCGAGGTCGCTGGGATAGTAGGAGATGCGGGACTGGAGGATTTCGCCGCGCTCTCCGTCGGAGAGGATATTGGTCTCGCCTCGGACGACTTGGGCGATGGCATTGGGCTGCTGGGCGAGGAGTTCGTCGGCGGTGGGAGATCCGTCGATCTCGCGGACGTGGAATATGAAATAGTCCTCCTGGAGCCACTCTTTGTAGGGCTTGACCAGAGCGGGGGCGGCGCGCTCGAGGCGCTGGCGGACGATGCGCGAGGCGAGCTTCTCGAAGTTGGTGTCGGAGGTCCAGCGGCAGGAAAGTTCGATGAGAGTGTCCCATCCGCCGGAGAAGGGCAACTCGAATTCAAGGCTGACGACACCGTAGTCGTAGTACTTCATCTCTCCGGCGAGGCGTTCGCCGGAATCGAGGACGAGGGGCTCGAGGGTCTCCTCGACAGGAGGACGCTGGTACTGGACGTAAGCGGGAGCCTTCTTGAGCATGGCTTCGGCCTTGCGCGCGGGGAACAGAGTGCGGAGCGTGTCGAGGCGGATCTCTTCGCAGACGTCGTACTGGATGAGGACGAGGACGGATCCGCGGAGTGGTCCGGGCTTCTGCTGCACGGACTTGGTGACGGCCGAGGTGAGATCGTGGGCGACTTCGGGGGTGACGATGGTGGTTAGGTTGCGGTCCATAAGTCAGTACCCAGTACCCGGTACTCAGTACTCAGTTGGCGGAGGTCGGTACGCGGGCTCGGCTATACAGCTGCTTGCGGCGGACTTTGGAGACTTCCGGGGCTCTGTATATTGTCCCAGAAAGGCGGGGGTTCGGGTAGGTGGGGCGTAAGCTGTTGAATATACAGGAGATTTATGTGATTCTGTGGCCGCTTCGCGGCTGTCCCTACGTTTGTTTTTGTCAGCGGTTGCGGGCTAAGGCCCAGAGCAGCAGGCCGGCTCCGGCTGCGGCCGCTAATTTCGTTCCTGCTTGCTTCATCGAATCGCGGATCTCTGTCTCGCGTTCGCGGATCAGTTGCGATTCGGGGTAGGGGTCATCTTTATCCAGGGCGCTGGGTTGGAGGGCCATCTGGAGGACTTCGGCCAGGTGGAGGGCGTGGCGGCCTGTGGATTGGGCGATCTGCTCGCGGCAACTGAATCCGTCGGCGATGATGAGCCAGTCGGCGGGAGCCTGGCGGACGGCGGGGAGGAGTTCGAGCTCGCCGATGGCGGCGGAGATGTCGTAGTGCTCGGCGTGGAAGCCGAAGGATCCGGCCATGCCGCAGCATCCGGGAGCGGGGGATTGGAAGTCGATGCCGAGGCGACGGAGGAGGGATTCCTCGGCGGTCATCTTCATGATGGATTTGTGGTGGCAGTGTCCGTGGAGCAGGGCGCGGCGGTTCAGCTGAGGCAGAGTCGCGTTCGGGCCGATTTTTTGTTCGAGGAATTCGCTGAGCAGGAAAGTTTGGCGGCTCAGGGCCTGGGCGCGCTCGTCGTGGGGGAAGAGATTGATGAGTTCGTCGCGGAAGACGGCGATGCAGGAAGGTTCGAGTCCGACGACGGGGATTCCGGCTTCGATCTCAGGCTCGAGGGTGTCGAGAATTTCGAGGAGGAGGCGCTCGGCGCGGTCGAGCATGCCGAAGTCGTAGAGGGGGCGTCCGCAGCAGAGGTTGGCGCGGGGGACGAGGACGCGGTATCCGGCGGTTTCGAGGACTTCGACGGCGGCGCGGGCGGTCGAGGGGAGGAAGTAGTTGTTGAAAGTGTCGGCCCAGAGAAGGACGGCGGGGGCTGAAGCCCCTTGTTCTTTTTGGGGCTCGGACGGCACGGCTGAAGCAGTGCCCTGATACGAGGCAAAATCCCCACTTCTCTCAAAATCAGGGAGAAATGGGGCACCCTGATTCTCTTGATTCCCCGACATTTGATTGTTCCATCCGCTGGTGCGGAAGAACCAGTCTTTGAACGTCTGCGGGGCGAAGGCGGGGACGCGGCGTTGCGGGGGAATTTTTCCGAGGAACTTTGTTATGTCGCGGAGGACTGGGAGTTGCGTTGTTAGATTTATCAGGCCTGGAGCGTTCGAGGCCAGGCGCGCCCAGAAATCGATGTTGCCGAAGGCGTAAGCGTTGAGCGGGCGCAGGCGGTCTTCGTAGTAGTGCGAGAGGAATTCGGCTTTGTAGGTGGCGACGTCGACGCTGACGGGGCAGTCGCTCTTGCATCCTTTGCAGGCGAGGCAGAGATCGAGCGAGTGCTTGACTTCTTCGCTCTGCCAGCCGTCGCGGATCACGGCGTCAGGGCGATTTTGTGTCATCTCCCAGAGAAGATGGGCGCGGCCGCGGGTGGAGTGTTCTTCTTCGTGGGTGGCGCGCCAGCTGGGGCACATCACGCCGCCTTCTTCGCGGCGGCACTTGCCGACTCCGACGCAGCGCAGGGCGGCATGCGAGAGGCTGCCGTGATCCTGCGGGAACTGGAAGTGGGTCTGCGGCTGCCAGGGCTCGTATCCGGCGCCGAGGCGGAGATTGGCGTCGAGTTTGTTGGGTTCGATTAATTTGCCGGGATTCATCTTCCAGTCGGGATCCCAGGCGGTCTTGAATTTGCGGAAGGCATCCATCAACTCCGGGCCGAACATGCGCGGCAGAAGTTCGGCGCGGGCTTGTCCGTCGCCGTGCTCGCCGGAGAGGGATCCGCCATAGCTGACGACGAGGTCGGCGGCTTCTTCGGCGAAGCGGCGGTATTTGGCGATGCCGTCGTGGGATTCGAGATCGAAGTTGAGGCGCGTGTGAACGCAGGCGTGGCCGAAGTGTCCATAGAGCGACCCCTTGTAACCGAAGGCGGCCATCATCTTGCGGAGATCGCGGAGATATCCACCGAGCTTTTCGGGAGCGACGGCAGCATCTTCCCATCCTTCCCAGTTGAGCGGCTCGCCGGGAACGTGCGAAGTTGCGCCGAGGCTGGATTCGCGAACTTCCCAGATGCGTTTGGCCTGGGCTCCGGAGTAGAGCTTGACGTTGGGAGGATTCGGACTGCGGCGCAGCGAGTCGATGAGGCGCTGGGCCTGCATCTCAGCGCCGGGGATGGAGTCGGCGCCGAATTCGACCATGAGCCACCCGCCGCCTTCGGGGAGGAGGGAGAGTCCTTCGGTGTTGATGCCTTTTGTGCGCTCGTAATAAACGAGGAGGTCGTCGAAGCCTTCAAGGCCAATCGGCTTGGATTCGAGAATTTCGGGGATGTGATCGGCGCATTCGTAAATGTCGGGGTAGGCGACGACGACCAAGACGCGCGATGGAGGACTTTCGATCAGGCGGCAGGTGGCTTCGAGTGTGGTGGCGCAGGTTCCTTCGGAGCCGACCAGGGCACGGGCGAGGTGGAATCCATTTTCGGGGAGAAGGTAGTTGAGGTTGTATCCGGAGACGCGGCGGGGGATATTGGGGAATTTCTGGCGGATGTGGTCGGCATATTGCGTGGCGATTTGCTTCAGGGCGGATTCGAGTTCAGTCGCACGGCTGCGGCTGTCCCCACGTGCTTCCACTAATCCCTGTGCGAGTCGCAGTCTGGTGCCGTCATAGGTGGCTACTTCGAGGGCTTCGATGTTGTCATCGGTTTTGCCGCCCATGATGGAGTGGACGCCGCAGGAGTTGTTGCCGATCATGCCGCCGATGGTGCAGCGGTCGTGGCTGGCCGGATCGGGAGCGAAGGTCAGGTGATATTTTTCGGCGGCGTTGCGGAGGTGGTCGAGGACGACTCCGGGCTGGACGCGGGCGATGCGGCGCGCGGGATCGATCTCGAGGATGTTTCCCATGTACTTCGTGAAGTCGAGGACGACCGCGACGTTGCAGCATTGTCCGGCGAGCGAAGTGCCTCCGCCGCGGCAGAGGAGCGGCGCTCCGAATTCGCGGCAGACGGAGATGGCGGCGAGAACGTCGTCGGCGTCACGCGGGAGAACGACACCAATTGGGACCTGACGGTAGTTGGAGCCGTCAGTCGCATACATGGCGCGAGCGCCGTTGTCGAAGCGGACATCTCCGCGGAGCTGTGCGCGCAGAGATTCGGCGAGGCCGAGGGGATCGGTCATGGATTTCTGGTCTGTAAGGTTCTGGGACATGGGCCGAATACGATTGTTACACGCGGGAGTGCGGATTCACGAGTGCGGAGCGGAATTTGAGGGTTGGGAGTGATCTCGTCGAGTGCCCCTCAGGGGCTGAAGCCCCGCATTTTTTGACTCTCAGCGGCACGGCTGAGGCCGTGCCCTTCCCCAATTCTTTACTTACTGCCTTTGCTCACGTTGGTGATCTGGAACTTGGAGCCGTCGCCGTCCGGTTCGACATTGATGGTGACCATATTCTTGGAGTCGTTGGAGACGATGGTGCAGCGGTTCTGGTCGGACGAGGTCACCATTGCGCCGGGGAATTTCGACTTATAAAAGTCGCAGACTTTGTTGGCGTTATCGGTGCTGGTGAAGAGGGCGGTTACGGTGTGATAGGAGCCAAAGCTCACGGAGGAGGTGCCTCCGCGCTTGGTTTGAGCGCCGGGATAAAGATCGATGCCGAGATTCTTGGCGGCCTCGGCGGGATCCTGAGTGGTTTCGACGTTGCCGAAGGGCGTTTCGACTTTGACGTTGTCTCCGTTCTGCTGCACGCGGGAGTGCTTGGCGATGCGATAACCGATGAACCCGATGCTGGCCACGCCGAGGATTCCGAGGACGACGATAACGGCAACGACGATCAGAATGATTTTGAGGGCGCTGCTGCTGCTCTGGCTGGGAGCTGTGCTCGGGGTGGGACCGGCGGCAGGAGCGGACATGACCGGAGCGGGGGCTCCACTGACGGCGGCACCACATTTGTTGCAGAATTTTGTGCCTTCGTTGAGAGTCGCGCCGCAAGAATTGCAGAATGCCATAAGACACCTCAGGGTGAGTCAGGACTTGAAGGGGCGAGTATAACGCATTTGGGCGAGGCGGGGGCTAAAGCCCGGGGCGTTGACGCGGCCCTGAAGTGCCGCTCTTCCACGGATTCTGGTGACCCGCAGCGTCTAAAGGCGACATTCATTTTGTGCCAGTTACGGCACGGCTGAAGCCCTGCCTTGATACGAACCGCATGCCGTCGGCGCCCCCATTTGGAACGAGCGGACGGGCAAGATGCCGGCGTGGGCAGCCGGCGCTGCTGTCTCGGTAATACGAAAATCGCGGGACGCTACGCGGGCAGAATCGCTTTGATGTGTGCGATTAGGAACGACACGGTGCTGGCGCCGGCACCGCGGGTGGCATAGTCGGCCATGGAGAGCGAGAGAAGGATAAACAAAAAGAACAGCGTCGAGATCACTACGACTTTGAGGAGTTTTTCGCTGGCATGGCGCAGGTGCATGAAGAAGAGAGCGACCAGGAGCGCCTTGATGCAGGCGATCGTGAGGGCGACGGCGGCGTTGAAGACGCCGAGATCGATCTTCGCCACCTCGTAGGTGAGAAACGTGCCGATCAACAAGGTGACCCACACGGCGAAATAAGTTTTTAACGGCGACGATGTTGCGTGCACAGACATATCATGAGCCTCACGGATGCCGGTCAATCAGATAGAGCAACGGGAACAGGTAAATCCAGATGATATCGACAAAGTGCCAGTACAGTCCGCCGATTTCCAGCGGCGTGTGATATTCGGGAGTGAACCGTCCCTTCCACGCCATGACGAAGAGCCAGATGAATAGGCCGAGTCCGACGATCATGTGGAGGGCGTGCAATCCGGTCATGATGAAATAAAGAGCGAAGAAAATCTCAGCATGTTGCGGATTGGCGTACTGGCCGGGATGTCCAGGAATCTGCTCGTGTTCGAAACTGAACGTGGGGCCGGGGACGTGGTGCTCGACGAATTTGTCGTGGTACTCGACGCCCTTGATACCCAGAAACCCGAGACCGAAGAACATGGTCAGAACGAGCATGGCGAGCATGAGGGCGCGGCGGGATGTTTCCGCGGCCCAGATGGCAAGGACGACGGTCAAGCTGCTGCAGATCAGGACGGCGGTGTTGGTTCCACCAAGAGCGGCGTTGATGGATTTGCTGGCCGCGGCAAAGTCCGCGTAATACCAGTTGCGGTAGATCAGGTAGGCGCAGAACAATCCGCCGAAGAACATGACTTCGGTGGCGAGGAAGATCCACATGCCGAGGCTGGCGGAGTTGCGCTGTTGCTGCGGATCGGCGAAGTGATGCAGCAGTTCGGGACGGTGAACGTCCTCGTGAACTGAAGTTTGAACGGCCACGTTGCTATCCGACAACGGGGACCTCCTCTTTGTGACCCGCATCGATTTCGTCGTAGTTGTAGGCTTCCCAAGTCACGACCGGCTCTTTTTCGAAATTGAAAGTGGTCGGCGGAGACTGCGTCTGCCATTCGAGGCCGGCGGCGTTCCACGGGTTGTCAGGTGCGGGCTTGCCGTAGCGCATCGACCACAGGAAGTAGATCATCGGCAGGAGATATCCGACGCCCAGCACGGTTGCGCCTGCGGTCGAGAGAACGTTGAGCACCTGGAATTCGCCGGGATATTGATAATAGCGGCGCGGCATGCCGAGATAGCCGAGGATGAACTGCGGGAAGAAGGTCAGGTTGAATCCAATAAATACGATGAGGGCGGCGAGGCGGGCCCAGCCTTCAGGATAGAGCTTGCCGGAAATTTTCGGCCACCAGAAATGCATGCCGCCGAGGTATCCCATGAGCGCGCCCCCGACCATGATGTAGTGGAAGTGGGCGATCACGAAGTAGGTGTCGTGAACGTGCATGTCGACGCCGAGCGCGGCCAGGAAGAGACCAGTGAGGCCGCCGATGGTGAACAGGCCGAGAAAGCCGAAGGCGTAAAGCATCGGGGCTTCGTAATGGATCGAACCTTTATACAGGGTGGCGGTCCAGTTGAAGACTTTGACGGCGGACGGGACAGCGACGGAATAACTGAGGAGCGAGAAGACGATCGCGGCGTAGACGGAGATTCCGGCGACGAACATGTGGTGCGCCCAGACGAGGAATCCGAAAACGGCGATGGCGAGGGATGAGAGAGCGACGAAGCTGTAGCCGAAGATGCGCTTGCGGGAGAAGCACGCAATGATCTCGCTGACGACGCCCATCGACGGCAGAATCATGATGTAGACGGCGGGATGCGAGTAGAACCAGAACAAGTGCTGGAAGAGCAGAGGATCTCCGCCGAGCTTGGGATCGAAGATGCCGAGGTGCAGCGCGCGCTCGGCGACGACGAGAACAAGAGTGATGGCGATGACCGGCGTGCCGAGAATCTGGATGATGCTGGTGGCATAGTGCGCCCAGATGAACAGCGGCAGCCGCGACCACGTCATGCCGGGAGCGCGCATGCGGTGGATCGTTACGACGAAATTTAATCCGGTGAGGATGGAGGAAAATCCAGCGATGAAGATCGCGAGTCCGGCCTCGATGACTTTGGTGTTGCTGAAGGCGGTGCTGAAGGGCGTGTAGAAGGTCCAGCCGGTGTCGACGCCGCCGGTGAGCATGGCGTGCATCATCAGGGCGCCGCCGGCGATGTAGAGATACCAGCTCAGGAGGTTGATGCGCGGAAAGGCTAGATCTTTAGCGCCGATCATCATCGGCACGAGGAAGTTACCGAGCACAGCGGGGATCGAGGGGATGAGGAAGAAGAACACCATCACCTGGCCGTGCTGCGTGAACAGCTTGTTGTAGGTATCGGCCTGAACGAGGTCTCCGGCGGGAGTCAGCAGCTCGAGGCGGATGAGCAGGGCGAAGAATCCGCCAATGAAAAAGAAGAACGTGATGGAGATCAGGTAGAGAAGCGCGATGCGCTTGTGGTCCGTGGTCAAGAGCCACGAACCGAGCCCGTACTCCTTATTGAGGTAATTCTCCCGTTCGGCGGGGGCGATGGTCGTTGTAGCCATACTTATTGCACCTGAGTTCCGCTGCCCTGAGGCGCAGCACTTGCGGTTTTCGTCGCAGACTGCGCGGCAGGGGATAACGATTTCACATACGCAACGAGCGCGTTGAGTTGTTCTTCACTGACGAGTCCCTGGAAAGTCGGCATGACGGGTTTGAATCCGTTGACGACTTTAGCGCCGGGGTCGAGGATCGATTCACGAATATAGTTTTCGTCGGCCGTCACGCTGCGTCCGTCCTGCAGCAGGACGGGCTTGCCGAAGACACCTTGCAGGTTGGGCCCGCGGCCCTGCGTGTCGGTGCGGTGGCAAGTGGAGCAACCGAGTTCGGCGAAAAGCTTCTCTCCAGTGGCTGAGAGAGGTCCGGTGGACCCGCCGCTCATCCATGCTTCGTATTGGGCGGGCTCCATCACGATGATGGAACCGATCATTCCCGAATGCTGTGTACCGCAGTATTGCGAGCAGAACAGGTGATAGGTGCCAGGTTGCGTCGCGCGGAACCAGGCGACGGTGTAGCGGCCGGGCAGCACGTCCTGCTTCATACGGAATGCGGGCACGAAGAAGCTGTGGATCACGTCCTGCGAAGTCATGATGAGCTTGACGTCGCGGTTGACGGGGACGTGGAGTTCGTTGATTTCGCGCTGGCCTTCGGCGTGCTCCATCTTCCACATCCATTGCTTGGCGACGACATAGACTTCGGTGGCATCGCGCGGTGGGGTGCGGCTGTTGAAGTAGACGACAGCGCCCCAGGCGAAGATCACCATGAAGACGACGAGAGGAATAATCGACCAGGTGATTTCGAGCGGAGTGGAACCTTCAATCTGTTCGGCCAGAACGCCGCGGCGGTGGCGGTAGCGCGCAGCGAAGTAAATCACGGAGGTGAAAATCAGCAACGTCATCAACCCGGAGACGATGACCAGGAAGATGAAGAGGGCATCGACGTTGCCCGCCATGGACGAGGCTCGATGCGGCCACAATGGAAAGTTATCGAACATATTCCGTTTAGCTCAATCCTGCCGGTCCCGGTTTTGCATGATGCCAGCCCTTGCGCGAGGCAGACCGGTCGAGGCGGATCATGATGAACAGCAGAAGACCAAGAAATAGAATTGTGAGCCCGCCGCCCAGCTTCAGCATGTTGCTGACGACAGCGCCGTATTTTCCGGTCGCAGGATCGTAGTGATAGCAGTACAAGAGGACCTGATCGACGGCGTTGCCGATTTTTTCATTCGAGGCCTCGACCAATCCCATGCGCAGGTCTTTCGGCGGAAAATCCACGCCGTAGAAGTAGCGCGAGATGCGGCCCGAGGGCGTCAGGACCATGATGGCGGTGGCGTGCGCATACTGATTGCGGGCGGCGTCGTATTGATATTGAAATCCGACGGCCTTGGTGAGCGCGTTGATCGAATCGGGCGAGCCGGTCAGAAAATGCCAACCGCTGGCAGCGCCGGGACGTCCATAGCGCTGGATGAAGTCGGCTTTCTTGGCGGCAGCGTCGCGCGTTGTCTCGCGCGGATCGAAGCTGACGGTAACGACGTCATACTGGTTGCCGACGTCGAATTTGATCATCTTCATGGCGCCGTTGAGTCCGGCGAGTTCTTCGCCGCACAGCATGGTGCAATTGAAGTAGACGAGGTTGAGGATGAGAGGCTTGGAGCCGAAGTAATCTCCGAGCATCACCGATTTGCCGGTGTCGTCGGTGAAGACGAGGTTGGGAGGAACCTGGGCATTGAGGTGCTGCTCGATGCCGACGTTCTGCAAGTAGGGCGGACGCGCAGCCGCCGGCGGAGACATGATGCCCTGCGTCATGCCTTGGGAGAACGAGGGGACGGCGGCTAGCGCCAGTAGCGCGAGAACGACGAGACTTGAAAATCCCCACTTCTGGCAACACCGGCCAGAAGCGGGGCACCCGGCTCGCTGGAGATACTTCAACAGATCTATCGAATTGTGGTTCTGATTCACTTCTTGGTTCCCTTTTCTGGTGCGGGACCGGATTTTGCGGTCTGCGTTTCTGCGGTCGCTTGTTGGCGAACGGGGAGGCCGCGCTGCGCAATCAGGTCCATGGCGCGATCGATTGGAATGCGGACGGTGCCGGCTTTCTGATCGACCCAACCGTAGGTGCTGAGAACATCTTCCTCGTGCAGGCGCATGGAATTGAGTTGAGTGCGTTCGTCAATTTCGAGCTGCGGAGCAGGAAAACTATCCTTCAGATATTTTTCGTAGTTGTTGCCGTATTGCGGCGGAATGTGGCGCGTATCGGCAGGCGCGTTAGTGATGAGCGGGCTGACGGGCGCCTGTTGGGCTTCGAAACGCTTGTTCAAGTACCAGTAAATGCCGTTCACGATAAAGTACACGGCGAGGCCGGCGATGAGCAGGCCGCCGAGAAAATAAAGGACGCCGGCAGCACCGATGTCGCGGCGTTCGTAGTCGCCGTGTCCGGGAATATTCGCGTGATTGGGTTCGTTACTCATGCATTCTCAGGAAGCCCGCGATGATGCAGCGGGTCGACGTCGAGCACCTCGACTGCGGACGGATCGTACGCCGGCAGCAGCGGCAGCGCGGCAAGATTGCGGAAGAAATAAGCCAACCAGAATCCGCCGATGGCGATGGGCACGACGATGTCAGAAATCGTGACTGTGAAAGTTTTCGAGAAGTTCGGCTCGATGATCCAGAACAGATCTACAACGCGCATGATCATCAGCCAGATCGCGAGCCAGACGAGCTTGCGGATGTTTCGCTTGAACGGACGCGAGAGCAGCAGCGCAAACGGAACACAGAAGTGGAAGATGACGAGGAAGAGCCCGACCCAGCCCCATCCGCCGGCAAGGCGCGTGATGTAGAACGTGATTTCGCTGGGAAGATTGCCGGCCCAGATAATCAGCCACTGCGAAAAGCTGAAGTAGGCCCAGACCATGACGAAGGCAAGCATCCACTTGCCGTGATCGTGGACGAAATCGGGCTTCAGCATCTCGGACATTGGCCGGTAATTCGAGAGAATGCGCTCGACTACGACAGCGAAGCAGATGGCCGAGAGGAGTTCGCCGATCAGAATGATCAGACCGAAGATAGTCGAGATCCAACTGGGGTCGAGAGACATAATCCAGTCGATCGCTGCGAAGGAAATCGTGAAGCCGTAGAGAATGAGGCCGGGTCCGGCGACGGCTTTGAATTTTTGCGTGTTGTCGGGAGCGCCCGGTCTATCGGTCTGCTTCGACCACAGAGAGAGCAGGAATGACAGAACGTTCCAGATGACGAAGTAGATGACGGCGCGGATGATGAATCCTGATGGGTTCAGGTATGCGGCCTTGATGAAGCTGTGCTCTTTCAGGTGCTCGCGGATATGCGGCTCTTTGATGGCATCGAGCGGCATGAGCCAGGGATAGGTGCGGTGCTGGAGGACCGCGATGATCATCGGGATGAAGAGGATCGCGAGCAGCGGAAGCGTGCGCATGGCTGCGCCGAGAACGCGGCGGATGACGACGCCCCATCCGCCACCGGTGAGGTGACGGATCATGACGATCGCCATGGAGCCGAGTGCCACGCCGAGCCAGCACATGAAGCCGAGGAGGTATCCGCGATAGAACTCGTCGGGACGAGTGATGGCAAGGGCGACAGCTCCAATGCCGAAGACGACGCCCACGATCAGAGAACGCTGGGCGATCGTCTTGACGACCGGCGGAGCCGAGAGATCGAGTGGTTGCGGCGCCGCGCTCATTTGGATTGTTCCTTCATGTCTTCAGATTTCTGTTCGGGAGCGAGGACGGGCAAGGTAGCGCCGGATCCGGGCTCGCGGAATTTCGGAGGCTCCGAGGGAACCTTCTGTCCCGGCGGAACGTCGGCCATGGTTGCGTTCTGGCTGAGCTGCAGCGCGCGGACGTAGGCGACGATATCCCAGCGATCTTTCGTGGGAATCTGCGAAGCGTAATCGGGCATGATGCCGAAACCGTTGGTGATCACGTCGAAGAAATATCCGACGGGAGCTTTTTCGAGACGCGCAATGTGGAATGACGGCGGCTTGCGGGCAAATCCGCGGGAAGGAACGAATCCGTTGCCGTCGCCGAGGCGCGAGTGGCACGGGGCGCAGAAGATGTTGAAACGCTCTTCACCGCGCGCGAGGACTTCCTTGGTGACCGGGAACGGCATGACGTCGCCGGGAGTGTTGCCGTTCTTGCCGGTATAGAAATAGGTGTCTTCGTGGAGCTGGCCGCGGGCGACTGTGCCTTCGACCAGAGGTCGCTCGGAACGCTGGTCGGCGTAGAAGTCGCTGCGGGAGAGCGGATTCTCGCGCGGCTGCACGTGCATGTCCAGCCGGCAGGCGGAGGACAGAGCTATGAGTGCCGCTACGGCTGCAAGGCCAAAACCTTTTAACCACCAAGGACACGAAGTTCCACGAAGGGAGGCCAGATCCTTCGCTTCGCCTGAAAGGCGGCTCGGCTCAGGATGACGCTGCGAAATATTGTTAGAGAGATGCGGCATTAGCTGGGCACCTCGTCTATGGCGCGCGGATTCATGGTCTCGAAGAGGCGGCGCACTTCACTGGGTTTGTATTTTTTATCGGATGAAAACACGATCAGGAAAAAGCGGTCTTTCGATGCCGCAGAAAAACGCGGAACATTGAAGACCGGGTGATAGGGCATCGGCAAGCCATTGAGGGCGAGCATGCCCAGAACGGCGGAGATGCCTGCGAAAAGAATCGTCATTTCAAACGTGATCACGATGAAAGCCGGCCATGAGTTGTAGGGCTTGCCGCCGATGTTGAGCGGATAGTCAATGGCCGACATCCAGTACTGCATGAAGAATCCGGTAAGACCGCCGATGATGCCGCCGATCAGGACGACCAGCGGAACTTCATCGTGATGGAATCCGATTTCTTCCGCGAGGCCTTCGATCGGGAACGGGCTGTAGGCGTCGATTTTTTTGTAGCCAGCCTCGTGCGTCTTTTTGGCCGCGTCGACCAGCGCCTGGGCCGAATCAAATTCCGCCATTATGCCGTAGATGGGATCGCGCTTCATGGCTTACTCCTTCACCTCCGCCTGGGGCAGCAGGGTGCGCATCTCGAAGATCGAGATTGCCGGCAGGAAGCGCAGGAACAGGAACATCGCAGCGAGGAACATGCCGATGGTACCGATGTAGGTCATCCAGTCCCAGCGGGTCGGGTAGTACATGCCCCACGACGAAGTGAGGAAATCACGATGCAAGCTGACAACCACGATGATGAAACGCTCGAGCCACATGCCTACGAGAATCACGGCGGAGATCAAGAACAGAGCAATGGGGCTGGTGCGCAGCTTGCGGATCCAGAGCACCTGCGGGATGAAGATATTGCAAGCCAGCAGCGAGAGGTACCAGGGAGCATAGGGACCGTGCAGTCGGTTCCAGAGCGTGAAGGCATCGTAGCGGTCGCCGCCGTACCATCCCATGAAAGCTTCGATCCCGTAGCCGTATGCGACGATGAGTCCGGTGGCGAGCATGACCTTAGCTGAGTTTTGCAGGTGACGTTCGGTAATGAAATCTTCCAAACCGTAGATCTTGCGAATGGGGATGGCCAGCATCAACACCATTGCGAAGCCGGAGTAGATGGCGCCCGCGACGAAGTACGGCGGGAAGATGGTGGTGTGCCATCCGGGGACGATGCCGACGGCGAAGTCGAAGCTGACGACCGTGTGCACGGAAAGCACCAGCGGCGTCGCGAGCCCGGCGAGCAGGAGATACATGGTTTCGTAGCGATGCCAGTGACGGGCAGAACCGCGCCATCCGAACGAGAGCATGCCGTAGATGACCTTTAGGTAGGGCTTCTCGGTGCGGTCGCGGAGAGTGGCGAAGTCTGGGATCAGCCCGGTGAACCAGAAGAGAGCGGAAATGGTGGCATAGGTCGAGACGGCGAAGACGTCCCACATCAGCGGGCTTCGGAATTGCGGCCATACCCGCATCGTGTTGGGGTAAGGGAACAGCCAATAAGCGAGCCAGGGACGGCCGACGTGAACAGCCGGGAAAACTCCGGCGGCCGCGACGGCGAAGAGCGTCATGGCCTCGGCGAATCGGTTGATCGAATTGCGCCACTGCTGACGCAATAGAAGGAGGATGGCAGAGATCAGGGTTCCGGCGTGGCCGATGCCAATCCACCAGACGAAGTTGACGATGGCGAAGCCCCATCCGATGGGGATGGTGATGCCCCAGATTCCAACGCCCTTCAGAAACAGATAACCGAGGGCGAACAGGAGCATCATGGTCAACATGAAGCAGATGCCGAAGCCGATGAACCAGCCGTTGGTGGCGGGGCGCGTCAGCACAATGGCGCTGATCTTTTCGGTCACTGTGCCGAAGGTGTGGCCGGGCTCAATGACCGGAGCCTTTTCGTCAAGCACGATCGTGTTGTAACCGGGCGCCTTCGTTTTTAAGTGCTCGTCCATTATGTCCTGATGCAGTTCGGGCTGAAGCCCCAGCGGCTAAAGCCGCTAATCAATTGCGCTCATCGTGCGGCACGGCTGAAGCCATGCCCCGATACGAATCTTTCGCTACGATTCCAACTGTGCCTGATACGAACCTTTCGCTACGATTCCAACTCCGGGTTGGGGTTGCGAACTTCCGCCAGATACGTGGTACGGGGGCGGGTGTTCAGTTCTCCCAGCAAGCTGTAATTGAGCGAATGATTCTTAATCTTTGAAACTCTGCTGTTCGGATCGTTGATGTTGCCGAAGACGATGGCTTCCGCCGGGCAGGACTGCTGACAGGCGGTCTTCAATTCGTCACCGATGCGAATCTGTTTACCTTCGCGGACAGATGCGGTCTCGGTATCGATGCGGCGCTCGTTGATGCGCTGAATGCAATACGAGCACTTTTCCATGACGCCGCGGCTGCGCACGCTGACGTCAGGATTGCGCATCATCTTGTACTGCGGCGTGTCCCAGTCCTGGAACAGCAGGAAGTTGAAGCGGCGAACTTTGTACGGGCAGTTGTTGGAGCAGTAGCGCGTGCCCACGCAGCGGTTGTAGACCATGTCGTTCAGGCCTTCGCTGGAGTGGTTGGTGGCGCCGACGGGGCAAACGACTTCGCAAGGCGCGTCCTCGCATTGCATGCAGGGGACGGGCTGGAAGTAGGCCTTGGGATTTTCGCGGTCGCCCTGATAGTAGGCGTCGATGCGGATCCAGTGCATGTGGCGGCCGAGCAGCGTCTGCTCGTGGCCGACGACGGCGATGTTGTTTTCCGACTGGCAGGCCAGCATGCAGTTGTTGCAGCCGACGCACTTGTTGAGATCGATTGTCATACCCCACGCGTACGCCTCTTCTTTATAGGGGTACGGCTTGTAGAGCGTGAGCTCGTTCGGAACATCCGGTTCTTCCTCGTGCGCGAAGTTGGGATTCTTTTTGTATTCCTCGAGCGTCGTCTCGCGAACCAGCGGGCGATGTCCGCCGTCGGGCGTATCCATCGACTGCATGCCTTGCGTGGAGGCGAGTTCGTAGATATCTCCGGTCTTGCGGAGATGAACGCCACTGACGAAGTACGGCGCCGCGCTCGTGCGGAATGGGTAGGCGTTGAAGCCTTGCCCGGTTCCGACGCGTCCGGCGCGGGTGCGTCCGTAGCCGAGAGTGATGGTGACGGAGTTGTCGGGATGGCCAGCCTGAATCCAGACGGCGCCTGTAGCTTTCGTTCCGTTCAGTTCAAGTTCGACGACGTCTTTCGTCGCGATCTGCAGGCGCTCGGCCATCTTCGGGCCCATGAGGATCGCGTTGTCCCAAGTGAGCTTCGACATCGGTTTGGGCAATTCCTGGAGCCAGCCGTTGTTGGAGAAGCGTCCGTCGTAGATAGTGGGATCGCGGCGGATGTTGAGCTCGATGGCGTTGGTGTCGGCGTTGGTACCGGTTGGTGCGTTTCCAGCGCCCGCCATGACTGGCATTACGTCAGACGCTTTGAACTTGAATTCTTTCGGTGGAAGCGCCGTGCCTTCGATCCAGCCGTCGTGAAGCGACTTGCGCCAGAAGGGTTCGAAGTCGGAGCCGGTGTGCTGCTTTTGCCAGTAGGCGCGAACGATGTCGTATCCGCTAGCGTCAGCCTGGCCGGAGAGCATCGCAACAAATTCGATTGGGCTCTTCGCGTTATAAAGAGGAGCAATCAGCGGCTGAATGATGCTGACCGTGCCGTCGAAGGCGCGAGCATCACCCCAGGCCTCGAGCTCGTGCGTCGCGGGAACGTGCCAGTTGCAGAGCTCGGCGGTCTCGTTGTTGTAGAGGCCGTAGTGGACGCGAAGTGGCGCTTTGCCGCCCTTGAGCACTTCGGCAAAATTCAGATCGGCGGGCGCGTCGTAGGCTGGATTGCCGTCGAGGATGATCAGTAGATCGACTTTTCCGCCGTTGATGTCGGCGATGAGTTCTTTCAGTGAGTCGAATTGGTTGACTGGATTCGCGTCGACCGGGTCGGTGTAGAAGACGGTTTTGCCGACGTTGCCGAGGGTCTGATTTAAGTGGTGCGCCCAAGCGTGAAAGTCCGGGGGCAAATGATCGCCAACAATGATGAGTGAGGTTCCCTCATGCTGAAGATCCTGCGTTAGCGCCCGGTGGAGCCTCGTCCGCTCTGGGCCCCCGTCCCCGGTAAACACCACGCTCGCTACGCCGCCGATCATCGACTCAGCAAAACGCTCCATCTCGCTCGCCCGCATCGGAATCCGATGATCCGCCTTGGCGCCGGTCGATGTCGGCATGCTCTCGATCATGTACAGGCGGTTCATGTTGCCGTCGGGATTGCGGCGGCTGGCGAAGTCGCGAATGTATTTCACGTTGCCGGGATATCCGGCGTAGAGGAAGTCGGCGTCGAGCGAGACAACGACGTCGGCCTTGGTGAAGTCGTAGCGCGTCTCGACCGGCTGTCCGAAGGCCATCTTCGCGCCTTCCAGAACGTTGTCGCGATTGAGCGGCTCGTAGACGTGCCACTTCGCTTGCGGATAGATCTTCTGCAAATTGCGAATCTGGTCGGCGAGCGTGGGCGAGGTGATCGTCCGCGTAAGAATGCGAATGCCCGCGCCCTGCAAAGCTTTCTGGGCGGCGAGCGGCCCGCGAATCGTGCTCAGGAACGAAGCCCACGAACGCTGATCGCCCATCGACATGACGCTCTGCGAGCGGTCAGGATCGTACATCGTGAGCAGTTCGGCCTGCGTGAAGATGTCGGTGCCGCCGAGGGAAAGCGGATGCTGATCGTTGCCTTCGATTTTGGTCGGACGCCCGAGATGGCTTTCGACCAGAACCGGATTAGCGTATCCGCCGAGCGTGACCGCGCTGGCGTAGTACATCGGGCGGCCGGGAATGACGCCTTCGGGCTGGCGAACGTAAGGGACGATCGGCTCGAGCGGAAGCTTCACGCATCCGGTCATGCCGGCGAGGCCGAGCGAGGCGCCGAGGACCTTGAGGAATCCGCGGCGCGAAACGGTGTCGAGCCATTCGGAGGCGCCCTTGGGAAATTCGCGGTGCAGGGCCTCTTTGAATTCGGCGCTGCCGGCGAGTTCTTCGAGAGAGCGCCAGTATTCGGGGCCGGTTTTTTGAGCGGCGTCGTGCGCGGCGGCGAAGTCGATTTTTTCGCGGACGACGTTCAGGTCCAGCTTCTTGGAGGGACAGACGTCCTCGCGATGCGCGCCGTTCGATATTTTATCGTTCGTCATTCTTTTAAATGCAGTTGCCAGCCGCTCTTAGCGGTGGCAGGTGCTGCAGCTGGTAATGTCTTTCACGCTGCGCACGTTGTATTTCTTGACCAGAGCCGCGCCCAGCGCGGTCTGATCGGTATAGCTCTGGCCATCGAGCACAACCGGATTCGATCCGCTCGGCTGCTGATAGCGCATATTGAAAACCTGATCGCGCGGGCGGAGATTCTCCTGCGGCGCGCGGTGGCAGCCGAGACACCACGACATCTGAAGGGACTCGGCCTGGTACATCAGCGGCATCTGGTCGACGGGGCCGTGGCAGGTATTACAGCCGACGCCCTTGGTGACGTGGATGCTGTGATTGAAATAAACGAAGTCGGGAAGCGTGTTGACGCGCGTCCACTGCAGAGATTCGCCGGAGCGATAGCTGGCACGGACAGGCTCGAGCAGCTTGGCGTTGGTCCAGATCTGCGAGTGGCAATTCATGCAGGTCTTCGTCGGAGGAATTCCGGCGAAGCTCGAGTTCTCGACCGAAGTGTGGCAGTAGCGGCAGTCGATGCCGAGTCCGGTCACGTGATGCTGATGACTGAACGGAACCGGTTGCGGCTTGCGCACGCCCGCGTAGGTTATATACGGAGAGCCCTGAATCGCGTACGCGACCCAAACCAACGCTGCCACGACGAAGACCGCGCCGAAAATCGTGGCGCGAGCAAGGCTATTCGTACTGCGATGAAAGATCTGCGACATTCCCTATTGCGATCTGAGTGGACAGACCCGGCTGGGCCGTCCCGCTAGCTCGATGCGTCAATTGTTGTCGAAAAGAAAACCACCCACACGGTTTTCTGAGTTGTGTGAAACTGGAAATTATAAATACTTCGAAGCAGTTTGTCGCGGATTTTTCAATTTTGATAAAGAAAATTTTTTGGGGCGAGTTGAATGCTGAAAAATTCCGCATAAGTCTGTTGAGATTTTAAACGAGAGAACGTTCGCGCCTGCAGCCGCTCGGAATAACAAAAATTGCGGGATCGAACTGACGGAGCAGCGCGCTTGCAGTGCCACTAATTCTGAGATGCCGTGAAGGGTCGTGCGGTTACCGGAGATTCATGACGAGCAATTTTGGTTCGGTCATTTCTTCGATAGCGTAGCGGAGTCCTTCGCGGCCGAGACCGGAATCTTTGACTCCGCCGTAGGGCATGTGATCGATGCGGAAGGAAGGAACGTCTCCGGCGATCACGCCTCCGACTTCGAGTTCTTCGTAGGCCTGGAATAGCAGATTGGCATCGCGAGTGAAAACTCCGGCCTGCATACCGTAGGCGGAGTTGTTCACCTGGCGCAGAGCCTGGTCGAAGGTGTTGTACGGTTCGACGCTGACGACGGGTCCGAAGATCTCCTGGCAATTTACTTTCATGTCGGGCCGCGTGCCGGTGAGAACTGTGGGCTCGACGATGAGTTTGTTGCGGCGGCCTCCGCAGAGAAGGCGGGCGCCGTCGTGAACGGCCTCTTCGATCCAGGCGATGGTGCGGGCCGCGTCGCTGCCGCGGATGAGCGGGCCGACGTCGGTGGATTCATCGAGGGGATCGCCGGTCTTCAATTTCCTGACGCCTTCCACCAGCAGGTCGGTGAATTTGCCGTAAACCGAGTGCTCGACGAGAATGCGCTGCACGGAGATGCAGGTCTGGCCGGCATAGCCGAAGCCTCCAGTGACGCAGCGGTCGGCGGCATAGGCGAGATCGGCGTCACGGTGAACGATGACGGCGGCGTTGCCTCCGAGTTCGAGGACAACTTTCTTTTTCCCGGCGCGGCGCTTGATATCCCAGCCGACGGGAACGCTGCCGGTGAAGCTGATGAGCTTGATGCGGTCATCGGTGACGAGGAGGCCTGCGTCTTCATTGGAGAGCGGGAGGACGTTCAGGCCGCCATCGGGCCATCCCGCCTGCTGGACGCACTCGGCGAGAAGCAGCGAGCAGAGCGGCGTTTGCGGCGCGGGCTTGAGAACCATGGGGCAGCCGGCGGCGATCGCGGGCGCTACTTTGTGCGCAACGAGGTTGATCGGGAAATTAAAAGGAGTGATTCCGGCGACCGGTCCGAGCGGAAAGCGGCGTACGATGCCCCAGCGCCCGGCGGTGAACTCCTGCCAGTCGAGCGGGAGAAATTCGCCGTAGATGCGGGTGCTCTCTTCGGCGGCAACATTAAAGGTGAAAATGGCGCGCTCGACCTCGATGCGGGCGGACTTGATCGGCTTGCCGGCTTCCTGGGCGAGAGTGCGCGCGAATTCCTCTTTGCGCTCCACCATGAAGGCGGAGATCTGGCGCAGGACGCGCTGGCGCTCGAAGGCAGGAAGGCGGCGGGTGGTGCCGAACGCTTTGACGGAGGCAGCGATCGCCGCTTCGGCGTGTTCCTTGCGGCCTTGCACTACGCGGGCGATGAGATTGTTGTCGTACGGAGAGCGAATCTCGACGAGATCGCCGTCTTCATGCCATTTCCCATCGACAAAAAATCCGTGGGTCGCGACTGGCGCGATCGTTAGTTCTGCCATGGTGTTCCGGGAGCCCCCATGAAACCCACTGCACTCATTATAGGACTTTGGATGCGGATGGATATGGGAAGGTATCCAGAATTTGCACCGAAGGTCACTGGGCGGCACAACACAGAGGTGCAGCTTTACAATACTTCGGCTGGAGCATGATGGAATTTTTGACAATCGCGGAGTTGTCGGCGAAGTTCCGACACGGAGAGAGTTCCCCAGTTGAGGTGACGCGGGCGTGTCTCGAGAGGATTGACAAGCGGAATGCGGAACTGAACGCGTTCATCACGGTGATGAGGGAGTCGGCACTGGCCGAGGCGCGAACGGCTGAGGAAGAGATTCGCAAGGGGAACTGGCGCGGGCCGCTGCATGGAATTCCGATCGCCCTGAAGGATTTGATAGACACGGCCGGAGTGAGGACAACAGCTGCGACAGCACTGCTGGAGAATCGCGTTCCGACCGAAGACGCAGACGTGGTGCGGAGACTGCGGCAGGCGGGCGCGGTCATTCTCGGGAAAAATAATCTGCACGAGTGGGCCTACGGCGGCAGTTCGCTCGTGAGTCACTTCGGGGACATTCACAATCCGTGGGACACGAACCGGATTGCTGGCGGATCGTCGGGAGGTTCGGCGGCGGCAGTTGCGGCGGGGCTCGCGATCGCGGCGATTGGGACGGATACGGCAGGATCAATTCGCGAACCGGGAGCGCTCTGCGGATGCGTTGGGCTGAAGCCGACTTATGGGCGCGTCTCAAGCCGCGGGATTATTCCGCTGTCTCCGTCGCTCGATCATATCGGTCCGATTGCGGCGAGCGTGGCGGATGCGGCGGCGGTGCTGCAGGCGATTGCGGGGTACGACGCGGCGGACATTAGTACTGCGGACGTTCCCGTCGCGGATTATGTGTCGGCGGCCCGAGACGATGTAAAGAAGATGCGGGTGGGCATTCCGCGAGCGTTCTTCTTTGAAGATTTGGATGCGGAAGTTGCATCGGCAATGGATCATGCAGTGCGCGGAATCGAGAGCATGGTGGCGGACGTTCGGGAAGTCCCGCTCGACGTGCCGACCGATCGCGCGCTGCAGATGGCGGAGTCGTATGCGTATCACGCGGAGAATGTTGCGAAGCATGCGGACAAGTATCGCCCCGAGACGTTGCGTCGAATTCTGGCGGGCAAAGATATTTCGGCGGCGGAATATATAGGAGGGCGGCTCGCGCTGGATCTGATTCGACGAAACATACGCGGCACGTTTGCCGATCTAGATGTGCTGATTACGCCGACGACGCCGATTCCGGCGCCGGCGATTGCGGCGCTCAAGGCGGATCCGGATGCGCTGCGTCCGGCGGAGTTGAGGTTGCTGCGAAATACGCGTCCGTTCAATGTGTGGGGACTGCCGGCGATCTCTGTGCCTTGTGGATTTACAGAAAGCGGTTTGCCGATCGGGATGCAGATTGCGGGTGCCCCGTGGCGGGAGGATGTAGTGTTGAGCCTGGCTCATGCTTATGAACAGGCGACTGCGTGGCATAAGCGGCGCTGCCCTGCGTAAAGGTTCGCCAGCCAAGTCTCCGTGATCTGTATGCGCTGCACGGACAGCGTTACACTGATAGCTGGTAGCAAACCTTTCGAGAAGCCATACGAGAAAGACACTTTCAACCTGCCTTTTTGGAGCCCTCCAATGACAAGAATTCCGAAATTATGGAAGTTTGGTGTACCTTGCCTTGCCCTGTTTGCAGTAATTGCGATTGCCCAGAATTCTTCGACGGAAGAGCAGCATGGCATCGCCGTCGACAACATGAATCGTTCGGTGAAGCCGGGCAACAATTTTTATGAGTATGCGAATGGCGACTGGATCGCCCGCACGCAGATTCCACCGGACCGCGCCGGCGTCGACGTTTTCACAAAGCTGGGGGACCTCAGCAACAAGCGCACGGCAGACTTGATTACCGAGATTGCGAAATCGAATCCGCCGGCGGGTTCGGAAACGCGCAAGGTGGCGGACCTTTATAACTCGTACATGGACGAGGCTCTGGTCGAAAAGAAGGGACTGGAGCCACTCAAGTCGCATCTCGATGCAATCGAGGCGATCCGCGATAAAAAAGAGTTGGCGCATTACCTCGGCGAGACGCTGCGGGCCGATGTGGACCCGCTGAACAACACGAACTTCCACACGCCGAATCTGTTTGGAATGTGGGTGGCGCCGGGATTCACCGATCCGGATCACTACACGGCGTATCTGCTGCAGGGCGGGCTGCAGTTGCCCGATCGCGAGTATTACGTATCCGACAGCGCCCATATGACCACGCTGCGGGCGCACTATCAAACGCAGATTGCGCACATGCTGACGCTGGCCGGGTTTTCGGACGCGGAGGGGCGCGCGAAGAAGATTCTCGAACTTGAGCATCTGATCGCGCAGACGCACCGTCCGCTGGCGGAAAACGAAGACATTTATAAAGCAAACAATCCGTGGGAGCGGGCGGACTTTGCGAAGAAAGCTCCGGGGCTGGATTGGGATGAATACTTCAGCGGAGCGGGTCTGAACGGAGTGAAGAGTTTCATCGTGTGGCAGCCGGAGGCGTTCACGGGAGAATCGAAGCTGGTGGCATCGGTTCCGCTGGATACCTGGAAAGACTGGCTGCGATTTCACCTGATCGAAGCCTATGGAGGCGTGCTGCCCAAGGCGCTGGCGGACGAACGATTCGCATTCTTCGGCAAAGAATTGTCGGGGGCGCAGCAGCAGCGTCCGCGATGGCAGCGCGGAGTATTCGTCGTTGACGGACTCTTGGGAGACGCGGTGGGCAAAGTTTACGCGCAAAAATATTTCCCGCCTGAGGCCAAGGCACAGGCGCAGGAAATGGTAACGAATCTGATTGCCGCGTTCCGCAAGAGGATTGAAGCGCTCTCATGGATGGATCCGTCGACAAAGAAAGAGGCTGAGGCGAAACTTTCGACGCTGTATGTGGGCATCGGCTATCCGGAAACCTGGCACGACTATTCCAATTACGAAGTGAAGCCGGACGATCTGTTCGGAAATATTTGGCGCGGAAGCTTGTCGGAATATCAGCGGCAGGTGGAACGACTCGGCAAGAAACCGGACAGAAAAGAATGGTCGATGACGCCTCAGACGGTGAACGCGGTGAATCTGCCGCTGCAGAACGCGTTGAATTTCCCGGCGGCAATTCTGCAGCCTCCGTTTTACGATCCGAAGGCTCCGGCCGCGGCGAACTACGGAGCCATTGGAACCGTGATCGGGCACGAGATCAGCCACACGTTCGATACGGAGGGCAGCACGTTCGACTCCGAGGGAAGGTTCCGCAACTGGTGGACTCCCTCAGACCGGAAGCATTTCGAGGATGCGACGGCGGCCCTTGCTGCGCAGTACGATACGTACGCTCCGTTCCCTGATCTGCACCTGAACGGCAAGCAGACGCTGGCGGAGAACATCGCGGACCTTGCTGGAATCCATGCGGCGTACGACGGCTTCAAGGCTTCGCTCGATGGTAAGACTGCGCCCATGCAGGATGGCTTTACCGGAGATCAGCAGTTCTTCATCGCGTTCGGACAGAACTGGGGAGAGAAGGTGCGCGACGCGGCGCTGCGGACGCAGGTCATGACAGACGAGCACGCTCCGGGGCAATATCGCGCGGATACGGTGCGTAACGTCGATCCGTGGTATCAGGCTTTCGATGTGAAAGCGGGGCAGGCGTTGTATTTGCCGCCGGACAAGCGTGTGAGCATCTGGTAAGGTAGGGCTTCCCTTTCCTCCTTACTTTCATGCGCCGGCGAATCGCGATTTCGTCCTTGATTGGAGTCGCGGCCGGCGCATTCTGTTTTTTCCTGATGCGCCGCTTGCATCAGGGCGCGGGTGATTTCAACTGGACGATTCATCTGGCGCAGCGATGGCTGGCGCGACAGAATCCTTACGACACTCCCTACGAGCAATATCCTTTTACGGCAGCACTGTTCGGGCTTCCGTTCGCGCGGGTTCCGCGGGAAATCGCGGCCGGAATTTTCTTTGGGATCAGTTCAGGATTGATGGCGTTCGGGCTGAGTCGCGATGGATATCACAAGCTGCTGGTTTTTCTGGCGTATCCATATTGGATTGCGCTGCTATATGTGCAATGGGCTCCGCTCATCCTGGCCAGCGCGTTTGTACCGCTGATTTTGCCGGTCACGATGGCGAAGCCGCAGGTCGGACTACCGATTTTTCTTACGAGGCTCAGCAAGCGCGGATTCTGGGCCTGCATCGTAGTCGGGATCGCGAGCCTGGCTATGCTTCCGCGATGGCCTGTGCTTTGGCTGGGGCAACTGCACAATTATGAACACTTCATCGCGTTGCTGGTCTTGCCGGGACCGCTGATTCTTTTGGCGCTGCTTCGCTATCGAGATCGAGATGCGATTCTGCTGGTGTTGACGGCCTGCATGCCGCAGCGGTGGTTTTTCGACGCGCTGATTCTGTGGCTGATTCCGAAGACGCGCCGCGAGATTGTCATCACTGTGTTCTTCAGCTGGTGCGCGGGAATGTGGCGGTATTATCACCCTCCCCATTCCTTCACTGAAGTCGGGCGACTGGTTGTGATCTTTATTTACTTGCCAATGCTGGCGATTGTGCTGCTGCGCGGGCGTGGGATGTCTTGGGGAGCGCGAAAGGCAGCACTGGATAAAGCGCAAACAACAGCTAATTAGGTTGCGGAGTCAGAATCCGGGAAACATCTTGCAGAAGTTTTTCGGCAGCTTCGCCGGGATCGCCACTGGCGAAGTTCTCATCGAGCACTAGAATCTGGACATCCGGCGCGATTTCCAGAAGCGCTTGCCGCACCGGGCGTCCACGTAAAGATTGAATGCGATTGGACAGCACGACCAGTTTCGCCTTCGTTGCCTTTAACAGAATCTGCGCGTCGTCGATGACGGTTGTCGTCAGGGCGTTGAATCCCACGCTGCAGAGGACTTCCCGTAGGAATGTGCAGACATCGGTAGACGCGTACACGCAGAGCAATTTTGGCCGGACGTCTCCGGCTTTGCCGCGGGAATATTTCGATCCGAGATAGGCGGCGGTGATTGCCTCTTCCATGGAGTCGTAGCTTTCGAATTGCGGCAGAAGATGTGTGAGCTGAAGGATTTTGCGAATTCTGGGAGGGATGCCGCTGAGTTTAACGTCTCCGCCTTTGGAGCGCGCCGCCTGCACGAGGCGCATCATGGCTCCGAGGCCGCTGCTATCGACAAACTCGAGATGGTCGAGTTGCAGGACGACGTCGCCGTATTTATCGATGGCATCGCCGATCTGGGAGTGCAAGGTGAAGACTTCGTTTCCGGCAACAAGGCGGCCGTGACATTGAACGACGAAGACTTCGCCGATGGGACGGCTCTCCAGGCGCAACTGCATCACGGCTCCTTTGAAACAGCAGTGGCCGAATGACGCGGCAATTGGCGGGAATCTTACGTTAGGGAAATCGGCAAGTCAACGAACGCGACCATTGGTTCGAACTCTCGATTCCTGACTGCTTGGCAATCGTGCGACAATCGTACGCATTTCGCACTTCCCTGGAGGAGCATCCGTGCGTTCCATCATCATCTCTATTGCGTTTCTTCTAAGCGTCGGGCTCGCCGCGGCGCAAAATGTTGTGCACTACACGACGACCAACGACAATGTGAAATATCTATTCGCGACGGCGGAGCCCGTGGCGCATCTGAAGCCGGGCGACATTCTCGATACGAATACGCTGGACTGTTTTGGCAACGGAATCAGGAAACCGGGGGACACACCCGATATGGCGAAGGGAGACAATCCGCTGGCAGGGCCGTTCTATGTGGACGGAGCCGAACCCGGCGACACGCTGGCGGTGAAGATTCTCGATCTGAAGGTGGAGGGCGAATATGGAGTCGGCGCGTTCTCCCCGGGATTCGGCTCGATCAACGCGTCGCACTATACGCCGATGATCGAGGCCAAGCCGCTGCCGGAAAAATTGTGGTTCTATCCCATCAATCGTGCCGATAACACGGCGACGTTCAAGGCGCTCGATTCGGATTTCTCGGTGAAGATTCCGATGCATCCGTTCTTCGGATGTATTGGCGTTGCGCCGGCGAACGGGGAGGCGCGCAGTTCGATCGTTCCGGCGGAGTTCGGCGGGAACATGGATTCTCCCGAGGCATCGGTTGGGAACACGGTCTATTTTCCGGTGAATGTGAAGGGTGGGCTGCTTTATCTAGGCGATGGGCACGCGGCCATGGGCGATGGCGAGGCCGCAGGATCAGCAATTGAGGTGTCGCTGAACGCGCGCGTGCAGCTGAGCGTGATCAAGGGACGGCACATTGAGTGGCCACAATTTGAAAATGACGACGCCATCATGACGGTGGGGGCGTATCGTCCGGCCGAGGATGCGGCTCGCATTGCGCTGACGGAATTGGTGAAGTGGATTCACCGCGACTACGGACTATCGGAACTGGATGCGTACGAACTGCTGTCGAAAGTAGGGAAGCTGCATTTCAACGAGATGGTGGATCCGAATTATGTGATCGTGGCTTCGATTGAGAAGAAGTACCTGCCGGCGAAGAAAAAATAGGTACGCCGCGGTTGCGTCAGTGCACTGCTTTGGGTGCTCCTGCCACGGGAGCCGACAGGCGCTCCTGCAATTTTGTGCGCGGGGAGAATGCCTACCATCGGCATTTACGCTTGCGGCGGTTGGGGGATCATTCGCTCCGCTTGGATGACACGTCATCAATGCTGTCAACGTGTCTACGAAATAAAAAGCCCCACTTCTGGCAAACCCGGCCAGAAATGGGGCACCCAATTTCCCTAGTCTACGTCTTAACCCTTTACGATCTTCCTGCCTGACGGATCCCAAACTGCGACTGTCTTGTTGAAGTAGGAGAAGTTCGCCAAGTGACAGCCAATCGCAGTGTTGTTGCCGAAGACTTCATTCTCGACGACCGGCTTGCGGGTGCGGACGGCGTTGTAGAAGTTGGCCTGATGATCGACGGTGTCGCTGTATCCCGCAGGAACGGTGTAGGACTCCGACATTTCGTCGATGTTCCAGTTCAGAGCCTTCGGTTCTGGATGCTCCTCGTGCCAGTTCTCGAGGTACTGATCGCGCAGGGCCTTCGGCCATCCATAGATCGAATAGTCTTCGGGCTGGGGTCGCGTGTCTTCCGGCCGGTAAGTAAGGGTCGAGTCCTTGATGATCATCGTGCCCTTGGTCCCGTAGAAGCCGATGAACTCCCCGCCTGCGTTGTTCAGGTTGCAGCGCAGCGTGACGCGGAAATTCGGATAGTCGTAGAGAGTCTCGATGAGATCGGGGAAATCTCGGCCATCTTTGAAGTGATAGAGGCCTCCGCTGGATTGAGCGCGCTGCGCCGGCTGATTCGTGCCAGTGATGAAGTGGATGCCGGAGAGCAGGTGAACGAAGAGATCTCCGCCGAGCCCCTCGCCGTAATCGGTGAAGCAGCGCCACCGGAAGAATCGGACCGGATCGAACGGGCGCTTGGGTGCGCTGCCAATGAATGTATTCCAGTCGATGGTCTTTTCGCTGGCGTCGGGCGGAATCGGATAAACCCAAGCTCCGCTGGGCGTGTTGCGATCCCAGTAGGCGTTGATGGAGAAGACTTCGCCGAGCTTGCCTGAGTCGTAGATTTCTTTCGCCTTCGCATAGAGAATCGAGCTGACGCGCTGACTGCCGACGGCGACCATGCGTCCGTGCTTCTGCGCGGCTCCGATCATGGCGAATCCATCTTCAACGGTGTGCGACATCGGCTTTTCGCAATACACGTCCTTCCCGGCGGCGACGGCATCTTCGAAAATGTGGCGATGCTGGTGGTCCATGGTCGCGATGAGGACGCTGTCAACGTCTTTGCGGTCGAGAATCGAGCGGTAGTCGCGAGTCGCGAGGACGCTTGGATTCTTCACGGACTCGCGGGCAGCGGTGTGGCGGCTGTCGTAGAGATCGCAGACTGCGACGCACTGAACTCCGGGCACGTTCAGCGAGGCTTCGAGATGCTCGCATCCGCGAATGCCGGTGCCGATTGAGGCGAAGCGGATCGTGTCGCTGGGCGCAAGGCGGCGGGGCGATGCCGAGAGCAGATGGGGCTGAAGGATATTTGTGGCGACTGTTGTGGCGGCGATCGCGCCGGTGCCGAGCTGAATAAACTGACGACGGGACAGGGGATTGTTAGCCATCGGATTTTTCGCCTTCCGGCGTGCCGGTTGTTATAAGCGAAGCACGCGCGAGAGAAATAATTACGGCTGGGAATTATCCCACAAACGGAAGGGCGAAAGCTAAATCGTTTTTCTTAGGCATTGAATCGATTCTGTGCGAGTTCCCATTTTGATTCAGCGCGAAGAAACTCAGTTTTCGAGTTTCAGGTTTCGAGTTCAGACCTGTGATTTCAGGATTACTGGCGGTCGGCGTCCGACCGCGTCATCAGTTCTGGTCTTGTTCTCCAACACCCTTGACAAAGACATGATAGGTGACGGCGTCCCACGCGTTGTGGATACCGACGAAAAGCAGAAGCAGAAGTGCGGTAGCGACGGCAAACATGGCTCCGTACGGATGAGGCTGAGCCTCCCATGCGGATGCGGCCAGAATCGCGTAGGCCACGAAAGGCAGGATGGCGTGAAACATCCAGTCTTCGAATACAGGGCTGTAAACGTGTGTTCGCAAACGTCCGGCGGTAATTGCCGAGTATGCCATTCCAACGAGCCCCACCAGACCCCAGATGACCGCGGGGGCCTTAGGGCTTGACCACGGTGCGCTCAGAGCGGCAGAGAGCAACAACACAGCTGCGAAATGGACGATGGTTGGAGTCGCGTAGGCGCTTCCAGCCTGGGGCTGTTTCTGTACCCGGGGCATGCCGGCCACAAGGGTGATCACCACGAACTGCAAGCCGATCAGGGCGCCGGCTGAGGACCCGACAATCACGAAGAAGTTCGTCCATCCGGTGAGCGCTGTCATCCCGTCATTTTCAAATTGGCGGCGGCGGGAATCCAGTGCCTTGCGGGAATCCTGTTGAGCATCGCGAATCGCGATTCACACCACGGAGCCGCGGAGCATAAAGGACAGAAATGCATTCGCTAAGGACAGATTTTGGAGTGTGAAAGAAAGACGGGAAAAAATTGAAAGGGCCGTGACATTGGTTATGCTCTAGCCGCTAGCTCCTGCGAGAGAGCCCACAGCGTGGAAGCATGTACCGTCACAGCCCCTTGATGCGATCACTGCTTTCGCAGTTCCGAACCCCAACTAACCCTCGCAGGTCCGTCGGTTTTTTCAGGTCCGGTCACCTTGCGGGTCGCCCCGCCCGGCTGATCACTCAGTCTACTTCGGCTTGGCTCGTTTTATTGTGCCAACCTTTCGACCGTCGACGATGCCAAGGTAACAGAGCATTCATAAAAGTCAACGCAAACTATTGGTGCAATCCAAAGTTTTCAAGCTGTGCATAATCGAAAATGCAAATGGTTGTAATAGCAAAAGATAATTAGGAGAACTTTTTAGCGGGCCTTGTTTTGCACAGAAACTTTCACAGCGCGGAAGGCAACCGCAACACGATGAAAGGGAACCAAATAATCGCCTTGACGATCAGGACGCTTCGAGGCACATTGCAGAGTACAGCGAGAGCACTCGAAGTGGCAGAACTGGTGGCCTATGTGGATGGCGGATGCCTGGGAAATCCGGGCCCGTCGGGCATTGGAGTGGTAATCAGCGGCCTCGCGAGCGGGCCGGTGCGCATCGCGAAGTGGATCGGACATCAGGATAACAATGTCGCCGAATACGCCGCTCTGATGGAAGCCCTGCAATACGCGGTGGCGCTGAAAGCAAAGAAACTCCACGTTTATTCCGATTCTCAAGTAGTTGTGCGGCAGATGACCGGGGAATATACCTGTCGCAGCCCACGGCTTTACTCCCTCCACTGGACCTGCCAGAAGCTGGCGCGGTCGCTGAAGTTCTCCATCTCACACGTGAAGCGCGAGTTCAATGCCGAGGCGAACCGACTGGCGCAGTCGGCGCTGCGGAAAGACAGCCGTTAGTCGTTCGTCATCTGTCGTCTTCAGTTCAAATTACCTTGCATTCGGAGTTCGCTCCCTCTTTGGCTGAGTGCTGACGGCTGACTGTTCTGTCTCCTTACTTTCGTCACACCCACCCCGCTGGCTAAATTGTTGACAGGGCTTCTCCTGAGGGGGAAACTGCTAGCAGGTTACCCTGACAACCCAGAACAGAGTTGGGGGCGGTTTCGTTCCCGGGGAGCAGACTCTGCAACAAGACAGTTCAACACGGAATCCCGAAAAGAGTATTTCTGCCATGATTGCCTCGGCACGAGCGGCGGCGGCTTCGGTGCGCTTCCCTGGCGAGGACGGAGGACGCTCTCTGGCTGAGATGGCGCAACGCGATCTCAATGCGGCTCTGCAGTTGTTGGCGGATCGGGCGCAATACATTACCGGAGCGACGGGCGCGGCGATCGCCCTGAGGCGGCATGGAATGGCTGACATGCTGTGCCGCGCCAGCTGTGGCTCGAATGCGCCGGAGCTGGGGGCATTGCTTTCCACGGAGTTTGGACTCTCGGGTGAGAGCGTCCGGACGAAGCGGGCGCTGAGATGCGACGATGCCGAGCGCGATGCCCGGGTGAATCGCGAAGTCTGCCGGCAGCTTGGGATTGCGTCGGTGATCGTGATGCCGGTCGTGAATGACGACGAAGTGCTCGGAGTTTTCGAACTCTTTTCTCCCAAGGCGCATGCGTTTGGCGAACGCGATCTGACGGCGGTGCAGCGACTCAGCGGAATGGTCGAGACTGCCGTTCGGATGGCGCAGGCGACTGAACGTCTGCCGGAACAGTTGAAAGAAGAGACCGCACAGGCTGCCGATTCGAGTTCTGAGGAACAGATCCTCGATATTGAAGTCTTTGACATTCCAGCCATTGGGACTCAACCAGCGGCGGCTGAAGAACCGGCTGAAATAATCGAAAAGAAGCCAGCTTCCCTGCCCCCGGCGATCGAATTGGCGCAGGCCGCTGTGGCGCGACCGACTCCGACCGCCGCTCCGGTTGTGCCGGAGCCGGAGGCGTTGCCGAAGAAAAAGCTGTTCTGGTCGGCCGCACAGGATGGAGCGGACATCGCAAAGCCAGACGAAAACGAGTTGAGCCAGGTTCCTCCCGGGTTGCGAGGATTGAAAAAGTGCGAGGCTTGCGGATTCCCTGTGTCTGCGACGCGGGTACTGTGCGTGGAATGCGAAGAGAAGAAATGGCGCGGGCAGCTCAGAAAGCCCCAGCCGGTCGCTGCGACCAAGACTTCCGTCAAGGCGGCCATCTCGAAGCCCGAGCCACAAGCATTTGCCGCGGCTGCGGTATCGGCTGCCGGGCCGGTGAAGGCGGTTCCAAAGCAGGGCTCCATCTCGCCGAGTGCCATTGGTTCGGTGCCTGCGGAAGTGGTGAGACCCGAAGCACCCAGAAAAGAGCTGGCTGCTCCCCAGCCGAGTATGCAGAATTTTGCAACATCGATCACGGAGGCTGCATTACCAGCCAAGGCCGAAACTCCCGACCTGGTGTTCAGTGCGGCGCTTCCACCTCGGCAATCTTGGCTGGCGGCGCACAAATACATGGTCGGCGTGCTATTAGCATTGGCTTTCCTGATTGCCACCGTCTTTCTAACCCGCTAAACAGGCTTTTGCCCTGTGTTTATAATGGTTTGTAATTGCAGCTACTTGCGTCGGCGGCCTCCTCGCCTCGGAAACCCTTGACAACAGAGGCAACTCTGCTAAAGTGCCAGAGAAGGTTGAGGAGAAGCGAATTGCCGGCAGGTGGCCTGAACATGAAAAACGTCTACGAAGTGTTGCGACAGAAAGAGATGGAGCTGACACGCCTGGAGAAAGAAGTGGAGGCGCTACGTCTGGTCGCCCCACTGCTTAACGAAGAAAAAGAAATTTCGTCCGATATGTCGAAACCCGCTTTGGCGACGGCGGTCAACGGACCGCAACCCACTTCGCGGATCACCATCCCCTCTTCTCCGAGCATCCCGGCCCCGCAGCCGGTGCGCGCAGCCGGATGGGAAGATACGGCGAAGCGCTGGCCCTAGATCACCTAGTCGAAGAATTTTGATCAGCCCGGGATATTTCCCGGGCTGATTTCTTTTTGGGACAATCCGACTCCCGAAGTTGAGAAATTAGAGATACAATTGCGCCGCTTTGGGGAAAGGGGCAGAGCTCATCCGTCACGGGTGAACCAACGCCTCTTGGAAGGAGGATCCAAATGGGGTTCTGCGTAAGTTGTGGTGCGCCCATGACGGGCGCCTTTTGCAATAAGTGTGGAGCACGAGCTGTTCAATCGAGCGCTCCGGCACAAGCACCGCCGCCTGCGCCGTTGCAGGCGCAAGCCATTCCACAGGCGGCAACTCCGGTCGCAAAGAGCTCAGGAATCGGAAAAGTTCTGCTTTGGGTGGCAGGGATTTTCGTCGTGCTCGTCATTGCCGGGGCGGCAGCCGCGATGTATGGCGTCTATTGGGTGAAGCACAAAGTTTCGAACTACACGTCTGCTATGACCGGCAATGATTCGAGCCAGATCAAAGTTGTCAGCAGCGGGGACAGTTGCAAGCTACTTTCGACGGCGGAGCTTCAGCAGGTCCTGGGAGTGCCGGTCGACAGAAGTGCGGAGATTGTCGACGAAGGTGTTCCGGGTTGCGCCTATTACACAAACGCTGCGGCATTTGCGCAACTGCGGCAGATGGCGTTCGTCGAGGCGAAAAAGCAGGCGGACGAAGTGAACTCGCGTCCGGGCCCGAAGCCAGACAATCTGCCCGCTCTGATGAAAAATGCGAATTCTCTGGAAGGAGCGATCAAAGGCCTCGGGTTGACGCAGACGCCGGAGGATGGACAGGTCTTTTCATTCTCGGTAAGTCGGGATGGTGGCGAAGACAAATGGGCAGCGGAACGGCTGATTGAGTCGACGGTGCCGGGCTTCGTCGAAGTACCGGGCGTGGGAGATCATGCGATGTTCGGAGCCTTCGGGCATGCGTTCTACATTCTGAAGGGGAACCGGTTCATTTCGATGGTGACGATTTGGGTTCCGGACGCGCACAACCGGGGGATTGCGATTTACAAAACCATGGAGCCGCGGTTGTAGACGCAGCGGAGCTTGGCTCCGCCGGACAGCCGAGGCGGCTGTCCCTACGCGGTTCATTATCCACCAACGATTTCGTTGAACGCTGCCAGCAGGCGATCGACTTCTTCGGCGGTGTTGTAATGCACGAGGCCGATGCGCAGAAACCCTCCCGATTTTTCCACGTCGAGGTGCTCGGTCAAGTTCAGCGCGTAGTAGTTGCCATCCCAGGTGAAGAATCCGCGGTCGCCTAACTTCGTTGAGAGTTCGAGCGGAGTGTGTCCGTCGATTCGGACGGCGAGCGTGCCGCAGCGTTCGTCGAATCGCGCGGGTTCAGCGATGCCGTAGATTTTTGCGCCGCGTATTTTCTTCAGGCCTGCGATCAGACGTTCGGTTAGAGCGCGCTCGTGCCCGTGGATGGCGGCGTAGGCGGCCTCGATGGCTGCGCGGCGAGTCTTCACCTCCGGATGAATGCGGCGGCCGAGGTCAGCGATGTACTCCACGCAAGCCGTGATGCCCGCGATGCATTCGTGATTGAGCGTGCCCCACTCCCAGCAGTTCGGGATGGCATTCGTGTTCGGACGGACTTTGTATGGACGAAATCGTTTGAGATGCTCGCGCTTGCCATAGAGCACGCCCATGTGCGGTCCGAAGAATTTGTAGGTTGAGCAGGCGAGAAAATCGCAGTCGAGCGCGGCGACATCGATTAATCCGTGCGGGCCATAGTGAACCGCGTCGATGTAGGCGAGCGCACCGACTTTGTGCGCAAGCTGCACGATCTGCTTGACCGGATTGATCGTGCCAACAGCGTTGGAAGCGTATCCGGCCGCGACAAGTTTTGTGTTGGCGTTAATTTTTGAGGCGAGGTCGGCCATGTCGAGGGTGCAGTCCTCGTCGTGAATCTCGGCCCAGCGAACGGTCACTCCACGGTCTTCGGCCATCGCGATCCAGGGTGAGACATTGGCGTCGTGATCGAGGCGGGTGACGACGATTTCGTCTCCGGGCTTGAGTTCGCGGCCGATCGCGCGCGAGATGGCGAAGGTCAGAGTCGTCATGTTCGGTCCGAAAACGACTTCGTCGGCGCCGGAGTGAAAAAAGTCGGCCATGGCGGCGCGGGCCTCGGCGATCATCGCGTCGGTGTGACGACTGGTGGAGTAGGCTCCGCCGGTGTTGGCATTGTCGCGGCACAGGTAGTCGCTGATGGCGTCGGTGACGCGCTGTGGGACTTGCGTTCCTCCGGGGCCGTCGAGAAAGGCAGCGGGGTGGCCGTTCACGGTTTGGTGGAGCGAGGGGAACTGAGAGCGGACGAACGTGAGGTCGAGGGCGGGAGAAATCTTTTCGGCAGTTGGCATCAAGTTATTTCTACCACACCGGACGAATGCGGTCCGGGACCACATTACTTCACACAGCGCACTAAATCTGCGAGCAGGCCGTAGGCGGTCGCGTAGAGGCCGGGATTTTCTTCCGTGATCGCGAGGCCTGGGAAGATATCGGTCTCGAAACAGACATAGGATGAGGTGCCGTTGATTCGCGCCATGGGTTCGCTGCTTCGGACTTTCTCTGGCCCTACGCTGGCTTCGATGCCGTTGGCGGTGCGGCGGGCGCGGCAGACTAACTTGAAGGGCCAGCCATCGCGCTTGGCATTGCGGATCGCGCTGGGAGTCAGATCGCGGATCCCTTCGCGGGCGATCTTATCGAGGCGAATTGGAACGTCCATCAGAACGGTGATCAGGGCGGCGGTCTTCACGGCGGCGTCCCAGCCGTCGATGTCATGAGTAGCGTCGGTTTCTGCGATGCCGAGTTCTTGCGCTTTCCTCAGCGCTTCATCGAAACTCAGGCCGTCTCCCATGTGGCTCAGGATCACGTTCGTCGTAGAGTTCAAAATTCCGTGGAAGCCTTGCAGGTGAATCGCGGGAAGCTGGTCGAAGAAAGAGTAAATCGGGACGCCGTCCATCACCGTCGATTCGAAGAGGAACCGTTTGCCTTTGCTGGCCGCGAGGTCGCGCAGTTCGCGGCAGCCGTGAACGATCGGGCCTTTGTTCGCGGTAATCGCATGGGCTCCGTATTCGAGGGCGGCGTGGATGTGATCGATGGCCGGCTGGCCGGTTTCCACATTCAATGAAGTGGCTTCGAACAGAACGTCGGCGCGAGCGGCAGCGAGCCACTGGCGGACGTCGCTATGTTTCCCCGACTGGGCTTTCAGATCATCTGTTGAGAGCAGCGTGGTGGAATCGATCCCTTCGGGATTGGCAATCCATCCCATGCGGCGGGAGGCGATGCCCGTGATCCTGAATGTGATTCCGTATCGATCTCGCAGTTGCTGAGCGCGATCTTGAAGGAGCCGCACCAGCGTGCGGTTGACGTTGCCGAAGCCGAGAAAGCAAAGATTGTAGGAGCGGATGGAGGATTATCTCCTGTGATGACTGGTCGCAAGACGGCCGGCGAGGACGCCGACACTGCCTATCCCATTACGGTTGTGTGTTCCGGTTTGATCTTATACATCACGCGCACTTCATTCGGTTGCGCGTAGGGATATTTGTCGACGCCGAGATATTTTTTCGCCATCTTGTTGATGTGTTCGCTGGCGCCTTCCTCGGTGATCTCGACGACGCGGCCGCGGATTTCGAGATAGCGGTACGGGTTTTCCGGATCGATGATGGCCAGCGAAACGCGAGGATCGCGGCGCACGTTGCGGTCTTTCTGACGACCCCGGGCAGAGTTGAAGATGACGTGCTCGCCATCAAAATCAACCCACACGGGCGTGACTTGCGGACGGCCGTCCGGCATCAGGGTGCCGAGGCTGGCAAAGGCGCGCTTCTGAAAAAGGTCTTTGTATTTATCGGGGACTGCTTGCGACATGAGTGCCTCCAGGAAAATGAACTCGCGAGCATTATAGCTGTTAGCGGATGCGGAATCGCCAGCGCGGGCCGCTTCCTCTTCGTTTGGAATTGCCGCCCCTGCAACTTCCGGTAAAGGAACTACAGTATTGATCTGATCTGAAAAGCGACGTAACAAGCTACTTCTCTGCCGCGGCTATTCGGGGTAGGACGGCTCGCAACAGCGCTTCAAACGTGCTCTTCACGCGCTCGCCGGTTTCCATGACTTCGGCGTGCGAAAGCGGCTGGTCGAGAATTCCAGCGGCCATGTTCGTGACGCAGGAGATCGCGAGAACATTCAATCCCATGTGCCTCGCGGCGACGGCTTCCGCCACAGTGGACATGCCAACCAGATCGGCGCCAATACGTCGCAAGTATTCGATTTCTGCCGGCGTTTCGTAGCTCGGGCCGAGCATTGCGGCATAGACGCCTTCGTAAAGCGTGATGTTGATCTTGGCGCCCTGTTCCTGGGCGATCTTGCGAAAAGTGCGCGAGTAGGCATGGGTCATGTCGGGAAAACGCACGCCGAAGCGGTCGTCATTGGGACCGACGAGCGGATTCGTTCCCTGCAGGTTGATGTGGTCGCGAATCAGCACCAGCGCTCCCTGCGAGTAACCAAGATTGATGCCCCCGGCGGCATTGGTGAGGATGATGGAGCGAATTCCCATGCGCGCGAACACTCGAATCGGGAAGGTGACTTCCTGGGGGGTGTATCCCTCGTATTGGTGCACGCGGCCCTGCATTGCTGCGACCGCGACTTCCCCGGCGTTGCCGACCACCATGCGTCCGGCGTGACCGATCGCAGTTGATTGCGGAAAGGAAGGAATCTCAGCGTAAGGCACAGCAGCGGCATGGTCGAGGGAGTCGGCGAAGGCTCCGAGGCCGGAGCCGAGAACAAGACCGATCTTCGGGCGAAGAGCAGTGCGGGAGAGGATCAACTGGGCGGCGGAGTCGGCGAGTGTGAATTGGTCGGTCATGGGAGCCTGCTTGCGTGGCTGTCCATCATACAGAAACCCTGTGGTGGCGGATCAGGCTGTCGGCAGGGTGAACAGAAACGTGCTGCCGCGGGTGAGTTCACTCTCAGCGCGGATCGATCCGCTGTGGGCGCGCATGATGTGCTTGGCGATCGCGAGACCCAGCCCGGTACCACCCGACTCGCGCGAGCGGGCTTTGTCGACCCGGTAGAAGCGTTCGAAAAGACGCGGCAGGTGCTCGGAAGAGATGCCTGCGCCGAAATCGCGAACGTAGAATTCGACGCCGCGTTCGGCGGAGCGGGCCCCTAACTCGATTCGCCCCCCCGTGCGGCCGTACTTCATGGCGTTGTCGATCAGGTTCGAAAACACCTGGTGAATCGCTTCGCGATCGGCACGGACCTGCGGCAACGAGTCAACCGAATCGTCGACGATCTTCAATTCAACACCTTGCGTGCGGGCAACCTCGCGGAAACTTTCTTCGGCATCATTCAACAGTTCAACGGGCGCCACAGGTTCCGTCTCGAAGCGCGTCTCGCCGGACTCCACGCGCGCCAGCGTTAACAGGTCTTCGGTAAGACGAGCCATGCGCGCAGCATTCTTGCGGATGATCTCCAGAAACTCGCGCGTGGACCCGGAATTTTCGGGAAGCGTGTCGAGGAGAGTCTCGGAATATCCCTGAATCGAAGTCAGAGGCGTGCGCAACTCGTGAGAGACGTTGGCGATGAAATCCCGACGTGTTTTTTCAACACGCTCAGTCTCGGTGAGGTCGCGCAGTACGGCGACCGCTCCGCCGTCGGGCAAAGGCGCAGCGGTGACGTCGAAGGCGCGGCCCGGAACGACCGAAGTCGCGCGGGCTGTCTTCACTTCTTTGCCACTCGTAGCGGCTTTCACGGTCGCGAGGAAATCGGGATCGCGGATGGTTTCGACGACGGGCGCATTTAAGCGAGTCCGCTGCGGGACAAGGCGATCCATCGGCTGGTTGGCCCAGCGTACGATTCCGTCGGAACTCACTGCGATCACGGCGTCCTGCATGCTATTGAGCAGCGTCTCGAGCTGGCGCTGGCTGGAGCGCACCTGGGCAAAACTGCGTTCGATCTGCTCGGCGGATTTATCTATTGCAGCGGCCACGCGTCCGATCTCGTCGAGCGGAGCATCATCCACTCGCGCGCGGAGGTCGCCACGCTCGATGCGGGCCGCGACATCGACGATGCGCTGCAGGCGGCGCGCGATCCAGATCGAAGCAGCGGCAGCGATCAGCAAGGCAACAACGGCGGCGAGGATGGAGCCAAGAATCAATCGTCGACGAACCTGGCCTTGGATCGCCTGCAGATCCGAGAGCGGAAATGCGAGTCGCACGGCGCCGCCGGAAATTGGAGCAGCCACGTAGAGAAACGGGATGCCGAGAGTGGCGCTGCGACGCTCGTTCTCGCCGGACTTTCCGGAGAGAGCGGCAGCGAATTCTTTGCGCTTCGCGTGATTCTCCATCGTCTCCGCGTCGGCTTGCGAGTCGGCCAGAACTTTGCCCGAAGCATTGATGATGGTGGCGCGGGCTCCCGCGGATTGCGCCTCCTGTGAAGCGATATCCGCCAGAGAGTGGGTCTTATCATTCTCGACCCGATGCGCAAACAGCAACGTCTTCTGGATGAGATTGCGCTCGATCTCCGCGCGCATGGATGCTTCCCATGCGTTCCCGATGAGAACGTCGAGGATGGCGGCCGTGGCGGCGATGACGATCAGGAAGACGGCGAGCAGCTTGAAGAAGATGCGGTTCTTCACCTTGTCCTCGTGCCGAATTCTCCGGTCACTTTGGAGCCTCGAAGCGGTATCCGGCGCCGCGAACTGTTTTCAGGTAGCGCGGATTTTCGGGATCGGGCTCGATCTTTTCGCGAATGCGCCGGACATAAACATCGACCGAACGCGGTGTTACGTAGGCGGTGTCGCGCCAGACCGAATCCAGAAGATGATCGCGGCTGAAGACGCGCCCTTTGTGCCGGGCGAAGTAATCCAGCAGCCGGAATTCAGTCGCGGTGGTGGGAACCATGGCTCCGCGGACAGTCAGGGTCATCGCCGAGGGATCGATTTCTATGTCGCCCACTGTCATAGGACTCGGCGGCAGCGGCCGCTCGAAGCGGCGCAGCACGGCTTTGACGCGTGCAACCAGTTCACGGGGACTGAAGGGCTTGGTTATGTAGTCGTCAGCTCCGAGCTCCAGGCCGAGAACGCGATCGGCCTCGCTGCTTTTTGCGGTCAGAAAGATCACGGGAACGGAGGAAAGGCCGGGCGTCTGGCGGATGTTGCGGCAGATTTCAAGGCCGTCCTTGCCTGGGACCATAATATCGAGAACAAAAAGCGCAGGACGCTGACGTTCGGAATCGGCGAGGACCGTGGATCCCGTGGGATAGATACGCACGGCGAACCCTTCGTTCTCCAGATGATGGCGAACGAGGCGAGAAATATCGGGATCGTCTTCCACTACGAATATGCTGGGTTTCACGACAGTATTGTAGCGAAGGCTGTAGTCAAGACCTAGTGCCAGCACGCAGTTGGCGCAGCGCCAGCGTAAATATTCATTGAACTTTAACAATTCCGCCTCGAGCGGCTCGCGGCGGGGCTAGATGGTGACGATGAGGTTGCTGATTTTATCGATGTGGAAGCGCTTCTTCGGAGGGATCACCGTGGTGGCGCTGTATTCGGTGACAATGGCCGGGCCGTGATAGCGCTTGCCTGCCGATAATGCTTCGCGATCGTAGATCTCCGTCGTCAGCTTCTTGTTATTGAACGCGACAGGAGATTCTGCAGGCTTTACGGCACCTCGCTTCGCTCGGCTGTGGACGAATGTGTCCGCCCCAACACTGCCTGCGTTCAGAATCGCGCGGAGGCGGAGCGTCACTAGCTCGATTTCACGGTTGGCGTGACCGTAGCCGTAACGGCGTCGGTGTTCGACCTCGAAGTCGGGCAGCAGATTTCTTGAGAACGGAAGATTGAGTTCGTATCCCTGCCCACGGTAGCGGAGATCGACAGTGCGAATGAATTTTGGATTTCCCTGCCAGGATTCGGCGCGAAAATCCTGGGCCGCAGCTTTTTCAAGCGTGGAGAACTCTTGCTTCAACTTCACCGCCGGGATCTCCCGCGAAACGCGCCATAGAACCGTCCGCGAATAATCTTTGACGACATTGCTGGCAAGAATTCCGAGAGCCGAGAGAGCGCCGGGAAATGCGGGAATGATGACGTTCGGAATATTTAATGCTTCAGCCAGGGCGCAGGCGTGAAGGCCTCCGGCGCCGCCGAAGGCGACGAGGGCAAAGTGGCGGGGGTCGCGTCCGCGCTCGATCGAGACAACGCGGATGGCTTTTTCCATGGTGGCGTCGACGACGCGAATCACGCCAGCAGCGAATACTTCCAGAGATAGCTTCGAACCCTGCTTCTTCAGCCACTCTTGCGTCACATGGCGTGCGCGTTCGAGGTCGAGTGTGAAATCGCCGCCGAGAAAATGGGCCGGTTGCAGGCGGCCGAGAAGAAGATTCGCGTCGGTGACTGTGGGCTGCGTGCCTCGGCCATAGCAAATCGGCCCGGGATCGGCTCCCGCGGATTCGGGGCCGACACGGAGAACTCCGGCGGCATCGAAGCGGGCCAGAGAGCCCCCACCGGCGCCGACGGTGTGAATGTCGAGCATGGGAACGCTGATGGGGAATCCGGCGATTTGCGCATCATTGGCGGTCTTGATTTCTCCTTCGACCAGAGAAACGTCCGTCGAAGTGCCTCCCATATCGAAGGCGATGATCTTTTCGAAGCCGCTGCCGCGAGCAGTGGCTGTCGCGCCCACAACGCCTCCTGCAGGTCCGGAGAGCACTGTGCGGACGGGTTCGCGGGCAGCGGCGGAAAGGGCGGCGATACCGCCCGAGGATTGCATCACAAAGATGCGCGGGGCTTTTGAGTTTGCCGGGACTTTCTTCGTTTGAACATTCGTCTTCGTGGCGGGAGAGATGTTGCCACCAACGTCTCTACGGGCGCGGCCTTCTAGATTTTCCAGGTACGTCTGCATTACTGGCTGCAGATAGGCGTTGATTACCACCGTCGAAGTGCGTTCGTATTCGCGAAATTCCGGCAGGATCTCGTGAGAGACGGAGAGCGGGACGGAGAGGTTGGCCAGGGCTGTTGCCACCGATTGTTCGTTTTTTGGATTCGCGAATGAACACAGCAGAGAGACGGCAACTGATTCTGGTTTGGCCGATGCCAGCTGTTGGGCAAGTGAACGCAAATCGTGCTCGGTCGGCGATTGCAGAATTTCGCCATCGGCTGCGGTCCGTTCATTAACGCCGAAACGAAGATCCTTCAGAACCAGCGGCTCGACCCGCTCGAAGAAGAAATCGTAAAGCTTGGGCCGCGCCTGGCGTCCGATTTCGATCGCGTCTTCAAAACCTGCCGTGGTTACCAGCGCCGCGCGGGCACCTTTGCGTTCTAGCAGGGTGTTTGTTCCGACCGTCGTGCCGTGCAGCAGGATTAAATCTTCTCCGGGAGCAATTTTCACCAAAGCATCGACGATGGCGCGGGAAGGATCGGCCGGTGTCGAGAAAACTTTGAGCATCCGAAGGCGGCGCGTCGAGTGGTCAAGCCATATGCAGTCCGTGAAAGTGCCTCCCGTGTCGACAGCAATACGGAGAGGTTGAGAGGAGCGATGCATGGTGGAAGAAAAGAGGGTAACATTTGCCGCTATGCGATACGACTTTCTGGTTGAGACTTATGCGACGGAGCGGGTGAAGGTCCTGAGCGTGTGGAGCGAGTTTCGGGACGACGATTTACGTGTACGGCCAAACGAGAGTGATCCGCGGGGGCGAAGCGTCCTCGAGCAGATGGTGCACCAGTGCGTCAGCGAGGATCTGTGGTTTCGGAACATGTTGGGTGTTGACGTCGGGTCGCCGCCGCTACCAGATTCCGAAACGCGCCTTGAGTTCATCAAGCGGTATGCGGAGGACAGCGGAACGCGGCTCGCAGCGTTACAGATGAAAGATGAGGCGTGGTGGGAGGATGAAACTTCGTTTTTCGAGGTTCGGCGATCGCGGGCGTGGGTGATGGTTCGGCGAATCGCGCATACTTCGCATCACCGGGGTCAGTTGATGGCGATGCTGCGAATGCTGGCGCGCGAGGTGCACAGTAATTATGGTCCGACGGCGGATACGGGTGGCTTGATGGCGAATCATGCACCGACGATTTACGCGTATGCGAGTGTTGGGGAACTGCTCAGGGATGGGGCGAAGGCAAAGTTGCCGGGCGCGGGTGGTAAGGCGGTCACGGAGAGACCGTAATGCACCCCGTTTTTTGCGACTATGTCGTTCTGCGCAGGCAAAAAGCCTCTCGAAAGCTCTTCGGATGAGATACCATTCTCGCGATGGCTGCAAGTATTCAAGAATTTATCGAGCGGGCTAGGGCGGCGGGAAGCTCCGAACAATCCATAGTTGGTATCCTCATGGCGCGCGGCTGGCCTGAAAAAGAGGCCTATGCAGCGCTGGCTACTCAGTACGAATTGATAACCGGAATCGAGATCCCCAACCGGAGTGGTACCGGAACTGCGGCCAAGGATGCATTCTTCCACCTGCTCGTATTCTCGACTCTCGCCACATGGACGATTGGATTAGGGTCGCTCGCTTTCATTCTGATTGACCGGTGGCTCGCGGATGAACTGTTTCTTCGGACGTACTCCGCGGGGTATGACATGTATAGTGCCGCGGAGTCGATCGCGTCTGTCCTGGTCGCGTTTCCAATCTATCTCCTGGTCTCGAGAGCGGTCCTGCACGATGAAACTCTTCATCGGGAAAAACTGAACTCGCCGGTGCGCAAGTGGCTCACGTACATGGCTCTAGTGATTGCAGCTTGTATTTTCATCGGCGATCTAATTACCGCACTCACATATTTCTTGCGGGGCGAGATCACATCGCGGTTTCTAGCGAAGGCTTTTGTAGTACTTGTCCTCTCTGGAGGTGTTTTCTTCTATTACTTCGGAGGGCTAAAGCGTTCAGAAAAAGAAGCTGACCCTCAGACAGGATTCAATCGAGACCGTTGGATGGCCGCCGTCAGTGCGCTAGTAGTGGTCGGGATGTTGATTTGTGGTTTCACTTTCGTCGGGTCACCAAGAACACAGAGGACGTTACGCGCAGATCAGAGACGAACTGAGGACCTCTATCAGATTGCAGTTAAGGTCAATAGCAACTGGAGTGCAAATGGCAACAAGGTGCCGGACCATCTCGACGAATTGCAGGGGATCGCTCTATCGGACCCAGTCACGCGATCAACCTATGAATACCGAGTCACGGAGAACAGCCGATATGAGTTGTGTGCGACCTTTGCCCTAGCCAGCCAAGATTCCCGGGGGCCATGGTCCCATGCCGCGGGACATCACTGCTTCGCTTTCGAAGCATCGCGGGTGCCAGACAACCCCTCGATCTATTTTCCAGACTAATGTCTCGCAGAAACCAACACCTCTCTCCCGTTATTTGATCGTGAACGCCAGCGTCAGCAATGTTTTCTGCTCGACTTCGTGCGCTTTCGCGCTGCCTGTAGCGGGACTGGCGCTGGAACTGCGCTTTACGCTAAGGACGGGGCGATCTCCGGCGACGCGCTTCAGGCGCGGCAGCATATTGAACATCGCTCCCATGTTGGCGGGTTCTTCCTGCACCCAGACGATGTCCGCATGTTTGCCATGGCGGTCGAATTCGGCGGCGACTTCGGCATCGGGAAACGGATACATCTGCTCCAGGAACACAATCGCGGTGCTCGTATCCTTGCGGCGCTTGCGCTCGGCCTGAAGTTCGTGGCCGATTTTCCCGGTGCAGATCAGGATGCGCTCGGCTTCTCCGACAGTCGTATCGGGGATGACGTTCAGGAATCGCTTATGCGTGAAATCCTCGATCGGAGAACTCGCGTCCGGATGGCGCAGCATACTCTTGGGTGTAAATACGATCAGCGGCTTGCGCCAGTGCCGTAGCGCTTGCCGCCGCAGCAGGTGAAAATATTGTGCGGCATTCGATGGCTGCGTGATCTGGATATTGTGCTTCGCCGCCAACTGAATAAATCGTTCGATGCGGGCGCTGGAGTGTTCTGGTCCCTGGCCTTCGTAGCCGTGCGGAAGCAGCATCACGAGGCCGGACAGCAGATTCCACTTGGCTTCCCCGGCGCTGATGAACTGATCGATGATCGCCTGCGCAACGTTGACGAAATCGCCGAACTGCGCCTCCCACAAAACCAGCGATTCGGGATAGTCGCGGCTGTAGCCGTATTCGAAGCCTAAAACTCCTGCCTCTGAAAGCGTGGAGTTGTAGATTTCACAGCGCGCCTGATCGGCGGCAATGTTTTCGAGCGGCACATATTCGTTCTCGTTTTCGATGTCGATGAGAACCGAGTGGCGCTGGTTGAACGTGCCGCGGCGGGAATCTTGCCCCGACATGCGGACATGTGTTCCTGTCTTCACCAGACTGGCAAAGGCGAGAGCCTCGGCCATTCCGTAGTCGACCAGACGCTTTCCGGCTCCCATCTCCGCCCGCTGTTCGAGCAACTTCTTGACTTTCGGATGGATGTGAAATCCTTCCGGATAGGTCGTGAGCCGGCTGGTGAGTTCCGAAAGCTCCTGCGGCGAAAGACCGGTTTCGACGTCGTATTCCGGCTTGTAGAGTCCACCGAAATATTTGTCCCAATATTTGGGGAGTTCTCGCAGCAAAGGCTTCTGCTTGATACTGCCTGCCTTTTTTTGCGCTGCTTCGAAATCAGCTCTGATCGCATCGGCCTTTGCCTGTGCATCGGTCGCGCCGATATCGTCCGCGTAGATTTCCCAGAGCGGCGGATGCTCTTTGATCTTCTTGTAGAGCAGTGGCTGGGTGATGGTTGGATCGTCGACCTCGCTGTGTCCGTGGCGGCGATATCCGATCAGGTCGATCACAACGTCGGTGCCGAAGCGATAGCGGTATTCGACGGCCATGCGGGCCACGCGGACGACTGCATCCACATCTTCGGCGTTGACGTGGAAGATAGGAATCGACTGGCGGCGCGCGATGCAGGCGGCGAAACGCGTGGAGTGCTCTTCGGTGTAGCTGGTGGTGAATCCGAGCAGGTTGTTCACGACGACGTGAATCGTTCCGCCGACTGTATATCCGGGAAGATCGGCGTAGTTCATCGTCTCGGCGAGAATTCCCTGGCCCGCAAACGCAGCGTCGCCATGGACTAATAGCGGCAGATATTTCTCGCGACCGCCTTCGCCGGTGCGGTCTTGCTTGGCACGGGTACGGCCGACGGTCACCGGATCGACTGCCTCGAGGTGGCTAGGATTCGATACGAGATGGATGTGAACTTTGCTCCCGCTCCGGGTGACGTATTCGCCGGTCGCGCCCATGTGATACTTCACGTCGCCTGAGCCAAGGACGCTACGGGGATCAACATCTTCGAATCCGGCAAAAATCTCTTCCGGTGGACGCTTCGCGACGTGGGCGATGACGTTGAGGCGTCCGCGATGGCTCATGCCCATGACCAGTTCAATCGCACCCAGCCGCGAGCCGGTGTCGAGAACTTCATCGACCAACGGGATGAGTGCGGTGACTCCTTCGAGCGAGAAGCGCTTGCTGCCGAGATACCGCTGCTGCATTACCTGCTCGAAGACGTCAGCGCGGATGAGGAGATCGAGGATTCGCTGCTGATCTTCCTGGGGAGGCTCCGATTCCATGCGGTCGAAGACCCAACGCCGCCGCTCGGGAGCGTAAAGGTGGTTGATCTCTACGCCGATGGTGCTCGAGTAGATGTTACGGGCCTCGTTGGCGTACTCGCCCTCTCTTTCAAGTTCGGGAGTGGGGCGTGGACGCAGGAATCCGAGGGGATCGAGGTCACCTTCGAGATATCCGAATTGGCGGTAAGCGCCGAACACTCGTTCGCGCTCGGGATTATGGCCAGGGAGTTTCGAACCATTTGTGGGCGTAGATTCGGCAGCGGTAGTGCCGGCGACCTTTGTTTTCGGCATAAGAATGTAATTCCTAGAATAAAGGATGCAGGGCTCTGGCGGGGGATTCCAGATGAAAAAGCCCTGTGAGCGCACGCAGCCCAATTCTTGCAAAGAATGGGCATTCGGCGACAACGCATCAAAACAAAGACGCAAATGCAGTCAGAATTCGCCGCGAAGAATGCCGCGCTGGCGAGCCTTCCCTTGTCTGCTTTGCGCTCTCCCGGCTAGAATTCCCACGACCGCTGCAAGGAGGCATTCATGGCTACCACTCCGCTCACCCCTGCCACCGCAACTCCGACTCCGCCGGCACCGCCGCTGTCTCAAGGCGCCCGCATCATTGATACGTTTATTGCGCCTTCGAAGACGTTTACGGATCTTCGACGAAGTGCTGCCTGGTGGGCTCCATTCCTGCTTATGGTGCTGGTCTCGACAGCATTTGTGTATATCGCCGGACAGAAAATCGGCTTCCGCAAGATCATGGAGAACCAGATGCAAGCGCAGCCCAAGCAGCAGGAGCGTCTGGAACAGTTGCCTCCGGATCAGCGGGAAGCCCGGATGGAGGCCGGGGCCAAATTCACAGGAGTCATCTCCTACGCATTTCCCGTGATCACTCTGATCATCTGGCTGATCATTGCTACCGTTCTATTCGCGACATTCCGGTTCGCCGCAGGAAGCGAGGTCACATTCGGTGTCTCGCTTGCGATTGTCATCTACGCGGCTCTGCCGCTAATGATCAAAACACTTTTGGCCATGCTCTCCGTGGTTGCGGGGATGAGTCCGGATTCGTTTTCGTTTCAAAATCCCGTAGCCACAAATCCCGGATATTTCTTGAATCCCGCGGATAATGTTTTCCTTTACAGCCTCGGCACGGCCCTCGATGTTTTCATGATCTGGACGCTGGTACTCACGGCAATCGGTTTCACTTGCGTCAGCAAAGTGAAACGCGGTACTTCATTTGCCGTTGTCTTTGGGTGGTGGGCCGTGTTCACATTGGGCAGTGCGGCGCTTGCGGGAGCGTTCTCCTAGACTTATCTGCTGAAACGGGTCTCGCCAAATGCGGGTTGAGCCGGCCAGGCGCATTCCGCCGATGTCGGCGAGACCCAGTAAAATGTTTCTAGATTTCAGTTACCGTGCCAGATTCACGGAGGTTATCATGAACCGCGTACTGTGCGTTATTCTGCTCTTCGCCGCCACAACCGCTCTTGCACAGGAAAAGAATCCCGTCACCTCGGTGGTCAAAGAAATTCTGCCGCGCCAGGAAAAGAATCTCGTCGCCGCAGCGGAAGCGATGCCTGCGGACAAATTCGGTTACAAGCCGACCGAGCAGCAGATGACATTCGCGCATCTTGTCCTGCATATCATGGGAGCAAATGATCACCTGTGCTCGACAATCGGCGGCGTTGCGGAACCGAAACCTCCGGTGGCGCTGAAGGAATCGGACGGGAAGGACAAACTGGTAACCGCTCTAAAAGCCAGCTTCGAATTCTGTACCACCGCGCTCGACAAAGTCGATGACTCCCAACTCGGCGATCAAGTTGAACTGTTTGGTGGCCGGAAGGGACCGCGAGCATTCGCGCTGATCGCCCTCACTAACGATTGGGCAGACCACTACAGCGCGGCAGCGATGTATCTTCGCCTGAACGGCATTTTGCCGCCAACGGCACAGCCGAAGAAGTAGGCGGTGAGTTTAACCCTGCAAGAGACTGCTACTTGATCTGCACCAGTTCTTCCGCGGAAATCGGCGGGGGAGTATTCGCTGCAGGCTTCTGTGGCGCGCGCCACGAATCGAAGATCGACACTTGATGCACGCAGGACACCGTGCAGTTTGGAGCGCAGCCTTTTTCTGTGAGGTACTCGCGGCGCAGATCGTCGCGTGTAAATTTTTCCAGAGGAATGGCCGGATATCCGCGCTGCTGGGAACAGTAGTGCACCAAACCGTCTTCGCAGATATATAGATATCTCGCTCCGGCACGGCAGCGCCAGTCGTTCGGCTGGCCTTTCGCGATATTGTCCTGAAAAGCATTCACTCGGGTGAAGCTGATTTTTTCGAGAGACTGCATCTCATGATAAATTCGCCGCTCTTCATCATCCAGCGGCTGCAGTTGTCCGCCGCCATCGTGGATAATTCCAATCGTCGAAGTGAAGCCGAGTTCGACGGCGCGTTTCCCAATCACCAGCGCATCCTGCGGATGGGCGATACCTCCGCCGACAACGGAGTTAATATTCACATGAAAGTCGGCGTGTTCGGCGAGTAGTTGCAGCTTCTTGTCCAGGACTTTCAGACTCTTCTTTGAAACTTCGTCCGGATTCACGTTGTCGATCGAGATTTGCAGCCATTCGAGCCCGGCCCGATTCAACCGCTGGATCCGCTCGGCGACAAGCAGGTAGCCGTTGGTGATCAGGCCCGCGATCATGCCGTTGGCGCGAATTCGCCGAATCACGTCGTCAAGTTCGGGATGCATCAGGGGCTCGCCACCCGATATGGTCACGACTGCGGTTCCGAGCGCGCCAAGCTTGTCGATTCGACGATACATTTCCTCGATCGGCACAGGCTTTGAAAAATCGTCGAACTCATTGCAGTAAGTGCAGGCGAGATTGCATCGGCGCATCGGGATGATGTGCGCCAATAAGGGATGATCAGTCGAAGCCAAGGCACGAGCGGCCATCCGCACACCGCGAAGATTACGGTGCAGAGCCTTGGCACGGCGGCGCAATTTTGTCACAGCAGAGGGCATACGAGTCAGTAACTTCTATTACAACATATGCAGGCGACGACCGTACGCACGGCGGCAGCCATTGGAAGAATCGCCGCAGTAAATGGGCGGAAAATGGCACCCGCATGAGATCCATGAAGAAAGATGCCCTTACGCGGCCGACTCGTGCCCCGCTGCCTGCAGAGAGTCCAATGCAGCCTGAGTATGTTCTTCCTGGACGAGCACGTAGTCCGTATCAAAGGTGGAAATCGCGAAAATCGGAATCTGGTTGCGCGATAGCGGCTCGATGAACGACAGCAGCACTCCCGTCATTGAAAACGGGAATGGGCCTTGCAGCTTGAGACAAGTCCAGCGATGCTGGGATGTCATGTCTTGGGGGAGATTCTCGACCGGGCAAACGATCGAGAGTTCCTCTGCGGTACGCGTAACTGAGGCGAACTCACCGCGACTTGTCCAGTTAGGAACCGCAGAGTCCGCCGGCAGGCGCACGATCGCGTATCGGCCTGCTAGCCGCCGAAATGCTAATTTTTTTGGGTCTTTCATCAAACCTTTCGGAACTCTAACTTTCGATCGCTTTCTTCACCGCTGCCTTTGCTAACAAGCGGGTCGAATCCAGCGTCGGCAATGGCGATGACTCAGGCGTGACTAGCAAAGGAATCTCCGTGCACCCGAGCACGACCGCATCGCAGCCCTCGTCCTTCAGCGACCGGATGATTTCCACGTAATACGCCAGCGATCGGGGGAAGAACTGCCCATTAACCAGTTCGTCGAAAATGATTTGGTTGATTCGCTCCCGCTGTTCTGGGCCGGGCACGCGATATTCGATTCCCGCTCCCCTCAATGCCTCGCGATAGACCGGACCTTCCATCAGATATCGTGTGCCCAGAACCGCCAGGCGACCGAGTCCACGGCTCTTCGCCTCCGCCGCCACTTCGCGCGCAATGTGCAGCCACGGACGAGGAGAACGATGCTCCACCAAATCGAATGCCTGATGAATCGTGTTATCGGGGCAAATCAAGAAATCCGCACCTGACTTCGCCAGTTTCTCCGCCGACGCGAGCATCAATTCGGCGACTCCCGCCCAGTCCCCGGCATCGATGCTCTTCATGTATTGCGCTAACGAGAAGGAATGAAGCGAGACTTCCGGATGATCATGTCGTCCAAGCAGTCGGGAGCCTTCAATAGAAATCGTCCGATAGCAGAGCGCAGCTCCTTCGGTACTGCACGCGACAATGCCGATGTGTAGCATGAGAAACTTTCCGGTAATGCAAGCTGCCCGTCCCATTTCGAGCGTGCACTTCCTAAGGACAACGGCTAGCGACCGACGACCTCGACTGCGTAGGGACTGGCAGCCCGATGCCGCTTCTCGAATTCTTCCCGCGTACAGATTGTCTTAAGATCAATTACGCGATCAATCGCCAGAATCCCGTCAAGATGATCGATCTCATGCTGCAGCAGTTCAGACAGACTCCGGTCATCGCCCGCATCGAACTCCAGGGACTTTCCGTCGAGGTCCTGATATCGCACCGTGATCTCGCGATGCCGTTCGACTTGCATGAAGATCGAAAGGAAACTCAGGCATGCATCCCAAACGACGATTTTGTCTTCACTCCGCTCGACGATTTCCGGATTGATCAGAGGCCACGGTTCTGCGTTCGGCAACTTCAGGAAAATGACTCGCTTTAGAACGCCGATCTGCGGGGCCGCAATGCCGCGTCCATAGCCGGTTTTCATCCGCCAATGTGCCAAGGTGTCAGCCAGATCCGCAATCGGATCGTGAATTTCTGGCGACGACGGATCGTTAACCCGGACGCATGGCGTCCGCAGTTGAGGATCGCCGAGTTGCAAAACAGGCTGAATAGACATGTCTTTTCGCGAATCAGCGGGCAGCAGCAGCGTCGAACAAACTCAGCAACTCCAGCTTCTTTTCCGCTGGCAGGAACGACGCCTCAAATGAGTTGCGCGCCAATTCCCGTAAATGTTCGTCAGTGAACCCGAAAGTTTCCTGCGCCAGTTGATATTCTCGCGCCAGCGTCGTTCTGAATAGCGCCGGATCATCGGTATTCAACGTGATCATGACTCCCTGATCGAAATAACTCTTCACCGGATGCTCGTCTGCCGTCTTGCAAACTCCGGTCCGTAGATTACTCGTCAAACAGATCTCAACCGGAATCTGCCGGTAAGCAAGCTCCTCGATCAAATCAGGATCCTGCGCGGCGGTGAGTCCGTGCCCGATGCGCTCCGCGTGCAGGTTGAGCGCGCCCCAAATGGACTCGGCCGACGCAGTCTCGCCAGCGTGAGCCGTCAATCTCAAACTATGGTCCTCCGCATATGCATAAACACCGCGAAACAGCTCCGGAGGAGCCTTCACTTCATCCCCGCCGATGCCGACGCCCACGACATGCCGGTTCTTGTAATGCGCCGCCAGTTCGAACACCTTCTGTGCCTCCTCCACTCCAAAGTGCCGGGTGGCATCAAATATCCAGAGAAGCGAGACACCGAAGTCGCGAGCGCCACGGGTTCGTCCCCGCTCCAGCCCTTCAAAAATGGCGGCGAAATCCTGCTTGCGATACAGACACACTCCTACCGCGACGTAGACCTCCGCATGCAGAACATTTTCTTCCTTGAGCTGCTGCATCAACCGGTAAGTAATCAGTTCATAGTCATCCGGCCCGCGCAGGTGCGCACTCACTTCCTTGAATGCCATCAGGAAGCTGGCGAAATCGGTATATCGGTAAAGGGCTTCGGTTTCCTCAAGCGTCGAAGTTTCTCCGTGACGCCGCCTTAGTTCGAGCAGCGTCGCCGGCTCGACCGCTCCCTCAAGATGTAGGTGCAGCTCCGCCTTGGGAAGTTGACGGATGAAGGCGTTGGGGAGGCTCTCCAGGGCGGCCGACATAATTTCCGATTGTAGATTGGAGAAGAGAGATTTGCGAGAGCGCCAGACTCGCCCCCAACCCTTTTTCATTTACAATCCTTTTTTTGTTTGGACGAGGAGCCTCATGCAGCCTAAGTCAGTCATCTGTGCGCTGTTTCTTTCTCTTGCATTCACGCTTTTCATCGCACCATTCGCTGAGTCGTCCAGCCTCAAGGTAAAAACCCGTTCCGGCATCGTTGAGGGCAAAGATGAAGGAAGCGTTCATGCCTTTCTGGGCATTCCCTACGCCGCGCCGCCCGTCGGTGATTTGCGATGGAAGGCGCCTATCCCGGCCGCGAAATGGTCGGGCATCCGCAAGGCTACTGATTTCGGCCCACACTGCCTGCAGGGACGAGTTTTCGGCGACATGAACTTCCGTGATTCCGGCGGCAGCGAAGACTGTCTGTCGCTGAACGTCTGGGTCCCCCAAAATTCATCGTCAAAAAAGTTGCCCGTGATGGTCTGGATTTACGGCGGAGGCTTCGTCGCAGGCACCACGTCCGAAGCGCGTCAGGATGGGACGCATCTCGCTCAGCGCGGGGTCATTGTCGTCTCAATGAACTATCGCCTCGGCGTTTTCGGGTTCTTTGTGCATCCGGACTTGGCGAAGGAATCCGGGCACAACTCGGCCGGTAACTACGGCCTGCTCGATCAACTCCTCGCTCTGCATTGGGTGCATGACAACATTGCCGCGTTCGGCGGCGACCCCGATAACGTGACCATCTTCGGCGAAAGCGCCGGATCTTTTTCCGTTAGCGCGCAGATGGCATCGCCGTTGGCGAAAGGGCTGTTCCAGAGGGCAATTGGAGAAAGTGGCGCCGCATTCCACAGTGGCGGACTCAGCTTCGAACCGCGCTCGGAGCGGGAGGAGAAAGATGTAAAGACGATGAAGGAGAAACTCGGCGTCTCCACTCTGGCCGAGCTTCGTGCGTTGCCCGCTGACAAGATTCTCGATGCCTTCGTTCCCCCAAAATCGCGCGGATTCGATTTCGGCCCGGATATCGACGGATACTTCCTTCCCGAGTCAGCGCCCGCCATTTTTGCCGCCGGGAAACAAAATGATGTTGCCTTGCTCGCTGGATGGAATCACGATGAAGGCAGCTTCGAAGTAGCTTTTTCTCCGCAGAAACCCACGGCGGAATCGATGAAGGCGAATGCCGAAAAAGAATTCGGCGGCAAGGCGCCGGAATTCTTGCGCCTTTATCCTACGAACACACCCGAGCAGACTAACCGGTCGGCGTTGGATTTCGCGGGAGACCAATTCATCGCCTTCTCCACCTGGGATTGGATCGAGTCACAGAGTAAGACCGGGAAACAGCCGATCTACCGTTACCGCTTCGACATGGCCCCGTTTTCTAAGAATCCAAACGCGCCCAGGCTCGGCGCGTACCATTCTGCCGAGATCGAGTACGTCTTCGGGCAACTCGACTCGAAAACTGATGTGATCTGGAGCGATTCTGATCGACGCGTCAGCGAAATGATGCAGGAGTATTGGTCGAACTTCGCGAAGACCGGGAATCCGAATGGGCCCGGCCTGCCGAATTGGCCGCTTTACAATGCGACTGACGGCTGGCCTGTAATGTTCCTGACCGCGGAGCCCTCCGCGCGCAAGGATGAGCTGCGGGATCGATACTTATTTCTTGAGAAGCAGTGGACCAAGTAGAGAAGAGTCTGCTTCGCGGGTTGTAAAAACATGCCGCGCGACTAGTGTATGTAAGGTCGGGTGCGCCGAAGCTACTTCCGCGCGAACTCGCTTCGGTGCCGGCTGTAGAAGATGTAGATCATCAGTCCGATGATGAGCCACACGACAAACCGGATCCATGTGATGACCAGGAGCCCGGCCATCAGCCCGACGCAAAGAATGATCGAAATCAACGGGAACCATGGCACGAAAGGAACACGGAATACGCGTTTTCTGTCTGGCTGCGTCCGCCGCAAAATGATCACTCCGAGAGACACAAGAGCAAAGGCAAACAATGTTCCGATATTCGAGAGATCCGCAGCCTCGCTCACCGCAAAGATCCCGGACGGTATTCCCACCGCCAAGCCCGCAATCCAGGTTGACCAGTGTGGCGTCTGGAATTTCTTGTGAACGGCCGAAAACAATTTCGGAAACAGTCCATCCCGCGACATCGCGTACCAGATTCGCGCCTGCCCGTATTGGAAAACGAGTAGCGAGGAGATCATTCCCGTGAGCGCCCCGATTACAATGACCGATTGCGACCAGCGGTTCGCGCCCAACATCTTGAGCGCATAGGCGACCGGTGCCTGGGCTGCCTCCCCGGAAACAAAGGTCGTGTACTTCATCATGCCCAGCAGCACCACCGAGACTCCCACGTACAGGATGGTGCAAACGATCAGAGACGCGATGATGCCGAACGGCAGATCGCGCTGCGGATCGCGACACTCCTCCGCCGCGGTTGAGACGGAATCGAATCCGATGTAGGTAAAAAAGACAATCGCACCGCCGGTCACGATTCCCCCGAATCCAGAGGGTGCGAAGGGCTTCCAGTTCGAAGGATGTACCAGGGCTCCGCCCACCACCAGAAACACCAGGATCGCCCCGATCTTGATTGCGACCATAATGTTATTGGCTTCGGCAGATTCCTTGATTCCCCGCACCAGCAGCACGGTGAGAATGAAAATGATCAGAAATGCGGGAACGTTGAAATAGGCACCCGTCCAGTGCCCGGAATCCCAGACGGGAGTCGACCATTTGTCGGGCAAGTTTATGTTGAAAGCCGCGAGTTGTGCCTTGGTATAAGCGCTGAATCCAATCGCCACAACCACATTGCTTACAACGTACTCGAGGATCAAGTCCCAACCGATGATCCAGGCAAAAATCTCGCCCAGCGTGGCGTAAGAGTATGTGTAGGCACTGCCGGCGATCGGAATCATCGATGCCAGTTCTGCGTAACACAGCCCCGCAAAGCTGCAAGCAACAGCCACGAGGAGAAAAGAAATTGCGATCGACGGCCCGGCTGGAGGACGCCCGTGCATCAGCAGGTTTGCAGTTCCGCCACCCCGGAAAAAATTGACGATGACGTCGAGGACCTGCGCATGCACGATCGACGGTACTTGAAAATACTCGCCCGCCGCGGCTGTTCCCGTCAGGATGAAAATCCCGGAACCGATGACGGCTCCAATCCCTAAGGCCGTCAGCGACCACGGTCCGAGAGACTTCTGAAGACGATGCCCCGGAGTTTCTGATTCCGAGATCAGTTTGTCGATCGATTTGCAGCAGAAAATCTGCTTGTCGGAAGTGCGCACAACTTGATCGGATGGAGGCTCGTTCGTTGTCGGTTGCGCCAAAGTGTCCGGTTCTCCTCGACGGAGGGATTTAGTCTGACACTCGGCAATCAGCTTCGCCTGAGCCATCAACAGCCCAAACCGAATGCTGATCGCCGAATGCCGGGAACTGACTTACCGCTTCGCCTGCCCGCGCGCCAACTTTTTCACCTTTGGCTTCTTTGAGCCCCGCGGATAGTCCCGTGCCTTCAGCGGCTTTTCCGCTTTGCGTTTCTTGCGCGCGGTGCGTTTTACTTTTTTACGTTCTTCCCTGCTCAACTGTGATGTGTTTGCCATGAATGTATCTATCTGTCCTTCACTGTAGTTTTGTTCAAATTTCAGAATGGCGGAAACCGATCGCTCGATCCCCAGCATTCTACGTCGTCGCTCCACCAGACCGCACCATCTTCATTCGTCTGGATGACACGAGCCCCCTGCGCGGCCGTGAACTCGATGTATGGCCAGGTTTTCGAATTCGCCTTGCGCTGCTGAATGTCCCGGAGCACGATCTTGTTCCACGTGTTGCAATCTCTAGCGGCGTGGGCATAGATGTCATTGGACGGATCCAGGGGAATCGCCGTGTAGTAGTTGAAAATCTGCAAGCCTACTGGTTCCAGATTGCCATCGGAGTTCATTACCTGCAACTCAATGACAAACTTGTAGACGTCAATCGGCTTGTCCGTACCTACTTCAGTGTCATGATGCAATTCCAGCAAAACCGGCGTGCCGTCAAGAATTGAAAAATACTCTCCACTGGGAGCGGGCGTGGAGGTGGTTGACGCCGGTGCATTGACCGCTGGACGCCTGGTCTCCTGAGCCTTTCTTGTCTGCGCCGAGACTGAGGCAATGAGCATACCGAGGGCAATGAAACACCGAAGCGCGAACCGTCGCATCATTTCTCCGCAGTGATTGTTTTGTCTAAGGCTGAGCTGCGATCTAGGCTTGTTCCAGCTGGGCGTATTTCTCCACCAGCTTCTTTAAACCGAAGCGTGGAAATTGTACCGTAATCTTGGCTTCTTCGCCTTCCCCTTCTCGCTGATATACCGTTCCTTCGCCGTATTTCGGGTGCTTCACTCTTTGTCCTGGACGGAATCCGCGCTTTCCCGCGGGCTCTTCGACAGGAGCTTTGGCGACGGTAAATTTCTTCCCCCGGCTGGCGAAAAATTCAGCAATGTTCTCGATCGAGTTGTAGGCACGCGCCGCGGCCGTCTGCTTTGTTCTCCGTGCATCCGCTGCGGCCCGATCACGGTGCCATGATGTGCTCTGATCCTCGTCTTCGTACGAGTAATGAGAATTCTCAGGATTGTACGAAGTACGGCTGCGTTCGCTAGAACGTCCGAATGTCCCCGTCCCCGCATGGGCACGACGGGTTCCAAGTTCTTCGATCAGCGGTGCCGGAACCTCCTCCAGAAATCTCGACGGCACGCTCGCCTCAGGCAGATCCGTTCCGTAACGACGCCTGTAGACCGCCCGCGTCAGAACCAACTGATCCATGGCTCGAGTCATGCCGACATAGCAAAGCCGCCGCTCTTCCTCGACATCTTCGGCAACCAGCATGGTCCGCGAATGAGGAAAAAGCCCCTCTTCCAGCCCGCTGAGAAAGACGAGTGGGAACTCCAATCCCTTTGCGGCATGCAGGCTCATCAAAGTGATCTGTGCGCGTTCGTCGTAATCATCGGCATCGGCGATCAAGGCCGCATGGTCGAGGAACTGATCCAGAGTCTCGGCACGATCCTTCGAATCCATGGCAGCATTCACTAATTCCCGCAGGTTCTCAATCCTCGAAAATGCCTCTGGAGTGTCCTCCTCTTCTAGGACCTTGATGTAGCCCGTCCGATCGATAAGAAACTTCAGGATATCGGCAGTGCCGACGGTTGCCGCAGGGAATGCGCTTCCGTCTTTTTGATTCTGATCAGCGAGGAGGTCATCGCTTGCAGCCTCCTCTTCGGAAGCGGGATTTGCCTTCGCTTCCTCCGATGCTGCTGCGCCAAAATCAAACGAAAAATTTCCAAACTCTTCAGGATTGAACGCTGTATCATCCGCCGCATCGGAGGTGCTCTCTTCAGGGGCCTCAATTGCCTGTCCCGCCTGCGCGGATGGCTCCGAGCTCTGCTCCAACTGTTGCGCAAACGTTCCAGCGGACATAGCTCGAGCGTCCTCAATCAACTGCTGGAAGCTCTTGAGAGATGTGACGGCACGTACCGGCAGCAACTGGCGCTTGATCGCTTCGCCAATCGCGCCCCACAAAGAGAGCCCAGTTTCCAGCGCGAGCCGCTCCAGTGTGTCGATTGTCCCCTTGCCAATACCACGCGCCGGCGTGTTGATGACCCGTAACAGCGAAATCGAGTCGTCCGGGTTCTGGATGACCTTTAAATACGAGATCAAGTCCTTGATCTCGGCCCGCTCGTAGAAAGAAAATCCACCAACCACGTGGTACTTCAGCCCGTAACGCCGCATTGCCTCTTCGAATAGCCGCGACTGCGAGTTCGTCCGATAAAGCACGGCTGCGCGAGGAGTATCACCACGCTCGGTCGCTTCTCGCACATAACGTGCGATCCAGTCTGCCGCGAACAGAGCCTCGTTCTCGCCGTCTGGAGCTTCGTAGTACCCGATCTTGGTGCCGCCTTGTCGCGATGTCCAAAGATTCTTGCCTTTGCGGCGCACATTGTTGGCCACTACAGCCGAGGCTGCCTGCAGAATATTCTGCGTCGAACGGTAATTCTGCTCCAGCCGTATGATCTTCGCTTCTGGAAAGTCCTGCTCAAATTCCAGAATGTTCCGGATGTCCGCTCCCCGCCATGAGTAGATCGACTGATCTTCATCGCCGACCGCACACACGTTATGGCGCTCGCCCGCCAGCATACGCATTAATTCGTACTGCGGACGGTTTGTGTCCTGATACTCGTCGATCAGCAAATATTGGAAACGGCGATTGTAGTATTCGCGTACCTGGCTCGCCGACTTGAGCAACCGAACGGCTTCAAGCAGCAGATCGTCGAAGTCGAGAGCATTCGCCTTGCGCAACTCTTTCCTGTATTCCTCATACAAGTGCGCAATCTTCTCCGTTTTCGGGTCCGCAGATTGCAAGTACAACTCCTGCGGATCGAGCATGTGATTCTTGGCCCATGAAATCCGCCCGAGCACCGTCCGCGGCGTCAGTTGCTTGTCGTCAACTCCAAATCGCTTCATCAGCGACTTCACTACCGATTGCTGATCTCCTTCGTCGTAAATGACAAAATTCCTGGTGTGCCCGATCGGCGGATGCCCAGGCACGGCCGACGGAATTCGAAGGGCTTCGATATCGCGGCGCAACATCCGCACGCAGAATGAATGAAATGTCGAGATAACGGGCTTGGCAATGCTCAGCCCGCCCACCAACTTTTCGACACGCTCTCCCATCTCTGCGGCAGCCTTGTTGGTGAACGTCATCGCGAGAATCGACTCCGGCATCACCCCTTTGTGCTCGAGCAGATACGCAATTCGGTAAGTGATGACGCGCGTCTTGCCGCTGCCCGCGCCGGCCAGGATCAAAACTGGCCCGTCGGTAGTCTCGACAGCTTCGCGCTGTTGCGGGTTCAATTGATCAAGAAAAGACAATACGGAAACGCTCCGGGAGCAATCATCTAATTTTACAGGTTTCGGAGGACAGGGCCGCAGTTCTTCGCGGGTTCAGAACTTGGTGTGGTAACGTCCGTCAATCGAAACTCCACCGATCTGGTCTCGTTCGACGGTAACCGACCACTGCTTGTTGATCTGATAATCCCCTTGCACGATTTCGCTTCCGGGCTGCGTCACGTCCGTCGAAAATGAGAACAATAGATTCTTCGACACGCGCTGTTGGATGGTGACACGAGCCGAAGGATTTTGGTTGCCTCCAAGAGTGGGGTCAATTTGGAGACTAGATATTCCAGCCAGCTTTTGGATTCTTCCCGTCAGTTGGCTCGCGACCTGTGACGCGATCATGGAGTCGGTGCTCTGACTGGCTGCGGCTTGTTCTTCCGTGGTCTGGCCGCGCGCGATCAAGTTGATGATGTCGGCGGTCGCTAGCGCCGGGTCCGATACATACGAAGTCGTCAGCTTATTCACGGGACCGCGCAAGGTAAGCGTCAGATTGTACTGCTCAATGATCGTTGTCACCGTCACATTCAGAACCGGCTCCGTTTCGTTCGGATTGTCGAAGGTGATGACTCCACGCTGCAATTCATAGCGCACATTTCGGTAGAACAATTCTCCAGATGTAAATGTTGTACGTCCCGTAATCACTGGATTTCCCGCGGTCCCCCCAACTTGCAACGCAACCTGACCAGCGATGCTGACTTGCGAACTCACCGCGTTGAGATTCTGTTGCGACTGCAGCCGGATCGCAAGCTTCACGGTATCGGCGAAACCGGGTTGTGACAACGTGCCCCCTGTGCCGAATTGCCCAGCAAATGTGGACAAATCGAAGTCCGGAGTGAATGACAGACTGTTGATGAGAACGCGCCCACTCAGCAGGGAGGATTGCGTTGTTCCATTAAATGTCAGGTTCGCATCAACGGAAGATCTCAATCCCGTCGGATACAAAAGACGCATAGACCGGCCTTGCATCGTCAAGTTGATTTGCAGTTTCGGCCTGTATGTAATCGACCCGCCGACGGACACCGGACCTCCTCCAATCTGCGCCGTCATATTTGCGATCTGCAGGTGATCGTTTGCGATATCGACAGTCCCATTCAGTTTTTCGACGCCCACCGGAGCTTCCTCGGTAATCATCGCCACATTCTGCAGGTTCAGCTGACCTTTTATCGCTGTTCCTACGGAGCGGACATCGAGCACTACCACGCCTGAACTTTGGACGGACGGTTCGAAAATCTGAAGAATGCGAGCGTTGATCTTTCCTTGGGCGGTAAACGAGGGCAACGAGGATCCGCTGATCGGGATTCGCCCTTGCGCACGCAGTGAGGTATCGGTGCCCAGAATCTCCGCTGGTTGAAGCGTCAAAACAGAATTCGCGTAATCCAGCCTCAGGGGTTCAGAAATCCCGACATTGAGCGACTGATAGCTCGCTTTAAGCACAGGCACGGAGAGGTGCGCTTCGATTCTGGATTTTTCCTTTAGCGGGCCTTGCAACGCCGCATGAACCTCGGCCTCTCCCTGAAAACCTTCCGGAACGCTGGGACTATAAGCCGCTAACAAGGGACCAAGCGGAATCGTGCCGGTATCCACAATCGCGTTAGCTTCGTAGTTACCCGTCAAAAGTACACTAGCCTGCGCGCGAACTGGAATTTCCGCGATTTGCGACGATAGCTTTAGATCTGCGCGATGTTGTTGGACGTGCATCTCGGCATCAAGGCCTGAAATCGAGGTTTGCCGCATCTCGAGTTGAGGAAACTGCAAAGACGCTGTCAATTCGGGGTTATCGACCGTGCCCTTTCCACTGGCAGTCAGCCTCATCGTACCGGTGAGCGCAAGATCCCTTTCCTGGATGGTGCGCAATTTCTGCAGAACTAGTGACGGCGCGTCGAGCTGCAGCGAATATGCTTTCGTCTTCGGAGCGTACGAAATATTCCCAGTAACTGCTCCTGCCTCGGTTGATACTTGCAAAGTCGATCTGATCGAGCCATTCTCGGCGTGAAAGTCTGCGGAAACGCTGCGGAGAGGTTCACCCTGAACTTCTCCGTTCACGATCGTTGCTGTTCCCGAACCCGAGGGCTGTAGTTGCGACCCGCGCAATGTCGCGTTTACTGAGAGTTCTCCGCGAATGGGGTAATGCGCTTTGGCGAGTGCTTCCAGTTCCGTTATCTGCAGCTTCTGTACCTGAAGGTGCGCCTGAATGGGGCTCACATCCTGATACTTCCAGTGTTGCAATCCGACGCTACCTTCAAGAGTCGCTTGCCCCTGCTGCGAGTTAATCAGTGTCGCGTTTTTGATGTGTATTTTCGAAGAGCTTGCCTCCAGGCTCAGTTTGGCGGACTTCCATTGGCTTCCTTCAATCGCAAGGTGTTCGGCATCGACTTGGGCTGTGATTGTCGGGTTGTTTATGGCGCCTTGCACGATCACATTGACGTTCGCCGACCCTGAAATTGCGGGAGGAGGCTGCTGGGCCGGCAGGAAAGAAGATGCTAGGGAAGCCAGCTGATGCAAGTCATTGGCAACGATCACAAGCTGCAATCTGGAGTTCTTGCTGATGGCTCCTTGAGCCATAAGAGTCGCCGCGGGAATTTTGAGGACAGTATCTCGAAGCGTGACCTTTTGCTGAGGCCCATCGTACGATAAGTGAATCGCGCCGTTGACCGGAACTTCCGCGCCAGAAGCACCGCCTCTGTCTCCGGCGACCGCACTGACCGTGAGGTCCGAGTCAGCGCGCAAGCCGGCGAATTTCCCAGTCCAGCTTGCCTCGACAGTCCCACCAACCGTTCCGGAAAGAGAAACGGGTTGGACTTGATGACCGGCAGCGCCTTGTAGCTCTCGAAACGATATGCGATACAGGGACGCGCGGACGAATGAGTCCGGGATAGAATCCAAGTGCTTTACTACCGCGTCGGCCGTGATTAGACCACCCATCGAGTCCAGACTCAGGTTTTGAAGTTGCAGATTGCCGCCGGCAAGACGGTACGCTCCCTTCAACTGTGTCAATTCGAGTCTCTTTCCAGAAGCCGTTGCCGTTAGCGCGCTGCTCGCCAGTTCGCCGTCGACTGAGACGTCCCGCAGGAAAGAGTCCCCGGCCATCGGCTGATAATGAAAATTGCCTTCAAACGATACGCCGCCAGCCGGCTTTGCCGCGGTAGCAAACTTCGTGAAGTCTTGCGTATGAATCAGAATGCGATAGTCACCATCTGCGATTGGATGCGAATAGTTCGAGATCTGTCCCTCCACAGCCAGTCTCGAAGATCCAATCTCAAGCATCGCCTGGTTTATATCCAGGTGTTCGGGTGTGGCCGTAAACTTCAATTTCAGATCATGTGGAAGCGCTGAATATTCCGCATAACGGACATGGCCATTCCTGTAGGACAGATTTCCTGCATACCGCTTTGCTGAAGCCTCAGAGTTGACGTTGACTCCGAGATCGTACAAATCCGCCGCAAGCGGAATCTTGCGATCGTTGTAAAACAATTCGCCGTTGATGAGTTGAGCGTGTTCGATACCCAAAGCGAAGACGTCGGCATGTGCGCTCGATGCGTGCGGCGGAGGTATAGGCAGGTTGCTTTTACCATCTCGGCCGACCTCGACGTGTCCAACCGGATCAACGAGCTGGAGTTCGCGCAACGCGATCTCATGATGCAGGATCGAAAGTATTTTCAGGCGGACCGTCAGGCGGCCAGCGTGAAGCAAGGGCGCCTCTCCGGGCGGCTCAGTCCCATGAACGGTGATGTCGTAAAGATTGACAGTAAGCGTCCACAGATCGAATTTCATTCCTCCAATTTCAGTTTGAGCCCCGGTCGAGAGGTAGGCTTTATTGACAATTTTGCTGATTGCGAACTTTTGGAAGCCGTTGCTCTTGAGATAGCCACCGGCGACTGCCACCACGATCAGGATCGCAATCCCCGCGACTGTCCAGCCGATGGTCCGTTTCCATCTCATGCGCTCAAAAAGCCTGCCCGATTGTGATGTAGTACTGCGTCGGATTGATTCCCGGCACGGGATTCAGGTTGTGTCCAATGTCAATCCGTATCGGACCGATGGGGGTGGCGTACCGCAAGCCGAATCCAATCGTGTTGGTGTAATTGTTCACGAAATTATTGAAGTTGATCGCGCTGTAAACGTTGCCTCCGTCGTAAAAGACAACTCCGCCAAGTGCCTTGGTGAAGTGAAGTGGAAAGCGCACCTCGGAGTTCAAGATAAAGAGCTGTTTTCCTCCCACGGGAACCGTTACATTCACACACCCCGACTGCCCTTGCAGCACATTGCAAAACGGCACGAGACGCTGCGGACCGGCTTCATCAATCGGGAAACTGCGCAGCGTTGTGCCGCCTCCTGAGAAAAATAGTTCGCTGGTCGGAACGAAGCTGCTGGCAAAAGGACTGGCAAGGCCAACGCGGATGCTGTTCGCTAGAACGACAGAATGAACCGGCTTAAAAAATGCGTACTGTGCGAAAAGCCGGGCGAAGTTGGCGCTCGACCCAAATGCAATTGGCGTGATGCCCAAATCCACCGTCGCAAAGACTCCATGGTGCGCGTCAAGCGGATGGTCCCTCGTGTCCTTGATCAGGCTTGCCGAGACGGTGGAAAGACGAACGTTCCGATCGCGATCAAGCACAAGGTCTGGCACCAGGATATGAGAGAGAATTGTCTTGTTGAAGTCGTAGCGGAATTGCACCCGGGTGTTCGCCTTGTGGCTGATCAGCCTCTCGAACTGGAATGACAAATCACCCAGAGTGGCTGTAAACAGCGGATTCTCACTGTTTCGCTCAATATCGAAGGTGCTGAGAGTTTTCCATTGTGATCCGACAAAATGCGGCTGGCTGTAAGATGCGAGAGCCTTCTGATCGAGCCGGGAAAGAAGAAGCGAAGCCGTACCTGTTTCCGCGAGTCCCCGAATGTTGTGGCGGGTGTATTCGATGAGGCCGCGCGGACTGGCGAACGTCGATTGACTCGGCGCAATCTGATATCCGTTGAGTCCGATCGTGCCGCCTCCCGGCAGAGCAACTGTTCCCGTTGGCACATTGCCCCCGCGGTGTGAGACTTCAAATCCGAATCCATATGTGATCTCATTGCGCTTGGCTTCATGCAATTTGACCAGCGCCATGGATTCCGTCTGGTCTGTAATTGGTTTTCTCGGACCGACACTCGCCCAGTCAAAGATGCCCAGATCATATAGCCGGCTTTCTGCCGCCAGCAGTTGCGCCCGCCGCATGGGTGCTTCCGGTTGCAGCTGCGTTGTTTTCTTCAGCAATGACATCCGCGTATGGTCCTGCCCCAGATACAGCACGTCGCTCACGCGCACCAGTTGGTTCTCGGTGATCTCGTAAGTTACGGTTACACGTTTTGAGCTGCCTTGAATGCGAGTAACTTTCGTTTTGACCTCTGCGTTCAGGTATCCGTGATCCAGATATGCCGCCGAGATTCGATTTTGGTCGTCCGCCAGTTTGCGCGGGGAAAACGGAATTCCGGCCCGCAATTGGAATCCCTTTGGCGCGGTGAGCTGGTCATACGGGATGTGCCGGTTGCCCGTCACCATCACGTCCTCCACAGTGGTCTGCGGGCCCTCCTGAATGTCGAAGGTGACGCCAATTTTCCCATCCTGTTCCACTGTCCGAGGCGTTACTTTGGCCTGCTCGTAGCCTCGATCGCGATAGAGAGCCTCGATATTTGAACTGCTCTGCTTCAGAAGTTTCTGGCTCAAAGTTCCGTGGCTCCAGAAATGAGATTTCCGTACCGTGACTTGCGCCACCAGAGTTTCGGCGCGAATAGCATGATTTCCATCAAACGAGATCCGATCCACCCCGTGCTTTTTTCCCGGATCAATCTTGTACACGATCGAAATGTGATCCGGCTGCTTCTTGAAATCTATTTCGACACGTGCATCGTTAAATCCTTTCTTCTGAAAGTAGTCGACCAAATTGCGCTGGCCTTCCTCTACAAGTTCCTGATCCACCGCTCCTTCGGAGTAGATGGGGATGAGTTTTTTCATTTCACGCCCGGCGAGGAAGGGAATCCAGGTGAGTCGGGGGCCGATCGTGCGAACGGTCACTGTAGGTCCGACTTCGACTTTGAATGAAACTGCCACCTGATTGGTATCTGGATCATATTGTGGTTCGTTTTCGTGGATGCTGCTGGCGAGCCGGTGTTGCTTCGTCAGGGTTCCCTTCATCCGACGGATCGCTGCGCTGATTCGGCCGGGCCTGTAGGGCTCGCCCGGCTTCAGTATGCTCCTGGAGAGTCGTGCCCAGATCGACCTCATCGAATGTAACAATTTCGCGCTCTCGGTGGGACTCGGGCCCACCACCTTCACTGACGAGATCCGCGCTTGCTTCCCCATGTTCACCGTGAATTTCAGATTTACGATTTCGTGCACGTCGTCGATTTCCGGCTCACCATGAACTGTCGCCTGGAAATATCCGTTGCGCCGGAAAAAATCCGTTAGGCCCTTCTCTGCCACTGAAATGCGGGCGGGATCGTATGGCTCCTGTTCTGAAAAATCGGCAGCCTGCAAAAGCCGGATATATGCGAAGTGGTTCGACGCGCCCGGGAACTTCAATACTCCGATGTAGTACGCCGGTTCCAACAAAAAGCTCACCCGCAGGCCCGAGACTTCCGGGGTAACCTGTACCCGGACTTCCGGGAAATTTCCCGCCCTCTTGAGAGCCGCAGCGCTCTGGGCAATCTCCTTTGTCGAATACGGCGAGTTCGCCTTCTGTGTGACGAAGGGATACAGCGGGTTCAGATCGCGATGAGGATTCGCGATGAGAGAAATGGCGCAGACGTTCTGGCCCTCATAAGACGGTTGTGGGCCTGGAAGTTGACCGACTGCACCTGTTACCTCAGCGAACCAGAAACCGAGAAGCAGCAATCGCATAGTCCGGCACCAAACCGACTTCGAAACAGAGACGGCCATGCTTGTCTTGCTAACTGAGAACAGAAGAGATGTCCTGAGGCAAACAGCCCCACACTGGCGAAGTGTGATGCCGTTGAATTCACTGAAGTTGTCGGTAATGCACGCGAACTACAGCCCAGATTCGGTGACGGGTTCTCCATCGATTCTGAATTCCTAACCACCGGAACCGTAGTAGCCAGTTTTTGCATGAGCCCGCAGGAATGGAAATCTTCTGGGCAACAACAACTTCACCCGGATTTTCCTCCACTTGCCATTGCGGGGCGGATCTTGTGGCCGATAAGCCAGAACGTATTGTGTACGCAATTCCATCCCGATATGTCGGGCAACCGCTGGCATATCGTTTGAATTGTCGATTGTGTAGGCTCGCCCTCCGCTGGGCGCGGCGATCTCCGATAAAAGCTGAGGTCCAATCATTTCCTCCTCGGTCGGAACATAACGATCGAAGATCCCGATCGAATAAATCATCACATCCGATTCTCTGGCCAGCGACTTGATTTCATTCTCGCCGTAGCGGCTGTGGTTGTCTCCGCCGTCCGAGATGATGAGCAAAGCTTTCTTGCCATATTTGGCGTGCTTCATCTTGTGCAGGCCCGTGTAAATGGCATCGAGCAATGACGTACGGCCCTTCGGCTGGGTGAAGAGCAGCTCTTTTTCAACTTCATTGCTATTGGAGGTAAAATCCACTGCCAGTCTTGGTTCGTCGGCGAAGACGACCATGAAAAACTCGTCCTGTGGATTCGCTTCGTCGCAGAACTGGTTGACGGCGTCACGGATCCGGTCCACCTTATCGCCCATGCTGCCGCTCATATCAAGAATGATGCCCAACGAGACGGGCGCGTCTTCGGTCGAGAAGTTCTGAATTTTCTGCAGTTTGTTATTGTCAAAGATCTTGAAATTATCCTGGCTCAGACCTGTCACAAAGCGCTCATTGGAATCCGTGACGCTCACTGGAACCAGAACGAGTTTGACATCAGTTTTTATCAGTGGGAGCGAATTCTCGGCGAGTTGGGTGGCGCCGGACTCAGGTTTCGTCTGCCTGGGAACAACATGGACATCGTCCACGCTGGTTTGTGCAGAAAGAACACCGCTCAACAAAACAACAAGGAACAAAACGAGCCACTTCACTTTCACGACTGGTACCACTTCCCTGGACGCCGGTATCGGTCACCGCCTGGCGACAGGTCAGGCCTTTCAGAAACGCTTGGCTTGCACTCGCCACAGTTTTTTTATGACGAATCGGTACAGATCAAAATAGTTTCGAATGTGTAGAGATTGAGTTATGAAACCTCAGTTGCCCGTACAATCTTTCCCTTAACTTGTACCGACGAGTTGTTGCCACCAGAGTACAAAAGCCCCCTTCAAAACGAAGAGCCCAGCAAGGCCGGGCTCTTTCATAGTCGAAGTGGAGTTAGGGTCAGTATTTTGAGGTGCCGCCGGCGGATTGACAAGTCTTAGAAATGTGCTTCACCGATGTAACATCAATCGTGTGTGATCCATTGCTCATGGCCGAGCCATTGGACATCCCACTGTTATTCGACGTCATTGCACCGGTGATCTTGACTTCATGGCCGACGTGTTCTTTCAGCTTTGCTGTATCTCCGCTCAGTTGATACATCGTGCCGTTTTTGGCGGTGAGCATGTAACTTCCATTCGATTCACTCAGACAACCTTCCACGCTCTTCTCGTTACCGGAAGAGGAATGGGCAGTTTGCCCTGAACTCGTTGAGGCGGCGCTGGATTGACTTGAGGTATTCTGCGCGACAGCCCAGGACAGGCTGAGGAGCAGTACAGAGACGAACAGGAGTATTTGTCGCATATGCAACCTCCAATTGCAGTGCATGCCGGACTGCATTGCTCACTGATCTGGCGCAGCTACAGCGATCGGCGAGCATAACAATCAGCTAAGGAATTCTCCTGCTCCAATGAGGGTTGAGAAATACAGAGATTCCCGCATCTCTCGGCTTCATTGGCCTGAACCAGAACTAGCACAGCAACAAGGACCCGGCATTGAGCGTGGCAACTATGCTGCCTCGTCCTTCGTTTTCGGTGGAACGTCGTCCGGCCTACCGTATTCTTCGTGCGTGTGCACAGGACGTTCGGGATGGTCCTCGGCATCCTCCACGCCCTCAACCACTGACGCCTCGACTGACTGCTCCGTCTCGGCCAATTCTTCTACGGATTCATCCTGGGCTTCAGCTTCTGCTGACAATCCCTGCACATCGCCCGATTGGCCGGCGCTGTCTTCTCCAACCTGGGCCGGATCAGATCCCAATTCATCTAATTGTGCCTGAAGATCGCCCCTGCGTTCCGGGGCGCGCTCATCGAGTTTTCTGTCTTTTTCCATCATCGGATTTCTCTGATTGTTATAGAGCGCATGCTCGCGCGGAATCATCCGGTTTTCTCTGTATTTCGCGGCGGTCGCGATGCCGGTTCACCCGCCCCCTCAGGGGATTCGGAATTCGCTACAACTATTTCGTACGCGGATTCCTCGAACAATCAAGGGCCGACGACCGCATGAAAGAAATCGCGATTCGATTTGTTATCGGAGGAGTTACGGTTTCGATTTTCGCGGTACTCGGAGATATTTTTAAACCCAAGAGTTTTGCTGGACTGTTTGGCGCGGCACCGTCGGTTGCGCTCGCGACATTGGCTCTGACCGTCGCTAAAAACGGCACACGCTATGCGGCGGTGGAAACGACTTCCATGGTAGTTTCCGCCATCGGCCTCTTTGTTTATGCCTGCTGTCTCAGCCGCATTATGATGCGACGTCAGTACCAAGCCTTGGGAGTGACCCTCTCTTTGTTGATTCTCTGGGCCGCTACAGTCTTCGGGATCTGGTTTGCTGTGATGAAGTAGTGAACAGATGAATATTCAGGTAAATATTTCGGCCTTGCGGCAGTCGAATTTCTTTCAACTCGGAATCCGATTTGTCTGTGGAGGACTGATAACAGCCGGTACCGGCATCATCGCCCAGAAATATGGACCCGGAATTGCTGGACTGTTTCTGGCTTTTCCAGCGATTCTCCCGGCAAGCGCAACGCTCATTGAGAAACATGAACGAGAGAGAAAAGAACGTGCCGGACTTCACGGCTCAGTGCGGGCGAGAACCGCCGTTTCCGCAGACGCGGCAGGAGCGGCGATGGGCAGCATCGGCCTTCTCGCATTCGCCGCCCTGATTACTGTCCTCATTCCCAGTCATCGGCCCTGGGCGGTTATCCTTCTCGCTACCATTGCATGGATGGCTGTTTCTTTCCTGGTCTGGTTGCTTCGAAAAAAAATAGCAACTGCAGTCAGGCACTGGAGAACGTAATCGAGAGTTATGACTCGATCACTTACCCATCTGTGACAGCGCAAGCTTTGCGGCGTGATATCCGCACATCCCATGTACTGCGGCTCCGGGAGGAGTTGAGGACGAACACAAATAAATGTCTCGAGCTGAGGTCACATATCCGTGCAATGTCGGACGAAGAAGCACTTGTTTGAGATTCATCGATCCGCCCGCGATGTCTCCGCCTACGAGATTCGCGTCCATGCTCTGCAGGGCGGCCGGAGAGAAAACGCGTCTTGCCAAAATACAATCGCGGAACCCTGGCGCGAAGCGTTCAATCTGCCCTTCAAGCCTAGTCAACATGTCGACTGTCGACCCATTCGGAACGTGGCAATACGCCCAGGCGATATGTTTCCCATCGGGCGCCCGGGCCGGATCAAACAGGCTCGGCTGCGCGAGGAGAATAAAAGGACGCTCGGCGTGACGGCCGCGGCGCATCGAATCTTCCGAAGCTGCGATCTCTTCGAATGGTCCACCAACATGAACGGTAGCCGCCCCTAGGCATTCCTTCGCCTTCCATGGAATGGGCGCTTGGAGAGCGTAGTCCACCTTGAACACGCCAGGGCCATAGCGGAATCTCTCCAGGCGACGGCGATAAGAATCCGAGAGTCTTGCTCCCCCGATTTTCAGCAGCTGCCGCGGAGTAACATCACATAGGGTGAGATCATATCCAGACAATTCTGTTATATTTTCGATCCTGCGCGACGTCTTTATGCTTCCTCCGAACGCGCCGAGACATCTGCACAAAGCCTCTGTAATGGCTCCTGCGCCGCCCCGGGGAATCGGCCATCCTACCGAATGAAGGGCAACTCCAAGCATTACAGCCGCTGCGGAACTCGCCGCCTCATGCAGGCTCAGAATTGAGTGCGCGGCGAGACCGCCGAATACTGCCTTTGTGCGTTCGCTCCTGAACGTTCTTGCCAGAGTCGTAGCTGGAAGGAACGCCCGCATCCCGAATTTCGCAAGGAGCCATGGATGCTGCGGCACCGACCAAATCGGACCGAGCACACCGTTTGCAAGATCGCCCCACCGCTCTGCAAAAGGAGCGAACAGGTTTTGCCACGCTCTTTTGTCCGGGCCCAACGATGCGGATGCGATATTCAGGTCCCGTTCCAGGGCGATCGCGGTTCCGTCATCAAAAGGATGCGCCAGTGCTGCAGGAGAATGGATCCATTCGAGACCATTTTGATGCAGGGGAAGCGAAGAAAAGAAGGGCGATCCAATGGCTAGAGGATGAACGGCAGATCCAAAATCATGCCGAAAGCCGGGCAACGTAAGCTCCAGCGTTCTCGCGGCTCCCCCAGCCTGCGGCTCAGCCTCGAACACGTCCACCTGCACTCCCGCCTGAGCGAGAACTATGGCTGCGGCAAGGCCATTCGGCCCCGCGCCGATCACGCAGGCTCGCCGAGTCACCGCCGGCCTCGCGAAGAGCACGAACTCTGGTTTGTTTTTCGGCTGGGCATTCTTGATTAATCGCTCCGAGGTTCCATCGCACCTGGCCACTCAATCACCCGCACCGATCCGCCGGATTCTCGCTCAATCGTCGGCGCATATAGCCCCACAAATTTTCGTCTCCACCACATTCCTGTCTTCTTCTTTTCGGCAAGCGTAGTGAACCAATATTGCCAGAGTACAACGCGCACCTCGCGCGGCGGACTTTTCGCAAACGGGTTTCCCGCAAAAAGATCGAGGACATCTGGATCATTCGAAATCAGACGCAACTCTGTTCGAGGCACGATCGAATATTCGCGCCATGAGCCAAGGGATGCAAACCACAAATTCCAGTCGAAGCGGGGTTGATACGGCGCGTAAATTCCCGGCGCCTTCGCGGGATTTTGTGGCTTATAGCGGAATGGATAGGGTACCCAGTTGGCTCCATCGTCCGATCCCTGAAATTCAACTTCGTACCGCCCGCGAGTCATTATTCCGAACAAGCCATATCGATTCGCGATTCGAAACGGTTCGAGTGCCTCCACCGCTTCAGCCGGGAACGGCAAGTTCCCGAACATCCATATCAATTCAATGGTCGTTACGCAGAGTATCCAACTTAGAATGGCTGCCGAGGCGTAAAACTTCACGGCGCGTAACGTGCTTCGGAACACTGAAGCCGAGTTCAAATTCTGACTTGCGATTCGGGCACTATCTGACTCTTCTGATGGATGCTGCTCGTTCACGGTGGGAGGTTCGCTGGGCTTCAGTCGACGAGCTAAAAAGGAATTCTGCCGCCTGGTAGACAAGAGATGTCGCACGTATCCGTCATCCAACAGCAGAATCCCCAACGACAGGACGAGGTAATTCAAGAATGTATAGTTCGCGGTGAGGATTACGCCAATCTCCCACGGCGTGACGATGAAAAAGCAGACGAGGCGCCAGCGTCGCGGGAGGAAGAGCATCCAGACCAGCACCAGTTCGAGAGCCAGTGTCGCGAAAGCGGTCGAAACATGAAACCAGTGCGGCAAGTGCTGTACGTACCATCCGATCCAGGTTGGCAAGGGACCGTTCTGGTAATACTCGTCCATGGCCGTAAGATGACGCCATTCCGGGTCGCCGCCCAGTATCTTGGCTATTCCAGATTCGAAGTAGATGCGGAACCACTCCCATTGCAGCAGGAACAGACTCGCTCGCGGGGGCGGAGAAGTGGTTCCCCACCCCGGCAAGAATCCTGCCGGCGCAAAGAATAGTGAAATGAATCCCGCTTCCAGCAACATCCCGTCGGATTGATAACTCGAAAAATCCTGAGCCGCACTCACGAATGACAAGAAACATACAAAGCAGATGAACAGAGTGCCGCGCGGCCAGACATTGAACACCACCAGAATGGACGCCCACATTCCCGCCCAGCAGAGCACCACCATCATGTGAGAACCGCTGGAGAACCAAAGCAGCGTCGGCGCAAACCAGGCTCCACGAAGGTATCCCATGGAACGCGCCACAACCTGCAGATACTCGTTCGCGGGCAAGATACCTTGCGGACCGATTAGTCCGCGAATTTGAAAAATCAGCGAGAAGAATGCAGAGAAATAGATTAAGCCCAAAGCGCGCAGGAACAGCCAACGCGGAAGTAGGCGGTCCTTCGGTGCTCTTTGCGAGTCGAAAAACCATCGAACCACGTCGATTGGGCGCTTCATAGGCCAGGGTCAAGGACTTGCGGCTTCGGTTAGTTTCTCACGGGGAGGCGGATTCGCAGTCAGAGGAAGAGGCTCACAACCAATCAGTCCCGAGCCTGCGACGGGTGAGTCAACGCCTGCGACCGCCACCGGTAAAAGAATGGGATTCCCGCAAGGATTACTAGCAGTCCTAAGGAAGATCGCACCGGCCGAGTCATCCAGAGATTGATTGTCAGCGCAACGGCTGCCGCAAGGAATATCAATGGAGTCACAGGATATCCCCACACACGGTAGGCTCGGTTGAGATTCGGTTCTTTGTGCCGTAACCGCATCAGAGCGATCGCGACCAGAGAGAAGAAAATCCACACTGCGAATACAAATAGCGAGTACAACTCTTCGAACGTTCCACTCAGAGCGAGCAGTGCAGCAATAGATCCCAGAAAGATCAACGAACCACTCGGGGTTCGAAACGAGGGATGGACACGGCTGGCGAAGCGGAAGAAGACTCCATCCCGGGCCATGGCAAACGGAATGCGGGCTCCCGTAAGAACTACAACGTGCAGGGCACCCAACGCAGAAAGAGCCATTGCGACCGTGAGCCAGTCGGCGCCAAGAACACCTGCAAACGATTGGACCACATCCGATGCCACGTGCTGCGACACGGCGACACTCGCGAATGGCAGTACGTGAAAATAGGTCACGTTGGCCATGAGATAAAGCCCGCCAACGGTCAGTAATCCTAAAATAATCGCGCGCGGAATATTTTTCTGCGGGTTCAGAACTTCCTCGCCGAGATCGCCGAGATCATTAAAGCCGTTGTACGCCCACATCGCTGGCACAAGCGCAGTCAGTAGGGCGCCGATCGTTCCAAAAGTTAATGACGGCGAGGGAGCAAGTTCATGCACATGTTTCACACCGAAAAACAGCCCTCCTGCGATGATCACCGCGATCGTGCCAATCTTCAGCCCTGTCAGCAGAACCTGGATGGCCCCGCTCATTTCGACGCTGAAGTAATTAACGGCCGTGACAGCGGCCACGACTAAGGCCGCCAAAGGCTGCGCCTTGGTGAATACGAAGTCATAGGTCCCAATCCGACAGGTAAACAAAGGAGCCGCAACAACGGGAAATAGGAATCCTACGAATCGGACACATCCAGCCGCGAGCGTTGCCATCGCAACCGGACGCTCGAGGAACGAACTCATCCATCCGAATAGGAATCCCCAAAGGGGGCCTAACCCTCGTCCTAAGTACACGTATGGTCCGCCTGCTTTTGGAAACGCAGCTCCCAATTCCGCATAACAAAACGCTCCGAACAGAATAATCAAGCCACCAAGCACCCACGCGAGCAGGACCAGACTGGCCGACGTGACACTGCGAGCCATATCGCTCGCGACCAGAAAAACGCCAGTACCGATCGTATCCCCGATGACGACAGCGGTTGCCGACCAGAGCCCCAGCCCGCGTACCAGAACAGATCTTGCCGAATCTTCGTGATGAGAAAGCATCGCTAAATGGAACTCAGAGCCTACTCGTGCGTTTTGCTCCGGTCAACGGAAGAACGAACTGGGCACAAACCTCAGAAGCTAATCCCGTTCATGTCTGGAGTATCATCGAATCGCAATGGCACAGCTCAAGGTCATGCTGAACGAATTTCCTTGGAACGATCAATACCGCATCGCCGATGTTGATGACATTCTGACGCCGGCCCTCATCGTGTATCCCGGAATCGTCGAATCAAACATTGCCTGTACCCTGCGCTTACTCGACGACAATGCCGACAGGTGGCGCGCTCATATTAAGACGTCCAAAATGGCTTATGTCTTGCGGATGCTCGTCGACCGCGGCGTCACGAATTTTAAATGCGCGACCACGCTCGAACTCCTCAACGCTTGCCGATCTGGGGCAAAAGATATTCTTTTCGCGTACCCTACGATGGGAGCCAACGCGCGGCGTGTGCGCGAAATCGCCGATGAGTTTCCGCGCGTCCGTATTTCCGTGCTGGCGGAGAATGAACATCAGATTCGGCAGTGGCGGCAAAGTGCAATTGGGGTCTTCCTTGATCTTAATCCAGGAATGAATCGCACCGGCATTGAGCTTGACCAGCGCGACAGAATTCTGAAGCTCATTCAAGAGTTGCGCGAAGGGGGAATCGAATTCCGCGGCCTGCATTACTACGACGGCCAATTCGGAGAATTCGGGGAGCGCGAACGCACGGCAGCAGCGCACGCCGGCTACGATCGCCTGCTGCAACTAGTAAAAGTAATTCAGAGCAATTCATTTTCTGTACCAGAAGTCGTCACTGCCGGAACTCCCACATTCCCCTGCTCGCTTTCATATGAGAGTTTCCGCATCGGACAATTCACTCATCGAGTCTCTCCCGGAACGGTTGTGTATAACGATGCGACGAGCTTAGCCCAGCTTTCTCCAGACTACGGCTATGCACCCGCCGTGCTGGTCCTAAGTCGAGTTGTGAGCGCTCCGCACAACGGCATGATCACATGCGATGCCGGACACAAAACGGTTTCCGCCGATGCGGGAGTTCCCACTTGTGTCGTGGTAGGGCATTCCCAACTCACTCCGATCTCTCCGAGTGAGGAACATCTGCCCATGACAATTTCGTCGGAGAGGTCCACTCCAAATGCTGGCGACACAATATTTCTGCTTCCGCGCCATATTTGCCCCACCGTGAACAATTTCGACTTCGCGCTACTCGTTCGCGATGGAAAGATTGAATCGGTCGAGAATGTCTCTGCCCGGGGCCGGGAACGGCCGCTTCAGACAATCTTTACGGCAAGGGCATAGCTCTCCACATCTGTAGGGTATTGTCTGCATGGGCAGACTCATCAAAACAGGCCTAAACTGTTTGCGTGACAAAGCAGAGAATCCTTTCAGGTTCTGCATTATTCCTTCTATTCGCAATAGTTACGCTACCCGGAAGCGCGCAGCCCAGCGCAGAGAGAATCATTCAGAACTCTGTCAAGGCAAACGCCGCCGACTGGCAGGCCATGCCCAACTACGATTATTTCGAACGTGACCAGCAGCCTGACGGCAGAACGAAAACCTACAAGGAGTTAATGATTCTGGGCTCTCGTTACGAGCGCCTCGTGGCCATCGATGGCAAACCCCTGTCTGGCGCCGAAAATGCAGAGGAGAAGCAGAAGCTGCAGGCGGAGATCGCCAAACGAAATCAGGAATCCCCGCAGCAGCGGCAAGAACGAATATCCAGCTATGAAAAAGGCCGCAAGCGTGACTACCAGATGATGGACCAGCTGACAAAAGCCTTCAATTTTACGTTAGTTGGAGAGCAGCGACTCGGAACCAATGACGTGTATGTTCTGAAAGCCACTCCACGACCGGATTACAAGCCGCCGAACATGGATATGCAAGCTCTAAAAGGTATGCAAGGAAAGCTCTGGATCGACAAGAATACATACCAGTGGGTGAAGGTCCAGGCCCAAGTCATTCATCCCGTCTCCATCGAGGGATTTCTCGCCGAGGTAGAGCCCGGCACTCGGTTCGAGTTGGATAAAAGTCCCGTTGCAAACGGCATTTGGCTGCCCACACACTATGTCATGAGAGCCCGCGCGAAGATTCTGTTTTTCATCCCTCACAAAACCCAAGCCGACGAAACCTATTACGACTATCACAAGGCTAACGGAAGCGCAGGCTCCGAGTAATCAAACCTCAAAGGCGATCTCCCAACCAATATTTCGTTACTGATAATCTTTCTTGCGAATAGCCCAGGACTAAAGGAATGGCGAATGGCTTACCAGGAGCTCGGCATAGCGGAATCGACTGGCGACTGCTCCTGCGGGCTTTACGTCATCGCAACTACCGCCTGTTCTTCGGTGGCCAGGGAATCTCGCTCATTGGCACCTGGATGACGCGCGTCGCTACTGGCTGGCTCGTTTACCGCCTCACTGGGTCGGCCTTCCTGTTGGGTCTCGTCAGTTTCGCCGGTCAGATTCCAATTCTCTTTCTCGGGCCATTTGCCGGAGTCTGGGTGGATCGTTGGAACCGTCATCGCGTTCTAATCATTACCCAGATCCTCTCGATGATCGAGTCATTCGCGCTCGCTGGACTTGCACTGGCTGGGATCATCACCGTCGCAGAAGTCATTCTGCTCAATCTGTTCCAAGGTGCGGTAAACGCATTTGATATGCCCGCCCGCCAGGCGTTCCTGGTTGAGATGGTCGAAGATCACGGAGACCTGGGCAATGCCATCGCGCTGAATTCGTCGCTCGTGAATGCGGCTCGACTTATCGGCCCTTCGATCGCGGGCCTGATCATAGCAGTTGTCGGCGAGGGTTACTGTTTTCTGATCGATGGGATCAGTTACATCGCCGTCATTATTTCCCTGTTTGCGATGATGGTGGAAGTTCATGAGCATGCACGGAAGCACGAAAGTGTTCTTTCCGAACTACGGGAGGGATGGGACTATGTTCGTGGATTTAAACCTATCTGGTCGATCTTGCTCTTGTTGGCTTTGATCAGTCTCGTCGGGATGCCGTACACTGCCCTGATGCCGATCTTCGCCGGCAGGATTCTGCACGGTGGCGCACACACGCTGGGGTTCCTGATGGGAGCGGTCGGAGTCGGCGCGCTCATCGGAGCATTCAGACTCGCGGCCAGAAGGAGCGTTCTCGGACTCGGCCGTTTACTTCCAATTACCGCGGCAGGGTTTGGAGCCTCACTTATCGCCTTCGCTGCGTCGCGCCAGCAGTGGCTTTCGTTGCTGCTCCTCGTAGTAACGGGATATTGCTTTATGCAGCAGATGGCATCCAGTAACACGATCCTTCAGACAATCGTCGAAAATGAGAAACGCGGGCGCGTTATGAGCTTTTACGCGATGTCCTTCCAAGGGGTCGCACCATTCGGCAGTTTGATCGCCGGGGCCGCAGCCAGCCGCATTGGATCGCCTTACACGCTTATGATCGGAGGGGCACTGTGCGTCTTAGGCGCTGCGTTATTCGCAATCCAACTGCCGGCTCTGCGGCAACTGATCCGACCCATATACATCCAAATCGGAATTCTCCCGGAACTGCGAACCGGAATTAACACCGCTTCTGTTCTGCAAGAGCCGCCCGAAGAGTGAATGCTGATCTATTTGTGGGGCAGCTTAGTTCGTGAAGAGTGTTAGCGGAATTGCTTCGCCCATGGCCCGGTATCCAGCGACCGACGGATGCAAATGATCGCCCGAGTCGTAAGCGGGCAGGAGTCGCTCCGGATGTTGCGGATCCCGAGTCAGTTTGTCGAAATCGATCACGCCATCGAAATGCCCGGGAGCCCGAATCCAATTGTTGATGGCTTGACGATCGACATTCGTACTAAGCGGCGGATGATAGTATTCGGATCCGACAAACGGAAGAATTGTCGCACCGAATACGCGCACTCCGTTGGCGTGCGCGCGAAGGATAATCTGTTGATAGGCAGCAAGGATCCGATGCACGAGTATTGAGTGTGCTGCCGAGGACACGTCGCCCTCTCGCGTCAACCCTCCAAGATCGTTCACCCCTTCGAGCACGATCAGATAATGCACGTGGGTCTGGGCGAGGACATCGCGATCAAAGCGTGCGAGTGCGTTAGGCCCCAATCCGTCGGTCAGGAGATGATTTCCGCCGATCCCTTCATTAAGCACGCCGACCTCGCGAGTCGAAGGAGAGGCCTGCAGGCGCTCGGACAGCACGTCGGCCCATCGATTATCGCCATTAGTAGTCGCTCCATGTCCGTCGGTAATTGAATCTCCCAACACAACGATCGATGCGCCACTTGGATCGACCACATCAATGCCCGAGACCTGATACCAATGATCCACCCGCTTGGCCTCAGGCAAGTCTGCCGCGCCAACGTGATCGCCCTGGACATAATAGGAAGTGGCTCGCGATCCCGGATGCCCGGTTTCGCCGACGGGAGCTTTATCCAAATGCAAGGTTACGGCAACGCTCGATAGCGGCACTGCAGGAAATTCAATAGGATCCGAAAAGTAATCAGCGCCGGCGGGAACCATCACATCGGGTTCTCCAGAAAACGTAAGAGCGCGGTCCGTGGCCGGATCAATTTTGGGAGACGATACTGAGAGGGGGCGAGCGATATGTACGCTTGCAAAGTGTAATGGCTGCGATCCGAATGCGTTGGAAAGACGCACTCGCAAAATCGATCCGCCGACAGATAAGTGAAAGATCTGCCGAAACGTCACATCCTGCATGTCTTCCACTGCGATTGAATTCTGCGGCTCCGGGATCTGTTGCGACGCGGCCCAACTTCCGACCCAGTTGGAGTTCGTGCCAGCAGATTGGGCATAGCCGCCGCAAGCCGCACTGACCCACACAAGCAGCGCGACCCAGAGTTTCGACCGCATGGGCATGTGGCAGGGAAAAGAATCTGGCGGAGAGGGAGGGATTCGAACCCTCGGTACAGGTGTTAGCCCGTACAACGGTTTAGCAAACCGCCGCATTCGGCCACTCTGCCACCTCTCCGGCCTCGGTTACTGCTTGGTTTCTGCGGCGAAAAACAGGAGCTATTGTGCAATTGCGATATTAACACCAGGTCTGCGGTCGCTGCTAGCGGTAGCTTCCAATCGCCGCTCCCGCGCATCGAAGTTTGCGGAGTAGCTCAATGCACGTCTGCAACGGAAAACGAGAGGAACCTTGGAGAGGGCTGTTCTCTAGCTTGATCAGCGGCGTCGCGGCGACGATCGCGATGAGTATGTTTCAGCGCGCCTGGAGTGCGCCGCGGCGGCGAAGGGCTCCCTCCAAGAAGAATTCCGATGCCTTCGTCGGATGTTCAGGTACTCAGCCCAGAGATGTGGAGACCACGAGAATGCTGGTGGATAGAATCGCCGATCTCGGAGGCCTAAAGTTTTCAGACGCAGCCTCGGCGGAAACCGCGCTAGTCTTGCATTATGGAATCGGCGCCGCTGGAGGTTATACCTACAGGTTTTTTCGCAACGTGGCTCTCCCACGATTTAACAAGGAACATCCGCTGCTAACGGGGGCTGCATTCGGAGTAGCCTTGTTTCTAACTGCAGACCTGGCCGTACTGCCTCTGCTGGGTTTTTCCAATAAAGGTTCCCGATCGCCGCTCGGTACGCCATTCTACGGAATCTCGTCGCATGTCGTTTATGGAGTAACCGCTGCGGCGACATGCAACTTGGCAGGCAAGTTCCTCTGACCGGCTTTCTCCAGTTCTTTTCCATAAATCCAAGAGTTGAGTCAACCGCAGTCCAGACAACCGCATCGCACTCTCCGGGTTTCTCCATGACTCTTTCCAGGCTGCCCGTCCGTGAACAGTTTGCTTCGCTTTGGGGCCTGGGCGGATTGACGTGGCGCCAGTTTGCTAAACGGGTCTGGAGGGAAACCGGCCGCAATGACCTGATCAACCGGGCATACGAGCTCGCGTTCAATTTCCTGCTCGCCATATTTCCAATGTTCTTCTTTTTGTTTGCGCTGCTTGGACTCTTCGTATCCGAACGAGGAGTGCTGCGCAGCAACCTTTTATCGTACCTGCATCTTGCATTGCCCCCGTCCGCCTACCAGGTCGTGGTCCAAACGGTTCATGAAATTACAGGAAATGCGGTTGCGGGCAAAATGACGTTTGGCCTGCTTTTTGCGCTGTATGCCGGATCCGCCGGGATGACTCAACTGATGTCAACCCTCAATTCAGCATACGACGTGCGCGAGGAACGTTCATGGGTGAAAGTGCACCTCATATCAGCGGGTGTGACTCTGGCAATGGCGATTCTGGTCGTGGCCGCTCTTGTTCTCATTCTGCTGGGCGGACACGGGATCGCCTATGCGGGGAACTTCGTCGGCATGAACCAAGCCGCGTTAGTCGTTGCAAAAGTATTGGAGTGGGTAGCTGCATTGGCCTTCGTCGTTCTTGCCTTCGCCATCGTCTATTACTTCGCACCTAATGTCGAGGAACAGCACTGGTATTGGATCACGCCGGGCTCGGTCATAGGGATGATCCTGTGGGCAGCAGCATCAGCCGGTTTACGAATCTATCTCCACTTCTTTAATACCTTCACGAGAACCTATGGATCGCTAGGCGCCGTGATTATCCTTATGATGTGGTTCTATGTTGCAGGCCTGGCGGTGCTCATCGGAGGGCAGGTCAACGCCACAATAGAGCAAGCCGCGGCTGAACGTGGACACGTTGAGGCCAAAGAGCGAGGGCGCAAAGCAGCCTAAGCGTATCGAAAACGGCGGGCCTGCTCTTGCCGCTACACCTAACTCCGGCTTTCAGTTTCTGAAACGGTGGGATTTTGCGGAGGGCGAAACTGAGATACCCCGCTTCGCCGGTCTTCCAGAGGCAACCTCCAATTTTTGGCGGATGCGTGCCCGGCGTGAATCCAAGCGACGCGCGTAATCAGCGATCCCGCAACCGAAGACAAGGCTGCCCATCGACGAAGCAATGACGCTCTCTCTTTTGAACCAAAGAGGCTGGCGGCACGAAGCAGGGTGGGAACTGGACCCGACAGGACGCCACCAGTACGGGTAATCCAGCCACTTGCGCCATGTTTCAACGGATCGAGGTGAGAATGCGAGCGGCCTTCAATCCGCAGTCCTTCCCACGTTTCGAAGATCGCGGCACCTAATCCCAAGGCCTGCAGAGCACGGCTCTTCCGATGTCCCATCAGTTCGAGAATTCCGACAGCAGCGCCTAAGCCCGAGGCTCCAAAGTGCAGGGGAAGATCGGCGGCATTTCGGTTCCACACCGGAATCGCTGTTGCCCCGATCAACACGCCTGTGTAATTCGAGAACGGAAGGCCGAAGGCCAGCGATGCGGCCTGACCGGCATTCTCCATCACGCGCAAGGGCAGGGAGGATCCATAACGCTCTCGCAGGAATCCTGCAAAAGCAGTAGCCCCCGCGCCCGTCGAAAAACCAAGCAAAGTCCATACGCCGACGGACATAGGGCTCTGCGGTTTGAAAACTCGCAGCATCGCGAGGAATCTCTCGGGGCGCCCGAGATCGGCGATGAGAAGGGCCGGAGAGATCACTGATCCTGCGGCCGCGATCCAGCGCGCGTGTTTCACCAGTTCGCGATCGGCTCCAGTGTAATCGGCGATTGCGCCAATCACCGCGGCGGCTCCGGCCGCGCCACCAACAAAAAAATAGAGTGGAATCTCCCAGGTCCAAGGCGGTTCCTTCAGCAGGGGAATGCGATAGTAGCCGTTCTCCGGGTCAGCATGCGGAAAAGGAGCGCCAGCAGGGCGCGGAGCGACAACTTGCAACTGTCCTCGAGTTTCCGCATCGTGGCGAATCTGATCGAGACGGCGTTCGCGCTGGAGAACGCGTTCGTTGAGTTCCTCCAGAGGGATGGGATCGCTCATCGCCTTCTCCCCTCGTGGTCTCCATCTGCCAGGAAGGCCAGCAGTGTGCCGCCGAGAAGCAACCCAGCCGCCAATGCCGAAGAACGCCAAGTTTTTTTAAGATACACAGTCGGAACCTCCGGCGCTGGAGGCAGATTGTACGTCCGGCTCTCGCCACGGATAATAAACATCGCGTGCGTACCGCCAACACTTGTGTCGGTAGGATCATAGATTTGCGCGTCGGTCATTCCCCGAGCGTGCAATTCTTCCACCCGTTCCTTCGCCATCTGGCGCAGATGGCCGATTTCGCCAAACTGGATCGATTCCGTGGGGCACGCCTTTACACAAGCCGGCTGCAACCCGACTTTTTGTCGGTCATAACAGAATGTGCATTTAAACGCCCGGCCGTCCTTCTGATTACGCTCAACAACGCCGAAGGGACAAGCCGTGACGCAGTACCCGCATCCGTTGCAAACATCCGGCTGGATGAACACACCGCCGAATTCGGTTCGCACGATGGACCCGGTCGGACAGGCCTCCAGGCAACCAGCTTCTTCACAGTGCTTGCACACATCGGAAGAGAAGGTCCACGATGCCTGCTCTCCCGCATTGCCTCCGAGGCCCGGCACAGGCGGTTGCTCAACGAATTTGACATGCCGCCACGTCGAGGCACCGACTGAACCGGTGTTGTCGTAGGAGAAGCCGCTCCAATCGAGGCCGTCTTCGCTCACGCCATTCCATTCCTTGCAGGCAACTTCGCAGGCTTTGCAGCCGATGCATAGCGTGGAATCAGTCAGAAATGCTGTAACGCTCATGCGTGTTTTCCTGTGTACGAATTCAGCTCTTGTAAAGCTCCGCGACCGCGTTCGCGTCGTCCGGGAATTACATTGCACACCAGCGCCTTGGTTTCCATGATGCGAACGTTCGGCTCTTCGCTGATCACAAGCAAGTCGTTTACGACATCGCCCGTCACGTTCCCACGATAGCCCCAATGATAAGGAAGTCCCACTTGATGGATCGTACGGCCGTCGACATGAAGCGGCCTCATACGCGACGTGACCATGACGCGCGCTTCGATGATTGCGCGCGGGGTCACAATCGTCGCCCAGTCCCCATGTTCCAGCCCGATCTCTTCAGCCAGTTCAGGGGAGACTTCGGTGAAAAGTTCCGGCTGGAGCTCGCTCAAGTGAGAAAGGTAACGCGACATGCCTCCGGCCGTGTGATGCTCTGTCAGGCGATAAGTAGTGAGAATGTAAGGGAAACGGGCATCGTGCGGGGCCGCGTATGGATTGTCGGGACGCTTCTTCCTATTGGCCGCAGGATTCGTTTGCTGACCGTAGAGCGGATTTTCGACCGGAGATTCGAGCGGTTCGTAATGCACCGGCAAAGGACCGTCTTTCAGTCCGCTCGGCACATACAGCCAGCCAACTCCGTCCGGATGCAAAGTAAATGGCCTGGCTCCGCCGAGAGCATCGGTTCCATGACCGTGTTGCAGATTCGCAGGCATATCGGGAGCCATTTTCTTGTCGTAATCGGGATGATCAAGGCCGGTCCACTCCTTTTTGTTCTCATCCCACCAGACAAGTTTTTTCCGTTCGCTCCACGGCTGGCCGTCCGGACGAGCGGAAGCGCGGTTATAAATGATGCGGCAGTCGTTCGGCCATGCGAAACCCCAGCCGTGACCGAGTAGATCCTTCGGTTGCCGTTCGTTGGCGCGATTGTAGTCCTCTTTCGGAAAAACTCCGCAGTAGATCCAAGCGCCACAGGCGGTCGAACCGTCGTTCTTCAGATCTTTGATGTGTTGCAGCTGTGTGCGGTCAGGCAGTGAGTAGCCGTTGATTTCCTTCAACACCTCAGTAACCTTCGGCTCGGCGTGTTTTCCCTCCGTCGGATAATTCCAAGTCAGCGCTCGTAGCCCATCATTTCTTGACCGGGGATCTTTCTCCGCTCTCGACTTCATGCGGCGCCCAAGGTGATAGATGAACCAGGCTTCACTGCGTGCGTCTCCTGGAGGATCGACGGCTTTTTCGCGGTACTGCAGAAGTCGCTGCGTGTTGGTGAATGTACCTTCCTTCTCGGCAGTGCCGGCGGCAGGAAACAGAAATACTTCGGTGCCGATTTTCTCCGGAGAGAGTTCACCCCGCTCTATTTCTGGAGACGCGTACCAGAACGAAGCAGTTTCCGTCTCCACCATATCGCGCACAACCAGCCACTTCAGTTTTGCCATGGCTTTACGTTCGAGCCGTCCGTTAGAGGCGCCCACTGCCGGATTCTGCCCCATGACAAGCAAACCATCGAGTTTGCCATCGGCCATATCGAGCCAATATCCGAAGTGCGAGTGGTCGCCTGTCACCCGCGGCAACCAGTCAAAACCCCAATCGTTCTCTTTAATCGCATTGTCGCCGTAATACGCCTTCATCAGGCTGATGAAATACTTGTCGAACCCTGCCCACAAGCCGGTTCGTGCACTGTGTTTTTTTATGTAGTTCTTCAGCTTGTGGGAGTCGGCTTCGAAAAACGGCATGGGCAAATAGCCGGGCAGAATGTCATAAAGCGTCGGGATGTCGGTCGAGCCTTGGATGGACGCGTGTCCGCGTAAAGCTAAAATCCCTCCGCCCGGACGGCCGATATTACCTAGCAAGAGTTGGAGAATCGCCGCCGTCCGGATTATTTGCACGCCCTTTGAATGCTGTGTCCATCCCACGGCATAGCAGATTGCGGCTGTCTTATCGGGCCCCGACGCTGCCGTGAACCCCTCGGCCACTTTGAGAAATACATCTTGCGATACTCCGCAGTAGCGCTCGACCATTTCCGGCGTGTAACGCCCGAAATGACGCTTCAAAACCTGAAAGACGCAACGCGGATGCTGCAGCGTCGGATCGGAGTCAAATTTCCCGGCCTCTTCCGCTTCCCCGCCGCGGTCCTTTCCATGACCGCCGCCTGCTTTTGAGTGCCCCGGCTTTACCGCAGCTTTCTTTTCAGGCGAGCCTTGATACAGCCAGGTTTCAGGATCGTATTTCTCTTTCTCCTCATCCCATCCGGAGAAGAAGCCGTTCAGATCCTCGGTATCGCGAAAGTCGCCGCGCAGAATGGTCGCGGCGTTGGTGTAATGCGTGACATACTGGCGGAATTCGCGGTTGTTTTCGAGCACGTACCGAACCAGGGCACCGAGGAAAATGATGTCGCTGCCTGCGCGCAAGGGAACCCAAATGTCCGCCATCGCGGAAGTGCGCGTGTAGCGTGGATCGACGTGAATAATCGTCGCGCCCTTTTCGCGCGCTTCGACGACCCACTGGAATCCCACCGGATGGTTTTCCGCCATTGACGATCCCATAATGAGGATCGCGTCAGCGTTGCTAAGATCCTGCTGAGCTGTGGTCGCGCCACCACGGCCAAAGGATGTGCCCAGACCGGGCACAGTCGAGCTATGTCATATCCGGGCCTGGTTGCTGATGCAAACCATCCCCAGACCTGCGGTGAACAGCTTTTTGATGAGATAGTTCTCTTCGTTATCGAGGGTGGCTCCGCCGAGGTGCGCCATCGCTATGGTCTGCATCAGCGCATTGCCCTCGCGAGTTTCCTGGAAGGTGCGGTCACGCGTGTCCCACATGCGGTCCGCGACCATGTCCATGGCCTTGTCGAGTTCGATTTCCCGCCATTCGCGCGAGTATGCCGCGCGGTACTTCACTTTCTTGAGCCGCCCCGGATGAGTATGCAATTCGTAAGTGTCGGCCCCCTTGGGACACAGATGTCCGCGGGAAATCGGTGACTGAGGATCGCCTTCAATCGAGATCAGCTTGCCGTTGTTGTGATAGACCAACTGTCCGCAACCAACACCACAATACGGACAGATTGAGGGCGTGACTTGCGCTCCCTCTGTTTTGGGAAGCAGCTCACGAGTCTGCTGGCTCATCGCCTCTGAACCAGTTCCGTCCGTACCGGTACGAATCTGTTGAATCAGAGGCCATCGCGAGAGAAGGTCTTTCAGCAAGGGTCATCTCCTGAATCTCGTGAATGATAGCAGGCTGTTCTTTGAAGGATCGGTTTCACCAGCCTGTGCGATGAAATCGGCCTTGCGTGGAGCTCGGGGCAGGACCAAGCTGAAAGAGTGATCGATCCGATTCTGTCGTCCCGCAATGTGAAGAGTCCATACCTTGTTTCGGGTAATCGGGGCTCTTGTGCAAACCCAACCCACCCACGTCTTTTTCGGCGCAAGAGTTTCTCATCAGCAACCCTACTCACTGTGCTGAAGTCGAATACATATGCGAAGAATTGCGGACTGGAAACAGTGGCCGCGGCACCGATATCCGCCGAAAAAATAGTCCGCAGAAGGGGATGGTTATGAACAAGCGAAAGAAAGCGACGAAGTGGATCAGGTTTGGGATGAAATGCGGTCTTCTCGCGACCGATCCGAGTGTATGGATAGCTGTCAAAGATTTTCTGAATGAACGAACCGAAGACGTGCAGAGCGCGTTCCGAAAAACGGACCGGCTTGGTAAAGAGGTTCGAATTCACCGCCACGGATTTCCTTTTGTCACTCTTCTCTCAGGGATCGGAATTGGTGTAGGTGTCGGAATGCTCCTAGCGCCGGTTTCAGGACGGCGTGCGAGAGGCGCAATTCGAGACACGGCTATGGACGTAAAGAATAAGGTCGGGGGAGCAGCTTCGTGGGCAACTCACCTTGGCTCCGGGTCGGGCTCTTCCCGTGGCTATGCACACTGAAATTGCGGGAAACCTTTTCGTCTTTTCGAGCAAATGCATTTTTCATAAACAAATAAAGAAGCAAGGAGGTTCATTGAATGAAAGCTCCCTTTCTGATCGGCCGAATGCTTTTCGGCGGATTCTTCCTCTACAACGGAATCCATCATCTGATGCAACGCAAAGCAATGGCGTCCTACACGGCTTCGAAGGGGGTACCGGCTGCTGAGGCAGCGGTGACTCTTTCGGCCATACCTCTGATCGTAGGAGGCACCAGTCTCATGCTGGGGGTGAAACCGAAAATTGGAGCAGTGGCGTTGCTGGGATTCTTGGCGGGTGTTTCGCCCATCATGCACGACTTCTGGCGGAACGAAGACCCGAACGAACGCAACAACAACATGGCTTCATTCATGAAGAACCTCGCCCTCGCCGGCGCCGCGCTGGCGCTAATGGGAGTCGAAGAGCCGTGGGAAGCCCGAGTTCCTGTTGTTCAACCAACCCTCGCGGAGAAGGCACGGAAAGTCGCTCGGGCTATCGCTGCGTGAATCGGAGGGCGGACATGGCTGACCGGCGCAGCCAGTTCCGGCTGCGCCGTGCCGCTCACATCTCAGTCACGTTCACCCAAACATGCCGCTTCCACTAAAGACCGGCTACGAACCCATGGAGGCCTTCCCGGTACGAGCGTTGCCGGTTGGCCCCGCGTGGCAATACGAACCCAAATGGGACGGATTTCGATGTCTGGCATTTCGAGATGGCGCGCATGTCGACTTGATGTCGAAGGCATCCAAACCCTTGACCCGTTACTTCCCGGAACTGGTGTCCGCCATCGCTGATCTCAAGCCTCAGCACTTTGTGCTGGACGGCGAGATCGTTATTCCCGTTGATGGGCAGCTTTCTTTTGACTCTCTGCTGATGCGTATCCACCCCGCCGCCAGCAGGGTCCGGAAATTGAGCAAGGAAACTCCGGCAATGCTCATTGTTTTCGACCTGCTGGTCGACGATCGGAACAATCTTCTCGCGGAAACGCCGCTTAAAGCCCGCCGCGAGAAGCTAGAGCAATTCGGGCAGAAATATCTCAAAGGGAATAACTCGGTCCGCGTTTCCCCGGCAACCGAGGACATTCAGACTGCCCGCAAATGGTTTCACATGGGAGTGGCGCTCGATGGGGTGGTCGCCAAGCGCCGGGATTTGCCTTACGATTCCGGAGAACGTGCGGGGATGCAGAAGATCAAAAAAGAGCGGACTGCCGATTGTGTGATAGGTGGATTCCGCTACCTGGCCAAGAAGCCGATGGTCGGATCGCTGCTTCTTGGGTTATACGACGGCGGCAAGCTGGACCATGTCGGCTTCACGTCATCGATTCACGACAGAAACCGGGCCGCACTCACGGCGAAGCTCAAAAAACTGATCAAGCCCCCTGGATTTACAGGAAAAGCTCCCGGCGGTCCGAGCCGCTGGAGTACGAAACGCTCTATGGAATGGGAGCCTCTCGCCCCCAAACTGGTCGTAGAAGTGCAATTTGACCACTTTACCGGTGGTCGGTTCCGCCACGGAACAAAGTTCGTACGATGGCGTCCCGACAAAGCCCCGGAAGACTGCACTACGCAGCAGGTCAAACTGGAGAATCGCTCCGCGCTGGATCTGCTGTAAGCCGTTTCCAGCCAAGTAGTTGAACTTTCTATCAATGGACCCGGCGGCAAAGACACGGAAATTTCGGCCGAAATCCCCGAAACTGCGGTTTTGTTCGGTTTTCGTAACGGAAATTAAACTCCCGCAGGACTTTTTCTGAACTCATGCACAATATGGGCAACACTGAGGGGGAGAAGGAGTGGATCCGGAGGACTGCCCGACTTGCGGGGGTTCTGGATACGTGGCGAAGCCTGTGGACTTGAACGGTAAGTCCGAGGGCATAGCCTTCATCCGCCTGAAGTGCCCCGTTTGCGGCGGCACTGGCCGGAAGCGCTCTCTCCCACCTACAACCGCGGGCTGACCGCACGGCCTGTGGTGCTTGCGAAACGTACGGAACCGGGCCGTCATACTTCCCGTCCTAAGGAAGACGGTCCGGGCCGGACGACTCTTCAGGGTAGCCTCCTTTGAATTTTGTGAGATGTTCAGGCGATTCCGGCAGTTTTGGATTTAGATCGGCGCCGCGGCAAAGCGGTTTCTACCCGGTTCCTTCCATTCGCTTTCGCGCGATAGAGTGCCTTGTCCGCAGACTGGACGATGACATTCGGATCGTGTTCATCTCCCGCGGAACCCGCAACGCCAATGCTCACAGTCACGGAAAGAGAACGGGGCGAAGTTCTTTTCGAAAGCTCTCGGATTGCATCGGCCTTTCTTCGAGGGCGGCTCGCCGAACCTTCCCTCCGCCGATCTGGACCGCGCGGCACGCTGCGCCGGTCGGTACCTCGCGAATAAAATTCTGAAGATTCGATCAGTAGCCGCAACCGCTCGATATGATCGAGGACCTCGTTCGTAGCTTTATTCGGAAAGAGGATGGTGAACTCTTCTCCACCGCATCGATACGCCTTCCCGCCACCGGTCACCTGGCCCAACTTTGAAGCCACCAGCCTCAACACCTGGTCCCCTGTGTCGTGGCCATAGGTATCGTTGAACTTTTTGAAATGATCGATGTCGACAACGGCGATCGAAAATGGATCTTGCAAACGAAGCAGGGCGTCGTTGAATGCGCGCCGGGAAGGCAAGGCGGTCAATTCGTCATGGTAGGCCAGCAGGTAAGAATTCTCGATGATGGAGATCGCGAGGATGCCAACCGCTGTAGCGGAATACGGCGTCGAGAATTGAGCGGAACCCGCATACCGAAGAAATTGCGCGAAAGCAAGCAGCGACCAAAACAAGGCCCCGTCCACCGGCTTTCGCGTAAAGAGGAATCGGACGATCAGTAATATGGCCGTTCCGGCGATGACGAATGCCGCATACTCCGGCAAGGCCATCGAGCCTGAAATATGCCGTGCATGACTCGTGGAAACAAACTGCTCGGCATTTTCCCCGAGCACAATCACCACCACCGACTCAATAAAGAAGAAAATGGCTACAGGCGCGACCGAACCGAGTGTGAAGCCACGTTCCTGCATCAGAGAAATCAGGGCGAAGTCTGCTGGCACAAGAACCGCAACTGCCCGCAGAACAACGATTCCCGCCGCCCCAAGCGAATGCTGGCGTCCAGCAAAAACCGAAATGGCTTCTACCGCGAGAAACAGAACCATTAGGCAGAAGAAGACGCGGCTGGAGTGAAATCGCCACGCAAGCAGAATCCCGCCAATTACACCGCAATAAAAAAGAAAATCAAGCGCCGGCATCGGTAGCGTGAGCCATCCAAGGAAATCGAAGATGATGACGAAGAGCAGCAGGATGCCCCCTGGCATTAGAAACGCTTTGAGTGTCTTTCTGCTCCAGGTCGGCAAGGGACAACTCCAGATAGCGAACTTCCCCGCAATTATCTCTGGCGCAAAGACTTTTCGGAATTGGCCGGCGAGGTTCGGAGTGCGGTTCGATCCGTCTCGAATTTCTCCCAATCTGAAACGCCTAACCTTTTCGGGAGCCCTATACCTTCGTGCGAGCGGAGTTTGGACTGGAATTGAGACGTCTCTAACTAAACTGAGGATGTTCGATTAAGGATCGTTCACTTATGCGCATTCTTATTGCTGAAGACGACGAAGCACTAGCCAAATTTGTCCGCCTCGGGCTCGAGGGTGAAAACTATGCCGTCGATCTTTTCACCGACGGAGAGCAGGCGCGGGCTGCCGCCACGCAATCCGAATATGACCTGGTCATACTCGATCTCAATCTACCCAAGCTTGATGGAGTGAGCGTCCTGCGTCATATCCGGCTGGCGAGGCCAACAGTTCCAGTCCTGATCCTGACGCAGCGTACAAAGGTGGAGGACCGGGTTCAGTGCCTCGACACAGGCGCGGACGATTACCTGGGAAAGCCATTCTCATTTAGTGAACTCTCGGCCCGAATTCGGGCCCTCGTGCGGCGAAGCCGCATCCCTTCCGAATCGGTATTGACAGTTGGTGACCTGAAGCTGGATCGCGTACAAAGGCTGGTCGAGCGGGGCGGCCGGAAAATTGAACTCACGACGCGGGAGTTTGCCCTTCTCGAATTCCTGATGCGCAACGCAGGAAGAAAAGTCACTCGGTCCATGATTATCGAGCACGTCTGGAATCTGACATTTGATACGACCACCAATGTGGTCGACGTATATATCAATTACCTTCGACGCAAAGTGGACGACGGCCATTCCGCGAAGCTCATTCACACGGTGCGCGGTGTGGGTTACGAACTGAGCGGAACATCCGGAGCGGTGGTTGATGAGGTTCACGCGTGAGTGCCGGAAGCGCTCAGCCTGCGCCCAGGCCAGAAGAAAACCCACGGTACGCTGGCAGGCCGATGGCGTTTCTCTTGCACGCTTTGAACCAGCCACTCACTGGATTGCAGTGTTCCATGGAACTGGCTGCGGTTGGCCCACGCCCCGTGAAAGAATACGTTCAGACGTTGCACGATAGCTTGGAACTGGTCGGCCGTATGCGTTTGCTGGTCGAAGCGCTGCGTGAGTTGGTCGATATCGAGCGGGAGCAATCAGCCAATCTCGAGCTCGTTTGTCTCGACACTCTCTTATGTGACTCCGCTCAGGATCTCACTCCAGTTGCAAAACAAAAAGGAGTGAATATTTGCATTGCCATTCCAACTTCACTGCCGATCGTGGCAGAACGCCGCCGCCTCGAAGCAACGCTGTTTCGTTTTCTTGAGGCTGCCCTGTCCCTTGCTGAGCCAAACACCGCCGTGCAAATTTCGACGGATCGCCAAGGAAACATGGGCACGGTGACCCTTTCCTGGCATTCCATGGAAAATCAGGACTCGCCGCTTTCGCCCCCCGAACTGGGTCTTCTGCTTGTTCAAGCGGCGTGGGAACGCATGGGAGGTCTGTGGAGTCGGGTGAACCGATCCGGTATCGAGACCTGCAGCGTCCTTATTGCCGCAGCCAGATCGAGGGAAGATGCGGGGCACATTGGAGAATCAAAATGAGCGTTATGACAGAACTGCCTCCGTTCGCGCATTCGGGTGGAGCGTTGATCGCCAGTCCGAACAGTGCTCTGCGAGAAGAGGTCCTTCATCACCTGAACGGCCGCTGCCGTCCGGTGCAGCAGGCTTTTGGGGGCGCCGACGCCTTGGCCAAGCTCGAGAACGGAGATTGGCAGGTTCTGTTCCTCGACCGTCGGCTTCCCGACCTGGACGCCGACGAACTAATACGGATCATTCAGGAACGTTTCCCGGGAACTGAAGTCGTGTTGCTGGATTCCGACGGAGTGGCCCGCGGCAGTCAAGGCAGCAGCGTACGGGCCCCGTGGCATCCACGCGCGACTCTTCAGATGAGGCAGCAACCGCAAAGGACGGTTTCCACAGCAGAAGCCATCTCATTACCGGGAATGATTGGGACCAGCGATGCGATGCAACGCGTATACCGCATGATTCGCCTGGTAGCGCCACGTACAACGACTGTCCTGATTACGGGACCGACGGGAACCGGCAAAGAATTGGTCGCGCGCAGCCTTCATGCACTGAGCCCGCGCTCGGCGAAACCGCTGGTTGTCGTGAATTGTGCGGCGATTCCTGAAGCGTTGCTCGAGTCGGAGCTTTTCGGATATACGCGTGGCGCATTCACCGGCGCGGTACAGGCTCAGGCAGGACGCATTCACGCGGCCCAGGGCGGAACACTTTTTCTCGATGAGATCAGCGAACTTCCGCTCGGGATGCAAGCCAAGCTCCTGCGATTTCTCGAACAGAAAGAAATCCAGCGGCTTGGTGCCTCCGATGTAACACGCGTGGATGTGCGAGTTGTCGCTGCCAGCAATGCTGATCTCGCAGAAAGAGCCGCACGTGGAACATTCAGGCTGGATCTTTATTATCGGCTTTCCACTTTTCCGATCGAACTCCCTCCTCTCACCGAAAGGCGCGCCGACATTGTCGCCTTGGCGGAACACTTCCTGGCCTGCATGTCAGCAGCTCTGGAAATGCCTGCTCCGCACTTAAGCGAGGAAGCAATCCGCCTGCTTGAGTCGCACCGCTGGACAGGGAATGTGCGGGAGCTTCAGCACGTTATGGAGCGGGCCTCAATCCTGGTCGAAAGTGGAGACACAATCGAGCCCGAGCATCTGTATTTTCCAACCAGCCGCGACGGGCACGAATTCGGCTCGCTCGAATCCTAAGGGAAATCTAACGCCTTCGGCGAGGCTTTAGGAAACTACCGTGCAGATCTTGCCGGCGAATATGACTTCTTTGCCTAGCCCGGTCGCCTTGCCCGAACCAGTCGTGGTTTCCTGCAGGCCGAATATGGGGGAACCCGGCACTGAAGATGAGCAGTTTCTGTTGCGCGCGTTCCGCTCATTTTCAGCTGCAGCTGGCTCCCTGGAATGTTCCTATGCAACGCTACGAGCAGAAGTCATCCGCCTGCGCCACGAACTGGAGACAACTAATCACGACCTCGTCAACAGCCTCGCAGAAAACCGCAATATGCGGCAGTATCTGGACCACATGCTCGAAAATCTTCCTTGTGGAGTCCTGGCGGCCTCGTTCGATGGAACGATCACAAGAGCTAACTCGGAGGCGAAGAAGCTGCTAGAAACAGAAATCTGTGGCGGAGAGCTAGATTCGGTTCAAAGTCTATCCGCTTCGGTGCAGCAACTCTTCTTGCAGGCCCGCGAAGAAAACATTGAACATGAGTTAAGCACGGGCGACTACCCTTCCCGAAGATGGCTCGCCGCCCGGCATGCCTCAATCGAGAATAATGCGTCTGTCTTTATCTTGCGCGATATCACAGAGCGGAAACGCCTGGAAGAAACTCGACAACGTCTGCGCCGTGAAGAAGCATTGTCCGAAATGTCCGCTGTTCTGGCGCACGAGATCCGCAACCCTCTTGGCAGTCTGGAACTCTTTGCCGGATTACTGGCCGAGTCGCATCTCAGCACGGAATGTCAGAAGTGGATCGAACACTTGCAAGCCGGGCTGAGGAGTCTGTCGGCTACCGTGAACAATGTTCTGTTTAACAACTCGCCCGCGGCCGAACGCTCGCCAGTCGATCTTGGGCAGCTTCTGGACTGGGCGCGTGACTTCCTGATGCCGCTTGCCCGTCAATCAAATGTTGCACTAGGCCTGCAGAACCGATTGCGCGGGGTATTGTTCCCCGCAAACCGTCACGGCCTCGAGCAAGTGCTCCTGAACCTCGTCCTGAACAGTCTTCGCGCGATGTCGGGTGGAGGCTGGGTGGAGATTGCAGGTCGAGAGTTGCAGCAAGAGAAAAGCATCACCCTCGTCATAACCGATACGGGCCCTGGAATCTCTCCTGAACACCTGCCCCATATCTTCGACCGAGGTTTCAGCAGCCGCTCTGGCAGTCCAGGTCTGGGATTGGCCGTGTGCCGCAAGATTGTGGAACAGCACGGGGGAACGATCGAGGCAGATAGCCGTCCGGGAGTTGGCGCAACGTTCACACTGACATTTCCTGTCTCGCCGAACCACATTCCAGGAGTAGCGAAATGAGCCGCGTTCTTGTGGTAGACGATGACTGTGGGATGCGCGCGGCGCTGGAAGCACGATTCCTGAAACGCGGATGGCGGGTCGAAACTGCCGTCAATGCGGTGGACGCAGTCGTGAAGTTCCGGGGCGGCATGCATCCGCTGGTTGTGACCGACATTCGCATGCCTGGCGAGGATGGTTTCTTTGTCATGCGTTCCGTCCGCCAATTGGCGCCCAATACTGGCGTCATTCTGCTCACGGCCTATGCCAGCATCCCGGATGCGGTTGCAGCCATGAAGGATGGTGCGTGTGACTATCTCATCAAGCCGGTCTGCTTCGAGCAACTTGAGCAGGCGGCGGAACGGATTCTCGAGCGTGCGGCTTCGGAGTCGAGAACCGGGAAAGATCTAGTGGGACATGCCCCTTCATGGCTCAAGGCAATCGACCGAGCGCGCCAGGCGGCTGGGAGCGATGCCGACATCCTGATCGAAGCCGAGAGCGGCACGGGCAAAGAATTGGTCGCCCGGATGATTCACCGGCTCAGCCCGCGGCGCGAGCATCCGTTCATTGCCGTAAACTGCGCCGCTTTTCCGGAGACTCTGCTGGAAAGCGAGCTATTCGGACACGTGAAGGGTGCATTTACGGGAGCTGGATCTGCCAAACCGGGAAAGTTCGAACTGGCAAACGAAGGCACACTGCTGCTCGACGAGGTTGGCGAGATGCCGCTCACCTTGCAACCGAAGCTGCTGCGCGTTCTCCAGGAGCGGGAATTCGATCGTCTCGGAGACACGCGCAGCGTGCACATCAATCTCCGGGTGATTGCGACGACAAATCGTCCGCTCATCCAGATGGTGCGCGACGGGAAATTCCGCGCCGACCTTTATTATCGCCTGAACGTTATTCCACTCAGCCTGCCGCCCTTGCGCGAGCGTTCCGGCGACATCCCGGAACTGGCACAATTCTTTGTTCAACTCTACGCCCCACCCGGCCGGCTGGTGCATCTGGCGCCCGAGTTCCTGGAAGCTCTCAACGCCCACTCCTGGCCCGGAAACGTACGAGAACTGGCCAACTGTATACATCGCACTGTCGCCCTTTCGGCGGGACCAGAAATTGGCCTGAGCGCGCTCGAGAGCACGGACTGGCTTACCTCAGCATCCCCGGCTTTGCCAGACGTCACTTCGTTACATCCCGGGCTCTCTCTCGAAGATATGGAACGCAAGCTCTTTGAAATGACGCTCGCCGCAACGGGCGGCAACCGTTCGCGTGCGGCAGAGATGCTGGGGGTAAGCCTGCGCACGGTACGCAACAAAGTTCGCAGCTACGGTCTCCCGAACTGGAGCAGTTATGTCCATGAATAAGCAGGGCATGATCGAAACCTCGATGACCGACGCTCTTGGACGGTTTCTCGATGTCGACGTCGCCCGTTACAAGCTGATTTCGACGAACCTTGCGAATATTGACACTCCCGGCTACCGCACGCGCGACCTGGATTTCCACGCAGAATTGAGGCGCGCCGCTGAGAACTCCGACGAGAATGGAGCACATTTCGCTATTGCATCTATCGGTCCCGTTACCCGAGAAGTTCGCGGGCTCATGGAGAGGCCGGACGGAAACAACGTTAGCGTCGAGCGCGAAAGTCTGCTTCTGGCCGAGTCTCAAATGAAATTCAATCTCGGGGTGCAACTCCTCAAAGACCAGTTCCATACCATTTCGCTGGCAATCAATTCCGGAGGAACCACATCATGAATTTGTTTGGAATGCTCGAAGTCAGCGGCTCGGCGCTCGTGGCGGAGCGTTCGCGGGCTGAGATTGTCTCCGCCAACATGGCGAATGCGGAAACCACGCGCACTCCGCAGGGGGGCGCCTACCGGCGCCGACTTGTGGTGTTTCGCGCCAGACCGATCCCGCGATTCCCCATGCTGCTGGCCGGTTTCCATCCTCAGCTTCCCGGCGGAGTTCGAGTTGATCGTGTGGTGGACGATGCTTCGCCTCTTCCGCGGCGTTACGAGCCCGGCCATCCTGATGCCGACCCGAGCGGATATGTGACGTATCCCAACGTGAATCCGGTCTTGGAAATGACGGACCTATTGAGCGCGGTGCGGGCGTATCAACTGAACGCGTCCGCCGTGCAGGCGGAGAAAAGCATGATTCAGCAATCGCTGCAGATCCTGAGTTGATTCGATCCTCAAGGGAGGAAACGTGAGCAGCCCAATCTCATCGCTTCGCATACTTCCCGCGGAAGTGGGAGCTCCTTCGTTCGGCACTTCGGAGCCCACGGAGACGGGCTTTCGGGACATGCTGCACAGCGCGATCGATGACATGCAGAACCTCGAAAGTCAGGCAGAAGCAAAGGTCTCGGGGGTGATCGACGGTAACGGAGCCGACGTGCATAGCGCCATGATTGCCGTAGAGAAAGCCGACCTTAGTTTTCAGCTCATGATGCAGGTGCGAAACAAAATCGTCTCCGCGTACGAGGAGATTTCGCGAATGCAGTTCTGAGGCGTGACCTTGTTTAAGTGCAGATGAGTTTTCATGGCCGACACTCCTCCAGCAGTCAATGACGTTCTGCTCCGCATGAAGCAGTTCTTTCTGGGGTTGACCCTGAACCAGCGGCTTTTGCTGGCGGGAGGAGCGATCCTGGTTGGCTCTGTCCTGTGGCTTTTTGTGGCTCTGCTTGGTCAGACCAAGTACGTGACGCTGTATTCGGGCCTGCGTCCGGAAGAGGCTCAAAATCTGGCCAGCCGTCTGGCTACGAAGAACATTCAGCATCAGGTCTCGTCCGATGGCGGGAGTCTGCTCGTTCCCGAGGACAAGCTCGATGCTAGCCGCCTCGAGACTGCAGCGGCCGGCCTGCCGCGCAGCGCCCGTATGGGCTTTGAACTTTTCGACACTCCTAACTGGGCCGGTTCGGATTTCACAGAAAAAGTGAACTACCAGCGTGCGCTCGAAGGAGAACTGGAGCGTACGCTTTCCACCCTGAACGAAGTGGAGTCGGTGCGCGTTCACCTGGTCCTGCCCCAGGAAAGCCTTTTCACTGAGCAACAGCATGATGCCAAGGCCGCAGTCATCATCAAAACCCGCGGCGGGCAACTGAGTGAGCAGGCGCAACAGGCAATCCCCCAGCTAGTGGCGAGCGCAGTGGATCGACTCCGTCCGGAAAATGTGACTGTGGTCGACGCGGACAGCAACACCCCGTTACTCCGAAACCGCAATGCCTCGGGTGGAAAATCGTACGGGTTAGATGAAGAACTTTCGAAAACACTTGTGCGAACTCTTGAACCGGTTGTCGGAGCCGATCATGTCCGCGCCAGCGTACATGTGGAGTACGACCTGGGCACAAGTGAAGATACCCAGGAGACATACGATCCGAAGACCACTGCGACCGTGACACAAGAGCACTCCGAAGAGAGTTCGACCGGAGCCGCGCCAGCGGGTGTTCCGGGAACCGCGAGCAATGTACCCTCCGGCACGCCGCCGGCGGCATCAGGCATCGGAGGCGAGCAGTCGAGTTCGCGCTCGGACGCTACGACCTATGCGGTCAGCAAGAGCATGCATCACTCGATCGAACCTCCGGGTCGGGTGCGCCGCGTTGCGGCCGCGGTTCTGGTGGACGATGCCGTCGATGTCATTCAGCAGGGTGGAAAGTCGGTCAGCACGCGGAGAAAACGCACCGCGGAAGAAATGAAGCAGATCGAGCAACTGGCGCAGGCCGCCATCGGAGTGGACACGCAGCGTGGCGATGTTCTCGCGGTCGAAAATCTGTCGTTTCAGCAGGCGCCATTGGAGAACATTCCGGTGCCGGGCCGGGCTGAGCACCTGCGACATCTTGTTCAGCCATGGACGTGGGCGTTGCGCTATGTCGGGCTGGCGCTGCTGTTTCTTGTCGTTTACTGGCTCGTTCTACGACCGGTGAAGAAGCAAGCGCTGACTGCATTCCGCGAATTGCCGGGAAGAGCTAGCGCACGTCTCGCTCCCCAGGTTTCCGGTGAGCCTGCGGGCGCGCTTGCGGGTGTAGCCATTGAGAGCGGTGAAAATCGCGCGAATCAGTTGAAACGGCTTTTGAGCGACAAGGTAAAAGCCGAGCCAGAGGCGGCGAGCCGGCTGGTGCAGAGCTGGGTGCAACAGGAGCCATCGCGATGACTCCTTCCACTGCACCCGCCGGTCCCCGCAAAGCTGCCATCCTGCTGGTGATGCTGGGTGAAGATGCGGCCAGCCAGATCTACCGGCATCTTCCTCCGGCAGAGGTCGAACAAGTCACGCGCGAAATCGCCTCCCTGAGATCGGTGGACAAAGATACGGCTCTGTCTGTTTTGGAAGAGTTCGAACGGCTCGTTGTGGCGGGCGATTATCTGGCCCAGGGCGGGGCGGAATACGCCAATAAATTGCTCGTCAAGGCTTTTGGCGAGGACGGGGCCAAAGAACTCCTGCGCCAGGTGTCGCTTAGCGCCGAGATGAGCGCAAGCAAACTCGACTCGCTGCGCAAAGCGGATCCTCAGCAACTCGCAAAATTCATAGAAGGGGAACATCCGCAAACTATTGCGCTGATTCTCGCGCATCTTGAGGCCAAGCAAGCTTCGGCACTCTTGATGCGCCTTCCCGAGGACCTCCGCGCAGAAGCGATCAAGCGCCTGGCCCAGCTTCGGCAGTTTTCCCCAGAGATGGCGCAGCGTGTCTCCCTCGTCCTTCACAAGCGCCTGGAGGCTCTGGGAGAGCAGAGTCGCCGGGCGTACGCAGGACTGCGCGGTGTGGCAGACGTCATGAACCGTCTCGACATCAACATCGCCAAGACAATTCTGGAGGGCATCGAGAAAGAAGATCCCAAGCTGGCCATTTCGATTCGCAATCTGATGTTCACCTTCGAAGACCTGTTGACCATCCCGGAGACCGGCATCCGCGAACTGCTGGCCCAGATGGAAAAGAAAACGCTTGCCACTGCGCTGCGCGGAGCTTCCGAAGCGTTGAAGAACTACGTTTTCAAGTCGATGTCTTCACGCGCGGTCGAGATGCTGAAGGAGGACATGGAAGTCCTCGGTCCGGTGAAGTCGCGTGACATTCATAAGGCACAACTTGATGCAGTGGCTGCCGCCCGCAAGTTGGAAGCCGAGGGAAAACTGACGTTAACGCCAGAGGGGGACGATGAGTACGTCGCCTAGCCGGGCAGTTGGCAGTTCCGGCCAGAAAGTATCTGCCATCGCGGCGCCTTTCCCCTATGCCACGATTTCTCCCGGTGTTCCTTCGGAAGAAACTTCGGAAAATGCCACCTGTCAAGGCGCTACGAATACCTCCAAGGAAAATCAAGCGCGCGCCGAAGGTCGTCTTGAAGGCGAGGCACAATCGCGCAAGAAATTTGAAGAACAGCTGCTCAAAGAACGATCGATGATTGCGGCGGCAGTTGATCAATTCGCCCGCGACCGGGTTGTTTACTTCCAGAAGATCGAAGCAGAAGTCGTACAACTCGCGTTGAGCATTGCGCGGAAAATCATGCATCGAGAAGCGCAGGTTGATCCTCTTCTTCTGGCAGGGATGGTGCGCGTTGCGCTCGAAAAGATCGAAAGTGCCACCGAGGTCGCCCTGCGGATCCACCCTCAGAACGTCGCTGCATGGACTCGCTTCTTCAGCGCACAAGCGAGCCAGCACCCGCAGCCCAAGATCGTGGAAGATTCTTCGCAGCCGTCCGACGCCTGCAAGTTGGAGTCGTCCATGGGGACCACGATTATCGGAACAGAAGTCCAATTCAAAGAAATCGAACAAGGATTCGCGGACCTGCTGGCGGCGCGCCCGGGAGGCGCCCAATGAACGCGCAGACGCTTGCGCCCTACATGGCCAAGCTTGAGGCCTGCACCGCATTGCGATGGCACGGACGAGTCACGCAGGTGATCGGACCGCTAGTTGAATCCGCGGGCCCGTTCTGTTCAGTCGGAGAGGTCTGCCAGATACAGGATGCGAACGGCCGGGTGTTAAGTGGCGAGATTATCGGTTTTCGCGGATCGACTGTTCTCTCGATGCCTTTAGAATCGCCGCGGGGCGTTCGCCACGGCGGCCGTGTTGTAACTTGGGGCGAACATCCGGTGCTGCCGGTGGGCGAAGAACTCTTAGGACGAGTCATTAGTGGAACCGGAGCGCCACTCGATTCTCTGCCCAGATATCGAGCCCAACAATACCAGCCCATTGACGGAGCGGCTCCTTTACCGCTCGAGAGAAATTCCATTCGAGAATCGGTCAGCTGCGGGATTCGTGCGGTCGATGCGTTTCTCACCTGCGGCCGAGGACAACGTGTCGGCATCTTCGGCGGCAGCGGAGTTGGCAAGAGCACGCTGATCGGCATGATGGCGCGCAACACGAGCGCCGATATTACTGTGCTGGGTCTGATCGGGGAACGCGGCCGCGAAGTGCGCGAGTTTCTGGAGAATGCGCTAGGCGACGAGGGACGAAAGCGGTCTGTCGTTGTTGTTTCCACCTCGGATCAATCTCCTCTGCTCCGTATTCGCGCTGCCCTGGCCGCAACCTCGGTGGCCGAATATTTCTGCAGGAGCGGCAAAAATGTTTTGCTCGTCATCGACTCCGTCACCCGTTTGGCTATGGCGCAGAGGGAGATCGGCCTCGCCGCCGGCGAGCCGCCCACCGCTAAGGGCTATACACCTTCGTGCTTCGCGATGCTGGCTAGGCTAATTGAGCGAGCTGGAAACTTCTCCGGCGGAAGCATCACCGCCTTCTATACGGTTCTGATGGAAGGCGACGACGAGCAGGATCCCCTGGTTGACGGTGCTCGGGCTCTCCTCGATGGTCACATCATGCTCGACCGCAAACTGGCGACCCGCAGTCATTACCCTCCGATCTCTGTGCTCGACAGCGTGAGCCGTCTGATGCCGGCCGTCACCTCCGCTCACCATGTGCAAAAAGCAAGTGAATTGCGCCGTCTGTTCGCGGCGTATACCGCCTCCGAGGATTTAATCCGTATTGGCGCTTATCAAAAAGGAAGCGATCCAACTCTGGACAAAGCACTTGCACTGATTCCGGAATTGTACGGATTCTTGATGCAAAAGCCTGCGGAGACGGTCACTTTCTCTGATACCGTCGGCAGACTCATGGCCCTACTAGGCTGACGCTCATGCCATTTCAGTTTTCATTGCAGGCAGTTCTTAATTTGAGGCAGAGCGTCGAGTACCAGCAGGAACTTCGTCTCCGTGCTGCCAATCAGCAGCTTTCCGCCATGCGCCATCTGATCGATGTCATCGAACAAAGGATCGGGCAGCTCGAAAATCTATCGCACAGCGCGATTAACGCTGGGCTAAGCGCCTCGGAAATGCATTTTAATTTAGTTGTGAAGTCGCGCCTCGAATCTCAGCGACAGGAAGCCGGACGTGAACTGCTGCGCTTGCAGAACTTGCGCGATGCGCAGCAGCGCATCTTTCAACAGGCTCGTCGTGAGCGCGAGACGTTCGAAACGCTTCGTGATCAGCAATTACGTGAATATATCCGTGCTGCGAGTCGTCGCGAGCAGCGGTACGCCGACGACGTGTTCCTTCTCCGGCAAGTCTTCCGCCGGCATAGCTAAAACTCTGCCGGGCTAGGCAGTCCTTGCCCAGCCTACAAACGCCCAGCCACTTTATGCGGTTTATCGGCAAAAGCGTGATTTCCTTGAATTGCTGACACTTCCACGACATTTCTGACGTTGGTCTTTCTGTTAACCAATTGGCGTTCCGCATGCACTTGCCGGAGTGAACTTATTTGCGGCAGTGACTTTGAATATCGACAAAACGTTGTTCTCGGGCACCCCAGGCACGTCGGCATTTGGGACTACGCCGGGATTCGGCCGGCAGGCACTGACTTTTCCCGAGATATGCGGGCGGCATTTCCCAAAATCGATAGACACTGGAACACTGGCTTCGACGTGCGTGTCAGTCGGCAAAGCACCTCAGAGATCAAGTGCGGCGGTCGTTTCGCCGGGTGTGCCTAAAGGAAAGATTTCCCTTGTGGTTCCTGACCGGGCCTCTCCGTTTCCAAATATTCCTTTGTTGTCATCTACGCTTCTGTTAGCTTCGCCGGTCCCGGACAGGCCTGCCCCAGAGTCGCAAGAACAATCGGATATTGGTCTACCCAGCAATGCTGCGGTCCCGGTTGCGGCAGCACCGTTAACGAGAGATGGTCTAGCACAGACGATTATTGCCCTCCAACACACACCTCTCACGCTGAACGAGCTCGCGTTCTCTGGCATTGGGGCGGACATTGAACCACCTTCAGCAATCGCCCAATCCGTTCCTGTACCGGAGTCAATCGGGAAACAAGCTCCTCTCGATGCATTCTTGCCCGCGTCTGTTCCATCCCTGACACCAAACATTACGTCGCCACGATCCTCGTCGGGCACGGGAGCTCCAACGTCAGTTAAATTGGACCCGGCGGATAGCACCGTCGTAATCCCTCAGAGTTTGGATCCGTCGTGTCCTGAAGTAAGCGGCACAAATATTTCGCCTGCAACCCCTCCGATCGATATACCACAGGATTTCGTGATTCAGGTTTCATCATCTATTCACTCAGTTGATGGATTTCCGCAGCGTACGCCTGGTAGTTCCGGAGCCGAGGACTCTTCTGCCGATAATTCTTCCTTCCCGGCCACCTCTGAAGCCTTTGCTTCTTCATCACCGGGCGAGCCGCTTTCAATGAGCACTGTTCCGCAATCGATTACAAGAAACTCCAATTCAACTCTCATCCGCCGTGAGGACGAAACAGGAAAGTCCGATGACGCGTCTGCGTCTGGACCAATTCACGCACGCATAGCCCCCGATCCGCCGGCAAATGCAAAATCCGGCAACAAGGCAGCGTCTGGCACCAGCGATTGGGTACAGACATTTCAGGGAGACCCAATCATCTTGCCGCAATCGAATCATCCCCCAATTCATATGGCTCCCCCCATTTTGAGTGCGGCGCCGGCCGACGCGCCTGCGCATGGATCGACGCAAGCTCTACCGAAACACCCTACGCAGTCGACTGCCAGTTCTAGCGCTCCTCCGTATTCTGTTAGTTCTACGCCGGGATTCATCTCGACACCGAGGGCTGATTCAGCTACCGATTCGCAAACCGATGACTCGGGGAGCAGTTCATCCAGTCCCTCGCAACACAAATCTCCCCCTCCCAGTCCGCCTTCCACCGATTCAGCATCGCCGTTCCAGCTTTCGCCAGTAAGCGCCATCGTCAACGATCCCAGCCAAACGCCGCCAGCAAGCACCTCGACTCCTCATCCTGCGGTGAACAACTCGCCGTCGCAGGTGAATGACTTTTCCAACCTTCATCCGGATGCGTGGTATCTCGCATCAAGCCCGGGTTCGGTGCAACTAGCACAGATCGTCAACAAGGCCGCACAGTCAGAAATGAGGATCGGCCTGAATACTTCGTCGTTTGGCAATGTAGAGGTCCGCACAACCGTGCGCGCGAACGATGTCGGTGTTTCGATCGGAAGCGAAAAGGGAGACTTGCGCTCGCTGTTTACGAGCGAATTGCCGATTGTCAGCGGTAATTTGCAACAACAAAGTCTTCGCCTGACACAAGTGAGCTTTCATCAACAGGGATTCTCATCCTCAAACAACCTGATGTCCGGGGGAGATTCGCAATCGAGATCTTTTTCTTCGAAGCCGAATCTTGCGACCACACCAACGTCGGAACCTATGACGATCGAATCTGGCCCGAGCCCGGTGATGCCAGGCGACCAAAACACAGGGCTCAGCATTCTTGCGTAGAAAGGAAACGTTTTATGTATGCAACCAATCCGATTCTCCCCCGCGCTGCAGACACCGGAACTAACTCATCCAATGGGCTGCCAAGTTCACAAGGCTTGAACAACATGTTCCTGCAATTGCTCGTCGCGCAGTTGCAGAACCAGAATCCGCTTGATCCCATGGATCCGACACAATTTGTCGGACAGTTGGCTCAGTTCAGTGAGTTGAGCGCAGTTACTCAAATCGAGCAACTACTCGCAGAGGCGATTCCCTCGACGTCCGCGACGGGTACCCCCTCTCCCAAGCCTCACGCCACGGAGGAAAAGGTCGGGGCGGTGCCATCAGGTGACATTGGTTCCGCAGCCGCAACTACCGCGCACGCCAGCCTTCCCGAACCAAGGTCTTTCCCCACATCGATGTTCAATCATCAGATTCAAGGAGTGTTCTAATGCCAAACTTTTCTATACCTCTCTCCGGCCTGACAGCGGAATCGACAGCGTTGTCGACCATTGCCAACAATCTTTCCAACCAGAACACCATCGGATACAAGAACAAAGTCGTGCTTTTCAGCGATCTGTTCTACCAGAATCTTGGGACGACCGGAGCTGGAGATCCCATACAGCAAGGAGCAGGCACGCAGGTTGGTTCTACCCCGTCGCTGTTCACTCAGGGCAGCGTCAGTTCAACAGGCGTGCCGACGGACGTTGCGATCCAGGGCTCGGGCTTTTTTGCCGTGCAGGATTCCAACGGTATCATCAGCTATACGCGGGCTGGCGATTTTTCTGAACTCAACAATTATCTGGTGACTTCGAACGGCCAACAGGTTCTGGGTTACCCTGCGGCAAATGGAGCGATCAATACAGGGGCGGGACTTGCGCCACTCCAGTTAGGAGCGGGAATCATCAGTCCCCCGAGCACAACCACGAACGTACAGATGGCGACGAATCTGAATGCGTCTGCCACTCCGGCCGACTCGCCGTTTTCGACTCCGATCACTGTGTACGATTCGCTAGGCGCAAAACATGTGTTGACATTCACCTATAGCAATACGGGGCCGGGAGTTTGGAATTACTCGATTACGATTCCTGCGGCCGACGTTGGTGCTGCTGGAAATCCGGTCGTAGTGAAAACCGGAACCCTAAACTTTGACAGCAACGGAAACTTGACCACGCCCGCAACCGACATTACCGGCGTTGCGATCGGGGCTACCACCACAGGTGCCTTGGCCGATGGCGCCTCCGATCTCACATTTACGTGGCAGCTCTACAACAATGGGAGTCCGCTTCTGACGCAGGTTGCCGCAACGAGCAGCACCTCATCCGCAAATCAAAACGGCGTCGGCAGCGGCTCGCTAGTGGATTTCAACATCGGCTCCGATGGCATCATCACCGGCTCCTTCAGCAACGGCAAAACCCAAGCGCTCGGACAACTGGCTCTGGCCACGTTTGCGAACAATGGCGGCTTGCAATTAGAGGGCAACACTGATTTCAGCACAACCCTTGCATCCGGCCAGGCGGTGATGGGAACGCCGGGCTCGGGCGGACGTGGAACGGTCTCCGGAGGCGCGCTCGAACTGTCGAACGTCGACATCGCCACTGAATTCGCCAGTCTGATCGTCGCTCAACGGGGGTTCGAAGCCGATGCCAAAGCCGTCACCACCTTCGACCAGATCACACAGGACACGATCGCCTTGAAGCAGTGACAGAGATGCGTTGTTCGTGAAGCGGCTCGCTGGCTTGCGGACCGGAGCCGCTTCATTTCAATTCCTTAATGAATTTCCTCTTAGAAAGCCTACCCGGGTTCATGTCAGCAACATCGCCGCTTCGGCACAGGAGACCGTGAACGGATCTAAGTCCTTGTCTCTCAAATAGAACAGAGAACCCGGCAAATTTAGACGCCCCCCCTCCCTTCGTTTATCCCGCCGGAACGTCGATTGCTTTCACGAAAGACGATACGAAGGAGAGTCGCAGGAATACACATCCTCTCAATCAGCTCGTCGACGGAAAGGGAAAAATTGGCGGCCGCAGCGGTACAACCAGCAAGCACCATCGAGGCAACGCGTTCAAAAGAGCAAGAAGCGAAATTGGAAGAGTTCCGTTGGCAAGGAGTCATCGATCTTCCCTGTGAGCTCGCCGTGGATCTGCCGCTGCCGAAATTCCGGGTCTCTGACTTCCTCGCACTCCGCCAAGGTTCCATCGTCGCCACATCGTGGGGCGTCTCTCTTGATGTCCCCCTTCGCGTCAATGGGATCCTGATCGGCTGGGGCGAACTTGAGGGCGCGGGCAACCGTCTGGCAGTGCGTTTGATGGAGTTGGCATGAGCTTTGCTGGAATCAAGATCGCCGCGCCTTGGAAAGCAGACGCTTTGCACGCGGCTGCAGTGGTGCCTAGGACCTCAGAACTGCCGCAACAATTCCGCAAACTTTGGCAGCGGATTTTCATGATCGGACCCAAGCGAACTAGACGCCTGCGTCTCTGCGAAACACTCCCGCTTGGCGACCGCCGCTTCGTGGCGGTCATTGAGTTTGAAGAAATGCGCTACCTGATCGGCGGCACTTCCTCGTCGTTGTCGCTGCTTGCGCAACTTGAGACAAAGGCACAGGCCATCGCTCCGGAACCAGCCGAATGATCTTAAGAACAATGGAGCTCTTGTTGAAAAGGAACAGGGCATTGCGATGGTGCTTAAGCGTCACGATTGTGACCTTCACTCACGCTTCGGCGTGGGCAGCAGCGCGTCCAAGGCATGCGGCAGGAATTAACTGGACTGGCCCTGCGGGAGCCAGTGGCTCTGTTCCCTGGAACATTGTTGTCCTTCTGACGCTTCTCACGTTGTTGCCTGCGCTTGTAGTGGCTCTAACGCCGTTTGCCCGGCTGCTCATCGTTTTCCATTTCCTCCGGCAGGCGCTCGGAACTCAGACTGCGCCCAGCAATCAGACTCTGATTGGATTGTCTCTTGTACTGACGTATTTCCTGATGCAGCCGGTTGGTGCGTCGATTTATCAATCGGCGGTCGTCCCGTTTCAACACGGTCGGATCGATGCCTTCTCCGCTGTCGAGCAGGGGACGCCGCCGCTGCAGCATTTCATGCTGAAATTTGCCCGCGAGAAGGATCTCGCTTTGTTCCTCCAGCTGGCCGACGCGCCTCGCCCGGCGCGGCCCGAAGATGTCCCGATGCGCGTTGTCGTCCCGGCCTACATCCTGTCGGAACTGAAGACCGGATTCCAGATCGGCGCCGCGTTATATCTGCCGTTTCTCGTGATTGATCTCGTCGTGGCTGCCGTGACGACTTCCATGGGCATGATGCAATTGCCACCGGTTGTGATCTCTACTCCGCTGAAGATCATGCTCTTCGTCATGGTCGACGGCTGGAACCTTCTGGTTGGGTCGCTAATGCGGAGTTTCACGTAAGGAGGATCGGAATGGGATCGGAGTATGTCGTCGGCATGATGCGGCACACGATCGAAACCGCGTTGTGGATGGGTGCTCCATTGCTGATCATCGCCACCATCGTGAGCCTGCTGATCAATGTGGCGCAGGTGTTGACCTCGTTGCAGGAAACGACGATCTCAACGGTGCCGCGGCTGTTCGCAGTCGCCGCCGCCACATTGTTACTGCTGCCTTGGATGGCCCAAAGGCTTTCGGTTTTCACGTTGCAATTACTTTCCGATTTCAAGCCATTTCTGCGCTGATTTCTTGCGGTGAACGCGGGAGAATGATGAAACAAAACATCGCCAACGGATTCTCGCTACAACTGCTGATAGCAGCGGCCGTCTTCGTGGGAGCGCGCGTCTCCGGATTGATGGTGTTCTGTCCCTTCTTGAGCAGCGATGCGATTCCGCTGCGGTTGAAGGCTGTAATCACCGTTATCATCACAGCGCTGCTGTATCCCTTGCTTGCGCCATTGCGCCTCGATCTTCAATCGTGGCAATGGGTGGGGGTCTCACTCAGCGAATTGATTATTGGACTGATGCTGGGACTCACGGCGAACTTCATGATGGAGTCGCCGATGATGGCGGGACAGATCCTGGGTGTGCAGATGGGATACTCACTGGCGACTCTGTTTGACCCGCAAACTCAAGCCGACACTCCCGTTCTCGGCGAGTTCCACCGGCTTGCGGCGCTAATGATTTTCCTGCAACTCGATGTGCATCACTGGCTGCTCCGAGCAATCGTGCGCAGCTTCAATTACTTGCCGGCGGGCACATCGGCCGCCACCTACGCCACGGTGACCGGCCTGCTCCACGCGTCAGGCGGGATTTTCCTTGCCGGAGTGCAGATCGCCGCCCCCGGGATTGTTGCGACGCTGGTCGCCGATGTGGCCCTTGGTTTTCTTGGCAAAGCCTCGCCTCAATTGCCGGTGCTCTTCATTGGCCTCGCCGTGAAAAACCTCCTGGGTCTCGTGGTGTTGACGGTAGTCATTGCGTACTGGCCGCACAGCTTTTCCGATCGTTTCGCAGATTCAATTTCGCTGGGAGAGCGGTTGCTCCATTTAACGCGCTGAAGAACACAAATCGATGGCGGACGGAAACAAAACCGAGAAAGCGACGCCGCGGCGCCGGCAGAAGGCCCGAGAACAAGGCCAAGTCGCCCGCAGCCGCGATCTGGTAGCAGGGCTTGGGACCATGACGGCTGTGATGCTTGTTGCGTGGCAGTTGCCATCCTTTGTCACCGGCTGGCGCGAGCTGTTTCGCCGCACGTTGGACGATGCAGCCACTCATTCCGCCCAACGTCTACCGGTATGGCATGCGGATCTCGCAAACTTTGGAGGGATTGCGACCGCCGCAAGCTTGAGTTGGCTGGTCGCGACACTTGGAGGAGTGGCGCAGGGGGGGCTGGTATTCGCCCCATCTGCGCTCGCTCCCAATTTCAACCGGTTCAACCCCGCGTCACGGCTCGAGCAATTGTTCTCAATCCAGGCGGCCAGTCGTCTGCTGAAATCTTTTCTGCCGACCGCCGTGATCGTTTACCTGGCAATCGGAATCCTCTCGCGCAATTGGAACAAACTCCCTGCTCTTCCGCACGGGACAGGCAACGTGTTGGTCGCGTTTACAGGAAGCGTTCTGTTCGAGCTCGCGTGGAAGTCCTCCCTCGTCCTCCTGGCCTGGTCGGCTGCCGACTACTTTCTCGAACACTGGCGCCATGAAAACGAATTGAAGATGAGCCGCCAGGATCTGCGCGACGAGTTCAAGGAAACCGAAGGCAACCCTGCCGTCAAGATGCGCATTCGCCGGCTGCAGCGGCAGGCCCGGCGGCGGCGCATGTTGAAGGATGCCGAGCGCGCTGCAGTAGTCATCACCAATCCAACGGAATTTGCTATTGCACTCGAATTCAACCTGCAGATGGAGGCTCCCGTGGTCGTCGCGAAGGGACGGAATCTTCTCGCTGCACAAATCCGCGAAGTCGCGTTGTGGCATGGCATTCCGCTGATCGAGAATCCACCACTTGCCCACGCGCTCTACCGCGCGGTCGAAATCGGGCAGGCAATTCCGCCAAAGCTCTATGCCGTAGTTGCCGAGATCCTGGCGGCAATCTGGCGGGCTGAAGCCCAAGCCTCCCAAGTCGCTGCAGGAACGAGGTCGTAGCTATGTCAGCAACCGTCGACAATTCTGAGAGCAAACGCAAGCCCGGCACAGCTTCCGAGTGGATTATCCCAATCGCCGCAGTGGCCCTGATCTTTGTCATGCTGGTTCCTCTACCCAGCCTTCTGCTTGACGTTCTGCTGGCGTTGAGCATTACGGCAGCGGTTCTGGTTCTCCTCTCGGCTATCCAGATTCTGCGACCTTCGCAGTTCTCCGTATTTCCCAGCCTTTTGCTGCTGCTGACACTGTTCCGCCTCTCGCTCAATCTCGCCTCGAGTCGCCGCATTCTGTTGCATGGCAACGAAGGCGTATCGGCCGCCGGCCATGTCATCGAGGCCTTCGGTTCCTTCGTAGTTGGCGGAAATTACGTCGTCGGCTTCGTCATCTTCATTGCTCTCATCGCGATTCAGTACCTCGTCGTGGCGCACGGAGCGGTGCGCACAGCCGAAGTCACCGCCCGGTTCACGCTCGATGCCATGCCCGGAAAACAGATGGCGATCGATGCCGACCTGAATGCCGGCTTAATCAACGAATCGCAGGCCCGCGCCCGCCGCGAACAGATCGCCCGCGATGCCGAGTTTTATGGCGCGATGGATGGCGCGGCCCGCTTCAATCAACGCGATGCCATCGCAACCATTCTCATCACTGCTATCAACATCATCGCCGGATTCCTCATCGGCGTTTTCCAGCTCGATATCCCGTTTCGCGAGGCATTGAAGACGTACACGGTTCTAACCGTCGGAGACGGCCTTGTCACGATGATCCCGTCCTTGCTGGTCTCGATGGCGGGCGGCATGGTTGTCACGCGTGCCTCGTCCGATGCGACTCTCTCGGTCGATGTCGGCCGTCAGCTGCTCTCACGGCGTCCGCTGTTGATCGCATCTTGCGTGATGCTGTCGCTGGCGGCAATTCCCGGCCTTCCCAAATTCTCATTCTTGTTGCTGGCTGCCGGCACCGGCGTTCTGGCTTGGCGCTCTCCGAAGCGAGCCCCCGAAAAGCCTGCCGCCTCCAGCGAGAAAAAGCCGGTGAAAGATTCTGCCGAAGAGTTGCTGAAGCTCGACGAACTGAGCCTTGAAGTCGGATACAGCCTGGTTCCGCTCGTCGATCAAAGTCAAGGCGGGCAACTCCTCGCCCGGGTCAAGGCACTGCGGCAGAATCTCGCTCAGCAACTCGGATTCATCGTTCCTCCGGTGCATATCACCGACAACGTGCGATTGAAATCGCGCGAATATGTCATCGCACTGCGGGGCGTGGAAGTCGCGCGCTGGGAGATGTATCAGGACCACATGATGGCCATCAGTTCGGAAGCTTCGCCGCGGCCGGTTCCAGGCACTCCGACAAAAGAGCCGGCATTCGGTGTTGCTGCCGTTTGGATTCCGGCGGCCTTGCAGAATCAGGCGCTCGCTTCAGGATACGCGGTCGTCGACCAGACATCCGTGTTGGCGACGCATCTTGCCGAAATCGTCAAGCAGCACGCGCACGAATTGCTTAGCCGGCAGGAAGTCAAGCGCTTGCTCGACCGTCTCGCTGAAAGCCATCCCAAGCTTGTCGAAGAACTGGTCCCCAAGATCATGAGCCTTGGAGAAGTGCAGAAAGTCCTGCAACAGTTGCTGCGCGAACAGGTTTCCATCCGCGATCTGCCCGCAATTCTGGAGACGCTTCTCGACGTCGTGCCCCTGTCGAAGAATCCGGTCCTTCTGGTCGAGTCAGTGCGTCAGTCGCTGGGACGCGCCCTGGTGCGTCCCTTGCTATCCGAGACGGGGCGTTTGCGCGTTGTCACCTTCGACCGCGCACTCGAAGAAGAATTGGGACGCGCTTTCAGCGGGCAAGTGTCCCCAGCCGGCGCGGCGGGACTGCAGCCTTCTTTTGCACGGCGAATTCTCGATGGCGTGCGGCAACTGGCAGGCGAGCAAGTCGCGCTGGCCAGCCCGGTACTACTCTGTCCGACTCCAGCGCGCTACCACGTCAAACGGCTTCTCGAGCCCTTTCTGCCCAAAATTGTTGTGCTCTCACCACTCGAGGTGCCACCTGTGGTCGAAGTGCAATCCGTAGGAGTGTTGCGATGAGAAACCTGCCACCAAAATCAATCCGGAGTTGCGCACCGCGACTGCGCCCGGATTCAAGGGGAATGAAGAAGCCATGAACAATAGCACAGCGCAAGCCTATACCGCGTGGCGGGAAGACCCGACCAGGGAAGAACGGGACCGGATCCTCCTCGAACAGTTGCCGCAGGTTCGCTACCTGGCGCGACGCATTCACGAACGCCTGCCCCGGCATGTGCCTCTCGAAGACCTTGTTCACGCGGGCGTTATCGGGCTGATCGACGCTTTGAACAAGTTCGACAGCTCGAAGCATGTGCAATTCGGCTCGTACGCGAAATTCCGGATCCGCGGCGCAATTCTCGACAGTCTCCGGGAGATGGACTGGGGCCCGCGCGAATTACGGCGCAAGGCTCGCAAGGTGGAAGAAGTCCATCGCAAGCTCAGTCTTGAGTTGAGCCGCGCTCCCACAGAAAATGAAATGGCAGCAGAACTGAATATGTCACTCACGGAGTTTCAGCATCTCCTGGGCGAATTGGACAGCCTGGAAGTAGGTAGTCTGCGCGTTCAATCTCCCTGGGACGGAAAAGAAGAAGATCTATGTGAGTATCTGCCTAACGCTCCAGAGGACACACCGTTCTTCCGCTGCCTGCATTCAGAAATGAAAGACCTTTTGGCAAAGGTCATTGCGGAACTGCCGGACAAGGAACAACAGGTTTTGATGCTTTATTACTTCGAGGAACTTACGATGAAAGAGGTCGGAGCAGTCCTGGGCATTGGAGAATCCCGGGTCTCGCAGATTCATTCTCTGGCTGTCGTGCGCCTCCGTTCCCGTCTGGAAACTCTCATGGCAATTCGGGAAAATCAACCGCAGGTGCGCACGGCAGCCGCCAGCGGAGACTGAGACATTACGTCATGGAAAAAGTTCTCAATCAGGAAGAAATCGATGCAATGGTCCGCGCCGCCCGCAGCGGTGGAACCGACACGGGCACTCCGGTGCAACCCCATGTGGAACCCTGGGATTTTCGCCGGGCTGGACAAATTGGGCGGGAGCAATTGCAATCGATCACGCAGCTGCACGAAGTTTTTGCCAGGAATCTGACCCACTCTTTAGGTGCCTATCTTCGAGTTGTCTTCGCAGCCACATTGGTATCAGCCGAACATTTGACGTTTCGCGAATTTCTCCAGCGTATCCCAGAAACCACCTATCTTGCCTCGTGCCGCCTCAATCCCATGGCGGCATATGCGGCCCTCCAACTCGATCTGAAGATCGCATTTCCCATCATCGACCTGCTGCTTGGCGGAGAAGGCAAGAGCATTGCGGCCACACGCGAGATCACTGACATCGAAGAACAGATCCTCGATAGCGTGGCTCGAATTGTTTGCCGCGAGTTGGGAGCGGCCTGGCAGGCGCTGTCATTGGAAGCCTGTTTTGAGCAGCATCTGGACAATGCTGCGGCACAGCGGCTTATGCCGCCGGAGGAAAAAGTCCTGTCGTTGTCCTTCGAGGTCACCATGCCCGACATTCGGGGAGGCTTGAACCTTTCCGTACCTGCAACCGTCTCGAATGCACTGCTGCGCAAGATGTCGGTTGACTGGAGCCATCACCGCCCGCGGGACGGCGGAGAATCCCGGCACAGGCTGATGCGGCAGTTGCTCAACTGCCCGTTTGAAACGTGCCTTGGAGCAAAAGACGTGCAAATGCCAGTGCGGGAGATCAGAAGGCTTGCGCCGGGAAACCAGATCGCCTTCAATCGCAAGGCGAGCGATGCTGCATCGCTTGTCATCGAAGGGGTCGAAATGTTCCATGCCACGCCAGCACGACTCGGCGCGTTCCGTGCGGCGCGGCTGCTTGATCCCATTTCGGAATCATCAAGGTCCGACGCCATCAACAGGAGAGAATAATGACGGACACTGGATCTGCCGCCGCCCGGCCTGAGACATCTGACTTTTTCACGCTCTGGGCGAATACTTTGTCTCAAGTTCTCGGAGAGATCGGCGGTACACCGGTCGCCTGTGCGACACTGTCCGACCTCCCACGCGGATCCGACTCTGATGCGGCAAACGACTTCTGGGTTAGCGGCGCTTTCTCAGGCGCTCTTCGTGGAGAGATTGCCCTGCGCCTTCCACCGGCCTCGACCGCTCTACTCGCTCGCCTGTTCGTTGGCGAACCGGCCTCGCCGGAAGAACAGCCCGGCCCTGACTCTCGCGAAGCGGTCATCGAGCTGTTGCGCCAGGTTGGCGGACTGGTTGTCACTCCATTGCGTAGGGATTTCGGAGATGTTCAGCTTCACATGGACTCATCTTCCGCAGCGCCTTCGTGGCCAGCCTCTTCTGCTGCCTGGCTTCAGGTCGGAGAAGCTTCGGCCGGAGCAACAATTCAACTCCAGCTGAGTGCAGCCGTGACTGCCGCCTTGCGGGGCTCTAAACCAGAAACGCCCTCTGTTCCAGCTACGCCGTCTCCGGAGAAGGCCGTATTGAATGATGCGGTAAAGCTCGACCTTTTGATGGACGTAGAACTCGGGGTCACTCTTCGGTTTGGCAGCCGCCGCATGTTACTTAAGGACATTCTCGAATTGAGTCCCGGCTCCGTTATCGAGCTTGATCGACAGGTCCGCGATCCGGTTGACATGCTGCTCGATGGGCACGTCATCGCGCGTGGAGAGATCGTCGTTTTGGACGGGAATTACGGATTGCAGGTCACTCAAGTGGGGCCGGCAGAGTAAGACGCCTATGGCAATTGGTGGCATTCATTTCTGGAGTATCTCATGGCGCCAATCGTGGAAGGTATTTCTGCCTCCGCGCGAAGGCACAGGTTGCCCTCACTCGCGGCCACGTTGGCAAAACCTTCGAGCCAGAAACCATTCCGTACAGCTGGAAGGAAAGCGCTTGTGTGTCGATGAATGTCTCGAACCTGTTCTTACTCACGCTTTGGAGCACGCGGCTCCGGCAAGCAGGCGCATGCCCTCTCATCGAATTCCGCTGGGGCTGCTTCTCCTTTCCCGTCAGCAGATCACACAGGAGCAGTTGCATGCGGCGCTCGAGGCACAGCTCACTGCAGGTCGCGGCAGAATTGGAGAATGGCTGCAATCCATGGGCTTCGTGAGCGCCGAGCAGGTGACCGCAGCGCTGGCGCGACAATGGTCCTGTCCCGTTCTTCGCAGTAATCTTCCCCCAAGCCACGCCAAGGAGGGTCCCACGATCCCGCTGGCCCTGCTCCGGGAATATTGCATGATTCCCTTAAGCTACGTTGAGTCTGCTTCCAGACTGCACGTCGCGTTCGGGGATGCCATCGACTACACCGTTCTTTATGCGATCGAGCAGATGATGGGATGCCATACAGAACCCTGTATGGCGATTCCCAGCTTCGTAAACTCCTGCCTCGAGCACCTCGCCAGTCGTGAAGAGACCGAATTCGTCTTTGACCGGATGAACAATGCCGCAGAGTTCGCCCGAATCGTGTGCAGCTACTGCGCGAGAGTCTCGGCTTCCGAGGTTCGACTCGCACGTTGCGGGTCTTTTCATTGGATCCGGCTCATACGGAGTTCGCGTTCGCCTATCGACCTTCTCATGCGCCGCACACAGGCCGCCTTCCCGGCCTTCTCCTGATCTCCCTTCCAGCTTTAAAGTGTAGGGAATCCTTGCCGATATGAACCTTTGGTGAGTAGCTGACCGGCGGATTCTTTGGTTACTAGAGAGAGGAAACGCGGAACATGGACAATATACGCGCTCTCATTGTGGATGACTCTTCGGTTATGCGGAAGATTGTGGAACGCTCGCTACGGCAGGCCGGGCTCGGCATCGCCCAGGTTCTCGAAGCGGGGAACGGAGCCGAAGCTCTGGCTGCAGTACAGAACAATCCCGTCGATCTCATCCTGTGCGACATCAATATGCCTGTGATGGACGGCTTGGAATTCGTCAAACAACTATCAGGTGTCGAAAATGCCAAAGGAGTGCCAGTCGTGATGATCACCACAGAAGGCAGCGAAGGGCACGTCGTGCAAGCTCTGTCCGCCGGAGCACGCGGCTATATTCGCAAGCCATTTACTCCTGACCAGGTGAAAGAGCATGTCCTTCCAGTTCTGGCGGGGAAACAATGAACACTTCCAATTCAATTCTTGCCGCACCAACAGGTCGCGAACGCTGGTTGCCCACGCTACAGCTCGCGATGCAGGAGGTTTTCGAACTCATGCTCGGTTGCCCCCTCACCGTCCCAACTGTTCCCCCACCGGAGGACGGCCTCGACATAACGTCGATGGTTGGGCTAGCCGGGCAATTATGTGGGATATTGTCACTTCGCTGCAGCGCGAAATCGGCCGCCCGCATGGCTTCCCGAATGTTGGGAGTCGAGCCGGAAAAAGCAGGCCAGGAAATGTGGGATGCCGTCGGCGAAATCTGCAACATGGTTGCCGGCAATTTCAAGAACAAAATCAGCGGCATGGGCGATGGATGCATGCTCTCGGTTCCGACGGTCATTACGGGAGGAGATTACAGCGTCCACTCAATGGTCAACGAGAACCTCCGTACAATTTTTCTGTTTGATGGAGACCCCGTCGTCCTCACGCTCGAGGTTCACAGCTGATAGAAAGTTTGGCCTGCATCCCGCACAGGCCGGGAGATTTTGCCGGGGCGACCACGCCACCCGGCAAGATCTTCTTTTAACCTCTTCGGATATCTTCTCTTAGCCGGCGCCGGTTCGCATAACCCTTTCCATGCAGAACACTTCCCTACTCGCTATTGATTTCACAACTCTCATCTCCGATGGAAGCTGGAGTGCTTTAGTCACTGCGGGTGATCGATCTATGGATAGCGGTTACTACGCAGCGTGTGCAGGACTCGCGGCTCAAACGCAAGCGCTGGAACTGGTCGCAAATAACCTCGCCAATTTAGGAACCGCAGGCTATCGCGGTCAGCAGGCTACTTTCCGATCTCTGCTTGCGGGCCCAGGATCTGTAGCGCGGAATCCACTCAATGCCGCGGCCAATGACTTTGGAGTTCTCGGCGGAAGCCGGATCGACCTGACCTCTGGGAGCCTCAACGCTACCGGCAATCCATTGGATTTGGCCATTGCGGGAAAAGGTTTCTTCGTCGTTCAGTCGGCCGGAGGCTTGCGTTACACGCGCAACGGCGGATTTCACCGCACACCTGCTGGCCAGTTAGTGACTGCCCAGGGAGATGCTGTCTTTGGAGAACAGGGTCCCATCAGTCTGCCGAATGGTTCCGTCGCAGTAAGCGACGATGGAACGATTTCGGTAGACGGCGGCGTCACCGCAAGGCTTCGAGTCGTTGAGTTTCCGCCGAACACGACTCTCGCCGCTGCAGGAAATGCTCTGTACGACGCACCCCCGAAGTCCGCCGTACCCGCGACCTCTTCTTCGATCCGTCAGGGAATGCTCGAAGACTCAAATGTGAGCCCGGTGGAAGGCGTTGTGCAGTTGATCACGATCCAGCGCAGCGCGGAAATGATGCAACGCGCTCTTACTTTGTTTGATAGCCAGCTCAACCAGGCCGCGGCGCAGGATTTGCCGCGAGTCTAGCAGGAGGCAGCATGATACGCGCTCTATACACCGCCGCAAGCGGAATGATGGCGCAGGAAACCAATCTCGATAACGTCGCCAACAATCTGGCGAACTCGAGCACCGCCGGATTCCGCCGCCGGCGCGTGCAGTTCGAAGATCTCGTCTACCAGAATCTGATCATGCCGGGCGCGGCCGCTTCGCAGCAAACGACCATGGTTGCCGGCCTGCAGGTTGGACTCGGCACGCGCACCGCGGCATCGGAAGTGATCCAACTCCAGGGAGATTTCAGTCAGACCGGAAACCCTCTCGATTTGACGGTTCAAGGCCAGGGTTTTTTCCAGGTCCTCCTGCCGGACGGACAAACCGCATACACGAGGGCCGGAAGTTTTCATCTCGATGCTCAGGGAAATCTGGTTACGCAAGACGGAAACCCTGTTCAACCCTCAATCACCATCCCTCCCGGCGCAACCTCGATCACGGTGGCGCAAGATGGAACTGTCAGCGTCACGCAGTCCGGCCAGACCGCGGCGCAGCAAGTTGGCGCGCTGCAACTGGCATTGTTCAACAATCCCGGAGGATTGAACAGCACCGGCGGCAATTTGTTTCTGGCAACCACGGCTTCGGGGGACCCGATCGTCGGCACTCCAGGTGGCACCGAAGGGCTCGGTTCGATCGAACAGGGAATGCTGGAGCAATCGAACGTGAGCGTTGTGGATGAATTCGTCCAAATGATCGTGGCGCAACGTTCGTATGAAGCCAATTCGCGCGTCGTGAACGCCGCCGATCAGATGCTCCAGGACATTAATACACTCGGACGCTAGTGATGCCTGGCACCTGGGAATTTCTCAGATGAATCACTTCATTTCTGTTCAGCTGGTCGGCCAATTCATTTTCGCCGCCTGCCTCTTGCAAAATCCGTGCCGCGCGTCATCGCCGCTCGAATCCAGAGCGCAAGCGTTATCGTTGCGGGGCTCATGCGCATTCATCGCCGCGATTTTTCCCCGCGATTCTAGGCTCGTGCGCGAGCGTTGCGAAAGGTTCGCGCTGCGAGATGCGGACCTCCAAGTAACGGGAAAGGTGTGGGATCCGGCACTGCGGAGCTGGATGTTCTTTGTCCGCTGCGCGCGCCCAGGAGAATGCAATCCGTTTTGGCTGCCTGTTCCCGATCTCGCCCAGAGCGCCGAAAGTCCCGCGCCTCCTGGGAATTCCAGGCAACTGGCTCCCGTGAGACCTCGGCTTTCATCGGTTCCGGATGCGAAAACGGTAGAGTCGCCGGCGCCTCGACCGCTAATCCGCCCAGGCCAGAAAGCGACCTTGTTGTGGGAGCAAGGCGGGATTCGCCTTGAAGCCACAGTCGTTTGCCTCGACGGAGGGGGAATAGGCGACAGGGTGAGGGCGCGGATGGTAAAGGGAAAAATCATGCACGCGGTCGTCGTAAACCGCGAATTGCTGAAGGTTGAGTTATGAAAGATCTCTTCTTAACGCTGCGCCGCCTCTGGAATTCAATGTTTGTTCCTTCTGTCATGCTGGCAATGGCCGTTTCTTCGCCCCACGCTCAAGCCAAACAGAAGCCCAGGCAGCCATCTCGTGACTCACTGGCCGAGTATGTGCAACGAGTGTCGATCCAGAGCTTGGAAGCCCCGCCATCAACGCCAGGAAGTCTTTGGACGGATGCGGGCCGCTTGGCGAATATGGTTGCCGATTACAAGGCTTCACGCATTGGCGACCTTGTCACCATCAACGTGCTGCAGAATCTCTCGGCCTCCAGCACGGGAAACGTCTCGAGCAATCGCGCATTCTCGGCGAATTCCGGCATCACCGTTTTACCCGGACAATTGAAGACCGCCGGTGTTGCGAATTTGTTTTCTCCCAGCTCGACGCAAGCACTGGCAGGAAAAGCCCAGGCTACGTCGCAGACATCACTCACCACGACCCTCACGGGACGCGTAGCCGCAGTGCTTCCGACCGGAACTCTCGTTGTGGAAGCTGAGCGCCAGATCACGATGAACAGTCAGCACGAGACCGTAATTTTGCGAGGCCTCGTGCGTCCCGGCGATCTCGACGCCACAAACACTGTCGCTTCGAATCACGTCGGAAATCTTGAGGTGGAAGTCAAAGGCAAGGGCGTAATCAGTGACGGAACAAGGCAACCAAACCCGGTCGTGAGATGGATTCTCCGAATCGTGGGGTTCTAACAGAAAACTTGAGGAGACGAGATGGCGAGGGTTTGGCAATCGGCGTTGGTCTTCGCGATTGGTGCCATTCTGGTTGTGCGCGGCACGGCGGAAGGAACCGGATCACACAAGGTGCTAATTCGTGATGTCGCCACGGTGGAAGGGGTTCGCGACAATTCCCTGATCGGGTACGGGTTGGTTGTGGGCCTGAAAGGTACCGGTGACAAGCAACAAACCTATTTCACCGTTCAGACCCTCGCCAGCGTGTTGGCGCGCATGGGAGTGGAGATTCCGCCTGCGGTTCAGCAGTCGATTCTTCAGGTCAAGAACGTCGCCGCAGTTTTTGTGACTGCGACTCTGCCGCCCTTTTCGCGCCCGGGCATGCACCTGGATGTAACGGTCTCCTCGGTCGGGGACGCCCGCAGCCTCGAAGGCGGCTTGCTGTTGCTGACTCCTTTATACGCTGCGGACGGCCGGGTTTTTGCAGCGGCACAAGGGCCTCTGGCTGTGGGAGGCTATGCCATCGGGTCGGCTTCGAATTCCCGGCAGGTAAACCATCCGACTGTGGGCCGGGTACCGGGTGGCGGATTGGTGGAGCGGGACAGCTCTCTGGATCTTACTCACCTCAATCGCCTGTCTCTGCTGCTGAATGACGCGAATTTCTCGACCGCGGAAGCGGTTGCGGCGGCGATCAATCATGAATGGTCCCGTCCGGTTGCGAGCGTGGTGGACAGCCGCACAATCGAGGTCAATGTTGCAGACGCGGAGTCGGCCTCAGTTCCTGCGATGCTCGCCCGGATTGAGAATCTGCAAGTGGAGGTTCGCCGCCGGGCGAAAGTCGTCGTCAACGAACGAACGGGAACCGTGGTCATGGGAAAGGACGTTCACCTAGGGGCCATTGCTATCCTGCACGGCACCTTCTCCATCGAGGTGACGACCACTCTGTCTGCTTCGCAACCCAATTTGCAGGCGGAGGGCCAAACTGTGGTTATGCCTCAGACAACGGTCAATACTTCGGAAGCTCCGGCGCGCAACGTCGAACTCAGCGAAGGCGCTAGCGTGGAGCAGCTAGTTACACGCCTGCAGGCAATCGGGGCGACGGCGCGAGATGTAGTCTCGATTCTGCAAGCGATTCAGGCGGCTGGAGCTCTTGATGCCGAACTGGAGGTCATCTAATGAATGCTGAGTACATCTCCGGAATGCGGGCGGTTTCATTTGCGCTGACGGCGCCGGCAACAGCAACTCGAGGCCCTAAGGCGGCTCGGGAATTTGAAGCCAGCCTCGTCGCCTCGCTTCTCGAGTCGTTGGAAAAGACCTTTGCGTCGGTACCTGGGGAACCCGGCCTACCCGGCGCCGACAATTACAACTATTTGGGAACAAAGGCGCTTGCCGACGGGATCGCAGCGCAGGGAGGTTTTGGCATTGCGGCCCTAATCTCTCGTCACTTGCCAGCGCACGAAGATAAGAACAACTCGTGATTTAGGTTTTCCGGGATGGCGGGTAGCCGCGCTAAAGTTCCGGCAAGCTCCGCCGATAGAACGAGATGAAACAGTAGGGAACCAACCAAAAGCAGGTTTTGGACAAATTAAAGATTCTTAATCAGCGGCCGATACCTCAATTGCAAGGGAATGGAAGAGAGGCAGAATCATGAGAATTGATTTCCATTACGGACCGCAAGCAACAGAATCAAGCCGTAGCACCCAATCTAACGCCGCTACAAACAGTGCAGCCACTTCCAAGATGCCATCGGGCGAAGACCAGACCTGGCTTTCCGAAGCTCATCTCGAGGTGCAGGCTCTCGCTGCGCGGGCATGTCAGCTTCCCGAGGTGCGGGAAGAGCGCGTGCAATCGTTGCGAGTGGCGTTGTTGAGTGGCCGTTATCAGACCAGTCCGGAGCAGACCTCGGGCGCACTGTTGGCGCACATGGCCTTCGGAATGACTGTTTAGGTTATTTATCGAAGACCAAGATGGATCGCAGTCCTGCATCGCTCAAGTTCGCTACCGAGGGCCTAATGCCCATTGCGGCTGTCCAAAATGTCGAGAGCGATACGCTTGGCCAGCAAATCGCGCGCAGGGCGGGTCGCCGCCAAATACCCCGCAAGGACGTAGAGGGCGGCAATCAAGCTCCCGAGCAGATCGAAGCTACGGAACATCATTTGGATAATCTGGCATGAACTCACTTTCCGAGCGAATTCCAAAGAACGACTTCCTGCCTGCAGCTGATGTGAGCGGCCGTACGGCCACCGATTCCGAACCTAATTGCGGATCGCTTGTTGCAGAACTCGAGAGGAGTTTGCGGTCGAGCCAGAGCATGTTGCTTCATCGGGAGACCGAGCAATTGGAGAAAGAAACCGATCACCAGAGATCTCTCTTGGAAAAAATCTCCGCTCATCTGGCGCTAAATGGCATCCGGGACAACCTCGCATCCCCGCATTCCTCATCGGACCGGAAATACGACCTGCAAGCCTCGGCTCGACGGGTGCTGCAACTTGGCCGCGTGCACGAATCATTATTGAATCGTATGCAGCAGTTGCTAAATGTAAGTTGCAACCGGCTTGCGGGCTCGACCGCCATGTACCAAAGCGATTCCAGGAACACTCACGCAGCAACCAGCAGACCGATTCGCCTGATTGAGGCTTGAATCCAATGGGAAACCTGAATTCCAGCCTCGCCATCGCATTAAGCGGTCTTGCTGCAGAAGAGGGCGCGCTCGAGGCGACCACGAACAACGTTGCCAATGTGAATACACCGGGCTACTCTCGGGAGGTCCCGGTTCTCGCGACGGCTGATCCGGTGGTTGTCGATCCGCTTACGCTCGGGTCCGGAGTCAAGCTGCAAACAATCGAGAGTGTTCGAGATCCGATTCTCGAATCACAGATTGGGCAGGAAACCCAAACACAAGGACAGCTCAGCGCTCTGGTGGCAGCGCTATCGCAGGCGCAAACCAATTTCACCAGCACCACCGGCGACATCGGAACGGCGATATCGAATTTTTTCGAGAGCGTCAACCAGCTTTCTACCAGTCCATCTGATCTGTCTTTACGCCAGAATGTTCTTATGGCTGCCGGCGACCTTGCGTCGGCTTTCAATACAGCAGCCAACAATCTCACGACTCAAAGAACAGATCTCGACCAGAGCGTGCAACAGAGCGTTGAACAAATTAATCAACTCACGGCTCAGATCGCGCATCTGAACACGCAGATCAGCAATGTCGAAAATGCCGGCGAGAGCGCGGGCACCTTCATCGACCAGCGCACACACCTCATCGATCAACTTTCGTCCTTGATCGACGTTTCAGCCATTCCTACGGACAACACACTCACGCTAACGACCGCCAGCGGTACGCCATTGGTTGTCGGGCAGACAAGCTTTCAGCTCACGACACATCTCAGTTCCTCCGGCAACCAGCACATATTCTCACAGGGAAGCGATGTGACCGCGGCCATCCTGTCCGGCAAGCTTGGCGGGATTCTCCAGGCGCGTGACCTGCAGATTCCCGCATTCCAAAAGCAGCTCGACACACTCGCCTCGGGCTTTGCCGACGCGGTCAACCAGGTTCAGACTGCCGGATATGATCTGTACGGCAATCCGAGCGCCGGGAACAATCTGTTCAATCCGCCTCCTTCCGGAAGCGGAGCTGCCGCCAGTCTTTCTGTAGCCATCACGAGTCCTGCGCTCATCGCCGCCAGTTCCGACGGCAACTCTGGCAGCAACGGCAACGCAGAAGCCATGTTTGCCCTGCGGAGCCAAGGCATTATCTCCGGCCAAAACGCGACCGATTACTACTCCGGAATTGTCTTTAATGTGGGCAGCGCAGTCTCGAATGCGAACGCTTCGCAAAGTGCGTCGAATCTTGTTCTCCAGCAATTGAACGATCAGCGCTCCTCGATTTCCGGGGTATCCCTGGATGAGGAAGCGGCTAACATGATGCGGTATCAGCAAGCCTACGCCGCATCGGCACAAGTCATCAGTACCCTTAACACGATGATGGAAGACATCATCAACATGAAGAATTCTTAACCCATATGCGAGTCAATCCCAATCCGCTGCCTGATCTCATGGCTGCGCTTGAGCAGACCGAGAAACAAATCAATTCCGATCTACAGCAAACCGCTTCAGGCCAAAGCATCAACGTTCCTGGTGACGATCCCGCGGGTGCCGCCATGCTTGTGCGCAATGCCGGACAGACCGCCGAAGCGGACCAGTTTCTTCGAAGCGTCGGCAGCCTTACAGGTGAAATGCAGACTGCGGACTCTGCACTGAACTCAGTCATCACGGCTTTACAGCGCGCGATCAGCCTTGGTACCGAGGGCGCAAACGGCACGCTGAGCAACTCCGATCGCACAGCGATCGCGACTGAAGTACAAGGCATCCAATCGCAGTTGATCAGCCTGGCAAATCTCACCTACCAGGGCAACTTTGTCTTTGCAGGAACCGCAAGTCAAATCGCGCCTTATGTTGCAGACTCAAGCAGTTCTTCGGGGATCCACTATGCAGGAAATTCAGGGGTGAACAACGTCACGGTCGGAAACCACCTCACTGTGCAAACGAATCTTCCCGGCTCGCAGCTGTTTTCCGCTTCCGGCAACGATATGTTCCAATCCATCCAGGACTTGATCAACAGCTTGCAAAGCGGAAACAATATCAGCGATGCCGTCAACGAAGTCAGCAGCGCTTACGAGCACATCAATACCCAGCGAGTGTTCTACGGCAATGTGCTGAATCAGCTCACCTCGCAACAGACCATCCTAAGCCGCCTGAAAACCCAGCTCGCGCAGCAGCAGAATCAAATCGGCGGGGCTGATCTTTCGGAAGTCCTCAGTGACCTCGTGAACGCGCAGACGTCGCGCCAGGCAACGCTCGAAGCAATCGCGCAAACACAGCAGACGAACCTCTTCAACTTCATAAAGTGATGCGCCGTGGCTTCCGCGAATGCGCTGCAGGAAATTTCTTACTGCAATCCGAAGAATTCTTCCACCGCTCGCATGTCTGTGGTCCGTCTGTAATTCGGCAGGCTCTCCACAAACACGCGGCCATACTGCTTCTTCAGAATGCGGTTGTCGAGCAGGACGAGCGCGCCACGGTCATGCAGTGACCGGATCAGACGTCCGAATCCTTGCTTCAGCGTAATCACGGCCGCCGGAATCTGATATTGAAAGAAGGCATTGCCGCCCTCCGCGTCAATCGCCTTGATCCTCGCCGCGACTACCGGGTCGCTCGGCACTGCAAACGGCAACCGGTCGATGATCACGCAGCTCAGTTGCTCTCCTTGCACATCGACTCCTTGCCAGAACGAAGACGTCGCAAACAGAACCGCGTTGGGCGTGAGACGAAATTCCTCCAGCAGCGCGCTCTTGGGCGCGTCGCCCTGGCGGAACATCGGAAATTCGATTTCGCCAAGCAGTCGCTGATAAATGTCATTCATTTGCGCGTAGCTCGTGAACAGTACGAATGCCCGCCCGCGTGAAATTTCCAGCAGTTTTCGAATACGCTCCGCCGCCTTAACCGTGAACTGCGGCGTCCGTGGATCCGGCAAATCAGGAGGCACATACAGCACTGATTGACTCTGATAATCGAAGTGGGAAGGTAACACCGACTCGCGCGCATGTTCGAAACCGAGACGCTGCCGGATGTATTCAAATCCTCCTCCTACCGCCAGCGTCGCCGAAGTCAGCACCGCGCATTCCAGCTTCGACCACAAGCATTCGCGCAGGATCGGGCCGACGTCGATTGGAGTCGCTTGCAGAAAAACATTCTCGCGCGAACGAAATACGGCTTGCCCAGCCGAGTTCTTCGCCTGCGATTCAGCAGTGCCGCTTCCGCGTCCGGCGGTTCGTCCGCGGCGCTCAATCCAGAACACAGTGTTCGAATCTTCCGATTCCAATGCGAAACCGAGTTGAACCTGGATCTCATTGGCGCGCCGGACGAAATTGAACACCTCCTCGGGTTTCTGCGGCAGGGCTTCGAGTTCTCCGCTTAAGCGTGTCAATGCCTGATTCAGCGCGGTGAATTCATCTCCATTTTCTTCGAGAAATTCCCGCCGCGTGTCGAACGCAAACCTTCCGCTTCCGGACGGCAGCACCGAAAAAAACAGTTGCGAGCGGTCGCGCAAATTGCCGAGAGCTCCCGAAAGCGAGGCGGACATCGAATGATTCTGCTGCATCGCCCGCTCGACATCCCGCGCCAGTTCCTCGATCCGCAGATTGCTGACTGTGATACCGAAGTAATTTCCCGCCACGTCTTCCAGTTCGTGAGCCTCGTCAAAAATAACCGCCGCCGCTTCCGGCAAGATTCCCGCATCTGGCGCGCCTTCGGCCTGCAGCTTGATCGCGAGATCAGCGAAGAAAAGATGATGGTTGACGATGATGATGTTGCTTTCCATCGCCCGCCGCCTCATCTCCGTAATAAAGCACCGTTCCCACTGGCTGCACTTCTGGCCCGTGCAGGCGTCGGCGCGGGCGTCGAGTTTGTGCCACAAGACGCTGGCCTCGGGCAGTTCGGCAAGTTCCGCGCGATCTCCTGTCGCCGTGGTTTTCTCCCACGCGGCAATCGCGCGGTATTGCTCGATTTCGTCATGCCCGGTTAGCACGGGCTGGTCGGTCAAGTCGTAGAGCTTCTTGCGGCAAAGATAGTTATTGCGGCCTTTCATGTAGCAGACTGACAGCCCTGATTCCGCGTTGCCAAAGAGCGCCTGCTCCAGAAATGGCACGTCTTTATAGTAAAGCTGCTCCTGCAGGTTTTTGGTTCCAGTCGAAATGATGATGCGTTTCCCGGAACGAATCACTGGCAGGAGATACGCGAGCGTTTTGCCCGTGCCGGTGCCCGCCTCGACGATCAGATGCCGCTTCTCCTCGAGCGCCTGTTCGACCGCCTGCGCCATCTGCAGCTGCCCTTTGCGGAATTCATACGCCGGATGTGTGCGCGATAGTACTCCCCCCGGCGCAAAGAACTGGTAAAGGGAAGCGTTTTTGCCCTTCGGGCTGGGGCGGCTGCCTTGGGCAGGAGAGACGGGCTGGGAACCTAGAGCCACAGAGTCTCTATAATAACGAGTTTGGACCTCCGGCATCGTGCAAGGTCACCGTCTACTACGCGACGGAAATGCCACTGCTGGGATCCACACCAGATTCCCTTGAACCAACTCGTTTCCAATCTGACCCAGACTGTTGCCGCCGCCCCAGTCATCGCAATCGTCGGCCGCCCCAATGTCGGCAAATCCACGCTTTTCAATCGAATCGTCGGCTCGCGTCGCGCTATCGTCGGCGATGAGCCTGGCATCACCCGCGACCGGCTTTACGGCGATGCGGAATGGAATGGCCGCAGGTTGCGCCTCGTTGACACCGGCGGAATCCTTCCGGAAGAAAAGGACCTGATCCCCTCCGAGATATTTCGTCAGGCGCGCGTAGCTCTCGATGAAGCTGCCGCGATCATTATGGTTGTGGATGGCCGCTCCGAGCTTGCTGGACCCGACCTCGAACTCGTTCGCCTGCTGCGCAAAACGAATCGGCCGATGTTTCTTGCAGTCAACAAGATCGATTCCGAAAAACAATCGTCGCTCTTGGACGATTTCCACCGGCTTGGCATCCGGGAAATGTTTCCGGTTTCCGCCGAGCATGGGCGCGGAGTCGACGATCTGCTCGATGCTGTGACGGCGATCCTGCCGGAAACTCCCGCGGCAGAAGAATCGGAAACCGCTGAACGGCCGACAGACGAATCATCCACGCCCAGCGCTGACTCTGCCACCAATGAAGTCAGCGTCGCGATCATCGGGCATCCCAACGTCGGCAAGTCGACTCTGCTCAACTGCCTGACTTCCTCCGACCGCGCGATCGTCTCCCCGATTCCGGGCACCACGCGCGACGCGGTGGACGAGATCGTGGAACACAATGGCCGCACATTCCGCTTTATCGACACCGCCGGAATTCGGCGCAAAGGCAAGACTCATCTGATGGCCGAAAAACTCTCGGTTGTCATGGCGCGGAAGCACCTGGAATCGGCCGACATCGCGCTGCTCGTCATCGATGCCACCGAAGGTGTGAGCCAGCTGGATGCGTCCATCGCAGGCTACGCCCACGAGAGCGGACGCTCGATCGTCATCGTCGTCAACAAGTGGGATCTGATGATCGCCGGCAACAAGAAATCTGGACGCCCCACCAAATCCGAGCGGATGCGCGAGACCAGGCGGCCCGGCGACCGTGAGGCATACGAAACGCGTCTGCGATACGAACTGAAATTCCTGAGCTACGCGCCGGTCGTGTTCGTCTCGGCCCAAGCCGGCAAAGGCACGGAAAAGATCTTTCCATTACTGGAAGATGTTTCCACCGAGCGCCGCAAGCGCGTCTCGACATCCGAGATGAACCGATTCCTCGAGCGCGTCGACTTCGATCGCGCCTCCGTTCCCATGCGGCAACGCGTGAAGATCTTATACATGACTCAAGCTTCAGTCGCACCACCGACCTTTGTCCTGTTCACGAATCGTGCGGTAAAGCTGCACTTCGCATTCGAACGATTTCTGGAGAATCAGATTCGTCAGGCCTTCGGATTTCTTGGCACTCCGATCTGGATCAAAGCGAAAGCCCGAAACGAGTAAAGACAGGCTCGAAACAAATCGCATCCACGATAAGATCACCTATATGCATTTCCGTCGTGCGATCACGGGATTTCTGTTTCTGACGCTCCTGATTTCGTGTGGCAGTGCCGCTCAGACCGGTAGTTCCTCGTCTTCCTCCGCGAAGCACGCCAAACCCTCCTCTGCTCATTCTGCAGGCGCTCTCGATGACGGATGGGTCACCAACGGCAATTACAAGAACAATACCCTCGGACTCTCCTGCAAAATTCCCGATGGCTGGGTCTTGCGTACCGACGAAATGAACCAGCATGACCAGCAGAAAGACGCCGCATCGCCATCTTCCGCAAAAGCCGAAACAGGATCCAACGCGGAGGCAAGAGTATTGCTGGCAGCATTCTCCCGTCCGCCCGAGGCCCGTGCTGAAGATGTGAATTCATCGATTCTCATCGCCGCCGAGAGCGCGTCCTCCTATCCCGGACTGAAAGAAGCCGCGCAATATTTTGGCCCCCTCACCGAAGTCGCGAAAGCCCAAGGATTCACGGTCGACGAAGAACCGTACGAAATCGCACTCGGAACAAAGACGCTTGTCCGTTCAGATTTTCACAAGGATGTCGGAACGCGCGTGATGCATCAATCCACTCTGGCTATGCTGGCGCACGGCTACGCCATTTCGATCACGGTCATTGGCGGCACTGATGACGAAGTCGAAGATCTAATTGACGGGCTGAACTTCACGGGAAAATAGTGGCAAAAACCGCAATCACTCCAGTGGTTCCGGGTGCAGGCTCAAGTCCTTCTCCCCAGCAGCTTTCTTCTCGGCGTACTTCTTCATCCAGGCTTCCCAGCTCTTGCCCGCGGCCGTGTCCCGGCCGGTGAAGGCAAGCGCGGCGACCTCGGCGTAGGAGATCGCGACTTTCTCATTCGAATTCTTCGGATAGAGACGGATCACGGAATCTTTCAGCGTCTTTGCCGAGCGGCGATCGAAGAGATACCCCTCGATTTTTGATCCATCCTTCCGCGTAATGGTGATGTCGCCGCGATAATCGAATGCCTTTTCGAGCGCTTGACGAAGCTCCTCTTCGCTCGCCAGCCGTGGGATCCAGCCTTCAAGATGCTCGTGCTCGGAACCGGCAACGACTTCAAGCGCGTCGGGGTTCAGCCCCGCAGCGTGAGAAGGATGCTCTTCTATGTGCCCAGCCTCTTTACCTGTCATATCAGTTCCAATAGGTGAACCTGGAGAATCAGAGAGAAACCTAGACGCGAGTCTCTTGAAGCGTGGATGAACTCGTCTGGGTGATCTGAATCAGCGGATGCACAGGAGCCTGCGGCTCCTCAAGCATCTTCAAAGCCTCGTTGTCTTTATAGCCGGTGAACAGCGTCGCCTTCACCGTCGCCAAAAAGCCGCCTAGAGAACTGAAGGTCGCGTTCACCGCCGAAGCTTCATATCCGCTATGCACCATGCAGTTCGCGCATGCCGGATTGCCCGACTCCGTCCCATAATTCGACCAATCTGTCGTCGCAAGCAGTTCCGCAAACGTCTCAGCGTAGCCGTCCTGCAGCAGGTAACACGGCTTCTGCCAGCCAAAAACGTTGTACGTTGGCATACCCCACGGCGTGCAAGGATAAGTCCGCTTTCCCATCAGGAACTCAAGGAACAGGGGGGAGAGATTGAACTGCCAGTTCTTCTTGCGGTTGGAGAGAATCGCGCGGAACATCCGCCGCGTGCGAGCCCGCCCCAGAAAGTGCTTCTGGTCTGGAGCCTTGTCGTACGAGTAACCCGGCGAGAGCATCATGCCCTCGACGCCAAGTTCCATCATTTCGTCGAAGAATGCTCGGACAGATTTGGGATTCGCGCCATCAAACAGCGTCGTATTCGTGGTGACACGGAACCCGCGCCGCAGGGCCTCTTTCACTCCCTCGACTGCAATGTCGTATCCGCCTTCGCGGCAGACCGCCAAGTCATGCTCCTCGCGCTGGCCGTCAAGGTGCACGCTGAATGTCAGGTACTTGCTCGGCTTGAAGAGATCAATCTTTTCCTTGAGCAGCAAGGCATTGGTGCACAGATAGATGTACTTCTTGCGGGCGACAAGGCCCTCGATGATCTCGCCGATGTGCGGATGCATCAGCGGCTCGCCGCCGGGGATTGAGACCATCGGCGCGCCGCACTCATCAACGGCCCGGAAGCACTCCTCAGGACTCAGCTCTTTCTTCAAGATGTGTGCCGGGTACTGGATCTTGCCGCATCCTGCACACGCCAGGTTGCAGCGAAATAGCGGCTCAAGCATGAGCACGAGCGGATATTGCTCGCGCCCGGCGAGCTTCTGCCGCAGGACGTAGCTAGTGACAGTCCACATCTGAGATACAGGCACTGGCATGAAGGACGGGTAACCCCTTTATTATCCTTCTATTTTAGCAAGGTTTCATGTTTTGACGGTCAGCCGGGCACCTGAATTGCCATTGGAGTACCCTGTAGGGGAATCCGCCCGAACGGAAATCCCTGCAACCCAGACCGTCACGGCTCCGTCTAAACGCGGTACCCATCCTTCTGGGCTCGGCCCAAAGGACTCTTGTTCGGGCCCATGAAACCCGGTACCCTTATTCCCGGTCACCGAATGTTTAACCCTCACCCCAACCTGGCTGACGAAGTCAACCGCAGCATCGTTCGGTCAGAAATCGAAGGCGGCGTTTTTCTCGGCGATCTCCCGCCCTCGACTGTGCTCCAGATTCAGACCATGCATCATTGCTATACCGCCGTTTTGCTCGGAGGCAGCGAGGCCCTGCTCTCGGGCCATCCTGAGTTCTGCCCCGAGCCGGTGCATGTCGCGATTTCGGGCTCCACATGGGGCGGATCGATGCTGAAACTTCAGTATGTCGGCCGCGGGATGCACCTCGAATTCCGCCATCCTCAGTACCCAACGCCGATCATCACCTCTCCGATCCAGGAAATCCGCGATAGCGTTCAACTCCCGCCACTTCAGCTTGATTCCCAGCCGCACGGTGCACATTCCTAACTCCCATCTTCTAGATTGCCATCCCGACCGGAGTGGAGGGGTCTTCTGCTTAGCAGTTTTCAAACCTCCCCCGGACCCTTTCTGTCATTGACTTGCTCCCACTCTGGCAATACCATTCCCGCCATCGGGAGAAATCCCGCGCTTATGTCGCTGAACATTGAGACTCGCGAAGTCGCTCACGTAACCATCCTGGACGTAAGGGGCCGGATCGTCCTTGGAGACGAGATTGGCGATCTTCGCGACTGTGTCCGCAACCTCGTCGCCGACGGAAAAAAGAAAATCATCCTCAATCTCGCCGACGTCGATTACATCGACAGCTCCGGGGTCGGAGAATTAGTCGGCTGCTTTACCACGGTCCGCAACGCCGGGGGCGAGTTGAAGCTGCTCAATCTGAGCCAGAAAGTTCATGACATCCTCAACGTGACGAAGCTTTACACGGTCTTCGACATTCGCGAGGATGAATTCAATGCCGTAAAATCGTTCGACTATTTTTTCGCAAAGTGAATTCGACACAGTTTTCGCGGAGAGCTTGTTTCCCTCCATCCTCTCCGCCTGGTCGGTGCTCCGAACCGATCTCGATATTTCAAAACCAGCCCGCCAGGGATACTATTCCTGACAGAAAATCCTGGGCCACGCAGGTTGGTGCGGAGTGGCACTGCACGTGGAACAAAACAAGAACGATCGCAGTAACTTTGATACAAGGACTGCCCGCGAATTGATCTGGACGTCCAACCGCACTTTTCAGGGTTGGACGTGCTCACAGTGCGAGTGGAACTACGCCCTTCCCACCCTGCTGAACGATCCCGAAGCCAAGACCGCTTACGACCGCTTGGCGGCCTCAAAATTCCGCGATCACAAGTGCAACGATCATCTCATGCGGGCCGGCGTTCCCGATTCCACCAGCTACACCGCACGGATCCGAAAGTTAATCTCCCAAGGATTCAAACCAAAAGATGCCGTTGAGTTGATGCTGCAGGAAGTGGGGCTCGAATGCCGAAATGATCCGTCCACGCTGGCGCACGCAAAAGCTGAGGGCGAAGACTTTCTCCGCAGGGTCCGCGCCGGTCTCATCTGAAGCACGCCCCTAGCTAATTCTGAATTCCCATCTGCGTCAGGATGAAGGCATAGTCGAATGCCGTGTCCTTCAGGCGATCGTAACGTCCCGACGCGCCTCCATGCCCCGCCGGGCTAAGATTGGTTTTCAGCATCAGAATGTTGTGATCTGTTCGGGTGGCCCGCATCCGCGCCACATACTTCGCCGGCTCCCAATACATCACCTGGCTGTCATTGAACGACGTCTTCACGAGCATGTTGGGATAGGTCTTCGCCGCGATATTGTCATAGGGCGAGTACGTGATCATGTATTCGAAGGCCGCTTTCTCCTTGGGATTGCCCCACTCTTCGAATTCTCCAACCGTCAGCGGCAAAGTCTCGTCCAGCATCGTGTTGATCACATCGACAAATGGCATGCCAACCAGCGCTGCATGAAAGAGATCGGGGCGGATATTTAAGACCGCACCCATCAACAGTCCTCCAGCGCTCCGTCCTTCAATCACCAGCCGATCCTTCGATCCGTAGCCGCTCTTCACGAGATCTTCGGCGCACGCGATGAAGTCCGTAAAGGTCGTCTTCTTGTTCATCATGCGGCCGGCATCGTGCCACGCCTTTCCCATCTCTCCGCCACCGCGAATATGCGCAACAGCCGTCACCACTCCGCGATCGACCATACTGAAGATATTCGAGTTGAAAAACGAATCTATCGAGATGCCGTACGAGCCATATCCATAGAGATACAGCGGTCCCTTTCCATCCAGTTTCGCGTCTTTCAGCCGCAGAACAGAAATCGGAATCTTTACGCCGTCCGAGGCCACCGCATAGATCTGCTCCACTTCATATTTCTTCGGATCGTATCCGCCGGGAACTTCTTTCTGCTTCAACAGCGTCGTCGCCCCGGTCTCCATGTCATACGAAAACACAGAAGCCGGAGTAATCGGCGACTGATATCCATACCGGAACTCCGTTGTGTCGTAAACGCGGTTGACGTAAGAATATGCCGCGTAGGCAGCATCGGGAAACGCCATGCGTTTTGATTGCCCGCTGCGCAAGTCAATCACGCGAATCTGGGGCAGCCCGTTCTCGCGCTCGTACAGCACGCAGAAGTTCTTGAAGAAATCCGTATCGTCGATCATGATGCCCGGATTCTGCGCCATCACCTCATGCCAGTTCTTGCTGCCGGGATCGGTAATGGGCGCGCTCACCAGCCGGAAGTTGCGTCCCGTATCGTTCACGCGTATGTAAAAAGAATCCCCGTTGTGGTCGGGATAGTATTCCACTCCCTGTTTGCGCGGTTCGATCACCTTCCAGTCCGCGTCGGGTTGCACGGCCGGAATGTAGCGCGCCTCGCTGGTCGTATGGCTGCGCGAAATCAGGAAGATGAAGCCCCCTGCGCGTCTTGAACGCCTCGACGACGAATCGCTCGTCGGGCTCTTCGTAAACCAGCGCGTCTGGATCCGCCGATCCCACTGCGTGCCGGTATAGCCGGTATTGCCGCTTCGCCACCGGATCTTCCTGCGTATAAAAAATCGTCTGATTATCGTTCGCCCAAACCACCGAACCTACTCGTTCGGCATGATCGGTCAAAGTTTTCCCGGTTCGTAGATCTTTCACCGCCAGCGTGAACTGGCGGTAGCCCGTATCGTCGTAGCTGTATGCGAGCAAGTTGCCATCCGGACTAACCGCAAACGCCGCAATCGTCATGAAAGCATGGCCCTGCGCCAGTTGATTGACGTCGAGCAGGACTTCTTCCGGCGCGTTGTCACTCGCCTTCTTGCGGCAGCGAATCGGATACTGTTTCCCCGCCTCGGTCCGCGTGTAGTAGAAGTAATCGCCCTCGCGATACGGCACTTCGACGTCGGTTTCCTTGATGCGGCCGACCATCTCGTCATAGAGCTTTTTCTGCAGCGGCTCGGTTTGCTTCATGATCGAGTCGGTGTAGGTGTTTTCCGACTCCAGATAAGCGCGCACTTCAGGATTCGTTTTCTCTCGGAGCCATGCGTAATTATCGACCATCTTGTGTCCGTTGATTTCCGTGACGTGTGGTATTTTCTCAGCCACCGGCGGCGCAGGCGGATTGTCGGCGGCGGCGAAAAGTATGACAGCAAGCGGGATGATGCAGATCGCTTGGAAAATATGTTTCGTCATCTTCGGTCTCCGATGGTTTCAACCGAAAATAATACGGCACAAGGCCTTGAAAGAACACACTGGGTCCGCGCCAACTCGTTTTCAGAGCTTGCCGGTGATCCTCCTCGCCATTCTTACAATTGGCAGCGACTCTCCATTACTTAGCGGGACTGACTGATTCTCGGCAGCCTCATATCCTTTGGCGCGGTAGAAGGCTATTCCGCTGAGGGTGGCTCCCATTTCGAGGGACGTGAATCCGGCGTCCAGAGCGGCTGTCTCGCAAGTCTCGAGGATCAAGCTGCCGATTCCCTGCCGCGCCCATTGCGGATGCACGAAGAAGGCGCGAATCTTCGCGGCATCACACGCGGGATCGAGCAGGGAGTCTTCACGGCCTGAGAATTGATCTCCGCCATAGAGTGTCTTGCGACGGCTCCATCCGCCGCAGGCGACGATTTGTTTTGCGCCATCTTCTTGCGACGCTTCTACGGCGAAATATGTTCCGTCGGAGATCAGTTGGCTATCGATGCCGTAGACGCTGTCGAGTGCACCTTCGATCTGCGCTGGAGAGTAATCCTGCGCCTGCAGGCCGCGGACGGAGGCTTCGATGACTTCGCGCAGTCGAGGAATGTCGACGGGCGTCGCTTTTCTGATATGTATCTTCATGAATCAGCCGCGTTGTTATTCTACGGGCTCGTGCTCGGTGGTTTGGCGCGGTGTTCCTTATAATATCTTTTCCCATGGCAAACTTCGCTCCGGTAGAGAAACAGCTCACATATCTGAAAAAGGGTGCGGCCGAGATCATCCGCGAGGGCGATCTGCGCGCCAAGCTAGAAAAGTCGCGGTCCGCGGGCAAGCCGCTGCGCGTGAAGCTGGGCATGGACCCGACGGCTCCCGACCTGCATCTGGGCCACACAGTCGTGCTGCGCAAGCTGAAACATTTTCAGGATCTCGGACACACGGCGATTTTTCTGATTGGCGATTTCACCGGGATGATCGGCGACCCCAGCGGGCGTTCGGCAACGCGGCCTCCGCTGAGCCGCGAGCAGGTCGAGCAGAACGCGGAGACGTACAAGGCGCAAGTGTTCAAGATTCTCGATCCGAAGAAAACCGTGATTGACTTCAACCGGCGGTGGTTTGGCGCGTTCAGCTCGGATGATTTCGTGCGGCTGACGGCGAAGTACACGGTCTCGCAGTTACTGGAGCGCGAGGACTTTCACAAACGATTCACCGAAGAGAAGCCGATCTCGGTGCATGAACTGCTGTATCCACTGGTACAGGGATACGACTCGGTCGCGCTACAGGCCGACGTGGAACTGGGCGGCACGGATCAGAAATTCAACCTGCTCGTCGGGCGCGAACTGCAGCGGGCGTACGGCCAGGAGTCACAAGTTGTGCTGACGACGCCGATTCTCGAAGGACTCGACGGCGTACAGAAGATGTCGAAGTCGCTGGGGAACGCGATTGGGATTCACGAGGCGCCGTTTGAGATGTACGGCAAGGTCATGAGCATCTCGGATGAGATGATGTGGCGATATTACGAGCTGCTGACGGACGTGCAGGTGTCGGAGATTGAGAAGATGAAGCGGGAAGCGCATCCGATGCAGGCGAAGAAAGATCTGGCGAGGCGAATTGTGGCGGATTTTCATTCGGCGGAGGCGGCGGCGAAAGCGGGCGAGGATTGGGCGAAGCAGTTTCAGAAGGACGAGGTACCGGAAAGTGTCGAGGAAGTCACCGTCGCTCTTGCAGAGGTCGGCGGCCATGTTGTTGATACGGATCGTGGCAGCGAGGCAACCGTTAGAGTTGATCGCCTTTTGGTCCGCTGTGGACTTGCGGATTCCGCGACTGATGCTGGGAGAAAGATTAAGCAGGGCTCCGTCAGAATTGATGACTGCGTAGTGATGGAGCCCTATTTCAACTGGAGCGGAGCACCACCAATGAGATTGCCATTGAGAGTTGGGAAGAAACTCAAAGTCGCTATTGTGACTTGGTAATGACGAATCCTGTAAGCCTCATCGTTGCCATCCTGCCTTTAACGACTGTGCCGGGTATCACGCAGTTTTAATTCAAACGAGAGCGTCGACGCCAGGAAGCCAACCGACGATCGAAGCATTTCCAACTCTCGGTCATAGCGCGCTGCACTCTGGCCTGCTTCCACCAGCAAAATGCAGAGAAACGGGCTGCCCTGCTTGCGCATGTCCCCGCAGCCGCTGTCCTCCGCCGCTGGAGTCCTCGCTGAGAATCAACCTGAGGTGGCTGGCAACCCACTTGCCCGACCAGAGTACGCCTTCTAAGCGAAGGTCAGTTCAGGCAGAGCGGACCGACGATGGCACGAGCCGTTCCTTATCGTGATCCGGATGAAGAGTGGAAACGCGGGAGATCGAGTCGGAGATTGCCTGCAGGTATTCGTAGCTTTCCAGACGAACCGCTACGCCAATCTTTGTTTCAGCGGCCACGTGCGCGCCAGTCCCATTGACCTGACCGAGCGGCCTCAGAACGCGCAAGACGTGCGCCCGGCAGCGCACCGGCATGCTTTCGCCGAGGGTAATTTCCGCGGGCATCTTCAAGGTAAGCTCGATTTCCGTGCCTTCCGTTAGTGGAAGATCAGTGAAAAAGAAAACGCCCCGGGAACTCAGATCCTGGGTAAATCCAGCGCCCTCGCAGCAAGTGGCGGGAACGCGAAGGGAAACGGGCAGAGCGAAGGGAAAGCGCTGTCCAACGCGCCGCTCAACCCGAACTGGAGGTGTGGTCATAAGCAGCTCCGCGCAGCGAACGCCGGAATACCGTTGGCTACTTTAGCTCACAATCGTACATAAGAGAAGCCAGAAATTCTCAAAAATCGGGATTCGTGCCAAGTCTACCGTTTCCCTGACAATTGGCCCGGAATGCCCGTCCAGCCTGTCCTGGAGCGGGACAGGGCCGCCGAAATACGGTTCTTGATACCGGACGAGACGCAGGCAATCCAGCTGCACGATATAGTAGAGCCCAGCCCCCTTGGCAGCATTGAATTAGACTTTATCGTGCCTGAGTCGAGTTCCACATCAGATAACGCGCCGATCAGCAGCAGTCCGTCTGCCGGTCCCAAGCTGAGATGGCAGGCAGCCGGAAGAGCGTTGCGCCACCGCAACTTCCAGCTTTTCTTCAGCGGACAGCTTATCTCCCTGATCGGCACGTGGATGCAAACCGTTGCGCAGTCCTGGCTCGTTTATCGGATGACCGGCTCAGGACTGCTGCTGGGGGCGGTCGGATTCGCCAGCCAGATTCCGGTGTTCCTGGTCGCTCCCCTCGGCGGCATCACGGCCGACCGCATGAACCGGCAGCGCGTCGTGATCGGCACGCAGACGGCTTCCATGGTGCTCGCGTTCATTCTGGCGGTGCTCACGCTCACTCACATCGTTCAGGTCTGGCACATTTTTGTGCTGGCGGCGCTTCTGGGCGTCGTGAATGCGTTCGATATTCCCGGACGGCAGGCGTTCCTGGTGGACATGGTCGGAAAAGATGACCTGATGAACGCGATCGCGCTGAACTCTTCGATGTTCAACGGCGCGCGCGTGATTGGTCCGGCGGTGGCGGGCGTGCTGGTAGCGAGACTCGGCGAGGGCTGGTGCTTCTTCGCCAATGCCGTAAGTTATGTCGCAGTGATCGTCGGCCTGATGCTGATGAATGTGCACGCTCCGGCGAAGGCGTCGCCGCATTCGTCGCCCTGGGAACATATTGTCGAAGGCTTCGAGTTCGTGAACCGGACGGCACCGATTCGCGCACTGATGATTCTGCTGGGAGTCGTAAGCGTGACCGGCATGCCTTACGTCGTACTCATGCCCATTTTTGCCGACAAGATTCTGCACGGCGGCGGACAGGCCTTTGCTTCGATTATCGGGTCGCACGATCTGGGAGCAGTGCGGCTGGGAATTCTGATGGGCGCGGCGGGCGTGGGGGCGCTGCTCGGAGCATTGACGCTGGCAATGCGCTCCGGCGTGAAAGGGCTGGGTCGATGGGTCGCAGTATGCTGCGCTGGATTCGGCGTGAGCATGGTGCTCTTTGCATTCTCGACGTCGTTCTGGCTATCCGTGCTGCTGCTGTTGCCGGTGGGCTACTTCGTCATGCTGCAGATGGCGGCTTCGAATACGTTGATCCAGGTGATGGTGCCGGATGCGCTGCGCGGGCGGGCGATGGCGATCTATTCGATGATGTTCATGGGCATGGCGCCGATTGGGGCGCTGCTCGGCGGCGCGATGTCCGATCGCATTGGCGCGCAGTGGACGGTGGCCATTGGCGGAATCGTTTCGGTGCTCGGCGCGTGGTGGTTTGGCTTGCAGTTGCCGAAGATTCGCGTGGAAGCGCGGCAGTTGATCATTGCGCAAGCCATGGCCGGCGGCGAACCTGCGGAAGAGATGAATACGCCGGTTATCGAGGATTAGCTAGCGGCGGAGCGCGCTTCGGCCTAGCGCGACTAAGAAGATCGCGCTCTTTCCTCTCGCGTGCGGCGAGAAAAATCCGACAACATCGTCATCGTAGAAAGTCAGGCCGGTTGCGCCGAGGCGCTGGGCGTAGGCAGCCAGGTAGAATTTGCCCCCGAGGATTCCGGCTTCGAGTTGCACGGCACGGTATCCGCGATTGCCGTATTTCTCCAGAATCTTCTTCAGATCAGCAAGAAAGAAGACGTCCGCGGCCGCTTCTGCAGGGAGTTGCTGCTCGAGCCCTAGGTATCCGGCCTTGTCGCGGAAGTCTCCGGGTTTGAGAAGTTCGAGAAGCTTGCGGTCCCAGTGATAGACGTAGGCTCCGGCGGTGAGGCCTGTGACGTTGTTGACGATCAGGTAGAGGTCGTTGAGGTGGCTCTGCTGCGACTCGTGGAAGTCGGCGGGAATGCCATGCGTGGAGCGGTCGAGCATCAGAGCGAGTTGTTCCAGCGTGATCGGATCGCGCGAAAACTGGCGCGTGGAGCCTCTGCGGGAGATGACTTGTTCGATCGTATCCCTGGGGGCCGCCGACTTCTCGAACATCTCGAGCGGGACGGTGGTTCCCTTGGGCGCAGGCATGTTCGCCAGGCCTGAGGAGCTCACTTTAGTCGCGGGACGGGCCGACGGATCCGTCACTACGTGTTTCGCGCGCCAGGCGGCGACTTCGTTTCTGGAGTCGAGCGAGGAGGCTTCGTGCATTTTCCTCATTGCCAGATATTCGACCTCCTGCTGCGAATACGCCACGACCGGCAACGCGAGCTTTGGGATAGGCGGCGCGGGCTGCGGCCCGGAATTCACGTGCCCTATCGCAACGGTTGAGAAAGCGACTTCTTTCTTTGTGTCCAGATCAAGCAACGCGTTTACTTGCTCGTCGATGAATCCGGTGACGATGCTGGCGGGCAGCCTCGTCGCGGCGGACATTGCGAGCAGGTTCGCGAGGATGGTCCCGTTATCCCAGCCGAAGTGGCGGTAGGTGCGCGAGTGATACTTCCAGGCATTCCGCCAGTATGTGCCGGTGCAAACGATGATCACGGGCGCGTGCGCAACTGCGGGATCAGCGCCGGTCGCATCAACCAGCGCCGAACGACAATCTCCAGCGCGCAGCTGGCGCAGGCCAAACTCTGCCGCGCCGAAGTGATAGACACCCGCTGGTAAAGCTGGCTGGCCAGGAGTCTTGCTCGCTAGTTCGGTGCACACGACGTAGAGTTCGATTTCATAGAGCGCTCCGGTGCATGCGGCGGCGCGAAAAAAAGTTTCTCCCTGCGGATGCTTCTTGCTACGCGTCACCCCGGCGGAGAAGAACAGTAGTTCGGCGAGAGTCTCGAGATCGGGTATCGATTCTTTGTCAGTGGAGGCCGTGGATGCGGCAATCGCCGTCAGCGCGGGCATTCCCGTTTCACGGAAATCGCGCGGCAGGCGCGTGACTTCCAGCGTGGGATAAATTTTGAACAGCAGTGGTTTGTTCTCCCAGTCGAGCAAATGCGCATGCATGCGGATGCTGAGATAGGAATGCTTCGTACCGCTGTGATACTGCCATGCCGCATCGAGATGACTGTTCTGACTCAGGGAGACCTCAGGTAGATTTTAGCGGTAAGCGCCAGGGGGCAGGCCAGTGATCCGGATTCCGGAGTGGCCTTTGTGGCGGATGTTCAGGCCGATCAGCAACGGTGTGATCTGCTCGACGAGGCGGGCGTTCTCGAGCTTGCCTCCGTCGATCGCGCGCACGCCGGGAATCTTGGCGGCGAGTTCACGGGTGAGTTGCGCCGCATCGGGATCGTCGCTGCAGACGATTACGTCACAATCGAGTGGAGCGTCACCATTCAACACTTCCGCCGAGACGTTATGAAACGCCGCGACCACGGTCACACCTTTCGGCACAAGCTCTGCGGCCTGTTGCGCGGCCGAGCCTTGCCAGACGCCGAGCGGACGCGAAGGACGCCCGCCAACGGCGGCAGCGAGAGGCACGGTGGCGTCGATCAGGATGCTGCCTTCCGTCATCGAGAATTTCAGCTGCTTCAATAGCGCCGCCTGGCCTTCGAAGGGAACGGTCAGCACGAGAATATCCGCCGCGGCGCAGGCCGTAGCGTTTTCCATGCCAGTCACGTTGGCATGCGCTCCGGCTCTTAGTTGGATCGCGACGGCCGCCTGCTGCGCGCGATGTTCATTGCGCGAGCCGATGATGATATTTTCTCCCGCGCGCGCCCAGCGCAGAGCAAGCCCCATCCCGGCGGGGCCGGTGCCGCCGATGATCGCGATCGGCCGTGTAGGGAGTGCGGGCTCGCCGGAGCTCATGCGAACTCAGCCTCGAAAGAATGCTCGGCGGTCAGATCGTCCAGGGGAACTTTGATGTTGATCCGCGAGTAGGTCGTGTTGCGTTCGGCGGGAATACGGCCAGTCTCCATGATCAGCGACTGGAACTCTTCCGGGCTGGTGTACTGTCCGGCGGTGGCTCCGGCTTCGCGCGAAATATTTTCTTCCATCAGCGTGCCGCCGTAATCATTGGCTCCGGCGTGCAGGCAAAGCTGCGAAAGCTTGCGGTTGAGCTTCACCCACGAGACCTGAATATTGTTGATCGATCCGGCGAGCAGGATGCGCGCCAGCGCATGAACTTTCAGATGCTCGGCGAGAGTCGGCCCGGTGCGCGACAGTCCCTGATGAAACAGGATCGTATTCTGATGCACGAAGCCGAGCGGCACGAATTCGGTGAAGCCTCCGGTCTCTGCCTGGATTTCGCGCAGAAGGCGCATCTGGCGCACCCAGTGGGCCGGAGTCTCGGCGTGGCCGTACATGAGCGTTGAAGTGCTGCGAATTCCGCGACGATGCGCGGTGCGGATGACTTCGATCCATTGCGCGGTCGTGAGTTTGTTTGCCGAGAGAATGTGGCGGATTTCGTCGTCGAGGATTTCGGCCGCAGTGCCGGGCAGCGTGCCGAGACCGTTGTCGCGGAGCATGGAAAGATAGTCCGCGAGCGGCATGCCCGTCAGCTCCACGCCGTAGACAATTTCCATCGGCGAGAACGCGTGAATGTGCATCTGCGGAACCGCATTTTTCACTGCGCGGAGAATGTCGCGGTAATGTGTTTTCGGAAGATCGCGCGGCAGGCCGCCTTGTATGCAAACTTCGGTCGCGCCGAGTTGCCACGCTTCGCGCGTCTTTTCGGCCATCTGCTCAAGCGTGAGGAAGTAGGTGTCGGCCTCACGCGGTCCGCGGCTGAAGGCGCAGAACTTGCATCCCACAAAACAGATATTCGTGAAGTTGATGTTGCGGTTCACGATGTAGGTGACGATGTTGCCGGCGAGTTCGGCGCGCAGGATGTTCGCGGCAGCCAGAAGCCCGAGCAGGTCGTCTCCGGTGGAATTCGCTAGAGCATAGGACTCATCGAGCGAAAGATCTCCGCCATTCTGCGATTCGAGGACTTTTTCGAGCGATTGCCGCAGGGCAGGATTCATGCACGGCGCAATATCAGACCAGTCAAGTGCGGGGAAAGATTCCAACTCGGGGAGAGTAAGTTCGCCGTGCATCGTTCGCTCCGTAGGAGAGCGGCTTGCGAGATTTCTGCCGGCACAGGCGAGATCTGGCAAGCCACGCCTGTACAGTGTATCGGAATTCCTAGCGAAATAGGTCACTCGCGGCGGGCCGTAGCAACTCGCGAACACCGCCGGTGGATGGCGTGTAACTGTATCCGCGGATGAGGCACGCCGGTGCACGGTTCAGCTTGCCGCAGACGAGACCCGCGGCGCAGGCGAGTTCGTCGGCGATGGCTTCGACGCTGGCCTTCAACTTGTATCCCTGCGGATCGCGGCGGCCGCGGTCGTCGCGCAGAGGCTTCATCCCCGCGACGCCGATCGCGAATTCGGTGAGACCTTCACGCCACGGCCGGCCAAAACTGTCAGTGATGATGACCGCGAGGGAAATGCCTGTGTGCTTTTTTATCTCGCGCCGGAGCTTAGCCGCAGAGGCATCGGAATCTTTCGGGAGCAGCAGGGCGTGGCGGCCTCCGTCGACGTTGGAGACGTCAATTCCGCCGTTCGCGCAGAGGAATCCGTGCGGCGTCTCCGTGATCAGCACGCCATTCTTGCGGCGGATTACAGAGTGGGCCTCGCACAGCGCGAGTTCGATGACGCGCGCGTCGTGATCGTACTGTTTGGCCCATGCAATCGACTCGGCAGAGGGCATGATTGTGTCGAGATCGACGATGCTGCCTTCCGCCTTGGAAATGATCTTGTGTTTGACGACGAGAATGTCGCCTGACCGCAAGCGGATTCGAGCCTTACGCAGCGCTCCGAGCAAAAGTTCTGTTATCGAATCGCCCGCGATCACGTCGCGGGCAACGGGAATCGGGATGAGGCGAATCTCGCGGGGTTTCGTCTCTTGTGCCGAACGGGCTTTCATCGGGCATCCGATCCGGTGGCGAGACGTCCGGTGAGATTCCACTGGCGCGCCAGTTTCTGCGAGCGGGTTTCGCCGGGAAGATCGAGGAGTTGCGCGAGATCCTCAGGATTGTCGACGTCGACGGCGATTCCCGGCTGACTAAGCACGACACACGGTTTCCCGGTCGCCTGCGCCGCCGCGTGATGCGGCTTGAAACTATCGTTGCCAAAGCGCAGCGGGAACAAATTCGCGGGCCGGCGATACGCGGCGTTAGTCCCGCGGCCATCGCCTGCGGGCACGAGCACGCTGCCTTCGCGGGGCGCGTTCTTCAAAATCTCTTCCAGTTCCCAGGCTTGAATCAGAGGGATATCTGCAGGAATCACGAGCGTGCTCTCTTCTCCGCGCTCGATGCAGACGCGCGTGGCCATTTCGATCGCGCCGGTTTCACCGGGATTGTCGAGGTCGGGAATGACTTCGAAACCAAATTCCCGCGCCAGACTCGTGGCGAATAAATCGCCGGTCACGATCCCCACATTCGGCCCGCCTTTCCATTCGTGCAAGGTCGAGAGCACATCGTGCAGCATGGCCTGCGCCAACTGCGTGCGCAATGTCTGGTCGAGCACGCTCGCCAAACGCTGTTTCGCGGACGCTGTATTTTTGATTGGGACCAGGATCACGGCTGGCGATCCAGACGCCGGAAGGCAGTGCCGGCGGCTTCCTTGAGCAGGCCATCGCTGACGGAAGAGAGCGCTTCGCGGGCGAGTGCGCCTTTGTCGTCGGCGCTGCGCATGATGGTCTGCGCGCATTGGACGCGCATCCCGCCTTTCCGCAGATCTTCGGCGGCGCGCGCATCGCGGCTGTCGCAGATCAGCACATCGAGGAAATCTTCGTAGGCCTGCGCGACTCCGGCAATCGAGCATGGAAGCCCTTGCGCCTGCATCAGAATGCCAGCCGGACCCGCGACCGGCGCGTTCCCAACGATGGGGCTGACGGCGGCTATTCGTCCGCGGGCCCGCAGCAGCGCGTCGCGAATTCCCGGCACCGCCAGAATGGGGCCGATACTTGTCACCGGATTGCTGGGCGCAATCAGCACAGCGTCGGCGGAAGTGATGGCGTCGATGACTCCGGGAGCGGGCTCGGCATCGGATGCTCCGGCAAAGCGCACTGACTTGACCGGATCCTGATACCAGCGCTGCACGAAATATTCTTCGAAGCTCAATTCGCCGACCGGAGTGTCGACGCGCGTCTCGACCCGCGAGTTGCTCATCGGCAGAATGCGCGCCTTGACGCCCAGCTTTTCCGAAATCACCGCCGTCGCTTCCGAAAGTGTTTTACCTTCGGCGAGGAGGCGCGAGCGCAGCAAATGCATGGCAAGATCGCGGTCGCCGGTGTGGAACCAGGTCGGCTCGCCAAGTTGTCCCATCGCCTGCAGGCATAGGAACGTGTCGCCCTTCACGCCCCATCCGCGCTCGCGGCTCAACATGCCGGAAAGCACATAAGTAATGGAGTCGATGTCCGGCGAAACATAGAGGCCCCACCAGAGCAGGTCGTCGCCGGTGTTGATGACGAGCGTGATGTCTTCAGCGGGCATGACCTGGCGGAGTCCGTCGACGAATTTTGCGCCGCCAGTACCGCCGCTGAGGACGCAGATCATGCGGCCCTCCGTGCGAGGCCGTCTCCGGCTGCGGCGGCCTGCAATTTTTCGGAGAGCAAGCCCGGCTTGGCGATCACGTCGGGAATAAATTCTGGATACACGGGCAGGCGCTGGCGCAGTTCGAAGCCTCTAGCCTCCGTGCGCAAACGAAGCTGCTCCAGATGCGGCCACGGTTTTTCCGGATTGATGAAATCGGGAGTCAGCGGCGAAATTCCTCCCCAGTCGTTGATGCCCACGTCTGCTAAATCATCATAGTAAGGCGCGGAGAGATTGGGCGGCGCTTGAATATTGACGTCGGGGAGTAACAAGCGAGCTACCGCCACTGCGCGGAGCATCTCTCCATGGGAAGGCTCGGGCGAGTTCGCCATCGGAATCGTGGGTTTGACGCGGAAATTCTGCACAATCACTTCCTGGATGTGGCCATAGCGCTGGTGCAGGTCGCGGATGGCGAGCAGCGTATCGACGCGGTCTTCGAGCGACTCGCCGATTCCGATCAGCAACCCGGTGGTGAACGGAACGTTTTGTTTCCCGGCGTCTTCGATCGTCCTTAGGCGCTTTTCTGGCAGCTTGTCAGGGGCGTTGTAGTGGGCTGCTCCGGGAGCTAGCAGGGACGCGTTTGTGGTCTCGAGCATCAGGCCCATGCTGGGTGAAACGGCGGCGAGGCGCGAGATCCATTCGGGGCTCAGAAGCCCGGGATTCGGATGGGGCAGCAGTGTCGTTTCCCGCAGCACGAGTTCACACATCGCTTCCAGATAGTGCAGCGTCGATTTGTAGCCGAGGAGGCGTAACGTTTCGCGCATCTCGGGAAACAGCAGTTCGGGCTTGTCGCCAAGGCTGAAAAGGGCTTCGGTACAGCCTAATCTTTCACCCTGCCGCGCGACTTCGAGGACTTCTTCCGGTGTCATCGTGTGCGCGCCGGGGTCGCCGGGATCGCGCCGGAAGGTGCAATATCCGCAATAGTCGCGGCAGAGATTGGTCAGCGGGAGAAAGACTTTGCGCGAATACGTGATGACGCCGGGCTTGAACTGTTCTTTGGCGGCTCGGGCGGCGGCGAGAAGGAATGGCAAATCGTTGTCGTCGCAGCGGATCGCATCGAGGGCCTCGCTGCGCGAGATTCCGTTATCTTCAGGCGCATCCGTCCGCGCTGAACAAGGTTCAGCCTTTGGAGCCGAGGGGTCGAATCTGAGCTTGCGACCGGACACGGTTGACTCGAATCATACAACGGCGGGGCATGGTAATGTAGGCGGTTGCGAATGCGTCCGCTGCTACGTCTCTTCCGGCAGCGTTTCGAATGTTCGAAGGAGTTGGTATATCTCGACGACCCAGATGCCACTGACACAAGCCGAGTTCCGCAAAGCGATGGGTGGGTTCGCCACCGGGGTCACGATCATCACCGTGGATCTCGAGGGCGAAGTTCACGGGATGACGGCCAACGCGTTCGCGTCGGTCTCGCTCGATCCGCTGCTGGTGCTGGTCTGCGTCGATCATTCGACCCGGACTCATGCCCATTTGCACGCGAAGAAGCGGTTCGGGATCAATATGCTCTGCGAGGATCAGCGGGCGATCTCCGAATATTACGCGCGGGCCGAGCGCTCGCACGAAAACGCCGAGGCCGAGGCAGGAGCGCGCTTCGACCGAACGCGTCACGGAACTCCGATACTGCACGGTTCGCTCGCATATCTGGAGTGCAAGCTGCATTCGGCGCAGGTTGCGGGTGATCATACGATCTTCATTGCGGAAGTGGAAGACGTGGTGGTCGGCGAGGGTCAGCCGCTGCTGTTCTTTCGGGGGAATTATTGGAAAGTGGGGGAAGGCGTCGACAAATAGCCGTGCCACTTTTGCCGCAGCCAGACATCCAATCTGTACGAAATAAATCAAGACGATGGGGAGTCCATTTATGGCCGAGAAGACGGCAGAAAAGATCGCGAAGAATGAAGCCGAATGGCGGAATCAACTCACGCCCGAGCAGTATCACGTAACCCGAGAGGCTGGGACCGAGCGCGCCTTCACCGGCAAGTACTGGAACAACCACGAGAGCGGGATGTACAACTGCGTGTGCTGCGGGGCTCCGCTGTTCGATTCGCAGACGAAATTCGACTCGGGTACGGGCTGGCCGAGTTTCTACAAACCGGCGGACAACAGCGGGGTGGTGGAGCATCGCGACTCTAGCTACGGCATGGTGCGGACCGAAGTCCGCTGCGCCAAGTGCGATGCGCACCTGGGACACGTATTTGAAGACGGTCCAGAGCCTACCGGATTGCGCTATTGCATGAATTCAGCGTCGCTGGATTTCAAGCAGGGCGAGAAGAAATCGTAGATAGATAGCGGGCCACCTCTCTGACAGCGGTGGGGATGTAGCCAGCGCTCCCTCAGGTGCTGAAGCCTGCATCTTTCTGGGGCACGGCCGGAAGCCATGCCCTTCCCCAACCCCGAGGCAAAACACAGGGGCACGCCTTCGTGTGCCCCGTTCTCTCTACTCGACAAAATCTGCTTACGCGTTGGCGGTCGCGGCCAGGGCCTTTGGAGGCTCCTGCTTCGACTGAGCCTGCGGCTTCTCTGATTCCTTGTGCTTGGTCTCGTTGCGGACCTGGATTCCGCCCTTGAGCGCGGCGCCATCTTCGACGCTGATGCGCGTGGTCGAAATGTCCCCGTGGACCGAGCCTTCGGCGCGGATGTCCACGCGGTCGCTGCACTCGATGTTGCCGGTGACCTTGCCCATTACGACGACTTCGCGGGCCTGGATGCTAGCATCGACTTTGCCATTGCGGCCGATGGTGACGCGGCTCTCGGGCATGGTGATCTTGCCTTCGATGCGTCCATCAATGTAGAGAGCTTCGGAGCCGCTGATTTCGCCCTTGATGACCAAAGTGCGGCCGATGGTCGCCTGATCGACGGGAGCGGTGACGTTCTTGACTGGGTTGAAGGAGTTGGGATTGGAAGCCGGGAATCCGGACTTCTGATTGTAAGAATTGTCCGACGATTGAAGCATGCGACCTTCCTTGGGGTCCCGCGTGGCGCGCCCTGCTGCCGCTCTAGCGGTTGGTCTTTTGAAATTTGTGGCCTTCGGCGGTGCGTGGCCACTTGGCCAACCTGACTATCGCACACACGTAAGGCGGAACGAGAGATTACGGAAGGCGGTGTACGGCTGTGAGGGGCCTTATTGGGGCTCCCAGCCTTCATTTCCTTGCGATCGACGAAATAACTGAATTCCGTCGCAATGGGATTGAACCACCGTCATCTCGGGAATCGAAAACTGTTTCGCGGCGGGGTCCAGTTCGATCGGGAGGTCACGAATATCAGAGCCCGCTTCGCCTTTCTTGGGCAAGGTCAATCGCAAGGAGTAGAGTTCCGGATCCGTTGTAGAGAACTCGTAGTCGCCATTGGCATCCGTAGATACAGACTCAATCAATTTTCCCGGATATACATTTCGAAGTTCGACCGGTGCATTCCGCAGTGGAATGTCAGGGCCATTTTCGTCTTCTGCTACCGTGAATTTGCCTCTCAAAAACCGGTGCGCAATCGAGTCCATGATGACGGGCCACTCCAGATTCACTCGCTTGCCCAATGGCTGATCGGCTTTGACCTCAAACTGCACGGAGGGAAACAGCAGGCCGTCTGGCGACCTCGCCCAATACTCCCCGGTGGGAACTCTGTCAAAGTGAGCAATGCCGTCCGAGTTCGTTACTGCCGAGGGTAGTGTTTTTCCTTCTCCTCCAAGTGTGAGAGGAACGTTCGCAACGGGAGAGTTACGGTACGTCATCCTCACGGAGAAGGTGGAACCCACGGTCTCACGAGTAAACATCCAAGACACGTCGCCGTCCAGCCACTTGTGATAAGGTTCTGCGACGGTTTGGTCTTGAGTATGAACCGGACTGCTCAGAGTCAAGATCGAAGCCGCCAGGCCCGCGAAAACCTTTAAGCCTGTCATGGAAGGCCTCCTGATTTGCGGACGGTTGACAGGCGGTGAGATGCATTTTGTTTGTGCCAGTTGCCCGGACAGGAAACTCTATTGAGACTCGAGGAGCGATTCCGATAGTTCCTCCCACTCCCGAATCATTGCAGAACGGCGCGTCTTGCCCTGTTCGAGTTCGGTTGATTGCCGCTGGCTCTCCTCCGCGCTGACATAGTTTTGCAGCGCTGTTTCCAGGCGGGCGATCTCGTCTTCTGTTCGGCCAATTTGCGCTTCCAGTTCGGCTACGCGGTCTTCCATCTGCTTGCGCTTGATTGGGTTCAGGCGCTTCTTGGGGACCTCCGATGCCGAGGCTCCGGAGCCGTTGCCGTTTACGGGTGTCGTATCCGAGTCAGGAAAATCCCCACTTCTCCCAACTTCAGAGAGAAGTAGGGCACCCGTCTGCTTAGTCGGTTTCACGTCGGGTACGTCATCCAGTGTCGGCGCGACTTGCTGGCCGCCTTGCTTGCGCCAGAGATAGTCCTCGTAATTGCCAGGGAAGATTTCGACTTTGCCGCTGCCGACTTCGAAGACACGCGTCGCCAGTTTGTCGATGAAGTAGCGGTCGTGCGAGACGAAGACGACGGTGCCCGTGTACTTCATCAGTGCCTCGAGCAGAACATCTTTGGCGCGCATGTCGAGGTGGTTGGTGGGCTCGTCGAGCAGCAGGAAGTTCGCCGGATGCAGCAGCAGCCGCAGCAGGGCGTAGCGTCCGCGCTCGCCGCCCGACAGCACTCCGATTTTTTTGAAGACATCTTCTTCCGAGAACAGAAAGCAGCCGAGCAGGCTGCGCAGTTCGGTCTCGGTGGATCGCGGCGAGAGCGCGCCGAGATCGTCGAGAATGCGCGCTTCAGGATCGAGTTCCTTGTATTGATCTTGCGCGAAATAGTCCGAGAGCACATTGTGGCCGGTGCGGAATTCGCCAGCCGTAAGTGGCTCAGTTCCGGCCAGCAGCTTGATCAGCGTCGATTTTCCCGCGCCGTTGACGCCGACCAGGGCTATGCGGTCTCCGCGCTCGATCATGAAACCGACGTCGCGGAAGACTTCTTTCGCGACCCCATTCTTCTGATACGTTTTGGCGACGCCCTCGAATTCCGCCACGATTCGCCCGCTCGACTTGGGCTGCGGAAACGAGAAATGGATCGACTTCTCTTCCGGTGGAATCTCGATGCGCTCCATCTTTTCGAGTTCCTTGATGCGGCTCTGCACCTGCTTGGCCTTGGTTGCCTGATAACGGAAGCGGTTGATGAAGACTTCGAGTTGCTCGATGCGGTCGCGCTGATTTCTATAGGCGGCCTGCAGCTGCTCGTTGCGTTGCGTCTTCTGCGCCAGAAATTTGTCGTAGTTGCCGGTGTAGAACCAGAAGCGCTTGTTCCAGATTTCGGCGATTTTGTCGACGGTGACGTCGAGGAAGTAGCGGTCGTGCGAAATCAGCACGAACGCGTGCGGATACTCCTCAAGATATTCTTCGAGCCAGTTGCGCGCTTCTAGATCGAGGTGGTTTGTCGGCTCGTCGAGCAGCAGCAGGTTCGGCTTCTGCAAAAGAAGTTTCGCGAGCGCGAGGCGCATCTGCCAGCCGCCGGAGAATTCGTCGGTCAGGCGAGACCAGTCATCCTTGCCGAAGCCGAGGCCCATCAGCACGCGGCCGACTTCAGCTTCGATCGAATATCCATCGCGCGTGCGGAACTCGTGCTCGACCTTTTCGTAGCGGTCCGCGACCGCTGCGTACTGCGCGCTGGTGTGGTCAATCTCGGCCATGCTGTGCATGAGCGATTCGAGTTCCTTCTCCATGTCGCGGAGATCGTCGAAGACTGACATGCACTCGGCGAAGACGGTGCGTCCGGAGAGCGTCAGGCCGTCCTGCGGAAGGTATCCGGCCGACGTCCCTTTCGCGACGACGAGCGAGCCGTAGTCGAAGGTGTCCATGCCGGCGAGGATCTTCATCAGCGTGGATTTGCCCGTGCCGTTACCGCCGACCAGTCCGATGTGGTCATCTTTGGTGATGAGCCAGTCGACATTTTCGAACAGAAGTTTGTGGCCGAAACGTTTTCCGGCGGAGGAAAGCTGAATCATGGGACTGGAAGTATCGTAGCAGGGGATAGAGGTCAGGGGTCAGATGCTAGGGCCGCTAGAGGCTCGGGGCTTGGAGTCAGTCAACTGTCCTGAGAGGATCTATCGGCTGAGGGGCTAATCTTGCCCGGAATGCCCGCGAAACTTTTGCAGGTCGGATTTGTTTAATCACGCTGTAGGATCGGGAGGCGTTATGACTCGGATGAAAGCATTACCTATGGCCACAGTCCTTCTTGCGGGTATCGAGCTTCTGGCGGTCGGATGCGGCAGCAGCAACCGTGTCATTCAATCGGTAACTGTAACTCCGGCCACGGCGGATGCGCAGAACTTCCCGAATGGGCAGGTGCAATTCACCGCTTCGGGCAACTACAGCCGGCCGCCTTCTCCAGTTGCGTTATCCCAGGCGAATTGGTGGCTGTCGGATGGCAGCATGGCGACGCTTACGGGAAACGGGCTGGCGCAGTGCGTCCCCGGTGCATCGGGGGTGGCGACCGTGAGGGCTGGCGTTTCCGGTCCGTGCCGCGGCACCAATTGCACCGCAGTCCAGATTGTGGGCACGGCGCAACTTAGCTGCCCGTGAGTCCCCGATTGAACGAAAGGCCTCTCCGCGCGAACGACCTAGATCCGACCAGAGGCTGCGGCTCACACTCGACATTTGTTGTGGATGCTCGATGGCTATGGCCAGATCGCTTCGATCATCGGGTCTTTCGTGGCTAGGGGACGAACCGTGCGGGCTCCGGGATACGCTCCCCAGAGTTCGCTGTGGTATTGAATCCGTTCGAGCGCGCGGTCGATGACTGCGTCGAGTTCTCGCGAATACTTTACTTCGCGTCCCTTGGCGAGACGGCGTTTGGCTTCGTCCGGACTGACCCAGGTCGGGCGGCGATTCGCTTCGTCGGGCTTGCGCGTTTGATGGACTTCCATCAGGAAGGTCTTCACTACGAATTCCTGCACGCCACCGGGCTGCCAAAACACGCCCTTTGAATGAATGTAGAGGTGGAAGTGACGCGGCTCGATGGTTCCGAGAGCTCCGGCCTCCTCAGCGGCTTCGCGCTCGGCAGCCTGGCTGTGCGAAAGGCGAGGATCGGTCGATCCCTTCGGGAAGGTCCACTTGCTCCCGCCGTTGGTATTGACCAGCAGGAACTCAATCGCGGTTCCTCGACGCCGATAGCAGATCGCAGCCACCTTCAATGGCAGAGACTTCGCCCCGCGCGCTGAACCCATGAACGGTCCTCCTGAATACAGGTTACATGCAAGATATTTCACAAATGTTAAAGTGCAACAAAAAATGTGCATGTGGGAGGGTTACGAAAGGGTTACGGGCTGGGAGAGTCCTTTCACCACGGAGGCACTGAGTCACAGAGGAAGAAGATCGGAAAAATGGCTTCTGCGTGACTCTGTGCCTCCGCGGTGAGATCGAGGTTAGCGGTGCTGATCGCGGCGGCGCAGGTAGTTGATGAACATCTGCTGCTCGACCGGCTTGTCGTAGGCGATGAGGACGTGGCGGACGGGGCGTCCGCTGACGAGATGGCAGACTTCTTCGGCAAGATTCTTGGCGTGATCGCCGGCGCGCTCGAGAGATTGGGTCATGAAGATGACCTGCAGGCTGGCCTGGCGCTGCACGTTTTCGGGATTCTCGATATGCCGCAGGAAAATCAGGTTGCGCAGGCGATCCATCTCAGCGTCGGCGCGTAGTACTTCAATCGCTTTGCTGACGTCGCGCTCTGAAAATGACACGGCGCAGTCGGCCAGCATCTTTTCGAGCAGGGTTGCCATCTGCGTCAGGTCGCGCGTGTCCTCGGAATCGATGCGCCCGGCGGCAGCCTGAGCGCTGCTGCCAAAGCTGAGCAGAAGGTCTCCGATGCGCTCGAGGCCTATCATGAATTTCATGCAGGCGAGCAATTCGCGGGCTTTTTCCGGCTCGACGTCGGTGATGGCGGTGGTGACGCCGTTGTCGATCTCAACGTCGAGTGTGTCGAGTTCGCGCTCGCGCCGGCGCAGCGAGTTCAGCAAGGCGTTGGAGCCGGTGGCGATCCCTTCCGCCGCTGCGGCTGCCGCATCTTTCGCCATGTGACATGCTTCGACCGTGCGCCGGACGATGTATTCGTGGGCCGGTTCCGAGTTCGGGGTCTTCATCGCGGTACTCATGGATGTATTCACCGGGCGAACGCGCATGCGCCGCTGGGGTTCTGGGACCGCCGCGCCGCGATTCCGCCGCCGATTCGAAGGGATGGGCAACGCCTAAGCATAAAACCGTTCGATCAAATTGCGGTTAATAAGCCGTGAATTTTTCGCCGAGTTTTTGCGGTGACGAACCATGTTTGTCTAGTAGTAAAGCTTATTTTCCGCTATACAAAGACAAATGCAAGTGGAATTCGCCGCCGCGCGGCTAGAGGTCGCCATCGGCCAGGTGGCGTCCATGGCCGTTGCGGTCGAGCCATTCGTAAAGAAAGGTCTGGTAGAGATAGGAAGCGACGATCTCTTCTCCGAGTTCGTGGGTGTCGGTGCAGATAAACGGCAGGCGGAGGCCCGTCAGCACCGCGATCAGGGATTGGGTGATGCGGTTGGGATTGGCCGCTCGGTACGGATATTCGGACTTGATTTCGGTCAGCGACGAGGTCACGACAAGAAGGCTGTGCGGCAGTTCGCTCATACGGCGCAGGCGGGCTACGAAGACGGCGCGGTTGGTAGTGAACGATTGAATCAGGTCGGCGAGATCTTTGCGCTCCACCGCTAGGGCGTCTTCCATTCCTTTAACGGAATAGTCTCCGAGCTTGAGGGCGCGGTACTCGATTTTCTGGAACCATCCGCGAAAACGACGGAAGGAGAGCGGATTCTGCTCGCGCGTATCGACGATCGCGACTGGCAAGGGCGTGCGGAGCTGCGTGCCGCCGCGCTCGGCGACGACCGGCAGCATGGGATGCGCGACGGGCAAGGGCGTCGCAGTCCAGGCAAGCGGAGACGGAATAAGGGTACGTTTACGCGGCATGGATTTCGAGACGTAAGTTTGAGCAGCTTAGGGTCAGATTGTAATCGGTTGCTCCACATGCCCGGCAAATCCGGCTTGATTTCTTTTTTCGCCTGTCTGGTACATTGTTCGTTTATGCCACACATTTCCAACAAACCTACTCGCGGTTTTGCCAGCGACAACAATGCTGGAGTTCATCCGGAAATCATCGACGCCATCGCGCGCGCCAATCAGGGGCATGTCGTCGCCTACGGAGACGATCCCTATACTCGATCGGCGATCGCGAAGTTTGAAGAGCACTTCGGATCGGGCATCGAGGTCTTCTTTACGTTTAACGGCACCGGGGCCAACGTGCTGGGCCTGCAGGCGCTGAACCGTCCGTATCACGCGGTCCTGTGCAGCGACTACGCGCACATCTATACCGATGAATGCGGCGCGCCCGAGAAGCACACGGGATGCAAGCTGATCCCGCTGGCGCATCAGGACGGCAAAATCACAGTCGACGCGGTCCGCCACGCCTATCACGGCATCGGAGATCAGCATCATGTGCAGGTGAGGGTCATCTCGATTACACAATCGACTGAGATGGGGACGGTGTACCAACCCGAAGAAATACAAGCGCTCGCCAACTTTGCGCATGAGCGCGATATGTTTCTCCACATGGATGGAGCCCGCATTGCCAACGCAGCCGTGAGTCTTGGCCAGAGCCTTCGCGAGGCGACGCGCAATCTGGAGGTCGACGTGCTTTCCTTTGGCGGGACGAAAAACGGCGCGATGGGCGGCGAGGCCGTTGTATTTTTCAATCCCTCGCTTGCTTCGGATTTTCTTTATCTGCGCAAGCAGGGGATGCAACTGGCGTCGAAGATGCGCTTCATCGCGGTGCAGTTCGAGACTTTGCTGACGAACGATCTCTGGCGTCGCAGCGCGGAACACGCCAATCGCATGGCCCGGATGCTCGAAGCGGAGGTCAAGAATATCCCGCAGGTCAAGATCATGTGGAAGGTTGAGGCGAACGGAGTCTTCGCGCAGATCCCGCGGCATTCGATCGAAAAGATCAAGCAGCGGTTCTTCTTTTATCCGTGGATGGAGGAAAAATGCATCGTGCGGTGGATGTGCTCGTTCGATACTACGGAAGAAGATGTGCGCGAGTTCGCGGCGGCCGTGAGAGAAGCCGTGAGGCCGTAATTCAACCACAAAGGTCACGAAGTCGTAGGAAGGAAGGCCGAGAAAATCCCTTCGTGATACTTCGTTTCGTTTGTGGGTAGATTTTTGCCCGATGCTGCGCAATGCAACGTTTACCACTTAGGGGCCGACCTGCCGACATGATTGACAGCGGTCTCGGTGGATACCTAGCATTTCATCAGATATTCCAAGACAAATTGATCAGTTAGGAGGCTGCTATGCGGACCAGACTTTTCTGGGCCAGCGCATTTCTGTGCGTGGCCACTTCCCTTGCGTTGGCGCAGGATCCGACTAAGGTCGAGCCTAAACATTACAGGCTGGATTTTGAAAATGAGCACGTGCAGGTCGTGTCGGTTCACTACGGGCCGCACGAGAAATCGGCGCTACATGAGCATCCGGGCGGGGTAGTCGTAATTTTGACGAAGGCGCATCTTCGCTTCACCGACGAAAATGGAAAGGTGCGGGAAGTTTTCTCAGAGCCAGGCGAAGCCCGCTGGTATCCTCCTTTTAAGCATAGAGTAGAAAATCTGGGCGATACGCCCTACGACGCGGTCTATGTCGGGATCAAAGGAAAGCTGGCCGCAACGAAGGACGCGAAAGATCCAGCCGCAGCCGAGGCAGAAGCGAAGAAAATTGTTGCCGAATATTTGCTGGCGATGGGAACGCGCTGAGGCTGCCGTACTGCGCGGGTCGGAACTCCTTCATCAGGGCGCGTCAATTTCACCGCGAAATTTCTGATGACACTCCGTCCGGAAAAATCTGCGATTCAAAGAAGAGCGGCGCTGTTGCTCGGCGTCGTGACCTTCTTTTCGTTCATTTATTTCTATGAAGGCGGCGGATGGAATCAGAACTCGCGGTTCGATCTGCTGCGCGCGATTGTCGAAGAGCACACGCTGCGCATCGACTCCTACCACCAGAACACGCAGGATAAAGCGCACTTCAAGGGACATTACTATTCCGATAAGGCGCCGGGGATAGTGTTTCTGGCTGTGCCGGTTGCCGTTTTGGCGCGGCCGGCAATGCGCGCTGTTGGAGTCGATCCGCTTTCTGCGCGGGGCGAATTTGTTCTGTCGTATCTCGTGAGCGCGTTTTCGGTGGCGCTGCCGATGGCTCTTGCGGGAGTGTGCGTTTTCTTTCTCGCCTTGCGATTTGGTGCTTCGTTGCCGGGGGCGGCATTCGGGGTGGTGGTCTTGTGTCTCGGGACTCCGATCTGGGCGTATGCCAGTTTGTTCTGGGCTCATGCGCTGGTCGGGGCGTGTTTGATTTTCGCTTTTGCTGCTGCCATGAAAATCGGGGAAGGCAGCAATCACAACTTCTGGTGGGCACTCGCGGTCGGGCTTTCAGCCGGATGGGCGACCGTGACCGAATATCCTGCTGCGCCGGCATCCGCGATTCTGGCGGCGTTTGCGCTCGCACGCGCGTGGCGGCATGGCGCGCATGCACGTTGGCGCGTTGTGGGTGGAGTCGGGCTCGGGGCTGCGATTTGTGTGGCGGTGCTCTTCGGATATCTGCACGCGGCTTTCGGAGGATTCCGTCCCAGTTATTCGTACTACGATCCGAGTTCGTTCTCGTTCATGCAGCAGCAGGGATACATGGGCCTCACCTATCCTCATCCGGACCGCCTGCTGAAGATCCTGTTCGGATGTTCGCGCGGATTGTTCTTCGCCTCGCCCGCGATGCTGGCCGCTCCCGTCGGCCTGTGGGCATTGTGGAAATGTGGCTATCGCGCCGCCGTTGCTGCGGCTTTCGGGATTGTGGCCTATTACTTCCTCTTCAATGCTTCGTTCTATTGGTGGAAGGCGGGGCTGACCTTTGGTCCGCGCTATGCCGGCGCGGCGATTCCTCTGTTATGCCTCGGCCTTGCCCCATGCTGGCAGTGCGCAACGCCAGCGTGGCGGCGAGTTTTGATTGTGCTTGCGGCGGGCAGCATTCTCATGGCTCTGATGGTGATTTCGACGACCTCCCAGCTCTCCATGCAGGACAACTGCCCGATGATGCATTCCGTCTGGCCGTCGTTCTGGGCCGGAAAGATGGCGATGAATCGCGATTCGATGCTGACCGTGGCCGAAGCGGGCTCGCGCGGAAATTACGGCGCGTTCAATTTAGGCCAGCTGCTCGGATTGCAGGGGCTCGCCAGCCTGATTCCGCTGCTCGGCGTGTGGGCGCTGGCCGCGATCGCGTGGCGTCGGATCATTCCCCCGAAGTCGATGTAAGATAGATTTGGTTACCGAAAAACAGCGATTATCGAGGAATTTATGGCGCACATGGTTTATTGCGTGAAGTTCAAGAAAGAAATGCCGGGGCTCGACGAGCCGCCGTTCGACAACGACCTCGGCCAGAAGGTGTACGACAACGTCTCGCAGGAAGCGTGGCGCATGTGGATGGAGCACTGCAAGATGCTTCTCAATGAATACCGCCTCAATCCCGCCCGGCGCGAGGATCAGGAAGTCATCGTGAAGCAGATGGAGATGTTCTTCTTCGGCGAAGGCTCGGCCAAGCCGAAGGAATACGTTCCGCCGACGGCATAAGGCGGGGTTCCGGCTCTCGGCTTCCGGACCTTAGCCCTTGGACCTCGGACTCAACGGCCTCAGACCTCAGGCTTCGTTCAGAATTATCGGCTGCATTGCTCCGCGCAGGAATGGGGCTGCGCCTGCCAACAAAGCCGCTCCAGGGACAACTACCCATTCCGCAACGCCATAGCCGAAGTAGCGGAGTTGGCCAATACCACTCACCGCCAGATCGATCGGTTCGGTGATGGTACAGATTGCCAGGAGCCACAGAACCGGTGCCAGTGCCGCGCTCAGGCGTGTGAGAATTGAAGCTCCGGCGCGGCGGGAAAGATAGGCTCCAAGAGCTCCGCACAACGGCAGTACGACCAACCAGGACCAATAGAAAAACATCTCAACTGATCCGGTCCTGACGACTTGTGCGCGCAGCCCGGCGAACTGCAGTGAAGTCATCGCTACACTTGCTCCGAGCAAACTTGCCATCGCCGGGATCCAAAGACTCCGCGTACGATAGTTCATGAGTTCCTCCTCTGAATTTCTTCTTCGGATTGCTTTTACCAGCACTTCGCAGTCGTCCAACTGTTGCATCGCTTCCGTGAATGCGCTTGGTTCTGTCATCCCGCGGAAGCGATGGTCGTCATAGCTTTCTTCTAAGTGAGCAGCCAGTTCGGCTACAACAGATTCGGGTGGCGCGGGCAAAGATTGGAGTTGCAACCGGTGCCGGACGATTTGATGCCAGTTATGCATAGCAGCTTCGTGTTCCATCACGCTTGACGTAACGGTGCTCTTAGGAATGGGGCTGCACCCAAGAGCAAAGCTGCGCCCGGCAAGACCACCCAGTTCGCGACCGCCATGGTGAGATAGAGCCACCAGAATCTAGTGAAAATCAGGCTGAGGTGCGAGATCAGAGCGCTGAGATCGCTGAATATACACATGCAAATCGCGATCAACAGAGCCGGAGGAATTGCGACTGCTGACCGTGTCCATATCGATGCACCTCCACGTCGCGATAGGAACCCTCCAGCAGCGCCCACAATCGTCAACGAAGCGAGCCACGGCCCATAGAACCACAGGACAAATGGCCCGGCTCTCCAGGTCAAGCTCTCGCGAAAACCGATCCGCACAAAGATCATGAGCGCCAGACTTGCTCCCAACAGCATGATCATCCCAGGAAGCCAGAGCGTACGTGTACGGTAGTTCATAACATCCTCCTGTGATCTCCTTCGACGAATCGCCTCTACAAGCTCGTCGCTGTCGTCCAACTCTTGCAACGTCTCGGCTAGCGCGTCTTGTTCGGTCAGCCCGCGAGAACGATGCGTTTCATAACCTTCATCGAGATGGGACGCCAACTCACGAACAGCTTCTTCGTGGATCGTTCTTAATCCGAGACGTCCGCTGATCTCCTTCTTCCAATCAGGCATGGCTGACTCCCGCCAGCGCATCGAGCGCATGAAAAAATGATCGCCATTCCTCGCGCAACGGGGCGAGTTGGCGGCGGCCTGCAGTCGTGAGCTTGTAGTAGCGGCGGTCGCGTCCGGCTTCGTTGGCCTGCCACTGCGCTTCGAGCCAGCCGCGCTTCTCCATGTCGTAGAGCAGCGGATAGAGTGACGCGAGCGTGAACTTCAGCGCGCCGCCAGTTCGTTCGCCGATTTGTTTGGCGATTTCAAAACCGTAGAGCGGCTGCTCGGCAAGCAGCGACAGGATGGCTAGCTCTCCACTGCCGCGTGTAATTTTTGATCGGATGCGCTTCGTCATGGCTATATCGGATTCCTATGTTCCCAGTATAGGAACCCGATATAGAGGCGCAACATTACGCCGGTACTAGGGCCAATGCAGTACCACCCGGCGGCCGGTGCCTAAGTGCCAGTGCCGGCGCCGCACCTGTCACGGCGAGTTGCCCTGGTGATTACCTTTGCACCAATATTGATGCACTATTAATCACTCCGTAACATTCCGCTGCTACAACCGAAGTATGTACCTGCAGGGTTACAACACGCTGATACTCTCCGACCTGCACCTGGGTGCAGAGACGAGCCGTGCGCGCGAGGCGACCCGCGTTCTCCAAGAGAACCGTTTTCAGCGCCTGATCCTGCTGGGCGACATCTTTGCTGACCTGAATTTCGCACGCCTTACCAAGGAACACTGGAAATTCCTCGGTTACATACGAAAACTGTCGAATCCGAAGCGCAGTATCGAAATTGTTTGGGTCGAAGGCAATCACGACCATGGCCTTACCAACATCATGTCGCATCTAGTAGGTGTGCGCGTTTATCAGGAATATACGTGGGTATACCGGGGCCGGCGCCACATCGCGATCCATGGTCATCAGTTCGACGGATTTCAGGTAAATCGTGTACGGCTGAGCCAATGGGGAACTTCACTCTACCTGCAACTGCAAAAGCTGGATTTGAAGACCAAGCCAATCGCGCGGATGATTGACCGTCTGAACACGCGGTGGCTTCGGATGTCGGAGAAGGTTGCATCCGGAGCTCTGGCATACGCGCGGCACCATAAGATCGAGCGGATCTTTTGCGGGCATACGCACGAAGCGCTGCACGTAGAGCGCGATGGTATCGATTACTACAACTCCGGGGGCTGGGTCGATTCGCGATTGACCTATCTGACGATTGACGAATTGGGGGTACAAATCCATGAATACGGCGAACGAACTGACGATCGTGATTCCGGCGAAGAACGAGGCGAAGCTGATTCCCCGCTTGCTGACTTCGCTGATGAATCAGGACTACTCGAAGATGTCGAGTACGAGAGTGTTGGTCGCTGACGCGAACTCGACGGACGGAACTCCGGAGGTGGTGCGGGTTTTCGGCAACCGGCTGAATGTGAATGTGATTCGCGGCGGGATGCCTTCGGTCGGCCGCAATCAGGGCGCCGCACTGGCGGACACGCCTTATGTCCTGTTTCTTGATGCGGATATCGAACTGGCGGATAAGACGCTGATCCGGCGCTGCATGGAGAAAGCGAACGCGCGGCAACTGCACTGCGTTACCACCAACATTGTGTGCCGCGACGGAAACTGGATCGACAAGATGCTCTACACCGTCACCGATTGCTTCCAGTACGCGTCGTATCTGCATCGTCCGTTTGCGACAGGGATGTTCATGCTGTGGGACCGCAAGAAATTCTGGGAGCTGGGCGGATTCCACGAGCAGATTCTGTTCGCCGAAGATTACCGCCTAAGCCAGCAGGTCGAACAGAAGCGCTTTGCGATCGTGCGCGGCGGAGTCTACACGACCAACCGCCGCTTCAAGCGCATGGGACATCTCAAGGTGGGCTTGCTGTTCCTCAAAACGGCCGTGAATTACTCGAACGAGCAGTATTTCCTGCGCGATCACAAGTATTGGGCCTAGAGCGGCCGCGCTGCGGAATACTCACAGTTTTTGTTCGTGGCCACAAAAACGGGATTCAGCTAACCAGCTGAATCCCGTTTTACTTGTGCGGAGCCCCCGCTTAGAAGCGCAATACAATCCCGGTGGAGAAGCGGAAATTTCCTTGCGTGGTGTGGAAGAGGTCTGTGCGGACGTAGTCTCCTTCGAGGCGCCACGCAACTGGACGGAACAGGCGGACGTCAACGCCTCCGCCCAACGCGGTCGCAAAAGATGTGTCTGTTCCGAATCCGTCCGAACCGGTAGTCGCATGCGCCACGCCAACCTCAAACTCCGCAAACGGACGCAAGCGTCCCACTGGGAACGAAACGCGAGGCCCGAACATCGCCTCATACACATGCGCATTGGAACTGACTGGAAGGCAAGGTCCTGGTCCCACGGGACAGAGAATGTTGTAGTCTAGCGAGCCGTAGTGTCCGGTCAGATCGGCCACGATGCCGAGCATGGGAAAGACTTTGCCTTCGAGGGTGCCCTGCCAGCCGTTCAGACTGCCGCGATTGAGCGACAGATCGGTGTTGTAGTAGGTGTACCCAAAATACACGTTGCCCGAATTGGGCACTTGAGCCGCCGCGAAAGAACTAGCGAACAACAACGCCACCACCCAGAGATGTTTCATGCGATCTTTCTCCATCTCTACTTCCTTGACGAATTTTAGAAGCGAATCACAATGCCCGTGGACAAGCGCAGATTGTTTTGCGCCAGGTTGAAGAAATGTGTGTGAATGTAGTCCCCCTGAAAACGCCAGGCGACCAGGGTAAACAATTTGTAATCAATCCCTCCCCCAACGCCCGACGCAACCGAAGTATCGGACCCGAAACCGTTAGTATTGATATGTCCGAAACCGACGAGCGCTTCTGCGAATGGTCGAATTTTTCCCACCGACACCGACACGCGTGGACCGATGAGGAAGTTATCGACGTGGGAATTCACGCTTGCCAAGACAGGACAATTGACCCCCACCGCGCACGCTATCGGAAAACTCAGGTTCCCGTAATTCGCGCTGAAATCCGCGACGACCCCGAGGAAGGGAATGGGAAAGAACTTTCCTTCGATCGACCCTTCCCAGCCATTAATGCTCTGGCGCTTTACGCCATTCACGTTCGTGTTGTAGTACGAGTACCCGGCAAAAATGTTTCCGGAAGTCGGGATCTGTGCCACTGTCAGAGAACTCAAAAAGAGGACTGCAGCTGATAGAAAGAAGGCCCTGCGCATCCAACTCCTCCTTCAGCATCCGTTAACCCACCCGGATGCAGAAAGTTCTTGGATGCGCCCATAACCAAAGGGGATCGTGCGGAATTCGGATCGGTTCCCGCCGGGATCAGAAGCGCCAGACGATTCCCGTTGACGCTCGGTAATCGTTTTGTGTGGCGCTGGCGTAGTGCGTGTGCATGTAGTCGCCCTGCACGCGCCAGGAGAAATTCTTGAATCCAAGTTTGTAATCAGCGCCGCCCCCCACATCGATCTCGAGCGGGTTATAGATAAAACCCTCGCTCGTGAGGTGCCGGACGCCCGCCATCGCATGGATGAAAGGTCGCCATCTCCCAAGATTCGACGAAAGCCGGGGACCACCGAGGAGGTTATATTGCGTCACGCCGCCGGTACGGTAATAACCGCTGAGGTCAGCCACGATCCCGAGGTGGGGAAAGCGGGTGAAGGGCAGAGCCTCGTAAGAAGCATTCCATCCTCGATAGCTCTGTTTGACGACGACATTGGTGAGTTGCCCGTACGAGACTCCGCCATAGACATTTCCGTTTGGAAGAAGCCCGTTGAATTGCGCCGACATAGGGAGCGAGCAGAGCAGGAATCCCAGGAATGCCAGAGCAACGGAAGCAGTTTTCGACACGAAATATTCCTCCCCGGCGAGCACGCCGGCAAAAGAAGCCATTGTAATCAATGAAATCGGTTAGATGCAGTGTACCGGATGCTCAAGATGTCCCGGGAGACAAAATTTGTCCGGGCTGGGGCTTAAGGCTCCCGACACAGTATTGATGAAAATTTAACAGATATTCATGGTGCCAAAACCACCTGATTCTCGTCTATCTACTAACATGCAAACTATGAATAGCGACTACCAATCGTGGGAGCAACCGGCGGCCGTGGCTGCCTTTCAACTGCAAAAGGAGTCGAAGTTGAAACTGAGTCTGGAAACGCGGAATCGTGGCGACGTCATCGTCGTGCATTGCCAGGGACGCATCGTCTATCGCGACGAAGCGGCAGCCCTGTCTCGCATCGTCGATGAAGTTTTGCATCCTGGAAGCAGGTTGGTTCTTGAGCTGAGCGGCGTGAGTTCGATCGACAGCGCTGGTATCGGCGAACTCGCATTGCTGCAGACGTGGGCGCAGAACCGGAACGCCGAGCTGAAATGCGCAGGCGCGAATGAACTGGTCCGCGCTCTGCTCGACCTCACCAATCTTAATTCGGTGATGGAAGTTTATCCGACGCTTGAAGCCGCGCTGGAGTCATTTCCTGAGATGCGCGTCTGCGCTGACTGCTAGCCGCAAGGAAGCCTGGGCAGCAAGGAGCGACCCCGCGTGGTTCGCTCTTTTGCTTTTTGGAGCGATCTTTTGCGAAGAGTTCAGTTTTCTCGCTGAAAACGGAATCGGCCTTTTCGTTCGAGTGCTACGGCCTCAGCCACTTTTAGGAACGCACGCGCCGCGTGGGAGAGGCTGGCATCTTTGCGGTAAATCAGCCGCAGCTTGCGCTTCAGTTGCAGCTCGCGTACGGGGATGCTGACCAGCTCTCCCCGCGCGATTTCGGCTTCAACACTGATCTCTGGCACAAAAGCCACGCCACTACCCATCGCCACGTAGCGCTTGATCGCCTGGAGCGTCGGCAGTTCCAGATCCATGTGCAGGGGAGTCTTGTGATTCTTGAACATCTGTATGACTTTTTCGCGATAGGGCGAGGAAACGATGTGCGCCACGAACGACTCCGCGCCCAGTTGCCGTATGCTCACCTGCGGCGCCGATGCAAGCGGGTGGCTGGGAGGCACCACGAAAACGAGCTGATCCGAAAAGATTACGATCGAATGCAGGCTCGGCTCCTGGGGTGCATAGGAAAGAACCCCGAACTCCACGCTGTAGCTCAAAACCTCGTCCGGGATGCGGCTGCCCAGCGCGCGCTCTACCGTAATCCTGATCATGGGATGCAGGCGGCGGAATTCTGCGAGGACTGGCAGCAGATAGAGAACGGTCAACTCATTGGCGGCAACGACGAGCTTTCCTTTCTGCAGCTCTTTCAGTTCCGCCAGAGATTCGCTGGCCTCGCTGCGCAAATTGATCAGCTTTTCCGCGTATTCGTATAGGACCTTCCCGGCATCGGTCAGGACTCCCTCGCGCGAGGAGCGGTCGAACAGAGCTTCTCCAAGTTCGTCTTCTAGCTTGCGGATGGTCTGGCTCACGGCCGACTGGGTGCGAAACAGCTTGTCCGCGGCACGCGAAAAGCGGCGCTCCCGCGCTACCGCTAGAAAGACTTCAAGCTGGGAAAGCTCCACGCGACCTCCGTTAATAGATCCACAGCGCTCTATTAGTTATTCTTATAATACAAGAATCCCTAATAGCTCCTAGCAAAAATATAAGTTTTGCTTCTAGGAGTATTGTTCGTACCATAGACGAACCGGAGCAAGTTGCTTCTTTCCCGGAGACCGCGTCTTTACGCCAAGATGCCGCGGCGCACGAGGGGACCATGAGTTCACACCACGATCACGTCATTATCTTCGACACCACTCTCCGCGACGGAGAACAGTCGCCGGGCTGCAGCATGAACCAGCAGGAAAAAGTGAGGCTTGCGCACCAACTGGACCGGCTTGGCGTGGACGTGATCGAGGCCGGATTCCCCATTGCCTCTGACGGGGATTTCGAATCGGTGAAGACGATCGCGTCGGTCGTGCGCCGCCCGATTATTACCGGTTTGGCTCGCGCCTGCCGTCAGGATATCGAGCGGGCGTGGGAAGCGCTACAAGGTGCCGCGCGCCCGCGCATTCACGTATTCCTCGCGACGTCTGACATCCATTTGCAATACAAGCTGCGGATCACGCGCGACCAGTGCGTTGCCCAGGCTCGTGAAGCGATCGAACTCGCGAAATCGCTTTGCGACGACGTCGAATTCTCTCCGGAAGATGCGACCCGCACCGATCCCGATTTTCTATGCCGCGTCCTGAATGCAGTCGTCGCAGCTGGCGCCACGACCTTGAACATTCCCGACACCGTCGGATATACGGTCCCAACTGAATTTGCGGATTTGATCGGCAAGATCCGGCGTGAGGTAAAAGGAATCGAGAACGTAACGATCTCCGCCCACTGCCATAATGATCTCGGCATGGCTGTTGCGAATGCGCTGGCCGCAGTTTCGGCGGGCGCTCGGCAGGTGGAATGCACGATTAATGGAATCGGCGAACGCGCGGGCAATGCCTCGCTGGAAGAAATCGTCATGGCGATGCGAGTTCGGCCCGACCGTTATCCGTACGAAACAGCCATCGTCAGCGAGCAGATCTTCGCCGCCAGCCAGATGCTGAGCGAGATCACCGGCGTTCCCGTTCAGCCCAATAAGGCGATCACCGGCCGCAACGCCTTCGCGCACGAAGCCGGCATCCATCAGGATGGCGTGCTGAAGAATCCGCTGACCTACGAGATCATGACGCCGAAGTCGGTCGGGGTACCGGATTCGAAGCTGGTACTCGGCAAGCATTCAGGACGGCACGCCCTCAGCATGCGCTGCGAACAACTGGGATATCAGTTCGACCGCCGCGTGCTCGACGATATCTACCGGCGCTTCGTCCGCCTCGCGGACAAAATCAAGCATGTGGAAGATCATCACCTGCTGGAATTAATACGCGACACGCACAAGCCGACGCGTACGGCTACTCCGCTCATTGAGCCGGTCATCGAAGGCACAAGCGCCGCGGTCGTGAACGCTCCGCCTCCGGAGCCTGAAAAGAGATTCGCCGCTGCCGCCCAGATGAACCCGTTCGGCGCGCCCGTCCCGGTCCATCCCGAATCTCAACATGAGCAGACGCAGCAGGAAGATTATTTGTGGGGAGTCTAGGGATTGAGTAATCGGGTAATTTTGTAATTTGGTAATTGAAAACCTTGGAGCCGCCGTTCTGGCGGCTTTCTTCGTCGGCGCATACAATTACCGTTTTGCCAGTTTTTAAATTACCCAATTACCAAATTACTCAATTACAAAATGATTCTCTCTCTCACAGTTCTCCCTGGCGATGGAATCGGTCCTGAAGTGACGGAGCAGGCCGTTGCGGTTTTGCAGGCTGTGGCTGACAAGTTTGGGCACCAGGTTCAGCTTCAACAAAAACTGATTGGCGGAGCCGCTCTCAGCGCCACTAACGATCCCCTGCCGCCCGAGACGATTCAGGCTTGTCTGTCGTCGAAGGCAGTTCTACTCGGCGCGGTTGGAAGTCCCGCGTTCGATCACAATCCTGGACATCTGCGGCCCGAGGCCGGACTCCTGCGCATCAGGCGCGAGCTTGGCGCATACGCCAATCTGCGGCCTGCCGTCTTCTTTCCGGCACTTGAGGACTGTTCTCCCTTGCGCGCGGAAATCGTTCGCGGCACCGACATCATGATCGTGCGCGAACTGCTGGGCGGAGCCTACTTCGGACAGCCGCGCTCGATTGAAGGCGAACCCGGTTCCCGAGTCGCCGTCAACACCATGCGCTACGGAGAGAACGAAATCGAGCGCATTGCCCGCGTTGCGTTCGATCTCGCGATGAAGCGCAGGAAGAAAGTCTTGTCGGTCGACAAGGCGAATGTGCTCGAGTGCTCGCGGCTGTGGCGCGAGGTGGTCACGCGTATCGGGAAGGACTATCCCGAGGTGAAGCTGGCGCATCAGTACGTCGACTCTGCGGCGATGCTGCTGGTACAGCGTCCGGCGGAGTTCGATGTGGTCCTCACCGAGAATATGTTCGGAGACATTCTTTCCGATCAGGCCGGCGGAGTAGTCGGTTCTCTCGGACTGCTCGCGTCCGCCAGTGTCGGCGGCCCGGTTGGTCTCTATGAGCCGGTGCACGGCTCGGCACCCGATATCGCGGGGAAAGGAATTGCCAATCCGCTGGGCGCAATTCTCACGGTTGCGATGCTGCTGCGGCACACTTTCCATCTCGAAAAAGAAGCGGCGTGCGTCGAACAAGCTGTGTCGGCAGCGCTCGCAAAAGGCGCGCGCACGGCGGATCTGGCGGGCAAGATTCATCCCGCCATTTCGACCACGGAAATGGGACGGAGGGTGATGCAGGAGATTCGCTAGACAAAAGTTCTCAGTTCTCGGTTCCCAGTTCTCAGAACTTTCCTTCGTGATACTTCGTGGCCTTTGTGGTTAGTATTTTGGGTATGAGTCTCGCGGCGGGTTAAGAACTTCCGGACCCCGTACGCTTCAATCCTGGGGTTGGCGAGGGCAGGACGTCCGAGATTGGAGCGATGGGCCGTGGATCGCTCTTGTACTTCCCCCTCAAATCATTCCAGCGGATCCGCAGCATCTCCTGAAACATGCGCGCTCCATCAATCAGCGGGCTGATGCGCGTGCCACCGCTATGTCCCCACAGCACGGGCACTTCTTTGACCTTGAATCCAAACTTGCGTGCCAAGAACAGGACCTCGGGATCGAATCCCCAGCGCTCGATCTTCTGTAAGGGAAAAATCTTTTCGACTGCCGGACGCTTGAACGCCTTGAATCCGCATTGCGTGTCTGCGAAGTGAAGCCCCAGCGTGAGGCGCAGCAGCAGATTGAAAATGCGTCCGAAGAGCTGACGATGCAATGGCTGGCGTTGGGTCTGCGTTTCCGAGCGCAGCCAGCGCGATCCAATGGCGATGTCCGCTCCCAGCGCGAGGGCTTCGAAGAGCTTGGGGGCTTCTTCGATCGGAGACGATAAATCCGCGTCGCTGAATAGCACAATCCGCCCGCGCGAATGCAGCATGCCGTTGCGGACACTGTATCCCTTGCCGCGGTTGCCCGGATTTTCCAGCAATCGGAGTATCGGATCGCGAGAGGCGAAACTGCGGACGATTTCCGCTGTTTTGTCACGCGAGCCGTCGTTGACCACGAGCACCTCGGCGTCCCATGCCTGGCCATGAACGTAGGCGAGTACCCTTTCGAGGGTCGCGCCAAGCCGGGCGCTCTCGTTATACGCGGGGATGACGACGCTGTACGTTGGGTCCAAAAGCAGTTCTCGGTTCTCAGTTCTCAGCTCGAAGCTGGAAAAGAACTGATGCGGCTTCGCGCGCTTTTGCTGCCACAAAATCGGCTGATTCATTGTACTTTGCGCGTTGGTCAAACGAGAACAAGATCCCAACACCCTCAGGAGCTGAAGCCCCAAGGCTTTTCTGGAAATTGGCGGCACAGCTGAAGCCGTGCCCTTTCACAACCCTCTCACTGGAGGCCTTCGAGAACTGGGAAGTGTCGGCTGGCAACTGGCAGCTGCTTTCAGGCCACTTGGCGCTTCAGTTCGAGCATGGAGAAATACTCGGCCACCAATTCCGCGTCCCAAAGGCCGCGGGAGGCTTCGGAGCGCATGGTCTCGGCGGCCTGCTCGTGAGAGAGGGCCGGCTTGTACGGACGCGCTGTCCGCAGCGCATCGTAGACATCCACGACTTGCAGCAATCGGGGCAGCACTGGAATTTCAGAACCCCTCAACCCGTCGGGATATCCCGAACCGTCGGAATGCTCGTGATGATGCCGGATGATGGGCAGGACCAGGCGCAGCGAGTGTAGCGGCTTGCAGATATTTTCGCCGGTGATCGGATGCAGCTTCATCACTTCCCATTCCGCCGGCGTCAGATCGCTGCCCTTCTTCAAGATTTCGTCGGGCACGGCGATTTTCCCGAGATCATGCAGATATCCGCCGCGCTTCAGGGCGAGGATAGAGTCTTCGTCCATCCCGAGATGGCGGCCAAGGTCCGCAGCATGAACAGAAAGTCTCTCGCAGTGACCCTCCGTATAGGGATCGCGGCCTTCAACGATCAGGCCGAGAGTGCAGAGCACCGAATCGGCAGTCTCAAGTTCGTCAGTAAATTCCTTCAGACGGAGCAGCGACTTCACGCGCGCGATCAATTCCTCGGCGAGCACCGGTTTGTTCAGGAAGTCGTCGGCTCCGGCTTCAATGCCTCTTACTTTGTCACTGCTGTCGCTGAGACCAGTGATCAGGACGAAAGGAATCAGCCGCGTGGTTGGATCTTCTTTCAGGGTGCGGCAGAAATCGTAGCCGGACTTCCCGGGCATCATGACATCGGAAAGAATCAGGTCCGGTGGCTGGCGGCGAACCTCGGCTTCCGCCTGCTCCGCGTTGGAAGCGGTCACGACGTCGTATCCGCGAATCGTCAGCAGCTGGCTCATCAGTCCAGCGATGCTGGGCTGGTCGTCAACGACGAGAATCCGCGAACCGCGGCGTCTTGGTAGAAGCTCCCCCATATCCCGGTAAGAAGCCTGGCTTCCGGGCGAAGTTGTCCGCGCGATGCGCGCACTACGTGGAGGAGAAGAAAGACTCATGGCAAAATCGTTTTTCTAGTCTTCGATTTTACCTCGACTCGCCCCCGTTTCGCTCGGTTTTCAACCGGCTTTTCAGACACAGTACCACCTGTTGCAAAAATTTACTATTCCCACTTTGGCACTCCTTTCTTGGAATTTGTGATCGCTTTCCTTGCGCTGCGGGCGCGGGTCTGCCTACCCTGCGACCATGTTTATGAATTCCCGAATGCCTCGAATTGCATGGTTCTTGTGTCTCATTTTTGGAACTTCGGCTGCAACGGCTGCTCCTAAGGTTCACGTCATCAGCTTCGGGAAGTGGATTTCAACACAGTGGAACCCCGGCTTCGATGCAAAAGAAAAGCCTTTGATGCTCAAAGTCCGCACTCTCGTCGTGGACGGGCGCGTCAAAGAATACGTCTCCGGATCACCGCACGAAGTCACCGATCGGCTGTTTGTGGTGCGGCGGGCTTTTCGTGTGAATGACAGCCTCCCAGAGGATTCTCTAGCGCGCTGGCAATGGCAGCGCGGCGGATGGCTGTTGGTAGACCGCCTCACCGGACACATTACGCCAATCCATCTGCCGGAGTTCGACGCGTACTATTCGGCGGCTAGCTGGTATCGCGACTATGTCGCCTATTGCGGAGTAGGCGACGATGGCAAGAAGACCTACGCCATAGTGGCGCAATTAAGCCGCCGCAAGCCGGTTCTACGCAAGCAGCTTTCGGAGGCTCTGCCCGACGATTCTGGCCCGGATTCCGCATGCGAGACACCGGTCTGGCAGCGCGGCCCCGCGCGCGTCAGCTTCGAGGCGGCGGGAGTAGCGAAGCAAACATACGCGATCCGCGGACACGTCGTCGATGTTGTGAACGATGCGGAAGACGAAGACTAACACCTGACCTCGGACCGCAGACGTCGGACGTTGGCATCGGTCTTTGGAGGCCGGAGGTCTAGCCCCTGGCCCCTAGCCTCTGATCGCTAATTCAATCTCCTGCTGCTTCTACGGCGGGCAAGTCGTCCCCGAACGTCTTCTCTTTCACCTTCGCGCTCGTCACGAGAATCACCGACAGAACCACGATCGCGCTTCCGGCAAGAATAAAACGGTCCACACGCTCATGCAGAACGAGCCACCCAAGGAACACCGCTACCACGGGATTGACGTACGCGTACGTGGAAACTTTCGACGTGGGCGCGTGATCGAGCAGCCAGATATAGGCGGTGTATCCAATCCAGGAGCCGCACACGATGAGATATCCAACAGCCCCGAGGCCGCGGGCAGACCAGTGCACTCGGCGAACGTCTTCTGCCAGTAATGCGAAGAGGAGATTCCCCACTCCTGCTGCGGTGATCTGCCATCCGGTGGCGCCGAAGACGTCCACGCCAGACTGCCACTTTTTTGAAAGCACCGAGCCCAGCGCCCAGCTGAAAGATCCGCCTATCAGGCTGAGGGAGGCCAACAGTTCGCGGCGACCGAGGCTTCCCGCCCGCAACTCCGGCCACACCAGAACGAATAGTCCAACGATGCCCAGGAAGAGACCTGTCTTGCCGCGGCGGGAAATGTGGTGATCGCCGAGCAGCAGCGAATCAAGCACCAGGAACCAGAGTGGCGTGATAGCAATGATCAGCGCGGCGAGGCCCGAAGAGACCGACAGTTCCGCGTACGAGAGCGTCAGATTGCCACCCATCAGTAGCAGCAATCCCACAATCGCGCAAAGAAAGATCTGCTTGGGCGAATACAGAATCTTGCGGCCCGTGAGCGCGCATACCAGCAGGATGACGAGCCCGGCTATGGCGAAGCGGATGCCGCACATCAGCGCCGGAGGAATGGTCTGGACTGCGATGTCGATGGCGAGGTAGGTCGAGCCCCAGAACAGATACACCAGCCCGAAGGCGAGAAATACCATCCACCGGTGCGGGTGTTGTGCAGAAGGCATTGGCGTGGGAAACCGGCTGAAGGTACAAGATAACAGAGCAGGGCTAGACATCAGGGATTAGAGGCCAGGACTCCACCGGACAAGGTAAGCTCCGGCTAACCTCGGTGGCTGAAGCGACATCATTTGAGGATCTCGGCGGCGGGGCTAAAGGCCTTGCCCTTCCCCAGAACCAGTTGACGCAATCACTTCTGGCAACTAGCGGCTGGCAACTGACAGCTGACTCATTTCAGCTTTGCGTACTCTGCTTTGGCGGCTACGAGAATCGGCACGTCTGGATCCGCATCTTTCCATGCCGCAAGAAAATCCTGATAGGCCGTTCGTGCCTTTGCATTGTCGCCCTGAACCGCATACGCTCGCCCGAGACCCAGGTGGGCCAATGGATATTCAATGGAAAATCCAGCTGCGCCCTGGTGGTCGAGAATGCGCCGAAATTCAGCGGCTGCCTTCGCGCCATCGCGCATCTTCAGATACGTCATGGCGCGCCAGTAGATCGGGGTGACTCCAATCGAGCGTGGCCCGATACCGAATTCGTATGACCGCAGCGGCTCAAGCGATGCGAGAGCTTCCGAAAACTGATCCTTTCGCAGCTGATTTGCGGCTCGGATTTCGGGGATGATCCATCCCTGAATAAAGCGGTTGTCGGGAACATCATGCTGCAGCCCACTCACGAGCGACTCCGACTTCTGTGTATCGCCGGAAGCGGCGTAGACCATGGCCGCGGACGATCGGGTGTCAGGATCATTGGACAACTGCAAACTCTTCGCTGCTTCCTGCTTCGCGAGGTCCTCATTTCCGGCCAACGCGTCGTCGTATGCCTGCAACTCTGAAATTTGCGCGGCGAGGTCCCTGGCAGACATATTGATCGCGCTCTGGCGAGCTTGTTCCCACAGTTCCCGCGAAGTCTTGAGCTTGCCCGCGGACGTCTGCCAGGAAGCTACAAAAAAGTTGGCGAAGGCCTCGTTGCTCGTGCCTTTCGCGGCTTGAACTTGTTGCTGAGCCGCGGCTGCGTCGCCGCGCATATAAGCCAGATCGATCAACACTAACTGGGTTCCGACGCTTGATATTTGGTGGGCCGCCGCATCATCCGCAATGCTCTTGGCTTCATCAAAGCGGTTTAGCGCTTCGTAGGCGCTCGCCATGTTGGCGGCTGCAAACGTATCCTGCGGGTTCATGCGATGCGCCTGGCTGGCAAGGTCAAGAGCTTTCGCCGAATCTCCGATCGCGGAGTACAGCAGCGCGGCGTTGTCATAGGGTGCGCTATCACGCGGATAAGTCTGGCGCCACTGAGCATAGACGGCCAATGCCTTTTCCGAATCCAAAAGCACTTCGTCGTAATAGTGCCCCTCGATATAGAACTTCTCCCGCTCGCTGGCACGGTCTCGTAGGTCGTACGCCTTCTTCATGGCCTGTGCGCCTTCCGTCGTGCGTCCCAGGTTGAAGTAGGCAACTCCGAGCGTGGCATAAGCCATCGCGAAATTCGGATCGAGACCCACGGCTTTCGTCAGGTCGGGCACAGCCTGATCATCGTGCTGTTTCAGGTGCTCGGCGTTGCCCAGCGTGAAATCCTGCAATGCTTCGAGAGACGACGTGGTCGCCTGCTCAAGCGGTGTCGCGAACTGCTGCACGGACGCGAGCGACTCGCCCATTTTCTGTCGCAGATCCGACGCGGCCTTGTCGAGCGATTTCAAGACCTGCTCTTTGCTCTCGACTTCCACCTGCTGGCTGTCCAGCGAATCGCCGGTCGATCCATTGAGTGCCGAGAGCGTAATCACGTAATGATTGCCAAGGCTGGCAATGGTCCCCGTCAGCATGGCTTTGATCCCCTCACGCTGGCAAATCTCGCGCGCCATGTCGTTCGTGATGCGCTCGTCGGGAGACTTCCCCATGAACCGCAGCGCCTGGCGGACCTTCGACTCGGGCACGAGATTCAGATACGGAGACTGCTCCAACTGCACGGCCAGCGCCTGCTTCAATGTTCCGTCGAAGACGGGGTCTCCGGTCGTGTTGATGAAATCCGCGAGCAGAACGCTGTCTTTTTCCGTCAGCTTGGCGGATTGCCTGGAGTGCCAATACCACCCCAAGCCGATCAGGACGACGAGCACTCCCGCGGCGACAGGCAATAGAGTCTGCCAGCGACTCTTCTTGGGAGTCACCGCGCTGACAGCTGCGGAGGAAGCGGCCACTGCCGCCGGCTGCGATGCCGACGAAGCCGGAGCATAACGCGCGCTCGACGCAGAAGGAGCGCTGGCGACGGCGGCGGGAATCACATCTTGAGCCGCCGGAACCGAGCCTGAACTGTGGGCGGCGGCGCGACCGCTCTCGGTGTCGCGCTTCAGGCGTTGCAGGTCAGCGCGAATATCCGCGGCGCTCTGGTAGCGCAGGTTGCGATCCTTCTCCAGCGCCTTGTTGATGATATCTTCCAGCTTCTGCGGCAGATCCGCATTCAACCGGATCGGCGACACGGGGGCGCGATTCAGAATCGAATCGAAAATCAGCGCGGATGTGTCGCCGCGAAATGGCAATTGCCCAGTCGCCATCTCATAGAGCACGACTCCAAAGGAGAACAGATCGCTGCGCCCGTCGAGTTCCTTGCCTTTGGCCTGCTCCGGAGACATGTAGGCAACGGTTCCCAGCGTCGATCCGGGACTGGTCAGATGTTCTTCGATCGCAACGGAGGTTGGCGCGGTCACGTCAGCTGGCTGTGCCGATTCGCGCGGTCCGCCTTTCACTTTCGCTAGCCCGAAGTCGAGAATCTTGGCGTGTTCGCGCTTGGTTACGAAAACATTGGCCGGCTTGATGTCGCGATGGACAATGCCTCCCGCGTGGGCCGCATCAAGCGCGTCGGCGATCTCGATTCCCAGCGCTAGAATCGTTTCCAGCTCGATCGGGCGTCCGGCGATCAGGTGCTTCAGCGTGGCACCGTCAAGGAACTCCATTACGAGGAAAGTTTTGCCGCCCTCCTCGCCGATGTCATAAATCGTGCAGATATTGGGATGATTCAGCGCCGACGCTGCCTTCGCTTCGCGGCGGAATCGCTCCAGAGAACCGCGATCCTGGGCCAGGTCGTCGGGAAGAAACTTCAAGGCGACAAAGCGTCCAAGGCGCGTGTCTTCCGCCTTGTAGACAACGCCCATGCCGCCGCCGCCGAGCCTCTCGATGATGCGGTAATGCGAGATTGTTTGGTCGAGCAAGAACCGTCCCCAGTGATGCCAGCAATGCTAAGACGGAGGGAATGGGAAGTCAAAAAGCAGGGATTAGGGGTCAAGGGCTAGGGCATGGCGGAGTGCGTCACGGCAGAGATTCGAGCATTACTCCCGTCATTTTGGGGTTACGCTGCTTGAGCTTCCCCGGATATAATTAGAGATGATGTTGGCCGACTGCGATGCTGCAGAAGAATTCCAATTCGCGTACACCCCACGAACAGTCTGCCGAGTGCTGGCTGCACTGCCTGGTTTGTCCGAGGCGGTATCGTGCCAACCTGCCTTCGCGCCTGCGTCCGTCTCTCTTCGGTAGCGACTAATTCCATCCTCCGCCTGATTCGCCCCGGCCGAACTCCGTCTCAACCAGGACTTTTTCCCGAGGCCGCATTCACTGACAACGGGCTAGTAACCACTGGCCACTGTTTTACGGAGGAACTCCAATGACTACCAAGACCATGACCGCCACGATCGGTCCCAAGATCAAGACCGCCCTGCCCGGGCCCAACGCCAAGCTCGTGCTCGAGGGCGATGAGAAATACATTTCGCCGTCCTACACCCGCTCTTATCCGATGGTCGCCAAGAGCGGACGAGGCATCGTCGTCACCGACGTCGATGGCAACGAGTTTTTCGATTTTTCCGCCGGCATCGCGGTCACTTCGACCGGCCACTGCCATCCCGATGTTGTCGCCGCCATTCGCAAACAGGCGGGCGAGCTGATCCACATGTCGGGAACCGATTTCTACTACGAGAACATGGTGGATCTCGGAGCGCGCCTGTCGAAGATCGCTCCCATGCCGGGACCGCATCGCATCTATTACGGCAACTCCGGCGCCGAAGCCATTGAATGCGCGCTAAAGCTGGCCCGCTATCACACCAAGCGTCAGAACGTGATCGCCTTTTTCGGCGCGTTTCACGGACGCACGATGGGTGCGCTCTCGCTGACCGCCTCGAAGCCGCAGCAGCGCCGCCGTTTCGCGCCGCTCGTCCCGGGAGTCACGCACGTCCGCTATCCCGATGTCTACCGCGGGTGTGTCGGCGGAACGCAGGATGCCGACAAGTTCGCGCTGGGCTGCGCTCGCTTCATCGAAGAAAAGCTGTTCAAGACGACGCTGCCTCCGGAGGAAGTTGCCGCCATCTTCGTGGAGCCGGTCCAGGGCGAGGGCGGATACGTTGTCGCCCCGACAATCTTCATGCAGGAACTGCGGCGTATCTGCGACCGGCACGGCATCATGCTGGTCGTCGACGAGGTGCAGAGCGGCATCGGGCGCACGGGCAAGTGGTGGGCGGTGCAGCACACCGGAGTCGAGCCCGACATGGTGTGCATGGCCAAGGGCATCGCGTCGGGCATGCCGCTCGGCATCACGATGACCAAGGCTGAGATCATGGATTGGGTTCCCGGCTCGCATGCTTCGACGTTTGGCGGCAATCCAGTCGCTATTGCTGCGGCGCTGGCCACACTCGACGTGATTGAGAAAGAACATCTCCTCGAGAACTCGGCTGAGGTCGGCAATCACATGCTGAAGCGGATGGCGGACTGGCCCAAGAAGCTGAAGCTCATCGGCGATGTGCGCGGACGCGGCTTGATGATCGGCGTCGATATCGTTAAGGACAAAGTGACGAAGGAATACGCCAATGCCGAGCGCGACCGGATTGTGGAGATGGCGTTCGAGCGCGGCATTCTGTTCCTCGGCTGCGGGCCGAGCACCGTTCGCATCTGCCCGCCGTTGATCGTCACCAAAGATGAAGCAGACGTCGCCATCGATGTGCTCGAAGAGTGCATCAAGGCCGTCGGCGCTTAAAAGACATTCAGCCACGGCTTCACACGGATCAACACGGATAAGACAAATTTCTAAAGCCGTAAAGATCCGTGCAATCCGTGGCTGCATTTCCGGTTTGGGAATCGAGCTCGTAAGAATTCCTCTTTTGTGCTTCGCATCACATTCCAGTTCAGCAAGATCTTCTAGCCTGACTGGTCGCCGTCATGCTTCCAGTCGTTTTCACCCGCACGGTCCTCCGCACGCTCGACTCGCTGGCATCGCGCGTGCTTCCGCCTGACGGGCGTACGATCCGCCAGCGCATCGGAGCGCGGGGTGAAGAGGACGCCTACTTCCATCTGCGCACCCTCGGCTACGAGATGGTCGCGCGCAACTACCGTACTCCCCGGCATCACGGAGAAATTGACCTGATCGGCTGGGACCACGATGTACTTTGTTTTATTGAAGTTAAGACCCGGACAACGCGCGACGTGAAGCCTGCCGAAGCGGCGGTCGATCGGCACAAACGGCGCGAGGTCGCACAAGTCATCCGCGATTATCTGCGGCACGCACCACCAATGTGCCAGTGGAGGTTCGATATCGTCAGCGTATATTATGAAAACAGTAGTTCCCGCCCACAGTTCGAATTGTTTCGGAACGCCTCCCTGGCGGCATAGAATATGAAGTTTGCGCAATCCACTGAAAGGATTCAATAGTGCCGGAGCTTAGAAAAGATCCGATCGTTGGCCGTTGGGTGATTATTTCCACGGACCGTGCGAAGCGGCCAACCGATTTTGTGCGGGAAAACATGAAGATCAAGGGTGGATTCTGCCCGTTCTGCTACGGAAATGAATCGAAGACGCCGCCCGAGATTCAGGCCTACCGTCCGAATCCCAACGGAGGCCCACCGCCGCAGCGCGATACGCCGGGTTGGACCGTCCGCGTTGTGCCCAACAAGTTCCCCGCACTCGGCATTGAAGGCAATCTGAACCGGCAGGCCGAGGGCATGTTCGATCGCATGAACGGCATTGGAGCGCACGAAGTCATCATTGAAACACCAGATCACAATGCCAGCCTGGCGACGCTGCCCTCGAAGCGAATTGAAGACGTCCTCTGGACTTTCCGCGATCGCATCCTCGATCTGAAAAAAGACAGGCGCTTCAAGTACATTCTTATTTTCAAGAACCACGGCGAAGCGGCCGGGGCGTCGCTCGAACATTCACATTCTCAACTGATCGCGTTGCCGATTCTCCCCATCAACGTTGTGCAGGAACTTGAGGGAGCAAAGCAATACTTCCTCTACAAGGAGCGGTGCGTGTTCTGCGACATCATCCGGCAGGAGATGGATAGCGGAACGCGCGTTGTCTCAGAAAACGAAAACTTCGTAACGCTCGCGCCTTACGCTCCGCGGTTTCCGTTCGAGACCTGGATTTTGCCCAAGCAACACGAGTCTGCGTTCGAGAACTCGTCATCGCACATGTTCGAGAATCTTGCGCGGGCTATGAAAGAGTTGCTGGGGCGCGCCGATCGCGTGCTCGACAATCCTCCCTACAATCTGGTGATTCACACTTCTCCGGTGCAGGATCCGACGAACGATCACTATCATTGGCATATTGAGTTCATGCCGAAGCTGACCAAGACGGCAGGATTCGAATGGGGCACGGGATTCTATATCAATCCCACTCCGCCGGAAGAAGCGGCGAAGTTCCTGCGCGAGGCGAATATCGAGGAACCTGCGCCAGTTCCGGCACGCTAGATTCAGAACCAGAAAATAAGGGCACGGCAGAGAACCCGTGCCCGTCCAGTTTTGCCAGAGAGAGAGTTGCCAGGCGATTCTTCGTTGGCTGAATTGATTTGAATCTAGCGCACGCCTGCTTAAGAATTGTCACCGGGATGTAAAACCTGACGAGCGAAGGGTGAAGCAAGTCGTTGATCGTGAGTATCGCGTCACTTCGATACTTAGCAGTCGTCTATTGTTTTGTTATCTTACTAATCCTTCTTTCCTCCGGAGGGTTCGGCCACTTCAGCAGTCCCGCCGTTGTCCTGTTCTCAAGCTGCAAGGTGTGGTCATTTAAAGCGACCTGTAGCTCTGAGCTCAGCGCGAGGAGTTCATCGTCGCTGGCGACAAGCATTCGGGCGCAAATCTCCCGTATCCGGTCGGTCTTGCGGCGATTGGGTAGGGGAGGAGTTTCCATGCTGCAAGCACTCGGCAGCGTTGGGTGCTAATCGTCCGGAAAAGGTTGGACGGCCTACTATCTATTTGCTTGACAGCTCGATGTATCCGTGCTTCGACTGAAGGTATGACGGAGTGGGGACAACCAAAATGATTGTAATCAATGCCTTGTGGGCATTGATCGATCAACAATTGACCGCACAAGGCCACGAAGGAAGATCGTCGATTTCTTCTCTGCGTGTGACTTTGTTGCTTTGGCGGTTTGACTGAAGGCTGAAGGCTGATAGCTGCGTTTAGGCTTGGGTTCGGTCCTGAAACTCCTCGTGCCAGGCCATCTGGATCGCCTCCAGCTTGCCTTCGTTCGAGGCCTTTGGATCGCCGGCGAAGTCGGGCAACTCGGTCACGTACCGGTGCAAGTCGGTGAAACGCACCGCCAAGGGATCCAAGTCCGGATGAGTCTCCGACAGCAGAATGCCTATGTCTTCGGCGTCGTCCCAGGTAAGTTTTTTCGGCATGATCGAGCTCCTTAAGGTTAGCAGTCGGCCGTCAGCACTCCGCCCGTTACCTCCGATTGCTGGGTGCTGACTGCTCTAGTGCTGCTCCTCCGACACGTAATTCCGATTCCACGCGGGAATTTCCACCACGACCTTGCCTGGCCTCGTGATTTGCGCCTGGCAGCCGAGACGGGAGTTTAGCTGCAGATCGGCAGCCATGTCCAAGCGGTCAGCTTCGTCGTCGTCCATCTCGGAAAGATTTTCTGCGCCCTCTTTGACCCGCACGTGACACGTGGTGCAGGCGCAATTGCCGCCGCAGGCGTGGTCGAGCGGCACGCCGAAATTCAGCGCGATGTCGAGAATCGACTCTTCTTTGCCGTGATCTTCATACGGCAGCTTGCCATGCTCGAACGTCACGGTCTTGCCTTCGGGCAGGAATGTGATCTGCACTGTGTTCTCGCCCGGAGCTTCTTCGGTGACTGTTCCGGCGCCTTGCGTTTTTTCTTCAGCCATTGCTGCTCCTGTTATTCCGTGCGAGGACGAGCCGCCCTCGCGACAGCCAGCCACAGGCCGGCACTACTTAAACTCTGCCTTCGCCACTGGATGAGGCGCGGTCGGCCCTTCGCCGAGGTCGGTCTCATCCATGTTCTTGCCTCTCAGCGCGGAGGATACGGCGGTGTCCATCATCAATTCGGCCAGCCGCATCGTGCACTGATTCAGCGCGTCGATTCCCTTTCGGATCGCCTGATAATCATCCTCTTTGTTGACTTCGGTCAGCGCTTTTTCCATCTTCGCGATCTGCTTCTTTTCGTCGGACGTGAGTTGACCCCAAGCCGGACTTTTCTTTGCTTTTTCGAGCGCGGCGAAAATAGTCGCAGTCTCGTTGCGGGCTTCGATCACCTGCCGCCGCCGGAAATCTTCTTCGGCGTTGTCGAACGAGTCGAGAATCATGCTCTCGACCTGGTCGTCGGTGAGTCCGTAGCTCGGCTGGACCTGAATCTCTGCTTCTTTCCCGCTGCGCTGTTCGCGCGCCGAGACGTGCAGGATGCCGTTTGCATCGATCAGGAACTTCACTTCAACGCGCGGAATTCCAGCCGCCATCGGCGGAATGCCTTTCAAGTCGAAGCGCGCCAGCGATCGGCAATCTTTCGCGAGTTCGCGCTCGCCTTGCAGCACATGGATGGCGACGTTCGCCTGGCCATCGATCTGTGTGGTGTAGAACTGCGTCGCCGACGCCGGAATCGTCGAGTTGCGCAGGATGATCTTGTCGGTGACGCCGCCGGCGACTTCGATTCCGAGCGAGAGCGGCGTCACATCGAGCAGCAGCATGTTCCGCGTGGCTTCCGAGCCCCCGCCGAGAATGTTTGCCTGCACCGCTGCCCCGAGTGCGACCACTTCGTCGGGATTCAGGTCGACATGCGGTTCGCGCTGGAACATCTCCTTCACCAACGCGCGCACTTTCGGGATGCGCGTCGATCCGCCCACGAGCACGACTTCATCGATCTGCTCTGGCTTGAGGTTTGCGTCTTTCAGGGCCTGCTTGCATGGGCCAACCGTGCGGTCGATAATCGGTTGAATCAGCTGCTCAAATTGTTCACGGCCGATCTCGCGTTGATACCGGTTGCCTCCGGGAAGTTCAATATCGAGCTTGACTGACGGCTGCGATGAGAGCGCAATCTTTGCTTCGATCACCGCTTTTCGGATCGCCTGGACTGCTTCGGCATTGCGGCGCAGATCAAGGCCGAGATCACCCCGAATGTCGTCGAGCGCGATCGTGATCAGCAGATTGTCGATGTCGTCGCCACCGAGATGCGTATCGCCGTTCGTCGCAATGACTTCAAAGATGCCGTCGTGCAGCTTGAGAATCGAAATGTCGAACGTGCCGCCGCCGAGATCGTAAACCGCGACAATTCCGTTCTGCTTCTTGTCGAGTCCGTAGGCGAGCGACGCCGCCGTTGGCTCGTTCACGAGGCGCAGAACTTCGAGTCCAGCGATGCGTCCAGCATCTTTGGTGGCTTGCCGCTGCGCATCGTTGAAATACGCGGGCACGGTGATGACTGCCTTCGCAACCGGAGCGTTGAAGTAGCGTTCAGCATTGCGTTTGAGCTGGCGCAGGATGAGCGCGGAAATTTCCGGAGGCGTGAACGTCTTATTGCCCAGCTTGATTCGAAGAACCTCACCGGGCTGGAGATCTTCGGCTACACGGAAGGGAAAAAGCTTCAGCTCTTCCTGAATATCTTCGACACCGCGCCCCATGAGGCGTTTGATCGAATACACAGCACGCCCCGGCGTCTCGATCAGAAACTTGCGCGCGGAGTTGCCGATCACGGGCTGGCTGTTTTCATCGAGCGCGATCACCGAGGGGACCAGGTTCGATCCGTCGTCGCCCGGGATTACGACGGGCGTGTCCCCCTGCATGAAGGCGACGAGAGAATTCGTCGTACCCAGATCAATTCCGACAATGCGCTCTTCGGCCATTCCCTATCTTTCCGCTCCCACCGGTTCCGATTCAGTGGCAGGAATAGAGTTGAGCCTCTGTTGTGCCCAACCTCGAACCTGCATCCCGCCGTGAATCATTCCCTGAAGAAATGGCTCGAAGAACACGTACGGATGAATCGGCGCGGGAGTGCTCACAGATTCGAGTTGTCGTCGCAGATCAGCAGGTATGTTGAACTCCAGCGCTCCGAGATTATCCTCGAGTTGCGATAACTTGCTCGCACCGAGAATCGTCGATGTGACACCGGGCTGAGTCGCGACCCAATTCAGCGCGACGTGCGCGAGGGGGTGATGAAGTTGCTTCGCGACAGAGTGGAGAACATCAAGGATTTTCCAGTTCTGCTCGCTGAATTTCTTGAGCCCGGGATTTTCGGAATCTTTCAGTTTTTCCAGGCGGCCATTGCCAGAACCGCCATCTCGCTCTCGTTTGTATTTCCCGGTCAGAAATCCGCTGGCCAGCGGGCTCCAAGGACAGATGCCGAGTCCGAGTTCCCGTGCCGCCGGAATATGCTCGCGCTCGATATTGCGCTCCACTAGCGAATACTCGAGCTGCAACGCGATCAATCGTTCTTTGCCTTCTTTTTCTGCGAGCGTCTGGGCACGGGCAACGTACCACGCAGGGACATCGGAAAATCCGAAGTGCAGTATCTTTCCTTCGCGAACCAGATCGTTCAAAGTCGAAATTACTTCCTCGATCGGTGTGACTGTATCCCACGCGTGCAGCCAATAGAGATCGATATAGTCGGTCTGGAGCCGGCGCAGCGAGCCGTGCAGCGCGCGATAAATATTCTTCCGTCCGTTGCCGCCCGCGTTGGGATTGCCGGCTTCCTGGTTGAAGGTAAACTTGGTTGCGAGCACGATGCGGTCACGAAGATTCCGCTCGGCGACGAATCTGCCAACCATTTCTTCACTCTTGCCGCCGGTGTAGCCGTCAGCGGTATCGACGAAGTTCCCGCCCACCTCAACATAGCGGTTGAACAGGCTGCGCGAGACATCTTCTTCTGCACCCCATCCCCACTCCGTGCCGAAGGTCATCGTGCCCAGGCAAAGTGGGCTGACGCGCAATCCCGAGCGGCCAAGCGTGTTGTATTCGTTCAATTGCATTGCACTTCCTTACGTTTCGTTTATTCTTCCAGCGCCGCGTTCACGTCTCTTACGAGATTGCGGATGTAGTTGCGGCGGTTCAGGACATCCACCATCCTGCCGACGATCAGAGTCCGCTCGGCGACGCTGTTTTCGGCTGACGTTCGGTCGATGGCAGCGTCCCATTCTTTCCAGTACGACTGCAGTTCCTGAAGAAGCTGCTCGTACTTCGCCTCGAGCGCGACTTTATGTTTCGAAATTTCCCCCGCCAGCGACGGATCGTCGTCGCCGACCTGCTTGTTCATCTTCAGCTCCTCGAGCTGCATGTTCAGTTCGAAGACCTCTTCGAGCAGGTCGGGCGGGACGATCTGCTTCTTCACTTCTCCCGTGGCGCGGGCCTGTTCGGTGGCGCTCTTCGACTGTTCCTCCAACGCGACGCCTTCGAGATGTAGCAGATATTGCGTGCGCTTGATCGGATCGCGCAGGGTCCGGTAGGCGTCATTCAGCAGAGAACTCTGTTCCAGGCTCCATTCCTGTTCCCGCGAACTGGTGCGGGCGCTGAGGTCAGGATGCAATTTCCGGCTCAGATCATAGAAATCTTTTTCCAGCGCTGCCACGTCAAGGTTCAACTTTGGCGGCAAGCCAAAGAATGAGAAATAATCCGCAGGCTGCGGAGGCTGAACTTTACCGCAGGACGCGCAGAAGTGCGCAGCACGCATGGATCCGCAAGACCAGCAGGAGTGAGTTTCCTCTGGCGCGGGCTTGGCGCTGATCGCGGTAAGTGATGACTTCGTCGTCACGTTCGAATTCCTAATCCAGAAACTTTACCGCCGAGATCGCTGAGGACGCGGAGAACCAAGGAACAACCCCGGTTTACTCTCGGCGCACTCGGCGTCCTCGGCGGTTGACTTCCTCTTGCTCAGGCGGAGAACGACGTTCCGCAGCCGCACGACTTCGTGGCCTGCGGATTCACGAAAACGAAACCCTGCTGCATTAGGGTTTCCTGATAGTCCAGGGTCATGCCGTGCAGATAGATGAACGACTTCGGATCGACGAATACCCGCACGTCACCGAACTGGAAGATGCGGTCACGCTCGCGCGCCTGCGAATCGAAGCGAATGTTATAGCTCAGGCCTGAACATCCGCCACCTTGCACGCCAAGACGCAAGCCTCCCTGCTCGGGCGAAATGCCTTCTTTGACCATCGCACTGCGAATCTTGGCGATGGCCTTCTCGGTCACGTTCACGCCCTTGGCGGTCGCAGTCGTCGGATTTTCAGTTGCAGTTGTCATAACCAGCTATGAGCAACAAGCGTTGAGCTATGAGCGAACTCACTGCTCGTTGCTCACTGCTACTTCGCTTCCGCCGCTGCCGGCTTGGTTGTTTCCTGCTTCTTCTTCCAGTCACCGATCGCGGCGCGGATGGCATCCTCCGCCAGAACCGAACAGTGGATCTTCACTGGAGGAAGCGAAAGCTCCTTCACGATATCCATGTTCTTGATGGCGAGAGCTTCATCCACGGTCTTGCCCTTCACCCACTCGGTCGCGAGCGAGGAGGAGGCGATGGCTGAACCGCAGCCAAACGTCTTGAACTTCGCTTCTTCGATGACGTTGGTTTCGGGATTGACCTTGATCTGCAGCTTCATGACGTCGCCGCACTCAGGCGCGCCGACCAGCCCCGTTCCGACATCGTGGCTGTTCTTGTCGAGCGAGCCGACGTTGCGGGGATTGTTGTAGTGGTCGATGACTTTGTCGCTATATGACATTTCTTAACCTCAGGTTTCAAAGTTTCAAAGTTGCAACGTTTCAAGGTTTCAAAGCGCCAAGTTCGCGGCTTGTTCAGAATTGGAAGTCTCTGTTCGAAACTTTGAAACTCTGAAACTTTGAAACCTGCTTTTCCTACTCTCCTGCCCACTTCACATCCTTTAGATTGATGCCTTCTTTCGCCATCTCGTAGAGCGGAGAAAGTTCGCGCAGGCGCTCCACGGTTTCGATGACGCGGTCGGCGACATAATCCACCTCGGCTTCGGTATTGAAACGGCCGATGCCGAAACGAATCGAGCTGTGCGCCAGATCGTCGCCCGTGCCCAGAGCCTTCAATACATAAGATGGCTCAAGCGTCGCGGAGGTGCACGCCGATCCACTGGAAACGGCGATATCGTTGATGCCCATCAGCAGCGACTCGCCTTCCACGTACGCGAAGCTGATATTGAGGTTGCCGGGTAAACGGTGCTCCATCGAGCCGTTGATGTAGACCTCATCAAGCTGGCCTGTAATGCGGTCTCGTAGGCGGTTGCGCAGCCCCGCCAGGCGGCAGGATTCCTGAGCCATTTCTTCCTGCGCGATGGCGCAAGCCTTGCCGAGTCCGACGATGCCCGGGACATTCAGCGTTCCGGAACGCATGCCGCGCTCGTGCCCGCCTCCGTCGATGATCGCGGAGATCTGCACGCGCGGATTTTTGCGGCGAACATACAGCGCGCCCACGCCCTTTGGCCCGTACATCTTGTGGCCGGAGATCGACATGACATCGATGTTCTGCTTGTTCACATCGACCGGAACCTTTCCAACAGCCTGCGTCGCATCGGTGTGGAAGATCACGCCTTTCTCACGGCAGATCTTGCCGATTTCCGCGACAGGCTGGAGCACGCCGATCTCGTTGTTCGCGAACATGATCGTGACGAGAATTGTCTTGTCATCGATCGCACGCTTGAGGTCGTCGAGATCAATCAGTCCGTCTTTCTGCACCGGGAGATACGTCACCCGGTATCCGTACTTCTCGAGGCGCTTGCAGGTGTCGAGCACGGCCTTGTGCTCGGTGACCGCGGTGATAATGTGGTTGCCCTTCTCACGGTACATCTCGGCGACGCCCTTGATAGCTAGGTTGTCGCTTTCAGTGGCGCCCGAGGTAAAGATGATTTCTTTCGTCGTGGCACCGACCAGCTTCGCAATGCGTTCCCGTGCCGTCTCGACGCCCTCTTCTGCGGCCCATCCGAACGAGTGGTTGCGGCTGGCGGAATTGCCGAACTTCTCCATGAAGTAAGGCAGCATCTCTTCGAGGACCCGCGGATCCATCGGAGTGGTCGCGTGGTTGTCCATGTAGATGGGCAGCTTGATTCCCTTGCCGTTCGGGCTGTGGGCTTCCGCGTGTACCTGGGGGACTTTTACATCCGTGCTCATTGATTCGCTCTCCTGATCAGAAATCCTAATTCGTTGTTGGTCGGTTCGCGCTTGTCGTTAGCCTTTGGTCTTTGGTCGTTCGCCAAAACCCTGCTGCTCTCGACCCTTAATTTTTCTTTCAAAACTCGCCTCTCGGCCTAAGTTATCGTCACCAGTTCGGCAGCCTTTGCCGCCGGGGAGCCGGCTTCTTCCGTTTCTTCGCGCATGTGTGAAATCTTGATGCGCTTCAGTACCGCCTCGATGCTTTCGTTCACCTTGCGTAACGGCTCGCGGATGTTGCAGCGATCGCTCTGATCGCACTCGCCGCGAACGGTGACGCAGGAGGTGATGAACAGCGGTCCATCAATCGCCTGAATCACTTCGAAAGCCGAAATCGTGTGCGCCGCGCGGGCCAGGGTGTATCCGCCGTTGGTTCCGTGCTGCGATTGCAGCAGGCCGGCCTTCGCGAGGCGCTGCAGGATCTTGGCAAGGGCCTCGGGCGGAATGCCGTACGCGTCGGCGACGTCCTTGGCACTGCGCGAAGCTCCAGCCGAGTGCTCGGCGAGATGCTTCATCGCCATGAGAGCGTAGTCGGCTTTTTTGGTGAGCTTCAGCACTTGATGCCCGATATAGGGCGAAATCAGTCGGGTATATTGCCGACCTTTTTCGTCGGAATTCATTGTACGGCAATCTCACAGCTGGAGGCAAGCTGGCGCAGCGGGTGGTGAGATTCGCCATCTAAAGGTAAGTATTGAGAGCTGAGCGGGTTAGAGTTATACGATCAAAAAGGTCGGAAATTCGCGAAGGTATCGCATCAACCAGGCCGCATTCAGGTTTCAATGCAAAACCCAGACAACCACAATGAGCACCAAGTAGCACAAAGGAGAGACATTTCATTCCTTCGTGTTCCCTCGTGTCCCTTCTGGTTCAATTGCCGCCTTTGCCGCCTGTTACGAATTCACGACAGCACAACTGGTGGGGTCTTGACAAGCAGCCACGCCGTTCTACAATACCGGAAAATTCCGGCGAAATTGCCCTCGTTGTCGGTAGGGACCTTCCGGATTTATGACCCCAAAGTCGCCCCCCTTTCCCCAAAGCGTAGATATGAAACCACCCTGCAAGCATCCGCGCGTACAAATCGTGAGCCGCGATCAAGATTCGGAATTCGTCGAGTGCAAGGAGTGCGGCGAGATTTTCGAGTCGAGCGAATTCAAAGACATGGGCATCGAAGAGAACACGCAAGAGCGCGAAATGTGACCTTCAGCTGATCTCCACGAAGTTGGTCCGATCTCAACGAAGCGGAAGTGCGGCTTCTGCCGAGAAATCCATGGGCGCGAAGTCTTTCACCAGAAATTTCGGATAAGCCGCCGCGGCAATCATGGCCGCGTTGTCGGTTGAGAGCGGACGCGATGGAAAGTAAACGGGCAGTCCATGCTTGGCGCCCTCGCGTTCGAAGGTCTGGCGCAATTCCTGGTTGGCCGCGACTCCTCCGGTGACGAAGAGAGTGGCCACACGGCACGCCTCGGCCGCAGCCAGCGTTTTTCCGACCAGGTCTTCGATAAGCGCGCGTTGGAATGATGCGACCAGATCTAGCGTGAGCCTGTCGCAGTGCGCGAGATAGTCCTCGAGCTTCGGCTTGGGGATTTTTGCCAGCGCCTGACGGCGCGCCTCGATCGCATCCCGCATATGATGCGTTTCCACGTATCGCAGGATCGCGGTTTTGATCCCGCTGTAGGAGAAGTCGAAGCGAGGACGATCGGATTCCGGCGAAAGTTCTTTTCCGTCGTGGCGGCCGCGGCGATCGCGATGCTTGATCTGCGCGGGCGGAAACTTCACCGCCTTCGGATCACCGCGGGCTGAGAGACGATCGATGACCGGGCCTCCGGGATATCCGAGGCCGAGGAGTTTGGCGACTTTGTCGAATGCTTCTCCGGCGGCGTCGTCGCGCGTGTGGCCGATATTTTCGTAGGACCAGGAATCGCCATTTTGGCTGGCGAGATAGAGATGCGTGTGGCCACCTGAGACTACGAGGGCCAGCACTGGGAATTGCAGCTCGCGGTTTCCCTTCTGGCGTTCCTCGAGCAGCACTGCATGAATGTGTCCTTCGAGGTGATTCACCGCGATGAGCTGTTTCTCGAGGGCGAAGGCCAGCGCCTTAGCGTAGCTAATGCCGACCAGCAGGGCTCCGGCGAGGCCGGGACCTTGGGTGACGGCGATGGCGTCCACGGAATTGTAAGTGTGGTTGGCCTCCGCTAACGCCTGCCGAACCACAGGCACGATCGCTTTCAGATGCTCGCGCGAGGCCAGTTCGGGGACGACTCCGCCGTAGGGCTGGTGGGTAGCGATTTGCGAAGCAACAACGTTCGAGATGAGTTGCTCACCCGAACGGACCACGGCCGCCGCGGTTTCGTCGCAGGAACTTTCGATGCCGAGAATGTAGGCGTCGGGCATGTCGCTTCCAGTTTCGCGTTTCGAGTTTCAAGTTGCAAGTGGCAGGACGCGTTGACCGCGTGCTGCCGAAGTGGCCGTGTCCGCGAGCGGTATCATGAAATCAGAATGAGCGGGGAATCTCTAGAACTGAAACAGGCTGCGACTGGCATCGTCCAGAAGCTGCGGGAACGCGGCTTTCAGGCGTATCTCGTCGGCGGATGCGTGCGCGATCTGCTGCTTGGGCGGCCGCCGAAGGATTACGACGTTGCGACCGATGTCACGCCACAGCAGGTGATGGAGATCTTTCCCGAAACTTACGCGGTGGGAGCGCAGTTCGGGGTTGTGCTGGTCCCCGTGGAGAGCCTGGCAAGCGATGTCTGCGGGGAGGGTTCTTCGAGGTCTTCGTGTGTTGAGGTGGCGACGTTTCGCAGCGACATTGGCTATTCGGACGGGCGGCATCCGGATGAGGTGCGATTCAGCAAGGATCCGCGCGAGGATGTCGCGCGCCGCGACTTCACGATTAACGGAATGATGCTCGATCCGGTGAGCGGCGCTGTGCTCGATTTTGTAGGCGGACGCAAGGATCTGGAAGCCCACCTCATCCGAACGATCGGCGACCCAGAGCACCGTTTTGCCGAAGACAAGCTGCGCATGTTGCGGGCCGTGCGATTCGCTTCGCGCTTTGAGTACGCGATCGATGCGGCGACATTTGCGGCGATGCGGAATCTCGCGGAGCAGATCAAGGTCGTCTCGCGCGAGCGTATTCGCGAAGAACTGACTCACATGCTGACCGAAGGCCACGGGCGACGTGCATTTATGCTTCTCGACGAGAGCGGTCTGTTGCAGCAGGTTTTGCCAGAGATTTCGGCGATGAAGGGCGTGCAGCAGCCTCCCGAGTTTCATCCGGAAGGCGATGTCTTTGTGCACACGCTGCTGCTGCTCGATTATCTGCCGCAGCCTAGCCCGATGACGCTGGCCTGGGGAGCGCTGCTGCACGATGTCGGCAAGCCGACGACCTTTCGCGTGGCACCCGATCGCATCCGCTTCGACAATCACGTTGAGGTCGGGGTGAAGATCGCGGAACAGATTTGCCGTCGAATGCGTTTCTCCAACGACGAGACGGAACAAATTCTGGCACTGGTCGACAATCACATGCGCTTCATGGATGCAATGAAGATGAAGCAGTCGACGCTGAAACGATTCATGCGGCTGCCGGAATTCGAGGAGCACATGGCCCTGCATCGCGCGGACTGCCTGGCCAGCCATCGTCATCTGACGACCTATGAGTGGATTCGCGAGAAGCAGAAGGAAACTCCTCCAGAAGTGATGCGCCCTTCGCCGCTAGTAACGGGGAACGATTTAATCGCAGAAGGACATGCGCCGGGACCGAAGTTCCGCGAGATTCTGAACGCCGTGGAAGACGCACAACTCGAAGGCCGGCTGCCCACGCGAGATGCGGCGCTGGAGTTTGTCCGGCGCGAATTTCCTGCGTGATCCACAGGCACGAGCCTTTAAACAGAATGTTAAAATCAAGATTCCTGCGGGCCATCAGCGTCCAGCAGAGTTGTGAGCTATCCCATGGAGCAAGCCGGATCGGATCTGGAAAAGATTGTCGCGCAATCGTTGCGCCAGGCGCCTCCAGCACAGGCTCCGCTCATGGCGTGGCCGGTTGTTTGTGGCTCGGCAGTGGCTGAGCGGACTCGCGCGCTAAGCTTCGGCGATGGCGTGTTGCGGGTGGCCGTGCCCGATCTGGGATGGAGATCGGAACTACAGATATTGGCTCCGCGTTATCTCACCGCCATCAACCGGTATACGCTCGAAATGGTTCACCGGATTGAGTTCGTCGTGGAGCGCCAAGAAAATCCTCGAAAGAGCGTTCCCTGAATTCCAATGAAAGTTACTCAACAGGATGTCGCCTATGTCGCGGACCTCGCCAACCTCGACCTCACCGACGAAGAACGCAGCGGCATGTTGCGCGATCTGAATTCGATTCTCGAGTACATCGACCGCCTGAACGAATTGGACACCTCGGATGTGCCGCCTATGGAACAGGTTTCAGACCGCTATGTCGTGGATGAAGCGAAGCAGGGCAGCGAGCGTTTTGCCTATGCCAGCCGCGAGGATATTCTCGAAGGCTTGCGGAAATCGTTGCCGCACGAGGAAGCGCTGGCGAACGCGCCCGATGCAGATGAAGAATTCTTTCGCGTTCCGAAGGTGATTGAAAGATAGCGATAAGAATTTCCAACCGCAAATGGAACTGACCTCCCTCACGATCGACGCCGCACGCTCCGCTGTTCAGGAGCGCAACGTGTCTGCGGCCGCGCTCGCCGAGGCCCATTACACCCACATCCAGAAAGAAGACGGACAGATTGGCGCGTTTCTGACGCTGTCGAAAGAGCGCGCGCTGGAGCAGGCGGAGCGCATCGATCGAATGGCGGCCGATGGCGCGGCCCTTCCTGCTTTGGGCGGCGTGCCGGTCGGCATCAAGGACGTGATGAGCACGCGCGGCGTGCGCACGACGGCCGGATCGAAAATTCTTGAAAAGTACGTTCCTCCCTACGACTGCACGGCGGTGGCGCGAATGGAAGCGGCCGGCGCGGTCATCCTCGGAAAATTGAACTGCGACGAGTTCGCGATGGGCTCGTCGAATGAAAATTCGGCGTATCAGCCGGTGCGGAATCCGCGCGACCTGAATCGCGTGCCGGGAGGGTCGTCCGGCGGTTCGGCTGCGGCCGTTGCCGCCGATATGGCGGTCGCGACGCTCGGTTCGGATACGGGAGGCTCGATTCGCCAGCCGGCGTCGTTCTGCGGCGTTGTGGGATTGATGCCGACCTACGGCCGCGTGTCGCGCTATGGGCTGATCGCGTTTGCCTCGTCGCTCGATCACATTGGCCCGCTGACAAAGACGGTAAAAGATGCAGCGATCGTGCTGCGGACGATTGCCGGACGCGACCCGATGGATTCGACTTCGGCGGATGTTCCCGTACCTGACTACGTCGCGGAACTGGATAAGCCCGTCCGAGGATTGAAGCTGGGCGTCGCGAAAGAATATTTTGGCGAAGGCCTCGACGACGAAGTACGGCAGGCTGTCGAGCGCGCGATCGACAAGCTGAAGTCGCTCGGTTGCGAGATTGATCCGGTGTCACTGCCGCACACACCTTACGCTATTCCCACGTACTACTTGATTGCGACAGCGGAGGCATCTTCGAATCTGGCGCGGTATGACGGCGTGCGCTACAGCCATCGCGCTCGCGGCGTGAAAACGCTCTCGGAAATGTACCGACGCAGCCGCGACGAAGGATTCGGCCCAGAGGTAAAGCGGCGCACCATGCTGGGGACCTACGCGCTCAGCGCGGGCTACTACGATGCGTACTACCTCAAGGCACAGAAGGTACGTACGCTTCTGACGCGCGATTTCGAAGAGGCGTTTCAGAAGGTGGACGCGATTGTTACGCCGACCAGTCCGACGGCGGCATTTCGGATAGGCGAAAAATCAAATGATCCGCTGGCCATGTATTTGGCTGACATTTACACGGTGACGGCGGATCTGGCGGGAATCCCGGGGATCTCCGTTCCTTGCGGAGAGACGAGCGAGAAGCTGCCGATCGGGCTACAGATTTTGGGGAAGCACTTCGACGAGGCGACGATCCTGAGGATCGCACACGCTCACGAGTCGGCCGCCTAAATCAATACCACAGAGTGCACAGAGGAAGAATGAATGACTTCGTGATACTTCGTGTCCTTGGTGGTTCAAGAATTTAAGGCCGTATAGTAGCTTTCGCCGGCGCACGCTCGGCACAGGATTTTCCCGTCGCGGCGGACTTCTCTGCGGAAGTTGATCCCTTCCCCGCATTGCTCGCACACGATCCGCTCGCCCTTGTAGCCCGGGAATTCTTCCGGCGGTAGATCCACCTTCACCCACCGCGTGGTGAACAGGTCTTCGTCGGAGATCTCGCGGTAGGCGAGCATCTGCTGCTGATTCTTGTTTTCGATTCCCGGATGCAAGTCGCGAGCGAGCGCCTTGGACGATTCTTTCGCGGCGATGCGGATCGCCTTGCCGCTATTCACATCAACGAATGTCGCCGCGACTTTGCCCCAGTCCCGAAATTTCAGAGCGCGCTTTCCGAGACGGCATCCGGTGACGACGGCGACTGCGTCCGTCGCGCAACGGTCGATTTCGACGAAGGTCACCAGACGCTTGCGGTCTTTGCCGTGCGGATCGTCGATCTCCAGTTTGCGCAGGCCGAGCATGGCAAGACGAACTCCGAGCACCTGCCCCGCGCACAGATGTCCATGGGCTTGTTCGGCATCGCGAAGATATTCGTCGAGGGATTTCACAAGCAGCCGTCAGCGATCAGAACTCAGCATTCAGCTTAACATCAGGCGACGGTTGCTCTTGCGGCGCAAAGCTTGGGAGTCGGAACTCGACGTCACTTTCTGCGCCAGCGGATGCCATCTTTCGTGATCTCCACGAGAATTCCGGCATCTCCGAGTTCTGCGCGGATGGCGTCCGATTTCTTGAAGTCGCGGGCGGTGCGGGCCGCCTTCATCTCCGCAATCTTCGCGTCGATTTCGGCGTCAGAAAGTTGCCCCGAGCGGACGGCCTCGCGCAGTTCGTTGCTGATGTCATTCTCGCGTGCCTCAGCCTGTGCCCATTCGAGAACTTTCTTCATCTTCGGGGCGTCGTCATCTTCGAGGACCGCGAAAATTTCGTCGAACTTTGCCAATGCCTCAAGCAGAGGCGGAGCGTCATCTTTCTTCAACGAGCCAAAATCGAACGCGGTATTCGCCTGCCGCACCATTTCGAAGATCGCCCCCTGGGCTTGCGCGGTGTTGAGATCGTCTTCCAGCGCGGCGCGCATGCGAGCGACAGTGTCGGCCCCAAGAAATTGAATCCCTGGGGTTGATCCAGGCGCAAAGTTCCCTCCCCGCAAGCGAAGCCGGAAATTCCTCAGGCGATCGACTGAGACCGCCGCCTGCTTCAAGCCGTCAAATGTGAAATTTAGCTGATTGCGATACGGAACCGAAGTCAGCAGGTAGCGAAGGGAGGACGGCTTGTGTCCTTTGAGGACGAGATCGCGGAGAGTAAAGAAGTTGCCGAGGCTTTTCGACATCTTCTCGCCTTCAACCAGCAGAAACCGAGCGTGAAACCAGAAATGCGCGAACGGCTTGCCGGTCAGAGATTCCGATTGCGCAATTTCGTTTTCATGATGCGGAAAGATCAGGTCTTCTCCGCCAGCATGGAGGTCGAAGCTCTCGCCCAGTTCCTGCATCGACATCACGGAGCATTCGAGGTGCCACCCTGGGCGGCCCGGACCAATCTTTGTGTCCCACGAGGCTTCGCCAGGTTTTGGCGCCTTCCACAGAGCAAAGTCGCGGGCGCTGTCTTTGTCGTACTCGTCGACATCGACGCGAGCACCGTTAAGAATCCCGCTGAAATCTTTCTTCGACAGCTTGCCATACTGCGGAAACTTGGCGATGCGAAAGTAATAAGAACCGTCGTCGGTGCGGTAGGCAATGCCCTTTTCCACCAGCTTCGCGACGAACTCGGCCATCTGAGCAATATGCTCGGTAGCACGCACCAGAGTGGGTTGCTCGATTCCGATCATGGCGGCGTCTTCGAGAAACGCCTTTTCGAATTTCGCAGTGTATTGCTGGACGGTGACGCCGTCGCGACTTGCATTGCGGATGATTTTGTCATCGACGTCGGTGATGTTCATGACGTGATGCACCTTGTATCCGGTCTGGCGAAACATTCGGCGCAGGAGATCCACTGCGACAAACGTGCGGAAGTTGCCGATGTGGCCGTAGTCGTAAACCGTCGGGCCGCAGGCATACATGCGGACTTCGGCGTCGCACAGTGGACGGAATTCCTCCACTCGCGAGGACATAGTGTTGTAAAGGCGAAGGGACATAGTTGAGCCGGAATGCCGCCAAGTGAACCTAAGATTTTAGGGATGCGCGAAAAGCGGGTCAAATGATATCAGCGATGTGAACTCTGCGCAGGAGGCAGGAGGTGCGTGTGCTCCTTGAGCCGCTGCTGTACCAGAATCACGTAATGCAGGGCGGAAACGATCGTGAAAATGAACGTCGCTCGGAGGAATGTGGTGCGGGCGATCCATATCCAGCGGACGGGTTCGACCTGCAACAGCAGCACAAAAAATACGGCGGCGATTTGCGAAAAAGTGTTGGCCTTGCCGAAAATGCTGGGGCGAAAATCCCGCAGCCCGGCAATCGCGAAGAGCACGGCGCTCGCCGCGAGAATGGAAATATCGCGGCTGAAAACCAGAACCGTAAATTTCCATGGAATCTTGTGAAGGATCGAAAGCACCAGAAACATGGTGCTGAGGAGAAGCTTGTCGGCGATTGGATCGAGATACTGCCCGAGCAGTGTTTGCTGATGAAGCGTGCGCGCAAGCACGCCATCGAGGCCATCGCTGAATCCGGCGATGATGAAAAGAACCAAAGCCCACAGATAGCGGCCGTCCACCAGATGAATCACGATGAACGGGACGAAGATCATCCGCATCAGCGTGAGCTGGTTGGGCGCTGTGAAGACTTTCGAGAGCTTCACGCACGCTCCTTCGGGATTTCGGTTCGCGACAGATCGGCAGCGGTAAGAGCGCTCTTTTGGGCGTGCGGCGAGAGTACATCCGCGGGATCGATGCCGGTCTTCGCAAGAAAGCGCTGCGAGAGCGAAGGCAGCCCACCATCGGGCAGATCGAGTTCGAGGCGCTCGACTCGGTGCATGGGAAAGAACACGACAGCAGGTGTGAACGGCTCACCATCGCGGACCATAACGGTGAGGTCTTCGAACGAGGCGAGTTCGGCGCCGCTGAGGCTAAGTCCTGCAGGGGCAAGGGCAAGAATCATCCCCCAGAATTTTTCGCGCGGATTCGAGAGCGTGGCGATCACAAGAGCGCCCGGCGCGAAGGGCTCTTTCTGGCCGGCAGGATTGTTTTTGGCTCCGCCTCGGGGATCTCTTGCCATAGCCAAGATTGTCACCGGGGGAGCCGCACATTGCAAATCGGAGATGGTGCGCATCTTGGTTTGGGCGTTGCCGATAACTCCGGTATGCTGAGCGGACATGCCTGCGGACGCAAACATCCCGGTGATCGAGTTCCGTCACGTGGCCTATCGCGTGGAGGGAGTGCAGGTCCTGTCCGATCTGAATCTGCAGGTTGATCGCGGCGAGACACTCGTATTGCTCGGTCGGAGTGGCTCGGGCAAGACCACCACACTGAAGCTGATCAATCGTCTGGTTTCGCCAACGTCGGGCGAGGTGCGGGTGAACGGCGAGCTAAATCAGCAGTCGGACCAGATTCGATTACGGCGCAGCATCGGCTACGTGATTCAGGATGTCGGCTTGTTTCCGCATTTCACGGTCGAGCGGAACATCGCACTGGTTCCGAAGATTGAGGGCTGGCCGCAGGAACGTATTCGGGGGCGCGTGCAGGAACTGCTGCAGGTGGTTGGGCTTGGCCCCGAGATGGCATCGCGGTATCCGCATCAGCTCTCGGGAGGGCAGCGGCAGAGAGTCGGAGTGGCGCGGGCTTTGGCGGCAGATCCAGAGATACTTCTGATGGACGAGCCATTTGCCGCGCTCGATCCGCTGACGCGCGACGAGCTGCAGCGCGAATTTCTTTCTTTGCAGCAGAGGCTACATAAGACCGTCGTGTTCGTGACGCATGACCTGCGTGAAGCGCTGCGGTTGGGATCGCGAATCGCATTGATGGAAGCCGGCAAGCTGGTCACGGTTCTGCGGCCGGAGGAATTTGTGAAATCGAGCGATCCCTGGGCCGCGGCTTACGTCAGGGCATTCGGAGCAGGATTGGAATCCGTGGCAAATCGAGGCACGTCATGAATGTGATCCGATTCATGCTGGAAAATCGTGGGCAGGTCGTGGACCTCAGCCTGGAGCACCTGTGGCTCGTGGGAGTTTCCACCGCGTTCGCGATGCTCATCGGGATACCACTGGGCATTTTGACTGCCCATTGCCAGCGCTTCAATAAACCCGTCCTGGCGAGCGCAAACATCATCCAGACAATTCCGAGCCTGGCGCTGTTCGGATTTTTGCTTCCGGTCCCGTGGCTTGGCGCCCGCGCCGACCGGCTGGCGATTCTCGCGCTGACCCTGTACGCGCTACTGCCGATTATTCGGAACACTTACACGGGAATCTGCGGAGTCGATTCCGCCGTTCTCGAGGCCGGGCGTGGAATGGGGTTGACGGAATCACAATTGCTTTTTCAGGTGGAACTTCCGCTGTCGGTGAGCGTTATCCTTTCGGGAGTACGGGTTGCAGTGGTGATTTCCGTGGGGCTGGCGACGATTGCCGCTTTCATCGGAGCGGGAGGATTGGGCGAATTCATATTTCGTGGGGTCGCCATGGTTGACAACCGCGTGATTCTGGCTGGAGCCATTCCGGCGGCGATTCTCGCGCTCCTCGCGGATTTCGGCGTGGGATGGCTGGAGAGGCGATTGCGCGCGCGATGAAGATTCTGCGCTTCATTCCCTATCTGGCCCTCGTTTTTGTCAGCCTGGTGTTGGCGTCATGCGAGCCTTCGCATTCTGAACGAATCGTTGTCGGATCCAAAAACTTCACCGAGTCTTTCATCCTAGGCGAACTCATTGCGCAGCAGATAGAGACTCGTACGCATTTGAAGGTCGAGCGCCGCTTCTATTTGGCGGGAACCTATATCTGTCAGCAGGCGATGCTTGCGGGGCGAATCGACATCTATCCCGAATACACCGGCACGGCGTTGACAGCGGTTCTCAAACAGAATGCCCGCGGCGACAAGACTCAGGTGTATCAGCGAGTGAAGAGCGAATACGAACAACGATTCGGCCTGACCCTCGGCCCGGGGTTCGGGTTCAATGACACGTTTGCAATGGAGATTCGCGGGGACGATGCTCGCCGGCTGAAGATCACGATGCTCTCAGAAGTGGCCAAATATGCGCTCCGGTGGCGCGCCGGCTTCGGGTACGAATTCATGGAGCGGCCTGATGGATATCGAGGGATGGTCGCGACCTACGGCCTGCACTTCGCGGAACAGCCGCGCATTATGGATTTGGGACTGTTGGCGCGGGCCTTGCAAGAGCATCAGATTGACTTTGCCGGAGGAAACGCGACCGATGGATTGATTCAAGCTTTCGATCTGTTTGTGCTGACCGACGACCGTCACTATTTTCCGCCGTATGAGGCAGTGCCGGTGATTCGCGAGCAGACGCTGCGCGAGCATCCAGAGGTCGGTCAGGCGCTCGCCACGCTCCGGGATACGATTTCAGATCAGGAGATGCAGCGCATGAACTACGCCGTGGACGGGCAGCATCGCGACACGAAAGATGTAGTGCGCGAATTCCTTAAAGAGAAGGGATTAATTCATTAGACGCGCTGTCTAACGAGTCAGAGTTCCCTTCAGCGTAAGTTCAGCTCGACCTTGCAGGATCACTCGTTCTCCGGAAAGTTCGCACCTGAGTTCGCCGGTACGCTCCGATAATTGTTTTGCATGAAGGCTGGATTTCTTGAGGCGCTTAGACCAGTAGGAGGTCAGCGCACAATGAACTGAGCCTGTGACCGGATCTTCCGGGACGCCGTAGCTGGGGGCGAAGTAGCGCGAGACGAAATCTGCATCATTGCCCCGTGCAGTCACCGCAACAACATGCGGATGCAGTCGCTCGAGACGTGCGAAATCGGGCGCGAGATTGCGAACAGCCTCTTCGCTTTCGAAAACGACGACATATGTGTCGTTCACCTCCAGGATTTCAGAAGGATTACTCTCCAGATTCAATGCAACACTCAGGCCGCCCGGGTGCTTCTTGCAGGACAGAGGAATCAGCGCCGGAAAATCCGTGCAAAACTTGTCGTCCCTCTTGCCAACAGTCAAGGATCCGCTGAAGCGCGTCGAAAACTGCACCGCATTGAGATCTGGCTGAATGACCTTGAGAACCACGTAACCCGCTGCCAAGGTCGCGTGCCCACAAAGCCGAATTTCACATCGAGGCGTGAACCAGCGCAGCTGATAACCCTCGCTTCCCGAGACCAGAAATGCCGTGGCAGAAAGATTATTTTCTGCAGCGACTTTCCGCAGGGCTTCGTCATCTAACCACGAGTCTAAAAGGCAGACCGCTGCCGGATTGCCGGTACAGGGCCCGGCGGTGAAGGCGTTGACGTGAAAAAGTGGAACATGCATCTGCTTGATTTTACTTGCCGAACGGCCCATGCAACGCGCCTGCCGAATGTTTCGTTGCTGACGATGACGAGGCGGTGATACTCTTTGACACCCCCGCCGCGAGGAGGGCAAACGGCCCGTCCAGCGCGGCAAATGGACGTCTTCTGTGGGAATATCCAATGTGGGGGTATCCAGGCCGGTTCGCTCCACGTTTCGTCTCCTAGCTTAAATAGTCACATTCCGCCACTCGATTCTGATTTCGAATGGAGACCCGAATGCTCGCAGCTCAACGAGATCTCGCTATTGGACATCCGTTGCTGGAAAGGATGTCGGATGCCCGCCGCAGAAGCGATGCTCTGTTCGAGATCGTCCGAGAGGACGCTATTTATGACCGGCCGATCCCGGAACGCCATCGGATCATTTTCTATGTCGGTCACCTCGAGTCCTTCGACTGGAATCTGCTCCGCGAGGTTCTCGGACTCAAGAGCTTCCATCCGGAATTCGACCGGCTGTTTGCGTTTGGGATCGATCCGGTAGGTGGAGGATTGCCGACAGACCAGCGTCGCGACTGGCCTTCCGTCCGTATGGTCCAGGATTACGTGCACGACATTCGCGCCGCAATCGATGACCGGCCCGCGGGGATTTCCGACTCTGGCGAATTCAGGCGCGATGGCTTTCCGCTTGAGACGCTACTGAACGTCGCGATCGAGCACAGACTGATGCATCTCGAGACGCTGGCGTACATGCTGCATCAGCTCCCCATCGACCGCAAGGTTCCACAACACAGTCGCCGCCTTTTCTCTTCCGATCCCGTGATGCCCGAAATGTTGCAGATTCCAGCTGGAGCGGTGACTCTCGGTCTTTCGCGCCACAGTGGTGCGTTTGGTTGGGACAACGAATTCGAAGCGTACTCCGTCGATGTGCAGGCGTTCGAGATTGATCGATACATGGTCAGCAACCGCCAGTTTCTGGAATTCATGCGCGCTGGTGGATACGACGCGCGCGAATTCTGGAGCGAGGACGACTGGAAGTGGAAGTCTGCGCAGGACATCGACCATCCCGTCTTCTGGAAGAAGTCTGCAGACACATGGCTTTACAGAACGATGTTTGATGAGATTCCGCTTCCTATGGACTGGCCGGTGTACGTCAGCCACGCAGAGGCCGCGGCGTATGCACGTTGGGTGGGCAAGGCTCTCCCGAGCGAACCGCAGTGGCAGCGCGCGGCACACGGGAACGGGAAGAGTTATCCGTGGGGCGAAGAGGCTCCTGACTCGAAGCGAGGCAATTTTGATTTCGGAAGCTGGGACCCAGCGCCAGTGAACGCTCATCCGCAAGGCCGCAGCGAATTCGGAGTTGAGGGGATGCTCGGAAATGGCTGGGAGTGGACTTCCAGCGTGTTCGCCCCTTTTCCGGGGTTTGAGCCGTTTCCCTTTTATCGGGGATACTCGGCCGACTTTTTCGATGGCAAGCACTTCGTCATGAAAGGGGGCTCGGCGCGCACGGCAGCGTGCATGCTGCGCCCGACATTCCGCAACTGGTTTCAGGCGCATTACCAGTACGTCTATGCGGGCTTCCGGTGCGTCAATGACTGAAAAGAAGAGGAGTTTGATGATGCTTGTTCATGCGATACCGGCGAGTGTGTCGTACGAGTTCGCTTCCGATGTGAGGCAAGGGCTGACGCACCCACATCAGAAAGAATTGCCTTCGAAATATCTATACGACGATGTGGGATCGGCGCTGTTTGAGGTGATCAGTCACTTGCCGCAGTATGGGCTGACCCGGGCGGATGAACGTTTGTTGCGGCGTAATGCATCGGAGATAGTGGAGCGCGTGGCCGGACCGGTTGCCGTGGCGGAACTCGGCAGCGGCAGCGGAAAGAAAACGCGCTACCTGCTCGAAGCATTCTGCCGCCGTCAACGGACTTCGTATTACCCGATCGAAATCTCGCACTCGGCGCTGGTGATGTGCGAGCGTGAACTGAGCGACATCGATTCGATCAGTATTGTTGGCTTCGAGCGCGAGTATCTGGACGGTCTCCTCGAAGTGGCCGCATACCGCAAGCCCGGTCAGCATTTGTGCGTGCTCTTTCTGGGAAGCACGATCGGAAATTTCGATCGCGCGGCGGGAGTTAAGTTCCTGTCGTCGGTGCGCGCTGTTCTGCGCCACGGCGATTCGCTTCTGCTGGGAACTGATCTCGAAAAACCTGTCTCGCAGCTGATTCAGGCTTATGACGACGAGCTCGGAGTGACTGCCGCTTTCAACCTGAATCTTCTGGGCCGGGTAAACCGCGAACTCGGAGCAGACTTCGATCTTACCCAGTTCCAGCATGTTGCCAAGGTCAACGAAGAGGCCCGCAGCGTGGAGATGCATCTGCAATCGAAGCGGCGGCAGACGGTGAGCATCCCATCGTCAGAAATAGTGATCGAGTTTGAGGAAGGGGAAACCATCTGGACCGAGAGCAGTCACAAGTATTCGGCAGAAGAAGTTTTCGAGATTGCACGGAACGCGGGATTCCACTGCGAAGTGCAATGGATCGATGAGCAGTGGCCCTTTGCCGAGAACCTGCTGATCGCCGAGTGAGATACGCCGGAATGTGGGATGCGTCAGTATGATCCTGATCTGCGCCAGGCCCGCAGGTTGATGGCGCTGACGACCACGCAAAAAGCGTTGGCTGGAATGAAGCCAAACTGCGCCGTTCGCACACCAATCACGCAGATGATGATGCTATTCACTCCGGCTAAAGCCCAACCTTCCCAACACCGCCGTCCCACTAAAATGGTGGACGCAATCGTTAACACGCAAGAAAGATAATCAAGACGAAGCACGACTGAAAAAACCTCCGCGAATCATTTTGAGTGAAAGAAAGCGTGTTTTTCTGTGATTATGGCCCTTCGTTACGTGACGGAAGTCACTTGCAATCGTGATTGATATCCTTGGGAGGAGCTTATGGCGAGCGAATGTACTCATCTGGACCAGATAAAGATTCGAGATACGAAGACGCACGTCTGCGAAGAGTGTGTGAAAATGGGCGACCGATGGGTCCATCTGCGGTTGTGCCTGACTTGCGGGCACGTTGGTTGCTGCGACTCATCCAAGAACAAACATGCGACCAAGCATTTCCACAAAGAGCACCATCCGCTGATCCGCTCGATTGAGCCGGGCGAATCGTGGGTGTGGTGTTATGTGGACCAGGTGGAAGCCGGAGAACTCTAGGCTTGAATTTTTCCACGGAAATTTGACGCGACCACATCGCCTGTCCGAGTATCTAAAAACTTATTCCTGGGGTAATCGCGTCGGCTTCCCGCAGATTTCTGCTCGGTATCCTCATTCCCGGGCCGCGGGTGGTACACAGGCGCTGCCTTACCTGTTCGGAGCGCGATCATGGCGAAACCTATCTTACTGACCGTTGACGACGATGCCGACGTGTTGCGCGCGATTGAGAGGGACCTGCGCTCCCAGTACGGGAAGGACTACCGCGTAATTAGCAGCGACTCTCCCAGTAGCGCGCTCGACATTCTGAAGGAACTCAAGTTGCGCAGCGACGGCGTGGCGCTGTTGCTTGCCGATCAGCGGATGCCGCACATGGATGGCGTCGGCTTCCTGCAGGCGGCGCGGCAACTCTATCCCGGCGCGAAGCGGGCATTGCTCACGGCTTATGCGGATACGAATGCCGCGATCAGCGCCATCAATGACGCAAATATCGATTACTTCTTCATGAAGCCGTGGGATCCCCCGTCGGAACACCTTTATCCGCAAGTTGACGATTTACTGGACGACTGGCAAGCGTCGTACCGTCCGCCGTTCCAGGGAATTCGAGTGCTCGGGACAAGATGGTCTCCGAGATGTTATGAGTTGCGCGATTTTCTGGCCCGCAGCCACGTGCCGTATCAGTGGGTCGATGTTGAGACCTCGGCCAATGATCCGGAGACGAAGCGATTGGTCGATGCGTTAGGGCCGGACGCGAACGAACTGCCTGTTGTTCTGTTCCCGGATGGAGCGAAGTTGCTGAACAGCGCGCCGACAGAAGTCGCTCAGAAGGTTGGCTTGCGCACTCGCGCGGATACCAGCTTTTTTGATCTCGCGATTGTAGGTGGAGGTCCGGCGGGGCTTGCGGCTGCGGTTTACGGGGCCTCGGAAGGATTGAGGACCGTTATCGTGGAGCGCGAAGCTCCCGGCGGTCAGGCAGGAATGAGTTCGCGAATCGAGAATTATCTGGGGTTTCCGACCGGGCTCAGCGGAGGAGACCTGGCTCGTCGGGCGGTCGTGCAGGCGCGGCGCTTTGGCGTGGAGATTCTTGCGCCGCAGTCCGCCGTGAGCCTGAGGACTGAGGGATCGTACCGGATCATCAAGCTCGCCGACGGCAACGAGATTTCCTGCCATGCTCTGATGATTGCGACGGGAGTACAGTGGCGGCGTCTGGATGCGCCAGGCATTGACCGCCTTCAGGGCGCGGGCGTCTACTACGGCGGCGGTACGACCGAAGCTCTGTCCTGCAAGGGCGAGATTGTGTACGTCGTGGGCGGGGCGAATTCCGCGGGGCAGGCCGCTATGAATTTCTCGAAGTACGCCGAGCGCGTCGTGGTCCTGGTGCGACGCGATGGCCTTTCGAGCACGATGTCACGGTACCTTATCGATCAGATCAAAGAAACTCCGAATATTCAGGTGTGGACGCACGCGTGCGTGGCCGAAGTGCACGGCGATACTCATCTGGAAGAAATTTCTGTTCTCTGTACCGACACCAACAAAGTCGAGCGTGTTCCTGCAAGCTCGATGTTCATCTTCATCGGCGCCCTGCCGCGCACGGATTGGATGGGCGACGCTATTGAGCGCGATGACCGGGGATTCGTCCTTACCGGTCCTGATCTGATGCATGGCGGGAAACGCCCGAAGGGATGGACGCTCGACCGGGATCCGTTCCTGCTTGAGACGAATGTTCCAGGAGTTTTTGCAGTCGGAGATGTGCGGCATGGATCGGTAAAGCGCGTTGCGTCGGGAGTGGGCGAGGGTTCTGTGGGCGTGCAATTCATTCATCAGTACCTGAGCAAGGTCTAAATGTCCGACCTATCTGAGTTTTTGCGAAAGACCTCCGCGTTCGAAAGCCTGCCGGACGACCAAATCGCCTGGTTCCTCAGCCAATCGAAAGAGATTGAACTCAAAGCGGGCGACGTATACGCGCGGCAGGGAGATACCGCCGAAGCGATGTTCGTGCTGCTCGAAGGTAAGTTCCAATGGCGCGGAGAGCTCGGTGGCCAGGCGTTCACAGTTGATCTCGAACCGGGCGAAGTTACGGGCGTTCTGCCCTTCTCCAGAATGAAGAAGTACACCTTGAACGGCCGTGCGGTGACCGCTGGACGTGTGCTTCGTTTTCCCGCGGCGAAGTTTCAGGAGCTGGTGCAGAAGATGCCCGAACTAGCCACGCGCCTGGTCGGCATGATGTCCGACAGGATTCGGGAAGCCACTCGCTTCGAGCAGCAGCGCGACCGGCTTGCCGCGCTCGGTAAGCTGTCCGCTGGATTGGCGCATGAATTGAACAATCCCGCATCTGCCGCAAAGCGCGCGACCAGCCAGCTTCGCGACATGTTGAAGCGCGTTCGCGACGCCAGTCACGAGCTGGGCCGGTGCGATCTCACGGCGGCGCAACGATCAGAAATCGAAAAGTTGGAGGCTTCCATCACGCAGGCTGATGGCCCGCCTCCGGATCCGCTGACGGCTGGTGCGCTCGAGGATCGAATCGATTCGTTACTGCGCAGTCATGGGCAGAACGATCTCTGGCAGCTTGCAGGCGATCTGGCGCGGCGAAACTTCAAGCCGGAGTCGCTCGAAACGCTCTTTGAGACCCTCGAACCTGTTACGGCCCGCGCTGCGCTGGTCAGAATTTCCACGTCAGTCGAGATTTCCGGATTGCTCAACGAAATCGAGAGCAGCGCCTCGCGCATTTCCGATCTGGTTCGCGCCATCAAGGAATATACGTTCATGGACCAGGCACCGACCCAGAACGTGGACATCGTGAGAACTCTGGAGACGACCCTGACGATTCTCAATCACAAGTTGAAGAAGGGTGTCGAGGTAAAGCGGGACTATCCGCAAGCACCTGTTGTTGTGAATTCGTTTGGCAGCGAATTGAACCAGGTGTGGACGAACCTGATCGACAACGCGATTGATGCCATGGGCGGCAACGGAAAACTGCGCGTGCGCGCGTACGTGGACGATGCTTGCGCGGTCGTAGAGATTGGCGACAATGGGCCGGGAATTTCTCAGGAAGTCGAGCCGCACATTTTCGAGCCGTTCTTCACGACCAAAGGCGTCGGCGAAGGAACCGGCCTGGGGCTCGACACGGTGCAGCGGATCGTAAGGAAACATCGAGGAAGCATTCAGGTTCATTCCAAGCCTGGGGACACGGTTTTTCAGGTTGTGCTTCCAATCTCTGAAAACGCGAATTAAGCACATCTCTATTGGATCAGTGCGCGTCAAAGGCTCCGTATGAATTCCAGCTTCGCTATCTGGTTCGCGTTTGGGATTGGCTTCGTTGCTGGGCTGCGATCGTTTACGGCACCGGCGATCGTGGCGTGGTCGGCATACCTTCGCTGGATCTTGCTGAAGGTTTCTCCGGTAGCGTTCATGGGTTCGAAGTGGGCCGCAATTGTGTTCAGTATTCTCGCCGTGATCGAACTGGTATTGGACAAATTGCCGAACACGCCGGCGAGGACGGGTGCAGTTGGATTGTCCGCACGAATCACCACGGGCGCTCTTACTGGAGCATGCATCGCAGTAGCAAGCTTCGCCACGTTATGGGTAGGAGCGCTCTGCGGGGCAATCGGAGCGATCGTCGGTGCTTTTGGAGGCTACAACGCGCGGGTTGGGCTGGTCCGGATTTTGCGCGTTCCTGACTTCGTGATCGCAATTCCCGAAGATCTGGTTGCGATTGGGCTCGGGTTGTTTTTTGGCTCTCGATGAGTTGCAGGATTTTTCAAATGAAAAACGCGCAGCAATACGACGCGATTGTCATCGGCTCAGGACAAGGCGGAAGTCCGCTGGCGGAGGCATTTGCGGCGGCAGGCAAGCGGACCGCGATTATCGAACGCAAGCACGTCGGCGGCACCTGCATCAACGAAGGGTGCACTCCGACGAAGACGATGATCGCCAGCGGTCGCGTCGCTTACCTTGCGCGGCGCGGGGCGGATTATGGCGTGCACACTGGAGCGATCCGTGTCGATCTCGAAAAGGTTCGCCAGCGCAAGCGCAAGATTGTGGACAAATTCCGTACCAGCAGTCAGACAGGCCTGGAAAAAACAGCGAATCTTGATCTGATCTTTGGGGAAGCGCGATTCACGCGGCCGAAGTTGGTGGCGGTTCGCCTCCACGACGGCAGCGAGCGCAGTCTCACTGCTTCGCAAATCTTCATCAATGCCGGGACGCGAGCATCGCGGCCGAAACTGGACGGGCTTGATCGCGTTCCATTTCTCGATAATGTTTCGATCATGGAACTCGGTTCCGTGCCCGAGCATTTATTGATTCTTGGCGGGGGATACATCGGGCTGGAGTTCGGCCAACTATTTCGGCGCTTCGGAAGCCGGGTCACGATTGTTCAACGCGCAGAACAGCTGCTGACCAGGGAAGACAAAGATGTTGCAGATGAGATTGCGAAGATCCTGGGTGAAGATGGCGTTGACGTGATGTTGACCGCTAGTGTGAATCGCGTGGCTTATGCGGGTGGAAAGTTCAGTCTGCAGGTGGCTGCCGATGGAAACGCCCAGACGCTGACCGGATCGCATCTGCTGGTCGCAGCCGGGCGCGTGCCCAATTCGGACACTCTCAACTTATCTGCCAGCGGCGTCAAGACTGACGCCAAAGGATACATCGAAGTCAGTGATCGCCTCGAGACGAACGTCGAGGGTATCTACGCTCTCGGGGATATCAAGGGCGGCCCGGCGTTCACGCATATTTCTTACGATGACTATCGGATCCTGAAATCGAATCTGCTCGACGGAAAGCCAGCATCGACGAAAGGGCGGCAGGTTCCATACTGTGTTTTCCTTGATCCACAGCTGGGGCGCGTTGGGCTGAGCGAAACAGAAGCACGCGCCGAGGGCCGCAAGATCCGCGTGGCGAAACTGCCGATGACGTCGGTTGCGCGGGCGCTGGAAGTTGACGAAACACGCGGCTTCATGAAGGTGGTGGTCGACGCTGATAGCAAGCAGATTCTAGGTGCGGCCGTGCTCGGTGTCGAAGGCGGAGAGGTCATGGCCGTGCTGGAGACAGCTATGATGGGAAAGTTGCCATACACGGCACTGCGCGATGCGACGTACGCGCATCCCACGCTGGCCGAATCGCTCAATAACTTATTCATGGCAATGGATCGCAGCCAAAGCGTATGAATGTTCATCTTGTCGACGGAACCTTCGAATTGTTCCGGCATTTCTTTGCCGTACCGCCGAGCCAAGATGCATCCGGCCAGGAAATCGGCGCGGTGCGGGGCGTTGTGGCGTCGGTCCTCTCGATGATCGAGCAGGGCGCAACTCACGTCGGAGTCGCCACCGATCACGTCGTTGAATCCTTCCGCAATGAGCTTTACCCGGGGTACAAAACGAGTGAAGGCGTTCCTCCCGAACTGCTCTCACAGTTTCCGATCCTCGAAGAAGCCTTGCAGGCGCTGGGGATCGTTGTCTGGCCAATGACGTATTTCGAAGCGGATGACGCGCTGGCGTCTGCGGCGGCCAAGACTGCAGCGGATCCGCGCGTGGAGCGAGTGTTCATTTGCACACCGGACAAAGATTTGGCTCAGAGTGTGCAGGGCACGCGCATTGTGCAACTCGATCGTCGTCGCGAGATCGTACGCGACGAGGCCGGAGTCGAAGCGAAATTTGGCGTCAGACCGGAGTCGATCCCGGATTATCTCGCGCTGGTCGGCGACAGCGCCGACGGATATCCCGGCATCGCAGGATGGGGCGAGAAGGGCGCATCGGTGGTGCTGTCTCAGTACCGGCATCTTGAGGGGATTCCCAAAGATTGGCGTTCGTGGCCGGCATCGCTGCGGCGAGCGCGCGGATTGGCGGAAACACTCTTCGCGGAATGGGATCAGGCGCTGTTATTTCGTGCGCTCGCGACGCTTCGGTTGGATGTGCCGGTCTTTCAGACAGTGGATGCTCTGCAATGGTCCGGAGCGCGTCCCGAATTCGTGGGAATCTGTGAAAGAATCAAAGCTCCGGATCTACAACGGAGGGCAGCAAGGGCACTGTCGCCGGCGCCAATCTGATTCATCTTGGTCGACCAGAGAACCCGACCAAGGCGTTTGCCGGAATCGCACATTGCCCGTTAGAATTGATGAACTGCGAGTTTGTAGGCCCGTAGCTCAGTTGGTCTAGAGCGCTTCCTTGACACGGAAGAGGTCGATGGTTCGAATCCATTCGGGCCTACCATCCCCCTCTTTGTCCAGCCCGGAGACATGGGTTACAGAATGTACCGGTCACATGGGTAACACTTTTGGGCCGAACGGGTTTTCGAGTGGTTCCAAGACTCGGGTCTCCAGATCGAAGTAACCCAGATCATACTGCATAAAACTGACCAGCC
>DASYZZ010000029.1:0-173991 GCA_035945695.1 Candidatus Sulfotelmatobacter sp. | reverse complement strand
CCGTTGCTCCGGACTCAACGTAATGGCTGGGGCAATTCGCATCCGCAAGCGCTCCTCTATCATAAGACGCTGGCGGATGGATAAAGGTTGCTACTTGTGACGCACTACACTAGCTTCTAGCTCCTAGCTACAACAAGATGGTTCCAACGACGGGGTGCCCCATTTCTGGCTGAGTTTGCCAGAAGTGGGGATTTTTGTTTGCGAGCGATGAGCTGAGAGCGGTGAGCATAGAACTCAGAAGGATTAGTGACGGTTCTTCTGCTCAAAGCTCATTGCTCATCGCTCACTGCTCGTTGTGCGGAAAGAGAAACGGCCCGAAAGGATCGGGCCGCTCAGGTGCTCGTGCACCCCGTCAAGGTCAGTTTCATTATCGTCCGAATGATCCCCGCACTCAAGAAGCTTTTGGCTGTGAGCAGTGAGCGATGAGCTATGAGCGATGAGCTAAACACGCGACCCTCAGGGGCTGAAGCCCCCGATCTCTCGCGAAGCTTTGGCGGCCCGGCTCGAAGCCGGGCCCTTCCCGAGAACTCTATGATGAGAATTTCGTCCTGGCTGCCACTCATCGCTCATTGCTCAATACTCGTTGCTCATAGCTCATAGCTCACTGCCCGCTTAGGCCGCTTTCGTCAGCCACTGTTCCATCGTGGCGGCGTCGACCAGGCCGGCTTGCTGGAAGGCGAGGCGTCCGTGGGAGAAGACGGCGAAGTTCGGAATCCCGCGGACGTTATACTGCGCGGCGAGTTGGGGAAATTTTTCGGTATCGACCTTGAGGACGACGGCGCGTCCGGCGAGATCGCGCGCGGTCTGGGCGACGTGAGGAGCGGCCATGCGGCACGGTCCGCACCATGCGGCCCAGAAATCCACCAGGACGGGAACCTTGCTGTCGCGAATCACCTGCTGGAATTCGTCCTCGTTGACCTCGATGGGCTCGGCGACCGGAGGAAGCGCCGCCTTGCACGCCCCGCAGCGTCCGGTGTCAGAGAGATGCGCCGCCGGAACCCGGTTCGCCTTCCCGCACGACTGGCAATTACGAATGAATGGCATGATCCCCTCCCGGAGTGAATGACAACGGCGCACAACGACTGCCAAATTGATTTTAGTTCGGAAGGCTCTATCTGGACTTTCCCCATAGAAGACCCTACTGCGATTTGTTGTTGACCTTGGTTTCCTCTAACTGCTTTTGAAGGAGTTCCTTGTAGGTGTCTCTGTCCGGGGTCTTCCACATTAGTTTTTCGTTCCGTTTAAAAACATCCTTGAGAAGACGCTGCAGTATGCTTAGTGCCAGTGCGATTGCGGCTGTGTATCCGAAGATGTCGCCAAGACGTACCATCATAGGACTGCCAAGAAATTTAGAGACGCTGTTCGAAAACTGCGAGAAGCTGTAGATGAGGGCCAGAAGCGTTGACACAATACCTAGGAGAGCGCTCGTGAAGAGGCTCTCTTTCCGTTGACGGTCGCCTCGTCGGTCCCGCAGTGCGTCGGTGCTTTTGTCATTACCTTGGGACCTCACGTTCTGCAATGGCGCGAGTTGTGCGCAGTATTGCGCTTTCTGCGTGGACGAAAGGAAACTGGAGTCCATGACCTCCTTGATTAATTCTTCGCCGACTTCTTTGGTGGAGAAGAGTTCGTTCCTTCTAAGGCCGTAACTCCGTGCTGTCGCAGCCGCGAGGGCTTCCAGGACGTCCAAAGTTGGGACATTGCCTTCCGCGATTCCAGGCCGGATGGCATAAATGATTTCACGGTTTGCCATACTCACGTTTTGGATGTATTCGCGCCTTTTGCGTTTTGAAATGAATAAGTAGGAAACAAGGGAGATGAGTATGCCAGCTATAAGACTCGTTCCGAGACCGACGAACCAGCCATTACTCAATATTGCCACCGGTGTCCCTCCTCGAAGAGCATGAACTCCGACCTTCCTTGGCTCAGGCCCTCCGGCCGCGCCGGTATTGTAACTCCCTTCTGCGCCGTACACTTCCTTATACTGATCGAACAAGGAAAAATCGGTCTAAGCAGGTGGGTGCCCCACGCTTCGCGTTCGTTGCGAAGGCTGGGCGCGATGCCGCATGGCGCGCCGGCTTTGACCGCGCCAAGATCTCACGGCAAAGGCAGCATCGTACCCGCCCTCGCCAACCGCAGGAGCGGAGCACCCAGAGTTCCTCTGCGGGAGAATAAATCCGAAGGACGGGCCACCCGTCCGATTCAACTAGAGCCCTCAAGCGCGATTTAGTAACCAACAGAAGTTTTCTATGCTTATCTTGGGTCTGCAGGAGTATGCTTCACGCATACCCTATAGGGGGTTAAGTAAGGGGGAGCTCGCGAATGTAGTGACCCGGAGTGCCCGATGCCGACCGGCTGCTAGAGTTTGCCACGCAGTCGCTCGGGTATGTAACTTGGCAACGAAGTCCTTCTCTGCGAGCTCTACCCTACGTTATCTCTTCGATGAAGGCCGAACTGGAAAAGGTTTTCTCAATTCAGGCGAAGCGGTCGGTCGCAAAACACAACTATCGGGCGTTCCAAAAGATCAAGAGCCGAGATCTGTTTGAGAAGAGAACAGGGTTAAAATCTCCACCGGCAAGAATTAAGCCCAAGCTTTGGGAACTGGAAAGACAGTTCAACCCCTTTTACGTCCGGTCAAAAGCCAAGGTATTAGCACACTCTATTTCGCAGGCCATAGTGCAGGAAACGTACCAGCCCAGGCCAGCGCTACATGTTGACATTCCTAAGGTTGGGGGAGGCAAGAGGACAATCGCTCTCTTTACCGTCGTCGATAGCGCGATCGCATCGTGGCTGTACCAGAGTCTTATGCAGAAAAACCTCGATCGCATTAGTGACTACGCCTTCGCATTTAGGCCCGACAAAAACGGCATAATGGCGGTCAGGCATCTCTCGACGGCGGCGAAGCATCGATATCGCTTCTTCATAGTCGAATACGATTTCAAGAGCTTCTTTGACGAAATCGATCATAAGTACCTGAGCTCAGTACTTCATAAAAACTTCAATGTAACCAAGTCGGAGATGTTTCTTATCGAGAGGATGCTAAAGTCGAGCTACGCCGAGGGTCATTCTAACTATTCTGCTGGAAAATTCGTTCAGCGAAGTAAGGGGATACCACAGGGGAGCACACTTTCTCTCTTTCTGGCGAACGCGGTTTGTTATGAACTCGACAAAGGTTTGGAGAATCTTGGGGTCAGGTTCGCTCGCTTCGCCGATGACCTTGCAGTTGTCTGTGATAGCTACGAGCTAGCCTGCAAGGCTGCCAATTTAGTGCTTGATTTCAGTAGAGAATCGGGCGTCCCAATTAACTTCAGTAAGCCCGGTGGCATATCGCTGATTACACCTGCACCCCAAAGTGAGATAAGAAGCAAGCGATCATTTTCGTTCCTTGGTCACGAGATCGGAGCGACCGATGTTAGGCTTTCTGAAAAGCGAATTGAGCGACTCAAGAAGGGCCTATCAACGATTATTTACAGACACCTGCTTTTCTACCCCAAGAAAGGCCGCCTTCAGCCGTCACGGGTGGCGGTAGACGCAGATTGGGATCTGGTCAAATGTGTCAATGAGCTTCGGAGAAAGATATATGGAAGACTTACCGAGGACGAAATTGGGAACGGAATCGCAAACTCGCCAACCAGAGATCCAATCTCGGTGATGAGCAGTTACCCGCTCGTCGATTGCGATCACCAGTTGACCCAACTCGACGGCTGGCTGGCGGGCGCCATTGAGAGAGCCTATTCCCTCCGAGTCAGGCTCGCACAAAGTCTCGGCATCAGAAACGCGAATGTCCTGAGCCGAAAAAGAATAATCTCTGGCTCCTGGTACAAGGTCCTGAAATTCGCGAACGACACGCGGTTGCCAAGTCTGTGCCGAAGTTGGATGTATGCCCGAAAATGTTACGCCACCTACGGAGAGCGACACTTTCGGGATAAGTACGAGGAGTATGGCTGAGCGAAGCAGGCAAGCAGTGCAACGGCCGGAGGAAGTTTTCCTGCTGCTCGCTCGCGTTTGCGGGCAGTCCATTCGGACTCGATCTCGACTTTCCCATCGCAGCCGGTGGCGTGATGGAGAAAGCTGCTCCACGGCCAGTCTTCGGCGAGCTCGCATAATCCCCGCTTGACGGGGTTCGCATGAATGTAGTGCAGCTTCTCGACGAACTGTTCGTGATTGCGGACGTTGAAGTCGTAATAGCGCTTTTGCCAGAAATGTTCGCCGTCTCCGACGAGACGCCGCGCCACGCCTTGCTTCAGCGACTTGAGAGCGTCCGCTAATGTGTTTCGTTCGGGCTCGCTGACGAGAAGGTGAATGTGCTCCGGCATCACGACGTATCCATAGACGCGAAGGCGGAAACTGCGGCGCACACGCTCAAGGGCGTTCTCGAAGAGTCGGCGGCTGTCGTCGGTCGTGAACTGGGGACGGCGGTGATAGCAACAGAACGTCACGAAGTGGCTCTGTCCGGTGTGGTGATAACGCTTCAAGCCCCATGGCATGAGATCAGCGTAGCTTCCGGAAATTCCGCACTCAAGGCAAAAGAGCCTGAAGTGCGTCACTGCGTTTCAAAATGGGATCGGGCTTGGCGCGGGCCCACTCAAGCCAAAGTCGGGCTTGAATGGGCCACCCGCCGGGGCACCCACAGTCTCGAAATGGGAAAGAAAAAATAAAAGCCGAGCCACCCACCACTGTGACGGCTTCCGCTATTTCACGCCTTTCTCGGGATTCCAAGAGCCCTGCAGTTTGCGGATGTAGACGATTTGTCCAGTGTGGTAGGCGTTGTGGGTGCAGATGTCGGAGATGGTGGGCGCCCATTCGGCGAGTTTCTTCGCGTCCGCCGTCGAGACCAGATTCTCGAGATCGGTCATGACCTGATCGAGCTGCTTGACGGTGTCGGGCCAATGCGCGGCGCTGACGTTGACGAAGGTGTCGTCATTGTTGCCGCTGTATTTATCCTGCGGCTCGCCTTTGAGCTTCTCCAGGTTGCGGCGGTTCCAGTAAAGAAGATGGTAGGTAAGCTGTCCGGCGGTGTGGCCTCCGTTGGGCGGCTGCCAGGCGGCTTGTTGGGCGCTGAGTCCGTCGACGGCGACGCTGATGGGCGCGAACCAGTTCTCCTGGTTATGGGTCGTGCGCAGCTCGCGCAACAGAATGCTACGCAGCGTGGCCGGCGTCTTTTGGGTTTGCGCATAGCCGGGGACGGACAAGAGCAGGGCGAGAAAAGACACAGTGAGGGCAAGGCGATGCTTCATCAGTAGGCCTCCATGGGGCTGGAATCGAGAGTGTTCACGAAACAGACGGATTCTACCTTTGTTTGTTAGCAAGACCGGTCGATGCAATCCGAAGGAGAATTTAAAAGCGCAAGTCGAGAGTGCGGGCCGGGGCGCACAGCGAGGAAAATCCCCACTTCTGGCAAAAGAGGCCAGAAATGGGGCACCCGCTGAGCATCATTTTAAAATAATCCCCGCGGTGGGTCGGCGAATCCATATTCAAACAACGATTTATTCGAGGTGCTGCATGCGGCTGAAGCCGTTTCTGCTGGATGACTGGCTCGATCAGTACGAACACAATGTGGAATTCGATTTGGCGGCGAGCACCGGGCCGAAGTGGAGGGTGAAGGATGTCCTTGCGCTCGCGGACGAGGAGACGCGTGCGCGCTTTGTCGACCACACGCTGGTCTACAGCCGCGTTGCCGGAGCGGATGGGCTGCGAGAGGCGATCGCCGAAATGCAGCGCGTGCCGGTCGAGGAGGTGCAGGTTGTGACAGGCGCGGCCGAGGCGCTGCTGGTCGTGATGTGGACCGCCGCCGAGGCGGGCGCGAACGTGATCCTGCCGCGCCCCGGCTTCGCGACGTTCTCGGCGATCCCGGAATCGCTGGGGATCGAGACGCGGTTTTATGGCGTGCGGCGCGACAATGGATTCCGCATCGACGTGGACGAGATCAAGCGGCTGGCTGATACGAAGACGAAGATGATCCTGGTGAACAGCCCGCATCATCCGACGGGCGCGACGATCGGCGATGAGGAGATGGAATCGCTGCACGACTTCGCCGCCGGGCGCGGAATTCAGCTGGTGTGCGACGAGGTCTACCATCCGATCTATCACGGAAGGGAAGTGCAGTCGGCGGCGCGGCTGCCGCAGGCGACGGTGATCGGAGACTTGTCGAAGGCGTTCTCGTTGCCGGGCGTGCGGACGGGATGGATCGTCGAGCACGACGCCGAGCGGCGTAAACAGTACTGGACGGCGCGGGCGTACTTCACCATCACGAATACGACAACGGGAGAGATTCTCTCGGAGATTGCGATTCGTCGGCGGGACGTGGTGCTCGGCAGGACGCAGGAAGTCGCGAGCCGCAATCTGAAGCTGCTTGAGGGATTCATGGCGGAGCATCGCGAGGTGCTGGGATGGATTCCGCCGCAGGGCGGGATGACGGCGTTTCCGTGGCTGGTGAGCGGGGAGGATGCGCGTCCATTCTGCCGGGCGGCGGCCGAGCGCGGAATCCTGCTCGCCCCCGGCGACTGCTTCGATGCGCCGGAGCATTTTCGGTTAGGCTTTGCAGCGGCGGGGGAGGAGTTCTCTGCGGGGCTCGCGCGGCTTGGAACGTTCGTGAGGAGTTGGGCGGAGAAGATCGTCACGACGTGAGGAAATCAACGCTCCCGACGTCAAAAGCGGCTTGGGATTAGATCAGTACTCGGTACTCAGTACTCAGTTTTTTGCTTTTGATGGGGATCGATTGCTGGCGGCTGTGACAACGCCGGTTAACTAATTTCACGACAACCATCCTCGGCATACACGAGTCCAAGTTAAAGGCTCGCTTTCGTTTTCATTTCACGTATTCATCCACCGAAAAATTTTGTTTTCAAGGAGAGTTGATCATGATCACACTGGAAGATGCGCGCCGCGTGATTGCCGCCGCAGAGCGAAAAGCCGAAGATATTGGACAGCCGATGAATATCGCGATCGCCGACGAAGGCGCAAACCTGAAGGCGCTCGTGCGCATGGATGGCGCGTGGTTGGGGAGCGTCGATATTGCCATCAACAAGGCGTTCACGGCGCGCGCCTTTGATATTTCGACGAAAGAGCTGGCGGAGAACTCGCAGTCCGGAGGACCGTTTTTCGGAATTCACGTTTCGAATCACGGGCGAGTGATGATCTTCGCCGGTGGAATTCCGCTGAAACAGAATGGAAAAGTTGTCGGCGCGATTGGTGTCAGCGGCGGGGACAACAAGCAGGATCAGAGCGTCGCCGAAGCGGGGGCAGCGGCATTCGCCGAAGGCGCGACACTCGCCGAGCGATTGAGGAAAACAGCCTAGGAAAGATCGCGCGGTTCGCTCTAGAAGATCCCCGCTGCTGCCAAAACCGGCCAGAAGTAGGGCACCCGTATTTTTTCGCTTATTGTTTAGGATCCTGCCGCTGCGCGGCTTTGTCGCTCACTCTAAACGTCGCCTGGGCGCGGCGTTTAGAGTGAGCTTTTCAACTTCCTTTCCTTTTATCCTGCCTATTTTCTGCACCCCGGATTCGTATCTCGGAGCTCGTGTCTCTGCGGATGCGGAGGTTACCTCCGTAAGCCGCGTGGGACGAATTAAGGTGTTCTAATTCGGCGTTGGAGCGTGCGTCCCGATTCTGCGGGCGTTTATTCGTGAGGTCGAGTTATGAAAGGTTGGTCCCTCTCTGTTCTTGCAGTTTCTCTGCTTCTGTTTCTTGCCGGTTGCGCTTCGAACAATCACACGCCTCCGCCACCGGCGCAATACACGATTTCGGGAACAGTGGTTGATCTGGCCGCGGGTAGCGGTGGAGTCGCGCTCCAGGATAATGGCGCCGACAATCTGACGGTTACTGCCAATGGGAATTTCGCATTTGCGACGAAAATCACGAGCGGCGGCGCGTACAGCGTCACCGTGATGACGCAGCCCGCGAGTCCGGCGCAGCAGTGCAGTGTTGCCAACGGCACGGGCACCGCGACCGCAAATGTCTCGAACATAAAAGTCGAGTGTGGGCACAACGAGTGGGCGTGGATGACGGGAGCGCAGAGCGTGAATCAGATCGGAGCGTACGGGACGCTAGGGACGGGAGCGGCGACAAATACTCCCGGCGGGCGACAGTTTCCTGCGACCTGGACCGACAGTACGGGGAATCTTTGGATGTTTGGTGGATACGGCTACGATTCGAACAACAATCTGATGCCGATGAGCGATCTGTGGGAATTCAGCGCGGGGCAATGGACCTGGATGGGCGGTCCGACGCTCACGGGACAGAGCGGAAATTATGGGTCGCTGGGGGTTGCGACGACGTATGGAATTCCGGGCGCACGATTTCAATCTGCGAGCTGGACGGATGCATCGGGGAATTTGTGGCTGTTTGGAGGAAATGGATTCGACTCGGTTGGGAACGAGTCTCCGATGAATGATCTGTGGAAGTACAGCGGAGGCGAGTGGACATGGGTTGGCGGATCAAGCGTCGGGAAACAGAATGGTCACTACGGAACGCTGGGCGTGGCGGATGCGAGCAACGAGCCCGGCGGACGATGCTCGATGGCGATGTGGAAAGATTCGTCCGGCGACATTTGGGTGTTCGGGGGACTGGGATATGACGCAACGAATCCGGCCAACGGTTCGCTGAACGACTTGTGGAAATACAGCGGCGGCGTATGGACGTGGATGGGCGGAGCGACGGCTCAGGGGCAGAAGGGTGTGTACGGAACGAAGGGTGTGGCAGCGGCTACGAACACCCCGGGCGCGCGCGAGGCTGCTTACAATTGGGTGGATTCGTCCGGCAACCTGTGGCTGTTTGGAGGACTGGGATACGACTCCACCGGAACCAGCGGATATCTGAACGACTTGTGGAAATACAGCGGCGGGCAATGGACCTGGGTGGGGGGATCGAACGTTGTGAGTCAACCGGGCGTCTACGGAACAAAGGGCACGGCAGCTGCCAACAACATTCCAGGAGCGCGGTGGTCGGGCGTTTCGTGGGTGGATGCGTCCGGAAACCTATGGCTGTTTGGCGGAACGGGATACTACGCGTCAGGCAGTGCAGGATTTCTGAATGATTTATGGGAATACAGCGGCGGGCAGTGGACCTGGGTGAGCGGCGCGAACATCGCAGGCCAGAACTCGACCTACGGCATCGAAGGAACTCTCGCGCCGGGCAACACTCCGGGCAGCCGGTTCTTCCTGAACGGATGGGTTGATGCGAACGAGAATTTCTGGCTGTTCGGTGGATACGGGCAGGTGCCGGGAGCGAACGGGAATCTGAACGATGTGTGGATGTACATGCCGTAGAACCGCGGAAAGGGCCACGGATTCCCCAGGGAATCCAATAAAGTTTTCTCGAAAAATCCCCACTTCTGGCAAAGCCGGGCGAGAAGTGGCACCCCCCAGGTTTCTTTGCGCACTGATGCAAATGCCGGGGAGGCCAACCGGCAGTTTTGCTCAGCTCGCTTCGTTTTTCCAGGTCTCCGTTTGCGATTGAATGGCGTTGTAACAATCGCAGGCGGTCTGCTTGAGCTTGGCGAGATCGGAGATGGTGACGTAGCCTCGGGTGTAGGTAATCATACCGGCTTTTTGCAGGATGCTGGCCGCAAGGCTCACAGTCGTGCGGCGTGCCCCGAGCATTTGCGCGAGGAACTCCTGCGTGAGCGGCATCGTGTTGTCGCCGATGCGGTCGTGACTCATCAGAAGCCAGCGGGCGAGGCGCTCTTCGACTCCATGAAGCCGATTGCAGGCGGCGATCTGGGTAGCCTGAAATCCGAGATAGGCTGCAAAGCGCTGCATCTCGAGCTTAAGCCCAGGACACTGCGGAAAAACGCGGCGGAGAACGTCGACGGGAACGCGGTAGGCGGTGGAGTTTCCCTGGGTCACGACTCGCGTCGCGTTAGTTCGAAATCCGAAAACGACGGGAATGCCGACGAATCCTTCCTTGCCGATAAGTCCGACTTCCACCATTTTTCCATCGGGTTGCACCGCGAGGACGGAGGCCATGCCGTCATTCGGGAAATAAACCGAGCGAATGGGCTCTCCAGCGTCAACGATGATCTGGTGAAGGCTCAGGCGGACGAGCTCGAGCATAGGAATGAGGACGTCACATTCTCCTTGTCCGATGTTCTGGAGGATCAGGTTTGCAATTTTTCGTTCGTGGCCGTTTTCGCGTTTGATGCGAGTCGGGGAGAAGGAATGATTCATAGGCGAGGTCTTTCGAGCGGGAGATTCGGAACTGGGTCCTGATCTCAAGGCCGCACGTCAGGGGCAGCACGGGGCGGCATAGCGGGGGTGCTTTGAGCAAGAGCGATTCGCAAGGCGTCGCAGGCCGAATAGACGGGTGCTCCGTGCGCGCGGGTTGCCTCGGATGACGTTGGGATCGGCCTGCCGCAGATCCAGCAGGTGGGGGACGAAAGAAGTTTATTCACAATCGGGCCCCTTGCGAGAGATGGACTGCACAAGAGACCGGGGCAGAGCGGCCGGATGTGTGAGTCGTTACACCAACAGATTATAACGCAGATGTTATGGACGAGTCGAAGTTTCGTAAGCAGCCCTACAGAAGTTGACGGGAACGGGGTTGCGTTCTCGCAGTTAAGGTTGCTTCGCATGCTAATTGACTGGAGGATTGACCTTGAAAATCGAATCTAATATAGGCAAAATGCTGGCCCCGGCGGAGGTATGCCGGGTGCATGTCCCGGTGATGAGTGTCGGTTGCAGAACATATGTATGCTCTGTTGAGAGCAGACAGGATGGGTTGCGGCGGATACGATTCAGGTATCTAAGGTCCCAGAACCTGCCGCAAAGCAGGATATGATCCTGAGCCACAGAGGGGGAAGTTATGAATGCTTTTTCAGAGAGACAGCAAGAGGTTCGTCAATCGATCCGCGAGTTTTTTGATGCTGCCGCAAAACAAAGATCAGAAACAAAAGTGTGTCCGGAGTGTGGAGACCAGACGAAAGGTGTGGCAGCGACATTCTCGTTGAGCGGAACAGATTTGACTTGGACAATTCCCTTAACGACGTGCGATTGCACCGGGCAAGAGAACAATCCAAAGGCGGCGTAGGAGACCGGCGATTTCCCGACCTTGCTGACGGATACTTTAATGAGCGACACATGGTGTGACCGCATCAAGCAGCTGTGTGAGAAGATCGTGCGCGAGCAGGATCCGGAGAAGTTGGGCGACCTGGCGAAGGAACTCGATCAATTGGTTGCAGAGGAGCAAGAACGCCGGAGGCGGCAGGGCACTCCGCAGATCCCCACCAGGAATTAACCGAGCGCCGATGCACTCGCGACGTGCGCGCGGCTCCCGCCGTGCGATAATTTCAGCGATGCGCACTGTGGGCGCAGGCGTCCGCGCCAGTCTCGGACGATCGTCTTAAAATTCTTCCCGAAAATTATGAACAAGAAATTTCGCGTGTTTTCGACCTGCGACATTGGAGAAGCCATCGACGTTCTGCGAAAGCGCGGATACGACGTGGAGGTGTATCCGAAACCAGAGGCTCCGCCAAAGAGCCTGATCATCGAAAAGGTGAAGACGGGCGTGGATGGATTGATCACGACACTGCGCGATCCGATCGACGCGGAGATTTTCGAAGCGGGCAACGGATCGTTGAAGGTCGTGGCGCAGATTGCGGTGGGGTTTGACAACATCAATCGCGCCGACGCGAACCGACACCAGGTTCCGTTTACTCATACCGCGGATGTGCTGACCGAGGCGACGGCGGAGTTTGCGTTCTTCATGATGGGGACGCTGGCACGCAAAATGTGGACGGCCGAGCACCTGACGCGCGAGAACAAGTGGGGATTCTGGCATCCGTACCTGCCGTTTCTGGGAGACGAGGTGACAGGGAAAACCGTCGCCGTGATCGGTACGGGGAGAATCGGGCTGGCATTGATCAAGAAGTGCTCCGGGTTCGATATGAATGTGCTGTGCTACGACCCGGCGTATCAGAATCATGCTTTCGTGAAGGCGATCCAGGAAGTGAACGATCTGCGGCACGCGCGCGGGATGACGAAGGAGCGTGCGTGGATCAAGTATGTCCCGCTCGACGATGCGCTGCGCGATGCCGACTTTGTGAGCGTGCACGTGCCTTTATTGCGCGCGGGCGAGAGCTCGACGCCGACCTATCATCTGTTCAACGAGAAGACACTGAAGTTGATGAAGCCGAGCGCATACCTGGTGAATACGTCGCGAGGCCCGGTGGTGGATGAAGCGGCGCTGGCGAAGGCCCTGCGAGAGAACTGGATTGCGGGAGCGGCGCTCGATGTGTACGAGAAGGAGCCGCTGCCGGTGGATTCTCCGCTGCGAGATCCGGCGATTGAGGACCGCTGCCGGCTGATGCCGCATTTCGCGAGCGCGGCGAGGATCACGCGGCTGTCCACTGATCCGGAGAAGGGAATGGCCGGGCGGTGCGCGCAGGGGTTAATCGACGTGCTGGAAGGGAATTATGGTGGCGATGTCACGAAGATGCCTTACGTTGTTAATAAGGAGGCGTTCACGCAACAAAATTAACCACCAAGGGCACGAAGTTTCACGAAGGAACAAATCTTTACATTTTCGCGACATGTTGTTGATAACGTTTGGGTTGATTTTGACAAAATACAGAAGAGTTTGGGGCGGTACCTGGTTTGAACAAGGAGAAGTACGTTTCCGCTAACGCGGAGAAGAGATCACGCGTACAATAGAAGCCAGTTTTTTCACCTTAGGGTTATTAATGAAGAATCGAATGTTGGGGATTGTAGCAACGGCGTTGCTTTGCGGTCCGGCGTTGATGGCGTTGGATACGGGTGTGCGTCCTCCGCTGTCGTTGGAGCCGGCTCCGAAGGAAGTGCAGCTTCGAAATGGCGGATTTCATGTGGGTCCAAGGACGAAGATTTTTGTCCAGCTCGGGCACCAGTCAGAGGATCGGATTGCCGCTGAGACACTGGCCGAGCAGGTGGAGGATCAGTCCGGATTGAGACTGAACATCCTCGGCATGAAGGCCGCGGGCAAGGCGGCTGACGGCGCGATCGTGCTGGCGCGATTGCAGGATGCGCGGGTGCGGCATTTCCTTGCGCGCAACGGGTTGAGAGCGGATCAGGATGTGGGCGAGGATGGCTATCTGCTGTTCTCGGACAAGTCGCATTTGATCGTGGCAGCGAAAACCGGCGAAGGACTGTTCTACGGCGTGCAGACACTGCGGCAATTGCTGCGTCCGGCGGGCAAGGGTTTGGTCTGCCCGGCGGTCGAGATTCGCGATTGGCCGAGCCTGCAACGTGGCAGTGCGGCCGAGGGCAATGGCGAGAGTGCTCCGGTGATGGCGAAAGGAACCGTGCCGCGGGGAGAGTAAGAAAATTGAGAGATTGAGTAAATTGAGTCATTGAGTGATTTATTGGGCGTCCTTCTTGGACGCCTTTGCTTTTTGGACTGGAGACGCCAGTCATTTTTGAGGAAATCCCCACTTCTGGCAAAACCGGCCAGAAGTGGGGCACCCTTTTGGGTTCATCACGTAGAATTCTGGGCATGTTTTCGGCGCGGACTGATTGGAAGCTGGCGCGGAACCGGTACACCGACGCGGTCGAGGCGGCACGCGCGGCTGGAGTCCGGTTGCTTGATTTGACGGCTTCGAATCCTACGCGGGTTGGGCTGCAGTACGATTCCGCGGCAATTCTCGCGGCGCTCGGGTCGGAACGGGCGATGGATTACGATCCGCAGGCGAAGGGATTGCTTTCGGCGCGGGCGGCGGTGGCTTCTTATTATCGCGAGCGCGTGGGGCGTGGGGAGCGGGGCGTTGGTGGCGACTTTACGGAGATTGATCCCGACCGCGTGGTGCTTACCACCAGCACTAGCGAAGGATATTCGTTTGTGTTTCGGTTGATGTGCAATGCGGGGGATGAGTTGCTGGTGCCGAAGCCGAGCTATCCGTTGTTTGAGTTCCTGGCGGATTTGCAGGATGTGAAGCTGGTGCCTTATCCGCTGATTTATGACCACGGATGGCAGATGGATTTTCATTCGCTCGAAAAGGCGGTGACCGGACGGACGCGGGGAGTGGTGGTGGTGCATCCGAATAATCCGACCGGATCGTATGTGCAGGCGGGGGAGTTCGCGCCGCTGAATGACTTTTGCCGGGCACACGGCTTGGCGCTGATTGTGGATGAAGTATTCCTGGATTACGTGCTCGATGGGTGCGAGCACGCGAGCTTTGCGTCGAATCACGATGTGTTGACGTTCACGCTGAGCGGACTCTCGAAAATTTCAGCGCTGCCCCAGATGAAGGTCGCGTGGGTGGTGACCAGCGGCCCGGGGAGCGAAGTGCGCGAGGCGATGGAACGGCTGGAGGTCATCGCCGACACGTACCTGTCCATGAATGCGCCGATGCAGTGGGCGATTCCAACTTTGCTGGAACAACGATCGAACATTCAGCAGCAGTTGGTGGGGCGGGTGAAGAAGAATCTTGCAGAACTTGATCAACAGCTCACAGGGCAGAAGGCGTGCGAACGGCTGGGCGTCGAGGGTGGATGGTACGCGGTGCTGCGGGTTCCGGTGACCCGGTCGGATGAAGAGTTGGTGATTGAGCTGGTGCGAGAGAAGTCGGTAATGGTGCATCCCGGACATTTTTATGATTTCCCGAACGATGGTTATCTGGTGTTGAGTCTGATCGCGGAAGAACAGGAATTTCGCGAGGGGATCATGCGCGTGCTGGAGACGTTGAAATTGTGATCACCCGCCGCTTACGGCTGGCACAATGGAAATCTCCGAGAAATCCTTAATCGGGCTGCGCAGCCCGCCGGTATAGCGGATGTTCTCGTTGCCGATGAAAATGTTGATGTGCTGACGCACTTGTCCTTGCTCGTTGACAAGGCGGTCGCGCAAACCCGGGTAAAGGGTCCAGAGGGCGGTGAGGGCGTCGGCGAGGGTTCTGGGTGCAGTGTCGATTGTGACGGTGCTTTTGCCGGCGGTGAATTCGCGAAGCGCTCCCGGAATGTGGAATGTGACCGGCATCTATCTTCTTTATTTCCTTTTGGTGCTCGTTGGTGACGATGTGCGATGTGCTTTGTGGGATGCCTCTGATTTAGTCACCCTAGAGCGCGCTGCGGCTGCAGGGCGAGCCGTGGAAGCCGATCCGCCGTCGATCAAGGCGGTGCGCACGCATACAATCGAGGGCAGACCCTCGAGGATTTTCTGCCAGGTTTTTCCTTCGTCGCGAGAGCCGAAGAGCTGTCCGCTGCGCGTGCCGAAATAAATTCCTGCAGGATCGAGAGAATCGGTCGTCATGGCGTCGCGCAGGATGGTTTCGTAGGCCTGCTTCTGCGGCAGGCCGCGGGCGAGAGGTTCCCATGTGCTTCCGGCGTTGCGGGTGCGGTACACGCGCAGGCGACCCTCACAGGAACAGCGGAACTCGTCGGAGTCGACGGGAATTATATACACGCAATCGGGATGGTGCGGGTGCATCACGATCGGGAATCCGAAGTCGGAAGGAACGCCGTTAGCGATATCCGTCCAGTTTTCCGCAGCATCGTCGGAGCGATAAAGTCCCCAATGGTTTTGCAGAAAGAGGCGCTTGGGGCGGCTGGGATGCATCGCGATCTTGTGCACGCACTGTCCGAACTCGGGAAAACGCTCGGGCATGAAGACGGCGCGAATACCGCGATTCTGGGCGGTCCAGGTCATTCCGCCGTCCTCGGTGCGGTAAACACCGCCTGACGAAATCGCGACATAGATGCGTTGCTTGTTTGCCGGATCGAGGACGATGGAGTGGAGCGCAAGCCCGCCGTTGCCGGGCAGCCAGCGCGGACGATGGGGATGATCGAATAATCCGCGGACCAGTGACCAGGTCTCGCCGGCGTCATGCGTTTCGAACAGTGCAGCGGGTTCCACTCCACAATAAAGAGTGTTGGGCTCGTCGGCCGGACCGAGAGTGATCTGCCAGATATTCTTTAGTGAAGTGCCGGTATCGGCTGGGAAGCGGATCGGCGCCTGCTGGGGATTGGTCCAACTTTTGCCGAAGTCGGGGCTCGACCGCAGCAAAGTGCCCCAATAACTGGAGGTCGAAGCCCATATTTGATGTTGGCCGCCGCGATTGTCGTAGGCAAGGGCGTAGACGGCGTGGCCGTGGAAGTACGGGCCGCCGACTTCCCATCGTGCGCGCTGCGCGTTCGAGCGAAGGATGAACGCGCCCTTCGTGGTTCCGACCAGCAATAGGACGTCGCCTTTTTTCACCTGCGCGTGGCGCACGCTGTGCATGGTCGTCATCTTGGGCGGACCGGGCTGATCCTGATCGGGCGCGACATTCGGCGACACGATCGCACCCGATTGGACGGCCTCGAGCGCAGCCTGCACTTCGCCGGCGCGTTGATAACGCTGCAGCGGTTCCTTCGCAAGGCAGCGCTGGATAATCGCCCATAGCCCTGGCGACACCGGAGGTCCCAGCGGCTTCGGCATCTCGCGCATGATGGCGGTGCTGATCTCGAATCCGGTGCGGCCTTCGAAGGGAAGTCGTCCCGAAGCCATCTCATAGAGAACGACGCCGAGCGCCCAGAGATCGCCGCGCGCGTCGGAGGATTCTCCACGGAGAATTTCCGGCGCCATGTAGGGCAGTGTGCCGCTTACGCTGGACGCGCCCTGAACCGTGGAAAACGACATGGTGGGTGCTTCGAGAACGCCGCCTCCGGTGCGCCGGGCAAGGCCGAAGTCCAGAACCTTGATTAGCCCCTCGGGAGTCGCAACGATGTTGGCCGTTTTCAGATCGCGATGAACGATGCCACGGTCGTGCGCGCGAGAGAGCGCGCTTGCGATCTGAACTCCGTAGCGCAAGACGGATTCCGGCGGCAATCCGGTTCCGGCGCTCATGGTGAAGAGAGACTTGCCGTCCACGAGTTCCATCACGATGTAGAGATCGCCGTCGGCCTCCCCGACCTCATGAATGGCGCAGATGTTGGGATGTGATAACGCAGAAGAGGCGCGGGCTTCCTGTAGCAAGTTCTGGCTAGAGGAAGCGTCGAGGCGCGTGTCTTTCTTGACGACCTTGACGGCGACGTCACGGTGAAGGAGTTCGTCGTGGGCGCGGTAGACCACGCCCATTCCGCCTTCTCCGATTTTCGCCGTAATGCGGCAATGGCCGAGAACCTGGCCGATCACAGAACCTCCCCGTTTTTCTTTACTGTAGGCTGCGATTTTGTGCGGCGTCAATTCGAGGGAGCGCTTCAAGAATTCCAGGCCAGAGCGCAGTTCGAACCGGAGCAGCCGAAACCGCATCAACGTTCGGCCGTTTCGGGAGGGAAGCGAATGAACTACAGGAAGCAAGCATTTGCTTCATTGTTGTTGTCAGGCTCTCTTTTGGTGCCAATTGGGGCGCTCGCGAAAACCATGCCGCAGGAAGATCATGAGCGGCACGAACAGGAAGTGCGCGAACGCCGGGGTGTACGATCCGTATCAGAGGGACTATCGCGCGTGGGACCGGGAGGAAGATGACGCGCATCGGCACTGGCTGGAAACGAAGAACGAGGCCTATGTCAACTACAACCGTCTGAGCCGGAAAATGCAGCGGGAGTATTGGAAGTAGCGTCAATGAGCACCAAGCGCATGAAGAGCACGAGCATCACTAGAATGAACACGCGCAGCGCTGGACCGCATTGGGGCTCCCTTTCAAATCCGCCCATGAATTTATCTGCGGATCAGGAATGGGTTTGTTTCGCGCTCTTCGCCGATTGTCGTCAGGTCGCCGTGTCCGGGGACTACGACCGTTTCGTTAGGAAGTGCGAGAACTGTGTTGTGGAGTGAGCGCAGGATCTTTTGCATGGAGCCGCCGGGGAGGTCGGTGCGGCCAATGGATCCGGCGAAGAGGGTGTCACCGGCGATCAGTTTCTTTTCAGCTTCAAAATAGAGGCAGATGCTGCCTTCGGTGTGGCCGGGTGTGTGGAGGATCTGCGCGGTATGCGATCCGGCGGAAACCGTTTCTCCGGTGGTGATGCTGCGGTCAATCTCGACTTTGCCTGGAGTGGGCATGCCGATCCACGTGGCTTGTACATCGAGCATCTTGAGCAGCGCATAATCGTTCTGGTTGAGCAGAATCGGTGCGCCGGTCGCGGCGCGGAGTTTCATCGCTCCTCCGACGTGATCGATATGCGCGTGGGTAATGACGATTTGCCTGACCTGCAGGTTGTGCTTGCGGACGATCGCGAGGAGGTCCTCGATGTCGTCGCCTGGGTCGATCACCATCGCTTCGCGCGTGGTTTCGTCGCCGATGATCGAGCAGTTGCACTGCAATGGGCCGACGGGAAGAATTTCGTGGATCATGGAAGTATTGTACTGAGCGCGGTGATGGTTCGGCTTTGAACGTAGAAAAGCGGACGCGTTTCCAAGTACAATCTGACCCGGCATGTTGCGCACCGAACTCTACGCGGACCCCAAAAATCAGTTCCTTCACGACTTAGTACTGGCCTCATGCCGCAAGTGTCCTCAAAAAACGGCGCTGATCGATGCATCGTGCGGGCGGCGGCTTACATACGGAGAGTACGGAGACATTGTCGAAGCCGTCGGGCGCGGGCTGGTCGAGGCGGGAGTAAAGCCGGGCGAGGTCGTCGCGATCTTTCTGGCGAACTCGTGGGAGTTCTGCGCCGCGTATCACGCGAGCACGCTGGTCGGGGCGATTCCTACCTTATTGAATCCGACATATCGGGAGCGCGAGGTTCGGTATCAGCTGGAAAATTCCGGCGCCGTTGCTTTGATTACCGACGGCGGAAACATAGAAGGGATCAATCTCGATGGTCTACCAACTCTAAGGCGGGTTTACACGACGCGGCAAATTGCGGCTGGAACTGAGAGCTTTTCGGCGCTGCTGAGTTCTGCGCGCACAAGGTTTCCCGAGCCGACTCAAGGATCGGAGCAAACGCTGGCGGCACTTCCTTATTCCAGCGGGACGACGGGTTTGCCGAAGGGCGTGATGCTCTCGCACTCGAATCTGGTCGCAAATGTTTATCAATTCCTGGGGCCGAATGGAACTCCGCTGAAACCGGTCGATGTGATTCTGTGTTTTCTGCCGCTCTATCACATTTACGGATTGAACGTGATGCTGAACCCGTCGTTCATTCTGGGATCAACGCTGGTCATCATGCCGCGGTTTAATGTGCCGCAGGTTACGAGTCTCATGGTCAGCGAAGGCGTCACCATGATGCCGCTGGTGCCTCCGGCGATGAATGCATTGTGCCAGGCCGCCGAGGCGGGGCAGTTTCCGCGGGACCACAAAGTGACTTGGGTGAAGTCCGGAGCGGCGCCGCTTGCGCCCGATCTTCCGCGGAGATTCAGGGCGCTCACCAACATTCTGGTCTGCCAGGGATACGGGATGACCGAGGCTTCTCCAGTGACGCACGTTGGATTTCTGGAGCCCGAGCTTTACCGGCCCGATTCGATCGGACATCCGCTGGCGCTGACCGATTGCCGCGTGCTTACGCAGGGAGATATCGATCCAACAGACACGCCGGAAGATTTGACCGAGGCACCTTCGGGATTACCGGGCGAACTCGTGATGCGCGGACCACAGTTCATGCTGGGATATTGGAAAGAGCCGCAAGCGACGGCGTCCGTCTTGCGCGATGGATGGTACTGGTCGGGCGACATTGTCACGCGCGATCGCGAAGGGTTTTATCGCGTCGTCGATCGGCGCAAAGAGATGATCAAGTACAAGGGATTTCCGGTGGCTCCGGCGGAGGTCGAAGCCGTGTTGTTAGAGCATCCGGCCGTGAAGGAATGCGGCGTGGTGGGCCGATCGAATGCCGAGGCGGGAGAAATTCCTGTGGCATTTGTTGCATTGCGTGATGGTTTTAGCGAGAACGGAAAACTGAAAGATGAGTTGTGCGGCTTCGTTGCGGACCGATTGACGCATTACAAACAGCCGCGGGAAGTTCATTTCGTGGATGCGGTGCCGAAGACCGCCTCCGGAAAGATCTTGCGACGGGAATTGCGCAAGCAGATGGCGTGACATCGCCTCAGCATTTGTTTTCACCGGGAGGGCAAGGATGGAGACGGAGGTTCCTCGACCCTTCATAAAATCCCGCTGATTTCACATCATTTTGTCTACTGCGTACTCTCGCTTTTCGACTGAAGTTTTCTGGTGACGAGAAAACTCCAGAGAGTGTCGTTAGCATTGAGATCAGAGCTGGTCTTGCCGACCGAGTTTTCCGCCTCGTACTGTTCTCCGCCGGGCCAGGTATTTCCCGCGCCCTTGATGCTGTAAAGAACGACCTGCGCATTTTCCTGGCAGCCGTTGTAGGTGTCGATCCTGGTCTCCATACCGCGCTTATCGTGCGCTGCTATCTTGGTTCGCTCGGGCTTGTCGGAGCAATGGTTAATTTTTGCCCACGCTTTGGCGCTGTCCTCAGCAGAAAGTACCGAAATGTCGAGACTGTGCTCCGTCCCGCCGTTGTAGGGAACCACGGGGTCCGAAGTGCCGTTGATCATCACGACGGGAACGGGTCGCCCGGGGACACAAACCATGTTCTTCGGCATCGTCGCTCCGACTACACCTACGGCAGCGATGCGGTCACTGAGAGCGCATCCGGTGCGCATGCTCATGAATCCGCCGTCAGAGAGGCCGATGGCGTAGATGCGAGACGAATCCACCGAGGCCTTCATTGGAATCTGATCGAGCATCTGGTTGAAGAAAGCGATGTCGTCGGCGGCCGCGGCGCGGTGCGGTTGCTCGGGCTGCTGGTTCGGGCGTTGCCCTGGATAGCCTCCGCCACCGCCACCCGGATAACCGCCACCACCTCCGCCTGGATACCCTCCTCCCCCTCCAGGGTATCCGCCGCCAGGATAGCCTCCGCCGTAGGGCCGACGACCGGGGCCGGGTCCGAACGGCGAGCGATGTTCCTGTGGATGCACGCCGATATTCCAGCGGCCATGCATCGCTGCGGGATAGACGACAATGACGCCGTCTTTGTCGGCAAGCTGATTGAATTGCGTCAGGCGCTCGATGTCGTCGGGGTCCTGGTTCATCCCATGCAGAACGATCACAACCGGATAGTGATGCTGGGCGTTGTATCCGGCGGGAAGGCGCAGCAGGAAGGTGCGGTCGACCTCGTCGACGGTGACTCTCTCCTTTGTTTCCTGCGCGCGTAACGTTTGGGCTGCGAGAAGCAGTATCAGCGATGCCGCTGCGCATACGGCCGCGCGCCGTTTGTCCGTAACCATTGATTTCATCTTGATCTCCAGGTCGACCCGGGAAGCCGCCAAGCAGGTGGTTCTCTTGCCTTGGAAGCGTCTTCGCTCAAAGAAGTTGGCTGATTCGCGGGAACTTTCCTTAGCATGCCAGCGTATCTTCCATCGGAGCGGGAAATCAACCCGAGCGCAAAGGGAAGGAGACTACGATGGATGGACTCACCGGATTTGCGGCAGTCATTATGGCATTGGGCATGCCGACGGCAATGGTATGGATGTACACGTATTATCGAGTGCGCAAGCTGCGCTCGGAGGAACGGATGGCGGCGATCCAGCGGGGAGCGACGATCCCGATGGAGCCGGATCTTTCTGAGGCGGCTAGTTCGCGGCGGGCGGGAATTTTGCTGATTGCGGGCGCTGTGGGCTACATGCTGGCGTTCACGCTGGTGGCGCGGTTTGAACCGGACGCCCAGATCGCGGCTGCGTTTGGCGCGATCCCGTTCACGCTGGGCTTGGGATATTTTCTGGATGCGGCGCTAATCAGACGGGATGCGAAGGCTTCGTCGTAGGGAACCTTACACCGAGGCGCATTCTGAACGTCGCAGTGGTGGCGTTGAGAGTGGGCATTTTTTTCCCGAGTCAGTCGGCCCGAGAGAAGAGACGTCCGTTGCCCCCAGGGGCTAAAGCCCTGAATCTCTGAAGCCTCTGGCGGCACGGCTGTAAGCCGTGCCCTTCCCCAAAGCTTTCGACGACACGGCTGTAAGGCATGGACTTCTGCAAAGATTTTGTGAGATATCGTCTGAGGACTGACGACTGATCTTCTATTCCCCGGTCAGAACCTTGTATTGCCGCTCGTTCAGCGGGACCACGCTGAGCCGTCCCTGGCGCACCAGCGGAGAATCCGCGAAGACCGTGCTCGATTTCACTTCGGCCAGCGTCACGGGCTTGGCGACCGCGCTTCCTGCCTTGATCTTCACTTGAGGATTCTTGGCATCCGAGGCATCGACCGAAACGACAGTGGCAGTGCCGACGGCTTGTTTCTCGTCGCCAGTGTGATAGATCACGAGGCGTTCGCCGGACTTCATTCCACGAAGATATTTCAGGGCGACGGGATTGGAGACTCCGTCCCAGATGGTGGTCTTCTCGCGCTGCAGGTCGGCGAAGGAATAGGTGGAAGGTTCGGTTTTGAGCAGGTAGTCCATAAGTCCCCCAGTTGTTGGATGTTCAGATCGAAAGAGATATCGCTCTGGTCTTAGTTGGGTTTCTTCGAATCCTGCGCTGGCGGAGGATCTTGCTTTGGCTTTGCGTCGGATTCCGCCGGGTGATCGTCGTAAATCGAGAATTGTCCTTGCGGGCGTTTCAGTTTGATGGTGATTTCGGTCTTTGGTTTTTCGATATCGAAATCTTCGCCGTAGGTCTGGAAGCCGTGCGCGAGCACCTGGACGCGCAGCATACCGTAAGGAATCCCGTCGAGGTTGGTTTTACCGTCAGGATCGGTTTTGAGTTCCAGGTCTCCGCGTTCCTGTTTGCCCTTGTTGTCGACGGGATGAAGGATGACGGCGGCGTTGCGAATTGGTCTGCCGTTGTCGTCTTTAATCACGGAGAAGTAGAGCCAGGAATAGGGGCCCTCGTCTTCTTTATCCTTCTGAGCCATTACACTGCGTGTGCTGAAGAAGGTAATAAGGGCGATTCCCAGAACCAAGAACTTATGCATAGCTGTAATTTTATGCACGGGGCGGGGCGTTGTCATCTGCTAATGGCGCAAGGAGCGCTCCGGCGGGCAAGTCTTTTAGAATGGCTGATGTGAAGAACTGGGATGTGATCGTGATTGGCGGGGGCATCATCGGAGTATCACTTGCGATTGAGCTGCGCAAGCGTGGAGCTGCGGTGCTGGTCGTGGAGCGCGGCGAACCGGGAAGGGAAGCGTCACAAGCGGCGGGCGGGATGCTGGTGGATTGTCCCTGGGAGACGCGGGCGCCGTTGCAGGCGTTGGCGAGCGCGAGCGCACGAATGTATCCCGAGTTCGCCTATGAGGTGGAAGTTGATTCGGGGATGAAGGTGGACTTGCGAGATCAGGGGACGATCTTGTTTGTGTCGGAGGAACACCGCGCGGCGGCCGCTAAGATACCACGGGCGAAGCTGGATGAGTTGGAACCTGCGCTGGCCGAGAGCGGTATACGGGAGGAGGCGGTGTATCTGAAGGAGCGAAGCGTCGATCCGCGGGCGCTGATTGTGGCGGCGATCAAGACGGCTAAGAATAGAGGAGTCGATTTTTCGTCCGGAGATCCGGTGACGGAGATTAAGTTTTTGGATGGGCGAGTCGCGGGAGTCACGACTACAAAGACTTCGTTTCAGGCCGGCAAAGTTGTGAACTGCGCGGGAGCGTGGTCAGGAACTATTGGGTCAGGTGCGCCGCCAACGCGGCCTGTTAAGGGGCAGATGCTATGTCTGGCGATGCCATCGCGGACGCTGTTGAAGCATGTCGTGCGGTCGCCGAAGGCGTATCTGATTCCCCGCAGCGACGGGCGACTGCTGGTTGGCGCGACTGTTGAGGAAGCGGGATTCGACAAGCGGACGGTTCCTGAGACGATTCAGCGGCTGCATCGTGCGGCGCTCGAACTTATTCCCAAACTGCGGGACGCCAAAATTCTGGAAGACTGGGCCGGGCTGCGGCCGGGAACTCCGGATGGGTTGCCGATTCTGGGGGCGACCGAGCATCCGGGATATTTCGTGGCGACCGGACACTTTCGCGACGGAATCCTGCTCGCGCCGGTTACAGCGAAGGTGATGTCCGCGGTGATTTCGGGTGGAAAGCCTGATCTTGACCTGCGCGCCTTTGCTCCGGAGAGGTTCGCACGGCCGGGTGCGGTGGCGTAGCCTCGTTATCACCGCGGGGCACGGAGTCACAGAGAAAGATTTTTTTAACCTTTACTGCGTGACGCGGTGTCTCCGTGGTGAACACGCACTAGGATTCGTGAGTGGAGTGAACTCCAGCAAGGACCCGGCGGTAGAGCTATACTGATTCGTTTCCCCGGAAGTCTGGACCCGCAATCCTGCGATGTCCGCCGAGATTCAGATCGTCGAATTCAAGAAAGGACTCCATCATGGCCTCTCCCGCAGTGGATTTTGCGCGCAGTAATCAGCAGCGTTTCTTAAATGAATTGAAAGATCTTCTCCGTATTCCCAGCGTCAGCACTCTCGAACAGCACAAGCCCGACATTCAGAAAGCCGCCGATTTTGTATCGAGCGAGTTGCGGCGCATTGGAATGGAAAATGTCGAGGTGATTCCGACCAAGGGGCATCCGCTGATTTATGCGGACTGGCTGCATGCGGCGGGCAAGCCGACGGTGCTGATGTATGCGCATTATGACGTTCAGCCGGCCGAGCCGCTGGATGAGTGGCATACCCCACCATTCGATCCAACCGAGCGGAACAACAACATTTATGCCCGTGGCGCGGTCGATGACAAAGGCCAGCTGTGGATGGAAGTGAAGGCGCTTGAAGCGCTAATGCAGGCCAACGGCGGCAAGCTGCCGATCAACGTGAAGGTGCTGTTCGAGGGTGAAGAAGAAGTTGGCGGCGAGTCGATCGCGGAATACATCCGCAAGCAGAAAGCGAAGCTGAAGTCTGACTTCGCGCTGGTTTGTGATACGGAGCTGTTTGCGCCGGATCTTCCGACGTTGTGCGTCGGGCTCCGCGGGCTCGTTTATACCGAAATCGAAGCGTACGGCGCAAAGACAGATCTGCACTCCGGAATGTACGGAGGCGCGGCGCCGAATCCGTTCTTCGCGCTAATTGAGATGATCAGCAAGATGAAGGACGCAAAAGGGAAGGTGCTGATTCCCGGATTCTACAAGGGAGTGAAGGCTCCGACAGCGGCGGAGTTGAAGGCGTGGAAGCGGCTTCCGTTCAACGAAGAACACTACCGAAAAACTGAAGTTGGATCGAAGGTGCTGACGGGCGAGCCGGGTTATTCGGTTTTGTATCGCACGTGGGCGCGTCCGACGCTGGAGGTTCACGGAATGCCGGGCGGCTTCGTGGCCGACGGCGCGAAGACCGTGATTCCTGCGAAGGCGAAGGCCAAGGTGTCGATGCGTCTAGTGCCCAACCAGGATCCGGACGATGTCCTAAAGAAGTACATGGCGTTCGTGAAGAAAGTTACGCCGAAGGGAATTGAGACAAAGGTGAAGGTGTGGAGCAAAGGCCCGGCATGTGTGGTGAGCACCGATAACAGGTTCATCGAAGCGGCCACCGAGGCGCTGCATGACACGTTCAAGAAAGATACGGTGTTTATCCGCAGTGGCGGATCGATTCCGATCGTCACCGACTTTCAGGATGTGTTGAAGATTCCAAGCGTGATGATGGGATTCGGATTGCCGGATGACAATCTGCACGCTCCCAATGAGAAGTTTCATATTCCGAATTTTCACCGGGGGATTGAAACGATTTGCAGATTCTTTGAGAAGTTGGGGTAGAAGCAGCTTCTAGCTGCTAGCTCCTAGGCTCCTACCTTCCAGCTTGCTGCCAGCTGGGAGCGCACAGCATTCAGCACTCAGCATTCAGCCATTTTGGGTTGGATGCCGGGTGCTTTGTTTTGAGGTTCAAACTCGCTCGCTGGGGGGAGTTCGCAGATTACGAAAACACTTTGGCAACCTGTGCGCCGGAGCAAAGGGTGTCTCGACTCTGCGTTACCTTCCGCTTCGCGGAAGGCGACGCTCCGGTCGACATGGCAATGAGTAGCGACAGGACAGTTTGCAAATTCTTGCACAGGTACTAACCAGTTCTAGTCAAAACTAACCACTCCTTGACCGAGTCTTTTGCCTGTACTACACTCTCGTTCCCTCCCTTTATGTGCCTACCAATAGGCAACGCTGTTTGAAACTCCGCCGGTTTGATCGGGGATAGCGAAAAAGAGAATTCCAAGGGTTCTGCTGGAGGGCTCCTATGAAGTCGTGCAATGTGCTGATGAAGGTAGTGGCTGCTTTGTGTTTCTTCGGGTATGCGATGAGCGGTTCGGCGACGACGAATTACAGCCTGAGCGTGACGGTGACTGGGTTGAATTCCGGCGGGACGCTGGTGGTCGAAGACAGCAAGCTCGACACTTTGACCTTCACCTCGAACACCACGCAAACCTTCGCACATACTTATGGGAGCGGAGCGAAGTGGCAGGCGCGGATTAACACGCAGCCGACGGGACAGACTTGCACCCTGAGCAGTACCAGCGGAACGATCACCGCCAACACGACCATCACCGCGACCTGCAGCGCGACGGCGAACTACAGCATCAGCGTATCGGTAACGGGACTGACTGGCGGCACGCTGGTCATGCAGGACAGCAAGCTTGACACACTGAACTTTACATCGAACGGCATACAAACATTCACGAAAACTTATACCAGTGGGTCGAGCTATCAGACGCGCGTGAAGACGCAGCCTTCGGGGCAGACTTGCACGCTGAGCAGCAACTACAAAGGAACGATCACTTCGAACATCACCGTGACCGCGACGTGTACCAGCAACACGGTGAATTACAACCTCAGCGTAGCGGTTACAGGACTTACTGGAACATTAGTGGTTCAGGATAGTAAGGGCGACGGGCTAACGTTCACTACCAACAGTACCCAGACATTTGCGTCACAGTATGCCAGCGGTTCGAGCTATTCGGTGACGATCCAGACGCAGCCGACGGGACAGACCTGCACGCTGAGCAGCAACGCCAGCGGAACGATCACTGCGAACACCACCGTGACGGCCACGTGTACAACCAACAGTGCGAACTACAACATAAGTGTCGCGGCGACGGGGCTGAGCGGGACGTTGGTCGTCCAGGACAGCAAGGGCGACGGGCTGACGTTCACCACGAACAACACGCAGACGTTTGCGTCGCAGTATGCCAGCGGATCGAGCTACTCGGTGACGATCCAGACGCAGCCAACAGGGCAGACCTGCACTCTGAGCAGCAATTCGAGCGGGACGATCACTTCGAATGTGACTGTGACAGCTACGTGCGTTTCGAATTACACGATCAGCGTGGCGGTCACGGGATTGAACGGAACGCTGATCGTACAGGACAGCAATAACGACTCACTGACCTTCACGACGAATAAGACGCAGACATTTGCGACGACGTACGCAAGCGGATCTTCTTATTCGGTGACGGTGCAAACGCAGCCTACGGGACAGACCTGCACGTTGAGCAGCAATGCCAGCGGAACGATTACCTCGAACGTCACAGTGACGGCGACATGCGCGAATTCTGGAAACAATCTCACGCTGAGCGTCAACGTGACTGGACTCTCCGGCGCGGCTACAATGCAGGATGATCAGGGCGACACGCTGACGTTTAACAGTAACGGCACGCAGACGTTCACCAAAACCTACACGAGCGGCGCAACCTACATCGTGTACGTGACGAGCCAGCCGACGTCGCAGTCGTGCATTCCGACGTACTTCAGCGGAACGATCACCTCGAACACTACGATTAACCCGGTCTGCGCCACGGGAGCGACGCGGGCGTTAGGAACCGTCAGCGGAGTCTCGAGCATTTCGTGTTCGGGATCGATCAAGAACGGCGTCTGTCAGCAGATGACCGTTTCGTGCCCGGGAGTTCCGGATGTGATGGCGTACGTGAAGACGAACACACCAACCGGATCGTCGCTCGGCACGGTCACCTACAACACGGGCACTGACGGCAACGGTTTGTACGACAGCATCTTCACTTATGGCAGCACAGCGGTGCAGAACGTCATCAATGCTGGGTTTACCACCGTTCAGATTTCGTGGGGAACGCCGTTTAACAGTAATCAGCCGGATGGATGGGCGCTGGGGCCGGGAGGCGTGATGGCGTCGGCGTGCCGGTACGCAACGGTGACACAGTGGATCTACAACAACATCCAGAACAATACGGCGCTGCCGTATTGCGCGACGGCGAACAGCGGCGGCGCGGGAGCGCTGGCGTACGCTCTGTCGCAGTATCCGACGAGCAACATCCTGTCGATGGCCGAGGTGACCAGCGGACCTCCCACGGGACGCCTTGATTGGGGCTGCGGATGCCTGGAGGGCAAACTGGCGGTGCAATGCGGATCGAGTACATCGCTCGGAACATGTTTCGGGAAGGCTGACGCTCCGGTGTGGGATCCAGCATACGATCCGACCAACGCGAATCCGGTGTGCAGTAACGCGGTGAATGGAACATTGCCTCCGGGTGGATTGAACTTCCTGCTGGGCGATAGCGTGGAAGCGCCTGGGGCCAACTACAACTTCCCGAAGACGTACGTGAATCTGGTGTTCGGCGGCGCCGATAATAGTTCGGCGATTCCGATCGGGCAGGATTGGTTCAACAACATCACGACTACGAAAGCGCAGGCCTGCGTCGCGGGAGGTGTGCATTCGCTGCCAAATACGCTGGCCGGAGCGCAGCAGATCGCGAATGATCTGATCAGCCAGTGTAAGCTGCAGTAAAGGGAGCGGCAGCGGAGGGAATTTGATAATTGGGTAATTTTGTAATTTGGTAATTGAAAACCCGGCGAGCCGAGGATTTTCAAATTACCAAATTACCCGATTTCGAAATTACCAAATCGATTTCCGCTGTCGCTTTCCTGCTCGCACTCTCACCCGAGCTTCATTGACTCAGGATCCCATTTCACTACGGAGCCGCGGTCCACGCTGAGGTTGCTGAGAAGGGCGGCGCCTGCGGCGCGGTAGCCGAAGATGGCGTCTTCGACGACGGGCTGGCGCGAGCGAACGGCCGCGAAGAAATTCTGGAAGTGATCGTAGCTGTCGCGGTAACCCTCCGGCGCTACGTATTTGTCGTATCCCACGGGTGGCGGTCCCGACGGATGTGATGGCGGATATTTCTGGTGGTATTCCTTCAGGATTTCCTTCTGCATTGCTTCGGTGAAAGTTCCAATCGTGTAGCCTGGTTCCTTCTCGCGCGGCGTGCGGCTCACGCTGACTGCGTTGTAAGAGATCTCCATCGTGCCTTCTGAGCCGGTGAAGATTAGGCCCTCGCTCTCTTCTCCGCCATCGACAAAGTTTACGCGCAGGCTGAGATTGAATCCTTCGGGATAATCGAACAGGCCGAGCAGGACGTCGTCGACGTCGCGGCCGTCTTTCCAGAAACGCAGGCCGCCGGTCGCCATGGCGCGGGTCGGGCCGTGACTGCCGGTGATGAAATGCGTGCCGCTGAAGAGGTGGACGAAGAGATCTCCGGCGACTCCGCTGCCGTAAGCTTTCCATTTGCGCCACTGGAAGAAATGTTCGGCCTTAAAAGGAATTTTGGGAGCGGTTCCGAGGAAACGCGGCCAGTCGCAGGTTTCCGGCGATGCGTCGAGCGGGATCGTATAGTCCCAGGCCCCGATGGCGGAGTTACGGTCCCAATGCGCAGTGACCATGTTGAGCTTGCCGATCGCGCCGGAGGCGAGCAGTTCTTTCGCCTTGATATAGATCATCGAACTGACGCGCTGGCTGCCGATCTGCAGAATGCGGTTTGTGGAGCGCGAGGCTTCGATCATCTCGGGTCCGTCGGAGTAGACGTGAATCATCGGCTTTTCGCAGTAAACGTCTTTGCCGGCTTTCATCGCATCGACGGCGACTTGCTTGTGCCAGTGGTCGGGCGTGCCGATGATGACGGCATCAATGTCGGGGCGCGAGAGGATCTCTTTGTAGTCGCGAGTGGTGAAGATGTCGTTACCCCAGATCTCTTTGCTGTGGGCGAGGCGTCCGTCGTAACAATCGGCGACGGCGACCAGCTTGACGCCGGGAACCTGCACGGCGGTTCGCGTGTCGTACTGGCCTTGTCCTCCGGCGCCGATGAGGGCGATCTGAATGTGATCGTTGGCAGCGAATGGAGGGGCGGTCGCAGTTTCTCGAGGCGAGAGGGCATAGATTCTGGAGCCGAGGGCGGTGGCGGCGGTCGCGGTGCCTGCAACTTTCAGGAAATTCCTGCGATTCAGCATGAGAGCATTTGTCTCCCGAGGGAAATGGACTGGCGTAGAAAACTGTATGCCTGTTTGGGGAATTTGTCTTGGGGGAGTACGTCCATGCCGTGAATGCGTGATCGTTTCGATCCACGCAAGATCCCTCGCTCCGCCTGAAAAGCGGCTCCGCTCGGGATGACGCAGCAGTTCCTCTTATCTCAGCACGACAAAACAGTATTCCGCGTTCGATAATGTCCGCATGACGGTGCGGCGGGTTAAGACTTATACCGGGGCGCAGGGGTATGTGTATCAGTACTACTTCGTGGGGAAGCGGGCGGCGCTGGCCGAGGATGCGGAGGCTCCGGCAAACGAATTTGTTTTTGACGTAACTTCGGACCGGAAGGTGACGTATGCGGTTAGCGTGTTTCTGCCCGAGAGTACGGTGCGGGCGTGGGGTCAGGCGCACGGGCGTCCGCTGAATGATGCGGAGCAATATGCCGCGGTGAAGATGCGGCTGTTTCGGGCCTTCGATGAGTTGGAAGACGTAAAGGCCAGCGGGCGGCGGTTGCGGATCGATGAGGCGTTGCTGGAAGAGGCGCTGGCTAGTTTGGGAGTGGAGTAGGAGGCCCTTTTTTTCAGCCGCAGTTTCTTTCGCTCCTTCGGAGCTTTATCGAATCAGTTATGACCACCCATGGCTTGCGCCATGAGCTGCATTCTTCCGCCGCTTCGCGGATGCGTTCAGGGCAGGGATCTCGCGCAGCGCTACGTCGAAAAGCCCCACTTCTGGCAAAACCGGCCAGAAGTGGGCACTCCATTCAATTTTTCGTGGAGCTCGAGATTTTTTGGGTGCTATCGCGGCTATTGCTCACCGCCTCAGTCCGCGCATATAAATGTCGGCGGAGATTTCCATTGAAAATATTCAAGACTTTTTTCGTCCTCGCAATCTCGTTTCTATTTCTTTCCGTGTCGGCGTCGGCCCAGAATGTGCGCTGGTCTGAGCAGAAGGCTAACGACTGGTATGCCAAGCAGCCATGGCTGGTGGGTAGCAACTACATTCCCAAGGACGCGATCAACGAGTTGGAGATGTGGCAGGAGGCGACGTTCGACCCGGCAGAGATCGATAAAGAGCTGGGATGGGCCGAAGGCATGGGCATGAACACGATGCGCGTGTTCCTGCACGACCTGCTCTGGCAGCAGGATTCGGCGGGATTCCAGAAGCGCATCGACCAGTATCTGACGATCGCGGCGCGGCATCATATCCGGCCGCTGTTTGTGCTGTTCGATTCGTGCTGGGATCCGATGCCGAAGCTGGGGCCACAGCATCCGCCGATTCCGGGCGTCCACAATTCGGGATGGGTGCAGAGTCCGGGGGCGAAGGCGCTGGAAGATCCGGCGCAGGTCCCGCGGTTGAAAGCGTATGTTCAGGGAGTCGTGGGCGCGTTTGCGAAGGATGATCGCATTCTGGGATGGGACGTGTGGAACGAGCCTGGATCGGACCAGACGGGGAATTATCCGCGTACCGAATTGAAGAATGACAAGAAAGTTGCGCTGGTGGGCTCGTTGCTGCCGCAGGCTTTTGAGTGGGCGCGCGAGGTGCATCCGACGCAGCCGCTGACGAGCGGCGTGTATGAGATCGACACTTTGAAGGACGAGAGTGCGCAGGACGAGTTGGAGAAGATTCAGCTGCGCGAATCGGACGTAATCACGTTTCACAACTACAGCTGGCCGGAATCGTTCAAGGGCGAGGTGGAGTGGCTGCGGAGATTCCATCGTCCGGTGATCTGCACGGAGTTCATGGCTCGCTCGGTGGGGAGCACGTTTGACACGATTCTGCCGATTGCGAAAGCGGAGCACGTAGGCGCGATCAATTGGGGATTCGTGGCGGGGAAGACGCAGACCTATTATCCGTGGGAGTCGTGGCAGCATCCGTATATTTTGATGCAGCCGCCGGTGTGGTTTCATGAAGTGCTGCATCCGGATGGGAAGCCCTACCGGCAGGCGGAGGTGGATTTGATTCGGGAGTTGACGGGGAAGAAGTAGCGGCACGGCGGGCAAGTTCCCCTTCGACTTCGCTCAGGGCAGGCTCCTCCCAACAGCCCGGCCGGACGCTGGCGCTACGCCTCTACGCTGGCAGTACGCGAACCGAGGGTTCTTTTCGTTGGGGCTCGATTTACAATCACTTCTTATGAGAGTCCATGCCCTTGCTGTGGCTGTCGTGATGATCGGTTTGGTGGCGTGCAACAAGTCTTCCAATTCGGCCGGGCCTTCGAATGCGGTGCCGTCCTCATCGAGACCTCCCGACGCGGTGCAACAGAAATTACAAAGCTACGCCGGGAACTCGGCTACCGATTGCGGGCGGCTGAGCGTGCAAGCGCCGGCAGAGCAATCCAAGGCTGCGAGCGACTGCGCGCTTGGGGCGAGCCAGGCGAAGAAGGCGTTTTACGTGGCCTATGACATGCCGGGGATGGCGGTCGGCGTCGCCGGTAATGCCGAAGGGAAGCTGTTTACCGTGCAAGCGCAGGGATCGGGAGAATCGGCGAATGTGACGGCGGGGGATTGTCCGTCGCAGCTGCGGGTGGCATCGAGTGGACGCGTGACCTGCTTCGCGCCTGGAGATATGGGATCGATGAGCGGCAGCCACATGGGCGGAGGCATTGCGCCGGGGATGCCGAATCCGCATGGGAGCGGGATGGAGAATCCGCACGCGGCGGGCGGGAAAACGAAGTAGTTCGGGTCGTTGTTCCTGGCTTCAGCAGCGCGGACTGATAGTCCGCGCGACAGCCGGCGAGGATGTCGGGCGCTGGCCCGCGGACTCCTTCGCTATGAAAAATCCCCACTTCTGGCAAAACCGGCCAGAAGTGGGGCACCCTAATGCGGCATTCCTGAGTCTGTGATTCTAATCACAGCTTTAAGTGACCCTCTTTGTTGGCCTTAACGTGCCTCCCGTGCACAATAGGGACGTTGAACTTGAGGAATCAGGATCCGGCCCTCGGATTGGGGTAAACTCTAGGGATTCCGGACCTTTTACGGCCTATGCCACTGCTTTGGCTGCGTTTTGCACTGGGGTGCTACTTCATCGGACTGGTTTACGCCTTTGTGGCGCTGAGTCGCACCAGTGACCTTTTCAGCCGCATCGCCCTCCATGCGGCCAGCATGGGGATGGTGTTTCATTTTGTATCCCTGACCGAGATTTTCATGTCGGGGCAGGTCGCCTGGGTGTCAGTTCATAACGGCGAATCTCTGCTGGCGTTTTTGTCGATGACCTTCTTTATGGTCATCTACGCGATCTACAAGACCACGTCCCCCGGGGTGGTTGTTTTTCCTGTCGTCTTCTTTCTGACATTTGTGGCCGCAGTCGATGAACAACCGGTGTTGCTGACTGCGTTTGTGTCGCACAAAGGATGGTTGATCGCGCACATCATCCTGATCTTTACCGGGTATGCGGCGTTGGTATTGAGCTTCGGGGCAAGCCTGCTTTATCTGCTGCAGGAGCGGCGGTTGAAGTCGAAGAATCCGACCAGTTTGATCTCGTTCCTGCCGGCGCTGGAAGTCATCGATCAGATCGGATACCGGTCTCTGCTGCTGGGCTTTCCGTTTATGACGCTGGGGCTGCTGACCGGATCGGTGGTGGCGGTCACGACATATGGGCACGTGGACTTTCTTGATCCGAAGATACTGCTCTCGCTGCTGATGTGGGTTGTGTACATGGTGATGGTCTTCACCCGGTGGAACTCCGGATGGCGCGGCCGAAGAGCGGCGTTCCTGGCGACGTTTACTGTGGTGGCCGCGCTGGCGGCATGGGCGGCCAATTACTTCTCGGCAATTCACAGGTTCGGAGCCTCATGAGATTCCAACTCATCGGCGTGAATCACAAGAGCGCTCCGCTCGAAGTACGGGAGCGGCTGGCGATCCCGGAATCGCGCCTGCCGGATACCTGCCGCGAACTGACCGCCTACCCGGGGATCGAAGAAGGCATGGTGATTTCGACCTGCAACCGGGTGGAGATTGTCACGCACACTACGAACGGCCACGCCGACCTGCGCGGATTTCTGCACGATCACTTTCATCTGAAGCCGGAAGAACTCGACGCGCATTTGTATGAGTTCCGCGAGAAGGATGCGGTGCGGCATCTATTCCGCGTGGCGTCGAGCCTGGATTCGATGGTGGTGGGCGAGGCGCAGATTCTTGGACAGGTAAAAGAGGCGTACGCGACTGCGCGGGCGGTGGGCGCGGTGCGCGGGCAACTGGATCAGCTTTTCAGCCGGGCGTTTGCCGTAGCGAAACGAGTGCGGAGCGAGACGGCGGTAGGGTCGTCGTCGGTGTCGATTGCATCGGTCGCGGTGGAGCTGGCCAAGAAGATTTTCGGTACGCTCCAGGGGAAGAATGTTTTCATCGTCGGCGCGGGGAAGATGAGCGAGTTGGCGGCGCGGCATCTGATGGCGCACGGCTGCGCGTCGATCTTTGTGGCGAACCGGACGTACGAGCGGGCGATCGGGCTGGCACAAAAATTCGACGGGCAGGCGATCAAGTTCGAGGATCTTTATTCGACGTGCGACCGGGCTGACATTGTGATTACGTCGACAGGCGCGCCGCACGCCATTTTTCGGCGAGAACATGGCGAACAGTTCCTGGCGCGGCGCAAGAACCGTCCGATGTTCTTCATTGATATCGCCGTGCCGCGCGATGTTTCGCAGGACATGGCGAAGATGGACGGCATCTTCGCGTACGACATAGACGACCTGCAGCAGGCTGTCACGAGCCATGTCGCCGATCGACGCAAGGAAGCCGAGCGGGCCGAGGCGATCATCGCCGGAGAAGTGGAGCGGTTCGAGGCGCGACTGCATACGCTTGATGTGGTGCCAACGATCGTGTCCCTGCAAGATCATCTGGAGACCATCCGGCAGGCGGAGATTGATCGCGTGCGCGGACGGCTTGGGCAATTGACTCCGGAGCAGGAGATCGCGGTTGAGGCGCTCACGCGCGGGATCATCAACAAAGTGATGCATACGCCGATCACGACGCTGAAGTCGGCGGCGAAGGAATCGGAAGCGACGACCATCGTGGACGTCGTACGGCGGCTTTTTAATCTGCAGGTGAAGGCAAAGGAAAGGGCGGCTGAGGAGAAGAAAGTCGAAGTAGGTACGCCACAGTAAATAACGCTCGACACTTGCGTATGGCGTTTGGCTCGAATACATGGAATCATTAGTTAGAGGCATTGAAATGCTGGTCAGCGAAAAAATCGATTGGTCGGGATGCCAGCTAGTGGAGAACAACCCCAGAGTCCAGAGTGGAGCACCGATTCTGCGGGGCTCTCGGCTGCCGGTCAGCGCGATTGTCGACAATTTCGAGTATGGGTTGAGCGTTTCCGAGATCTCGGAGCAGTTCGAAGTACCACAGTCCCAGGTTGAAGCGGTGTTGCAGTACGCGAACGGATGCCGGATTGCGCATCCTGCTTGATCACAACGTTCCGATTGGGGTACGGGCGCTTTTTCCGGAACACGAAATCCATACTGTCGTCGAAATGCGACGGCAGCCGCAGATTGAAAATGGAGAGCTTATTACGGCTGCGGAGTCGACGAGGTTTGACGTGCTCATTACTTCAGATCTGAACATCGAGCACCAGCAGAATTTGCAAGGTCGAAAGCTGGCATTCATAGTCCTGGGTTCCAATATCTGGCCAATAGTTCGCAGCTATGGGCACGCGATTGCAGAGGCCCTGCAGAAGGCAACGCCAGGCGGCGTTCAGTTTATAGAGATGACACTTCCCAAGAAGCCTCAAAAGAGTTCATCGAGCCAATGAACGATACCGGTGTGAACAAATCTTCCGCCCATCTTCGCATCGGCTCACGCGGCTCGCAGCTTGCTCTCTGGCAGGCGAATCATATTTCCGCTCTGCTGCGGGCGCGCGGACATGAGGTCGAGATTGAGATCATCCACACGACTGGCGACAAGATCACCGACGTTGCTCTCGCCAAGGTCGGAACGAAGGGGATGTTCACCAAGGAGATCGAAGAGGCGCTTGCGGCAGGGCGCGTCGATTTGGCGGTACATTCGCTTAAGGACCTGCCGACCGAACTACCTCCCGGGTTCGAGATTGCCGCGATTACTGAGAGGCAGGACCCGCGGGATGCGTTCTGCTCGCGGCGTTATTCGAAGACTGAGGATCTGCCGAAGGGGGCGCGAGTCGGGACTTCGAGCCTGCGGCGGCAGGCGCAGTTGAAGGCGATCCGGCCGGATCTCGATATTCATCCGCTGCGCGGGAATGTGGACACGCGGTTGCGCAAGCTGGAGCAAGGCGAGTATGACGCGATCATTCTGGCGTCGGCAGGTCTGAAACGGCTGGGCAAGACGGAATTGATCAAGCAGGTCATTCCGGCGGAGATCATGTGTCCGGCGGCGGGACAGGGAGCGCTGGGAATTGAGATTCGCGAAGGCGATGCTCGTACTCGCGAATTAATTGCATTTCTCAATGACGCTCAAGCGCGGGCTGCGACTACCTGCGAGCGTGCCCTGCTGAATCGTCTTGGCGGAGGATGCCAGGTGCCGATCGGAGCATTCGCCGAGACGCGCGATGGAAATCTGCATCTGGAGTCAATTGTGGCCGATCCGGATGGGTCGAGAGTGCTGCGGGATTCGCGGGATGGCGATGATCCGGAGAAACTGGGCAACGAAGCTGGGGCTGCGCTGCTGCGCCGCGGCGGCGATGAGATTCTCGAGGCCGTCTATGGGCGTGGACTGGCTGTGCCGCCGCAGCCGTAAGGTCAGCCAAAACATTAACCACAAAGATACTAAGGTTCGCGAAGGTTATTGCCGGGCATGTATATCCCTGATCATTTTCGTGTACGAGATCACGAGACCGCAGTCGGGTTCATGCGGGCGAATCCGTTTGCGATTTTGATTTCGGACAATGCGGAGGCGCCTTTCGCTACTCACGTGCCGGTGGTGATCCGCGAAGAGGAGGGGCAAATGAGGATTCGCGGGCACGTCGCAAAGGCGAATCCGCACTGGCAGTATCTGCAGGAACGCAGGCAGTGCCTGATGATTTTTCACGGCCCGCATGCCTATATCTCGCCTACCAACTATGCTGCACGCGAGAACGTTCCTACGTGGAATTACGGCGCTGTTCATGTATACGGCGAGGCACGAGTTTTTTCCGAGCCGGAGGAACTGCTGAATGTTTTGCACGACTTGATTCCTACGGTCGAGGCAGCGTATGCCGAGCAGTGGGACAGCTTGAGCGAAGCATACCGCAGCCGGATGCTCGGCCACATTGTCGGGTTCGAGATCGCGGTCACGAAGATCGAGGCAAAATTCAAACTCAGCCAGAACCGCACGAAACAAGAGCAGCAGAAGGTGATTGAGAGTCTAAGCGCCGCCGCGGATTCGACCGTCTCTGGAACTGCGCGCCTGATGTGCGAACAGGGGCTGGGAGTTTGCCCAGACTTCAAGAAAGAAAAATGAGCAAGGGAAAAGCAGAGATGAAGGTGCGCGGTCCGTTGAGCGGAGTGCGCGTGCTGGTTGGACGGGCGCGGCACCAGGCAGGAGCGCTGGCGACCGAATTGCGGGATATTGGGGCCGACGTGATCGAAATTCCGTTCATCGAGATTCGGACGCCTCGTTCGTACAAGGCTCTCGATTCCGCTTTGAAGGAACTCGCGGAGTATGACTGGCTCATCCTGACCAGCGTAAATGGAGTCGAGGCGCTGTTCAGCCGTTGGGACCGACTGCATAAGGGCGAGAAAAGCCTATCCAATGTCAGCACAGAGGGCTTGCGGGTAGCCGCAATTGGCCCCGCCACAAAAAAAGCGATCGAGCAACGCGGGATGCAAGTTGACGTCGTACCGAAGGAATACGTTGCGGAGTCCGTGGTCAGCAGCTTGAGCGCGGAGGTGGCAGGGAAGCGGGTGCTGCTGGTGCGGGCGAAGATTGCCCGCGATGTAATCCCTACGGAGCTGCGGAAAGCGGGAGCACGAGTGGACGTCATCGAGGCCTATGAGACGGTTGTGCCTGCTGCCTCACGTGCGCGCCTGCAGGCCCTGATGAAGAATCCGAAAAGGCGTCCGCATGTGGTGACGTTCACGAGTTCGTCGACGGTCAAGAACTTTCTGGCCTTGCTGGGCCCGAACGAGCGCGGGCTTAGCAAAGCAAGACTCGATGGAATTCTCACTTCGTCGATTGGTCCCGTGACGTCGGCCACGCTGAAGGAATCCGGACTGAAGGTTGATATCGAGGCGAAAGAGTTCACGATTCCCGGATTGGTGGCGGCCCTTCGCCTTGCGTTTGAATCGCGGCCTCTGGCTGGTGGAATCGCGTAATCCTCACGTTATATCCCTGAGTTACATTCTTCACTGTATTGTTTGCCCGGCGATGCCTTGCTTTACTGTTCAGGCATTTCTCCCATTTGGGATTATTTTTGGGCGGTCCGTTATGCAACTCACAGAACTGCGAGAGGTACGAAACGCAAGGCGCGATGAGCCCGGTTGGTATCGAATTTATTACACAGCATTGCTGGAAGGCGACCGGCAGAGAGCCCGGGCAAAAATCGACCGGGCACAGAAGGCGATTGATCAGCGCTTGGCCGAACTAGACGCCGCAGTGCCCAGCACCGAGCGCGAACCGCAGGACCTGCAGAACGCACAGACTTATCTTGGGATTCTGCTGCAACACATCGGGTCCGATAGCGGGAATGTGCTATGGGATTGAGCCGCCCGGTTGCCCCATCCGTCCTGATGCGCCAGCGCATGCCTACCGTATGCAACGCTGGTATGCGTACATGGCAGCCTTGTTTGAATACGAGCGGGCGCGAATCGATGGGCGGATTCATGAAGCCGAAATGGCGATTCTCAGCCGGCAACGGGAGTTGATTCCCGGAGATGCGGAGCGGATGGAATAGCGCGCCTTACTCGAAGCCCTCCATGCACTGGCGGCCCTGCATGCGTGTGTCCAGCATTGAGATCCACTGAGCGTCGTTCACTGAGCAGCGTTTCTGCCATGCACGCCCCACGGAGCGCCGGATGGCGAAGATCGGATCGCCATCCACGCTCTGCCTTTTTGTGCGCAGAACTGCGCGTGAAAAGTACATCCAAGCGGAGGAATGACGGAGAGAGTCTGGATCGGGACATCCGGCTGGCATTACAAGCACTGGAAAGGGAATTTTTATCCCGAAAAGATCAGTGGCGACGCCATGCTGCCCTACTACGCGGCGCGACTGAATAGCGTCGAGCTTAACAACAGCTTCTATCGACTGCCGACCGAGCAGGCCGTCGAGACTTGGGTTCGGCAGACCCCGCCGGACTTTCTGTTCAGCCTGAAGGCCAGCCGTTACATCACTCACCTTCGAAAACTGCTCAAGCCGGAAGATTCGATTGCCCGGTTCATGACTGTGGCGGAGGGGTTCGGTGAGAAGCTCGGGCCGATCTTATTTCAGTTTCCTGCGACATGGAGAATTAACGACGAGAGGCTTCAGGAATTCTTGAGGGTTCTGCCGCCGAAGCGGAAATATGCATTCGAATTCCGACATTCCAGCTGGCATACGGCGGAGGTGCGGCAGACTCTCGCAAAGTTCAATGCGGCCGTATGCGTTTTTGAGATTGCGGGGTCGCGCTGTCCGGTTGATGTCACGGCCGATTTTGTTTACATCCGCCTGCATGGGCCCGGCAAGGCCTACCAGGGGAAGTATTCGGACGAGGCGCTCGCATGGTGGGCAGAGAAAATTCAAAACTGGGCAGCGCAGGGGCTGGAAGTGTTTATCTACTTCGATAACGATCAGGCTGGATTCGCGGCGCAGAATGCGGTTGCACTATGCAATGCCGTTTTCGGCCCGGGGCGCTGTCCTGCCGACGCACGGGGCTGAGTCATTCGGCATCCAAGAGCTGCTGACGCGGTCCAGCAAATTTCAGCTTCGTGTGGGGAGGAAGGTGTGCAAGAACGTTTTTCACAAGCGGTGTTCGGCGGCGCTTCATTCCAGATCAATCGGCGCACGCTGCTGAAATCTGCAGGCCTGATTACCGGAGCTTCGGCGTTCTCGGGCCGAGGCTTGTCTTTGGCGCAAAGTTCCTCCGCGAGCGGCGGTTCCATGGATGGGCTCCGAAAGAATATGGTGGGATACATGCTCGCGCACGAGCAGTTTCCCGTACCCAGGCTGGTGCACTTGGGCGAACTGGCCGAAGAGAACGGCTTTGACCTGCTCGCAACCAGCGATCACTTTCAGCCATGGCAGACCAACGAGGGTCACGCGGGTGAGGCCTGGGTAACGATGGGAGCGATCACGCAGCGGACCAGGAAAATCTGGATTGGTCCAACCGTGACTTGCCCCACATTTCGCTACAACCCCGCGGTGGTGGCCGAGACGTATGCATCACTGAGCCTGCTTGCTCCCGGCAGGATTTTTCTCGGCATCGGATCGGGTGAAGCGCTCAACGAGCAGGCGGCGACCGGAGTATGGCCAAAATGGCTGGAGCGCTCCGAGCGATTTATTGAAGCCGCCGACATCATTCGAAAGATGTGGACAGGAGAAACCGTCAGCCACAAGGGGCGTTACTACAACGTGCATGCAAAACTCTACGATCGTCCGACGAAACCGATTCCGCTGCTGATGGCGGCTAACGGGCCAAAAGCCATGTATCGCGCCGGCCAACACGGCGACGGACTCATCACCGATCCCAAGACCTGGAAGAAACACAAACCGGAGTTCGAAGCTGGTGCGCGCGCGGCCGGGAAGAACCTCGCAGATATGCCGGTGCTGGTCGAGCAATACGCCGTGGTGGGCGACAAAAATGATGCCGAGGCAGCGGCCGAACTATGGCGCTTCGGGCCGAAGGCCTTCAAGACGCTCTACAATGTGCGCGATCCGGGAAAAATTCAAAAAGATGCCGACGCGCAGATTCCGCTCGATCAGGTCTACGAAGGATGGGCTATCGGGACCGATCCTAACGTGCACCTGAAAAAGATCCATGAGCTGTTCGATAGCGGTGTGACCATTGTGAACGTGCACTGCGGACAGCCCGATCAGGAGCGGGTGATCCATTTCTACGGGAAAGAGGTTCTGCCAAAACTGCGGCGCTGATCAGGCAATCTCGTTGTTCTCGCGTGCTGCGCGTTCGTTCAGACCATCGATCCATGCGGGAAGCTTTTTCGACCAGCTCTCTTTGCCCGCGCGGGCTTCTTCGCCGATGCCACCCGGCGGCGGCAACAGACGATTGATGAGGCCGAGTGAATTGATTGTCATACCGGGGAAAAGACCGTGTGCAAGCACGGCTAATTTTGCGGGGATCGAGAGGACAATTTCCGCGTCGCCCCGCGCACAAGCATTAATGATTTGCCGTGCGGCTCGCTTCGCGCTCATCGAAATCAGCGGCAGAGCATCGCTGATACTGAACCACGCGTACTCCGCCTCGTTGTTGCCCTTGAATAAAGCATTTCGCGGGCTGCCGGTTCGCATGAGTCCGGGGCAAACTGTGGTTACGTGAACGTTGTATTTGAGAAGCTCCGAACGCAATCCTTCGGAGAATCCGGTCAGGGCGAATTTTCCTACGCTATAGGGCAGTAGATGAGGGACGCTGATCTTTCCTCCAATCGAAGAAATATTGACGATGCGTCCGGCGCGTCGTTTCTGCATGCCGGGGAGCACCGCGATGGTTGTGAAGTATGGTCCCCAAAAGTGAGTGTTGATGGAGTCGCGATAATCGTCCGTAGTCATGGTTTCGGCCGGCCCGACACTGATCGTTCCGGCATTGTTAACCAGCACGTCCACTCGGCCGAAGTACTCGATAGCCTTTTGAATCGCGCCTTCTGCCTCTTCGCGCATTGTCATGTCGGCGGGGATGACGAGGACGCGGTCGGTCTTGGAGCGTAATTGAGCTTCCGCTCGCGCCAACTCTTCAGGGTCGCGGGCAGAGATTGCGACGCTTGCTCCGCGCAGGGCAAATTCGCGGGCCAGCAGGAGCCCAAGACCACGAGACCCGCCCGTAATGAACGCGACCTGACCGCGGAGCTGCAGACGCTGGCGAGTGCCTAAAAACGCACCCGCCGCGATACCAGTGAGGAATCCGGCACTGACAATGACTTTTCGTCCCAGCATGATCCCAAGACTCTTGGAGGAGAAGTGCTTGACTAGGGCGGGCCGCAGTCAGGCACGAAAATGAGAAACGATTAGCGGGAAGCGGATTGGGTGGCACCTGCCTGCGGGGCGACCTTTTCGGCTTCTTTCAGATGAGACTGCAAAACCGGCAACGTCTGCTGGGCGAAGCTTTTCACCGCGGGATTCTCGGCTGTTTTGCAGGCGTGCGCGACCTTGGCCACATCAGTTCGATGATCCTTCAGCATGTCATTCATGTAGGCCTTATCGAACTGCGCGCCCGATAGTTTCTCCAACTCAGCTTTCGTCGCTTTATCTTTGGGGGTGACCATATCAGGCACGGTCACATGCTGCTCGGCAGCCACTCGTTGGAGTTCTTCACGGTTCTTGGTGTGATCCTGAACCATGCGCTGGGCGAACTGCTTCACTTCGGGGTTCGTGGCTTTCTGCTCGGCCAAGTTTCCCAGTTCAATTTCGGCGAGATCGGCCTGGCCAACGGTCCGTAAAAACCTTGTATCGGCTGATGTGGTTGCACCCGTCGTTTTCGCCATGGCCGAATTCGAGGATTCGGTGTTGCTCTGCATATTGCTCTGTTGAGCGTTCGCGGCACAAACTGTGAATGCCGCACTGAAGAGAAGGGTCAAAAGAATTTTTGCGATTCGCATCACGACAGACTCCAAAAGAGGTATTCAAGGAAAAGGTTATGTTGCAGGGGTGGGATGGAACATCGGGCATTCACAGCACCGATTATTGCGGATTGCTGTATCACTAAGAACGCAATCGCCTCGTAGCTAAGCTTGGCGCGGGATTTTCGCAATTGGGATCTCCGCCTGGTTGCCTGGAACCGCAAGCCCACTGTATTGGCGAGGCAAAAGATGAGTCGGAGGTACCAAAACCCGTTCAGAGAATGTGGATGGTCGAGAGGTGAGAGTGGCTGGAACCCATCTATTTATAGAATGAAGCAATCCTTTAATAATCCTCCACAAGCAGAAGTTCCTGCCGCTCTGCCGGACTTGCCGACTTCGTCCTAACTGCGAAGAATCTTGGCAAGTTCAAGTTTTTTGCGACGGTACCCGCGGCGCAAATACTGAAAAGTTCTAGAACCGCCGTGTGGGGTCTTTCGGGTAGGTAAAAGGTAGTATCCGCAGAGTAGTTGGTTTCCGGTCCCGGTTTGCCATTAGTCTCCCGTCAATTAATAAATTCAAGGAGTTACGATGCAAGCGAAGAACATTTTCGCGCCCCTCCCCCTAATCGTTGCGTTTTTTATCCTCACCGCCGCAACCTTCACGGTCGCGCAAAACGAGCAAGTCGACGTATCGGCTCCCGCTTCTTTCGATCCAAGTTCGATTACCTCAACAGTGATTCCAGCAACGTTGTTCGGCATGTCTGCGCATGATGGCGTGTTGCACAGCGCCCCTTGGCCCACAATGACAATCACCGGCATGCGGCTGTGGGACTCCCATGTTGCATGGGGACAGATCAATACGGCGAAGGGTGTCTATGACTGGTCGACGCTAGACGATTGGGTCAGTACCACAAATTCCAAAAATGAAACGTTGGTTTACACCATGGGTTGGACTCCAGGATGGGCCAGTTCGAAATCCGGCGATAAGAGTTGCGATATGGCCGACGGAGCGTGTGATCCTCCCAGCGATCTCAATTCCGACGGCACGGGCAGCGACCAGCATTTCATTGACTTTATTACCGCCGCGGCGAAGCGCGAAACCAGCATCACCTACTGGGAAATGTGGAACACGCCGCACGATATCAAGCAGTGGACCGGCACTTATGCACAGCTGGTGCGCATGACGCAGGACGCCAATACCTACGTGAAGAAGTACATCCCAAGTGCCAAGATCATCTCGCCGGCGAACGGACAGCTGAATTACAACTATCCGAATGGGAATTGCACGATGGCCGACAAGCTCGGTTCATTTCTGGCGGCGGGCGGATCGAAGTACATCGACATCGTTGGATTGCACACTTACTACACGACCACGGTGGAAGATATCGTGCCGGTAATTCAGTGCTACCAAAGCACGATGTCGACCTACAACATAAGCTCTCTCCCAATCTGGTCGACTGAAGGAGCATGGGGCACGGATAGCGAGCTCCCTGGATCTACGGATCAGGCGGGCTTCCTGGCGCGGTTGTATCTCCTGCTTTGGTCCAACGGCGTGGTGCGGCATTACTGGTACGACTGGAACGATCAGACCACCGGCACGCTCGAGTCGAACGGAAAGACCAACACCGCCGGAACAGCATATAAAAACGTAGAAAGCTGGATGTCTGGGCGCACGATGAGCACGCTGTGCTCCGAAGACAGCTCGTCGAAGATCTGGACGTGCGGTTTGACTGGTTCGGGTGGATACGCGGCTCAGGCCGTGTGGCACGCGGGCGGCAACAAGAGCTACAGCGCTCCAACAAAGTATGTGAATTATCTGGATCTGAGCGGCAACAAGCACACCATCTCCAAGGGGGCAACGGTGACGGTGGGAGTGGAACCGATCCTGCTCCAGAACCAGTAGAGCAACCCAATTGAGTAGTTGTTCGGAAAGGTGTGGGCCACGTGTTCACACCTTTTTTCATTTTTGCAGATGTTCCGGCGGGAGCACGTCAAGCACATGCCTGCCGTTTCGCGCTTCCTCTGCCGGTACTGGATTAACTGTATTGCACTGAAAAGGGACGTTGGAGTATCCGGGACTTATCAGCTTCATTTTTTGGGTTCAGCCTGGCGTCATGTTTCATCTTAACGACGTGCAATCCGAACTGCTGGTGTGAGTTGATGTTGCCTCGTGTGGTCATCGTCGGTGGCGGTTTCGGAGGACTCGCCGCAGCACGTGCTCTGCGCAATGCTGCCGTTCGAGTCACGCTGATCGACAAGCGGAACTATCACCTCTTCCGGCCAATGCTTTATCAGGTCGCAACGGGGCTGCTTTCTGCGGACGAGATCTCCGGTCCGTTGCGCTCCATCTTCAGTCATCAAAAGAATCTCGATGTGGTGCTGGACGAGGTCATCGGAATCAACTCCGAGCAACGGGTTGTCCGATTGACGCGAGGGGAATTGCGCTATGAGTTTCTCATCCTCGCGACCGGAATTCAGTACAACTATTTTGGCCATGACGAGTGGAGGCACTTCGCGCCAGGACTCGAATCGCTGGATGACGCCGACCGTATCCGCGACGAAATACTGCGCGCTTTCGAGCGGGCGGAAGAAATGGCATCGATCGAACAAGCCAGTAGACAGGAAATCTGCCGCGAGTTGACTTTCGCACTTGTCGGCGCGGGGACCGTTGGCGTTGAAATGGCCAGCACCCTTGCGGAAATGTCGCACATGGCCTTGGCTCATGATTTTCGACACATCGATCCGAGGTCGGCTCGGATTGTTTTGTATGAGGCGGGCCCGCGTATTCTGCCCACGTATCCCGAGAATCTCGCAACCAAAGCGCTGCAGCATCTGGAAAGCCTAGGTGTTGAGGTCCACACCAATGCGCGCGTCACGCATGTGGATTCGGAGGGAATCGTTGTTGGCGGCGAGAGAATTGAGGCCGGCACCATCCTGTGGGGAGCCGGAGTGGTTGCCTCTCCCGCTGGGCGCTGGCTCGGAGTAGAAACAGATAAGTTCGGAAAGATCAGGGTAGGCCCAGATCTGTCGGTGCCCGGACATCCGGAAGTCTTCGCGATTGGAGACACGGCCCACGTCGTCGCTCCAGTTCGAAATTTACTGGGGTTGAAATCGAAGGCTTCGATGGTCATGCCCGGAGTAGCTCAGCCCGCAATCCAGGAAGGCAAGTACGTCGGAAGGGTGATAAGGCGCCGAAGCGAGGGGTACAGGGAACCGGAACCTTTCTGGTACTGGGATAAAGGCGAACTTGCAATTGTGGGGCGGATGTATGCCGTAGCCGACTTGCGGTTCGCCAAGTTTGCGGGCTTTCCGGCCTGGTTTCTCTGGGCAGTCGTGCACATTTATTTCCTTATTGGATTTGCCAATCGTCTGTTCGTAGTACTGCAGTGGGGACTTTCTTTCCTGACGAAACGTCGTCAGGTGCGAGTGTTGCCTATCGAGTCGTCGCAACCTACGCAGAAATCTGTTGATCGCGCAGCCTGAATAGCTGCGTGCGCTTTCTCTGAAATCTCAGAAATCGACCCGTTCAGTTTTATTTGGAACGGAACCAATCGTCCTCAAAGTCGTAAGTCAGGAAATACCGCAATCAATCAACTAAGGAGAAATTCATGAAAATCGTAGTCATCGGAGGCACTGGACTCATTGGATCAAAACTCGTCAACAAACTGCGTGAACAAGGACACGAAGCGATAGCCGCAGCACCCAACACGGGCGTCAACAGCATCACGGGAGAAGGGCTGGCTGATGCGCTGAAAGGTGCTTCGGTAGTGGTTGACGTGTCAAATTCTCCTGACTGGGAAGATTCCGCCGTGCTGAAGTTCTTCGAAACGTCAAACCGCAACCTGCTTGCCGCCGGAGCGCGCGCAGGCGTGAAACACCACGTGGCGTTGTCAGTGGTAGGAACCGATCAGCTGGTGGAAAGCGGTTATTTTCGCGCCAAAATCGCTCAGGAAAAACTGATCCGGGAATCTTCCATCCCCTACACCATTGTGCATGCGAGGCAATTTTTCGAATTCCTCAAGGGACTTGCCGATATTTCCATGGCCGGCCACAAGGTGCATCTGCCTCCGGTTCTTTTTCAGCCGATGGCGGCCGACGATGTCGCGAGCGGCGTTGCACAGGTTGCGGTCGGACAGCCCCTAAACGGGATCGTCGAAATTGGAGGGCCAGAAGAGTTTCGCGTGGATGAACTGGTCCGACAGCGACTCGCTTCGCTCAACGATCATCGCGAAGTGGTCGCTGATCCAAACGCAACTTATGCCGGCGCGAAAGTCAGCGAGAGAACGCTGGTTCCAGGAAATAACGCGCGGCTTGGCGGAATCCGCTTCGAGAACTGGCTGGCTCAGCAGGCAAGACAAGGTCAGAGCAGGTATCTTCAGCCAGCGGCGGTGGCGGTTGGAGAGACGCAGAAACGCGCCAGCTGATTTTGCGATTCAGTTGCAACGAGGAACAATCCACTGAGCTGGCTATTCGTAGGGTGTGAGCCGGGCGCTCACACTTCTTTTGATTTGAGAAATAAAAGAAATCTGGCGGAGAGGGAGGGATTCGAACCCCCGATACCCGTTAAGGTATGTCCGCTTTCGAGGCGGATCGTTTCAACCACTCACGCACCTCTCCGCGCCAAAAATGCCGTCAGGGCTGACGGCTATCGACGATTGCGAAAGAACGTTTGCAGCAATTCTGCACTGCGTCCTGCCAAAACTCCGCCGCGAACCTCGATCTGATGATTCAGTTGCGGATGGTTTAGAACCTGCAACACCGACCGAACCGCGCCGGCTTTCGGATCGTCCGAACCATAGACGAGTCGCTTGATGCGAGCGTGCACCATTGCTCCGGCGCACATCGAACACGGTTCAATTGTAACAAACAGGTCGCAGTTTCCCAGGCGATGGTTACCAAGGAGTGCCGCGGCATCGCGGAGCGCGACGATTTCGGCGTGCGCAGTCGGGTCGGAATCGGTGATGTTTCGATTGTATCCGCGCCCGATGATTTTGCCGTCGAGAACGACGACCGCGCCGACTGGAACCTCTCCAATTTCAAGCGCGCGCTGGGCAGAGCGCAGTGCTTCGTCCATCCACAGTTCGTCTGACACAGAAGTCGGTGGCGTGTGGGAGTCTTGCAATCGCGTAATCCTCGCGTCGTGAAACATTCCGCGCCGTATTTTACAGATTCGAGCGGAAGGATTCAGTTTACCGGCATACGAAAGCGAACGTCCCGATACAATTCGCGGACCGCGCTAGATCACGCTCAGCACCGCGCGAACGACTTCCGGCACAACTGCGCGGATGACCTCTGGGAGAACAATCTTCACGATCGGATACGCCCCCAGGACAACGGGTATCGCCAGCAAGAGCCAGGTCTTGGTCGGCATGTGGTTGAAATAGGCCTTCATAGCGTCCTCTATGAAGGCAGATACGGTCGGTGAACTGAAAAAGTTCCCTGGGAGAGAGTCGAATTTAGCGGGTCTTAATGGCTCTGTTGAACCTCTGAAGAGTGAAGACCAGGAGGGCTACAGCGGCGAGCACCAATAAAAAATTGACGACGGCAACGACCACGATCAGGCGGATTTCGAGTGGACGGTAATCCACCCACTCCCGCCAGGTCAGCATTAAAGTTATGGCGAGGGCAATGATTGGCTTGCGGAGGGCCCAGACCGCTCCTAGGAATCCTGCACTTGCACTGCCTGCGGTGTCCCAGAGCAGGTGATCCACAAACCAGTGCCAGCGTCTGCGATTAGCGACAGTGATCATTGAATCGGCGCGCAAACAGGTCGATTTACAGGGCGATTAGCTTGTCGGCCCTACAAACGACAGCGGTACAATGGATGCCCTTTGAGCGGATTTGGTTTTCAGTGGTATGCTAACCGCATCATGGGCATGCCGAGTTTGCTGCGCAAGGTATTCCTCGTTGACCTGCTGCAGGGACTGAAGGTCACATTCCGCTATCAGGATCCCAAGGAGATCTACACCGAGCAGTATCCGCTGGAGCGGCCGCAGGTGGCGGAGCGCTACCGCGGGGCGCCGCGGCTGAACGTGAATCCCGACACGAATGAGACCATGTGCATTGCATGCGATCTGTGTGCCTTGGCATGTCCCGAACATCTGATTGTTGTTTCGAGCGAGCGCAACGAAAAGACGCGGCGAAAAGAGCTGACCAACTTCACCTACGATCTGAGCCGGTGCATGTTTTGCGGATTGTGCGAAGATGCGTGTCCTACGGACGCGCTGGAACTGACGCAGGATTTCGAACTGGCAAGCTATTCGCGACAGGGCTGGATTTGGGATCGCCCGACGCTGGAGAAAGGCCCAGTGCCGACGCAATATCAGAAATAGTTTTGAACCGACGCTTCCTCTTGAATCGATGCGCTAAGCGGGCTGCTGCTGGGTCATGCAATGCATTGCACCCAGTCCCCAGATGAAATCTCCGGAATAAATCGGGACGATCTCTCGAGTCGGGAAGAGTTCGGCCAATGTGTTGAGTGCGATCCGATCGTTGGGACGATTGAAGACGGGGGCAAGCACGACTCCGTTGGCAATATAGAAATTCGCATAACTCGCGGGAAGGCGGCGCTTTTCGAAGATAACGGGTTGCGGCATCGGGAGCTCAACAACTATCAGTTGTCTGCCATCTTGGTCACGGGCTGCTTGCAACCGCCGCAGATTCGCCCGCAGCGGGGCGTGGTTTTCGTCTTTCGAGTTGGGCTCAACCATCGTCAAGACTGTGCTCTTCGTCACGAAGCGCGAGAGGTCGTCGACATGGCCGTGCGTGTCGTCTCCGACGATGCCTCGGCCTAGCCAGATCGTGTGGGGAGCGCCGAGGTAATCCGCAAAAAGCTTTTCGTAATGGACTCGCGTCATGTGCGGATTACGTTCCTGGATTTTGCTCAGAAGACACTCTTCAGTTGTAAGAATCGTTCCGGCTCCGTTGACGTCAATCGATCCGCCTTCGAGAACGACGGGTTTTCCGCCAGCTTTCGGGCGCAACGCCGAGGCTTTTGCGACCTTCGCCATCTGAATGCCGATCTTTTCATCGTGACGCCAGTTGGAATATTTCGCCCAGGCATTGAAGCGGAACTTCAGTGCGTGGGGTTGATGATCGTGATCTGCGGAGTGATTGCCGTGAGCAGCAGACAGATGTCCGTGCTTTAGAAAAATGCATCCCGAATCGCGCAGCCATATGCGATTCGTAGGCCAGCGATGAAACCGGATGTTGGAGGAAAAGGCATCGGCGCGTTCAAGAACTCGTCGCGCTTGGCGCGCTGCGGCCGCATTGTTAACGATCAGCTCGACGCGTTCGTGCCGCGCGAGATGACGAATGATTTCCGCGTAGACCCAGGAAATCGGTTCGAACTTGCCGGGCCAGTCTGCGTGATAGTGAGGCCACGCAAGCCAAGTGGCGGCGTGCGGTTCCCATTCAGCGGGCATGCGGTAGTCGGGCGCGGGGCGAGTATCGGTGCTTGACGCTGAGGTGTTGTGTCGAGGCACGGTTGTTCAGTCCAGCAGGCGGCTTGTGATGGGTGCGTAACTGTCGATGCGGCGGTCGCGCAGAAACGGCCAGTTGCGGCGGATGTCTTCCATCGCTTTCAGATCAACATCGCCGATCAGGATTTCCTCCCGGTCATGCGACGCTTCAGCGAGAACGCGACCGAATGGATCGCAGAAGAACGATCCGCCCCAGAATTCGAGCCCTGCGCCGGGAGCGGATTTTCCACGTATGTTACCGGTTTCGAAGCCGACTCGATTTACGACGGCGACATAGACTCCATTTGCAATCGCATGAGCGCGCTGAATGGTGCGCCAGGCATCGTGCTGTGCGACCCCGAACTCTGCCTTCTCTGCTGGATGCCATCCGATCGCAGTCGGATAGAAGAGGACAGTCGCTCCTTGCAACGCGGTAAGCCGCGCGCCTTCGGGATACCACTGATCCCAACAAACCAGCGTTCCTAAGCGACCGGCGCTTGTGTCCAGCGCGCGGAAGCCGAGGTCACCAGGCGTGAAATAGAACTTCTCGTAATAGAGAGGATCATCCGGGATGTGCATCTTCCGGTAAAGACCGCGAAGGGATCCGTCCCGATCGAAAACGGCGGCGGTGTTGTGGTACACGCCGGCGGCGCGCTTTTCAAATAACGATGCGATCAGGACGATTCCGTTGCTGCTGGCGGCGGCGGCGAGGCGATCGCTGCTGGGGCCGGGAATCGGTTCGGCAAGGTCGAACAGGGCGTGATCTTCGCGCTGACAGAAATATTGGGTCTGGAAAAGTTCCGGGAGGCAAACGACCTGAGCGCCACGTCCGGCAGCATCGGAGATACGGCTCAATGCTTTTTCGAGATTCTGTTCGGGTTCCGGGCCGCACGACATCTGGATCAAAGCGACGCGAAATTTTTCAGGGGGCACGCGTTCCAACCTCCGCGATCAATATAGCAGTTGCGAGCGCTCCTCGCTTCAACGACGCCGACTAACAAATCCGCAGAGCGGCAATTGTCTGATACGAAGAGAGCTGTGCATAAATCCGTCAAAGATACTTCTGTCTCGAACAGGCGTTGAGTCCCAGAAAGCGCCTCGGACCGAGAGAGGAATACATGAAGAAATTTGCAAGCCATGAAAGCAGATGCAATCGAATGTGCAAAGTTCTGCAGTATTGGCGCGGGTTTCGGCGAGATTAACACAAAAAAATCTTATTCCTGTAGACAAGTGCGCCGAAAAATCGTTGTACAATCGGGACCCTTCCTGAAGTCTGGGGAAAAGGCGATGTGGGGACTTCGCCTGAATTGAAAGAAAGATCGCTGCCCAAATTAAAGGAGAACACGTGATAAGAAGACTGAGTACATTTGTGCTGACAGTGGTCGCGCTTATGTCGGTCATCAGTTCCGTCTGTCTTGCGCAACCACAGACTCCAGTAACACGTCACACACGAGAAGAGGTGATCAATAAGGTCTCTCCGCTCGTCGGCCATCTTTCCGCAACCAAGAACATGCGGATCGTGCTGGTGCTGCAGCACCGCAATCAGCCCGACCTTGACCAGTTCCTGAAGGATCTTCAGGATCCGGCCAGCACCTCCTATCATCATTACCTCACCGTGGACCAGTTCACGGCGAAGTACGGCCCCAGCGTCTCGGATTACGAAGCGGTGAAGACCTGGGCGAAAGAGAACGGACTGAAGATCGAAAGCACGGCGCGCAATCGCCAGATCCTCGCGGTTAGCGGCTCGGTGCAGAAGATCCAGAACGCTCTGCATGTGAACTTCGGGGTCTATCAGCACCCAACCGAAAACCGGACGTTCTTCGCTCCTGACCGCGAACCCACGCCCGACATGTCAGTGCGTCTCTGGTCCATCGGCGGATTGGACAACTTCTCGACTCCGCAACGCATGGTCGTGAAGAATCCAAACCCGGTCACTTCGGACAGCGCGATCTCCAATGCAACGACGGGTTCCTGCCCTGGAGCTTCGTTCTGCGGCAGCGATATGCGCGCGGCCTATTATTCGGCAGGCGGTGGAACGCTCACCGGCTCCGGCCAGTCCGTAGGCTTGTTCGAATTCATCGGAACCGACCTAACGGACGTGACGACCTACTTCACGAACGCCGGCCAGACCAACAACGTTCCGATTACCCTCACCTCCGTGGACACGCAGAGCGTCAACTGCACCGACAATTCTGCTGGTGGATTCTGCGACGACACGGAACAGACTCTCGATATCACGCAAGCGATCAGCATGGCGCCCGGCATGTCCGGTCTCACCATGTGGATCGGCACTGGCGCGAAGTCGGGACAGACTCTGGACGATCCGGGCATCCTGAACGGCATGGCAACTGCGAACCCGCTGAACAGCGCGCTGAGCTGCTCTTGGGCGTGGAAGCCAACCGACAATACTACGGATGACCCGTTCTTCCAGGAATTCCAGGCGCAGGGCCAGAGCTTCTTCACTGCGGCTGGCGATAGCGGCACGTGGGCCTCAGGCGGCTTCGTATGGCCGGCCGACGATCCGTACGTAATGTCTGTCGGCGGCACCGATCTGACCACTGCCAGCGCTGGCGGTGCGTGGGCTTCGGAAACCGGCTGGTCTGACACGGGCGGCGGAATCTCCACGAATAGCTTTGCCATTCCGTCGTGGCAGGTAGCAGCAGCCGCGGGATGCGCGAAGTGCTCGCAAACCCTGCGCAATGGTCCGGACGTCTCGGCGAACGCGAACTTCACGTTCTACGTTTGTGCAGACCAGAAGGCTTGCACAGAAAACCTCTATGGTGGCACCAGCTTTGCGGCTCCGATGTGGGCTGGTTTCATCGCTCTCGCCAATCAGCAGGCCGTGTCGAACGGTAGCGCGTTGGTGGGATTCGTTAACCCAGCGCTCTACACCAACATCTATGCCAACGGAACAGAATATGCGAATGACTTCCACGACATTACGAGTGGAGGAAATAGCAAGGGTTCGACCGTCGGTTATGACCTGTCGACTGGTCTGGGGTCCCCGACCGGACAGTCTCTGATTGATGATCTGGTTGGAACCAGCACGGGCGGCGGCAGCTTCACGCTCAGCGCGATGCCTTCTTCGATCTCGGGTACGAAGAACGGTACGGCGGTCTCGAAGATCACCGTGACTCCTTCGGGCGGCTTTACCGGAACCGTTACTTTGTCCGCTTCAGGACAGGGCAAAGGCGTTCAGGTGAAGTTTGTTCCCGCGACCGTTGCGAACGGTTCGGGCTCGGCGGCGATGCGCGTGCGCATTGGTCCGAATACGCCTCCGGGAACCCGCACGATCACCGTGACGGGAACCTCGGGCAGCACGAGTGCAACCACAACCGTTACTCTGACGATCAATTGAGGGTGGCAATGTCCGCTGCTGCTTCGGCAGACAGCGCTGAAGAGCCCGGATCGATGCGATCCGGGCTCTTCGTTTATGACGATCTGCGGGCGGTTGCGAGATGTTGGGATAGACGGTCGTTTTTCGCTGTGATGCTCTCAAGGCGATTAAGGAAGTCGAGAGAAGGCAGGGCTCGCATGATCGCATCGATGGAAGAGGTGGCATCGAGCGATTCAGATGCCACGAGATGGAGCAGGAATTCCATGGCTGCATCCTGTCGAGTCAGCGCGATCGCCGAAAGGAGTACGGAGCGCCACCAGGGATCGGAAGCGTTCTCGAGATTTTTCTTGAGGCACTCGAATGCCTGAGTCGAATGTGTGGCCGCGATGGCAAGGGCTGCTTCCGCGGCGCTTTCGTCAGCGGAACAAAGGACCTGACTGACCCAGGGAATTGCGGCAATTCCTTCGATCGCGAGAATGCCGGTGTAGCAGACACCGAGCACTTCCGGTTCGTCCTTGCCCAAGGTCGCTTTCGTGCGCAGCACCAGAGCGGCAGAGGGCGAACCGACCTGTGCTATGGCACGAAGGACTTCTGCGCGCACTGTCTTGTCTTGATCTCCGAACAGATCGATGAGAAGGGCGAGAAGGTCCTTGTCGCATACGCTGCGGCATTGAACGAGAGCGAATGCACAGGTTGAGCGCAGAGTCCCGGCCGTATCGGAGCGGCCTCCCCAGACGCGTTCTAATTGGATGTGGCGCATGCCGCGGAGGAAGACTTCTGAATCCTGATGCTCAAAGGCTGCGAGCGTCTGACTGAGAGCGTTTTTCGCCCAGCACTGCGGATCGGTCTTCTCAGGATTTTCAAAGAAGCGATCGAAGGCGTGGAGAATGTCGGGCGTCAATTGCGTTAGACCGAATTCGCGCGCCAGATCAGCAGCCTTAGCCACCAGGAAATTGTTGCGATTTCCAAGAGCCTTGCGCAGTGGCTCCAGACTGTCTTCATTGGGTTGTTGTCGAAGCGCATCCAGCGCGGCGATTTTCTCATCGAAATTGCGCTTGCCCGGCATAAGAGCGTGTCACCACAGCGTACACGGAAGATCACGGGGGAAACCACACCCATGAGCATGAGCCAATTTCTGTCTCCTGTGGAAACTGGTCGCTCATCCGCGTGGCGTCCTCTTACGAGCTTCCTGTAAAGTATTGAGTCGGACAGAATCGCATTCGGCTGGGAGGCTCGCGTTGAAACAGGGGAATCATGGCAATTCGCATCATGACAGTCAGGGCTCGGGCGAGGGCAGAGATCGTCAACTGCATAATCCGATCGAAGACCGCCTGATTCCGCTTGAGCCGCTTGACTTGTCGAAGGTGACGTCCATCGACAGTCTGGTGCGGGCGATGGCGAAGACGGCCTTTACCGGACGTCAGCTCGGTGAAGCAGCCGATGTTTTGGAAGCCATGGCGCTTGATGATGACGCGTTCGTCGTGATGACCCTCGCCGGGGCGATGACCGTGGCAAAGCAGGGTCTGATCATCACTGAGCTGATCGACCGCGGAATTGTGAATGCCATCGTCTCGACGGGCGCGCTGATGGCGCACGGATTGGTTGAAGCGACGGGCAAGGCGCATTTCCGAGCGAATCCGGAGGTTTCGGACGAAGAACTCTACGATCAGGGCTACAACCGCGTCTACGACACGCTGGAGCCAGAGCAGAATCTCGACGATGTGGAAGAGGTGATGTCGGCCGTGCTGGAGGCCTGGGATCACAACGAGGTGATGTGTTCGTACAAGCTGAATCATGCGATCGGCGCATATCTCTCGAAGCACGCGCAGGGGCAGCGCGGGATTTTGAAGTCGGCCTATGAAAAGGGAGTGCCGGTGTTCGTGCCGGCGTTCAGCGATTCGGAACTGGGCCTGGATACGGCGTTGAATAATCGGCTACGCGAGTCGACCGGGCGCCACAAGATCCGGTTCGATCCGTTTGAGGACCTGGAACACTTTGCGGCGACGTTGCTACGGCAGAAGAAGCTGGGAATCTTCACGATCGGCGGCGGTGTGCCGCGGAACTGGTCGCAGCAGTTCGGGCCGTTCATTGAACTGAGGCACCGGCGGCTCGGCGAGAACGTTCCGCTGAAGCGGTATCACTATGGACTCAGGATCTGTCCAGAACCGGTCTATTGGGGCGGACTTTCGGGGAGTCCGTACAGTGAGGCGATCTCGTGGGGGAAGTTTGTGCCCCCGTCCGAAGGCGGAAAGTTTGGAGAGGTGTTCATCGACGCGACCGTGGGATTGCCAATTCTGGTGGCGTCGGTTATCGAGCGATTAGAGAAGAACAAGAAAGGGAATTCAGCGCGGAAAACTGCGAAAGCCACGGCAAAAAAGTAGATAGTTAGCTAAACTGTAGTTTCGCAGGACACCTGCTGCTCGACCGATTGGGGTGCGGACTTGTCGGGATTCTGCTTGAGCATGCGGCGATATATAGGAGCAAGCGCACTGTTTTCAATCACTTCTGCTTCCGCCTGAAACCAGTCCTGCAAGTCCTTACCTTCAGCCTGGCCACGGGACTCGTAGATCTGCTGGGCTCGGGATCGAACCTTCCGCTCGACCGCCCGACGCATCAGGGCCCGTTGTTTTTTCCGTCTAGTTTCGATATCCACTGTTGCCCCTTGACTGCCGGGAGGGTGCTTTCGATCCACTTCTATGATAACCGAACGCTGTTAACGGAAGATTACACCCGGCTAACCTTCGGGGTTACCAAAGTTATAAGACTTCCGGAGCCAGAGCGGCCAGATCAAAGCGTTTGTTATCAGTTGTTTAATTTCACAGTCAGGGGGATGTTCAATACCGCGTCCGCTGTGCCGGTCGTGTTGCTGAAAGTGTCGGCGTTGATCGTGATCGTGTGGTTCCCAGGAGGTGTTCCGTTGAGCGTGCTTCCGCCTCCACCGGCGGACGGTGTCGGGGAGTCCATAATCCGTTGGGTGTGCGAGGCACTGGAGATCATCGCCCGGAGGCTTCCGACGGGATAGACGGCGAACCGAGATTATTCATTTTCTCAGTCCGCCGGGTTCGCTTTTGGGACTAGTCGAAGATCAAGACAGCCGATGCGATGACGGTCGTCCAGAGTCCGCGCTTGTCTCCAACTGCCGACTGCGTCACGTTGGCCGTGCGGACGATCTTGTTCGAGAGACGATAGATCTGCTTTTTCTCGTCCCATGAACGGTCGGGATCGAATTCGACGTTCAGGGTGGTCGCGAGCATTTCTGCGGCGAGTTCTTCGGCATATTCGCCGGCGGCATCTTCGGTCTCGCCGAAGGAATGATGCTCGCTTAGATAGCCGTAGGTGTTGCGGTCGGCCGGAATCGCGACGCCGATCGAGGAGGCCAGCAGGCGGTGAGGCTCGCGGGTGGAGTTTTCGGCAACTACGGCGAAGACCACCTCTCCGGGATGCAGGTATTTCACGCCCTCCTTACGGGCGAGGAGCTTGCAGTTCGGAGGGAAGATGGAAGAAACGCGCACGAGGTTCTGGGCGGCGATACCGGCGTCGCGCAGCGCCAATTCGAATGAAGTCAGCCGCTCACGGTGTTTCCCCACGCCTTTGGTGAAGAAAATCCGCTTGGGAACCATGTCTTTGCCCAATTTTTTTCAGTCCTCCGCCAAGAAGAATTTTGAACGCTGAGAATGCACAATCTAACACATTGGTTTGTAAAGGAAATATGAATTTGCACACAATGGGAAGAAAAAATAACGGAGAGCGTGAGTACGCCCTCCGTCGTGGTGGCGGAAGGTTCGCGCGATCGAGGAACTTATTTTGCGGCTTTGACCGAAGTTACTGTAATCGTATTATCTTTTTCGGTACCTGTAACAGTGGCCTTGGCACCCGCCTGTTTGTCGAGAGTGGCCAGCGCGGCCTTGTTCGAGGTCTCCAGAGTGTAGACCTTGTCGCCGACGACCAGAGCGTATTTCGAGCCCTTGGAAACGCATGCGCGGGTGCAAGCGGCGTCGTCGCCGGGCATGGCGTGTTTCGCTCCGCACATGGAATCACTGACGGTTCCCGTGTAGCTCTTTGAGGCGGCAACGGCCAGAGAAGCGGTCAGAAGCGTAATCGCCAGAAGGTTCAAGAACATAAATCCGGCTCTCTGAATTCGACCATTCATCATTCCAAATTCTCCTTCGTTTCTTGTTGTAAGGTTGCGGCCTAAGCATCGCGAACCGACGCAGACCCCTCTTCAAAAGATGACGCATCGGCGTAGAAGTTACAAGCCAAGCATTGTAAAAAGTGGGGACGCCTTGGCAAGCGTCCCCACCAGGTGCCCGGATCAGACTAAGGGGAGGGCCCGGGCAAACTTGAAACAACGACCTACATGGAATCCCCAGAAGCGATTACTTGGCGGGAGCGACGGAACTGACATCCACGCCTACGCCATTCACAGAACCCGTTACAGTCACATTCTTTCCCGCTTCTTTGTCGAGAACCGCCAACAAGGTCTTGTCGGTGGTATTCAGCGCATACACCTTCTCGCCCACGATCAGCGTGTACTTGGCACCGTGGCCGACGCATGTTCTCGTGCACTCGGCCGGGGTCCCGCCCATGTGCTGCGTATTGCACATCGAGTCGCTGACCGTGCCGGTTAGAGTCTGCTTCTCGGCTGCAGAGGCCGAGCCAGATAAGAACAAAAATATGAGCGCGATAAGAGTCAGATTGACGACCGCGCGAGTACTTCCCAGATGCATACTGTCTTCCCTCAATCGGCGTGGCTCAGAGGATGATCCTGCCGAGACTTTCGGGAAGTATACCGATTCGCGCTGTTTTTCCAAGTGCATTTCGGAGCAAAGGTTCCGGCGAGTTGGGGCAGGTTACTCCAAACCGGCTGAGAATACTGGGGGTGAGCCGACTTGTTCCAAAATCCGAACAAAACGCCGAAGGTTTTAAGACCCTACTGCGCGGCCTTTACGGTGTAGATGAGGTCGACATCGACGGTCTTGTCGTGGACGTTTGGGGTGACGTGAGAAGCGACGTCCCAGTCGAAGTTTGAGGGCAGCAGTTTGCGGGCGATCGGCAGATATTCGTCGAGGTAGTAGGCGTTGTAAACGTCGCCGGGACGGAGTTTCCAGGCGTTCCGGAGTTTCGCTGTCAGGCTGTTGTCGAGCCCCCGATATTGCAAGTCGCCCATATGGTATTCGTAACCCTCGTTGACCGCGATGTGAATCTGGACTGTGCCGGTAGCGTCGTCGAAATCCGCCTGGGTCTTGAATCCGGCGGTGACGTAACCCTTGGATCCGTAAAGCTTTTGGATGTCTGCCAGATTATCGCGGAGCTTGACGGTATTCGCCGGCTCTCCAGCATGAACTCGGATCATCTTCTGGAGCGCGTCAGTCGGAATCTCCTTGTTTCCCGACCAGTCGACGCCTTTTAACTTGTACTGCTTGCCAGGTGTGACGTTGAAGTTCACATCGACGACGGTGAGATTGTGAAGTCCTTCATCGTTGGACGCGGAGGGCAGCTTGACCACCTTGGGCTGGGGATCGCTGAACGCAGCTTTCAGATAGCCGCGGGAGTAGAACACGGGTAGAAGCTGTTTCTGCACCAGCGCACTCAGGACTGTGCGCGAGTATTCGCGATCGAAGACTCGGCGCGATGCTTCTTTCAGGTCCGCCAACTCGGTCGCGTCAGCCCCGGTGAAGTTGACGTTTCTAATCTGAATGAGGACGTCGGAGACCGAATAGACAATCGAATCGACAGGCCCGTCGTTCCTGCCGGATCGGACGTAATCGATATGGCCGGGGATGGAGCGCTCGACCAGCATCGCCTGCAGAACATCGGAGACCTGGTCTGCCAATTTCCCAGAAACTGGAAGTTGGCCGTCGAAAAGAGGGGCGTATTCCTTGATGCGCTGCAACATCTCGGCGTCGGTGAACCAGACGAAATCTTCGAAACGGACCGGCACGAACTTGTCGGCATCGGTGACTTGAAGTTGCAGCTTGGTTCCTTCCATCGAGTAGGAGTAGGTATAGCCGATGTCAGTGAAGACTCCCATAGCGCCCAGTCGAACCGCTGCCTTCTTGAGGTCATCTTCGACGATCGGCGTGCCCAGTTGCAGGCCGCTGGCGGCGGCGATCTGCTGATCTGTGTAGCGCTTGCTCCCGGCCACTTTAATCGAGATGAGGGTGCGTTCGTTCGCTGGAAGGCGGTCGAGCGCGGATTGCTGGCTCAGCGCAGCTGCGCAAAATCCGAGCAGCAGAAAGAACAACAGTCTGGAAGCGAACCTCTTCATCGACTAGGCGTCTGTATCAATTCTTGCGCGGATTTGTGCTTTACTGCAATGTCGATGAATGCCAGCGCAGCGCGGCTGAGAGCCTTGTCCTTGCGGAAGACCAGGGCCAGATCGCGGCGAACTTGCGCGTCTGCGAGGGGGACGGCAGACAGCACTTTGGCGCGGACATCCTCTTCGACATTAGAGCGGGCGATGAAGCCGATGCCGACATCGGCAGCGACGAAGCGCTTCAGCAGTTCGCTCGAGTCCAATTCCATTGTGAAATTGGGCTTCATGCGGCGCTCGTGAAACATTTGCTCGATTGCATCGCGCGTGTGTCCTGCCTTGGGAACGACCAGGGGGTACTTGCTCGTTTCGGCTACCGCGACGGATTTCAGCTTGCCCAGCGGGTGCTGTGGAGGCGCAATCAAAATCAACTCATCTCGATGGATGAGAACCACCGTCAGACGGTTGTCTGTCACGGGCAGCGAGACGACGCCAAAATCCACGGAATTGTCGATGATGGACTCAAGAACCTTTGCGTAATCGGCGCGCTTAATATTGACCGAAACGTCCGGATACTGCTTCTTAAACTCGGCAAACACGTGGGGCAGGATATGGAGGCAGGTGCCCTCGTTGGCTCCTACGATGATCTCGCCGCGGGGGATGCGCTCCATTTCAGCGATTGAGACCAGCATCGCCTTACGGGCGTCGAGCGTGTCCTCGACGTATTTCAGGAAGGCCTTGCCTGCGGCCGTGAGAGAGACTTTGCCGCCGGAGCGGTCGAACAGCTTGGCGCCGACTTCCTCCTCGATGCCGCGAATCTGGGAGGAGATCGCCGGCTGGGTGCGGAAACGCTTCTCGGCAGCACGCGAGAACGACGCGTGCCGCGCCACTTCCAGAAACGTTTCCAGCTGATCGAAGTCCATAACAGTGACTAGTAATTGGTGGCTAGTGGCCAGTCGAAGCTTTCAGCAGCAAGCGGTCAGCATTCAGCCCACAACCGGCACGATAATTTCCGAGGAGGTCTGGATGCGGGCACGATCAAAGCTGACTGCTGAATGCTGAGCGCTTACTGCTCAAGTATAAAGTCGGTTTTATGCCGGGTATAAGAACAATCGAATTGCGACCGGTGACGATGGGCATTACACTCATCGGTTCCGTACAACGCGACCGATTGTAGCAGCTGAGAGGACGGACGTCGTTGGCCGCCGGATAACGGCCAGCGACATTTTTTCGCACCGAAGTTGCCCTCTCGCTGCTTCCCGCCCGCGAAGGAGCCCATTTATGGCCGACGCCAAAGCCGTACTGGATTTCACCAAGAAGTACGATGCCAAGATTCTCGACTTGCGCTTCACGGATATCCCGGGACTATGGCACCACGTGTCTTATCCGATCGAGCAGTTGACGGAGAAATCCTTCGAGGAAGGGTTTGGGATCGACGGCTCGTCCATTCGCGCCTGGGCGGGCATTCACGAAAGCGACATGTTGCTCAAGCCCGATCCGAACGTCCACCTGATGGATCCGTTCACGGAGGTGCCGACGCTGGTGGTGGTCTGCGATGTAGTCGACCCGGTAACGAAGCAGAGCTACGACCGCGACCCAAGGTTCATTGCACGCAAGGCGGAGCAATATTTGTCCGCGAGCGGGATTGCCGACACGGCATACTTCGGGGCTGAGGCCGAGTTTTTCATTTTTGACAACGTCCGCTTCGAGCAGCGCGAACACTGCGGTTTTTACTACATCGACGCCGAAGAAGGACGCTGGAACTCGGGTCGAGAAATGAACAATTTTGGATACCGGCCGCGCTTCGGCGAAGGATATTTCCCCGTTTCTCCGACGGATCATTATCAGGACCTGCGTTCGGAGATGATGCTGATCATGCAGAGCTGCGGCCTCGACATCGAGTGCCATCATCATGAAGTCGCGACCGGCGGGCAGGCGGAAATCGATCTTCGATACGACTCGCTGCTGCGTTCGGCGGACAAGATGTTGCTTTACAAATACATCGTCCGGAATGTTGCTCATCGAAACGGAAAGACCGTCACGTTCATGCCGAAGCCGATCTTCGGCGACAACGGCAACGGGATGCATACGCACCAGTCGCTGTGGAAAGCAGGGGAGCCGTTGTTCGCTGGCGACGGTTACGCCGGGCTGTCGCAGGTCGCGCTGTGGTATGTGGGCGGCCTGATCAAGCACGGGCCTGCGCTCTCGGCGATCATTGCGCCGACAACGAATTCCTACAAGCGGCTTGTGCCCGGATTCGAAGCACCGATCAGTCTTGCCTATTCGCGCCGGAATCGCTCGGCCGCTTGCCGGATTCCGATGTATTCGGCGGCCCAGGGGGCCAAACGCGTCGAATTCCGGCCTCCGGATCCAAGTTGTAATCCCTATATGGGGTTCGCTGCCATGCTGATGGCCGGACTCGATGGCATCGAGAACAAAATGGATCCTGGGCCGCCGCTCGACAAAGACATTTACGAACTCGATCCCGAGGAAGTAACCAGCATTCCGTCAATGCCAGGATCTTTGGAGGAGGCGCTGGACGCACTCGAACGCGATCATGCCTTTTTGCTGAAGGGAGACGTGTTTACCGAGGAGCTATTGCGGACCTACGTCGTCTACAAGCGCACGAAGGAAGTGGACGCAATCCGGCAGAGGCCGCATCCGTACGAGTTCGCGCTCTACTATGACATTTAAGCAGGGAACGGAGTTCGCAGACTCCTGCTGACGGCTGAACACGACTGGTCTAGACGGCTGTGCGGACCGAGGTCTCTTTCACGACCCGTTCCATCAGCCGCACCCGCTTTGCGGGAAGATTAGAGTCGGCCAGATGGGACGGAACCGGTTCGCAGCCGCTTACGGAGAGCAACTCCGCACCCATAGCGTCGAGGGCGGAATTGGATCGCCCCAGAACCATCAAAAGATACTTCTGGGCGATGGGGCGGTCCGCCGGGTGGATGAGAGCCCACCAGCGACGAACCGATTCCTGCACTTCTGCTTCGCTCTTCTCTCCAACCACGAGGGCGTCGATGAGCCGATAGACCTTGCTCTTGATCGCTTGATACGAGACGGAAATCTCTTGGGGCATAGGGTTCCTGTTTCGGTACCTTGTGCAAGTGCAATCCGTCCACCAAACCGATAGGCCTTTATTCCACATAGGCTTAGAGAGATTTGCACTCATATAAACGTATTATGAATGGAAGAATTAGAGTATGGGATATGGATTCTGGAAGGGCATGTTCGAATTCTGGCCTGCGCTTCGAAGCTTACTGTGACCCTGCCTCTGGTTGAAATCACAAATGCTCGAAGAATCGGTTCCCCTGCGCTGGGGACCGCGGGCCGGCAGGTTACAATGTGGCGCTCTGTTCATTATTGAAGCTGGTTTGATCCTCGTGAAGGGCCGCGAGGAGAAGCGTTTTCTGTGTGTCCTGAAATGTTCTGTGTTCTGAAAGGCATCCCGGAGGCGAAATGAAAAAGTGGTTCTGGATTCTGGCAGTCCTACTCATGATCTCAATAGCGCAAGCGCAAGGACCGTCCGCCGACTTGCAGACAGATACTTCCCAGTCCTCGAGTACGTCCCAGACTTCGAGTTCGTACGGTACGTGGCACAAGGCCGAACCGGGAGAGCGGATGTTCTTTCCCAAGGACATGTTTTGGGGATGGGCGCAGCTTGATCTCGCGCCTCCACACAATGAGATTGATCCGAACCTGTGCGCCGGAAATGCCAGACAATACGGCGGGGCGAACGCCCCTTGCAGCATGTTTGCCCGCTATATGCTGTCGGGCGTTCTGGAGGTGCGACCGTTTGGCCGCGGCCCGTTGCGCCGGTTCATGGTCTTTGGAGCCCCGGCGTTTTTATTTGGCAAGAACGTCCCGCAGGCGCTTTACACGTGGTCGCCCGACGCAATTGGCGTGGAACATTCCTGGGGAGCGGGCATTTACCTTAACAAGGGATTCGAATTCCGGGTGACCCAGCATTTTTTGTTTGACCGCTTGGGAGCACGGAATACCTATCTCGGTATTGCCGACCTTGGTAATAACGGACCGTGGGGGCGCTATATGAGCCTTGGCGTTCGGAAGACATTCGGCACACGCCGCTGGTAAGGAATCAGACTGCGGCAGGTACTGTGGGCTGGGTCAGGCGACGGACGACCCAAACCACAAACCATACGAAAAGGCCGAAGACGAGAAAGGGAGCGACGAAGATCAGCAGAATCCAGCCGCCACCGCTCATGTCCGTGACGTCACCGCCGATGACAGCACCGGGATTGCGGCGGATGTGGCCGCCAAACACAGTGACGTCTCCGTCGACTTTGACTTGATTTTCGAGTTGAATGTCGCCGCCAAAGCTTGTCGTATCTCCGCCGATTTGCCCTTGGTCTTCGACGACGATGGAGCCGCCAAACGCGGTAACGTCCCCGGCCACGTGGCCCTTGATGCGGATACTGCAGCCGAAGCAGGTGGCTTCGCTGACTTGCTCGCTTGAGCCGACTACGATATTTCGGCCCACTTGAGTGCGGTCGTGGCTGGCCACGGCGAATGCACTCCCGGAGGCGAGGGTGACCAACAGCGCACAAACAAAGAGACGGGCCAAGAAGCCAAGGCGAGAAAACATGGGGACCTCGGGAAAAGCCGGAACTTCCATCGCGGCATTATGGCACAGCCGACTGCAAGATTCTGCTGCCCGGGAACGCTCCCATTCTTTATAATTATTGGTTTTTTACTTCAGAGTCGAGAATTCATACAAGCGGAGGTTTTTGCATGGCCGGCACTTATAACGGTGTGGCTGTCCCAGCGGATGGAAAGAAAATCGGTTATGCAGGTGGCAAGTACGACATCCCCGACAATCCGATCATCCCGTTTATCGAAGGCGATGGAACCGGCCGCGACATCTGGAAAGCCTCGCTGCGCGTCTTCAACGCCGCCGTCGAGAAAGCATACAAGGGGAAGAGGCGCGTTGCATGGTACGAAGTCTTTGCTGGAGAGAAGGCGAAGGCGAAGTTCGATACGTGGCTGCCCGATGACACGGTGGAAGCGATCCGCGAATTCCGCGTCGCGATCAAAGGGCCGCTGACGACGCCAGTGGGCGGCGGAATCCGCTCTTTGAACGTTGCCTTGCGGCAGATTCTCGATCTCTATTCCTGCGTTCGTCCCGTGAAGTATTACAAGGGCGTTCCTTCGCCGGTGAAGCATCCGGAGCGCATGGACGTCGTCATCTTCCGCGAAAATACCGAAGACGTCTATGCCGGAGTCGAGTGGGAGCAGGGAACTGCCGACTGCGCGAAACTGATCGAGTTCCTGAACAAGGACATGCTGAAAGGCGGAAAGAAGCAGATTCGCTTGGATTCCGGAGTTGGCATCAAGCCGATCTCGGTTACGGGCACGAAGCGCCTCGTCCGCATGGCCATTCAGCACGCGCTTGAAAACGGACTCAAGACCGTCACACTCGTGCACAAGGGAAACATCCAGAAATTCACCGAGGGCGCGTTCCGGAAGTGGGGATACGAAATCGCGGTGGATGAGTTCCGCGACAACGTCGTGACGGAGCGCGAAAGCTGGATTCTCGACAACAAAGATAAGAATCCGAATCTCACGGTCGCGCAGAATGCCGAGATGATTGAGCCGGGCATGGAGTTTGCGCCGCCGGCATTCCGGCAGTCGGTCGAGAAAGAAGTGAGAGACGTGCTCGATGCGATCGGCAAAAGCCATGGCAATGGGGCATGGAAGAAGAAGATCATGATCAACGACCGCATCGCCGACTCGATCTTCCAGCAGGTGGTGACCCGAGCCGACGAATACTCAGTGCTCGCCACGCCGAATCTGAACGGCGACTACATTTCTGATGCGTGCGCGGCGCAAGTCGGTGGGCTAGGCATCGCTCCCGGGGCCAATATTGGCGATGGGTACGCGATCTTCGAGGCGACACACGGGACGGCTCCGAAATATGCGGACAAGGACGTAATTAACCCGGGTTCAGTGATTCTGTCGGGCGTGATGATGTTCCGGCATCTCGGCTGGAACGAAGCGGCCGACCTGATCGAGCAGAGCATGGAGCGCACCATCGAACAGAAGAAGGTCACCTACGATTTCGAGCGCCTGATGCCGGGCGCCACGAAAGTGAAGACCAGCGAATTCGCGGGATACATGATCGAGAACATGGGAGCGGGAGTGCTGGTGTAGAAATTGTGTGATTGGGCGATCGCGCCAGTGAGCGATTGGCCCGTTTCTAGCTGCGCGCTGAGCTTTTCAATCACAAAATCACCAAATTGCTCAATCGCTCAATTCATGAAAGGACTCATATGCGAAAGAAAGTCACAATCGTAGGTTCAGGAAATGTTGGAGCCACGGCGGCACATTGGATCGCTTCGAAGGAACTCGCCGACGTAGTTCTCATCGACATCATCGAAGGCGTTCCGCAAGGGAAGGGTCTCGATCTGCTCGAGGCCATGCCGATCGAGAAGCGCGATTCGTATGTCAGCGGGACTAACGATTACAAAGACACGGCGAATTCCGACGTCGTCGTGATTACCGCCGGAATCCCGCGCAAGCCCGGCATGAGCCGCGACGACCTGCTCAATACCAACTACAACATCATGAAGGCAGTGGTCGGCGAGGTGGTGAAATATTCTCCGAACTGCATCCTGATTATCGTTTCGAACCCGCTGGACGCCATGGCGCAGACTGCCTACAAGCTCAGCGGATTTCCTCGCGAGCGCGTGATCGGTATGGCCGGAGTGCTCGATTCCGCCCGCTTCCGCGCCTTTATCGCCGACGAATTGAAAGTCAGCGTGGAGAACGTCAACGCATTCGTTCTCGGCGGACACGGCGACACCATGGTTCCGCTTCCGCGCTATTCCACGGTGGCCGGCATTCCGATCACGGAATTGATTGAGAAAAACAGGCTCGAGGCGATGGTGCAGCGCACTCGCGATGGTGGCGCCGAGATCGTGAAATATCTCAAAACCGGATCGGCCTACTACGCTCCTTCGGCGGCGGCGACGGAGATGGTGGAAGCCATCCTGAAAGACAAAAAGAAGATCCTGCCCTGCGCTGCCTACCTGCAGGGAGAGTATGGAATCACCGGCCTGTACATCGGGGTGCCGGTGAAGCTCGGATCAAAGGGCATCGAGCAGATCATCGAGATCAAGCTGACGCCGGAAGAGAAGGCTGGCTTGGACAAGAGCGCAGCCGCGGTGAAGGAGTTGTGCGGAGTGATCGGAGTGTAAGGATCGGATCTAAGCCGTCGGCTCGTGATTTGCGAAACCGACGGCTTAGAATGCTCAAACCTTTTCTACTGTTACCTTCTTCAGAACTACGTCTTTGCTGGGCCGGTCATTCCGTCCGCGCGGGAGGCGCGTGATCTTATCCACCACCTCCTGGCCTTCGACCACTTCGCCGAAGATCGTGTGCTTGCCGGTGAGCCATGTCGTCGGCACGACTGTGATGAAGAACTGCGATCCGTTCGTGTTCGGGCCCGCATTGGCCATCGCGAGCTTTCCTGCCTTGTCGAATTTGTGCGGCGAACCCTTGGTCTCGTCTTCGAACTGATATCCCGGGCCGCCCATGCCTGTCCCTTGCGGGTCTCCGCCCTGAACCATGAAGTCGGGGATCACGCGATGGAAAATCGTTCCGTCATAAAGCCGGTCTTTGGATTTTTTGTGCGTCGAGGGATGCGTCCATTCGCGCTTGCCTTCGGCCAGTTCCACGAAGTTGGCTACGGTTTTCGGCGCGTCTTTGTCGAAGAGCTTGCAGACGATTGTTCCTTCGGAGGTTTCAAACGTTGCGTACATTCCGGGTTGGCGGGTCATGGAGTCCTTTCTTGAAACTGTCGTTGGTCGTTAACTGGTGGTCGGTAGCCTCGCAGCTTCGACGGTTACGTCACAACTAATTCGTTGAGGGGGTGGTTTTGTGCGTTGCCGATGCCGGCTTCTTCACTGGAGTGGCCGGAGGTTTCGCACCAGCTTTCAAAATCGTGATGTGAGTGATCTTTACTGGCCGGAATGGCTTGTCATTTCTCGGATCAGTAGCCATGCGCGCGATCTGCTTTACCAGTGCCACCGTGGGTTCGTCGCACTGGCCGAAGATGGTGTATCCGCCGTTCAGATGCGGCGTCGGCACTTCGGTGATGAAGAATTGCGATCCGTTGGTATCGGGGCCGGAATTGGCATAGGCGAGGCGTCCGGGGCGGTCGAACAGCAAGTCGGACGAGACTTCGTTCTTGAACTTGTAGCCGGGATCGCCCGATCCGTTGCCCGCCGGGTCTCCGCCTTGAATCATGAAATTGGGGATGACACGATGAAAGATCGTCCCGTCGTATAGCGGCACGCCATGTTTCGTGGCGCCACTAACAGGATTCTTCCAATCCTTAGTTCCGGTTGCGAGGCCAATAAAGTTCGCGACGCCGATCGGGGCCTTGTCGGGAAACAGGGTGCAGGTCATAGTGCCCGCAGTTGTGTGAATGATGGCCGTGGGTTCCGCAGGATGAGTTGCCGTGGCACCTTTCGCGCCCGGCTTGGCTGGTTCGCTCTGGCCGATCATGCCAGTCTGCGCGAATGCCACAGATGCGACGATCAGAATGATTCCTGAAATTACGTTAATCGTTCTCTTTCGCATGAATGCTCCTGATTGGGAGGTTGTATGAGCGGAGTGCGAAGTTGCATTGTACGACAGACCTCGATGCAAATTAGTAGCACTCAACACTCGTTGCTGCGTTCTTTGCAAGCCCACCACGCACCCCCTTCCCTCCCTACCCTATGTCCGACGGTGTGGAAGTTCACCTGGTGCTGCACGGAGTTGTTGTACAGGCTTCTCCTCACATCATCGCGAATCGATATCAGGGACCACGCCTGTTTGGCTGTGTCTCCACATAACAGGACATCATTGGCGTAGTTCGGCGTCGGCGGAGTTCGACTTGCCAGCCAACATTGCTGCACCTTGCCTTCCGGCCACGAGGATGCCTCGAGATTTGGCAGATACATGTCGCCCCGGACGCAGACTACTCGCATTATCCCGCTCGGTGGTCGGCGAACGGGCCAGTTGGACAGGAACAGGAGCAGTAGCCCAATCAACAGAGGTGGCAGACGCAATGAAGCTCGCATGGCTATCGCTGTTCAATTCGTCGGGGTTGCGGCCTGCATTTCCCGGCTGACGCGCTCGACTTCACGAAAGACGCGCATCAGATTTCCGCCTAGGATCTTGTGAATCTGCTCTTCATTGTATCCGCGATCGACAAGAGCCTGTGTGATCTTTGGCAGGTCGGCGGCCGAGTTGATGCCTTGCGGCGTGGCACCGCTGACCCCGTCGAAATCGGAACCGAGGCCGACATGATCGATTCCGGCAGTCTTCGCCACGTGATCGATTTGGTCGATGAGCGAGCTCAACGGAGGCCGCGGAATCTTGGCCATCCACTCACGCTCGATCCGGTCGATATCGACATAGTTGACCGGCTTGCCTTCGGCTTTCAGCTGATCGGTGTATTTCTGGATAGCGGCAGCTTGATCCTTTGCCTGCGCCTCCATCGCCTTGCGGAAGTTCTCGTCATCGAACCCGCTGTAGAAGTTCACCTGCACAACTCCGCCATTCTTGGCGACTGCCCGCAGCATGTCGTCGGTCATATTTCGCGGAGCATTTACCAGCGCTCGCGCGGATGAGTGCGAAGCGATCACCGGAGCCTTCGTGACAGCAATCGTGTCCCAGAACGTTTTGTCGGCGACATGCGAGATGTCGACCATCATTCCCAGGCGGTTCATCTCGAGCACAACCTGTTTGCCGAAATCGGTCAGCCCGTTGTGATGCTGCACCTTCGGATCGTCAATATCGCCGGACGAGTCGGCAAACTCGTTCGTGTTGGACCAACTCAGCGTCATGTAGCGGACGCCGAGTCGATAGTAGTCGCGCAGCAGATGTATGTCGTTCTCGATCGAGTGGCCGCCTTCGATGCCCATCAGCGCGGCAAGTTTGTGCTCGCGGTGCGCGCGCTCGATGTCGGCTGGAGAGAACGCCATCATCATGCGGTCCGGATGGCGCGCCGCCTGCTCGTATACAGAATCAATCAGATCGAAGGTGTGCTTTGCGAAGCGGCCTTGATTCGTCTCTGGATCGACCCAAATCGAGAAGAATTCAGCGCCGAGGTTCCCGCGCTTCGCCTTGTCGAGGCTGATGTGGCCGGGATCATTCGGATCAGTTGATCCAATGTCGAATCCTTCATCGAGGAAACGTTGCGGCGTGTCAGCGTGCGTGTCGATGATCAGCGCCGAGTCGTGAATCTTGCGCGCCTTCGCGCTGATTTTCATGTCGGAGCCGGACGATGGTTTGGAAGTCTGTGCCGCGACGAAGGAACAGAGAAGAACAGAAATAAGAAAGAGCCTGTTTGTCATAGTAGGTCCCAAAGGAAGATCGCTGGCAAGCTGTCGATTGTATAGGCAACCACTGCGGCGGACAAAATTCTTGCTGAAGTCTTGTTATGCCTTGAATCAGCTGGCAAGAAACTCGAGTGCCTTGTGGATGCAGTCTCCGAGCGGTTGCTCGGTATCGATCACATGCTTGGGCAGCGTAATGGTTTCGAACCGTGCTTTAACCTCGAGATAAAGCCGGAAGTTCCGATTCCCGGCAGGATGATCTCTTTCTCTGGCGTCGGCTTCAAGTCGCCGGCGCGCCGTTTCCTCCGAGCACACGCATTCGATGATCTGCCACGGCTGGTGCAGGGAAGTGGCCGCCGTCAGAACGTTTTCGACCTGATATCGGCGGGAAAACGGACGCCCATCCAGAAAGATCTTCCCTATCGGATTACTCGAAAGCAGATAGGATGCCGTCTCAAGCATGAGTTGCAACACGAAATCATCCTGCCGCGAGGAGTACTCGATCTCTTGCGCCGAAAAAATAGCATGCCGAAACTCGTCTTTGCTCAGAACGCGCCCGGAGACGCGCCGAGCCAACTCGCGCGCAAGAGTCGTCTTGCCTGTTCCAGGCAATCCAGCCATGAGAACGATCATAATGAGGAGAATTCTAAAAGATTGGATCGTAGGACAAGGGGAGAGAAGTGATTTTGAAGCTTTGCGGAGGTTTACTTTGCTCCGCTGCCCACCGCGACTTCGGTGGCCGGCAGTTCAGGCGTTTCCTGTTGCGGATGCTCCACGGGGAAAATGGTCTGGGTTTCGCGCCAGTCCGCATAGCGCCCACTGACCATGATGTGGAATACCCACTGGCGGCGCTCTTCTTCCGGTTCGACCAGGCCGAGCGCCTTCATGTAGAAGAGATAGTGCTCCATCCAGCGTATCTCGGGTTTGCTCATGCCGCGACGTTGTAGATCGACCGTTACGCCGGCGAGATGCGACGAAGCCGTGTCGCCTTCCCATGGTGCGGCATTGCGGTTGTGCCGACGAAGTTTCTTCTGCACCTTAACGGTGCGGACCGCCGAGTTCACCTGAATCTGCTGATGGAAGCGGTTGAAATAAGCTTCGCTGAGGTCGTCAACAAAACTTAGCGTCCATGGGCGGCAATAGCGACGCGAGGGATCAAGCCGCGGATCGATTCGCAAACTCTCGCCAGGAAGGATTTCCAGCAGCGATCCGTTGGCCTTCAGGGCCTCAAGTTCCGTTTCATCCTGAATCCGAGGTAAATCGAGCCGGTCGATTTCGGCATTCTGAATCAGGAGCGATTCATGTGACGGCCGGAACATGGGATTCCAACGCGCCCACCGCAGGTGGCGCCGAGCGGTACGGTGCAGCACCGCGTGGTGCACCGCAAATGCGTTTGGTGAAATCGCGAGGCAGATCAGGGCCGCGAGGAAAATCGAAGCGAGTTGGACGGTGGCGATTCTTCTCACGTTGTTTTCTCGGGTTCGGGAACGATGCTCCCGCCCGCCCACGCTTCCCTGCGCGAGTGCCGCTATTTTAAGCCATCGTGTCAAGCGTACCAATGAGATATCGGTACAGAGGTGTTACTTGCGTACCATGTCCGGGCTCGCGTGAGCGATGGTTACTGATGGTTACGCAGCTCACCAAGATGCTGACACATGAAACTGATCCCGCATTTTGCGTACCGCAAGGAAGATTGTCTTAGCAATGATTTATGTGAAATACAGACTACGGGTTAGCGGAACGTAGGATGAGCCACGAATCCGACTGGGTTGCAGCAATGACAAAAATCAGCGCCGGAAAAGGTCACCGAATGCCTGTTTCATGACCTGCCCGCCGACCTCGGAAATGGACTTGGTGAGCGGAATGTCCTTAGGACAGACCTCAACACAATTCTGGGCATAGCCGCATTCCTGGATGCCGCCATCGCCCATGAGCGCGTCGAGACGCTCGTGCTTGAGGGCCTTTCCCGTCGGATGCGTATTGAACAGCCGGACCTGGGAGATGGTGGCCGCTCCCACAAACCCGGTGCTCTCGTTAAATTGCGGGCAGGCTTCCATGCAACAGCAACACGAAATGCACCGTGATAACGGATAAGACGCTTCCTGATCTTCGGCCGTCATGCGCGGGCCGGGACCGAGATCGTACGTGCCATCGATCGGAACCCACGCCTTCACGGTCTTGAGATTTTCAAAAATCACGCTGCGGTCGGTCGCCAAGTCGCGAACCACTGGAAACTTCGAGAACGGCTCGAGCTTAATGGGCTGTTCGAGATGGTCGATCAGCGCTGAGCAGGCCATGCGTGCCTTCCCATTGATCAGCATGGCGCACGATCCGCAGACCTCTTCGAGGCAATTGGAATCGTAGGTGATGGGCGTGGTCGCCTTGCCGTCGCGCGTGACCGGATCGGCCGCAATGTCCATGAGCGCCGAGATCACGTTCATGTTTGGCCGGTAGGGGACGGAGAATTCTTCCCAATAGCACTTGCCGTTGGGGGTGAGCTGACGCTTGATTTTTATGATGACGGTTTTATCTGGCATTAGCAGTTAGCCCCTAATCAGTCCCAAGTCGGTATGTTCAGGATCGATTTTATGGCGCTCATATATGTTCCAACGTCAATCCAGTATCGTTGCTCCGTGCTGTCGGACCTGCTATTGAGGCAAACGCCCACAGCGAAGCGACGCGGCTGCTCATACTTCACATCGGGTACCTTTGCCCACTCAGGCAATGGAGGCTCGGTGGGGTTCAGTGCCCATTCTGCCAATTCCGGTGGAGGTTGAGTGGGGTCAAGTGTCGAGTACCAGAATGCCGACAGTGTCCCAACCTTCTCCGGCGGTCCGATGCCGTCGCTGCTTCCTAACGATTTGTCTCCACCGCCTAAGCGACGGCAAGCATCCGCTCGCAAATGCTTGTCATTGATTCGCTGGAGTCGTGGAAGACCTTTCCGCTCCCGGGTCTGTTCAATGAACTTCGCAACTGCATCGGCCGCTGCTTTTTCCCTGGCGGCAGTCGAAGCCTGCGCCAGCGCCGCCTGCGCGGCTACAACGATAGCCGCACCGATCAGGACGTATCTGCGAACGACGGTCATCCCGATAGCTTCGAAGTCAGTACTTCCTCGCTCTCGGCGGAATCAGCGAAATATCCACCGGCTCGAACTCAAACTTCGGTTCATCTGCATCCGGCGCGAAGTATGCTTTCGTTGTCTTCAGCCAGTTCTTGTCGTCGCGGTCGGGGAAATCCGGCTTATAGTGCGCGCCCCGCGACTCGTCCCGCATCCGCGCGCCCTGCGCGATGACGCGTGCCAGCTGAAGCATGTTGTAAAGCTGCCGTGCGAATACCACCGTCGTATTCGCCCACGCCGTGCGATCGCTCAGGTTGATCTTGCGATAGCGCTCGAGGAATTCCACCAGCTTTGCATCGGTCTGCTGTAGGTTCTTGTTGTAACGGATGACCGTGCAATCCTTGGTCATCAACTCGCCCAGTTCCCGCCACAGCTTCACCGGGTTCTCATTGCCCTCGTTCTTCATGAGCAGTGCATTGCTTTCTTCCTGCTTCTTCTGCTCGGCGGCGAAGTGTCCATTGCCGTCGGCCACGGCCTGCAAGCCGCGCGCATAGTTCACGGCGTTCGGACCGGCAACGCCTCCGCCGAAGATGCACGAGACGAGGGAATTGGCGCCCAGCCGATTCGCGCCGTGGTACTGGTATTCGCACTCGCCCGCAGCGAAGATTCCCGGAATGTTGGTGGCCTGCTTGTAATCGATCCAGAGACCGCCCATCGTGTAATGCATGCCGGGAAAAATCTTCATCGGCGTGTCGCGCGGATCGTCCCCGACAAACTTCTCGTAGATCTCGAGAATGCCCTCAAGCTTCTTATCAAGAATCTTGCGGTCTATGTGCGTCAGGTCGAGATAGACCATCGGCTTGCCATCGATGCCGAGGTTGTACTCGTAGACCACTTTGAAAATCGCGCGCGTTGCTACATCGCGCGGAACGAGGTTGCCGTATTTCGGATACCACTCCTCGAGGAAGTACCAGCGCTCACTCTGCGGAATGGCCTTCGGATCACGATTGTCGCCGGCCTTCTTGGGCACCCAGACGCGGCCGCCCTCACCGCGCGCCGACTCCGACATCAGGCGGAGCTTGTCTTCGCCCGGAATCGACGTCGGATGTACCTGGATGAATTCGCCATTCGCGTAGTAGCAGCCTTGCTGGTAGAGAGCCGACTGCGCCGATCCCGTGCAGACGACGGAGTTGGTCGACTTGCCGAAGATTGCCCCGATGCCGCCCGTCGCGATGATGAGCGCGTCGGCCGGGAAGGTGCGAACTTCCATGCTGCGCAAATCCATCGCGCAGATGCCGCGGCAAACTTTGTTGCCGTCGAGCACGGCTGACAGGAATTCCCAGTGCTCGAACTTCTTTACTTTTCCTTCGGATTCATACCGCCGGACCTGCTCGTCGAGAGCGTAAAGAAGTTGCTGGCCGGTGGTGGCGCCGGCAAAAGCGGTACGGTTGTAGAGAGTTCCGCCGAAACGGCGGAAGTCGAGAAGGCCTTCGGGTGTGCGGTTGAAGGGGACACCCATGCGGTCGAGGAGATCAATGATCCCCGGCGCCGCCTCGCACATGTCTTTAATCGGAGGCTGGTTTCCGAGGAAGTCTCCGCCATAGACGGTGTCGTCAAAATGTTTCCAGGTCGAGTCGCCCTCGCCCTTCAGATTTTTGGCCGCGTTGATGCCGCCCTGCGCGCATACCGAGTGCGACCGCTTCACAGGGACAATCGAGAACAGATCGACCTGTCCGCCCATTTCCGCGATTTTGATCACTGCGGAAAGTCCGGCGAGTCCGCCGCCAACCACGATGATTTTTGGAGCTGCTGCCATAATTTTCGTCTACCGGTTCTGCGTCATTTGCTGATCTTTCGAAGTACCGAAGTCAGTCGGCTGCTGCGGACGCGAGCGGAACGAAGCCAGGCTCGCCAGCCCCACACCCGACAACAGGAAGAAGAAGGCGATACAAACCGTCAGGAAGCGCTTGCGCGCCACCTCGCCGGAAACAATTCCCCACTTCGCGCAAAATAGCCAGATGCCGTAGGCAAAATGCCAGGAAGCGGCGATCAGACCCACGACGTAGAACACGAAAAGCGGAGCATGGAAGAGCTCGCCCTGCACCTTGCCGAACGACGCCATCGGTACATCGTGCAGATCGACGCCGGTGAAGCGCATCGTCCACGTATGCCAGATAATGTAGGCAAACGCGATGATGCCGGTCCAGCGCTGCATCGTGTACATCCAGTTGCCGGACCACGGATACGAGACGGTGTTTGCTTCTCCGCGATACCAGATGTAGAGACCGTAGAGCCCGTGATAGGCGATCGGAAGCCATATGCCGAACAGTTCAAGGAAGAAGACCAGCGGAAGGTTGGCCAGAAAACTAACCTGGCGGGCATAAGCCGACGGGCCGCTTATCGCGGTTGCGTTGGAAACCAGGATGTGTTCGAAAAGGAATGCTCCGACAGGAATGATTCCGGTCAATGAATGCAGGCGGCGCAGGAAGAACGACCATCCTTCCCCTGCGCGCAAGGGCGCTACGCCCAGGCCGACAGAATTCGCTACCCGTGGAGCAGAAGTACTGGCTGAAGCCACGAAACGCTCCTTATGAGCTCAGCAATGAGAAAAGAACTTTTCATTATCTTGTGTCGGAAGAAGTTAAGTCAAGAATGGGTCACTTCGGTGCCAATCGCTTCGGCGGTCGACAGCGCTCAGAGTTCAAGCGAAGCCTTTAACTCGGCAAAAGAGTCGGCGATCAAATCCGCGCCGGCACCTGCCAGAGTTCTTCGATCGAACGTCGTTGTGAGCGCGACGGTGAAACTCCCCGCTGCCTTTCCCGCTCCCACTCCTGCGAGCGAGTCTTCAACGACCCAGCATTTTTCTGGAGGCAGTTTCAGATCGCGCATCGCTACTTGAAAAATCTCCGGATCAGGCTTGGCTAGATGAAATCGATCGGTATCTACGATCGACTCGAAGCAATTCTCAATCCCAAGCATTCGCAAGGCGGCCGCGCGGTTGCGCGGGGTGGCCGAGGTCGCAAGCGCCAGACGATATCGGCCTGCGGCCCAGCGGACGAATTCTGCTGCGCCAGCGACCGGCTGCAGTTGATGTTCGATCTGCTCGTAGAAATCCTTCTTACGCTGCATCACAAGCCCGGCATCAGTGCCTGGCCTGTGAAGGGCCAGCACTTCCGGCATCATGGTGCGATCGGGACGTCCCTTGTAACTGTCATACACCGACTCGGGCAGCACGATTCCAAGTTCTTCGAACGCGAGTTCTTTCGCGCGCTTGTGCAGAGGCTCGGAGTCGACCAGCACTCCGTCCATGTCGAAGATCAACGCAGCAGGCTGTAAGTTTTTGCTTGGAGACACAGTGGCAGATTAGATGTCGGAAGGCGGAAATTGCTTCGAATACCAGCTCAGAAATTGCCGGAACGCAGCGCCGCGATGGCTGTACCGGGCTTTTTCTTCGGCTGTGAGCTCGGCGAATGTTTTCTGAATCTGTGGGAAATAGAAGAGCGGATCGTAGCCGAAGCCATTCGATCCGCGGGCATGATCGAGGATTACGCCTTCGGATACACCGCGAAACGATCCGAGCATCTTTCCGTCGCGCGCGGCGACCAGCACACAGACGAAACGTCCGGTGCGCTTTTCGGCAGGTACCCTTCTTAATTCTCTTAGGACTCGCGCATTGTTCGCCTCATCATCGGTGTTTTCATCTGCAAGATGTGGTTGGTCGGCCGCATATCTGGCCGAATGCACTCCCGGTGCTCCGTGCAAGGCATCGATCTCGATACCTGAGTCATCCGCGAGCACGATTTCTCCGGGCGCAGCGAGGCTGTATTCTTCCGCCTTCTTGCGCGCATTCTCTTCGAAAGTGTGTCCATCTTCGACGACGGTCGGCAGGGAAGCGAAGTTTGGAATACCGTCGATCTCGATTCCAAAAGGCCGCGCTGCGCCCGCGAAATCTCGCAGCTTGCCGGGATTGGAGGTTGCGATCAGGACTCGCTTCATCGATCTAAGCAGCACGCGCACGCTTTCTTCGTACGGTCCAGCCGATCAGGCCCAACGCCGTGATGACCGAAACCCATCCTCCGGCGCTCCGGTCCCAGGTTCGAACAAAAGTGATTTGCACTCGGTTCATTCCAGCTTCGACGGGAACGAGCATCTGACCGGTGCCCGGACGAGTGCCAGTCTGAACAACGTTCCCATTCACCTCGGTCTTCCAAGCGGGATACGGAAACAATCGCAGCGCGAGTTGGTCGGGCGCGGACATCTCGGCGGTGAATGTCTTCGACTCGGCATTCCACTGTTGAACCCGGATCGCGGCACGCGCAGGGCCATCCACTGTCACATTACGCGCATCTTTGTTGATAGCCGAAGGCTTGGCGCCGCGCGGCGTGTACTCGTCAGTACCTTCATAACCGATGCGGTCGGACATGTTGTCCTGCATCTCGCGGAGATCGGCGGCATTGTCCCACCACGGCTCTTGAATTCTGTGCCATGCTCCGACGAGGACCAGGAGCGAAAGGATGCAACCTGCAGCGCGCCATGGCCAGCGCCGCACTCCTATGGCCAGAACAATCGCGAAGATCATGCTCAGGCACAGCAGCCATCGCCAGGGGAACTGCATGAAGCGCATTTTCGGCAGGATATCCCAGAGGAAAAGAGTTATGGGAAACATCAGCACGCTGCTGGCTGCCGCCCAGAGCAGCGCTGCATTCGCGAATTCATCTTTCCGTCGCCACAATTTGCCGGCGGCGAACGAGAGTGCAATCAGCGCCATTTCCAGAACCGCGACGTAGGAGATGACATGGTTGAATGCGTCATGATCGGGGTCGGTCGTGTGGATGAAGAGGAAGTTATCCTGCGGGCGCGATCCTTGGGCAAGCGCCTGCGAGATCGTCACCCATTTCTGTTCATAGATTGCTGGCAACAAATAGAACGCCGCCAGAGATGCGCCGAGAGCAACGGCTGCGGCCCCGACCAGGAGAAGCCGCGGCGAGCGCTGCCTCCACGCGAAGAAGAGAATCAGCAGCCCGAGCGAATAATGGATCATCACAGCCGCGGGAGCGTTTGTCAGCCAAGCTGCGGCGAGTACGAATCCCAAGGCAACAATGCGCCGGCGTCCTTCCGCGGCTTCCAGGACAAACAGCAGCAGCAATGGAATTAAACAGGCAGCGAGCAATTCAGCGAAAGCGCTGCGCCAATACACGATCACGAGATGGTAAGGATTCACCGCATAGAGCACTGCCGCGAAGGTTGCGCCGCGGCGATCAAGCCAGCAGCGGGCCAGCAGGAACATTGAAGCTCCGGCGGCCACCAGTGCAATCCAGATGTAGACGCTTGTCGCCAGGGTCCAAGGGAAGATAAGGCTGATCAACCCGCCCAATATCCATGACGCCGGGGGATAGAACACAAACCGCGGTTCGCCATATCCAAAATGCGCCCACGCCGCCCACCGTGGATAAAACATTCCGTGCTTCCATTGCGCAAGAATGTCCAACCAGGAATACGTATGGAACTCGACATCGTGCCCGGAAGGAATTCCGAAGAAGAAGAAAGGAACTTCGACCAGGAATGCCGCGAGCCCAAGCGCTAGCAGCGGTCCCCACAGCAACGAATTCTGCTGCGGGGACGAATCGGGAACCGCGGATCGCTTGCCTGGAACCGGTTTGGCGGGCGCAGGATTGAGGTCAGCAGTCAATGGACAGTCAACAGTCTACATTCATCGGCGAGACTGATTTCATCCAGTTTTAACACTACTGAAACATCCCCGTAACTGCGGTCGATTAGTCTGCTTGCAATTGGGGTGGAACAGACCGTAAGAGTCGGGGAGTTCGCACCAGAGACGGGGTTCGAGCTCTTCGATTCTTTGGACTGCAGCCCAAAAGCCTCTCGCCCACTGCGTTGCCCAAGATTCGAATCCTCTCGAGACCTGCGAACGCTCTTCGATGAAAACCACCCATGGGAGGCTCTTTGTCGGAAAACAGTTGTGTCAGGATCGATTTCGAGGATGGCGCGCACAAGTTAGGCCATTCCGCGCTTTATGAGTTTGGTTTCGAGGTGAGAGCTTTAGCCGTTTCGCTGCTGCTGCAGTTCGCCGAGAAATTCTTCCTGCTGGAGGGAATCTCCGCGCCTCAAGAGCTCGAGCAGCGGATCTTCGAGATCCTCGGCTGACTCTTGCTTGTCCGCCGGCTCGAATTGGGTGAGATCGGCGACCAAAGACTTCGGAGAAATACTCAATTCGGGAGATGTCTCCCGATTGCTTTGCAGGAAAGTGATGAGATTTCCGACCTGCGCCCGCTGCTCCTGAGTGCGCGAAGGGAATTCGACCCCCATGCCGTGTCCCGGATGAGTCACGCGAACCATGCCTTCGGTGTGAACTTCCATCTCGTTGGTCTTCAGGCAGAGATCTATCAGGGCACGCTCCGGGAAGGGAGCTTCCGTCTGCACGTAGCAGCCGCCCAGGCTCAGATCGGTGAGTTTGCAGTGAGGAACGGATTCGTCCGGATCGGCACTAGCGCCATTGCTCGCAGTCTTGAGCCAAGCCTTGAGATTTGTGGCTACATTTTCTGCCAGATCGATAAAATGTACGCCCGTCTGACCGTTTGGATTCGCCCACGCCACCTGCCCGTGAGCCTCGACCTCGAGGGCTCCGTCAGGAAGTTGGAAGTGGCAGGACATTACCGCGCCGGTAACTTGCGGCTCGGCTGTGAGCACGTCCATGCCGGTTTCGGAAAGATCGAGCAGGATTCCGTCGAGCTTTCGGTGATCCGGCAGGGTGATCTCAACCGGAGCCTGCACTGGAACCCGGAATGCCCTGCGCCGCTCCCGGCTGAGCAATGCTGCGGCTGCCCGCAACCCGGCTTTGGCAGCCTCTTCCGTCACGGGCTTGTACAGAACAAAATGCGCGCCGCCGTTCAGGATCTGGCGGACCTTCCCCGAATCCGCGACCAGCGCAACGCTAAGAGGGGCAGAACCAAGCTTCTGCGCCTGTTGCAGAACGTTTTCCGCAGCTGCCGCATCGTCAAAGTCCACAATCAGCGCATCGAATTTCTGTTGCTGAATGCGCGAGAGTGTGGTCTCAAGATCACTCGAGCGATCCAGCACGACCCCAAGGCCGGGCAGAACTTTGCCCAACACCTCCGCCGCGGAGTCGTCGCTCGAAACCAGCAGTGCCTGAACGTTCATAGATCGGATGAAATGCGGCTTACCGTTGATTGTTTACGGCCAGCGAGGAGCCGCTGGACGCGACGATTTCGATGACGAGCTGCTTCCGGACCCGGCTCCAGCCTTTGCGGCCATTGCATCCGCCTGTGCCGTGGCCTCGTCCACATCCCCTAAAACGACGTTATCTTCTTCGTCGCTTTCCGCCAGCAGCGGAGCCACTTCGCGCAGCTTTTCCGCAGCCTGCTGGAGCATCTCGATCTGCTTGCCAAGTTGGGCGTATTTCGCCTGCTTTTGCCGCAGGACCTCGTGAATATCTTTCATACAACCCCCTGCTGGCAATTTAAAAAGCGGGCGCGGGATGGGTCAACGGTAATCCCGGCAGAGGGATTACTGCGGTAATGGAAAACGGAAGTCGATGTCCTTACGGAAACGCAAGGATAGCCACAAAGGGCACGAACTCTCGCGAAGGATAAAGCCTTAAAAGCAAAGATCTCCTTCATGGTACTTAGGGTCCTTCGTGGTTAATTGGTTTTTGAAGTTAACCGGTCAGAGAGGGCAGCCGGCCTGCCGACCCAAGCAGGAAAATCATCCCGACGATGATGCTGTAGGCCGAGGTCATCAGCGTGACGGCCCGCAGGGCACTCGGACGAGCAAGCGCCGCCGAGAAGATCCCAGCCGCCGACGCACACATCAAGGTATTCATCGCGATCAATCCGACGATGAACATCAGCAGCCCGAGCAGCCCTGCCCCAGTTCCTCCCAGGTTCGCCGCCATCAGGAAGAGCAGAATCTGCGTAGGAGTCTCAGCCCCGAGCCCGTGGATTACGCCGACAAGGAAAGTGGAACTCGTACCGTAGCCGTCCTTGAAAACCTGCGGCGCTTCTACGCGCGTGCCCCCGAAGATCAGGCTGAGCCGCCAATAGATCCACAAAAATCCGTTGATGATCAAGGTAATCCGAGTTTTGGGAGCATGGCTGTGCTTGCCCGGACGAAAGAATGTCCCCAGAACGTAGAGTCCGAGCACGAGCAAAGTGAACCCCACCAGCCGCTCCGCCCAGCGGTCGCTCGCCGGCGGCAGAGCCAGCCGAAACACCACCGCCAGAGCACCAAGCACGAAGACCGTGGTCGCGTGCCCCATGACGTAGAGCAGGCCGTAGCGCATGGCGTCCCGCGCCTTCGATTGCACGCTGCTGATGTCGGTGATTGCTGCGATGTGGTCGTAATCGAGTCCGTGCCGGAATCCAAGTATCGCCGCCGAGAGCAGGGCAAGACGCAGATTGGCGGGATCCATCATGCAAGTGGCTTCCGCGCGCCGCCGCGGACCGAAGCCGCCTGGCACGCTGGCTTTTCAGGCTAGCACACTCCCAGCTTCCCAATAGCCTGCAATCTCAAAGTGAGGCTTTAGCGTGGGTGGATGAAGAAGGAGCCACGTGTTTTGGAATTCTCGACACGAAGCCCCTTCGCGAGATCCGACGGCACAGTTTCGCATCAACCCCAGCTAGCGAAACTGCATCCAAGGCGCGCTGGTTCTATTGCCTTTGCCTTACGAACAAACAACTGACCGGTCGGCGATCTCGGGGCTGCTGACCTTTACCATCTCGGTATGCATGGGGATGTTCGCCTCCGAACGCCTCCCCAGCATCGCCGCCCTGATCCAGCAACTCTCTCAGCGATATAGAGACGGAGTGCTGGCGTCGCTCGGGCTCTATAACCTCGACCTATCCGCCATAACCTGGGACATCGTAGTAGCCGTGGCTGGCATCTTCTGGCTGACCAAACTCAGCAAGTCGCCGGTAAGCCAAATCTTCATCGCGATCGTCGGAGCCTCAATCGGCGGCTGGATCGGCCTGCACGGGTAGGTGTAGAACTGCGATCAAGGGGGAACGAGGCCTCTCCGGGGGCTGTCCAACCCTCCCTGTTCTGGGCGTATAATACTATGCTCTCGTCGCTATGAACCGCATCAATATCGATCATCTGACTGAAACAGAACTTGTTGATCTGAATCGCCGCGTCGTCGAACGCCTCCGACTTATGAATCAGTTGCGGGCCCACAAGGCGATGCTTGAGTTTCGGATTGGTGATCGAGTCGCATTCGACACGGGGGACGGATCTCCCGCTGTTGGAACGCTGACCCGATACAACAAGAAGTCTGTTACCGTGATCACCAATGAAGGTCACCGCTGGAACGTTTCTCCCCGCTTTCTCAGGCTGGCTGAATCAAATCCAGTGAATCAAACCGACGCACGGGTTGTGATTCCCTTCAGGCGGAAGTGAGTCCGGGGTTCGCTAGAACGGTGGATCCAACGTACGGTCCTTATGGGTACGTCTCGTTACTATCTTGAAAAGAAAGCAAAGAGCGGATTTCGTGGATATCCAGTCGCGACTCTCGCGTTGTACGGGCCAAACGATCAGTTTGCGTCAAAGGTAGTCGTGGCCATCTTCCATTCACAATCCGAAAAGGCTGACGTTGTGGAGGGATTCTCCTCCAAGGTAAGCGACGTACGTTTCGACGAGGACATTGGCAATCAGGTTCTGGCGCTCATCGAGTCACATGCAATCAAGTCACTCGCGATGCGGGATCGGATTATTGGGTGTCCTCATGAAGAGGGGATCGACTACCCCGAGGGAGCAACTTGTCCGGAATGCCCATTCTGGGCAGGCCGCGATCGGTGGACAGGAGAGCGCATTCACTGAGGCAAGATTTCAACTCTTTAAGAAAATGGCGCGCCCTGAGAGATTCGAACTCCCGACCTTCTGGTTCGTAGCCAGACGCTCTATCCAGCTGAGCTAAGGGCGCGGATCTGCTTGGCAGGAAAAACCTGAAAACCGATTATAGCGGAGAAGTCGTTTCACGGAAAAGCGATTCGGCTCGGTTCATAATCTTTAAGACGACCTTCGTTCAGCCTAGTCTTAGCAGGCGCGTTTGCCAGGTAGGCAGGTGTAACTACGGGCAAGTTCCGGTTTTAGCGAGGCTTGAATGCTCGCTGACCATGATGGAGAACCCCCGTGAGACAGGCAAGACCGTAAGTGCCGCCGCACATTGTCACCGCACGCGCCTCGTATCCGCGCCGGACAACTTGACGAAATCCACCCGCCATCAAAAATACCGTAGATGAACTGATTTCATTCCCAAGTCGCTTTTCAACAAGGCTCCTTGGCCCTTTCGTTGCGTTGGGCCCTCGAAGTAATTCTTTCCTCGTCGAAGGCAAATCCTACAAAGGTGGCACATCGCCGCCGTCGTGTTTTCAACGACTTGCACTACGGCATGCGACTTGCTTTTAGAAAGGACAGACGAAGTGGCGCGCAACGGGGTGCTTCGGAGAATAACTTCGGCCAGAGGTTTTCTGTGAGCACCCCTTGCTTTCTCCCCCAAGCGTCACAACGCCTGCCCTCCCCAATATCCCATTTCCAACCCCGGCTCCCGGGTTCTCGGTAGAGATCATCTGCCATCCCCACTCATTGAATTCCTGCAATCCCAGCTAAGCCAGCGCCATCGGCTCCCGCACATCGACTCCCGCTTGCCTTAGCAATTTTGCGACTGCGTCCTGCTTCATGCGCGAAGCGTCGAACAGCACCCGCACAGTGCGCTCTTTTTCGTTGAACCGGACGCGCTGAATTCCATAGACCTCGCGCATGCTGTCGATCGCGCGCAACTCGTTTTCTCCGGGCAGGGAGCCGTAGCTGAAAACTATCTCCAGGTAGGTCATTCGCTCAAACCCTTCTGTATGATCAATTTGAAGTGCCCGGGCCGTTTCGCCGGGTGAATCCAATATAGAGCATTCGCTATCCAACAGGACAGTATCGTTACCGAAAGACGAACAGAGATATGAAACCTCCGGAGACGGTCTCCACGCTCGAGCGGGATCCGGTCTGCGGGATGAATGTGAATACCGCAACCGCCAGGCATATCCACGAACACGAGGGAAAAAAGTACTACTTCTGCAGCGCCGGCTGCGGAGAGAAATTCCAGGCCAGCCCCGACAAATATCTGAAGAAGTCGGCCGGGCCGGGCCTGGTGATGCTCGGCATGCCGGCGAAAGCACCAGTCTCGGCTGGGCAGTTAGAGCGCGATCCAGTCTGCGGGATGAATGTGAATCCGGCGACCGCCAAGCACCTCCATGAGCATGCAGGGAAGAGATACTACTTCTGCTGCGGAGGATGCGCCGAGAAGTTCAGAGCCAATCCGGAATCGTATTTGTCGAAGGCGATGGAGGCAGCGAAACCGAAGTCCGAGCCAAAAGTCCAGACGGAAAGCCCAAAGCCGAAAGCCGGAAGCTCGGTGTCCGGGGGCCCGGTCTACTACGTCTGTCCGATGTGCCCCGAAGTGCGCGAGATAAAGCCTGTCCCGTGTCCATCCTGTGGAATGGCCCTTGAGCCCGAAAGTCCCCTACCAACCACGCGCACAGAGTACACCTGCCCGATGCATCCGGAGATCGTGCGCTCCGAGCCCGGATCGTGCCCGATCTGCGGCATGGCTCTGGAGCCGCGCACCGTCACGGCAGTGCCGGAAGAGAATCCTGAACTCCGCGATATGACGCGGCGGTTCTGGGTTAGCGTCGTACTGACCGCGCCGCTGCTGGCGATCGCGATGGGAAGCATGATCTGGCGGGATCTCGTCGCACAGGTTCTAGCGGGGGCGCGGTTGCCTTGGCTTGAATTTGTCCTCGCTACTCCCGTAGTTCTCTGGTGCGGGCTCCCGTTCTTCCAGCGCTTCTGGGCCTCGCTTGTGAACCGCAGCCCAAATATGTTCACGCTGATCGGACTCGGCGCCGGCGTGGCGTACGCCTACAGCGTAGTCGCGACGGTGGCTCCTGGAATTTTCCCTGAATCGCTGCGGCACATGAGTGGCCGTCCGGACGTTTACTTCGAAGCCGCGGCCGCAATCACCGCGCTCGTCCTTCTCGGACAAGTAATGGAACTGCGCGCCCGCAGCCGGACGAGCGCCGCGATTCGCGCCTTGCTTGATTTGAGTCCGAAGACCGCGCGGCTCGTCACTGCCAACGGCGATGAGAAGGACATTTCACTCGATCAGGTTCATCCGGGAGACCGCCTGCGCGTCCGGCCCGGCGAAAAAGTTCCGGTGGACGGCGTCGTGCTCGAAGGCCGCAGTTCAATCGATGAGTCGATGATCACCGGGGAGTCGATTCCAGTCGAGAAGGAGCCGAACAGCAAGGTCATCGGCGCGACGGTCAACGCCACGGGATCGTTCATCATGCGTGCCGAGCGTGTGGGTTCCGAGACGCTGCTGGCGCGGATCGTTCAACTCGTCGGGCAGGCGCAGCGCAGCCGCGCTCCGATCCAGCGATTGGCTGATCGCGTCGCGGCATGGTTCGTTCCCACGGTCGTCGCGATATCAGTGGTGACTTTCATCGCCTGGTATTTCTTCGGACCGCAACCTCGTCTCGCGAACGCGATCGTAAATGCTGTGGCCGTGCTGATCATTGCGTGTCCCTGCGCGCTAGGCCTCGCGACGCCGATGGCAATTATGGTCGGCACTGGCCGGGGCGCACACGCGGGAGTGCTGATCAAGAACGCGGAAGCGCTCGAAACTCTCGAGAAGGTAGACACGCTCGTTATCGATAAGACCGGCACGCTGACCGAAGGAAAACCTAAGCTGGTTAGTGCGACGACGAGTGGCGCTCTGGTGGACAGGACGAATGAAGTTCTGCGCCTTGCCGCCAGCCTGGAGAAATCGAGCGAGCATCCTCTCGCTGCGGCAGTTGTCGAAGCTGCGAAGGACAAAAATCTTGTCCTCTCGGACACCGCGAATTTCGAGTACCAGGTGGGAAAAGGAGTCAAGGGCATCGTTGACGGAAAGCAGGTCGCTGTTGGCAATCGAGCGCTGATGGCCGAAGTTGGTATCCCCAGATCCGGCATTGTGGTCATCGGTGCCACAGTCGATAAAGGTACAACGCTGCTCTCAGTGGCGATTGAGGGTAAATATGCCGGAACACTTGCGATCGCCGACCCCATTAAGGCGGCTAGCATCGGAGCGGTGAACGGTCTAAAGAGCCAGGGACTTCACATCCTCATGCTCACCGGCGACAGCCGTGACACGGCACAAGCCGTCGCTGAAAAACTTGGGCTGAAGTCAGACGAGTTCGAAGCCGAGGTTCTGCCCGAACGTAAATCCGAGGTGGTTAAGAATCTGCAGAAGGAGGGCAGAGTCGTCGCCATGGCAGGAGACGGCATCAACGACGCCCCCGCGCTCGCTCAAGCCGATGTCGGTATCGCGATGGGCACCGGCACCGACGTGGCGATGGAAAGCGGCGGCGTTACGCTGGTCAAAGGAGATCTCACGGGAATTCTGCGCGCCCGCAAGCTCAGCGAGGCGACGATGCGGAACATCCGGCAGAACCTTTTCTTCGCATTCATCTACAACGCGATCGGGGTCCCCATCGCGGCAGGAGTTCTTTATCCATTCTTCGGGATCTTGCTGAGCCCGATTTTCGCGGCGGCCGCGATGAGCTTCAGTTCAGTCTCGGTGATCACGAACGCACTGCGCCTGCGGAACGTAAAACTGTAGGCGGGTGCGCTCTTACAGTTTTCCCAGGAATTCCGTGACGTCGGGCTCGGTCCAGTCGACCGCGCCGATGAACTTCCGCCGCATCACCCCGTTGCGGTCGATCACGTACGTCTCCGGAAATTTGAACGTGCCGTAAAGGTTGCTGGCCTTCTGCCCCGGATCGCGCACTGTCAACAGATTTACGTTATGGTCTTTCAAGAACTGCTTGTACGCGCCTTGGTCTACATCGACGCTCACGGCCAGAACCGTAATGCCTTTCGCCTTCATGCGCCGCTGCATCTCCACCAGAGACGGCATCTCTTCGACGCACGGCGGACACCATGTCGCCCAGAAGTTCAGCACGAGAACCTGGCCATGAAACTGGCTGAGATTGACAGTGCGGTCGGAATCCGTGATCGCGAAGTCAGGAGCCTTCGACCCGATGCGCGGAGGCCGCGATCCGCTGTAACAGCCAACAAGCGTGAGAACAATTGCCGCAGGGAGAAGAGTAGTGAGTCGTCGAGCGAAGCGTTGCACCCGTCTATAATAATGGACTCGCGGTTTCTGTGGCGGTAATGAGCTGTGTTGTGCTCGATCGGCCTTAAAGCCGCAAGAATCGCGAGATTTAGACGGCTGACATTCTGTTTCTTCTATGGGAGACACACGATCTGACTCGGGAGTTCCGCAGGTTTCGATCATTATCCCTGCGCGCAACGAAGAAGCAAATCTCGGATCTTGCCTGGAGTCTCTGGTCGGCCAAACCGGAGTTCCATTCGAAATTATCGTCGTTGACGATCACTCGACCGATCATACGCGCGAGATCGGTTCTTCTTTCCCCGGAGTGCGTGTAATCGACGCCGGTCCGCTGCCTGACTGCTGGACCGGGAAAAATAACGCCGTTACCTCTGGAGCCCAGGGTTCTCGAGGCGAATGGATTCTTTTCACCGACGCCGATACTGTGCATCTGCCCGGATCGCTTGCTCGATCGCTGTCTGAAGCGCAAGAGTCCGGCGCTGAAATGCTTTCGTATTCTCCGGAACAGATCGCGGTTACATTCTGGGAGAAAGCAATTCTGCCGGTCGTCTTCGCAGAACTCGCGCGCCAATATCCGCCAGCTAGGGTGAGCGACCCACATTCTACTTCTGTAGCGGCTAACGGCCAATACATCCTGGTGAAACGTTCGGCTTACGATGCGGTCGGAGGACACGTCGCCCTAGCATCGAGCATTCTCGAAGATGTCGCACTCGCTCGCGCCATCAAGTCTTCAGGCCACAAGATCCGCTTCCGTTATGGCGCCGGGGTGGTCAGTGCGCGCATGTATCGTACCTTCGGCCAATTGCGCGAAGGCTGGACCAAAAATCTCGCGTTATTGTTTCCGAGGACTGGATGGCTTGCCGCGGAAACTCTGACATTGTGGCTGCTGCTTCCGTTGACGTTGGCGTTGGCAGCGATTTTTCATCTGTGGTGGCTCGGCGTTTTAGCGGTTCTCTTCGTATACTTGACTGCTCGGATCGCGCGGTCGAATTTCCCCCTCAGCAGCCGCGTGCTTGGCGTAATGTTTGGCATGCCGATGTTTTTCTATTTACTGTTGCGATCGCAACGCGCGCACGCCAAGGGAAATATCCGTTGGAAGGGCAGAACCTATAAGGCGACGGAGTATTCAATGACAAAAGATGAACAATCCACGTTTCCGGTCGGAAAATCCGCATGAAACGTGCCGCTGCTCTTTTTGTGACGTTCTTGCTGGCCTGTTCGCGGGTAGATGCGCGTGTGGCGAGGCCCATCAGTCGCGCGCTTTCCGAGGCGAATCCTGTCGCTACCACGACCGATTCGCCCCAGTTCACCGAAACTACCATCGATCCCGGCCTTCGCGTTGGTCCGCTGAAGATCGGCGACAGTCTCGATCGCGCACTCGAAGTTTTTCCGAAAAAAGATGAAGACCAGCAGTGGGATGATCAGTGTGGCACCACGGTAGACTGGGTCGACTCAACGAATCCCATGGGTCGTGGCGATGTATACATCCGTGCGAGAAAGGGCAAAGTCTTTCAGATCGAATCGTCGACGACGCGCTTTCAGACCGCCGAGGGAATCACGACATTCGAGTCGCCTGAGAAGGTTGCGAGCGACTATAAGGGGCTGCGGGCCTGGGTCCTGCTGACGTCCCCATCTCCCTCTCTCGGCGACAGGCCACTTGTTTTCTGGATCGACAAGAAGAAGGGCATTGCCTTCGCGTTCGCCTATGATCGGCCGCATCACAAGCGCTATGTTTACAAGGTCATCGTCTTCGAGCCCAACAAAGATTTCTGTCCCGAGCAGGAAAAGACGAATTCTCCCAAATGGCAGCCCATTCGGCCTTATGCCGTTGAGCCCCCTGCCGAGCTAAGTCCTGAGGCGCAATGACGCGAAAAGTTATCTAATTAAATACCTTCACCTATGGTTTATCTGACGCGCAAAGCCGAATTTTCCGCCTCACACTACTATCACAACCCCGACTTCACGGCGGAGGAGAACCTCCGCTTGTTCGGAAAGTGCAACAATCCGAATGGCCACGGACACAATTACACGCTTGAAGTCACTGTCAAGGGAGACGTCGATCCCCGCTCGGGATTCGTCGTCGATCTCAAGCAGTTGAAAAAAGTCATGCAGCGCGAAGTGCTCGACGCGATGGATCATCGATTCCTCAACAAGGAAGTTCCCGAATTCTTCCACCGGATTCCGACCACCGAGAATCTGGCGATCGCTGTGTGGAAACGCCTCGAGCCCAAGTTGAAGAAGGCACAATTGCACCGCGTGCGGGTGTATGAAACGCCAGACCTGTTCGTAGATTTCTATGGAGAAGAGTAAGCAGGTTTTTCGTAAGCTAGAAGCTCATTCATGAAAGCCTATCTCACCCGCCGCTATTTGTTTTCAGCTTCGCATCGGCTGCACAGCGCGCAAATGTCGGTGGAAGAGAACCTCGAAACCTACGGTAAGTGCAACAATCCTCACGGCCACGGTCACAACTATGCGCTCGAGGTAACAGTGAGCGGCCGGGTGGACGAAAGCACCGGGATGATCTGCAATCTGGTGGACCTCGACGGATGCGTCGAAAGGGAAGTCCTTTCGCGCTATAACCTTGAGAATTTGAATGTGCTGCAAGAATTTGCCCAAATCGTGCCCACGACGGAAAATCTCTGCATAGAGATCTTCGAAATATTGCAGCGCAGCTTCCCCTACGCGCATCTGGAAAGAGTGAGATTGGAAGAAACCATGATGAATTCCTTTGAATATTCCGGCGGAACGGAAGTCCCGAGCCGATGATCCAACAGAGTTCACCAACTCAACTGCGCAACATTTAAACTTATGACCCCATCCCAGATCGAAAAGACGAAAGAGCCGGCTACACTGACGAGCGCAAGCTACGAAGACCTTGTCCGCGAAACGTTAGTTCGCCTCGGCGAGGATCCAAGCCGCGAGGGATTAGCTACGACTCCCGAGCGCGTGCGCAAGGCCATGCAGTTCCTCACGAAAGGCTATCACGAAAATCCCGAGGCCCTGCTCAAGGGCGCGCTGTTCACAGTCAGCTACGACGAGATGGTCATCGTCAAAGATATCGAGATGTTCAGTCTATGCGAGCATCACATGCTGCCATTTTTCGGCAAGGTTCATGTGGCTTATATCCCGAAGGGACGCGTGATCGGGCTGAGCAAGATTCCTCGCCTGATCGAGCTTTTCTCGCGGCGTCTGCAGATTCAGGAGCGGCTTACCACCCAGATTGCCGAGACGATTCAGAAGGTCATCGAACCGCAGGGCGTCGGCGTGGTAATCGAGGCGCGACATCTCTGCATGATGATGCGCGGCGTCGAAAAGCAGCATTCGGCTGCCGTAACATCCTCAATGCTGGGAGTTTTCCGCAACGAAGAAGAAACGCGCAGCGAATTCCTGTCGCTGATTCGCCAACGCGCGAACGGCGTCTAGCTGACATCCCATCCTGAGCGGAGGTTGAGCTTCGTGATCGGCGAAGCTCACCTGGAGTCGAAGGATCTCTACCTGCCCAGTCTCGCCTCCACACGAATTGCATCGACCCACTATTAAAAATCCCATCCTCATTTGACGGGTCCCATAAAAAACGGCCATGATTAACGCCCCATGTTTGCGTCAGTTTTCATCGGCACCTCCGTAGACGGTTTTATCGCCCGTGCAGACGGATCGCTCGACTTCCTTCCAGCAGACGGAGGGGAACCTCATGGCTACAGCGAATTCTTTGCCAGTGTGGACGCGCTCGTCATTGGCCGCAAGACTTACGAGACCGTCAAAGCATTCACTGAATGGCCCTACGGCGATAAACGAGTCGTCGTCCTTAGTAGCCAATCTCTCGAATTCTCAAAGTCGGCCGCAGCCAACATCGAGCAGATGTCTGGAGATCCGGCAGAGATCGTGCGCAAGCTCGAAGCCAGCGGCGTCCGGCACATCTATGTCGACGGAGGGGTGACGATTCAGCGATTCCTCCGCGCCGGGCTCATCGATCGCTTCATCATCACTCGCGTCCCGGTGCTGATCGGGGAAGGTATTCCGCTCGTTGGCTCTCTTCCACGAGACGTCCGCCTGAAACACGTTGCCACTCAAACTTACCCAAGCGGTCTCGTGAAGACCGAGTACGAAGTAATCCATTAGCGGTTCGAAGGGCATCTTTCGCGTATGATGACTCGCGCAAAGGGAAACACACTTGCCTCACTCCACAAGACTTCGCAGTCGCACGGCCCTTATCACCGGTGCCTCTCGCGGCATAGGAGTGGCCATTGCCCGGGCTCTCGCAGATGAAGGATGCAATCTCATCCTGACTGCAAGAAATGAATCTTCCCTAAAGCGCGCCAGCGCCAAGCTTCGGAATAAGAATCTTCGCATCCTCGTTCAAACCTGTGACGTGCGCGATCCGCATTCTGTCGATGATCTGTTTCGCTTGATCCGTCGCGAGTTTTCGAGGCTCGACATTGTCATCAACAACGCTGGAATTGCGCACCCGAATACCCCGGTAGAGAAGCTAGCGCTTCCCGTATGGAAGGATGTCTTTGCGACGAATGTGGATGGAACGTTTCTCGTGACGCAAGCCGCGCTGGCGATGATAAAGCGTGGCGGCGTTATTTTGAACAATCTCTCGATCGCCGCGACTCGCGTTTTTGCCGGATCGGCCGCCTACAATGCCTCGAAGCACGCCGCGCTTGGCCTGACCGACACTCTGCGGGAAGAGCTTCGGCCTCGCGGGATTCGCGTGATCGGTCTCCTGCCGGGCGCCACCGACACGGATATCTGGAAAACGCTCTGGCCGGAAGCTCCGCGTGGCAAAATGCTCTCACCTGAGACCGTGGCGGCCGCGGTGGTGCAGGCGATTCTTCTTCCTGCGAACGCAACCGTGGAGAGAATTGAAATCTTGCCGAGTGTTGGAGTCCTGTAGTCTTAATTATTACTTGCCCGTAGGGACAGCCACCTCGGCTGTTCGCGAAGCGAACTCCGCAATGTTGGCCAGAGGCGGCTCGATCCATGTCTAACTTTTCGCCAGTGCGATGGCCTGCCGCACGTGCCCCTTGTTTTTCTTCAGTGCCACAGCGGCTCGCGAGCGAGACACATTTGCCGCCAACATCACGACCGCTACCGGTGTGCGGTTGCCGCTCGCGGTAAGCGCCCGGGCCGCCGCTTCGTGATCTGTCCCGGTCGCCTGCTCGACGATTCGTACCGCACGCTGCACCAGCTTCTCGTTTTTCGTCCAAACGTTAACCATGAGATTGCCATAGACGTACCCGAGACGCGTCATCGCCCCCGTAGAAATCATGTTGAGGACCATCTTGTGCGCCGTGCCGGCTTTCATCCGCGACGAGCCGGCAAGGACTTCGGCACCCACTTCCGTGACAATCGCGAACTCTGCCGCGCGTTCCAGCGGAGAATTCCGATTGCACGTAAGCGCAATCGTCCGCGCGCCGCGTCGACGCGCATATTCGATTGCGGCGATGGTGAACGGCGTGCGCCCGCTCGTCGCAATGCCGAGCACAATGTCGCGCTTGCCCGGCTTGCGCTTCTTAATCTCGCGGAGCGCGAGAGCGGTGTCGTCTTCGCTTGCCTCTGTCGACGCGCCCAACGCCCTGGGACCCCCGGCCATGATGAACTGAATCGTCCGCGGATCGGTGTTGAAGGTGGGAGGAATCTCCGAAGCATCCAGAGCGCCCAGCCTTCCGCTGGTCCCGGCGCCGACGTAAATGAGCCTCCCGCCATTACGTAGCCCGTCGGCCACGACATCAATGGCACGCGCAACCTGGGGCAGAGCTCTACGTACCGCAGGAGCAACCGTCGCATCTTCGTCATTCATCAATTGGACAATTTCGAGCGACGACATCTGATCGAGGTCGCGCGCGGTCGGCAGGATTTGTTCTGTAGTTAGCTGGCGAAGGTCAGAATTCTCGGTAGTTCGGGTCAAGTCTTGAGCCTTTCAAACTGGAGCTTTCGGTATTATCGAATGCTGAGTTGGAACAGCGCAGGGCTAAGGCCCCGGTTCATTCTAAACGCTCAATTCGCTGAACAGGGATCGAGTCTTCCACAGGCGCGATCGAGCACTACTCCCGGGTGATTGCCTCGATGACGGCATCATGAAACTGCGGCCGCACTTGCTTGATTGCCTGATTCCCGCAGTCGGGCCATGTGCGATTCGTCAGCAGAGTAATCGATAGCTTGCGCTCGGGATCAATCCACAGCGATGTCCCGGTATATCCGAGATGGCCATACGATGCGGGACCGAAGTATCTTCCTGACTGTGAGGGATTCGATGGCGTGTCCCAGCCGAGCGCCCGAGAAGTGCCCGCAGGCTGGTTCTGGCGCTTCGTAAAGAGAGCGGTGGTTTCCGGACGCACAATGGGCGCTCCTCCAAGCAGTATCGCGTGAGCAAACCGTGCGAGGTCTTCGGCGGTGGAGAAGAGTCCCGCGTGTCCGGCCACGCCGCCAAGAACGTACGCGTTCTCGTCCTGGACCTCGCCTTGAATGATTCGTTTGCGGAACGTACTACGGGGCTTGTCGGAAGTTCCTGCTGACTTCTCACCCTCTTCGCGGCGTTCGTCGGCCGTAGAAGGAATATCGGACCAGATCTCTTGCGGCGGATTGAACGCCGTATTTCCCATCGCCAGCGGCCCGAACACTTCTCGCCGGCAGAAGGAATCGAAGGATTCCTCGGCGATGCGTTCGAGCGCGATACCAAGAACGATGAACCCGATATCGCTGTATTCGGCCCGCGTCCCGGGATCAGCCGTCAACGGAGTTGCAAACGCTGCCTGAAGGAGTTCTTCCCGAGACCTTGCGCGAAGAAACAGCTTTTCGTAAGCCGGCAGACCGGAAGAGTGCGCCAGCAGCATGCGAAAAGTGATCGCTTCTCGCCGCGGATCCTCGGCACTGCGAAACTCAGGAACAGTTCCTGCGACCGGCGCATCCAGTTCGAGCAAACCGCGCTCGTAAAGAATCATCGCCATCGATGTCGTGGCGACCGGCTTTGTGAGCGATGCCAGATCGAAGATCGTGGTTGGCATCACCTCAGGCGAGTTCTCAGCATAAGTGAATCTGCCGAACGCTCTCAGAGCCCTGAGTTGCCCATCCCGTGTGACTGCCACGGATGAGGCTGGAAACACCCTTTTCCTGATCGCCTCGCGAAGGCTTCCAAAACCAGAAGAGAAGACCGCGTCCTGATGTTCAAAAGCGTGGACGAGTTTGGCTGCCTGGTTCAGAGATTGTGTGTGCATCAGCGAAGTGCAAATGACCTGAGCGCGTTATAGCAAAGATAGCAGCGAACCGCAAAGTCACTTTCGTGCACGCGAATATCCGCGTAACCATGCGAGCACTCTCCGGCCTACGTGTCTTGAGTCCACCGCCCAGCTTGTGTAGAGTCAAACTCATCTCCACATGCCAAATTCCAACGTAGTGAATACTTTCATCCTTTCGCGCCTTGTCCGCCGGAATTTCGCTCTGATCCTTCTCACATACTTACTTTGCGTGCCCACCGGGGCTACGTCGTCGCAGGTTCCCGCAGTCCGATTGAGCGGCGTCGATTTGATCATTCAGCAATCGATTGCGGACGGCAATGTTCCGGGAGCCGTTCTCGTCGTGGGCCATAACGGCACCGTCGTTTACCGCAAGGCATATGGCATGCGTTCTCTGGAACCGCGCCGCGAAGCGATGACGCTCGACACGATCTTCGACCTTGCTTCCTTGACGAAGGTCATCGCGACCACGACGGCCGCCATGCAACTGTTCGAGCAGGGCAAGTTCCGGATGAACGACTCGGTTTCCAAGTACCTCCCGGAATTCGCTCAGAACGGCAAAGATGACATCACGATACGGCAGTTGATGACGCACTATTCCGGACTCGCTCCCGACCTCGACCTGACGACGCCTTGGGAAGGGAAGAACACGGCATACCAGCTAGCCTTCGTCATGCCGCCCGAAACCGTGCCCGGATCAGGCTTCGTTTACAGCGACATCAATTTCATCATGATGGGTGCGCTGGTGGAGCGCCTTTCCGGAGAAACGCTCGACGTCTACACGGCAAATCACATCTTCACACCGTTGAAGATGCTCCACACGCGCTTTCTACCGCCGGCCTCGTGGCGCCCGCGAATCGCGCCCACGCAGTATGACGAGAACGATCACATGCTGCGCGGAGTCGTGCACGATCCTACGGCACGGCGCATGGGCGGAGTTGCGGGTCACGCCGGACTCTTTTCCACCGGAGATGACCTCGCAAAATTCGCGCAGATGCTCCTCGACGGGGGCAACGGAATCCTCTCAGACGTGACGATCTCGAAAATGACACAGCCCGAAACCCCTCCCGACGCGCCAATCCTTCGGGGCTTCGGCTGGGATATCGACTCTCCGTTTTCCACCAACCGCGGTGAGCTGTTTCCCATCGGATCCTATGGGCATACCGGCTTCACCGGTACGTCGATCTGGATCGATCCGACCACAAATTCCTACGTCATTCTGCTGACGAACTCCGTCCACCCTCGCGGAAAGGGAAATGCGATTGGCCTGCGCGTGAAGGTCGCGACTGAAATCGCCGCGGCGTTGAATCTCACTCCAAGTGAGAAAGATGAACTGCGCTCGAAGAGCGTCACGGGCTACAACGAAGCGTTCACCGCCGAGCGCCGCATGAGCGCCCGCAACGGCAGCGTAAAGAACGGAATCGATGTTCTGGAAGAGCACAACTTCGACGTGCTGAAGGCCGCCGAAGGCAAGAAGCACATCGGCCTCGTAACGAATCAGACGGGCATTGATGCGTCTGGCCGTCGCACCATCGACGTGCTCGCGCAGGTGCCCGGAATTTCTCTCGACGCGATCTTCAGCCCCGAGCACGGCGTCACCGGAACCCTTGACACAACAGACATCAACAACTCCAAAGATGCCGCAACCGGCATCCCGGTCTACAGCGTTTACGGTGCGAAAGATGCCGACCGGCGTCCCCAGCCTGATGTTCTTCGTTCGCTCGACGCAATCGTGTTCGACATTCAGGACGCAGGCGTCCGCTTCTACACCTACGAGACGACTCTCGGGTACTTTCTCGAAGCCGCTGCCAAAGCCGGAATCGAGATGGTCGTTCTCGACCGTCCCGATCCGATTACAGGCTCGTTCCTGCAGGGTCCGGTTGCGGATGCAGGCCACGAAAGCTTCACAAACTATTGGGCTGTCCCTGTACGTCACGCCATGACCATCGGCGAGCTCGCCAGAATGTTCAACGCCGAGCGCGGCATCAACGCGAAGCTGACCGTTGTTCCGATTGAAGGCTGGGAGCGCGGTGACTGGTTCGATTCCACCGGGCTCGAGTGGGTGAATCCCTCGCCCAATCTGCGCAGCGTGACCGAAGCGGCGTTGTACCCCGGAGTCGCGCTCGTCGAGGGAACCAACGTTTCTGTCGGACGCGGCACCGATACTCCGTTTGAACTCGTCGGCGCGCCCTGGATTAAGAGTAAAGATCTTGCGACGTACCTGAACGTGCGCGGCATCATGGGCGTGCGCTTCGTTCCAGTGACGTTCACCCCGGCCTCAAGCATTTACAGCGGCCAAGCCTGTCAGGGAGTGAATATCATTCTTACCGATCGCAATGGGTTCAGCGCTCCCGGACTCGGCATCGAACTCGCTGCCGCCCTGCACAAGCTCTATCCGTCCGATTTCAAGATCGAGAAAATGCAAGCTCTGCTGGTGAATCAGTCGGTCTACGATGCGCTGGTGGCGGGGCAGGATCCGCGTCGAATCGAGCAGGACTGGCGTCCAGATCTGAACAAGTTCGACACAATTAGGCAGAAGTATTTGATCTACAAGTAATCCCGTTTTTCCAGCCTGTCGGGGCGAGGTCGAAACCGGATAACTTCCCACCAAAAACCACCATCCTAGCCCCTAACCCGTGGTAATCTCGGGCGTGAAGGGTCCGGCCGCTGTTGCTGGAGGTGTTTCATGCGCATGTTTTTCACCCTGCTTCTGATGTCAGGACTGGCCTGGGCACAAGCAGCTCAACCGCAGGCTCCTGCGCAATCGGCGCCTGCTCCCAATGGCATGGCGACTCCGGCCGCTGCTCCGCGCGATCCCAACACGCTCGTCATCCCGGCTGGAACGAAAATCCCCCTGACTCTCGCCCAGGCGATCTCCACCAAGAACGCCCGCGAAGGCGACGCCGTTTACGCGCAGACCGCGTTTCCATTCGTTCTTAATGATCACATTCTGATTCCCGCCGGCACCTACATCCAGGGCAAGATCATGCACACCGAGCACGCCGGACGATCCAAAAAGCGCGCCGAGATGCTCATCCACTTCACGACGATGATCTATCCCAGCGGATACACCGTCATGCTTCCCGGGTCCATCGATAATACGCCCGGCGCGGACAACAAAGGCGTGAAGGATTCCGAAGGCACCATTCAGCAGGACAAAGACACAGGCAAGCGACTCGAAGACGCTGCCAAAGGAGCGGCAGTGGGCGGAACGGTCGGCACGATCGGCGGCGCAGCCGCGGGAGGGTTGAATGGTGCGCGCTACGGCGGTCTTGCCGGAATCGCCGGCGGCATCGCCTGGGCCCTGCTGAAACACGGTCCGGAACTGAAGCTCGATGTTGGAACGTCGATCGAGATGGAGATTCAACGCGACATTCCCGTCGATGCCAGCCGGATTCACGCGGCGCGAGCCCAATCATAACGATAGGCCATGTCCCGACGCATCAAGCGTGCCAACGTTCCATTCGCAATTTGACTTCCGCTTTCTGCCCACTGCTATACAATCCGCGTTAGGAATGCTTTTCGGCATTCCGAACGTGGAGGCGCGTCGTGGGAGAGCTCAGTTTCGGTTTCGGCACAATCGTCGCCATTGTCGTCGTCATCTATCTTCTAAGTTCCATAAAGATTCTCGCCGAGTATGAACGAGGCGTTATCTTCCGCCTCGGACGCCTCCTGCCGGTAGCCAAGGGTCCAGGTGTAATTCTGGTATTCGCTCCAGTAGATCGTATTGTCCGCGTATCGTTGCGGCAGGAGGCGCTTGAAGTTCCGCCGCAGGACATCATCACGCGCGACAACGTTACGCTGAAGGTGAATGCGGTGATCTTTCTGCGTGTGATCGAGCCGCGCAAGGCCGTCGTCGAAGTCTCGAATTACGTTTACCAGACGTCCCAATTTGCCCAGACGACCTTGCGCTCCGTGCTGGGCGAGCAGGAACTCGATGAACTGCTGGCGCACCGCGACAAAATCAATCTTCGCCTGCAAAGCATCCTCGACACGCACACTTCACCTTGGGGGGTAAAAGTCACGAACGTCGAGGTGAAGCAGGTCGATCTTCCCGAGTCGATGCTGCGCGCGATGGCGAAGCAGGCTGAGGCTGAGCGCGAAAAGCGGTCAAAGATCATTCACGCCGAAGGCGAATTCTCGGCGGCGCAGCGCTTGGTCGATGCCGCGCACCTCTTGTCCGATGAACCCGTCAGCGTCCAGTTGCGTTATCTTCAGACGCTGACTGAAATCGGAGTCGAGAAAAATACGACCGTCATATTCCCGGTTCCTGTCGACTTCTTCCCGGGGGTACAAAAGTTGATGGCTGCCGCCACGAACGGGAACAAGCCGGCGCCGGCAGGGTCCGCCAAGAACGGGTAGTACGGATTTTAGAGAAATTGAAGCGCGCTGTCGGCGCGCATTGGCACGATTTGATTTGCTGGAGTTGAACTATGGCTTCGTCACAGGACACGGAAATCACACTGGGAACCGGCAAGCTGCTGTTCCTGTTTTTTGGGCTGGTTGCCATTTGCGCGGTGTTCTTCGCGCTGGGATATTCTCTGGGGCGGAAATCCGAGCCTGCCATCACAACGGCTAGCGCGGCCATTGCGCCGCAGAGTCCAGTCAACGCCAAGTCTGCGTCTCAAGCCGCGCCACCCATGACGTTCTACAAGGCCGTCGAGCAAAAGGACGCCAGCCCGGAACTGACTCCCTCGGCAGACACAAAAACTGACACCACCGCACAACCGGCCGTCGCCGCGCCGGCTCCCGCGTCAACCGCCAGCCCGGTTGATCCTTCGACGACTATCCCTTCCGCTGGCTACTACGTTCAGGTCGCAGCCGTCAGCAAACAAGAAGACGCCGATGCCCTGGTCGATGCGCTGAAAAAGAAAGAATATTCGGCGTTCGTCTCGCCCGCCGCAACCGCCGACAAGTTGTTTCACGTACAGGTCGGACCCTTCTCCGACATCAAAGATGCCGAAGCCATGCGCGCCAAACTCATAAGCGATGGATACAGCCCGATCGTGAAGAAGTAGAATCCCTAGCCTTTCTGATCTCGTCTGGGCGTTGCTGTCTGCGAAGTAAGAGAGATCCTAAACGTGGCATTGGGACACGCTGATTCGCCATGGATCGGCGATGCTCACGACACATTGACACTCATCGATTTCCACGCTATTTCTAGTCATCATGCCGCCATCTGACGCTTCACTCGATCGCGCTCTTCATGCCATCGCCGACCCTACCCGGCGCCGTATCCTGCAGGTGCTGAAAGAACGAGCCGCCGAGGTCCGGCAAGCCAAAAAAGGCGTCGAGCCGCCGTGCTTGTGCGGAGGAGAAATTGAAGAGCGGATCAGCCTTTCACAGCCCACTATCTCCCATCATATGGCGATTCTGACAAAGGCCGGACTAGTAGAGGCCAACAAGGAAGGGCAGTGGCGCTGGTATCGGCGAAATGAAAAAGCGATCCGGCAGGTGGTGAAGATGTTGCGCGGAAAACTCTAAGGACTAGTGCGTACCTAGAGCCCACTTCTCCAAATCCCCTGTAGAGCGCAGCAGCCCGAGTTGCGTGCGCTCGAGATTGAACGTCACATCCTGCAGAGTCATAAAGCGGTTGCTGACTTGCGTACGCGCATCCTCCAGGTCATGGAGATTGGCCGCGCCCGAATCCATGCGGGTCTGCACTGCAGCCAGGCTCTTCTGCGAAATCTCATACTCAAGTTGAGCCACATCGCGAGCGGCGAGCAACTGGGTTACCGAACGCTGGAGGCGAAGAGTCTCTTCTGAAGCCTGATTCTTCGCAGCCTCTGCCTGCTTTTTCGCTTTCAGCGCATCGGCATCGGCTGCCTGGGCCCTTGCACGTTGTCCTGCATTAAAAATCGGGAACCGTATGCTCACGCCCACCGTCGCGTTGTTCTGCTGGAAATTATTCGTCACGCACAGGAACTCGCCTAGCGGCGTCACGCAGGGCTTCGATGGAATGTAGTAGTTCTGAAAGTTGTTGAAACGCGACAGCAAGGCGTATTGCGCCGCAAAATCAAAGCTTGGCCATAGCGCGCGGTGTTCCGCCTCCGCCCGCAGATACTGCGCCCGGGCATGTTCCACGGCTGCCTGGACCGAAGGTGTGGAAGCAGCAATATCGACTGGAGTCTCTGTCGCCGGAGGTGCGGGTGCCGCGGGAATCGAATCCGGATCGGTCTGAATTCCATTTGCCGCAAGCCCCGTCATCTTCGAAAGATGCTCGCGCAGCACATCGGCCGATCCTTGAGCCTCTGCCATCTGCAACTTCACCTGTGCCATCGAAAGCCGCGCCTTGGTTCCATCCAGTTCTGTGTCAACACCCTCTCTTACACGCTCGGCCACTGCAGCCTGAAATTTTTCCGTGTCTGCCTGATCTTGCTCAAGCTGGACTAGCCGTTGCTCCCACTTGGCCAATTCCGCATAGCTTTGTGCCGCATCCTGAATAATCTGGTTTCTCTGATCCTTGCTGTTCAAAGTCGCAACGTTGGAGTCCACTTTCGTCGCGCGAATGAAATCGCGTAGCGACGCGTTCAGCAGCGCTGATTGGGCCGTGACGTTAAACAAAGCGGGAGCCGCACCCTCCAACGAAAGCGGAAATCCGTATGAATAGCCGAGCCCTGCTCCGGTCGTGATCTGCGGAAGATAGCTATCGCGGAGTTCGCGGTAACTTGCTGCAATCTTCTGCTGATCGGCTGCGGAGATCGCGGATCCCGTCGCGTGCGACAAAGCCAGCTCCACTACGCGTTTCAACGTGACCGGTTCGGCCAGCAATGTGGAAGGAATCAAACTGAAGGCAAGCAAACATCTCAAGGCGAACGCACCGCGGCACCAGGTCTTCATTGCGTCCCTTTCAAAGCGAACTGTGAATGAGCGTATGAACAATTTGGATGCAAGCGAGATTCTAAATGTCGGACGGGATGGGTCGGAGTGATTTTTGAGAACAGGGAAGCCGTGAAACACTTTGGGCGCAACAGGCCCGAAATGCAGGCTCTCAGCGCGCAACGCGCCGGAGACCTTCTTCGGCGCGCGGGTAATCGTGACAGAGTGCCAGCGCGTTGCGGTATTCCATAGCCGCGGCTTGCCTGTCACCTTGCTTTTCCAGCAACTCGCCGAGTAATCCCTGCGCCTTGAATGCAGGGCCTTCTTCGACCGGGCCATCAGAGAGATACCGCCGTAGCAACCGGATGGCGAGCGGATAGTTTCTTCCCGCGTGAAACAGGAGGCTGGCTCCATCCATCAGAGACTCGGGACGGTCCACCTTGCTGGACTCCACTTTCAGGACGGCTTCTTCCATCTCATCGACCCGATTTTGGTGGTGGAAAAAGATTGCCAGATCGAGCCACCCGCGGGAGCCTCCGTGGCTGGTTGTGATTTCAGCGCGATACTCGCGCTCTGCCTCCTCCGAATTTTTTCCCTTCTCGGCGATGCGCCCCAATATCCAATGCCCCATCGCGGGATTCAGCGACATCAATGCATCGGCCTGCTGGCGCGCCTTATCTCGCCCGCCTCCGACGATGGACGGTGCCTCAAGGTAAAACTCCGCCAAATCCGTGCGCGCTTCCCAATTTTTGGGATCGAGTTCTACTGCGCGCTCAAACGATGTCCTGACCTTTTTCACCAACCCGGCCGCCGAGATAAATCCCGCCCGGTCCGCCTTCTCGCCCAACGCGCGCCCCAGCCACAGTGAATACGTGCTGTTTTGTGGATCGAGGCTTCGCGCCCGCTCGCAATTGCTGATCGCGCGATCCCATTCATCCCTGGCGAAATACGCGCGGCACAAAAGGTTGTACGATTCCGCATTCTGGGGCGAACGCTGAACGTCTTCCTGAAGAGAATGGAGAGCTTCATCCACGCGCCCAGCCGCCAGCAATTGCCGTGAAGAGGGGAACGCGTAGGCGGAGGGTAGGAGCAGCGAAAAAATTGCGCAGAACAGTGAAAACTTCATGAGCCGATAAACCTGCATTTGCCGTGTGCTCTTAGGATGCTCCAAAGCCGACTCAGGGTGCAGAAATTGAGCCCACCGTCTTCCGATTTGAGTGTTCCGTTCCAAGCACCTACTCCGACATTGAGCCCCGCCGCACCGTAGTCCCGACGTTCTATTGTCCTAACCTTATTACTCGGGCATAAGTTAGCATCCCGAACACCACTGCATACATAAGCGCCAACAAAATCCAAAATCGCTTCTTCTGTCGTTGTTTGGTTCGGTCACTTACCGAGCCCCCCCCGCACCGTCATTCCCCACGCCCTGCTTCCAACCCACCAGAGCGCGCTCATAATCGGTGGTACCACAATCGCAAAAATAATCTCGTGGCTGATTGGGCGTTGGACGTGGCGCATACAATTAAGGAACTATCTTCACTTTCGCACCATCGACCAGCGGCTTGGATTCCTCCGCCGGCAACGCTACTTTGTCCCCTTGCGAAAGCCCGGAGGTAATTTCCACCCGCGTCAGGTTTTGCAGCGAAAATTCGATTGGCTGCCGTTTCAAATGGTCATCGAGAATCTGGAATACGTAGGGCTTGTTGTCGTCCAACCGAAGCGCGTCTCGCGGCAACGTAAGCACGTCTTTGTGCTCCGCGACGATGATCGTCACACCTACATTCGTATTCGGCAGCAGCCGCAGATCTTCGTTATTGATCAGACATGTCGTCTCGCCCACATTTCGATTTCCATGCGGTTTCACCGTCGACGGAACCGTATTGACCGTACCGGTCCAGATTCGTCCGGGGACAGCATCCCACGTGACTTCTACTCGCTGCCCCAGTTGCAGGCGCCCAACATCCGGTTCGTCCACGTAGGCGCGCACGATCACGTGGGAGAGATCGGCTTCCTGCAAAAGCATCTGCCCGACTTGCACGAAATCGCCGGTCTTCACAGGAATGGAGTAAACGATCCCATCGAACGGAGCGCGCACCGTGGACTTCCGCAGCGCATCTTCCGCACTCGCGTATGCGGCCTGCGCCTCATTTGCCTGTGCCTCGACCTGCGCAACTTCCGGCTTCGAGTATCGGTCTTTCAGCTTTTGTTCTAGAAGGTTCAGATCGGCCTGCGCGTGTTGCAGGGTGATCTCTGCCTGCCGAACTTCGCCAGGGGACGCCGCACCCTGCTGTTGCAGACGCTTCATCGCATCCAGATTCTTTTCGGCAAGATCCCGTGCGCTGCGCGCCTTCACCTGTTGCGAATTCAGTGTAAGGACTTCTTCCTGCGTGCCGCCGGTTTTCAACTCCGCCTGGCTCGCTTCCGCCGTCTTAACCTGCGCTTGCGCGCGGGCCGCCTGGCTCCTGATGTCCGCATCATCCAGTTGCAGCATCAGCTGACCCTTGCGGACTTGATCGCCTTCTTTCACGAGCACGCTCTTTACCGTTGTCGCAATCGGCGCATGCGCTTCGAAATTCTCTGTGGGTTCAACCTTGCCGTTGGTGGAAATCAGGCTGCGAATGGGGCCCCGCTCCACCGTCACGATGCGAATCTTCAGCGGAGTTTGATGCAAGTACGAATACAGGAAGAGAAGAATGACGACGATCGCAAGCGCGGGCCAAAACCACCGCCGGCGCGACGGTGTTTTCGAATTGTTCGTCAATGCCAACTATTTTTCTTTCAGGGTCCGGCAGGAATTACTGTAAGTAGTAATTTACCATCGCGGGAGTGATGCAGACACGGGAGAAGCACTCCCGGCGACGGTACTGATTGGATGCCTCGCTCTGGCCTTCGGCTGCATCCGCCGGAGCCGATACAATGACTCCATGCCCAAATCGCCACGCTATACGCCCGAACACGCATCCGCCGGTCTCGACGCCAAGTTCCCCGAGATCGAAACCTGGCCCAACCAGTTTCCGGGATACGAAATCGTGGTCGATGATCCCGAGTTCACCTCGGTTTGTCCAAAAACTGGACTGCCCGACTTCGGCGTGCTCAAAATTCGATACATGCCCGACAAGCGCTGCCTCGAGCTGAAATCCCTCAAAGAATATCTTCAGTCCTACCGCAATCTCGGCATCTTTCAGGAAAACGTCGTCAATCAGGTTCTCGAGGACGTGGTGAAGTGGGCCAAGCCGATCTGGGCCGAGGTCCACGGAGAGTTTCGTCCTCGCGGCGGAATCTCCACGACAATCCTGGCCAAGTGGCCGCGACCGAGTGGTAAATAAAGCGTTCATCCGGGCGTGCTATATTCGCCAGACCCGTGCCCTCACTAAAGCTCTATCCCAAGACAGCGCTCGCGTTGCTTACCGCGCTGAATCTATTCAATTACATCGACCGCTCCGTTTTGTTCGCGGTACAGGAGTTGATAAAACAGGAATTTCATCGCAGCGATGCCACCTTCGGCATGCTGACCAGCGTCTTCTTTATCTTTTACATGTGTGCCGCGCCCTTCATGGGGCCACTGTCTGTCCGATTCTCGAGAAAGAAAGTCATCGTGGCCGGCGGTTTGATTTGGAGTTTTGCCACACTGCTGACAGCCGTTACCCATAACTTCACCGAACTGCTGGTTCGCCACACGCTTGTAGGAATAGGCGAGGCCAGCTTCGTCATCCTCTCGCCGACCTTTGTGGCTGACATGTTTCCCGAGCGCCAACGCGGACGAGTGATGGGAATCTTCTACCTCGCGATTCCGGTCGGCACGGCGCTCGGATACATTTTAGGCGGTTTTATGGGGCCAGCTTACGGATGGCGCGCACCGTTTTATGTCGGCGCCGCTCCGGGCGTCGTGCTGTCCTTGCTGCTGCTTCTGATTCCCGAGCCGCCGCTTGGCCTTTATGATCCACACGAAAAAACGCCAGATCGGGACACGCTGAAAGGCCTTGCCCATAATCCCGCCTTCCTCACCGCGACCCTCGGCATGGCCATGATGACGTTCGCGCTCGGAGGGCTCCAGGTTTGGATGCCGACCTTCCTGCATCGTGCCAGGGGCTACACGCTCGGGCAGGCGAATGATCTTTTCGGCCTGAGCATCGCCGTCAACGGTCTGGTAGCTTCACTGGCAGGCGGATGGCTCTCCGACTACATTCTGCGCCGCACCCGCACTGCGCACTATCTTGTTTCCGCCGTGAGTTTGGCGCTGGGAATACCCGCCATGTGGCTCGCTCTCTACACCGTCGGGACCCAAATGATCGTCGGGATCTTTCTCGCCGAATTTCTGCTGCTGCTCAACACCGGGCCGCTGAATGCTGCCGTCATAAACTCGGTAAGTGCGCCGATTCGCGCGATGGCTCTCGCGGCCAACATTTTTATCTTCCATTTGCTGGGTGACGTTCCATCCGCTTACCTCATCGGCTATCTTTCAGATCACTATTCCTTGCAGTTGGCTTTTCTGGGGCCGGTCGTCGCCATCGGTCTATCCTCTGCCATACTGTTTTACGGAATGAAGTTCGCGCCCGTAGTCACCGACGCAAACATTGCGATCGAAGCGCGGAAAACTTAGCCGGATGACCTATTTCTACTGGATCGCAGGCATCATCCTCGCCCTAGCCTGGTGTTCCCGCATCGTGGACGCAGCCCTCGGCATGCCCAGCGTTGCCGATGTCTCCCGTCCCGAGTGGAATAGAAACCCAGTTACGCCCTCCGGCAATCCTCGCATCTCAATTATCGTTCCTGCCCGCAACGAAGAAGCCACCATCGAGCGAGCCTTGCAAACGCTGCTTTCGCTCGATTACGACAATTACGAAGTCATTGCCGTCAACGACCGCTCCACTGACCGCACCGGCGAGATTATGGAGCGCATTGCGCAGACGGGTCAGTCCAAACTTCGTGTAATCCATCACAACGAACTCCCTCCCGGCTGGCTCGGCAAGACCCACGCCATGTGGACGGCCGGAAATCTCGCCACAGGTGACTGGCTGCTCTTCACTGACGCAGACGTCCTGTTCAAGCCCGACTCGCTCCGGCGCGCTCTGGCCTATGCCGAGGCCGAGCGCGCCGATCACGTCGTGCTCTTTCCCCGCATGATCATGCAGCGCCCCGGCGAATACATGATGATTGCCTTCTTCCAGACAATGTTCATGTTCGGGCATCGCCCGTGGAAAGTGGCCGATCCCAGCACCGACGATCACATGGGAGTGGGCGCTTTTAATCTTGTCCGCCGCCGTGTCTACGAAGGAGTCGGAACGTATCGGGCCCTGCGCATGGAAGTGCTCGACGACATGAAATTGGGAAAGGTCGTCAAGAAAGCCGGATTCGCCCAGCGGAACGTTTTCGGCGGAGACTTAATCTCCATCCGCTGGGGCCGCGGTGCCTTCGGAATCGTCAACAATCTGACCAAGAATTTCTTCGCCGTCTTGTCATTTCAATTGTGGCGGACCATTCTCTCAGTAATCGGCCTCGCATTCCTGAATTTCGGCCCATTTCTCGGGATATGGCTCGCCCACGGCTGGGCGCGTCTGCCTTATGCCATCGCCCTCGGATCCCTGTTCCTGATCTACATCGGAATATCCTGGCGCTCGTCCGTGCCCTCCTACTATTTCCTGCTGCACCCGATCAGCACAGCGTTGTTCATTTACACATTGATGCGCTCGACGTTTCTCACGCTTTGGAATGACGGCATAGTCTGGCGCGGCACAAAATATCCGCTGGAAGAATTGCGAAAAGGAATGGTGTAGATGTAAATATGATTTGCAGTCGTCATCCCCGATCGGAGTGGAGGGACCCTTTGTTCCGCGAGCGGATAGGGCATCTCGAACGAACTCAACTTTCTATGCACCAGCCGCCAGTACCGTCAGCTTGACGTTCGGGGCAATCGCTCCCAACACGATCTCCGACACCGGCCTCTGACTGATCTGTGATCCCGGCACTTCCACCAGCGTGACCGCCGAAATCGCCGAGTATGCGTCGCCGCCCGCAAGCATCTGTGCGAGGGCGATTTGCAATGGCGAAAGGCTCGGATTGAACGCTACATTCTCGATGTACGACCCGCGATAGATTCGGTCCTTGGACGTTCGAATCGCCACTCCCGATTGAGATTTGCTGTAGGGGGCGTAGGACTTCCGCGCAGCATCCAGCGCCGCGACGGCCAAGGGATCTGACGGTGTATTGGCCAGCACGAGCCCGGATTCCCGTATCGGGAACGCTCCATGCTTCATCCCGAGTGCCGACGGGCTGAACGCCGACGGCAACAGCACGGAAAGCCTCATCGGCGCGGCCTTCGGGGTCAGAATCATAATCTCGCCGTCAGGCGATATCTCTTCAATAAACTGCCTGCAGTGCCCGCACGGGGCGCCTCCAACAGCCAGCGCGCTTACAGACTCCTCTTCATGCATGTAGGCGTTCGACAGCGCCGACTGCTCCGCATGAACCGCAAATCCGAGGCACTGGCCGGGGATCTCAATATTTGCGCCCGTGTACAGGCATCCGCTCGCCCCTCGCACAACCACACCCACGTGGAAATTAGAGATCGGCGCCAGAGAATAGCTCTGCGCCAGCGGAATCAGCGCCATCATCAACTGATCGACATTCATTCCTTCGTTCCGTGCGAGCCGCGCTGTCTCCGGAGCGCCGATCTGGCCGCGATATCCAGGCTCCGTCAGTAGGCGCCGTAACAGTGCAAGCGATCGTTCGCTGAATCTTGGCAGCAATTTGTCGAGTTCGTCGCTCCTCAAGTTGACGCCATAAGAGGGAAGCCCGTGAACAGCCAGTCCTAAACTGGCCGATCCTAAGAGAGCCATAGCCGCCCGGCGAGTGATTTCGTATTGAAAGTCCACGTTGGGAGCCTCATTTTCGCCGAACAGTATAAGGGACATCGTCGAAATACGGCATCTTCCCGTAGCGGTGTAACTCGTTACGTTTCTGCCGGCAGGAGGGCAAAGTTGTCGGTAGGAAAGTGTGATGGGAGGTGTTAACGAGTCAATCGGTATCGCTCGAATCCCCTGCGTCGTATGTGGCATTTGGATTCGGCGCCGTCTTTGTCTTGGCAGGTTTCTTCGACGGATACAATCGCCCTGCGCTGAAGTGCCCACGGTTTTCGACATCATAATTCTTGGGCAACGGCGGAATCATCGCCGCTCCGCCAGTGATTTGTCCGATTCGCTTCAGGATGATCTCCGGTTTGCCCTCATAGAGCTTGACGTCTCCGCGAATCTCGATCGTCCGCCCCGCGAGCCTTCGCACATCGCCGACGTCCTTCAGATCATGGGAGAACACAACCACCGAGAACGGGCAGGCCGCCTGATCCTCGCAGAAGTCGAGAAAATGCACGCCCTTCGCGCCGACTTTCACGCGATGCACTTTTCCTGTCACGCACTTTGTCTCGCCCACGTGCTGCCCGGCCTCCTCGATCGGCACGCAGTCAGAGGCAAGTGCGCACGGCGACCTGAAGACCCCAGTCAATAGTATTAGTGTCGTAACGGCTATCCGGAGGAAATTCACTGCAGGGGGATTCACGTCTTCATTGTATGAATCGCGAGCTGTGAAATTTGAAGAAGGAAGAAATAAATTCACGAGGACGTTCCAGAATGGAACATCTCTGTGGGGATAAGACTCGGGGAAGCTACAGCGCGCCGTCGGCTATGGCGGATCCATCACCGGGAAAGCAAACGCGGTGAGTTGCAGCGGCCCTGTCCCCGCGCCATACGGGGATCCAGTCAGCAGGTTGATGGCTCCGGACGAAAGGTCCGGCGAAAAGCCATTGATGCTGTTCCCCGACGCATTCGGCATAAACAGCTTGCCGTTGTCGTAAAGAACGTCCCCGGAAGGCGTCGCGGCCGGGAACGGTGATCCCGGGACCTGCGTCAGCATTCCGCTCGTGGCATTAATGCTGTACGACGAGATCGTTCCGTCGCTGTTGTTGGCCGCAAACAGAAAGCCGTCGGCGCCGCCCAGCGAGGTCGTTCCCTTGCCGGCCGGGAATGGCGCAATCAGGCCCAAGGATCCATCTGACGCAATGGCAAGTGCAGCCACCGCGTTTGAATTCTTCAAGGCCACATAAAGCACCTTCCCGCTGACATAGAACCCCTCCGGACCGCCGCCTGAAACGGTCGGGAATGGCGATCCTGCTACGGCTGTAAGGACTCCATTCGTTGCGATCGAAAATGCCGAAATGCTTCCGTTCGCATCGTCCGTGTTCGCGCCATACAACAAAGTAGCGGTGCCCGCAGACGCAACGGCCAGATGAGACAGCCCTGCTCCTGCCTGGAAAGGCGATCCCACCACTCCCGTCAAAGAACCGTCCTGATTTATCGTGAACGCAAAAATGTTCCCCGAGGAACTTGCCACGTAAAGTATCGTGCCAACTACCGCCAGCGCACCCGGTGTGTTGCTGACCGGATATGGCCCAAGCGACGAGGGTGACAGGCTACCGTCCATTGAGCTGATGTTGTACACGCGAATGGCATTGTTGCCCGGATCGGAAACGTAAAGAAAAGAGGCCGTCCACCCGTCGCCGATAGTGGAAATCCCTGTCGCATTCGCAGGCCCCGCGGTCGACTGCGGAGCACCCAGCGAGCCATCGCTCGCGATCTGGAATGTCAGAATCTGAGCGGAGTTTGTTGTTGCATACACGAACTGGCAACTGCTGCAGGTTGGACTATTGAAATTCGCTTTGCCGCTGCTGCAGGCAAGCGTAAACGCGAGCACGAAGAGCAGCGATACGAAAAGTGATGCGGACAGGGGCCGGGATTTCAGCATGGCAGCCTCCTTCGGTTTTGGAACCCCTTGGGCCGGTCAGAGTTGCACGCTACCCCACATTATGTACCACTCCAGAAAATGCCCGAAGCACGACGAGGGGATTGGCCATGCCAATCCCCTCGTCGCAAACCTGTATCAGCTGTTCCCGACTACTTGAACGATTTTACAGCCGACGCTTCGTCGTCCTTCACGTCGAAAACCGTGTAGAGCTTGGTGATCTGCAGCAGATCGTTCACTTTCTTGGTCAGATTCAGCAGCTTCAGCTCGCCGCCCTGATTCTTCGTCGTCGTGAACGCGCTGACCAACTCGCCGATCCCTGAGCTGTCGATGTAGTTCACGTCCGCCAGGTTCAGCACGATCTTCTTCTGTCCCTTGCCCAGCAGGTCGCGAACCGTGTCGCGAAGCACGACGCTGCCTTCGCCCAACGTAATGCGCCCGCTGCAATCCAAAATTGTGACTCCATCCACCTGCCTACTACCAACCTTCATGCTCACTGGGAAGCCTCCTTGCCGCCCGCGGTTGGCCCGTGGACGTGCTTGATCAATTTAAGTTCGGTGCCCGCCGAGGACGGGCGAATCTCCACCACATCCATAAACGAGCGCATTAGGAAAATCCCTCGCCCCGAGGTCTTCAGCAGATTTTCTGGCGCTAGCGGATTCGGAATCTTGCTGAGATCCATCCCCGGCCCCTGATCCCTGATCGTAATGATCAAGTCCTGCCCGGTTTGCTCGAAGGCAAGCGTCACTTTCTTGTCCGGGGCATAAGCATTGCCGTGCAGAACGGCGTTGACCGCGCCCTCCCGCACCGCCATCGAAATCTGCATGATCTCGTCCTCGCCAAAGCCCAGCTCGGTAGCAATATGGGTGGCCTTCTCCTCGGCACGGTCGATCGTCTCTATCGAGGAATCCAGCGTGTACGACACGCGTTGCTCGGTCATGGCCATGGACGAAATGAAATATTGAGTATACGACGGAAAGGGCCAAAACTGCGGAAACCCCGTCCTAGACGCTCGCCAGAAGCGATTTCCGGCGAATGCGGTAGTTTGCCTGTGGACAGCCCAAATTGTCAACGACCCTGCTCGTTAGTCTGCCATCAGTTGGCTGACGACCTGCGGCATCTCTTTCAAGTCGAACCCAGGCATATAATCTCGACCCAATGACTCCGGCCCACAAACTGAGAGATAAGCTTCGCCGCGGCTTCATGGCTATACTCCTCTCGGTGCTGGCAGTAGCCGTTCTTACGTTCGGAGTCGATTTCCTGATCTTCCGCATTCGCGTCGCGACAAACCACAACGCCTACGGATCGGTCACAGTCAATCACTACTACGCCGTTCTCCAGAAGAACGGCAAAACGCAATTCATCTTCGATCCGCCGCAGCAGGAGCCCTGCGTCCACGCGCTCTATCCCCACGCCGACGCCCTGCCATGCTGGTATCTTGCCGGCCATCCCGACCAGCGCACCGACATATAGTCCCGACCGTCATTTCGACCACCGTCGTAGGCTAGAATGTTGCGGCACGCTTCGGAACTCCTGGGGGCCTCGTAATGATGAACCGCCGTTTGATTGTTCTGCTCGTAATTATTTCGCTCTGCACAGCATTCGCCCCCGCCGCCGACTCCTCCGATCCACGCCTGCAAAAGTCCTACCGCTTCCAGGATGGCGGCTGGGCCTACGTTCATCTCGAAGGCTCCCCAGCCGACATCGGATTCCAGCATGGCTATCTCCTTGCCCCTGAGATCGCCGATGCTTTCGCCGCCATCAAGTTGTTCGACACTCACCAGACCAAGCGCGATTGGGAATTCTTCCGCACCACCGCCCGCCAGATGCTCTGGCCGCATATCGACCCCGAGTATCAACAGGAACTGCAGGGAATCGCCGACGGCCTCAAAGCTCACGGCGTCAATCTCGACGTCTATGACATCGTCGCCCTGAACGCGTTCGAAGAAGTCCCCGACTACTACCTGCCTTGGCTGGAAAAGCAATCGGCGCACAAACAGTCACAGAAGAAATCTGCCCAGCACCCGAAGCTCGTGGCTCCCGGCAATTGCAGCGCCTTCATCGCGACCGGCAGCATGACCAAGGATCATCAGATCGTCATCGCCCACAACAACTGGACCAGCTATCTCGCCGGAGAGCGCTGGGTCGTCATCTTCGATATCCAGCCCGAGCACGGCAATCGCATCCTCATGGACGGTTTCCCCGGCGTCATCACCAGCGACGACGATTTCGGCATCAGCTCCGCCGGAATCATGATCACCGAGACCACGATTACTCAATTCGAAGGCTGGGATCCGAACGGCAAGCCCGAGTTCATGCGCTCGCGCAAAGCGCTACAGTACGCCAACAGCATCGACGACTACGTCAGCATCATCAAGGAAGGGAACAATGGCGGGTACGCCAACGACTGGCTGATCGGCGACCGCAAGACGGGCGAGATCGCCTATCTCGAACTCGGCCTGAAAAACACTCCGCTCTGGCGGACCAAAGACGGCTACTACGTCAGCTCCAACTTCGCGCGTGATCCGAACGTGATCAAAGAAGAAACCACCTTTGACCCTAACAATGCCTCATCTTCGCCCAACGCCCGCCACATTCGCTGGGAAGAACTCATGCAGGAATCCAAGGGCAAGATCGACGTCAACATTGCCGAGCAATTCCTCTCCGACCACTTCGACAGCTACGAGAAAAAAGAGCACGCGGATGAGCGCGCCCTCTGTGGTCACGTGGATGCCTCTCCGCGCGGCGTCAAGGAATGGGAATGGAACGCCTACAACCCCGGCGGAGCCGTCCAAGGCAAAGCCGCCGACAGTACCATGGCCGCAAACATGAGCTTCGTCGCCCGTGCTGGACATCCCTGCGGCGAAGACTTCCTCGCCGACAAGTTCCTCGGGCACCATCCCGAATACTCCTGGCAGAAACCCCTTCTTCGCGACATGAAAGCCGGCCCGTGGACCACATTCACTTCAGGCCAGAAACCCTAGCTCATCATAGGCCTCAGGCGCCTCATCCTAACCGAGCGTTTTGCGATTCGGGTGGGGCATCTTCGAAGCCCACGGCCCGGTCATCAAGCCTGCCAATAGTTTCCCGCAAGCCCCTCCGCTACCCTTGTCTCAGCAGAAGAGCGCGGATTGGGGTGGCCCCTGTTCGGTTGGCAAAAACTCATAAGTCTCGGTTTGATCGGCATTTTTCCCGTCTGCGTGTCGGCCCAGGAATCTTCCGCTGCTATCCTGCGCACCAACGGACAGGACACATACGTCAACGGCAAGCCCATCCCCGCGTCTATTGCGATCTTTACCGATGATTTGATTGAAACCCAGAAGAAGTCGGTGGCACGCATCGATATCGCGGGATCTACCGCGGAAATCTCTCCCGATTCCATGGTCCAGTTCGAAGGCGACGTTCTCGTCCTCGATCACGGCAGCGTTTCCGTCAACACCAGCCGCGGACTCCGCGTCCGCGTCGGATGCCTTACCGTTATCCCCGTGAACACCACCGCTTGGACTCACTACGACGTCTCCGACACGAACGGCACGATGAATGTGTCGGCTCTTCAAAGCGATGTCTACATCAATGAGCGCAAGAAGAATTTCGAAGATACCCGCCCGACCGACAGTTCCGGCCGGTCGATCGTTCGGCAAGGCGAAAACAAGAAGCGTGAAGACAAGTGCGGTGCCGGTTACATTCCACCGTCGCAACCTGTGCAAGGAATCGGCCCAATCCTGAATTCACCGTGGGCAAAATGGTCCGCCGGCGCGATCGTCGGAGGCATCACCTGCTATGCCGTCTGCCGCGGTGACAACCCTGTCAGCAATTCAAAGCCGTAACCCCGCTGCCCCGGAACTCGCCTCACCCGATCGTGTGATCCCAATCACGGTCTCCATCCGCCCATCCGCCTAACCTCGCAGCAGTATGCTGCGCGCCCAGACCGGCTGCGCACGAAGGGACTGCCATGGCCCTCACGAACTCCACTAGCGGTGAGATTGCCCGCCAATACTCCATCCAAGAGCTGAAAGACGCCGCCAACCTCATGCGCGGATACGATCTTGTCGCGCTCCACGCTGCGGGCTCCGGACACGCAGGCGGTACGCTTTCCATCATGGACATCACAGCCGCCCTCTACCTCCATGCCGCGACCCATGATCCCAGCAATCCGAATTGGCCCGACCGCGACCGCATCATCTGGTCTACGGGCCACAAGGCGCCGAGCCTCTATCTGGGACTCGCCTTCGCCGGATTCTGTCCGCTCGACGATGTCGTCACCCTTCGTAAGCTCAGTTCGCCCTTCCAAGGGCATCCGCACTGGCTGAAGCTGCCCGGAGTCGAAGTCTCCACCGGATCCCTCGGACAAGGCCTCAGCATCGCCGTTGGCATGGGCCTCGCCGGCCGGCTGAATAACAAGCTGCACAAGATCTTCTGCATCATGGGCGACGGCGAGCAGCAGGAAGGCCAGATCTGGGAAGCCGCCATGGAAGCCGGTCACTATCAGCTCGACAATCTGATCGGCATCGTCGACTGCAATCGCCTCCAGATCGACGGCCTGGTGGAAGATGTGATGAAGGTCGAGCCCCTTGCCGCCAAATATGCCAGCTTCGGCTGGGACGTCCTCCGCATCAACGGCCACGACATGACCGAAGTGGTCGACGCGCTTCAGCAGGCAAAAGAAGCCAAAGGAAAACCCGTCGTTATCCTCGCCGACACCGTCAAGGGCAAGGGCGTCAGCTTCATGGAAGACCAGGCCGGATGGCATGGGAAAGCGCCGAATTACGACGAACTGACCAAAGGCCTTCAGGAACTCGGCTTGATCGACCAAATTCCCGTGCAGCACCTGCTCGATAAAGCCCGCTATTATCAGGCAGAAGTCGATCGCAAGCTCAACGCGAAGATCCCGAAGTTCAGTCGCGATTACTGGTGGAACGCCCGCGTCGACATGAACGTCAAAATGGAGCCGACCCGCAAAGGCTTCGGCCAATCCCTCGCGAATAATGGCGGGGACGATCGCGTCGTATGCCTCGGCCTCGACATCTCAGGATCGATCACCATCAGCGACTTCTATTCCGGCAAGCCCGACCGCAAGGATCGCTGGATCAGCATGGGCATCGCCGAGCAGTCCGCCACCTCAGCCGCTGCCGGGCTCGCACGCGAAGGAAAGCTGCCCGTCTTCGGCACCTACGCGACATTTGCAGCAGCGCGCAATCTCGACCAGATTCGCACCTCCGTCTGCTACGGTAACTTCAACGTGATGATCGCCGGAGCCCACGGCGGAGTCTCTGTCGGCCCAGACGGCGCCACGCATCAGGCTCTCGAAGATTTGTTCGCCATGCAGGGATTGCCGAATATGTCGGTGGTCGTCCCCTGCGACGCGCTTGAAACGCGGAAAGCAACCGACTATCTGCTCTTCAAGCATGTGGGCCCGAAATACATCCGCTTCGCGCGCGAAGCCACGCCGATTGTCACCAACGAAGACACGCCCTTCATCTTCGGCAAAGCCAACGTCATTCGACTCCGCCATGTCGGTCCAGATTTTCTTAAGGCTTTCGAAACCGTCCTCGCCGACTCCTATCAGAACGAAAGAGAAGACCTCAGCATCGTCGCCTGTGGCCCGATGGTCCCTGAAGCGATGCGCGCCGCCTACATCCTGAAACAGGAATTCGGCTATGAGACCCGCGTTCTCAATGTGCACACGCTCAAGCCGGTCGATGCAGAAGCAATTATCCGCGCAGCCCGCGAAACCGGAATCCTTGTGACGGCTGAAGAACACCAGATCGGAGCCCTCGCGTGGCGCGTCAGCGGAATCCTCACCGAAGAGCCATCGCTCTACGGAGTACCGCTGATCACCGGCGCCATCGGCGTGAAAGACCGCTTCGGAGACTCCGGCGCACCCTGGGAACTGATTAAGGAATTCGAAGTCAGCGCTGAGCACATTGCCCACAAGGCAATGGAATTGATGGCGATCAAAAAGAAGCGCGTCGAACGCGAAGAGTTGAGTTTCGCTGGAACTCGCTGAAAGTAAGCGTCACTACGAGAATGCGTCATCCCGAACGCCCGCGCTTTTACCAGCGGGCGGAGGGATCTCGCGTGCAGCGCCTGGCGCTTACCAGCAAACACGCCGTTACCTTCGTTACCACCAACGCACCAGTCGAGCTACGTCACGTCCCGATTTGCGACCCTATAATTTATTCACGCGAACAACTCAGCCGATGACACACGCGCGCTGAAGCGACGGATCCCGGCCGAAAACTGACTCATGACGAAACTGGCACAGAACACAAACGAGCAATCCCTTTGGATATACGGTCCATGGCTCGACCTGATCGTTGGCTGCGGAGCCTGGTCCGCACCTTTGCTTCTCGTTTCTTTTCTGCTGCTCTCATCGAGCGCTCGGCTGTGGGCGGTCGTGTTCTATGTGTTGGCGGTTTTCTTCAATTATCCGCACTACATGGCGACGATTTACCGCGCCTACCATCGCGCTGAGGATTTCGAGAAATACCGCGTCTTCACCGTCCACATCACCGCGCTGGTGGTTCTGACGCTCTTCCTGTCGCACTTCTGGATGGGGCTTCTCCCGTGGATCTTCACCATCTACCTGACCTGGAGTCCGTGGCACTACAGCGGACAGAATTACGGTCTGTTCATGATGTTCGCCCGCCGCGCCGGAGCCGACCCGTCGCAGGGAACTCGCCGTGCCTTGTACGGCGCATTCATTGTCTCTTATCTCATTCTCTTCCTGGGAATGCACACCGGACCTTCGACCGATGCATTATTCCTGTCGCTCGGCATTCCTGCGGTTGTCAGTAGAGTCGAGCAGATCATCCTGCTGGTCGCTTTCGTCGTCCTATCGATCTATGGCCTGTCAGGCCTCGCGAACCAGACGGGATGGCGGAAACTCGTCCCATCCGTCACGCTATTCTCGTCCCAGCTTCTGTGGTTCGTTCTGCCGGCGGCCTTCGTCATCTTCAGAAAGCTCGAGATTCCGCAAAGCCGCTACAGCACCGGAGTGCTCGCGCTCATGCACTCGGCGCAATATCTCTGGATCACGAGCTACTACGCCCGCCGCGAATCGGCCAGCGAATCAACCGACAATCAGCAGCGCAACTGGCGTCCACTGGCCTATTTCGGAGTCCTGGTTCTCGGCGGCATCGCTCTCTTCATCCCCGGACCCTGGCTTGCCAGCCGCGCGTTCCATCACGACTTCACCGCCAGCTTCCTGATCTTCACCGCGCTCATCAACATCCACCACTTCATTCTGGATGGCGCGATCTGGAAGTTGCGTGACGGCCGCATTGCTACTCTCTTGCTCAACTCGCGCGAACGGATTTCCGGAGCCGCCTCGCAGGCCGGAGGACGATTCATCAGCGCGTGCCGCTGGCTCGTCGGTCCGACCTTGGCGGCGCGATCCTTGCGTGTCACGGCGGCGGCCTTGCTGCTCATTTGGGGAACTGTCGATCAAGTCCGCTACTACCTCGCCCTGCATAGCGAAAACCTGACCGATCTTCGTCGTGCCGCAAGCCTCGACTCATTCGACAGTCCACTTCAAACCCGCCTCGGCGTGAGGGAATTGCAGGCGGGCGAGCAGCACGACGCCGAAGCTGCATTCCGCCGCGCCATGCAGGTCAATCCGTCGGATCCTCTACCCCGTCAGGAACTCGTCAAATTCATGCTGGCGCAGAAACGTTACGACGAGGCTCTTTCGCTGATCGAGGTTTCGCTTCGCTACACGCCCAAAGATGCCAACCTGCTCGTCGACCATGGCCTTCTCGAATTGCAGTTTGGCAATTCCGAGCGGGCAATTCAGGACTGGAACCGCGCCCTCGATCTTAATCCCCACGAGTCGCTCGCCGAGCTTTATCTCGGACAGCAGTTCGACAAGGAAGGAAAGGCGCAAAAAGCTGCTGCTCACTACGAGAGCTTCCTTCGCATCATCGCTCAACAGCCGCCGCAGAAGCGTCCGGCGCCGGATCTTGTCATAGGCATCGTTCTTCGCATGGCGGACTGTCAGGCGCGATCGTCGCAGCGGGATGTTGCCGTGAAATCATTCGACCTTGCCGCGACGTTAGCAGGACAAACCAGCAATCTTAAACTCGAGAGCTTGGCCGAGGTGAATGAGGCCCAGCTGCAATCATCCAGCGGAAAATTGGACGAAGCAATGCAACTCTACCAGCGCGCGCTTCAACTCGATGACAAAGCCGGAGATAACTCCGCGACTGCGCTCGACTGGTTCTCGTACGGGCAATTTCTCGATAAGTCCGGCTTCCCGCGGCGCCTCGCCTATGCTTGCCTGACTAAGTCGGAGTCTCTGGCACATTCTCTGCAAAGCATTTCACTGCCGGCGACTGCCGCGGCTGCCCAGAAAGAGGTCGAGCAGCGCTTGGGCGAAAAGGAAGCCCGCGCCGTTCGCGACAATCTGGAACCAGTGCTGTATGAGGCCTTGACGTATCGTCGATAGAGGCATCATTCAAAACCAGTTCCCGCATCTTATGTGGCATTGACACTACCCATCTCCTGCTCAACAATTAACGTTTCCCGCAATCTCATTTCTTGCTTCCTGAGGAGGAAGACTGTATGGCCGACGAAGGCGAACACCTACAAATGGAGACTCAGTCCACCGCAGGCAAGTGGATTCTGCTTGTTCTGGCGATTGTGGTCGTCGCTGGTTTCGCGTACGCGCAATATCTGACCCACGCGACGATTCAGAAACTGAACGGCGATTTGACCGCCAGCCAGGCACAAGTGAAGGAACTCGAAAATCGGATGCAGACCGCCGAAGCGCAGGAAGAGACCCTGGCGCAGCAGGCGGGCATGACGAAAAAAGAACTGGCGCGCCGAGCCGCCGAACTGCAGGCCGCTCAGAAGGCCGAAACTGCCCGGCTCGAGCAGGAACAGAAGGCTCAGATCACGCAGGTCACGGGCGACATCGCCGGAGTCAAGACCGACGTGGGCGGAGTCAAGACCGACGTCGCCTCTACCAAGGCTGATCTCGAAGCCACGAAAGCCAAACTGCAAAGCACCGTCGGCGACCTGGGGGTACAGAGCGGATTGATCGCAACGACGCGCTCGGATCTCGAGGTCCTCAAACACAAGGGAGACCGCAACTACTACGAGTTCACGCTGCTCAAGGGCGCGAAGCCGCAGCCGGTGTCGACGGTGAGCCTGCAGCTGAAAAAAGTCGATCCCAAGCACGGCAAGTTCACGTTGAACGTCACCTCTGACGACAGGACGATCGAAAAGAAGGACCGCAATATCGCCGAGCCGATTCAGTTCTATTCCGGCCGCGATCACCTGCTGTTTGAACTCGTCGTCTGGACGGTCGACAAGAAAAAGGCCACGGGATATCTCAGCACCCCGAAGAGCGCTCCGGTGCCGGTTACGGCAAGTAGCAGCAACTCGGGTAACGGCAATTGAGCGGAGCGGTCTTCCCGGGCGGTCACGTGCTGGCGCAGATCGTGCTGCGGACGGGCGTGATCTACCTGCTTGTCTTGATCGGCGTACGTCTTAGCGGCAAGCGTGAGGTTGGACAGATGACTCCGTTCGACCTCACGCTGCTGCTCCTGCTTTCGAATTCGGTGCAAAATGCGATGACCGGGCCAGACACGTCTCTGGCCGGAGGAGCGATTGCGGCCGCGACGCTCCTGATCATGAACTATTTTGTGGCCGAACTTTCCGGAACTAATCGGCGATTCCGGCGACTCATCCAAGGGCAGCCCACGCTGCTGATTCACGACGGCAAGACCATCGAGACGCACATGGCCCGCGAACACGTCAGCGTCGACGAACTCAACCGCGCCCTGCGCGAGCATGGCATCGGCTCGATCGACCAGACCGCGCTGGCGGTACTCGAAGTCGACGGCTCGATCTCCTGCTTGAAATACGACGAGATCAAACAGGATGCCAACACCCATCTGGCGGTCGGCCGACGACGATTCATCCAGAGGAAAACCTAACCGCTGAGCGCCGTTCCTACGAAGCATCGCTGCACAACAGGCTTCATTCAACAATCAACATTCAGCGAGTCCGAATTACTCTTTCGGCGCAAACTTCAGGCACACCGGTTCATCAACTTCCAGTTTCTGTCCTGTCGGCGTCAACTGACCGGTCTTTTGGTCGATCCGAAAGATAATGATGTCGTTGGACTTTTCGTTTTCCGCGAAAAGATAGTTGCCGGTCGGATCGATCTCGAAACTGCGCGGGATTTTGCCCTGGGTCGACACGTTTTCGAGTTTGGTCAGCGTGCCTTTCGCGGGATCGATGGCGAAGATCGCGATGCTGTCGTGCCCGCGGTTCGACGCATAGAGGAACTTGCCGGAAGGCGCGATGTGAACCTCGGCGTCGTCGTTCTCGCCTTTGAAATCGGCGGGCACCGTCGAGAGTGTCTGCAGGCGGCTCAGCGTGCCCGATTTCAAATTGACGGAGAGCGCGGTTACCGTCTGTCCGATCTCGGCGACGACATACGCGAACTTTCCCGACGGAGCCAGCACGAAATGGCGCGGGCCCGCTCCCGGATCCATTTTTACGAACGGCGGATCGTTTGGAGTGAGCGTGCCTTTGGCCGCGTCGTATTTGTAGACGAGCGTTTCATCGAGTCCGAGATCGTCGACGAAGGCGAAGCGGTTGTCAGGCGAGAGATCGATCGAGTGCGCGTGCGGCCCTTCCTGGCGCTCGGGGTTCGGCCCGTGTCCGGTATGCTGGACGAATGCCGTCGCTTCGCCTAGCTTGCCGTCGGCAAGGACGGGGAAGACGGCGACGCTGCCTCCGGTGTAGTTCGCGACCAGCACATGCTTTCCAGCCTTGTCGACGATGATGTAGCAGGGGTCGGCGCCGCGGGATGCGACTTCATTCAGGAATGTCAGTTTACCCGTCGCCCGATCGATTGAGAACGCGCTGACTCCGCCGCTGTTCGGACCCTGGTACTTCTGAAGTTCATTCACCGCGTACAGATAATTCCCGGTCGGCGAGATCGCCACGAATGACGGATTGACCGTTTCGGCGGCCAGTCCAAGCGATGTTGCTTTTCCGGTCGCGGCGTCGAAGCGGTAGGCATAGATGCCCTTGCTGGTGCTGCCTTCGCTGCCTTCCTTCGTGTATGTGCCGACGTAGAAAAGATAAGTGCCTTTCGCTGCCGGCGCGGCGTTGGTCGTGAGTGTTGTGAACAGGATGGCAAATGAGACAAGAACGGAACGGAGAACCTGACGCGAGATTTTCATTCGGGTATGGAAACGCATTTCAGGGTATTTGCGCAAGGGCGGAGAAGAATTAACCACAAAGGACACGAAGTATCACGAAGGAAAATACAATGCGCTTTCCTTTGTGCTACTTCGTGGCCTTTGTAGTTCGGCGTTTTTCTCACTTCGTCAGGACCACCGGGACGGTGTAGTTATAGGGCCAGATCTCGACGCTGATGGACTTGCGCTGATTGAAGGCGTCGAGTGTCATGGGGAAGGCGACGAGGATGGTCCGGGTTACGCTTCCGCCTGAGGGGATTTCAGTTTCGGGCGCAAGAGCGGGCTGTGCTCCAATTTTGAGCGCGGGGAACACCTGAAAGTAGCGATCGAAATCGACGGCGGACCGGGCGTCGGCCTTGGTATCTCCACTTGCAGTTTTTACGACGCCATGCAGGCCCTGGATGTACATGGCTTTATCGCTGGTGTTGCGCAAAGTGAAGGTCAGGGCGACGATGGTGGTTGTTTGTCCTGGGACCTCGACGGCGACGACGTTGTCGAGCGATCCCGCGCCTTGCGGCGTGGGTCGCTTCAGGACTGAAGCGATGATCACCACGACCAGGACAATACCGAGCGCGATCAAAACAATTTTCGTCGGCGGCAGATTTTTTTTCGCCGTGCCGTATTCTTCGCCGATGTTGATCGTCGGTCCTTTGGGTGGAGCAGGAGGTGCCGGAGCCCCCGGAACTGGCGAAGTGGTGGCTGCGGCCGCCGGTGGCGGAGGAGTGGTCGGGGAAACTGGGGGTTGGTCAGGCATAAGTCGTCCTTTGTCGGATTCTACGCCTGTGCGAGCGTGAGAGAGATTGCCGAGACGTTGCCTCTGACCGGAGTGGCGGCGGGGACGCCACCACGACAGCCGGCGAGACGCCGGCGCTACTTTCGGGGTTCATTCTTTCACGCTCTTGCCGTTTGGAGCCGGGATTTCCGCTACGACTTTCAGATCACGATCGCCGCTTGTCCAGACCTGCTCGCGGACGGAGCGCGGCAGGATGATGCAACCTTCGGACGCGCCGCCGGGGTGTTCTTTCGAGTCACCGTGGATGAGAAATCCGCTGCGGCCGAACGTTTCAGTTCCGGCGGCGGGGTTGAGGCGCAGGACGTACGGCCCGTGGTCTTCTGTGTTGACGGGAGGGCCAGTGATAGTCCAGTCGCCTTGGGGAATCGGTCCGGCGTTGCGGACATTCTGCAGACTGGGATTGTTCTTGCCTTTGCCCGCGCCGGAGTAACCCGTGGCGACGTGCGCGCCGTCTTGCTCGAGGTCGCCAGTCTTCTGGGAGTAGGTCCAAGCTTGGCCATGGAGGTCGGCTGTCAGAGTTTCGAGATCGTTCGTTGGGTCCATAAGAATAAAAATATTTTTCAGATCACTTTCTGTAAAATCTTGGATTTAATGGAGTTACACGCTGGAGATATACACTTCGCTCCGCAAAATCTTGATTCCGCAGTACTTACACGCAAAATCTTCCGGAATAAGGACTTAGGTAGTCCTGGGTCCTGAGTCGCGAGTCCTGAGGTCGAGAAGGATAGAACCGGGGAATTGGAACGTCGGCGGGTATCTTCACGACCTTCTGTGTGAATGCGCATGGTAACAGTGTGCGCTTTTGGCTGTTATGGTCAAGGTTGTACGTCACAATCGCCGAAACAAATCTGTGGAAATTTTTTACCTTCGGTTCGAGGAATTGTCGCTCCGAATAGCTTCGACGAAACCCCCACTTCTCCCAACATCTGGGAGAAGTGGGGCACCCTGAACCTTTCATCCTTCGCGCCAAAGTCTTCGCTAAATATTCGCCGGGCTGCTTCGATCACCAGGCGTGTTTCATGGCTTTTGCGAACTTTTCCACAGGGAGGGTATTGAGGACGTCTTCTTTCGTCAGCCAGGCGCGGCGGGCTTGGAGGACGCCGAAGCGGATCTTTTCCATGTGGGAGATGTGGTGGGAATCGGTATTGATGACGGTCTTGACGCCATGCTGTTTGGCCTGCCGGAGATTAGCGTCGTTCAGATCGAGGCGGTCGGGATACGCGTTCAGTTCCATGGCGACTTTATGCTTGGCCGCGGCCGTTAGTACGACGTGCATGTCGAAGGGGTAGGAGTCGCGTCGAAGCTGGATGCGTCCGGTGGGATGGCCGATGATCGAGGTATTCGGGTTCTCGATCGCCTTGATCAGGCGCTCGGTCATCTTGGCGGATTCCTGATTGAAGACGGAGTGAACGCTGGCGATGACGATGTCCATTTGGGCGAGGACGTCGTCGGAAAGATCGAGATCTCCCTCGGGAAGAATATCGACTTCGATCCCGGCGAAGATCTTGATGCCGTCGATCTTCTTATTGGCCTCACGAATGCGAGCAATGTGCTCGACGGCACGCTTGTCGTCGAGCCCGTTGGCGAAAGCAAGATTTTTCGAGTGATCGGTGATGGCCATGTATTTGTAGCCGCGCTCTTTGGCTGCTTCGGCCATCTCTTCGATCGTGTTACGGCCATCGGTCTCGATGGTGTGCATGTGGACGTCACCCTGCAGATCTCTCTGCGTTATCAACTGGGGCAGAGCATGATTCTGGGCGAGGTCGATCTCCCCGAGATTTTCGCGCATCTCCGGCGGGATGTAGTCGAGCTTCAGCTTGGAGTAAATTTCTTCTTCCGTTTTTCCGGCGACGGGCTTTTCGCCTTCGAGTGTGGCGAGCGAGTATTCGTTGAGCGTATATCCCATCTTGAGGGCTCGCTGGCGGAGAGTTACGTTGTGGGCTTTCGAGCCGGTGAAGTATTGCATTGCGGCTCCAAACGATTCGGGCGGCAGGAGGCGTACATCAACCTGCATGCCATTACGGACATGGAAGCTGATTTTGTTGTCTCCGCTGGCAATCACGTCCATAAGCGGCGGGTATTTCGCCACGTAGGCGATGGCTTCCTGGCGTCCGGCTTCGGTGGTGCAAGCTTTGCCGGTGACAAGGATGTCGAGATCACCGACCGTCTCGCGGCCGCGACGAAGCGATCCAGCGGGCGTGATCTTGTCGATGCCGGGAAATTTCTCGACATAGGCCGTGATCTTCTCGCATTCGAGTTCGGCGGCGTCGATGAGAAAGCGGCCGCCGATGCGGCGGTAGTCCTGGATCGCTTTCAGCAGCTTGGCTTCATGCTTTTCGCCCATGCGCGGGAGCTCGCGAATCTTTCCTTCCACGCAGAGTTTCTCGACTCCATCGACGTCGGAGATTTTGTAGGCACTCCAGATCAGCGCGATGGTCTTCGGCCCGAGGCCCTGAATCTTGAGCAGTTGCAGCATCGACGGGTGATATTTCTGGAGCAGTTCGGCCTGCACTGCGAGCTTGCCGGTATTGAAGAGTTCCTGCAGATTCTGCAGCATGCCTTTGCCGATGCCGGGGATCGCGAGAACCTGCTTGGGCTCGCCGATGATGTCTTTGAGCTGGTGTGAATGATTCTCGATTGCCTGCGCGGCATTGCGATATGAACGGATGCGGAAGGAATCCTGCCCGTCGATTTCGAGCAGGTCGGCGGTTTCGTAGAGGATATTGGCGATGGCTTTGTTGTCCATGGACAAGGGTAGGGTAAACAAAGTTTCGCGGGAGGGCCAGAGCGAGGGGAAGAATGCTTGCTGAGAAATGGGCTATCCGAAACAAACGGCGGACGATGTCAAAATTTGCGAACGGGAAAGAAGAAGAAACACAACCGGCGGAGGCTCCGGGGGAACGGAACGGGAGAGCGGATTGAGATTCCGCGCCTGCCGCGCTGATTGCGTCTTGTCAGGCTTACTGCTCAGTCTTACTGCGTTTTTGTGACGTTCGCTGCCTGCGGACCCTTTTGACCTTCCGTGATTTCAAACTCCACATGGTCGCCTTCCTGCAGGCTCTTGTATCCCTCCGAGCTGATAGCGCTGTAATGCACGAACACGTCTGGCCCATCATTACGGCCGATGAACCCGTACCCCTTGGCATTGTTGAACCATTTTACGGTTCCTGTCAGACGTTCCACTGAACCCCCTTCTTTCTGGCTTGCTGCACGTCCTCTCTCTGGTTGGGGGTCAAGGACGTGCCCGCAGTCGTTAAATGAGATGCATTTTGTGCCCGGAAGGGTAGGCTGTCAAGAAAGTAACTACAGCGCGCAGGACGCGGGTGGTTACGAGGGGAGGGGTAACGGATTGGCGGCTCTGGGCATGAACCGCGTCAATGTTTTGGAAGCTTTGTACGTCTGGAGTGATCGAGCCACAGCACCGATGAGATGGTCTTTGCGTCTCGGATCGTGCCGTTGAGTATCATTTGCACCACCGTGGGGAGCGGCGTCAGGCGCTTCTGGATGACCTCGTCCTCTTCGGGTTCGGCCTCACCGAGGCGAAGTCCGGTCGCGAGATAGACGGCCATGGTTTCGGCCACAAAGCCGGGGCTGGCATAGAACTTGAGGATGCGGCGCCAGTGGGCAGCGCGGTATCCGGTCTCTTCGATGAGTTCACGCTTCGCTGCCTGTAGCTCGTTTTCGCCGGGATCGATGCGTCCGGCGGGGAGTTCCCAGAGATAATCCCCGGCGGCATGGCGATATTGGCGCTCGAGGAGAACGCGTGGAGTAGCGCGGGAGTCGTCGACGGCGAGGACGACGATTGAGCCGGAGTGGTGCACGAGATCGCGGCGAACCTTGATGCCTCCGGGCTCGAGAACGTGGTCGGTGGAAACCGAGAATACGGGACCGCGATAGACGGTGCGGGACGAGACGAGGCGGGCTTGTTTCTGCTTGGCAGGTTGAGGTTTGCGATGGGAAGACGATTTCGGCATGGAAACAATATAAAGCACGGCTTCTGGCCCTCGGCGCTCGGTTTCGGATTTCATGTCTGGACTTCGTGTCTGGACTTTGGGGGCGGGGCGGATCACGGAGGTGAAGAACTGCTTCTGGTATGCTGCCCGGCATGGCGGGGAAGATGCGCATCGCGATTGTCGGGGCGGGCAATCTGGGGTCGGCGCTGGCGGTGGCGTTGCGGCGGGCTGGGTATGCGATCGAGACAGTGGTGGCGCATTCGGGAAAGTCGAGAGCTCGTGCTCGGGCGCTCGGGAAGCAGGTTGAGGCGCGGGTCGCGGTGAATCTGGCGGGATCGCGGGCGCGTGTGGTCTGGATCTGCGTGCCGGACGCTTCGATTGCGCAGACGGCGGAGATTCTCGCTGCGCAGATCGACTGGAAGGAAAGAGTCGCACTGCATTCGAGCGGGGCGCTGACGGGCGATGCGCTTGCGGCGCTGCGGGGGCGGGGAGCGAAGGTGGCGTCGGTGCATCCGCTGATGACGTTTGTGCGGGGATCGCGGGCGTCATTGGAAGAAGTTCCGTTTGCGATCGAAGGAGATGCGTCTGCGGTGCGCGTGGCGCGGCGGATCGTGCGGGATTTGGGCGGCAAGCCGTACGCGATTCACAAAAGCGAGAAAGCGGCTTATCACGCTTGGGGGACGTTTGCATCGCCGCTGCTGACTGCGTTGCTGGCTACGACGGAGCGGGTGGCGGCAGCTGCGGGAGTGCGGGGAAAAGAGGCTCGGGAGCGGATGGCACCGATTCTGCGGCAGACTGTGGAGAACTATGTCGCGTTCGGCGGGGCGGACGCCTTCAGCGGGCCGATTATTCGCGGGGATGTTGAGACGGTGAAGAAACATCTGCGCGTACTGCGAGGGCGGCCGATTGCGCGGGAGGTGTATCTGGCGTTGGGGCAGGCTGCGCTGGAATTCCTTCCTGCGAAGAACAACACCGCACTCAAACGGTTGCTTCGGTCTTCCGGGCGATAGCGCGCAATATCAAAGCCAGCAGTGCAAGCACGACAAACGGGAGCGAGGCGGCGGTGCGAATAGGCAACGATACCAGTATTGTCGATTGGAAGGTGCTCGCGGCCAGGATTGGGCGCAGGCAGAGCATGGCGAAAGCAGCAATCCATGGCCAGAAGAGGATGAGGGCGCCGAGGCATACGATGATTCGCGGGATTCGTCCCCCTCCTTCCAGCAACTTTCTATAGCGAAATAGGAGCAGGATTCCCGGGAGGAGGATCACGTGGTCGTAAACTGCAAGACCGGGAAGAATTACGAAGGCGGTGATCGAAAGCAGGATGGTCAGGGCCAGCAGGAAAGGAAAGGATTCCGCGGGCGCGGTGCGATTCTTCCAGGCGAGAATCAGCGCGAAGCCGATCGCTGCGGCGGTTAGTACAAGAGTTGCCGGGCTGGACAGAGTGGGTCCGAGAAATGATGTGAGAGTTTGTGTGACTAGCGGTGGCGGCGTGTAGTGACGGTAGGCGAGGATGGTATGGATCCAGGACGAGATCCAATGCGGCAGGACGATCGTCGCTGCTACGGCGAGGACCGCGAGAGTCGTAAGGTATCCCGCATAAAAGCGGCGGGCACGCCTGGCGCGAAGATTCCAAATCAAGAGATATAGAACCGCAAGAATCGTGACCTGCGGCTTCATCGCGGTTAGAGCGAGAAGAGTTCCGGAAAGAAGGTACCGGTCACGCTGCAGCGCTCGCACCGACGCGGCGAGCAGGAACGAGACGAGCAATCCGATCTGGGCGGCGTAGAGGCCTTCCAGCGCGGGATAACTTGACAGCGTGAGCAGAAGAACGACGACGGTCCACTCCCAATTCAGATTCCAGTTGAGCACTCGGAGCCAGAGGAGCACGCTCGCGATGGTGAGCACGGCGAGAGCGCAGCAGGCGATGATTCGCGCGATGGGAAACGGAATCACGGCGGCGGGCAGGAAAAGAAGATCGACGAACGCGGGATAAGGAAACGCCCGTTGATCAATGGGATCGCTGGGGCGGGCGGGATCGAGCGGGCGCCCGTAGAGGCCGGTCTGGATTTCGCGGGTCATCTCAGCGCTGTAGGGATTCTCGCGCCGTTGCAGAAGTGCCCGCGAGCTGAGCCATATCTGGTAGAAGTCGTTGCCGAAGGAGTAGCCGTTGGCGAGGCCTCTGGACCGGTGAGCTTCTTGCGCGCGCGGAATGAAGAGAGCCTGGTGGTAATACAGCATCGACGCGGCGGCGATCAGCGCCAGGCACAGAAGGAGGCCGGGCGAAAGGCTGCGGCTTGTCGGTTGCGCAGTGGACATCGGCAAGAGGGGAGATTAGAGCACAGGCTCGGCGCGAAGCAAGGCGTCCCGTTAGCTTGAAGTGAAGAGGTGGCCGAGCTTTTCCTTTTTTGTCTTCAGATATTCTTCGGCGTGCGGGCTGGGCGTGACCTCGCAGGGGACGCGCTCCACGACTTTTACTCCTGAGCGCTCGAGCGCCTCGACTTTGTCGGGATTGTTCGAAAGCAGGCGCACTTGGCGAACTCCCAGCGCCTTCAGGATTTCGGCAGGGAGTGTAAAGTCGCGGTGATCGGCCTTAAAGCCGAGTTTCTCGTTAGCCTCGACCGTATCGAGTCCCTGATCCTGCAACTCATAAGCTTGAAGCTTCGCCATCAGGCCGATGCCGCGGCCTTCCTGCTGCTCGTAGATCAGGATTCCGGCTCCTTCTTCGGCGATCATCGACAGCGAGAGTTCGAGTTGCTGACGGCAGTCGCAGCGGAGTGATCCAAAGACGTCTCCGGTGAGGCATTGGGAATGCACGCGCACGAGCGGCGGCGCAGACTTGATGTCTCCCATGACAACGGCGACGGCCTCTTCGGGTGCGCGATGGCCGTCATCGCCGGCGATTTCGCGGAAGCCGTAAATGCGGAACTTGCCCCAGCGGGTATGGAAATCCGCGGAAGCAACCTGTTGGACGGAGTTCTTGGGCACGAAAATATTATAGCGGCTGCAAGATCGACAATTGTCGCCCGGTTGTTAAATTGCTCGGCGTCAGTTCACCCCTGAATTTCTACGATTGATGCGGTGGCTGGGGCGGATAACTCGTCAGGCTTCTGCCACGAGCACCCTTATCCTCGCGCTTTGAAGGGGAAGATCGCGTCCTGCTTCGAGGCGATGGGAGTGCCGTTGCGCGTGGCCGGCTGGAAGCGCCAGCTGTCGAGGGCGGCGAGGCACTTGTCGTCGATGTCCTGGCCGAGGCTTTGCAGCACGGTTTTGCGGATGATGTTTCCGCGCTCGTCGATCGTGATCTCGATAACCTCGTTGCCCGGAGTCGTGGGAAGCTGCCACGGATAGACCACTGGATCAGAGGTCGTGACCGGCAGCGCGGGACGAACTTCATCGCCTAAGAGCGGGCCGTGATAAAGCGTTCCATAGGGAAGTCCGGCTTGCGCGCCGTGGCCCATGGCTGAAAGAGTCTGAGTCTGGGAATTGTCGGCTTCGGCGCGAGCAAGCGGCGTTTCGAGAGCGGGCGTCTTCGCCGACTGCGGAGGATGCCGGTAAGTCAGCTTTTGTCCGAGGCGCTGGTGGCGATAGCGCTGGGTCGCGAGATCAGACGAACTGTGCGAGCTGGCGTCAGGGGTCTTGCTCGACCAGTAAAGCCGAGTTACCGATGTGCCGTTCTGGCCAATCGCAACGGATCTGGCACTGAGCTTGATCGGCTCCGACGGGTGGACGAGCCACACGAGCACGAGCGCATGAAGCGCGATGCACGCGACGCGAACATAGCGTTGCCGGGCCGCGGTTGCCGGATTCAGCTGCGCAAACATAAAGGCGTCCCCATGGCGTCGGGTTACTGCTAGTTAGACGTACGGAGGGGGCTTTCGTCAAGGTAATTTCGGGTGTATTGGAGGGTTGGCGGGATAGCTGTGCGGATTCGTCACGACGGTGTTGAATGGGAGATTCTTGGTTTAAGAGTGTTGATGCCGGCGGTGGCTTGGTGCCGATCGCGGAACGCTGATAAAATGGCGGAGCAGTTCCAATCCAACCTCTGCACGGGGCTATAGCTCAGCTGGGAGAGCGCATCGTTCGCAACGATGAGGTCGTCGGTTCGATCCCGACTAGCTCCACCAAATCTTCCCAAGCACTCGCCGATTTTTCCGCCTGGAGGATCTGTTTTTATCGGGCCGTAATGACTCGTGAACTCGCCCGGCGTCCAAAGAAAAGGCTCGTCGCGAAGCGGCAACCGGACGACGGGGAAGCCCACCCCAGATTCGAAATCCAGAGTGGGGGATCTGAGCTAGGGAGTGATCTTGAATACGACGCCGACGCCGGCGTCCGTGCCGCTCCCGCCGATTGTAGCGGTACCGTAGACGGTTCCTGTCCCAGTGACGTAGAGGCGGCCATCGGGTTCCCCTCCATCAGCACCGTTGCGAAAGCTATAGAAAAGAGTCTCATTGCCTGATGGATCCACCTTGTAGATGGCGCCGAAATCGTATGGTCCGCCCGAACCTGCAGCACCGTAGAGATTTCCGGCTGCATCCCGGGCGATTGGACCGCTGGGCAGAGACACGTCCGACGGTGGATCTCCAAAAGCGTGAAGGACCGTCTCCACTCCTTGCGAATACGAGAAGACAACGCCACAGCCGAACCCAATGCATGCACTCAGATCGCCACCTTCGTAGGTTGTCCCGTACAGAACGGCGCCGGGACCGAAAGAAAGATCATTCCACGGATTGTCGCCATTCGAGCTCAGGCCGGGGCCGAAATCCAACAAATCGGTTACATTGCCCGCGGAATCGATTTCGAAGATGTTCCCGTATCCATATTGGCCGCCAATGAATCCTGGCCCGTAAAGAATTCCCGCTGAATCCCTCACTAAGCCGCCGGAAGGACCGCCATCCAACCCACCTGTGAAGGCGTGGAGGATCGTCTCGTTCCCACTGGGATCGATTTTGAAGGCGATTCCGCACCCCTGTACACAAACAGTGGAACCCCCGCCTGAAGAGGTGGTTCCGTAGAGATTGCCGCTCTTGTCGCGAATCAAGTCGGTGATGGGCGATGCGCCATCACTTCCGCCCTGGAATGCGTAAAGGACGGATTCCCGTCCGGACCTGTCGATTTTGAAAACGGTTCCCACGTTCGAAGTACCCCCGGACTCCGTGGTGCCGTACAGGTTGCCAGAGGCGTCGCGGATCACAGAATCCTGGGGATTGCAGCCATCGTTTCCTCCGGCAAAGCTGTAGATCGATGTGAACTTTCCGGATGTGCTGATTTTGAACACGGTGCCGCAGCCGACGGTGCCGCCGGCGAAAGTGGTTCCGTAGAGATATCCATCTGAACCGTGGACCAGCCCGGAGTATGGAAACTCTCCATCGGTTTGTTTGAAAGTGTGAAGAACCTTCAGGGTTTGGCTGAAGCTGAAAGTGGAGATTGCAAGAAGGAAACAGAAGCTTGCAGCGGCATTGCGCCGCAGTAACACGATGGAAAACATGAGAGTCTCCTTGACATGGCGAATACGCCAGAAATGGTGTAGGGGCCGGAGCAAGGAGAGGGAGGGCGAAGCGGAAGTATCTTATGCCAGAAATGCCGTAATCGCAAACAATAAAGGCGGGTGAACTCTGCTTATGAAGTGAACTCTTCTCCTTGTATTGGCAACCGAACTCTGTCCGAAACCCTACATCGGGCCCAGCAGGGAGTTCATCTTAAATTCACTTTGTACGAAGGATTAGGCGGCTTCCCGGAACGTTGGCACCGCACCGGGCGAGCCGTTGGAAGGAGCAGTAAATCAATGTGCGACTATTCCCTCATGTCACTTCCAAATCGGTTGGCAGTTTGCGGCGAAGAGTTGGTGGTTCACAAGTTTGAGCTTGGGTCGATGGGGCTGGCGTCAGTCTCTGACGTTTCCCAGATTCAGAGTGTGCCGGAAGTTCCGGTCACAGGATTCTTTGCGCGGCTGAAGAAAGTGTTGTTTCCTCCGGTTCCGCAGCAGTGTCCGGCAGTTTGCATTCCTCCGGGGGCGCGGCTGTTGGTGCGCGATATCCCCGAACAATTGCAGAAGGAGATGAGCGTTGCGGGTCCGGTTCAAGAAGTAGTGTTCACGCAATTGGCGACAGTCGGGTTCCGCGATGCGGTTCGCTTCAAGAACGGGCTGGAACTCCTGATGCAGCGCCTGACCGAAGGCCAGCGAGTGCGCGTGCTGACGCTTTCAGCAGAAGAGTACGATCCAGATCCGGCGATGGCGAATCGACGCGCGGGCGTCGATTCTTACGTCGGGTTTTAGAAAGCCGAGTGGTTCGAGCAAGAAGTTCGGCGCGGCGCAAATTTGCGCTGCGCTAGCTTCTGGCTGACGAGCGTCAGCCTTGGCCCGATTTCCTAAGAGCGCCACAGATTTCAAGCGACCCGCAGGGCTTCAAGCCCGGATTCATTGCCTGGCCTTGACGGCTGGGCTTAAAGCCGCGCCCTTCCACGAAGCCATTCGCGAGAAATCGTTCACTATCTTCAGTGTCTATTTTGCGGTGGCCGGCCCTTCCACTACCTGAACAAAATCTGACGGACGAACCCATTTATTGAAAGCGTCGCGGACTTCCTCGGCCGAGAGCGCTTTGTATTTCGCGGCGGCGCGGACAGGTTCGTCGAGTGGCAGTCCGATGACGGCGCGGGCGAGCAATCCATCGGCGATGCCTGACTCGCTCGATTCTTCCAGGGGAATCTCGCGCAGAAGCATCGCGACGGCCTGCTGCATTTCGCCCTGGGTCGGGGGCGTGGTGCGCATTGCGTTGAGATCCTGAATGATGAGCGTGCGTGCTTTGGGAACGTTGACGGCGTCGGCTCCGTAGGAAACTGTCAGGCGCGTGCGGGAGCGGCCTGCATTCAGCGACTCCGAGACGTTGTAGACGTAGCCGGTTTTCTCACGCAGATCGCGGTAGAGGCGCGTAGCGTAGAATCCGCCGCCAAGAATGTGATTGCCAAGTTGCAGCGGATAGTAGTCGGGACTGAAGCGGTTCATCGGCAATTCTTCGGAGAGCGTGACGGCATCTTGCACCCGCGTCGGATCCGAAACGTCGCTCGCGGCGGCGTGATTGGGCGGCACAGGCGGCAAGTCGACGTCTGGCCTGGGGCCCTGCGCGTGCCACGATCCGAACCAGCGCTGGACTTCTTTCTGCGCGTCTTCGGGCGAGATATCGCCAATGATGACGATGCGGGTCAGATCAGGCCGGAAGATTTTGGCGTGATAGTTCTGCACGTCGGCGAGCGTGAGGCTGTCGACTTTCTTCGGCGAGGGTTCGCGCAGTTGGGGGTCTTTGGGCGGAAGCAGTCCAACCAACAACGCGCGATCGACGTGGTAGTCGGGACTCTGCAAAAGTCCGGCCACCGATTCGGAGGTCTGCTGCTGGACGACTTTGAAGGCCGTCTCAGGAAGGGCGGGCTGCAGTTCGTTTTCCGCGAGCAGTTGCATGCCGCGATCGAAATACTGCTTCAAAACCTGCAACGAGAAACTTTCGCCCGGACTCTCGTTGGCGGCGATGTCGTCGAGCGCTTTCTGAAAGGCGATCCGGTCGAGCGACTTCGTTCCGTAGGAGAGCAGGCTTCCAAGAACAGCGGAGACTCCGTCCTGACCGGGCGGCGTCTCCAGATCGGCGTCATGGCGAATCTCGCCCGCAACCGTGATGGTGGGCGTGAGGTGCTCGGTTTCAACGATCAACTGAATGCCATTGGGAAGCGTGCTCTCGACCGGGTGGAGATCCCACTTGGGAATTTCCATAGCCTGCGTCAGAGACTGCGCCCACGCCGGAAGGGGAACGGCTTTTGTCGCCGTGGGAGTGGCCTTCTCCGCGCCGCCAAATCCTTTGCTCGAGACGGCCTGGCCTGAGGGCTTCGGCACGAGCGTGCCCATGACTTCGTTCTGACTGACGAGAAATTGCCCGGCCAGGCGGTTCACGTCTTGCACGGTGACGCGCTCGATGGCTTCGACATCCTGGGCGGGAGACGTTCGTCCTTCGGAGGCAAGAGCTTCTGACCACAGGGAAGCAAGGCCCGAAATCGAATTGCGTTCGAATTCATACGAGGCGACTTCGCTGCGCTTGGCGGCGTCGACGAGATCAGGAGGGAGGCCGTTCTTGGCGTATTTTGCGATGACGGCATCGAGGGATTTCTGAATCTCGGAAGGATTGCCGGTGGTCGGGATCACCGCATAAGCGAACGCGACTCCGGCCTTTGGATATTTGTCAGCTGCCTCGAAACCCGCGTCCAGAGCCTTGCCGGCGGGAACGAGTCCGTAGATGTCCGCGCGCTGGCTCGCCAGAACATCGGCCAGCACAACGCTCGCGGCGTAATCCGGACTGTCGGTGCCGGGCATACGAAACGCGATCAGGCTGATCGTGTAGGGATAGTCGCTGGGCAGCGTAATCGATTCGGACTTCACCGGCTGCAGATGAACTTCAGGACGGGCCGGAATCTGCTTGCGCGGAATATCTCCGTAAAGTTTCTTGATGGTGGCCAGCGCTTCTTGCGGATCGACCTGGCCCGTGATCACGAGAATGGAATTGTTCGGCGCATACCATTTTTCCTCAAAGCTCTTCAGCATGGCTCCGGTGGTGGCGTTGAACGAAGGGCGAGTGCCGAGAGGATCATGTTCGTAAGGCGTCCCGCCAAACATGTCGTGGTTCATCTGGACCAGAAATTTGTAGATTGGGCTGGAGAGGTCGCGCGAAACTTCCTGTTCGATGGCGCCGCGCTCGAGGGCCCATTGTCCCTGCGCGTCATCGACGTGGCGCATGCAGTTGGCGTCGGTATGGAGGGCGATGTCGAGATCCTGCGCCGGAACAGTTTCGAAATATTGCGTGATGTTCTGCTGCGTGTCGGCATTATTGTCGCCACCGAGTTGGGCGAAGATGGCGGCAATCTGATCCGCCGAGAGTTCGTAGCATCCGCGAAATGCCATGTGTTCCTGCGCGTGGGCCATGCCGGGAAATCCCGAAGGAGTTTCGTCCCCGCCGACGAGGTAGTTGTCTTGAACGGTGACAACCGGCGCAAGATTGTCGGGAATGATGACGACACGCATGCCGTTCGAGAGCGTGGCGCGGACGACATTTGCGTCAGAGTCTTTCGGAAGCGTGAGCGTTTGTGCGGGGCAGAGGGTGACGAGTCCGAGGAGCAGAGCAAGATTGCACGTGCGTTGGATTGATTTCAGCAATGGAGTTCCTTGCCTCGGCCCGTCGATGGCAGGGCCGATACATTGTTCGATTGCAAAAGCTGGCGGAGGGTTGACTGGCCGCGCAGACGGTTTAGTGGCGCGGCGCGGGTCCACGAACGTCGATGGCCGAAGCCTGGACAATGACACCTTCGCGGTGAACCACATCGATTTCATCTTTGCTCAGGTGATAGACGGCTTTGAGTTGGGTTGCATCGGGGGCTTTCCTGACTGTGCCGGTGATATTAACCAGATCGCCAGGACTTACCGCGGCGGTGTTGTTGCTCATGTTCACTGGCACAAGTCCGTTGGGGATGATGACCAGAACGCGGTGGGTTGGACTGGGTCCGACCCAAAAGGCGGGATTGTGTGTTTCTCCCAGATCTTTTGGATTTGTATTCTTGCCGGGCGGCTTGCCTTGCACCGCCACTCTCAACAGGACAATCGGCTTCTGGACCAATTGCGAACCTTTGCCGGACAACATCAGCTGCAGATTGTGCTGTGTAGGATCGGGAGCGGCGTTCTGTGCCGCAACGAGGAGTGAAGAGACCAGCAATGCGCAAAGCGTCGAGAGCCATTTGAGCGCGATCGAGCAGCGGATCAAGCTCATTCCTTAACCCGGTTCAGTGCTGCGGCGTTGCCGCTGACGGTTCGCGATTGCAGGAACGCAATTAAGTCGTTGGCCTCGGCAGACTTCAAGACTCCGGCGAATGGGGGCATGTTGTATCCGCCATTCATGATGAACGTCATCATTTCCGGCGACGAGAGGCGGTTGCCGACATCGGTCAGGTCGGGCCCGCGGTGGCCTCCGTAGCCGGAGATGTAGTGACAGAATTCGCATCCGCGCTCGTGGAAGAGCAGAGCTCCGTGAACCACTGCGGCGTCAGAACTGTTAACTACAGATGCGGGAAGAACCTGCGCCGTAAAATCTGGCACCCAGGGATGCAGTTCGGCCTCGCGCCAGAAAACGCCGATGATGATTACCGACATGATGACCAGTGCGATTGCCCATGGACGGCGCCTCGGGCTGCGTTCGCCCTTGTGCGCGATGAAGGGCAGGAGAAACATGACGATGAAAAAAACGGATGGCGTGGCGATGATCAAGAATGTTTCGCCGGCATGAGGCGAGAGCGCCAGCAGAGAGAAGAACCAGAGGAAGTACCAATACGGTTGCGGAGATGCCTGGATGATCGTCGGGTCGGGGACTTTCTGTAATTCGGGCGGACCGACGTACCACGCCAGAAGAAATATCGTGATGACGACGAGGGTGCTGAAGACGACATCGCGCCACGCTGCATCGGGCCAGAAGGGAACTCCTTCGGTCTTGATCATGTGCTCATACCAGGCGCGATAGTGCCTGGGATCGACGGGATGTCCTGCACGAGGCGGTTCGGAGATGCCGTTGTGGATCACGAGATAAAGATGGATGCCGAGGATGAGAAAAATCAGGCCCGGAAAAAAGAAAACGTGGGCGGCGTAGAAGCGGGAAAGAGTGAGTCCGCCGAGGGTTTGCCCGGCGAGGATCCAGCGTGCCAAGGCCATTCCCACGTAAGGAACCTTAGCGGCCTGTTCGGCGCCGACAATCACGGACCAAACGGCATTCTGGTCCCACGGCAAAAGCTGACCGCTGAATCCCATGCCGAGGGTGAGCACCATCAGAAAGCTGCCGGTAAGCCAATTCGCCTCGCGCGGATATTTGTATGCGGCCATCAGGTAGGTGCGGACGGAATGAATGCCGATGAACAGGATCATTGCCGAAGCGCCCCAGAAGTGAAGCCCCCGAACGAGGCTGCCGAGCAGGGCGCTGTGCGTGATGAACTGCATGCTGTCGTAGGCATGCGCTGTCGAAGGAACATAGATGGTTGCCAGCACCGTGCCGGTGACGACCTGCAGGGCGAACGTAGCCAGCGTGGCGCTGCCGAAGACGTACCACCATCCGGTGCGCGGCGGCACGGGATGCTGCATCACGGGAAAGAGATTTTTCGAGATCCCGAGGCGGTCATCGATGGCGAGCCACGCGCGTTTGAGGGAGTGCATCATGTCAAACCAGGGGCACGGGAGTCGTCTGAATCTCTACGTTTCCGTTGTTGGCGACGCGAACCGGGTAGCGCACCAGCGCGCGTGGAGGCGGTCCGGCGACGACGTTGCCGCTGGTGTCGTAGACTCCGCCGTGGCACGGGCAGAGAAAGAGTTCGGCGTCTTTTTCCCAGCGGACGGGACATCCTAGATGCGTGCAGTTGACGGAGAACGCGACGAGATATCCTTCGCTCTCGCGACGCAGCCAGGCGGAAGTTTGGGCGAGGAATCCATCCCAGGGCAGGGGATTCGAAATGTCGAACTTCACCTCGACGGTTTCCCCGACTTTGAATTGGTCGAGGGGACCCACCGCGCGCCAGAGACGAGGCTTCGGCCGGACGAATGGAGCGAGAAGAAATCCGACGACGGGCGCTGCGACCAGCGCAGACGCACCAAGGCCAAGGAGAATGCTCAGAATCGAGAGCAGATCGCGCCGGAGCTGCGATGCAGGGGCAGTATTCGGCGGATTTTCATTTGTGCTCATGCAGCAAAGCTCCGATCCAGTTGGAAATGCCCAGGATGAACAGAATCAGCCCGGCGAGCGATACCCAGAACGATGTCACGACTCCTGCGGCGGCCAGAGTTACTCCGAAGGCCAGCGTTGCGGGAGCGTAAGTTGGCTTCGGCAGTTGTGCGGGGAGAGAGTCTTCCCAGTCAGGCGCAGGCCGAGGCGGCCGATGCAACTCGGGGCGGAATGGACGAAGCTTGGTTTTCTCACTTACCGCAGTTGACCCGGAGGTCTCCACTTCCTCCGGCGGGGCAGAAGCTATTTCCATCGACTGGCGCGCGCCAAGCATGCCGCCCCACAGAGCTCCAATTGCCGCGCCAAGAACTGCGAGGCCGGCGGCGGCAAGCTCAGAGAGCGCCGATTTGTCTTTCGCCCGATCAGGCGGCATGTTCGCCTCGCGTGATGCAGGAAGCTTGCGTTTCGGGCAAATCCATCTCAGAACCCGACTGCCAGCGGATCACCGTTCCGACGATAAGAGAGAAGTAGATCAATCCGGCGGGCACCCACATCAGCAGACCTCCGAGTTGCTGATCGGCAACCGCGGAGATGCCCCAGTGGTTGCGGATCAACGGCAATATGCCGAGCGCGTCCTGCGGATGCACGTATGCGGGATAGCAGCCCAGCGGAGCGAACGTGATGATGATTCCCAGAATGCTGTTGAACATGCTCGCCAGAAACAGGTAGAGAACTGCTGCGCCTGCGCCAAGCCGAAACTCCTGAACTGGAGTGAGCACCGGCCACCAGAACATTGTTGCGGTGACTAGAAAGATCAGGTGCTCGAGGACGTGTACGCCTTCGTGCGCGAGCGCGAAGTTATAGAAGACCGGCACGTGCCACAGCCCTAACGCCAGCGCAGCGGCGATCCAGGCGACGAAAGGATTCGAGAGAATTCGTTCGGCGCCGGCGATCTTGGGCCTTCCGAGGAATCGAACAGCAAACTCCGCAGGGATTCCAAGAATCAGCAGCGGGCTCACGGCGAGAATCAGCAGCAGATGCTGAATCATGTGGACGCTGAAAAGATAGTGGTCGCTCAGAGTGTCGATCGGAGATATGAGCGCGAGCAAAAGAACGATGACTCCGGCGCAGTAGCAGAGAATCCTCCACAAAGTGCGCGGTCGCACGAAATAGAAATACAAAACGAGCAGCGCCCCACAACCGATGATGACCGACGGTTCCCAATCCCAGGTGGTGAGCAGCAGATCGCGAGTCGTCATCGCGTTCCCCACACATAGAGAATGAAAAACACGGCCACCCAGACAGCGTCGACGAAGTGCCAGTAATATGAAGCGGCGAGGAAGCCCTCACGCTGGTATTCCTCCTGACCGAAACCCGCGCCGGTCAGGCCGCGCATGATGAGCAGAACGATGAGTCCGATGAAGACGTGCAGTCCATGAAAGCCGGTTGTCGAAAAGAACGTTGTGGCAAACAGATCCGTTCCAATGCTGATTCCACGGGCAAACATGCCGTGATATTCAAGGCCTTGCCCAATAAGAAAAATTGCGCCGAGAATCATGGTGGCCTCGAGCCAGCGCTTGCAGTGCTCGAAACGGAAACTCATCATCGATTTTTCTGAGAGCCACATCGTCAGGCTGCTTGCCCAGAGAATGATGCTGTAGATGCCGGTCTTCACTGGTTCAAGCGTGTTGTGCGCGTTCGGACCGTCAGGGGAGCGTCCGTGATAAAGGACGAATGCAGTGATCAGAAAGGCGAAGAATATGCTCTCGCTGAAGATGAAGGCGAGGATCAGCACGCGGTTCTTATGGTGAACAAATTCAGCGGACATGGGCCCGAGTCCTTCCACCTCGTTGCCAGTCTGGGTTTTCCGGATGCTTCAAATCCCAAAGGGGACGTGCGCTTCGGACGGGTGGAACGTAATCGAAATTGTGTACCGGAGGAGGAGAACTCGTCGCCCACTCCAGCGTCCAGGCATCCCACGGATCAGGGCCGGCAATCTCGCCTCGGCGGCGACTGCGAATCACATTCCACAGGAATACGAGTACGGAAACTCCGAGTAAGTACGCGCCCATCGTGGAAATGAAATTGAGCACGTTCCAGGCATGGATATCCGGATAAGTGAATACGCGCCGCGGCATTCCGAGGATGCCAAGATTGTGTTGCACGAGGAATGTCAGATTGAATCCGACGAACGTGAGCCAGAAATGCCATTTTCCCAGCGTCTCGGAGAGCATGCGGCCGGTGAATTTGGGAAACCAGTAGTAGAGTCCGGCAAAGACCGCGAATGCGGTGCCGCCGAATAAGACGTAGTGCATGTGGGCTACGACGAAATACGTATCGGTCAGTTGCCAGTCGATAGGGACGACGGCGAACATCACGCCGCTGAGTCCACCCATCGTGAACATGAGGAGGAAGGCAACCGCGAACCACATTGCGGTGGTGAAGCGGATGGCGCCGCCCCACATCGTTGCAATCCAGTTAAAGATTTTGATCCCGGTGGGGACCGCGATCAGCATGCTGCTCGCGGCAAAGATCATGTCAAGGAAATGCCCCATGCCGACCGCGAACATGTGATGCGCCCAGACTCCGAAGCTCAGCAGCGCGATTGCGACGGTGGATCCGGCGACAACCGCGTAGCCATAGATCACTTTTCGGGAAAAAACCGGGATGACTTCCGAGATGATGCCGAAGGCCGGCAGCACCATGATGTAGACCTCAGGATGTCCGAAGTTCCAGAAGACGTGCTGCCAGTAAATCGGAGTTCCTCCGGCGGCGGGCCTGAAGAAATTGCCGTGAAGCTGGCGGTCGATAAGAAGCATGACCAGCGCGGCATTCAGCGCGGGCATAGCTCCGATGATCAAGAATGAGTTGATGAGCGACATCCATGTAAATAGCGGCAGATGGCGCAGGCTCATGCCTTTGACACGCATGGTCGCGACCGTCGCGATGACGTTGAGTCCGGTTGCTACCGTGCCGACTCCGATCACGAGCAGAGATAGCGCCCAGTAGTCCATCCCTTGCAGGTTGGAGTATGGTTTCTCGCTGAGCGGCGTGTAGGCGAACCATCCGGCGGCCGGAGCGTCATGGGCAAAGAAGCTGAAATAGAGAAGGCATCCGCCGATGGCGTATAGCCAATACGCGAGCGCATTGAGGCGGGGAAACGCCATGTCGCGCGCGCCAATCATGAGCGGCACGAGGTAGACCATCAGCCCCAGCAACCCGGGAACGACGACCAGGAAAATCATTGTCGTGCCGTGCATCGTGAAAATCTGGTTATAGGCGTCGGGTTGTAAGAAACGGTTCTCGGGAAACATCAACTGCGTGCGTATCAGCAGTGCTTCCACTCCGCCCGCGATGAAAAAAATCAGAGCCGTGATCAGGTAGAGAATCCCGATCTGCTTGTGATCAACCGACGCAAGCCAGCTGAGCATGCCCGCTTCTTTTTCGAAGCGTTCCAATTTCCGCAGAACGGGTAAAGCAACAGGAACTTCACTCATTGCAGGGTCTCGAGGTAGGTGACCATCGCGGTCAGGTCGTCGGGCTTGAGATTAACGTTCGGCATGTAGCTTTGCGGCTTGAAATTGTTGGGATCGTGCAGCCAGGCTTCGAGATTCACAGGGTTGTTTTCCAGGCGGCCGGCGGCCAGGGTTTCTCGCGACGCCAGATGCGTGAGATCCGGGCCAACCTCGGCTGATGAGACTCCGCGGATTGCGTGACAGTTCGCGCACGACATCGTGCGAAACAATTGTTCTCCGCGCTGTGCGGCAGGATTATTCGGGACGGACGCGGCTTGCGATTGTTGCTGCTCCCAATTCGTGAAATCCTGCGGTGACTGAGAGATGACGCGGATGCGCATCCAGGCATGCTCATTGCCGCAGAATTCAGCGCAGGTGCCGAGGAAGGTGCCTGGATGATCCGCCAGCAGCCAGATTTCGTTCGGAGTGCCGGGAATCATGTCCATCTTGCGGCTGAGTTCCGGAACCCAGAAATCGTGGATCACGTCGGCGGCTTCGAGGCGAGTTAACAGCCTTTGTCCCGCAGGCAGATGAATTTCGTTGGCGGTGGTGACACCGGCTTTGGGATAGTGAATTTCCCACCAGAACTGATGGCCGATGATGATCAAATCTGGAGATGGGTCCGCGCCACCGGGCGAAGTCGGCGGCGGGTCGGAGTCGCCCATTGTGATCACGGTGAGGACGAAGATGCTAACCAGCAGCAGGAAGGGAAGGACGGTCCATGTGATTTCCAGCTTCTTGCTGCCGAAGTTCTGGTAGGGCTCGGGCATGCCCGCGCGGGAGCGATAACGAATCGATGCGAAGACAACCAGAAAGAACACAAGTACCAGGATCGCGAACATGATCGCCGTGACCACGATTGTCAGGTGGACGATCGGCTGATCAAGTCTGGAATGAGCCTGCAGAACTGAACTTGCATGCATGACGAGCGCTGGATGTTTTGAGAAAAGACTTTCTGCTTCGCAATTAGAACGCCTGTCGGATGACCGGGCGGGGAATTGTGGTTGCTGAGGCGCTTCGGAGCAGTCAAATGTGTCGGGTTGCTACTGCAATCGCCAACATAAACGCTGCGAGGACAAGGCGCCCTTCACCTTGCCTCGCAGCTTGCGTTTGGACTGAATGTCCTTCTGTTTAAACAGCGTCTCCGTCAATTGCGCATGCTTCGCCTCTCACGCGCGAAATATCCTCTATCCGTCAGCTACGCCGCGGGTCGAACATCGCGCATGTCGCGCACGTTCTCCGTTGTCGTGCCTCTGCCGGTGCCGCTAGTGATCTGGGTTGGTCCATGAGCTGCGCCCCAGATCGCTCCCAACCACCCGAGGAACAAAGCCACAAACCCCATCCAGCCGAGGTCTGCGAATATGCTCAGCGTGTATGGGTTGTGAGCTCCACCTGTGGCTCCGGTGCCGCCGGTGACGGCCATTCCACCCAGGATGATCAGCAGCGCAAAGCCGACCGTCGACAAGCCGAACATCGTGATTCCATGGATGATTCTTCCGGTTCGGTCCGCCAGATTCGCCAAGTGTGACGTGACTCTGCCGGCGACATAGAACGAAATGATTGTCAGGATGATGGCCCAGGCGCCTTCTCCGTAAGGCATTCCGGTAACTGGATGCGCGGCGTTCGGGCTTGCTGCGGAGGCAAAAATCGCCTCACCCAACATTCCAAATACCGACCAGATCGCGAAAAACGAGAAGACTCCTCCCCAAATTGCTCCCCAATGCGTCCTGAACGGATACGTTGCAGACTCAGTTCTGTAAGCAAGATCTGCCATTTTTTACCTCCCTATTGTGCAGATATCTTTCAGATGCCATGCCATGACAAGGCGTGCGTTACCCGCGAAAATCGCGCGTCATTGCTACTGCAACGTTTTCGGTCATGCTGCTGCCGGCCGAAAACCCTTGCTGCTTGCGGCTTCGGGCAAGATGTCGCTTCGGCTTCGAGTTCCCCGAATTGTACTAGGGACAACCACGCAGACCGGAGAAGCCATCTCAGCGCTGACCGCGCCGGAGTTCGGAGCGTCACATCGAAGAGCCATGGGAGCGTCGAATGAGATTTCTGCTTGGTTTTGGAATTGGAATTGGACTTGGGATGATTTTGGCGCCGGCGTCGGGCGCTGAGACCCGCCGCAAGCTGCGAGAAACGATCACCGATCTCGCTCACATGCCGGAAGAGAAACTGCAAGAGGCAGCCGAGAACATCGAAGAAAAGGCTGGCGATTTGGGAAGCCGCGTCGGACGGCAAGCGGCCGAGGCTGCGGTTGAGAGCGTCAGGAAAGATGTGCTCGGAGACAAGACCGCTTAGAGCCACCGAACAGTTCAGTGGCCCACGAAGAATTCAGTCATATCGGGCGCGCTAGCGGCCATGCCGGGGAACGTGTCTACTCCGGAAGCCGCGAGCGTCAGTCGGAGCGTGCTCGGGTGCTGATACATCGATTTTGAAACGTATCCCTTCTTGGCCTGCGAACTCACGATCAATGTGGCGACCTGGCCGCCGCCGTTCGCGATGTCGGATTGATCTCCTTCATCGAAGGTGATGATCAGCAGCCCGCTGCTTTGAAAAGAGGAATTCGCAATCAAGGGAGCGATGGTCGATTGAAGCCACGAGTCGGCTTGGGCCAGCGTTCCGTTGTGCGCGTCGTCATTCACGTTCGGCACGATGAAGGAATATTGCGGCAGGGCATTATTTGCCAGATCAGTCGCGAACTGAGTGAAAGGAACAATATTCGCCGCCTGCGAAGAGTCACTCTGTACGTCGGAGAAGTACGTGAATGGAACGTGGTGTCGCAGGTAGTTACCGGAGTCTGCGCCAAGATATCCTGCGGAAGGAATTGATTCGGCATAGGCCCTCCAGGTTTTGCCAGCCTTTACCAATTCGCGGACGACGTTGTCGTCGTTCACCGTTCCCGAGAAATTGTCATCAAGGGTTTCGGTCTGGCCGGCTGTGAGCATGAAATAGTTCGGAATCGACGGATGCGCGTTCGCGAAGTACTGGCCCGCGACGGCGTATTGCGACACCAGGCTGTTGAAGTACGGCATCTGGGAGTTGCCAACCACGTCGGAGTAGCTGTGGTTCTCCTCCACCAGTAAGACAACGTGGCTGAAAGTGGGCTGGCCGACAGAGGGCTTGTTCGGGCTCATAGTGGAGGATCCGGTGCCTCCGCACGCCAGGCTGACAGCGCATAAGAAACTCAAAAGAAAAGCGGAACACCCGTTTCCGATTGTCATCGAGATTTGTTCACCCCGGGGCCAGGCTCGCGGCCAAGAGAGCGGAGATAGGATGAGCGTGCTAATAGAAGCGTTTTCGATATTCTTTCGAGGATTGCTTGAATCATTCCTTGTGGGAGCGCAGGAATTCACCGATTGACAAGCGGGAGTGATATGATTCTGTGTGAATCTGATCAAGCGTGATCGCCGCCGCTACATCTGTGAGCGGCTCTCTCCTTCCGGGCTCTAATCCCGCCTGCCCGTAATTTTTATCTCTTCTTCATAAAGTTAACCTCCGTCCGAGGCCGCTCTGCGCGCTCTCGCGTGGAGAATCTGCAAATACAAGTCGGAAATTCAAAATAGGAAAGGCACTTCTATGAAATTACTGGTGATTGGTTCGGGAATGATGGGCTCTGCGGCCACGTTTGATATGGCCCGCACGAGCGACGTGAAATCCGTAACTCTGGCCGATAACGACACGAATCGTGCGCGGGAAGTGGCGGCGCGCGTGAACCGTATGACTGGCAGCAAGAAGGTTCACGCCGTGTCGCTCGATGCCAGCGATGAAAAGGCCGCCGCCAAGTTAATGCGCGGGCACGATGCCGCATTGTCTGCCGTGCCGTATTTCTTGAATCTGGGACTCGCGCGCGCCGCGGTCGAGGCGCGCTGCCACTTCGCCGACCTGGGCGGGAACAACACAGTCGTCCGGCAAGAATTGGCGCTGTCGAAGAAAGCGGAGAAACTTGGGGTGGCGATTGCTCCGGACTGCGGCCTCTCTCCGGGAATGGCATCGATCCTTGGCGGAGAACTCGTGCGGCGGCTCGGCGGGCGCGCTGACGCTCTGCGGCTCTATGTTGGAGGACTGCCGGCCCGGCCTACGCCTCCGTTCCACTATCAACTCGTTTTCTCGGTCGAAGGACTGATTAACGAGTACGTCGAGCCTGCGCGCATTCTGCGGAAGGGCAAGTTGACGACGATCGATCCGCTGACTGAGCCGGAAGATTTTCACCTCGACGGATTCGCGCCGCTGGTTGCGTTCCACACCTCCGGCGGGACCTCTACTTTGCCCGAGACATTCGAAGGCCAGGTCGGCGAGTGTTTCGAAAAGACGCTGCGGTATCCGGGACATTACGATTTGCTTTGCGAACTGAAAGAACTCGGTCTATTTTCGAGCGAGAAGATGAAGTTCGGCAAGGCCGAGGTTTCTCCACGCGCCATGATGTCGAAGATTTTTGAGGGCAAGTTCGCCTCGAAAGGGCCGGATGTCTGCATCATGCGCCTGGAGGCGCACGAGTCGGTCAACGGCGCAGGCGTGCGCGGGCTGCTCGGCGGGCGACTGAAGGGACGCGTGGCGTCGTTCACGATGGTCGATCATTACGATCCAAAGACGGATATGAGTGCGATGATGCGCACGACTGCACTTCCGGCGTCGATCATCGTGCAGATGCTGGCATCGGGCGCGATCAGCAAGCGTGGTGGAGTTCTGCAGGAGTTGGACGTGCCGGCGGATCTGTTTCTGCAGGAAATCGAAAAGCGGGGCATCAAAGTCGATTACGCGCTGTCGTGAGCGACATTCATCTGCGGCCGGCAGAGGCATAGCTGCGCCTCTGCCGGCTTTGCCTTGCTTTCTCCTCGGCGATTCCGATAGCCTTCTGGCTCCGTTCGCCTTGGAGGATTCTTGCGCTTTCCCCGTTGCTTGCTGGTGTGTCTTCTGACTTTGACATGTGTCGCCACCGGTCAAACGATTCATCTGCATGTCGATCTCACCGACGCGCCGCGGAATCTCTACCACGCGCAGGAGCAGATTCCAGTACATGCCGGGGAGTTCTCCCTGGTCTTTCCCGAATGGATTCCCGGCAACCATCGTCCCAGCGGGCCGATTGCCGCACTGGCTGGAATTCGCATGGAAGCTTCCGGAAAGCCGCTGGCATGGCAGCGCGACGACGTCGACATGTACCAGTTTCACGTCACGATTCCGCCGGGCGTGGACACGCTCGATGTTTCGATGGACGCAATCACAACCCAGGACAGCGCGGGCGGCGGAGGCCCGGCCGCATCGTCGAACATTCTCGACTTGAACTGGAATGCGATTCTTTTGTATCCGAAGGACACGCGCTCCGATGACGTCACGTTTGACTCGTCGATCACCTTGCCCGCGGGATGGAAGTTCGGCACGGCCTTGCCCGTGGCGCACGTCGATGGTGATGACGTCGAATTCGCTCCGACTTCTCTAACCACGCTGATCGATTCCCCCGTCATTGCCGGGGTTCATTTCCGTCGGGTCGAACTGACCAAGCCGGGCGAGACTCCGGTTCACCAGATGGATCTGGTCGCCGACGCGGAAGACGATCTCGACATGAGCCCGCAGGACCTGGCGGCATTCAAGAAACTGGTCGCCGAAACCGGGGCGCTCTTTGGCGCGCGGCATTATCGCCATTATGATTTCCTGCTCACGCTGAGCAATCAGGTGGGCGGACACGGGCTGGAGCATCACGAGTCGAATGACAGCGCGGCCGAAGAACGCTCTCTGACAGATCCCAGCCTGCGCATATTATTCGCGAGCCTGGTGCCACATGAGTTCGCGCACTCTTGGAATGGCAAATATCGACGTCCTGCGGGACTTGCCACGCCGAACTATCAGGAGCCGATGAAAGGCGATCTTTTGTGGGTCTACGAGGGCCTGACCGATTATCTCGGCAACGTTCTGGCGGCACGCAGCGGGCTATGGAACGACGAACAATATCGCGAAGCGCTGGCCGATACGGCGGCGATGCTCGATCACCGCACCGGCAGGGAATGGCGTCCACTGGAAGATACTGCGCGCTCAGTGCAAATCCTCCGCATGTTGAATTCGCCGGCCTGGCTCAACTGGCGGCGCAGCCTCGATTACTATCCCGAGGGAGATCTGATCTGGCTCGAAGTCGACACGATCATCCGGCAGCAAACGCACGGCCAGCGATCTCTGAACGATTTCTGCCGTCAATTCGAAGGGGGCGAGAGCGGTCCGCCGAAGGTCGTGCCCTATACGTTCGACGACGTCGTTTCCGCGCTAAATAAAGTCGTTCCCTACGATTGGAAGACTTTGCTAAACCAGCGCGTGAATAACACCAGCACCCATGCGCCGCTGGGCGGCATTGAGCGCGGCGGCTGGACACTGGTTTACAACGACCAGCCGAACGCTTTTGGGAGGGAAATCGAAAAGGTGGCGAAGTTCAGCGATTTCTCGTATTCGCTGGGATTCACCGTCGGCCAGGATGGCAAGATCCATGACGTAATCCTCGGATCGCCTGCCTACAAAGCCGAGCTGGGGCCGAACATGAAACTGCTGGCCATTGATGGCCGGAAATGGTCGCCGGAACTGCTTCACGATGCCGTCAGGGATGCCAAGGGCACGGAAAAGCCCATCGATCTGCTGGTCGAAAACGCGGAGTTCTATAAGACCTATTCGATCTCTTATCACGACGGAGAAAGGAATCCGCACCTGAAACGAGTGGCGGGGCAGCCTGACCTTTTGGGCGATATCCTGAAGCCCCTATCCGGAGGGCAATGACAAGCTGAATTCCTGAGGCGGTTGTAGTACTTAAGTAAGTCTCGGGAGTACCAAACGCTGCTACAATCTGATCAGTCCAACAAATTTAGGCTCCCCCATGCACAGATTTTCGCGAATTTCCGCGACCCGGCTCTTTTTGGCTGGTGTGTGTGCTGGCTTGGCGGCCCTCCCGTCCCTCGCGCAGGTTTCTTCCGTTCGATCGGTTAAGGTCCTGGGCTCGAAAGAAGTGGTCGAGGTTGAGGTCGAAGCCAGTGAGCGCATCGTTCCGCAGACCCGCGTCCTGACCGGACCTGACCGCCTCGTCATCGACTTCCCGAACACGCGTCCCAGCAGCGAAGCGCAGAGCCAATCTGTCGATCGCGGCGAAGTGAAGGATGTCCGCGTGGGACTTTTTCAGTCGAAGCCTCCTATTACGCGCGTGGTGCTCGATCTGAAGACCGCGCAGTCGTTTCAGGTATTTCCTTATGGCCGGACGGTCATGATTAAGGTGACCGGCTCGAACGCGGTGGCCAGCGCGCCATCGACTGCGAGCCCGGCGTCTGTTCCGGGATTAGTACCGGCGAATTACACGCCGAATCCTGCGCCTCAGACGTCCGCAAGTGTTCCGGAGCCTCCATTGCAGATTTCCTATCTGCATGGGATGCTCAGCATTCACTCGGATAAGGCGACGCTCTCGGAAGTGCTGTTTGAGATCCAGAAGCGCACGGGGGCCGACATCGCGATTCCGGCCGGCGCCGAGCAGGAAAAAGTCGTCGCTGAAATCCAGCCTGCACCCGCCCCCGAAGTGCTGGCTCACCTGCTGAATGGGTCGAAATTCAACTTCTTGATCCTGAGCGCGCCGGACGATCCCAACAAGCTCGATCGCGTCATCCTGAGCACGCGGACTGAAGGAAACTTCGTCGCGCCGCTGCAGCCCATGGCGAGCAATGACGCAAGCGATGACGGCAGCGATAACGACGAGCCCGCCATCGTTCGCAACAATGAGCAGCAACAGCAACCCCCGAACGGCGCGCAAGACGGGGCGATGCACGAGCCTCCGAATAACGGGCAGCCCAATCCAAACACGCCCGACCAGTAGGAATTCCTGAAGAAATTTCCAGGAGAGAATCTGTCGCAAGGGCGAGAGTCTGCGCGCTATGGAGGCGTGATCAGGCGAACAGGAACCGGGGAATTCCCGATCACGGGAGTGCCGACTGAACCGGAACCGTTACTGCAGCCTGACACGTTGAGAACGGTCACGTTCAGATTGCCGTTCGCATCAACGGCGTTGATGAACACCTGCAGAAAACCAACAAACGTCACATTCGTCTGGCCTACGCCGTTAATGGTCTTGCTATTGTCGTAAATAGGCAACGAAACAATCGACGCACTGGTGCTGATTTGGGTGCCGCTCAATCCTGTGGGATTGCTGCTTCCGGCAAGAATCGGGTAAGGATAAGAAGCAGGCGCTCCGAACGGGTTGAAATAATCTTGCCCGCTCGATGCGGTCACATCTCCGGTATCTCCCTGCTGAATAAGGCACTGAACCGCATCCGTGGTTTGAGACCTGGGATTCGTGGACATGTCGACAACGTTGGCGTTTACCACGCCGCAGGAATAATTGGTTGGCTGATCGCAGCCCGCGATGGCTTGTTCTAAGGCGGTGGATGCATCTCCTACTCTGCAGGAGGGTACTGCGATCACTGGAGTGCCGACCTGGTTCGGAACATAGAGCAGATTAGGATTTCCGTACGTACCTAATGCGGTATTCGCGGTTGGCTGAATGCTCCCAGGATTTAGCAGAGTGCAATTCGATCCTGCACTCTGACAGTCCGGCTCGAGCCAGAATGTTTCGCCGATTACTCCGGCAGCGCCCGCGCCGCCCAATGAGATTCCTTGGCGGTTGATGGCTCCCGTCGACGAATTCACGAATGGAGTGCAGTTTCCGTTACAGCCCGCTGAGCTCAGCGGATCTAAATTCGGCACCACCCACGGCTTAACACAGCGAGGCTGAACCGGAGTAATCGATCCCGTGGTCTCATTCCCGACGTTTCCCGAGTTTGAAGAATTGAAAGCTTCGGCCGTTGCTGTTGCGCTGACGCTGTTGCTGGTATTTCCCCATATCCGCGAGAAAAATGTTGGCATGCTCGTGCGGCGAACCTGCACGTTGACGACGGGATTCACGCCGAAAGCTGTAGAGCTCAGTGTGGTGCAGTCGGAAGTACCCGAACCCATGGTGCTCCCGGTCCCAGAAAAGTAGTTTACCGTCACGGCGTCAGCCGCGATGCTGCCGACTGTATTCTGCCCGGCAACCGTTTTGGCGACTCGCGTAGCCAAGCCGTTTGTGCCATCATCCGGGCCGCAAACGGCGCCCCATTGCAAGCTCAAGTTGCTGGGATCTCCTGTGAGCCCAGACAGGGCGATAATTTTGGCGGCCGCCAGAGCGGCGCTATCCGCGGACCGTTGCGCCTCCTCGCGCGCCAAATAAAGGGTAATGACGTCGATCGAAAGCGCCGCCATCGCAATGATCGCAACCATGGCAAGAGCTACTAGGATCATGGTGACCCCGCGCTCCCTATTGAGCGCAAACCCGCGCGATCGACGGAATAAAGACTTCTTCATAATCAGTTCTCGTTCATCGCGACGGCGGCTCCGGAAATCATGGTTGGCAGCGTCGTGTTGCTCCCCAATAAACTTGCCACCTTCCCAAAGCGCCACGGGTAGGCGTACTGAATGCTGACGCAGGTGCTGATCACCGCCATCTGGGTGGCGCCGATGCTCTGCGAGGTACAGGTCAGGTTCGGAAGTGTCGCGCCCGACGAAGGATAGTAGTAGCCCCGGTTCACAATGACCGTAATCCCTCCTGTCGCGCAACCGTTTCCAGTGCCCGTGAAGGTCCATGTCAAACCGGCCGGCGTGCTGTTCCATGTGAGGCCACAGTCGTTGATATTCTGGGCAATCAAAAAGTCGTCCACCATGTGGAATGCATCCGTCACGGAGACGGGAGTGCTTGTAGCCAAATCGTTGGTCGGATCGACCGCCGCGGCGCGCGCCGCATCGCGGGCGATATTGGTCAGCTTCTGTTTCAACGTGAATGCATTGCTGAAGTCGAAAATGCCCACGACAAAAACGACCAGCAGCGGAAGCGATACGGCGAATTCCACGAGTTGCGCCGCCGCGTCATTGCGAAGCATCGGAGAGAGATCCCGAATACCCCACACGATCCTGCGCCAGCGAATCACCGGTTCTCCATACGAACGCGCGATGAGGCGCTGATCCAGATCGTCTGATTGTTAATGGAAGTGAAAGGCAGCCAGAACTTGTAGGGATACTGGAAGGAAACGGAGATCCCGCACAGGCCAGTTGCGCCGAGTGAACTCGTAATCAGTACTGGAGTCTGCACGCAGAAATTGCTGTTGCCCGAACCGCAATCCACTCCGGATGTCGAATCGCTGCAGGAATAAAGTGTAGGAGCAGGAGACGGCAGCCGCGCCAGTGTCGGGTCCAGATTCGAGGCGAGCATGCTGGCCTGAATCGCGTTGACCGCGTTCGTCTGGGGAGAGTTCGAGCCGGTACATGTCACGCAATAGGGAAGCGATCCTGCCCGCGCTCCATCCTGCGCTGCGCGCGTGATCGCTCCGTAGATGCTGAAGGCCTGTCCGAACCAGAAGATGCCCAGCAGGATCATGAACATCAGCGGCAGAACGGCAGCTGCTTCGGCAATCTCAGCGCCGCGCGTTTCCGATGCAAGGGTGCGGATTATTTTGCGCGCGAAATTCATCTTCTACGCCACTCCCCAAACATGCGCCGCGCCGTAGAGCAGCACGGTCAACGCCAGTGCCACGCCGTACGGGACCTTCAGCGCATCGGGATTGTCGAGCGAGACCCGATGCCCCGGCAGTTGAAACGTCACAAGCGATACGAGGATGTGCCCGATATTCCGCATCGTCTGACGCACGCGCCGTTTATAGATAACCAGCGCCACTGCCATCAATCCCGCGACGAAAACAGAGCCGATCAGCAGGTCGATCAGCAACTCGCGCCCGGCAAAGGCTCCCAGGGCTCCTGCCAGCTTCCAGTCGCCGGCGCCAAGACTGCGCAGCAAAACAAACGGCAGCAGCAGTCCGAGCCCGACCAGTGCGCCGAGCAGGGAAGACTCCAATCCGCCTTTCCCGCGCAAGATCGTATTTACCGCCACCCCGGCGACGAAGCCGGGAACCGTCAGCCAGTTCGGGATTCGTCGGCTGCGCAAGTCGGTCCACCCGGCAACCGCGGCCAGCAGCACTGCTCCCGCCAGAATTACGGGCTTCAAACCAGCCTCGATCGCCGTCGCCCGGGCGAGCCGCATTTGCCATGATATTGAAAAAGAACCATGTTGTGTTGAGAAGAATGCGTCCTCTAACGGGACGGCTGACGATCAAGGCCGGCGAGCTTGCCCCCGCAAACGAGGCCTCTTGCGCGGATTCTCACATACGCTGAAAGCCAAGTCAACGCTGCTGAGTAATGAGCCATGAGCGGTGAGCAATGAGTGCCATCGGACCCGATTTGCTCATTCCTGATAGCTCACTGCTCATTGCTCCCCAAAACGAAAGGCCCGAAACGAGTTCGGGCCTGTGTGATTTAAATGATCCCTTACTGTCGGTTAAACGCCGGGGCCGCATTGTGCTCGGCGACAATCTTGCGGGCATTATCAGCCAGAGCCTTTGCCTGCGGCAGAAGTTCGAGCGCCTTGACCACCTCGGGATCGGACTCGGCGCGCACCTTCATGCCCTCATCCTGCCCGAAGGCGTCGACAAAGATCTCGGACTTGATGTTCGATTTGATCCAGTCGGCATTGTCCATCAGCTCTGCCTGGGTGTAGGGAATATTGGCTTCGTCGAGCGACTTGCGGAAATCCTGCATGATCGCATCATCGACTTCGAAACTCTTCGTCGGATGATGATTCACGACGTAGAGCTTGGCGAAGTTGAAGAAGGCGTAGTGCTGCAGAAGCGTGTCCTGGAAATGATTCGTCTTGACCGGTGGAATGGTGACATCGGGTGTGATGCCTCCGCCGCCGTAGACGGTGCGGCCGCTGTCGGTTAGCTTCACTTCCTTGTTCGCGTTTGAGGTGTCGTTATCGCGGCTGTAGTAGTAGTCGTAGAGCGAGATGTTGCTGTAATCGCGCTGGATCAGACGTCCGCTGGGTGTGTAGTAGTGGGCGGTGGTCAGCGCCAAGCCGGTGTTTTCGGACAGCGGATACACCGTCTGCACCAGGCCCTTACCGAAGGTGACTTCGCCGGCAATCAGGCCGCGATCATGATCCTGAATCGCACCTGAGACGATCTCAGCGGCCGACGCGGTCAGCCGGTTCACCAGCACAACGATCGGATAATCCTTGCCGCCATTGCCGTGCTGCGCCACGTAGCGCTTCTCAGCCGAAGCGCGTCCGTGATGCGAGACGATCAACTGTCCCTTCTTGAGGAACTTGTCGGCAACGCCAACGCCTTCGCTCAACAGTCCGCCGGGATTGCCCCGCAGGTCGAGGATCAGTCCCTTGAGATCGCCGAAGGAATCCAGAGCTTCGGAGACTTCATGTTCGGTGGTCTCGTTGAAGCCGTTGATGTGCATGTAGCCGATGCCCGGCTTGATCAGGAAATGCACGTCGACGCTGTAGCGTGGAATCTCATCGCGAACGAGCGTGAAGTCCATCGGCTTCTCGACGCCTTCACGAGAAATCGTGATGTGAACGGTAGTTCCCTTGGGCCCTTTCAGCAGGTCGGCCACGTCGGTCGTGCTCATGTTCTCGGTCGATTTGCCGTCGACCGCGATGATCACGTCGCCTGGATGAATGCCGGCCTTATAAGCAGGAGTCCCGGTGAAGGGATAGATCACGATAACTTTGTTGTTGCGCGGGCCAACCGTCATTCCCACGCCGTAGTACTTGCCGCGCTGGTCCTCGCGCATCAGCGCATAGGATTTCGGATCGAAGAAATTCGAGTGCGGATCAAGCGCGTGCAGCATCCCGGGAATCGCCCCGTTGTAGATCGCTTTGTCCGGATTCACTGGTTCGGCGTAATTCTCTTCGACGATGGAGTACACGTCGGTGAATTCCTTGAGGCTGTCCTTGACGTCGGAATCGGCGGTCAGGCCAGTCTGCTGGCCGGAGCGCTGGGCAAACAGGATGCCCAGGAATCCGCAGGCAAGAAGAAAGAAAAGGACCAGGAAGAGTGATCGGCGAGAACTACGTGCCATCTTGAGATTTCCTTCGGTTGAGGGCTAACGTCCACCCCAGCTACCGCGCTGAATACAGGCAGTATACCACCTCGTTGGACGCGGCCGGACGGGAAGCGTCACCATGGTAACTGCCTGACTCGACACCTCTTCCATCAGATGCGTCAGGGGGTGGCCGGGGTTCTCCGGAGGGCAGGGAAATTGCCTTGGTCCGGGGTGTTTTGTCGCTCGCGGTCGACTAGGCGCTCACCGAAATCGAGGGGGCCGCGGCTGTCGCTCCCGGACCGGGTGGCTGAGACGCGGCCCACCGCGCCAGATCCTGCTGGAACTGCGAATACGCCTTCCGGGCGCTTGTCAGGTCCCCCGATTGCAAATCCTGTCCAAGTTGCTGGAATAGCTGGCCGATCTGGCTCGATTCGCCACTGCTGCCATGATGGCGATGCCGCATTTGGGCGGCGTGGTTCTGGATGTCCTGCTTGATCGTGGAGTAGTCCTGCTGGGCTGCCGACAGATGGCCCGATTGCAGGTCCGGCGCCAATTGTTGAAACGCCTGTGACAGGGGGCTGCTGGCCGGCCCGGAGGAGACTGCATTGCTCTTCGGTACAAGCTGCTCGAGGGCCGCAAGATCTGACTGCGCCGCCGAGAGATTCCCTGACTGCAAGTCCTCGCCAAGTTGCTGGAACTCCTGCTTGAATTGCTGGATTTTGCTCTTGCTTTGCGTGTTCTGCGTTTCGTGCTGGAACAGATTGCTGCTGAATATCGCGGATACCGACATGAGAACTCCCTTCTGACGTGAAAAACGGATTCCGGCGGTGATATCGAGGGATCATCGGAAGCTCAGCCGTCTCCATGGGCGGCGCAGCACGTTCTGTGCCAAGCCGCGCCGCCAGGATTACGCCAGGAAAACCAGCCGTTATACGCGCTTCTCGACGGCCTCTGTCCAACACCGGCAGATTCTGCCGATGTCGCGCCCGGCAAAGAGTGCCGTTTGCTCCCCAAATCCCTTGTCAAACTTGTGTCAATCGTTGCCGCTTCCGCTTCAAGGGCGATATGATGAAGCGCATGAGTTTCTCTGAAACGATCTTTCTGTTTTTTCTGGCCCTCATCATCTTCGGGCCGAAGAAATTGCCGGAGATCGCCCGTCAGGTCGGCAAATTCATGAATGAATTCCGCCGCGCCTCCAACGAATTCAAAGCCCAGATCGAGCAGGAGATCGCTCATCTCGAGGTCGAAAAACAACCGACGATTTTGCCTCCCGCGCCGCTGCCTGGAACCGCCAGCCGCACGTTGCACGCAATCGACGGCGAGGCGAAACCGGTCGAAGCATCGGCCACGCTCGCCGGTACGGTTGAAGAGCCTGCACCTTCCGCGGGCGAACCGGCAGAGACGACTCTCGCCACGGAAGCGGCGAATCCCGCCGATGTTGTGACATCCTCCACGTCCCAGGAATCGCATGCCTGAACTCGCCGTCGAGCCTCCCTCCACCGAGGACGAAAAAGAATCGATGCCCACCATGGGCTTCCTCGATCACCTTGAGGAACTGCGGAAGAGGATCGTCTACTCGATCATTTCCGTCGCTGTCGGCTTCGGTATCTGCTGGTGGAAGGTAGAGAAGATCTACGACATCATGCAGAGGCCGATCATGGATGCTCTGAAATCCAACGGCATGGCGGAAAAGCTCACCTACCTGAATCCCACGGACCCCTTCAATCTTTACTTGAAGGTTGCGGCGTTGGCGGGACTGTTCCTGACTTCTCCGTTCGTTCTTTATCAGGTCTGGATGTTTATTTCGCCCGGGCTTTATCGCCGCGAGAAGCGCTACGTCGTGCCCTTCATGGTGTCGACAATTACGTTGTTCGCGTGCGGCGGTTATTTTGGCTACAAAATTGTTTATCCGGCGGCGCTGACATTCCTGATCGGTTTCGGCAAGCAATTCCAGCCGATGATCACGATTACGGAATACACCAATCTTTTTCTCAGCATCATCCTCGGCATGGGCGTAATTTTCGAGATGCCGATCCTCGTCTTCTTCCTATCGCTGATGGGCATCATCAGCGCCGGATTCATGTGGAAGAATTTCCGGTATTCCATCCTCGTGATCTTCATCATCGCGGCGATCGTAACGCCTACGACGGATATCCTGAATATGTGCATTTTCGCCGCGCCGATGATCGCTCTCTATGCGGTGAGCATCGGGGTCGCATGGTTGGTCCATCCCAAGCAGCGGGCCGCGCGCAAAGCGAAACAAGCGCAGGGACAGTGATTCTGAAACTGAACATGATTGGCTCGAAAGCTCTGTGGTTTGTCCTGCTGGCGTCGGCTCTCGCAGTGCTCGCCTGCGACCGCGACAAACAGACCATTGAAGTGCAGCCGCCCGCCGCATTGCAGCCAAGCGTTGCGATCAACTTTCCGCCCGATAGCGGCCCGCCACCCAGCATCGATTCCGCCCGCGCCATGCAGTACGTGAAAGACATCGTGAAGTTCGGGCCGCGTCCGTTGGGGACCGCCAATCACAAAAAAGTTGAGGACTTCCTCGAATCGCACCTGAAGGGCGATGACGTCGAGAACGATGTTTTTACCGCTGACACGCCGGTAGGAAAATTCCCCGTCCACAACCTCATCGCGAAATTTCCCGGCAAAAAAGACGGCATCATTCTCATTGCGAGTCATTACGATACAAACTATCCCTTACGGAATACTTCATATATTGGCGCGAACGACGGCGCCTCTTCCAGCGCGCTTTTACTTGAGTTCGCCAATCAGTTTCGCGGCAAACAGCTCGACGGATACAGTGTCTGGCTGATCTGGGATGACGCTGAAGAGGCCATGATTCCCGACACGCAGATGGACTTCATGGCCGACAGCCTCTACGGCATCACGCATCTGGCTGAGAAGTGGCAGGCGGATGGGACGCTGAAAAAAGTGAAGGCATTCCTGCTGGCCGATATGATCGGAGACGCGGACCTCAACATTGACCGCGACCTGAATTCCACGCCATGGCTCGAAGACACCGTCGGCGAAGGCGCGAAGCGCCTCGGATATCAATCGCACTTTTTCGGCCGCGAGAATCAGGTCTCCGACGATCACATTCCATTCATGAAACGCGGCGTCGCTTGTGCCGACTTGATCGATTTTTCCTATGGATACAATAACGTCTTCTGGCACACTCCGCAGGACACCGTCGACAAACTCAGCCCGCAAAGCCTGCAAATCGTAGGCAGCGTGATTCTCGAGACGATTCGCATTCTCGACAAGATGGAACCGCTGCCGCCGAAAACTAATTAACCACGAAGGGCACAAAGTCACACGAACGCAATATTTATTTTTCCTTTGTGATACTTCGCTCTCCTTCGCAGTTAGCTCTTTTGCGCTTTTCCGAAATTTCGTTTCTAATGCGGCCCATATGCGAACTGCGAAGATCGTGTTTCTTGTTTGCATTTTCTGCTTTACCTGTCTGGCTGCAACTCCCGCGGATAATCCCGGTGCTAATGCCGTGATCCAGGCCGCGCTGGCGCCATCGCCGATCCAGGACAACCTCGAACGCCTCACCGACGAGATCGGAGGCCGTGTCCCCGGCACGCTCGCCATGCAGCACGCGATTCGCTGGGGCATGCAGGCCTTCACTGCCGCCGGCGCCGACAGCGTGCACACCGAAGGCTTCGAGATTCCTTACTCATGGTCGGAAGGCGCGACCGAGATGACGGCGGATACTTCGTTGCAAGTGGATCCCACAAGAGTCGGCGGTGGAACGGTTCTTACGTCATTCCACGTGCGTGCAGTTTCCGTGGCCTGGGCTCCCGCGCTCGCGCCGGTGAAGCACGTGCAGGTTGTCGATGTCGGAGACGGCACTGAGGCCGGCTTCCAGAAAGCCGGGAATGTCGCCGGGAAAATCATTCTCGTACACACCACTGTCCTGAAAACATGGGCGGATCTTTTCGCCGAATATGCGAACGCGCCGCCGATTATCGACCGGGCGGTCAAGGCGCACGTGAAAGCCATCGCCTTCATGGCGACGCGCGAGCACGACATTCTCTATCGGCACACGAATTCCGGCGCGGGGGAGATCGATCGCATCCCGCAGGTGATCATCGCCCGCGAGGATGGCGAACGCATGGCCCGCCTGCTCGCTGCCGGGAACCTGGTCTGGGCTGACCTGTCGATCCCCAACCAGATTGGCGGACCCATCAAGAGTTCGAACGTTGTTGCCGAAATTCGCGGCAGCGAGAAGCCCGACGAGTTCGTAATCGTGGGCGCGCACCTTGATTCTTGGGAACTTGGTACCGGTGCGCTCGACAACGGCTGCAACGCGGCGCTCGTCATCGACGCGCTGCGCGCCATCAAAGCGTCGCACGTGCTCCCGATTCGCACCATTCGCTTCATTCTTTTCTCAGGGGAAGAACAAGGACTGCTCGGCTCGCGCGCCTACGCCCACGCTCATCGTGCGGAACTCGACAAGGCGGCAGGAGTGATCGTTTTCGACTCCGGTACGGGAAAGACGACTGGCTTCTCGACTGGCGGCCGAAAAGACGTGATCCCGACTGCGCAGCAGCTGATCGCTCCGCTGGCGCAGTTTGATGTGAAAGAGCTCGATCCCACGATGGAGTGGGGAACCGATCATTTTGACTTCATGCTGGAAGGCGTCCCGACGTTCGTCGCCGACCAGCAGGAAGCGAATTATCTGGAGAACTACCACGCAATCTCGGATACATACGACAAAGTCGACTTCCCGCAACTGAAGAAGCACGTCGCCGAAACGGCGCTGTTAAGCCTGGAACTGGCCAATCTGCCGGGACACATCGGCCCGCGCCTCACCCATGATCAGATCGAGCAAACCATGCGCGACAGCAGCAGCGTGGATATGCTCAAGGCCGATGGCGTCTGGGATGACTGGGTCAGCGGAAAGCGAGGAAGACAGAAGTAATTATTGAATTTTGATTGTTGATTGTTGAATAGAACTCGGTCGGCCAGAGCTCTTCATTCAACAATCAAAATTCAACAATCAACAATTTCAAAAGACTGAACAAATCTGTTCCGACATTTCCTTTGCTCTACTTCTGGATTCTCTTCAACGTCTTCGCGCTGGGCCTGCTGGTGCTCGACCTACGCGTCTTTCACCGGCCGGGCCACGTTGTCGGATACCGTGAGGCGCTGGGCTGGAGCGCGATCTACGTGGCCCTGGCTGCGGCTTTTGCGGCGATCGTATATTTCTGGCTCGGATACCAACCAGCCATCGAGTTCGTCACCGGGTACGTTCTCGAGCTTTCGCTCAGCGTCGATAATCTTTTCGTATTCCTGCTGATCTTCAATTATTTCTCGGTCCCCGAGGAGTATCAGCATCGCGTTCTGTTCTGGGGAATCCTGGGCGCGCTGATCATGCGCGGCATTTTCATCGCCGCAGGAGTTGGCCTCATCTACCGCTTTCACTGGGTCCTCTATCTCTTCGGGGCCCTGCTGATTTTCAGCGGCATCCGCTTCGCCGTCGTGGGAGACCGAAAGGTCAATCCTTCGGCGAATCCGGTGGTGAAAGCAATGCGCCGACTGATGCCGGTGACGCAAGATTATCGCGGCGGACGGTTCTTCGTCCGCGATGGCCCGCAAGGCGTCACGCTTTATGCGACGCCCCTTTTGCTCGTGCTGCTGATGATCGAGACGACCGACATCCTGTTCGCAGTCGATTCGATCCCGGCCGTTCTCGCCATCACGCTGAACGCCTTCATCGTGTACACGTCGAACATCTTCGCCATCCTCGGCCTGCGTTCGCTGTACTTTGCAGTCTCCGGCTTAATGAAAGTCTTCCGCTTTCTGCATTACGGACTATCGATTATTCTCGTTCTGGTGGGATTGAAGATGATCACCGCACGTCACTTTCACATCGAGACTTCAATCACGCTGGGAGCGATCGCTGCGGTCCTGTTGATTTCGGTGCTGGCGTCGATAGCATTCCCGGAAAAAGCGGCTAAGGAATAGCAGCAGGCGTGCTCACGCAGCGAATGCAACTTTCTCCCCACGCACCACCGAGTGCTTCAGGAATTTCTTGTCATCATGATCGGGATAGTCCATCCGGTAATGTGCACCCCGGCTCTCCTCACGTGCCAGCGCTGATCGCGCCACCAGCAACGCGGTCAGATGCAGATTTGTCGCTTCATGTCCTCGCCGCGTTTTCGGATTTGCCAGCTTCGGAGCCATCTCTTCCAGCGCCCTGATCGCATTCTGCATCCCCACGCGAGTGCGGACGGTTCCAACGTTGTTCCACATCAGATCCTGAATTTGGCCGATTAAGCCTTCCACGCCCATGTCCACCGGGCCGTTGGAATACACCGCCATAGATCTTCCGGGAGCTTTCGCAGCGGCCTTCTCGATATTGCCCATTGCCTTGCCTGCTCGTGCTCCATACACCAGGCTCTCAAGCACAGTGTTGCTCGGCAGTCGATTTGCGCCATGCAGTCCGTTCGCGGCCACCTCTCCCACGGCGTAGAGTCCGGCGACATTCGTTTTGCCGTCGAGATCCGCGTGCACGCCGCCCATAGAAAAATGCGCTGCCGGACGCACCGGGATGAGATCCTCCGTGATATCCACGTTGTGCGCCATGCAAGCCGCGTAAATTCGTGGAAAGTGTTTCTGCACTACCGAAGCCCGCATGTGGGTGAGATCGAGATACACAAACGGATCTTTCGCGCGGCTGACTTCCATCTCGTGCACGATCGCCCGCACCACAAGCTCCCGCGGAGCCCGCTCGCTCGCCGGGTGATATTTCCCCATGAAGCGATCCAGTTCGAAGTTGCGCAGGTACGCTCCCTCAGCACGCAGCGTCTCCGGCAGCAGGAATCGCGGCACCTTCTTCATGTGAATCGCCGTGGGATGAAACTGGATGAACTCCATGTCGCTGACATCGGCTCCGGCGCGAACCGCTAGCGCCACTCCGTCGCCCGTGGCTGATTCCGGATTGATACTATTGCGGTAAATCTGGCCAAGCCCGCCGGTCGCGAGCAAAACCGCTGAGCAGGCAACTTCGTGCGGAACGCCTTTGTCATCGAGCAGCGACACGCCGTTGACCCGGCCGCCGTCGGTCAGCAGTTCGGTCGTGAACGCCGACTCCGCGACCGAGACATGCTTCAGCGCGTGCACCTTCTGCCACAGCACGCGAAGAATTTCTTTCGCCGTCGACTCTCCCTGCGCGTGCAGCGCCCGGCCTTTGCTGTTGGTTGTCTCGAGTCCAAAGGCGAGCTTGGTACCATGCGGCTTTCCCCAAGCGATCAATTCGTTAATGCGTTCCGGGGCTTCCTCCAGCAAAATTTTCACCGCCGCAACATTGCACAATCCGTCGCCAGCGGTGAGCGTGTCCTGCAAATGCAGGCTGACTTCATCGTCGTCGCTCAGCCATGCCGCCTCGGATTTCGGATCGCGTCCGCTGAGATCGGTGACTGCCTGTTTCGTAACGATGAGGACACTTCCGGCATTCGCCAATTCGATGGCAGCGCGCAGGGCAGCGGCACCCGCGCCAATCACGATGAAATCGGTCTCGGCTGGAAGACCTTTCATAAACGGAAAATAGTACCACCGCCAGGGGACAGCCTGTCATGCGGATTGTATCGTGTACGCTATTATGGAAACGCAATGCCGCAAGCCACGATTCATGTTCCGCCTGAGCCGTACCAGGCCTGGATTGAAAACGGGTTGTTGAACCGGGCGGGCTCGATTTTGAGCGACCTTCTGCCGCGGTCCAGCCGCGTTTTTGTGGTCACCGTGCCGCCCGTCCGCAAGCGCTGGGGCTCGAAACTGATTGCCTCGATGAAGGCCGCAGGTTTTACACCCCAGGTACTGGTCATGCCCGACGGAGAGCCTTCAAAACGCCTGGCAACGGTCGAAACCCTTGCTGAGAAACTGGCGAAGCTGGGCGCCGATCGCAAATCCGTGATCATCGCTCTTGGCGGCGGGGTCGTGGGCGACGTAACAGGCCTTCTGGCATCGCTTTATATGCGCGGGGTGGAGTTCATCCAGGTTCCGACTACCGTCCTCGCACAGGTGGACGCCTCGATCGGCGGCAAAACCGGCGTGAACCTGCTGGCAGGGAAGAACCTGATCGGAACGTTCTGCCATCCCCGGGTGGTGCTGATCGATCCTGGCGTGCTGAAGACGCTTCCGGATCGCGAATTCCGGGCCGGACTCTACGAAGCGTTGAAGTGCGGGATCATCGGAAGCGTGGAGTTATTCCTGCGCTTCGAGCAGAACCGCGCCGCCATTCTGAAGCGCGATCCAGAAGAGATCGAATGGGTCATCGCCCAGTCCGTCAAGCTGAAGGCGGAAGTCGTATCCGCGGATGAACGCGAAGGCGGCCTGCGCCGCGTTCTCAATTTCGGCCATACAATCGGTCACGCGCTCGAGGCCGAAACCGGCTACCGCACGCTGTTTCACGGAGAAGCGGTTGCCTGGGGCATGATCGCGGCCGCGAATATCGCCCTGAGCGTCGGGCGCACCGATAGCGTCACCGCTGGTCGCATTGCCGACGCCGTTTTGAGCCTTGGCCGACTGCCCGAAGTGAATGTCAGCGCCCGCAAGATTCTCGCCCGGCTACAGTCCGACAAGAAGACGCAAAATGGAATCGTGCATTTCGTCCTGCCGCGGGAGATTGGCAAGGTCGAGATCGCCAGTGACATTCCCGAAAATGTCGTTCTGACTGCCGTTGAAGAATTGCGCCGCCTCTCGCGCGGCGGCTGGGTCTGGGAAAAAAAATAGCAAAGGAATACTGATATGCAGGAAACCGCAGAGCAGTACATCGGACGCATTCTCGGCTACGTCGAAGGTCAGGACGCAGTCAAACTGCAGCGCGCCACCGCCGGCAAGATCAAGAGGCTGACACAAGGCCTGACGCCAAAACAACTCAGATGGCGGCCTGAGCCGGCGAAGTGGTCCATCGCTGAAATCATCGCGCACCTCGCCGACACCGAAATCGTCGCGAGTTGGCGGATGCGATCTGTGATAGGCGAGAACGGCATCACGATCCAGCCCTTTGACCAGGATGCCTGGGCCTCGGCCTTCAACTATCGCGACCGCGACGCCAAGCGCTCCCTCGACACTTTCCGCGTGCTCCGCGAAAACAACCTCGCGATGCTGAAGGAAATTTCGAAAGAGACATGGGACAACTACGGCATGCATCTCGAGCGCGGTAAAGAATCGATCTCGCATCTGACGCGCATGTTCGCCGGGCACGACACGAATCACATTCTGCAGGTCGAGCGCATCGTAAAGCAGCTGAAAAGCGCGAAGACCAAAGCGAAGAAGAAGCGCTAGAGCCCGGGAATTTCTTGCCCGAAATTGCCAAGCCGACGGTCGTAGGAGCCGCGCCCGAAGGCGCGACGGACAAAGCTTCTGCCGCGCGTGCCGTGCGCGAGATGTTCACTTCAATCGCGCCGCGCTACGACCTGCTGAATCACGTTCTGTCACTGAACGTCGATCGCATGTGGTGGAGCCGCACCGCCCGCCGCTTCCAGCACATTCTTGCCCGCCCCGACTCCCGGGCTCTCGATCTGTGCTGCGGCACCGGGGATATGACGTTCGCGCTGCGCCGGGCAGGGAAGTCCGCTCCGCAGATTTTCGGCGCCGACTTCTCCCACGCAATGCTTCAGCGCGCCTCGTCTAAATCGGCGGGCATCGATGACGCCCAACGCATTCCCGCATGGATCGAAGCCGACGCGCTGAACCTGCCATTTCCCAACGACCACTTCGACTTGGTCACGTCCGCTTTCGGGTTTCGCAACCTGGCTGACTATGACGCCGGCCTGCGCGAGATCGCGCGGGTGCTTCGGCCGGGCGGGGAATGCGGCATCCTGGATTTCGGCGAGCCCAAGGGAATTTTGGGCTCGTTCTATCGGTTTTATTTCAAACAGGTCTTACCGCGAGTGGGCACCGTGATCTCCGGAGTTCGCGGTCCCTACGCGTATTTACCGGCATCGGTCGAACGCTTCCCTACTCCCGAAGAGATGCTGGGACGCATGAAAAATGCCGGCTTCTCCGGTCTCAGCTGGACACCTTACACGTTCGGCATCGCCGGGCTGTACTCGGGAAGGAAATCACCATAGCTCGGCCCCTGACCCTGTCCGGGATACTTGATGTCATATCCCTCAAGCGACAATCGATGTAATATTCCAGAGCGCTTCGGGGGCTTGCATGCGCTCGTTATCGATTGGAATTCTTCTAACATGCCTTGTAGTACCTGTTCTCGCGCAAAACTCTCCTCAGGGTCCGTCCGATAAGAAGGCCCAGAAAAGCTACCGGCAGGCGCTGGAGCATTTACAGAAACGCGAACCCCAACTCGCGATCTGGTATTTTCGCGACGCGGATAAACTCGATCATGGCCGATGCTTACCTTGCCAGGAACAGATGGTTCAGGTCGGCCTGGCCAACCACGATTGGAAAGCGGTCCAGGATGGTGCGTCTGGAATGGCCGGACTGGTCTCTGATCCGAAGCAGCAAGCCGTCGCGCATCATTACATCGGCCTTGCTCTGATGAATCAGGGACTTCAGAGTCACCAGAACGATCTGGTCTCACGCGCTCACAATGAATTCGCGAAAGCCCTCGCCCTTCAGCCCTATCCCGATTCAATGTTCGAGGATGGCAAGGCACTCGCACAATTGCACAGGGACGATGAAGCAAAGGCGCAATTCCAGAAATATGTTGCGCTAAGTCGAGAAGACGTTTTCAACAAATGGAGGGCCCGGCAGTTCGTTGCAAATCCCGAACTTGCCCGCTCCAACCTGGTGCCGAACTTCGGCGGCCTGTCAGCCGATGGGACCTTGGTGAATACCCGCAATCTTGCAGGCAAGGTTGTGCTTGTCTACTTCTGGGCGACATCATGCGACGTCTGCCTGCGCGCTTGGCCGCACCTGCGGGCAATTGCCAAGAAGTTCCAGAATCAACCGTTCGTAATTTTGAACGTCAGCACCGACTACGACAATGCGGCATGGCGAACATTTCTCCAGAAGAACGACATCCCGGGCCTGCAATTTCAAGATGGCTTCAATGGCCCGATTGCTCGAGCATTCGGAGTTAACATCGAACTCCAATCGAATGTCGATCAGCCAACCGGGAACACGTGGGTGACCTCGCACGGGGTAAAAGAAGACATTCCGAAAACATTCACTATCGATTCCGACGGCGTATTTCAATCGGAGAAAATGTCTGATTCGCTTGATGCGAAACTGCAAGACCTAATATCGCGCGCAGGGCATCAAGCGAAATGACTAGCGCCACCCAGGACCTTACGCCGACTGTCCCGCGGCGATCGGCTTGAAGCTCTCCGCAAAGGCGTCCGTAATGCTGTACCGGATCACGTGATCGTATTCCGGCCCGAGAAACCGCCGCAGCCGGTCGGTATTCATGATGTACTGCCCGCTCATGTACGGCACGGCCTGCGGAGGAATCGCAGAAATCTTCTGTTTCCACAGCAGCGTCAGGATCTGCCGCATGGCCCACCTTCCCGGCACGCGGATCAACTTCGCATTCGCCATCTCGATGCAACGGGCGAATGTCAGCGGCTCTCCGCGACCCGCGACGTTCAGCACGGTCAACCGTTGAGGCTCGGGTTCGCGCTGAAGGATGTGGTGAATGAGTCGCGCCATGTCGTCGACGTGAATGAACTGGATCTTGTTGTCCAGATACTTCTGCCCGCGCGGCAGCATGCAAGGCAGGCGTCTTCCAGCTTCCCGCCATTTTTTCGCCCGCTCGCTCTTTCCATTGGGCGTGCCGCGGAAGGCTCCCATCAGATAGTTTTCGACGCTGGCTCCGGCAAAAATATGTGGACGCAGAATATACACGCTGCATCCCCGCAACGCGGCACAGCGCTGCTGCACAACTTCATCGGATTCTTTTTTGTGAATGGCGTAAGGTAGCGTGTGCGCCGCCAAGGGCGATTCTTCCGTCGCGGCCTCCGGGAAATCCGGGCCATACGCCGAAACACTGCTGGGAAAGATGAACTGCTTCACCCCGTCATCTGTGGTGCGGTTCGCTTCGGTCACAGCTTCCATGACCCGTGCCGTGCCGGCCACGTTGATCTGCCACATGCGGTCAACATCCAGCACTCCCGTCCGCACGGGATCAATCACAAACGCAAGATGCACCACCGCGTACGCGTGCGTGTCGCGCAGCAGTTCGTAAAAAGTTCGGGTAGACGACTCCTGCCCCAGGTCCAGACTCTCAAACTGCATCTCGGCCTCGGTGCGGGGGGGAGCAACATCCACCCCGATCACCGAATACCGCGAAAGCAGCGGCAACAGCCTGGCTCCCAGGTTTCCTGAAATTCCGGTTACGACAACAACGGGTTTCGCCATCAGTTCGGTTTTGCTGCCGGAGGCGGTGTCTGCGGCTGCGAGGACTGAGCCGGAGGCATGCCGGGCCTTGGGCGCGGCATATGCGGCGGCGGTAGCGGGCCCGCTCCACCCGGGCCGAAATACGCCTCGTTCGTTTCTGCCTTGAACGAGTTGTTGACTTTTTCCATCATGTCGCGCATGCGATCGTTCTGCAGCTTATTGTGGATCTCATTCTTTGCCTGATCGAACGGCATCTCGCTCTTGCTGACGATCTTGTAGATATAGTGGCCGCCGGCGTCGCTGATCACCTGCGAGACCTCGCCGACCTTCAGATCAAAAACCGAAGCGTGCGTCGGGGGCAGCCCCGTCCGGCGCAGATTCGGCAGATTCACTGTTGGCGACTCGATCTTCATCCCAGCGGCCTCGAATGCTTCTTTCTGCAGCTTGGCAAAGTCTTCGCCCTTTGCAGCGCGATCGCGCAGATCGCCGGCCAGCTTGGTCATCGACTGCTCAGCTTCCTCGGCCTTCGCCTTATCGGCGGCTTCTTTGGCCTTCTTCTCGTCGTCAGTCATCTTCTGGTCTTTCTCTTCGTCCTCCGCTTTCAATTCATTGTCGACTTGCTTAGTGCGCGGCACGAAGAGCCGTTCGAGGGTGTATTGTTCGTACGCCTCAGGATTGTCTTTGTAATACTTTTCGATCTCTGCCGGCCGAACGTCCGCAGCCTGCTTCTGGATCTTCCGCTGCAGATCGTTCGCCAGCACCTGCATCTTGACGAACTTTAGCGATTCCGCGTATTGCGGAGTCTTGTCGATTCCTTGCTTCTTTGCCGCATCCGACATCGCGATCAGCCGCGGCAGCAATCCGGCGAGCTGGCGCTTCAGCTGCGGAGTCACGTTAGGCGCGAGCGCGTCGGCAAGCTTCTCGAACTCGGCCTTGGTGATGACGGTCTTGCAATCCGCCGCCTGAGTTTTCGCCGCGGTCGCTTTGGTCGCAGTCTTTGCGCTGGTCGCTTTCGCTGCCGCTGTGTGCGTCTGTGCCGGACAAACTCCAATGATCGTAATTACAGCGGCGTTCGGCGGCACCGAGGCTGCACTGTCTGGAGTAGCGGGCTGTGCCAATGGAGGCTGGCTCGGCGCGGCCTGTCCCCAAGCCAGTGTCCCCGACAAAACACACAGCAGCCAACTCTTGCGCATATTACTTCTCCTCCAGGATTGGTCGATTAGGAAGTTGAAAATACCAAGCAGGAAATCCTAGCACAAACCGACGCCTTTGCCCGTGGGTACAAAACCCCCGTGTTCCGGATCACAGAAAACGATTCTGTACCGCGGAGACAACCGAATCCCGGAGATTACGAATGAAAAAGCAGATCGTTACCGCAATCTTCTCCGTGTCTCAGCGCCTCCGTGGTGAATTCGCGTTAGGCCGTTTGATCGACGCTGCCTCGCGGCCATTCCCTTGTCGCCCTCGCCTTCCACCAGCGATAATGCGTCCATGGCTGGGGCGACTTCTTCGGCGGAATTGATGCGCGCGGAAAAGCGTTCCGCGGCAGGGAATTCCGTTCTCGCCGCCTTCGTGATTACCGGACTGAAAATCACCGTTGGCGTGACCACCGGCAGCCTTGGAATTCTCTCCGAAGCGGCGCATTCCGGCCTCGACCTGATCGCATCCCTGCTCACGTTTTTCTCGGTGCGCGTCTCCGACAAGCCTGCCGACGCCGAGCATCAATACGGGCACGGGAAGGTCGAAAATTTTTCCGCCTTTGTCGAAACCGGCCTGCTGCTCCTGACCTGTGCATGGATCATCTACGAAGCCGTTGACCGTCTCTTTTTCCGCAGCATCGAGATCGAGCCGTCGATCGCCGCTTTCGCCGTTATGCTGTTCTCAATGGCCGTCGACTGGTGGCGCTCCCGCGCACTCGGCCGCATCGCGACGAAGTACGACAGCCAAGCCCTCGAAGCGGACGCTCTGCACTTCTCCACCGATATCTGGTCCGCCGGAGTGGTGGTCCTCGGCCTTCTGCTGGTTCTTCTGGGACGCAGCTTTCACGTCGCCTGGCTGCGAGATTCCGACCCGGTCGCAGCCTTGGTTGTGGCTGGAGTAGTGGTCTCGGTGAGTTGGCGACTCGCACGTCGCACCATTGACGCTCTGCTCGATGCCGCACCGCCCGGAGTTCGGTCGCAAATCTACGACGCTGTCTCGCGCCTCGATGGAGTTCTTGAAGTCGACCGCGTCCGCATTCGCCGCGCCGGAAACCGCTACTTCGCGGACCTCGCCGTTGGCCTCGCTCGCACCGTAACCTTTCAGCGTTCCGGACAACTCGTCTCTGCCGTAGAGGATTCAGTCCGCCGCATCCTTCCCGATGCGGACGTTACGGTGCAGCCTCTGCCGCGCGCGCAGGGCACCGAAAATATTTTTGACCGCATCCGCGGCGTAGCGACGCACAGGAATCTCAACGTCCACGACATCAGCGTCCAGGATCTCGATGGCCGCATTCACGTTGAGCAGCACATCGAACTCGACGAACGTATGAGCCTGAAAGAAGCGCACGATCAGGTCACCGAACTCGAAGCCGACATGCGCCGCGACGTGCCGGAGATTTCTGACATCCTGACACACATCGAAAGCGAACCCGCTACGATCGAGAAGCCGGAAGAGATAGTGGGCAACGCCGAACTGGAGCACCGCCTGCGAACTGTCGCCACTCAGTTTCCCGAGATTCTCGATGTCCACGATTTCATTTTCAAACGCGTTCGCGGCCGGATTTATCTATCGTGTCACTGCACTCTATCGGACGATCTCTCGCTCGCGCGCGTGCACGAGATTCAGACAGAATTAGAAATTCGCTTCAAACAAGACGCGCCGGAACTGTTCCGCGTGCTGATTCATCCCGAACCAAGTACCGACAATCGAAGGTGACCATGATCTCTGCGAAAGTATTGTGGACTGATAACGAACGTTATACGGGCGAGGCGACGTCCCGCCACGCCATCGTCATGGATACCGCGAAAGAAAAGACTGCCAACAGTCCGATGGAACTGGTGCTGATCGCGCTCTGCGGATGCACCGCATCGGACGTGGTCGGAATTCTGCGCAAGAAGCGTGAGCCGTTCACCACGCTTGAGGTCAGCGCGCAGGGCGAGCGTGCCGAGGGATATCCGGCGGTCTACACTGAAATCAGGCTGAAGTACCGGGTCGGCGGCAAAGTGACGCGCAAGGCGATGGAAGACGCCGTCCGTCTTTCGAAAGAGAAATACTGTTCCGTGTCGGCCATGCTGCAGAAATCAGCGAAGATTCATTTCGATATCGAATACCTCGACGGGAATCCGTAGTGACGCGAGCATCATCCAAACTCGTATGACCGCAACCCGCGTGTTGCTGTTCACTCAACCCGGCTGCCTCTCCTGCGAGCTGATGCGGATATTTCTCGAAGCTCGCGAGATCGTCTTCGAAGAGCGCAACATCATCGCCGACCCCGAGGCACGCCGTGCGATGACCGAAGATTACGACAGTGAAGAAACGCCAACCCTGGTCGTCTTTATCGGCAGCGAGGCTGAGGTGATTACCGGATTTGATCCCGTCCGTCTTGACCAGTACCTCGATCCGGCCCCATCATCGGATTCGGTAACCGAATCCTGAACTCTTCAACGTCCAATCGAACTCACCCGCTGCGAGGCTACATTTTCATCGCCTCGGCCACTTTCCTCTGGGGAGTTTCGGCCGCGCTCGGACGTGCCGTCTTCACCGGCAAACTCGCGCTCGCGGGAGAATCGCTGCATCCGATCGAGCCGCTGATTCTTTCGCAGACCAGGACTTCCTTCTCATTGATCGTGCTCGTGCCACTTCTTGTCGGACGCCGCGGATGGCAGCGCATTCAACTGCCTTCCCGCGATCTCGTGCAATGCCTCGTGCTCGGCATGCTGGGTGTTGCAGCGTCGAATTATTTCTATTACGTCGCGATTCAGCGAACGAGCGTTGCCATCGCCATCATCCTGCAATACACCGCGCCGGTCTGGGTGCTGCTCTACGTTGTTGCTCGGCGCCAGCAGAAGCTCACTGTGCAAAAAGTCGCTGCCGTGGCCGTCGCGATCGCAGGCATCGCGCTGACCATTGGCATCGTTGGCGGCAATTCATCTCCTCTGCGGATCGACACCTATGGCCTGATCGCCGCCATGCTGGCGTCGTTCTCCTTCGCCTTTTACAACGTCGGCGGCCACCGCATTCTCGCCCGCTTTGATCGCTGGCGCGTGCTGACCTGGACGCTTGTTTCAGCCTCCGTCTTCTGGCTCATGGTGAATCCCCCGTGGAAAGTCGCTGCCGCGCATTACACCGTTGCCCAATGGACATTTCTGTTCGTCTTTTCGATGATCTCGGTGCTGGGATCGTTCTCGCTCTACTTCCTCGGCCTGCAGTATCTCGAGCCGACGCGCGCAATCATCGTCAGCTGCCTTGAGCCGGTATTCTCGATCCTGCTCGCCGCGTTGCTGCTGGGAGAAGGAGTCCACCCGATTCAAACGTTAGGGATTGTGCTGGTGCTTTCGGCAATCGTGATCGTGCAACTGCCGGGAAGGGAAGCGGAGAAGGAAGAGCAGGTCGTGGTGGATCCAATCGAGTGAAGAACTGTCATTCCAGGTTTTTCCCCTTCGTCTCCGGCAACTGCGTCGTCATCAGGGCGGCCAGCAGGTATCCCGCTGCGCAGAGATAGAAAGCCCACGCCAATCCCTTCACCTGACCGACTCGCCCAATCACCAGCGGAGCCAGCGAACTCAGAGCCCGCGCCCCGTTGTAAGTGAAACCGAGCGCCTGGGCCCGCACGGCCGTCGGAAAGATTTCGCTGCCCATAATCCCCGAGCCGGAAAAGATTCCTGTGCCAAAGAACGCGACCGCCGCTCCCAGGACAAGCAGCATACTCGGCGAACGCGCTGCAGCATAAATTGGAATCAGTACCGCCGCCGCGAGCGTATAGACGAACACTGCCCGGCGCCGCCCCACGCGATCGGCCACCCATCCGAATGTCACGTATCCGGGAAACATTCCGCACAGGTTCAGCACGACCATGAGTTCGGTCATGCCCATCACGCCAAACCCGCGCCCGCCTTGCGCCACCGGAAGCGACAGATAAGGCGGAATCCAAGTAAACAATCCCCACCAGGCAAACAATCCGAAGAGGTTGAACAGCAGCAAAGCGACCGTGTACCGCAGGTAAGTCGGCGAAAAGATCACCATAGTAGAGACGTAACTTGTCTCGTCTCTGCCGGAAGTTTTGGGTGCCCCACTTCTCCCTGAAGTTGGGAGAAGTGGGGGTTTTCCCCGCGTCCGTTCCTCCCACATCTCCGACTCGGGCACGCTCCGTTGAATCCACAGCGTCACCAGTGCGGGCAGGACTCCCACGAAGAACACCGCGCGCCACCCGAAATACCGCGACACCGGACCGGCCACAATCGCCGCCGCCGCAAATCCAAGCGCCCACGAACTCTGCACAATCGAGAGCGCCTTGGCCCGAAACTCCGCCGGCCAGCTCTCCGCCACGAGAGCGGCTCCCGTATTCCACTCGCCGCCCATGCCCAACCCGAGCACAAACCGCGCGCAGGCCAGCATCGTGATCGACGTCGCCAGCCCCGACGCAAACGAACACACAGAATACGTCAGGATGCTCGCCATCAGTGCCTGCTTGCGCCCGATGCGGTCCGCGAGAAATCCGAACAGCACTCCGCCGATCCCCGAGGCCAGCAGCGTGAGCGTTCCGAGCGATCCAGCCGTCGTCTTGCTCATGCCGAGATCGCGCATCAGCATCGCCAGCACGAGCGAATACAGCATCGCGTCGAACGCGTCGAGCGACCATCCCATGGAGGCCGCCAGCAAAGTGCGGCGCTGTCCTGGGGATGCTTGCCGAATCAGTTGTAAGGGACCTGGCATCGCGAGACCGCGGCGATTGTAAAGCAATTGTTGAATTTTGAATGTCGATTGTTGAATGGAATCTACCGGCGAATCAGGTTTTTATTCAACAATCAAAAATCAACAATCAAAAATTGCTGGTTACTTCCGGTTACCTCGGTGCGCCGCGTGACATTTCCTTGACAACAGGCCCGCCTCAGGCCAGTTAAGCTGACTTCACTCCCCAAAAACAGAGCCTGAGGACACGGTCATGAAAAACCGCTCTGCGGTTTATTTGCTTACATTCCTCTTTGGGTGCCTGACGCCGTGTTTTGCGCATCACACGGCAGTCGTCGTGAATAAAGACAACGCTGTCGAAAACGTCACGTCCGCGCAGTTGTCGAAAATTATTCGAGGGGAAATGAAGAAGTGGCCGAATGGCCGCAACATTGTCCTCGTTCTGCACAACGATTCGCCGGGAGAAGATGAAACTTTGGAGCGGCTCAACAAAATGTCGGCCGCGGAGTGGAAGTTCTATCGCATCACCCACAAAGACGAATTCATGTTCGTCGATACTGACGCAGATGTAATCAAAGCCGTGCAATCGGAGCCCGGCGCCGTCGGACTCATTGAAATCCATGACCTCGATGACAGTGTCAAGATCGTCCACGTCGACGGAAAGCTGCCCATGGAATTCGGCTACCTGCCTCATTAACGCGGAGCTCCGAGAGAGTTCACCACGCGAGATCCCTCCCTCCGCCTGTAAAACGGCTCCGCTCGGGATGACGTAACTTGAGAGGGCTCCGATCGCGATGCAAGAGAAAAAATCTGCGTCATCCCGAACCCCCGCGCTGTTACCAGCGGGGTGAGGGATCTCGCTTGCAGCGTGAGGGCATCATCCCTTACAGATTATTCCCAGCAGGTGAAAATACCGCCGTGCCTTTTTCACATCGCGCGCAATCTGTTCCCGCAGCGCATCGACTGAAGGAAACTTGATCTCATCGCGCAGCCGCTCCAGAAAGCAGATCTCCACTTCCGTTTCCGGCGTCAATTCAATCGGATGGAAATTCAGAAGGTGCGTCTCAATCGCAAACAATTCATTCTCAAACGTCGGACGGCTTCCTACGTTCGTCACCGAGTCGAAACGCTCTTTGCTAACGCGCGTCCAGGTGATATAGACGCCATCCTTCGGCACCAGTTCCTCGTACCGCGAAAGATTGATCGTCGGCACGGTATACTTCGATCCGTATCCGCGTCCGCGGCCCGGCGTCCCCAGAATGCAAAACGGACGCGCCAGCAGATGCCGCGCCCGGCTCACGCGTCCTGCGCCGACCAGCTTGCGAATCTGGCTGCTCGACACGGTTTCTCCGCGCAGGCTCATCTCGGGATACACCTTCACATCAAATCCCATCTCGCGCCCCAACTCGGCAAGCAGATTCACATCGCCGGC
>DASYZZ010000028.1:0-35450 GCA_035945695.1 Candidatus Sulfotelmatobacter sp. | reverse complement strand
AAACATAACCCTTGAAATAACAACATACCGTAGCGAGGCGTATGACCGGTCGTCGCGCAAGCCCGAGGTGCGGTACGGCACGTCCCTGGTCGATGACCTGTCCCGCCGTGACTTCACGGTGAACGCGATGGCGCTGTCTCTGAATGAGGGATCGCGCGGGCTGCTGCTCGATCCGTTCAACGGCGTTGCCGACATCGAAGCGAAGCTGATTCGTATTCTGCAGAACTATTCGTTCCTGGAAGATCCTTCGCGCCTGATCCGCGCTACGCGCTTCGCCGCGCGCTTTCACTGGCCTCTCGAAGAGCGTACGCAGGCCCGCTACGACGCGGCGACGGAAGGGAAGTACATCGAGCACATCCTGCGCAGTTCGATCGGCCACGAGATCGCCGCATTGGCTCATGAAGACGATCCCCTGAATGTCGTCAAGATGCTGGAGAAGGAAGGCTGGCTGGAAATTCTTCATGATCGCTGGACGGTAGCCAAAGTCGATGCCGGCGGTCTAAGCGATCTGATGAAAACGCGCCAGCAGATGGTCGATCTCGGCTACACGCCCGACGCCGGACCGGCCGTCATGTATTTCCTGACGTCGCACTTCTCCGACAAAGATGTGTCCGACATTCAGAAGATGATTCCGCGCAAGGATCTCGTCGAAGCCTGGCGCGATATCGAAGATCACGCTAAGGAACTCGCGAAACGCCTGATGGGCAAAGAAGCCGCGACGCCTTCGCGCACGTGGCAACTGCTAAGCTCCGCGCGTCCCGAGATGGTTTTGTTCTTAGCCGTTACCGCGAAGCAGCAGTCGGTCGAACAGAAGATCAAGAACTATCTGACCAAGTGGCGCCAGGTGCAGCAGAAGATTCCGCTTCCCGAGATGACCGAGTTGCTGATCACGCCGCAACTTCCGATTTATCCGAAGCTCGCCAACGATGTCTTCATGCTCCTGCTCGACGGAAAGCTTCGCTCGCGCACCGAAATTCTGAAATTCCTGAAGCCCTTCGCGCCGCCACCACCGCCGCCACCACCGGCCCCGCGCCGTGGACGCGCTGCCAAAGCTGCAGCCGAAGCCGCCGCAGCCGCACAGGCAGCCAAAGCAGGCGCCAAACCAGGCAAAAAAGGGAAGGGAGCTGCAGCAGTTGCAGCCCCAGCTCCGCCTGCCGCACCAGCAGCCGATCCAAAAGCGAAAGCCGGTGCCAAAGGGAAACCGGAAGTAATCGGAAAAGTAGAGAAGGCGAAACCAGCGAAGCCCGAGCCGAAGCCTGCGGCAAAGCCGGCTCCGAAGCCGGCGAAAAAAGCAGCGCCAAAACCCGCACCAAAGAAAGCCTCAGCCAAGAAGAAGCGCTAACTCCGCAACGCTTCGTATCAGGGCACGCATTTATGCGTGCCGCAACCGCCTTCAAAAATGGTGGAAGAGCGGCGCTTCAGCGCCGCGTTGAAGCCGACGAGAGAAACCGAGCGTAGCCCGAGAGTCCCATTGCCATAATTCCTGCACCTGCATTACGATGAACCGCACTCTGGGGCTTCCAAAAACTAAATGTCAAAACCTGGCCGAATTGTCCTCGCCGTCGTCGTATTCCTCTGTCTTCTCGTAATCGCCGCCATCACCCTCACTGTCGGATGGCGTCCCATCCTCGGACCCAACCAGCGCGCCACCACCGACCGCAAGTTCGAGCGCACTCCCGAACGCGTCTCCCGCGGCGAATACCTCACGCAGAACCTTCTGAGCTGCACAGTCTGCCATTCTCAACGAGACTGGACGCAGCGCGGCGCTCCGCAAATCCCAGGCAAAGAACTCGCAGGACAAATTTTGCCCATTCCAGGACTTCCCGGAACCATCGTTGCCCCCAACCTCACTCCCGACCCTGAAACCGGCAGCGCTAACTGGACCGACGATCAGATAGCACGCGCCATTCGCGAAGGCATCAAGCACGACGGCACCACGATCTTTCCGATCATGCCGTACCGCGCGTACAAGGATCTCGGCGACGAAGACGTCGCCTCCGTCGTTGTCTACCTGCGCTCGCTCGCGCCGATTCACAACCCGCTGCCAGCATCCAAAATCAATTTTCCGGTGAACTATCTCGTCCGCGGCGCGCCCGAGCCGGTCACAGCTCCGGTTCCCGCCCCGGCTTCAGACCCAATCTCACGCGGAAAATACTTCGTCTCGGTAGGATGCGGCTGCCACACCGAGAATGAAAAATTGCCCTTCGCCGGTGGAGAGCCTCTCAACGGGCCCTGGGGATCCGTCACCAGCGCCAACATCACGCCCGACGCCTCCGGCATCAGCTATTACACCGAAGCGACGTTTATCACTGCTCTTCGCACCGGCTACGTCGGAGCCCGCAAGCTGAACTCAATCATGCCCTTCGGAGAATTCAAGAACCTCACCGACGACGACCTCAAAGCGATCTATGCCTATCTCCGCACGGTGCCGCCAATCAAGCACCGCGTTGATAACACCTTGCCCCCAACCTACTGCAAACTCTGCAAACAAAAACACGGCGGAGGCGACCAAAACTAAAATTTTCAGCCTCTCTCACAAATTTGCTCTGGTTGTGCGGGAAATGTAGCCCTGCGGAAGTTCGTACTAACCACTATCCACTAGCCACCAATCACTAGCCTGCCCCTACTCATACCGCAACGCCTCGATCGGATTCAGCCGCGACGCCCGTATCGCCGGAATCATCCCGCTCACCAGACCCACCATCGTCAAAATCGCGGTCGCCACGAAAACACTCACCGGAGAAATAATCAGCCGGATGTCCCCCGACTCTCCATGCTGCGCCAGCGCGCTGTAAAACGTCAGCGTCCCAACAGAGAACGAGACGAGGTAAGCCAGCACAATTCCAAGCAGTCCGCCGATAAATGTAATCGCCAGCGCCTCCGACAGAAACTGCAGCAGCACATCCATTCGTCGCGCGCCCAATGCCTTCTCCACGCCGATCTCTCGCGTACGCTGCGCCACGCTCACCAGCATGATATTCATCAATCCAACGCCGCCAATCCCCAGCGTCAACGTTCCAATAAATGCCAGCAACACCTGCAACGCCATCGTGATGATGCGGAACTGCGACAGTTGCTCCATCAGGCTGAAGATCATCACCGCGCGCTTATCATCAGGCCGGAAATTGTATTGCGCTGCCAGCGTATTCCGGATCGACCGCTCCACGCCGTTATAGTCGTAGCCCAGAAAATCCACCCAGATCACATCGAGATAATGCGTGTCTCGAAAATCGCTCATCGTCGAAAACGGAATATAAACGATGCGGTTGATGCTGTTCTGCTCTCCTTGCTGCGGCCTCGCCTTCAGCACCCCCACAACTTCATACGGAATCCCGTTGATGCGAATCTTCTCCCCCAGCGCGAATCGCCCGGAGAACAGCTTGTCCTTCGACTCCGACCCCAGCACGCACATGCGTGCTCGCAGTTGCACATCGCCCGCGCTATAAAAACGGCCGACCTCCACCTGAAGATTCTCAATTTCCTGCAGCGGCGCAGTGCTGCCGCTCACCTGCCACGTGTAAGACCGGCCCTCGTAGCTCACCGGAGCTTCGTAATACGACTCCGGCGCAATGCGAAGGATTTGCGGAACATTCGCCAGCAGCCGATCCATATCATCGGCGGTCAAGCGGATACTTGTCCCCGCCTTGCTCCCACCCGCCTGCATCGAAGTACGTCCGCCCTGCACCACCATCGCCTGCATGCTGGCAAACGAGCGGAATATGTTGACGATCGCCGTCGAGAATCCGGTCCCATACGCCAGCAGCAACACTACCGTAGCGATTCCCCACGCCATGCCCAGCATGGTGATTCCCGTGCGCTGACGGTTTTGCCGGAGCGAGCTATACGCTTCCTTGAGCACATCTTTCGGCAGGATCATCTTTTACTCCGCGCGCAGCGCTTCCACCGGAGTCAGCATCGCCGCCCGCCGCGCCGGATACAGCCCCGCCACAATCCCCGCCGTAGCCAGGCTTGCCATAGCGAGCGCGGCGCTCGCCGGATAAATGTGAGGCAGTTCGAATCCATCAATCGGCGGTGCCAGCCCGAAGAGCCGTGTTACGCCGTACGCCCCAACCACTCCGATCGCTCCGCTGAGTCCGGTCAGCATCAGCCCTTCCAGAAAGAACTGGAACAGAATGCTTCGTCTCGTAGCGCCCAGCGCCTTGCGCAGTCCGATCTCCCGCGTACGCTCCGCCACCGAGACCAGCATGATGTTCACCACTCCCATCGCCCCGAGCGCCAGCGTCACCAGCCCAACCGCTCCCAGGAACGCATCCATCGCGTCAGAGATTTTTCCGATCATCTCCGCATTCTCGATCGAATCCCAATCGTCAAACGCATCCGGCGTCTCCGGATCGAATTGGTGATTCCTCGCCACAATCGCGCGCACAGCTTTCCGTGCCTGCCCATGCTGCTGCCGCGTGATCGGCTGATACGCGACATACTTCACCGCGTTCGCGTTGCCTTCCCCTTTCATCGGGAAATACGTGGCCATCGTCGTGTACGGCATCACCAGCCGCATGTTCTGATCGGCGTTATTCCCGTGCCCGATCTTCTGGATGGTCCCAATTACTTCGAAAGGAACGCCGTTGATCAGCAGCCGCGCCCCAATCACCGGCCGCCCCGGAAAAAGTATCCGCACGAATTCGCTGCCAATCACGCATACATTGCTGCGCTGCGCTTCGTCGGTCCAGTCGAGCCAGCGTCCTTGATCCACCGGCTGATATCGGATGTCATAGAACTGCGGCTCCGATCCATCAACATAGCCGTTGCTGCTGCCGTAGTCGCTAACCAGGCGCAGATCGCCCCGATAAATAATTGGCGCCGCATTCCGCACCCACGGCGACTTACGGATGTCGAGAAAATCCTGGTAGTTCAGGTAATACTGCCGCGAAGAAAGTTGGCTGCCCCCAAGCGCTGGCACGCGCCCGTTGTACATCTGCATGTAATCTTCGCCGAAGCTCTTCAGCGCTTTGTCGGTCCCCGCGCGGAATCCTTCGCCGAGTCCAACCAGCAGCAGCAGCGATCCCACGCCCCACGCAATTCCAAACATGGTGAGAAACGATCGCAGTTTGTGCGCCCACATCGCCGCCAGCACCTGTCCGAAACTGTCGGCAAATCTCCGCATAAGCAAATGTACGAATCAGCGATGCGCGAAGTTCCTGCATGCACCCGGGTTTCGCGCGCCGCAGCGCCTCAGCGTAGATTGTTGCAACAGTGTGCGGCAGATGATGTGACGAGAATCACGATTTGCCGGCAGAGTTTTTCTTTCCACAATCAACCATCATCATTCGACGATCAATCCTGCTGAACATAAATCCAACCCGCCCTCGCACAAACCTCATCCTATGTTCTGAATGACAGAAAGAACGCCTTCCCTGCAGCCTCCTCTGATAAGCTAGCCCGTGACCTACTCTCTCAGCTTCGCGCTACTTCTCCTAGCCGCCGCCTCGGTTGCTGGATTCTTCGGCGCACTCCTCGGTGTTGGCGGAGGCATCTTCATCGTCCCCGCCATGGTCTTGCTCTTTCATCTCCCGATGAAGATTGCCGTCGCGGCCAGCATCGTCTCCGTCATCGCCACCTCCAACGCCGGAGGCTCCTCCTACGTCGACCAGCGCATCACCAATCTCCGCCTCGCCATGTTTCTCGAACTCTTCACCACCACTGGAGCCCTCGTCGGAGCGATCCTCGCCATCTACCTCCACGACTGGGTCATCTCTTTCATCTTCGCCGTGATGCTCGCCTACATGGCCTACGCCTCTTTCTCCACGCGCAACCTCGACGACGAACGCATCGCCAAAGGACTCTTCGCCAAGGCTCGGCCCGACAAAATCTCCCGCTACCTCGCCCTTCAAGGCAGCTACCACGACCTCGCTGCAAACAAAGAAGTCGATTACGTCGTCTGCGGAGCGAAAGCCGGCATGAGCGTCGCATCCATCGCCGGACTCGCCTCCGGACTCCTCGGCGTCGGCGGCGGAGTCCTCAAAGTTTCCGGCATGAACAAATATATGAACGTGCCGATGAAAGTCGCCGTCGGCACCAGCAAGCTGATGATCGGCGTCACTGCCGCCGTCAGCTCGATTCTGTTCTTCATCGCCGGACTCATCCACTTCATGGTTGTCGCTCCCGTCGCCGTCGGCACAACCATCGGCGCCAGCATCGGCACCCTTCTGATGAACCGCCTCCACAGCTCCATTCTCAAGTGGATCTTCAGCGCCCTGATGGCCTACCTCGCTTACGAAATGCTCGCGCAGGCTCTGGCCAAAGGATTCGGAATCCATCTCCCGAGCGCCGCATGAAACAAGATCTCCAACCCGCGTCGTCTCCGATGTCCGAAGAACAGAACGTCTACGCCGGCGTCTATCGCATGCTCGTCGTCGGCATGGTCGTCTCCAACGTTCTGTTCGGAATCGGCCTGATTCTCGCTCTTCGCCGCCCGCAGTATTTCCCGCTCTCCGCCAGCTGGGTTCGCGCTCAATATCATCCCAGCATCGTCTGGCACGGACTCCTCCACGGCGAGCCCAACAGCTTCTTCCTCATCGGAACTCTTCTCCTAATCCTCACCCCGATCGCCCGCGTCATCGTCTCGATCTACGCCTTCTGGGTCGACCACGACCACAAATATGTAGTAGTCACAGGCGCCGTCTTCATCGTGATCGTAGTAACGATCATCCTGGGCCTGCTAGGCATCCGCTAGATCGTCTGGCGAACAAGAGGGGTGACGGGTGGCCCACACAACGCGGTGTTCGTTGTGTGGGAAGGAGAACGAAGAAGGGTGCCCCACTTCTGGCCGGTTTTGCCGGAAGTGGAATTTTCGTGACAACCGGATCAATCAGGCCTGAGATTACCCCTACTCATCCCCGCGAATTCCTCCGCCCCTTCTCCTCGCACTCCGCGACTCCCAATTTCAGCGGACACTCTCTCCCGCACCATCCCGCCTCGCCCTCCAGCAATCCCCACGCCTCACGATATTTCTCGAACCGGTTGCTGCTCCCTCTCCTGCTCCCAAACGGATACAGATGAATCGTCAGCCTCCCTCCCAGCGCCCGCACTGGAATCACATACCAGATCCGATGCCCATCGATTAGCGCCACCAGAAAATCCACCTCCTCCGGTGAATACGCAATCTGCTTGTAACTCGTCCGCCACGACGAACGCACCGTGAATCCCCGATGATGCCTCGCCCCGCTCAGCTTCACCTGCACGCGCCATATCCGCTCGCCGCCATCCACAAACTGATCGTAGTGCTCGTTGTCTCCATAAGGCTTCGCCACCACAAACCCGCGCCGCGTCGCCTCTAACATGAATTCCATCTCCGCCAGATCGCCCCGATCCTTCGTATGTTTCCGATTCCCCGGCCTCCGCCGCTCCAAGTCCCCCATACCAATCCACAATCTCCCTTCACCAAACGTCTTTCTTATGACTGTCATGCTCTTATAACTGTCGTGCTGAGCAATGCTCCCAATCCACTTCATGTGAGCAATACTTTTTTCGATTGTCATGCTGAGCGAGGATTGAGCTTCGCAGAGGGCGAAGCTCAACCGCAGTCGAAGCATCCCACCCACTCCACGCCTAGGCGCCGCCGAAAGGAATTTCAACCGATCCCTGTCGGTTTCAGGCCAGGTCGCGCCCCTACCGCCCCCAAAAACAAAAATGGCGCAAGCCCAAAGGCCGCGCCATCTGAAATTCCCTCTATATATTCAGGATATCAACCAGACCACCGCAAAGTGGAAAATTTTCCAAAATTATTTCTCTCCCCGAATCAGCCACTTACAAAGAATTGTGATTCAAAACCCCCTTGACAACCATTTTCGCCGGTTATTCGCCCAATGGCGTCATGAATGCGGCCGAACCGAGTACCGAGAAGACATCGAGTAAATGGTTTCGGGAAGGGCCCGGCTTCAGCCGGGCCGCCGAAGTAACTGGTTCGTGGAAGGGCACGGCTTCAAGCCGTGCCGGCGAAGCCGAACAGAGATGCGGGCTTTAGCCCCGGAGGGCACCTGCTGAAAAAGTACCAAGCCTGAAACGTTGCCGTTGTGCCTTGGCCAAAGATCACGTCAATGCGCCTGAACTGAGTACTGAGTACCGAGTACTGGGTACTGAATTTGTTCGGCGAACTCATTTCTCCGCCCGAGGCGCGGCAGTTGCCGCATTTTATGTGTTAATAAGTAGGTTCGGAAACAACGAGGCGCACCATGGACATGAAAACCCTTGTCATTGGACAGAACGTTCACATGGTTACGTGCGAGTGCTATGCAGGCAAAGACGGTACAGTGGTCAAGGTCACGCCATCGGGCGTGGAAGTGCAGGCCGACGATGGTGGGCTATATCGCTTCGACAGCAACGGCTACGAACTCGACGCCGACCGCCGTGAAAGAGTAGGTTTTGGGCCGAGTCCTGAATCTACATTTGAGACCGTCCTCTGGCAGTCAGCTCCCGAGTTTGCACCGTGGCATTTAGTCGACATCCCCGACGTAACCTCCTGATACGCTCAAGATACTCCACTGAGAAGTGGAAAGCGTATGATCTCCACCATGACCACCGCACCATCTGACCCCGACTATATAAACACCTACGCGCTGGAGCGCTTCATGCGTTCGTTTGATTACGCTATGAGGGGTAAGTTGCATCTCGACGCCGAGCCTAACAATTCTGACGCAAAGGTTACGCCGGAATTGATGGCCCCGCCACGCGCGCGAGCTGAGAACCTGGGGCAACCGGATCCGGCCCACCAACTGAGATTCTGGCTTTCGTTGCGACCTCTCAACACGATACGTCGCTTCAGGGATAACATCAGGCTTCACAAGTACAACCGCGACCTGTTGAAAAAGTACCAGGCCTGAAACGTTGTCGCTGTGTCTTCGCCAAAGGCCGTCGCGAATGCGCCTGAACTGAGTACTGAGTACCGAGTACTGGGTACTGAATTTGTTCGGCCAGCGCATTCCGCCGCCCGCGGAGGTGGTATCGCGCCGCAACGTTTTTACCGGGGAAACCTGTGTGTCGCACGTTGATGCACATTACCGTCTCGAGTTACTTTCGGGCCGCAGTCCGCACGTTCGGGTCACAGACCGCGACAGCCGTAATGGCTTAGCCTGAACATAGCTTTCCGGCATTCCAAATTCGAGCCATCACAAAAAAGGATTCTCCCGCGTGTCAAATTCCAAGTTGATACATTGGAACTGCTGCCGTCAGACCTTTGAAGTGCTCATCTGGCATTCGATAAACAGGCAGCTGAGTCCTGGCAAGACCGAAGAATTCGCGCTCGGAAGAGTGAATCAGATCGTCTGCCCTAAGTGCGGCCGTTCCCTGCAAAGCCCCTGGCCGGTGCTTTTCAATGACATGGACAAAGGGATCATGGTTCAAGCCGGCGACGATCCTTTCTCGGACGAACCAGACCTCGAAGTGGGCGGCGCAATGTTGAAGGTAGAAGATCCGATTGTCGCCGCCAGAGTGCTGGTCGCGCTCGATACATCCGAACTTCCTCAACAGTTAATGGCACGCGACCCGGCACTCAAAGAACGCGATGCGAACGCTGAGGCTTTTAGGATCCTATATCGAGAGTTGGCGGGACACCCAAAATGACGACCGGGGGCTGGCCCGTCCTTTCGGGCAAAATTAATCTGGTTGCCCCACCCTCCCCGCGTTTTTTGCGGGAGGGTGGGCTGCCACGGATGCCCACACCAACACGACCATCACCCTGCGATAAATCAATCGAATCAAATCAATCGGGGACAGACGGGACGAACCCCATTTTTTTCTCCCGATCTGGAACTCAAGAATGCCAATCGCCGATAACACGAGCAGGTGATAAAGTGCAGGTGATGCGCGCCGTAAGTACGATGCAATCCGCTGGGCATGAAAATCTCATGATATCGGCAGCATCGTACCCGCCCTCGCAAAAAAAGCGCGAGAGCGGGGCACCCTTAGTTTCGAAATGGGAATCAGAAAAGCGAAAGCCGGAAGGTCGGGCCACCGCCCTCAGCAGAGGTGCGCTCAGTGAGCAGAACGCAGCCGTAAGAGATCCATTGCGGGCCGAAGTTGGTTCGCCGAGTGGTCGGAAGGAGGACATTTGACGATCTTTGGCCTCGTAGTCCGCGTTGCACTTCTTGGCTTGTTAGTACTCTGCGGGTTGATAGTTGTCCTCTATGGTACGAGTGTAAGGAACAGGTGGGGAGTCAATGTGAGGGCGGCTCGTTGTCCTCGCTGTAACACACCGGCCCCCCGCGTACGAATACCGAAAGGCCTGCGAGAGTTCGCGTGGGGCGGCTGGAGTTGCCGCTCCTGTGGAACGCGGGTTGACAAATGGGGTCGGGAGTTGGGGGATTGAAGAATGGGAAGAATGGGGACAGAAGAATGGGGACAGACGCAGAAGAATGGAGAAGAATGGGAATGGAGAAGAATGGGGACGAGAAGAATGGGGACAGACGGAACTGACCCCAATTTTTACCGTGAATGACACACGGCGGCCGGCCCACTCTGATGCCGCCCAACCGCCCTTACCCCGCGATCAGCGCCACTCCCGCCGCCACTAGCGCCGCAGCAATCCACCTTCGTCGATCCACTTTCTCGCGTAGAAAAATCTTTGCCGCGGGAAATCGGGGACAGACGGAACTGACCCTTTTGCTTGCCGTCAATTGCCTGACGGGCAAACAGAATAGGGGCCAGTTCCGTCTGTCCCCCCTTTCTGTCCCCCTTTTCCCAGGTTCGTGGTGCCCAGCTTTCGAACCCCACGAAAGCTGGGGCAGACGATTCGTGGAGGAATTCACAGAATTCAAACCTGGGCCAGCCCCCGACTGCACCCTCCCGAAGATTTCTGACGACGTAAAAGACCGATCCCACCCGCCCATCGTTTGAAAACTGCGCAGGCAAGATTTTGATCGCGACAGTACGATCCAGCCGAGTGTCCCGCGCTCGATAGACTTCTCCCATGCCTCCTGCGCCCAGCGGAGACTGATTTCATACGGGCCGAGCTTCGTACCCGGAGTGAGAGCCATACTTGATGCGAATTATAAGCCCTAAGAACTCTTGTTCAGTCCGTTGGAATTGACCCGCCCGCGATAGCGGCATAACATTCCCACTCAATGCCAACGCCTCCTCAACCCGTGCCGGAGACTATTTCCCATTACCGCATCCTGCGAAAAATAGGCGGCGGCGGCATGGGCATCGTCTACGAGGCGGAAGACCTGAAACTGGGTCGCCACGTCGCGTTGAAGTTTCTTCCGGATGACCTAGCAAACGACCCACAAGCCCTCAGCCGCTTCCAGCGAGAGGCTAAAGCTGCATCGTCGTTGAACCACCCGAACATTTGCACGATCTACGAAATTGACAAGTCCGATGGGCAAACCTTCATCGCAATGGAATTGCTGGAGGGTCAAACGCTCCGGCACATGATCGCAGGCAAACCACTAGAGCTCAAAACCGTACTCGAGCTAGGAATCCAGATTGCTGACGGTCTGGATGCAGCACACTCCAAAGGAATCATCCACCGGGACATCAAGCCGGCGAACATTTTCGTAACGAACCGGGGGCAGGTGAAGATTTTTGATTTTGGGCTGGCGAAGCTCGCCCTCACACCAGAAAGCATTGATCTGGATGCGCCGACCATCGAGTCAGAGGAACCTCTGACCAGTCCCGGTACGGCGCTTGGCACCGTCGTCTACATGTCGCCAGAGCAGGTTTGCGGGAAGGAATTGGATGCTCGCACCGACCTGTTCTCGTTCGGCGCGGTGCTTTACGAGAGCGCGACTGGCAGGCTTCCATTTGTCGGGGCGACCGCTGCTGTTGTTTTTGATGCCATTCTGCACGCGGATCCGGTGCCGATCTCGCGACTTAGTCCGGAATCTTCCCTCGAACTGGAACGGATTGTCGATAAGGCGATGGAAAAGGACCGGCAACTCCGCTACGCGAGTGCATTGGACATGGCTGTAGATTTGAAGCGCCTGAAACGGAAACTGGATTCTTCTGCGCAGCACCAACAGGCAGCCCTTTCACCATCTCATCACCCCGAGGAAGCCTCGAACCAAGGCCCAACTTCCTCTCCGCCGATCGCCGAAGGCAAGCGGTATCGGTTCGCAATCCTTGGAGTTTTCATCGCCTTGCTCGCGGTGCTGGCGGTCGTGTATGTCGTTGTGAGATGGAATGGCGGCGGGGTCGCTCCATTGGATCCGCAGCACATGCGGATCAGCCGGCTCACGGAGAATGAAAAGGCGATCAATGCTACGCTTTCGCCGGATGGCAGCTACGTCGTGTATGCCTTGGCGGAAGGAGAAAAACAGAGCCTATGGATGCGGCAAGTGTCAGCGGAAAGCAGCGTCCAGATAAGGCCTCCTGATAGCACGCAATATTTCGGGTTGACATTCTCGCAGGATGGAAACTTCCTTTATTTTGTGGCAGCAGGTGTTGGAAACAATAAGAACTTGAACGTGAGTAATCTATACCGAATACCTGTCCTTGGTGGAACGCCACGGCAGTTGGTTTCCGATATCGATACCGCTATCAGCATTGCGCCCGATGGCCAAAGGATGGCTTTCGTTCGTGGAAATCCTGCAAAGGGGGAGTCGTATCTCGTCACCGCCAATTTAGACGGCGGAAACGAGAAGGTTCTTGTCACCCGGAAGCACCCTGAGAACTTCACGGGCGGCATATTCACAGCAACCGAGTCGGGACTGATTCCGCCCTCATGGTCGCCGGACGGGCAGACTCTCGTAGCCTCCGTGAGCGACAGCGTCATGGGCGGGCACTTTTCTATACTCGCGGTCTCTGTCGCCGACGGTGCGGAGAAAAAAATCTACTCTACGACCCAATTCATTGGCCGGTTGCAATGGCTGCCCGACGGCAAGGGTCTGATGGTGATTCTCGCTGATGCGCTCACAGGCCTGCGCGGGCAACTCTGGTACGTTTCCTATCCGCAAGGAGAAGTACGCCGGATCACCAATGATTTGACCAACTATGACTCCTGTTGTATCTCCCAGACGAAAGATGCCGGGAGCATCGCCGTGATTGAGGACGACTATGCATCGGATCTCTGGATTGCACCGGAAGCAAGCGCCGATCATGCGCAGCAGATCACATCCGGCGAAGCGATCGTCGCACTGACCTGGCTGACTAAAGGCCAGATAGTTGTACAAAACACGAAGGGCGACCTCCTCCGTTTCGACCGCAACGGAGCGAATCGGGTTTTGTTAGCCGGCGACCAGCACGACAATTCCCGTCCCTCCGGTTGCGGAGATGGCCGGCATATCGTCTTTGAATCGTTTCGCTCAGGAGATCATATCTGGGCAATTGAAGCGGATGGTTCCAATCCCATTCGCTTAACAAATGGGCGAGGGGAATCGTTTCCCTTTTGTTCCAGCGACGGCAATTGGGCGCTGTACCTGGATACATCGAAAGCGTTGGAGCTCTGGAAGGTGCCTGTTAAAGGGGGAAATCCGGTCAGGGTGAGCCAGGAATACGTTATTCCTCCTTTTAGTATCTCTCCGGACGGAAAACGTATCGCGTGCCTGAGCACAGGCCCGGAGTCTCTGCCGCAGTGGGTCGTAACCGTTCTGAGCGCGGATTCAGGGCAGAAGTTGTATTCCATGGATGCCATACGGTTTGGCGTGGATTTTTCGTGGGCTCCTGATGGACACGCGCTGGATTTCATCATCACGCGCGACTCGGTCTCCAATCTGTTGCGACAATCTTTAACGGGTGGACCTGCGAGACAAATCACGAAGTTCAAGTCTGGACGTATCTTCGCAGCTGCGTGGTCCCCTGACGGGAAACAGCTAGCATTGGCTCGCGGGCAAATCGGATCCGATGTAGTGCTGATATCCGGCTCGAAACAGTAGGGATCGGACGGGTGGCCCGGGCTTTCGAGGTTTCGGTTTTTCTGTCCCATTTCCAACTGTGGGTGCCCCGGTCTTGCGTTTTTTTTTGCAAGGCCGGGAACGATGCTGCCGACGTTAGGAGATTTTGATCTCAGTCCCTTCGATCTCGAAACGAAATCTCACCGCACTCGAACAAGCGCCCTCACCCCGCGATCAGCGCCACGCCCGCCGCGACCAGCGCCGCAGCAATCCACCTTCGGCGATCCACTTTCTCGCGTAGAAAAATCTTTGCCGCGACCGCGTTCCCCAAGAACGTCAGCGACGCTGCCGCCGGAGCCACCAGGCTCACGTCCGCCCACGACAGCGCAAACAGCATCGCAAAAAATCCGCCGGTCATCGCCAGAATCCCAATCACAAAATTCGCATTCCCCAGGATGCGCTTCGCCACTCCCCACCATCCCGCGCGATGCCACAATTCATGCACATCGCCCACCTGCTTCATCGCGCGTGACAGGACAATGTCTCCCAGCACCGAGAACACCACCAGCACCGTGATGCTGCTCCATGTCAGCAGGTGTTTCATCGGTTCACCCCTCCGGCTGCGACTTCCTCGGGCTCTTCCTCCGGTTCGTTCTCCTCGAACAACTCCGGCTCCTCGTGAGGATGCGGCGTGCGCGACGGACCTCCGGCAACGAAACCGACTCCGGCAGAAATCAAAATGATCCCCGTCCACCGCAACTGGCTGATGTGCTCGTGCAGCGCGAACCGCGCCATCAGCGCCAGCACAACGTATCCCATCGATGTCGCGGGAAGAACGTAGGTGAGGTCGGCCCACGAGAGCGCGCTCATGTATGCCGCGAAGAAGGCGAGCAGCAGTAGGATTCCGCCCGCGACCCACGGATTGAGCACCGCGAGCACAACCTCCTGCAGATGATGGATGGAGATGCGGCCGACCTGCTTCATCCCGTGCGCCAGCATCGAGTCCCCAACTGCCCCGAAGACAGCGACCCCAGCCAGCACGAGATACTTACGCAAAGTCAAAACCAGGTCCCGAGTTTCTCAAAAGATACGTTATAGATGATCTTGCGAAAGGTACGGCTTCATCAGGCTGCAAAAACGGGAAGGGCACGAGTTTACTCGTGCCGCTAAGCCGCTGAAATCTACCCGCGCTTTAGCGCCTGAGGTGCGCTCTCCGCCAGCGAATCGAACTCACAGCTCAATCCGTCATGCTCGGCACGCTAGAGCTCGCCGGAGTTGACGATGGTGTGGATGAAGACGACGACGCGGCCTGCGCGTGTTCCTTCACCATCTTGTTGCGCGCCGCGCGCAGCTTCAGGAACGTCTTCGCTTCCTTGTAGAGCCGCTTGCGTTCACCGCCATCGAATACTGCTTTCTTAAGGATGCGGAAGACCGCCTTGGGACGGAAATAATATTCGTCGTAGAAACGATGCACGGCCGTGAGAATGTCGTCCGCGGGCAGCCCGGGATACTGGATGTGCGCCAACTGATGCCCGCCCTCGTCGACCATCTTGTTGTCGCCGGTGATGAAGCCGTTCTTCACCGCGAAATCATAAAGCTCGGTGCCGGGATACGCGTGCGCCACCGACACCTGGATCGTCTCCACGTCGAGTTCCTTCGCGAATGCGATCGTGTTGTTGATCGTCTGGTGCGTCTCGCCGGGCAAGCCCAGAATGAAGTCCCCGTGAATCACGAGTCCCAGCTTGTGGCAGTCCTTGGTGAACTGCCGCGCGCGTTCAACCGTCGCGCCCTTCTTGATGTTCTTCAAAATCTGCGGATCACCCGATTCGTAGCCGACAATCAGCAGGCGGCATCCCGCTTCCTTCATCGCTTTCAGCGTTTCGTAATCTGTTGTGACGCGCGAAGTGCATGACCACGTCAGGCCGAGGGGCTTCAGCTTCGCGCAAAGTTCGATCGTGCGCGCCTTCTGGATATTGAACGTGTCGTCGTCGAAGAAAAATTCCTTCACGTTCGGCCAGAATTCTTTCGCCTTCGCCATCTCGCGGGCAACGTCGTCCGTCGAGCGCTTGCGCCACGGATGTCCGCTCAACGTCTGTGGCCACAGGCAGAACGTGCACTGCGCCGGGCATCCGCGCGTCGTGTACAGCGAAACGAACGGATACAGCAGGAACGGAACGTTGTATTTCGTCACGTCGAGATCGCGCTTGTACACATCCGTGACGTGCGGCAGCGCATCGAGATCCTGAATCTGCGGCGCGTCCGGATTGTGAACCACCTTGCCGTCTTTGAGGAACGACACGCCCGGAATTTCTTCCAGCGGCTTGCCCTTCGCGTAATCCACGATCGAATAATCGAATTCCTTGCGGCAGATGAAATCGATCTCAGGACAATCGCGCAGCGATTTTTCCGGCAGCACGCTGACGTGCGGCCCGACAAAAGCAATCTTGATCTTCGGATTCGCCTGCTTGATTGCCCGCGAAATGCCCACATCGCCCGGAAATCCCGGCGTCGAAGTAAACAGAACCAGCAACTCGTAGTCCCGCGCGATCTTGATCGTCTCTTCCGCGGACACGTGATGCGCCGGCGCATCCAGCAGCCGCGCCCCCTCCAGCATCCCCGCCGGATAAGCCAACCAAACCGGATACCAGAAACTTTCTATTTCGCGGGTGGCGGGCCAACGGGAGCCAGCGCCTCCGTCGAAGTTTTCGAAGGATGGAGGGTTGAGGAAAAGCGTCTTTAAAGGCATAGTTAGTGTTTTCGATATCTTAACATTCGCACAGGGTTGCACTCGGGAGATACCCCGTGTTCGGGCAGGTTCCCCATGGATTGCAAATTGGCCCTAAATATTTGATTTAACTGTACTAGGAGGGTCTTGGAAAAGGAATATCGAGGGAGTAAACAGGCCTGGGAATGCAGCGAATGGCGAAACTGGGCGGTGAGCGGGGATTGAATTTTTGCCGTTTATTGGCCTTGGTCGGCAGCGGGCACCTGGAAGGTGACGCCTCGGTCATCGTTGGCTTTTTGGGTTGCAGGCAGATCGAGTTCAGAGAGCGGGATCTTGTACGTGCGCCCGGCATTAAATTGCCAGAGCGTCCGGCCGACGATGGCGTAATTCTGAATGTCCTGCTTGTGCTGATCGCGGAACACCAGCACAGTCGGCGGAACTGATTCGGCTTCTTGTTTCACATTTTTCTGGTCGGCAGGCGGATCGGGGGCGGAAGCCGGCGCGCGGCGTGAATAGACATCCTGATCGCCATCGGCTTGTTCTTGCCGCAGCATCTGCTGGTCCTGCTGGTCCAGCATCTGCTGCTGTTCCAGACTCTGCTGGTTCATCTCGTTGGCAAGGGCGTACTGGTTGTAGTAGTCGTTATCGAACTCAGAGTCATCGGCCGACCAATCCCAGAAGGGATCGTAATAGTCGTCTGCCCACCACGGATAGTAGTTGTAGCCATAGCCGTATCCGTAGCAACCGTAGCCCCAGCAGTTGTTGCCGAATTGGTTGAAGCGATCGCGGTCACGCCAACGATCCCGGTCGCGGAAGCGTCCGCGGTTATCGAATCTTCCCCGGTTACCGAATCGTCCGCGATTGGCAAATTGTCCGCGATTACCGTAGCGTCCGCGGAATCCGTTGTGCAGGAAAGGTCCGCGGGAGGCGTGAGAGAAGCCGCGATTCAAGCCGGAGCTGCCGCGGAAGCCGTTGGAGAAATGGCCGCCGCCGAAGTGAGAGCCACTGAAGCCGTGTCCGGCGAAGCCGCCCATGTGGCCGCCGCCGAATCCAGCGTGACCACCGCCGCCAAAGGCATGTCCGCCACCAAAGCCGCCGTGTCCACCGAAACCGCCGTGACCTCCGCCGCGCTGTGCGAGGGCAGGGAATGCCAACAGCAGGACGAACGCCGCGAAAACCGGCAGGCGTTGCATAGGCTTATTCTACGCCCAGTTTGGGCTAGTGAATTGTCAAATGTTGTATCGAAAAAAATGGATCAGTTCCGTCTGTGCCTGTTTTGTCGTTATCGCTGGCCAGAATAACTTGTCGGGCATTTCCCCGCTGGGTAACATGATGGGGCACATCCACCACGACAACGCGCGGAAAGCGAGCCATAAGCTGAAAATATCAGAGATGCTGGTGGCCAGAGTAGGCAGAAGACGGAATTCTGCGTTCAGCATTCCCGAAGTGGGATAAAAGAAAATGGGTCAGTTCCGTCTGTCCCTGTTTTCTCCTGATTTGTCCCAACGCGGGCCTCGCCCCCATGTCCCAGTGCGCACTTCGATTAACCAGTACAGCACGGCAGAACTGGTTCAACTGCTGCGCTGGATTGCCTCAGATGGACAACTGAGAACTGACGATCAAATCATGGACGAAATGGTTGCCGCCCTCGGCTTCAGCCGCAGAGGGGCGCGAATTGAACGGGCTATTCAAGCCGCAATCGGAATTTGGCGGCCTCGCCCGCAAGCCTGAATCTCGGACACGCTCCAGAGCATAGGTCCCCACACAACGGAGCATCGAACACCCGCAGCGCCGATGACATACGCAAAATGCATAGGTCCTTCGCGCAAAAAACGCGCTCAGGATGACAACATTGGCAGCAGAGTTGTGAAATACGACTTAGTCTTTTTCGATTTCTGGCAGCTTGCGCCTGGCGCGGCGCGGGGTATTGGGGGGCGGTGGGACGGGCAACGGGATTTCTATGGTCCCGATGTGTCCGCTCATTTGATCCTGAATGCCGAGACGCAGGTAGGCGGCCTGCATGGGGACATTGGCTTCTTCGTGCAGAACTAGTTTTCCGCTGATCGCGTCTTTGTAGACGGAAGGTTGAAGATTGCTGATCCCGACATGCGAGACTCCGGTGAGCATGGTGCCCTGGCTGTTAAACGTTGCGGCCATCAGGGTCAGGATGCTGCGGTACGTGCCATTTTGTTCCGGAACAAAGCGAACGGCGGAACCGTCGAGCTGGTAGTCGATCGCGTAATGTTGCGTGTCGACGAGCGGCGGCAAGATCGGCTTTTTGGTCGACACTGGAATCACTTCGCCAATCTCAGTGTGATTCATCGTCTTCTTGCCCGCGGGCACGACTGTTGCAGAAAAAACAATCTGCCGCGACGGTGGAGATGCGTGCTGCATGGCCATCATCCGGCTGCTGCGGGCGAGATCGGCGTCGGGGGCTTTGCTGTTTTCCGCCTCAGCGAAATATCCCTGGCGGTAATGAAGCGAGTATCCCTTCTGCTTCTGGGCGAGCACGACTTTAATCTTGCGGAATTTTCCGTTGTAGATTTTGTTCGTCGAAGTGTAGGAGAGCGTGTAATAGTTCGATCCTTGCTCGACGGCGGTGGTGATGGCTCCGCGGATGTCGTTGGCGCTGAAAAAAGCCTTGCCTCCTGTGGCCTGGGCAACGTCGGCGAGAGTGCTTCTTTCGGAGACGAGCTCATCCAGTTCGCCGAATCCTTGTGGAGTTTGCGGAGTCGGGGTGAGGATCTTCGCAGTGCCGACAGTAGAGGGATCGAGCGGAGGCGGGCTGATCATCGAGCCGGTGCTTGAGGCCTCGAAACCGCCGGCAACGAGTCCGCGGACGTCGACAGGGTAGACGGCGACTTGCGACTCGGCCAGCATGTTGGTCATGCGGCGGAGCTTCTCGCTGTAGTTGCGGTTGTCGGCCGAGGTGTTGTTCACACTTTCGATGATCCCAATCGCGATGGGGAACGATTCGGAAAGCCACACGAGATTCTTGCGGCCGGGAATTGCGGAGAGATATCGGGCCAGCTGGATCATCGAATCGGTGGTGATATTCACGCGGGAGTCGGTCTCTTCGACGTGCTGAAGATCCTGCATGCCCTGGAGGGCGCCGAGAAGATTGCCAAAGCCGCTGGCGCGTCCGCCTTGCGCGAGAATGGCAACGGTGTTGACGGAATTGGCGGCTTCGACGCCCGCTCCCTGCCAGCGGGGCGATTCCGGCCTGCCTCTCTTGCTCCTGGCAGCCGCCAGAAGCAAGGCGTCGTCGGGCGTGAATCCCTGAATCAAAGTCAGGTTCGAGGCGCCGGAATTCAAGATGCAGAGGGCGAGCTGCTGGTTCTTCGGCTTTGCCTCGAGAAATTTGATCAGCTGATCGCGCGCGTACATCTGATCTTGTGCCGGAGTGTTGAGCATATCGAAAAGAATCATCGTGACCGCTCCGGGATCGCGCGCTTGCATTTCGTTACTGAAAATGTTGGGCTGCGCTTTTGGCGCGGGAGCGGGAAGTGTCTCGGCAGGCGCGTCGGCGCCGGTGAATTCACGGAAGGATCGCAGGGACTGCGGCTTCCCGTCTTCGGTGAGTTCGAAATCGTCCTGCGGAAGTCCTTTGACGGGATGTCCCTTGTTATCGGTCACGACGACATCCACGACAACCGCGCGCGTGCTGACCTTAAGGGTCAGGACGGGAGAGGCCGTGGCTTCGGAGGGTTGATTGGGTGCGGGAGATTTCCCGGCGCTTCCAGAGGCGTCGTCATTTACGTTCGCGGCGTTGCTGGCTGCGTTGGAGTCGTGCGCATCTTTGGGATCCGTGTCAGGGCTCGCATTGTGGGCTTCTTTGCTGCTGCTTTCGTCTTTGTCGTCCGCGGAATTCATTACCGACACATCCTGAACTTCAGTTTTCAGGGCGGCGTATTGAGATTGTTCCTCGGTTGAGGTCGGCGGCAGATCGAAAAGCTCGAGGTGATTTCCGTGCAGAAGAGCAAGCTGGCGCCCGTCGGGGGAGAGAGAGAAATTTTGTCCGCTAAGTACGGCGGGGATCACGTTCAGAGAGAAAACAGAGTTGCCGCTGGCGGTATCGAAAACCTGAATGTCCTGCTGGAAAACGTCGCGCTGCGAGGGATCGAGTTGAAGGGCGTCGTCGGGATCGTAGACGGACTGCGCGGCTGCAGCTTCCGGCGTCTGCTGTAAGGTGCTGACGCCGAATCGGCTGTTGTCTTCATTGCGGACGACGGCAGGGAAGATGCGGTAGCGGTTAAAGCGTTGATGCCACAGGCGGCGGCCGGTGAGGGTAAATGAGCTCACGCTGAAATCGCATTTCGAGGAACCACACCAGCCGATCTGCAGAGTATTCCTGCTTCCGTAGAAAACGGCGGGAGTGGTTCGCGATTTCACGCGCGCGATGTTGTGGCGCAGTTTCGGGTTGGGTCCGAAACGAATGAGCCATAGGTCGCCGTGGTGGAGGAGATCGACGTAGCCGGTGCTGGTGCCGGTGATATCGATGATGTTGTTCAGTGGAACGGTTCGTTCGGGAGCGAGAGTCGAGGCATCGAGAAATTGGGCAATGAATTTGGGCGTCGCTGGGGAGTTGGCCGGCGTGGGTTTGGGAACAGCTTCGGGCTCTTGGGCGGTTTCGACGATGATCTGGTTTCCGGTAGGAGTCACGGAAACCCAGAGCAGATCCTTCGGCGAAGTCCAGAGCAGCTTCTGGTGAAGGCTGGAATCTACGACATAAAGATCATTCGCCCTTCGCAGCAGGAATTTGCCGGGGCCGAACGGCCATAAATAAGGACGATGATCGTGGAGATACCAGTCGGCCTGCGTGACGACTTTGCCGCTGCGGAACTCGAGGATGACAGCGTGCATCAGACGATCCTGATGCGCGGCCGTGCACTGAGGAAGGCGTTTGAACATCTTCTTGGGATCAAATGTGAGCAGTGCATGATCGGCATCGACGAAGTTCAGCGAGACGCTGGTCTCCTCTTCAGACATTCGCTCCATCAATGGAGGCACGCGATATCCGATGGAAGAGAGATCGACTTGAATCGCCGGCGTGGGAGCGGGAGTCGTGGGCGCTGGAGCTTGAGGGGTTTGAGCGCCTGAGCCGGCGGCCGCGATCATAAGAAGAAAAACGATAAGGCAGGGCGAGCTTGAACGCTGCCGTGGTCCGAGACGCAACATCCAACTGCGCTGTACCATCGAAGACTTACTCCGTGCGAAGGCCTGCTGGTTTCGGGGGGGGGCTACAGTGAAGATTATCCACTAAAACGCGGAATCGTGGGCTGCGGTGCTGGGAGAGCGTGATTTGTGGGGAAGGCAGGAGAGTGAGGAAATCCCACACAACGAAAATCGCGTTGTGTGGGGCACCCATATTGGTTTTAACGCACGGCTAAGGTGTATCCGATATTTGTTTTGCCGATGTCGTAGACACCATAGTCGCAGCTGTAGACGGTCCATGCTGCGGTGGGATCGGCGGCGTCGGTGGTTGAGGTCCAGTAATAGTGCGCGACCTGGAAGTTGGTGAAGATCGGAGACTGATAGAGCGCGCCGTTGCTGCGCCAGATGTACGTCGAGTTGAAGTAGTCGGCGTGGTTGGTCTCCATGCGATCGGAGAGGCTTAGGAGTTCGTTGCGGTTGGGCATGCGCCATTGGCCGGCTTGCGAGCCGTCGGAGAGTCCGCATTGTCCGTTGGCCAGAGTGTTGACGGTGGTGACTGCGTCGGACCATTGTCCGCTGATGCAGTCGGCGCGCTTCAGCCAGACGAGTCCGGTCATGGTGTCGGTGATGGTGCCGTTGGCATTGTCGAGGAAACGCGGAGAGGTCAGCGGAATGCCGGTCTGGTAGGTGCCGTCGTCGCCGGCGATATAGGAAACGTAGAATCCGGTCGAGGCGAGTTGGATCGAGCCAGTTGTGCCGGAGCCTTTGACGGCCCAGACCGAGTTGTTGGCAGCGGCTTTCACGTTGGCGTTGGAGTCGTTCATGTAGCGCCCGTCGCCGAGGCGGATGGTCCAAGCCTGGGGCGATCCGTTTTGTCCGCCGAAATAGCTGGTCGAAGACCAATAGACGGCTGGAGAGACGTTGAGAAAAGGATTGCCCAGAGGCAGCGCGGGATTGACTTGCGACGCGTCGATCAGGCTTTCGAGTTCGTTAAGGTTGGGCATGCGCCACTGGCCGGCGGTGGAGCCGTCGATCAATCCGCAGGAGCCGCTGGCGAGTTGATTCACTTCGGCGATTGCATCGGCCCAGGCGGTGGGGCCGAAACATCCGGCATCCTTCAGCCATACGAGGGCGGTGAGCGAGTCGGTGACGGTGCCGTCCTGATTGTCGGTAAAGCGGGTGGCGGCGTTCCATGGGGCGCCGCGGTGCAGGGAAGCGTCGTCGCCTGCGGCGTAACTGGTCTGCTGGCCCGTGGCCGCGAGAGTCACGAGAGGATTCGTCCCGTCGTAGGCCGCGAAGTTAGCGCCAGTGACCGATCCATCCGGCAGCGCGACGAAATCGATGACGGTGAAATAAATAGCGATGTCGGTGACGCCGTTGCCCAGAAACTGTCCGGTATAGTCGGCGCGGGTGACTTTGGCTCCGCTGGCGACTGAGGGATAGAAACCGTATCCGGGCTTGTTGACGAAGATCTGGTATTCGCCGGGGACGTTGCCGGTGGTCTTCATTCCGGTGAAAGTGTAGCGGCCGTTCGCGTCGGTGGTTGCGGTCTGGAAGACGGAGTTGGTGTTGGTGATGAAGTCGGTGACGGTGGCTCCGGCGAGTGGCGCGCCGTTGAATGTCACCGTGCCGGAGATCGTGTCGGGCGCCGGTCCCAGAGGATTGTTAGAGCCTCCAATGGAGCCGGTGCTTATGCCGCCACAGGCGGTTAGCAGTGCGATTGCTGCGAGGACGAAGCCGACTTTAATTTTGAGCATGGAAGTTCCTTTCCGGCGGGAGGCTGCCTTGCGAGTCGAGCGAGACTTCAGCGTAGACGGAGATGGACTCAACTGAAGGAGATCGGCCGGATCGGGCGGGAAGTTCAGGCGCGGAGGATTATCTTTCCCTTATATCTGTGCCGAGGCCCAGCCTCCCGCACAAAACGCGGGAAGGCTGGGGCAACCGCACTTAGTAAGCTGCACGCCAGATCCCTCCTTCCGCCTGAAGAGCGGCTGCGGTCGGGATGACGCATTCAATTCTGATGCCTGTCGATGAGGGGAACTGGCGGGCGGTTTCAGGCGTATCTTCATGCACGATGCGCTTACGTCGCCGGTTGCGCCGGCTTTTCGTTGCGTTGGCGTTTTATCTCGCGCTGTGCGGCGGGGCGGGAATCTTTCTGGCCGATGCTGTGCTGCATCCCGCGCGGCGTCCGCTGACGCAGGCGGAGATCGCTGCCTTCACGAAATCCGCTGCTTCTCTGGGTGGCTCGGTTGAAGATATCTCGATCACCACGCCGGATGGCGCGTTGCTTCGAGCTTGGCTGGTCCGTCCGACGCACCCCAATGGTGACGCCGCGGTCGTGCTTCATGGCCTCGCGGATAATCGGATCGGCATGGAGGGATACGCCGAACTTCTTCTCTCGCACGGATTCACGATTCTTATGCCCGATGCCCGCGGTCATGGCGAGAGCGGAGGCGTGATTGTCACGTACGGACTGCTCGAGCGCAATGATATCCATCAGTGGGTGAGCGATCTATCCGCTCGGATTCATCCGCGCTGCGTCTACGGATTGGCCGAATCGATGGGCGCGGCGGAACTGCTGCAATCGCTTGCCGTCGCGACGCCGTTTTGCGCCGTTGTCGCGGAATCGTCGTTTGCAACCTTTCGCGAGATCGCTTACGACCGCATGGGACAGCCATTTCATCTCGGTCCGTGGATCGGGCGCACGATCTTTCGTCCCATTGTTGAGAGCGCGTTTCTGCGGGCGCGGTGCAAGTACGGGCTCGACATGACCCGGCTCTCGCCGGAAGATGCCGTGGCACACTCGCGCGTTCCGGTGCTGCTGATTCATGGGGCGATCGACAGCAATATTCCGGTGCGGCATTCGAGGCTGATTCGTCAGCACGATCCGCAGGCGGTTTTTTGGGAAGTTCCGGGAGCAGATCATTGCGGGGCGATCGCGGTCGCGCCGCGGGAATTCGAATCGCGGGTATTGGGATTTTTCCACGACGGAGCAGCCTTTGCTCTGGACGGACGGCATGCCCACCCTGTCGCACAAAACGCGACAAGGGTGGGGCAACCACGTTAGGTATTTGCCTTCCTGTGTAGAATTAACTTCGCAATTTGTGCCCGCGGGCGGTAGTCCAATTCCTTTCAGTTCGAGGTTGCTCATGGCCGACAAAGCTGTTGTCGACAATCAGTCCACCAGCATTGATTCCATCCTGCAGGAGCAGCGCAAGTTTGAGCCGCCCGCAGAGTTCAGCAGCGCCGCGCACATCCAGAGCCTTGCGGAATACGAGCGGCTCTACAAGGAATCAGTCGACAATCCCGATAAATTCTGGTCGGGCATCGCCAGCGAACTTCACTGGTTCAAGCCCTGGGAGAAAGTTCTCGAGTGGAATTGTCCGTGGGCGAAATGGTTTGTCGGAGGCCAGATCAATCTGTCGTACAACTGCCTCGACCGGCACGTTGCTACCGCGCGCAAGAATAAAGCGGCGATTATCTGGGAGAGCGAGCCGGGCGAAGTGCGCGTGCTGACGTATCAGATGCTGCATCGCGAGGTGCAGAAGTTCGCGAATGTGCTGAAGTCGTTGGGCGTGAAAAAAGGGGACCGCGTTGCGATTTACATGGGAATGACGCCCGAGTTGCCGATTGCGATGCTCGCGTGCGCGCGGATCGGAGCGCCGCATACGGTTGTGTTCGGCGGATTTTCTTCGAACGCGCTGATCGATCGAATTCACGACTCGCAGGCATCGGCGGTGATTACGCAGGATGGATCGTACCGGCGGGGCTCGGAGGTCAAACTTTTTCCGGCCGTGGAGGAAGCGCTGAAGTCGTGTCCGAGCGTGAAGCACGTGGTCGTCTACAAGCGCACGGGAACTCCCATCAACATGCAGGCCGGACGCGATCACTGGTGGCATGAGCTGATGGCGAAGGCTTCGGATGTGTGTCCGGCCGAGCCGCTCGACGCGGAGCATCCGCTCTACATTCTTTATACGTCGGGCACGACAGGGAAGCCGAAGGGCGTCGTGCACACGACCGGAGGATATTCCGTCGGAACGTATATCACGACGAAGTGGGTGTTCGACCTGAAGGAAGAAGATACGTACTGGTGCACGGCCGATATCGGGTGGGTGACGGGGCACAGTTACATCGTCTACGGTCCGCTGCAGAATGGCGCGACCAGCCTGATGTATGAAGGGGCTCCGAATTTTCCGGAGCCGGATCGTTTCTGGTCGATCATCGCGCGGCACAAAGTGAACGTGTTTTACACGGCGCCCACGGCAATCCGCACATTTATCAAGTGGGGCGACGAATGGCCGAAGAAGCACGACATGTCGAGCCTGCGTTTGCTGGGCACAGTCGGCGAGCCGATTAATCCTGAGGCGTGGATGTGGTATCGCGAAACGATCGGCGGGAATCGTTGTCCAATCGTCGATACGTGGTGGCAGACGGAGACGGGCGGGATCATGCTGTCGCCGCTGCCCGGCGCGATTGCGACGAAGCCGGGATCGGCGACGCGGCCGTTTCCTGGTGTGGTCGCGGAAATCGTGACTATGGATGGCAAGCCGGTTCCGGATGGCTCGGGCGGATTCCTGGTGATCAAGCGTCCGTGGCCTTCGATGCTGCGGACGGTGTATGGCGATCCCGACCGCTACGTGAAGAATTACTGGTCGCAGATTCCCGGCATGTACTTCACTGGCGATGGCGCGCGCAAAGATAAAGACGGATATTTCTGGATCATGGGCCGCGTCGATGACGTGCTCAACGTCAGCGGACACCGGCTGAGCACAATGGAAGTGGAGAGCGCGCTGGTGGCGCATGATGCTGTCGCGGAGGCAGCAGTTGTGGGGCGTCCGGATGACCTGAAAGGGCAGGCGATCTCGGCCTTCGTCACGCTGGAGCAGGGAAGACAGCCTACGCACGAACTAAAAGAAGAACTGCGGAAGTGGGTCGCGAAAGAGATTGGAGCGTTGGCGAAGCCGGACGATATTCGCTTTACCGATACGCTTCCCAAGACGCGCAGCGGAAAAATTATGCGGCGGCTTCTGCGAGAGCTCGCCACTCACGGGGAAGTCAAGGGCGACACGACGACGCTGGAAGATTTCAGCGTGATCGCAAAATTGAAGGAGCAGGAAGAGGCTTAAGAACTCTCAACGCAGAGGGCGCGGAGGACTCAGAAGGAATTCAAGGATAAAATCGCCGCGGCACTGACGGGCTTCCTAATTCAAGCACAGACCAAACAGCCCTGAATCCGCTGCGCCTCCGCATCCTCTGCGTTGAAAGCATTTTTACTGCGTGAGCCGGATCGCCAGTTGCCGTTCGGGTTGCGTCATCTCGCCCCAGAGCTTTTGCAGGTCCGTCTGCACGGATTGATTGTCAGGATCTTTCCTGAGAGCCAGTGCGAACCATCGATACGCTGTTGGCAGATCGCGGGGCGTGCACAGTCCCGCCGAATAGAGGGCTCCCATCTCGATCATCGCCTTAGGGTTCGAGGCATTCGCAGCGGGCTTCAGAAGCCGCAAGCCGCGGTCGCAATTCTGCGGGACGCCTTTGCCATAAAGATATCTCTGAGCGTCCGCTACGGTATCCACCGGCTTCGGCGGCGCTATGGCTGCCGCGGGCTTCTCGTGCGCGACATTGGCTGCAGGTTTCGGCTTCTCCGCGGGCTTCGACGGGGCGGCGGCTTCATCATTGGCCGCGCTCTCGTCTGTTGAGTCCTTCGGACTGCTTGCCGCGGCATTGCCGGAATCGCTGGGCTTGACCGTGGCGGCGGAAGGGGTTGTGTTGTTCGCCGCAGCGTTCGGGGCGGGGGCACTGGGAGCCGGTCCGTTCGCCGAAGGAGTTGTGCTTGCAGGCGCAGCATTCACAGGCGCGGCATTTCCGTTTGCCGGCGCCGGTTCGACGGGGGTAATCGCGGGAGTGCTTGCGGGATTCTGCGCTTCAGGCGTATTCGCCGGAGATGCCGCTGTTTCGCTCGGAGCCGCGTTCGTATCCGTCGGGTTTGGAGCCTGCGTCGCGGCCGGTTTGCTTGCGCTCGGATTCAGCCAGGCGAATCCGCCGCTTTTCCAGCGCAAATAGCCGAATCCCACGGCGAGCGCGAGAGCAATTAGAATCAGAATGTATTTTCCGGCGCCTCCGTGATGCGGTTCTTCTTCGTCTTCGAGCAGGTAATCGAGGTTCCCGGAACTGGAATCGTGATGCGGGTCGGCGCTCAGGCTGGCGCGCTTGCGCGGCGGAGGATCATTTAGTCCGAGAAATGACGGTCCGCTGATCGAAGGAGGATCGTCATGCACAGGAGTGGGCGGACGTGGAGTTTCGACTGACCGCGGCGGCGGAGGCGGTTCGGGCGGGCGCGCGGCGGTGACCACCGGCGCGGCAGGAATATCGGCACCGCCGCTCGCAGCCCTCTGCGTGGCGGTCTCCGGAACTTTCACAGGAGCGGGCGGAGGCGGGACGAGCAGGGTCGCTCCGCACATTCCGCAAAAGCGGTTGTCCCCCGGATTGTCATTGCCGCATCGGCTGCAGCGCATATCTCCTCTTAACCTTATATAGCTTACGATATCTTAAGCGTTCGATGCAGCGTCTCAGCAAGCAAACCATGCCCCAGGTTCATCCATCAGCACGTCACTTTCATATCACGGTCGAGGGGCGGCGGCTCGAAGTTCTACGCATTGATGCGCGCAATTCGGAAGCTCCCGAGCTGGTTTTTCTGCATGAAGGCCTCGGCTCGGTCTCGCACTGGAAGGATTTTCCGGCGCGGGTCGCCGCCGAGACTGGATCTCAGGTGACCGTCTACTCGCGCTACGGCTCGGGGCAGTCGGACGTGCTGACGGAAGCCCGTCCGGTGACGTACATGCACCATGAAGGGCTCGAGGTGCTGCCGGAGTTGCTGGGGCAGCTTGAGATCGAGAATCCAATCCTGATCGGGCATAGCGACGGAGCATCGATCGCGGTGATCTACGCGGGATCACATGACCGTATTCGAGGACTCGTTCTGCTAGCGCCGCACGTATTCGTCGAAGAGCTGAGCGTTGCGAGCATCGCCGAAGCCAAGACGAAGTTCGAGACGACGAATCTGCCAGAAAAGCTTGCGCGCCATCACCGCAATGCCGCCCGCACGTTCTGGGGATGGAACAATATCTGGCTGCATCCCGAGTTTCGCCGCTGGAATATTGAGGAATATCTGCCACGCATTACTTGCCCGACGCTCGTGATTCAGGGACTGGACGATCAGTACGGGACAATGGCGCAAGTGGAAGCGATTCGGAGGCAGAGCAGCGGGCCGGTTGAGGTGCTGGCGTTAGAGAATTGCCGGCATTCCCCGCAGCGCGACCAGGCGCAGGCCGCGCTGCGCGCGATTACGCGGTTCGTTGAACGCTTATAGCGTTACAATCCTGCGGACTGGGAGGCTCTCATGCGCCGCACTGCACTGCTCCTTTCGTTCACAATTATTTGTGCCGTTTTCGCCGCCGGCCAGGCCAAGCCGGATCGTGTGAGCGTCCCACCGGAGGTCATGCAGAAGCATCTCGTGAAACGGGCGTCGCCCAAGTTTCCCCCTGGAGTGCGCCCCAATGGATCTGTGCAGGTGAAACTCGTGGTCGACACGTCCGGGCACCCGACGAGCATCGAGCAGACCAGCGGAGATCCCGTGCTGGGGGCGGCCATGATCGAGGCAGTGAAGCGGTACGAATATCAGCCTTATCTAGTCGATGGTAAGGCCGTCGAAGTCGAGACCACAGTGAACGTGACCTTCAAGACGACGGTGAGTTCCACGCTAGCGGATAATCCTCCGCCGCAAGGCGTTGTCGGCGATAACCCCGGCGGTATCAAGCCTGGACAAATCGGCTCGATGGTGCCGTCGACCGAGGAACCGAAGCAGGACACTACTGTTCCTCTGCGAGTCCGCATTTCCTCCGGAGTGGCCTCGGGCCTGATCGTCAGGAAGATCGCGCCAATGTATCCGGAGGAAGCTCGTGAGGAGCACGTCGAGGGTACCGTGCTGTTGCATGTCATGATCGACAAAGAAGGAAATGTTGAACACGTAGATCTGATCAGCGGACATCCGCTGCTTGCTCCTGCTGCCATCGAAGCCGTTCGTCAGTGGAAGTACAAACCGTATCTGCTGAATGAAAAACCGACGCAGGTCGACACGCAGGTGCAGGTCAACTTCACGTTGACGCAATAGTTACTAGGGCCGCTGACACCCGCCAGGGTCAAATTATCGAGAAAATAGACATGTGTGGCAAATTGCCGTACAATGTTCGTTGAGGAAATCATGGCGACAGCACCTACACCCAAGAGGGATGAGCGTTTGGACGCGCGGGTGACGCGCGAGGAGAAAGAACTCATCGAAGCCGCCGCTAATTTGCGCGGCACATCTTATTCCGATTTCGTGCGCATGGCTGTAAAAGAGGCGGCCGTAAACACGATCCGTGAATATGAGTCGCTCACGCTCGCAGAGAAATCCCGAAAGATATTCATTGAGGCGCTGTTGAATCCTCCTAAACCGAATGAACGGGCGAAGGCGGCTGCTCGCCGCTACAAACAGGAGTTCGCCTAATTGGCGACTTTGCCAGGCAACAAATTCAGATTCGAGCCGCTCGGTGCGAGACATGACCGAGCGGCTTTTTCTTGCGAGCACGAACGCCTCAATACCTACCTTAAGCAGCAGGCAGGTCAGGATATCCGCAAAAGAGTTGCCGCCGTATATGTGCTTACGCCGGACGGGAAGACTATTGCCGGTTATTACACACTGTCGCAGTACGCAATCAATGCGGGAGATTTGCCGGAGGAACTCGTACGAAATCTGCGCCTCCCCAAATACGACAAGTTGCCGGCGACGCTTTTGGGACGCTTGGCGCGAAGCGGGGAATTCAAAGGTGCAGGGCTCGGCGAGATGCTTCTCATGGATGCGTTGAAAAAAGCTTTAGATCACAGCTGGAGTGTTGCATCCATGGCAATCGTGGTGGACTCAAAGGACGAGCGAGCCAGGAGCTTCTACAAAAGTTATGGCTTCATTGATCTGCCAGAGCACGCCAGCAGGTTATTTATTCCCATGAAAACGGTTGAAGAGTTGCTGCGAGACTGATGGCGACCACCGGAATCGATCACCGCCTGCCCGTTGCCGTTCTGCTCGACAACGTTCGCAGCATGTATAACGTCGGGGCGTTTTTTCGGGCGGGCGATGGGGTTGGGCTGGAGAAGCTGTGTCTGTGCGGGATTACGGCGCATCCGCCGAAGAAGGCGATTTCTAAGACGGCGCTGGGGGCCGAGGAGACAGTCCCGTGGGAGCATGATTGGGACGCAGTCCACATGGCCGAGGGCCTGCGGCGCGCCGGATTTCAACTGGCCGCCATTGAGACCAGCGCGCATGCCGTCGACTTGTTTGAGTGGCAGCCGCGGTTTCCAGTCTGCGTGGCTTTTGGGAATGAAGTGGAAGGCCTGCGTCCGGAGCTGCTGGAGATGGCCGACGCGCATGTGCGCATTCCGATGATGGGTTCGAAAGAGTCGCTGAATGTCGCGACTGCGGGCGGCGTGGTGCTATATGAGTTGCTGCGGAAATATCGTGCCCTCAGCAGAAGCGCAGGGTGAGATTCGGTAAGCCAGCTATTAAGGTTGTTTCCTTTACAAACTCTGCGTACTCGGCGTCCTCTGCGTTGAAAGTAGCTTCCGCTTTGCTAAACTGTCCACCTCGTGGCTGCGCAGAAACCTTTCGAAGTGCTCGTCATTGGCTCCGGGGCCAGCGGCGGATGGGTCGCCAAAGAACTCACCGAACGCGGAGTCAGCGTGGTCATGCTTGAGGCGGGTCCGCCGCGGGTTCCGACGCGCGACTTCACCGAACACATCTGGCCGTATCAGCTGAAATTTCGCGGATTCGGAAATCAGCAGCGCCTGCTCGAAACGCAGCCTGTGCAGCGACTCTGCTATGCCTGCGACGAATACAGCCATCAATTCTTCGTCAACGATCTGGAGCATCCGTACACGTTTCCGGCCGATAAACCGTTCATGTGGATTCGCGGCCGCCAGATCGGAGGCAAGACTTTCTGCTGGGCGCGCGAGAGCTACCGCTTCACCGACAATGAATTTAAGGCTGCCAGCCGCGACGGTTACGGCGAAGACTGGCCCATCAGCTACCACGAAGTCGAACCGTACTACGACCTGGTGGAGAGCTACATCGGGGTCAGCGGATCGCGTGAAGGACTGCCGCAGATGCCCGACGGGAAGTTCCTGCCGCCGATGAATCTCTCGTGCGGGGCGGTGAAGGCGAGGGAGGTCATTGCGCGGAAGTTTGGCTGGCGCGTGATGCCCGACCGCGTCGCAAATCTGACGGTGGATCATCGCGGGCGTCCCGCGTGCCACTACTGCGATCAGTGCCAGCGCGGATGCTTCACGGCGTCATACTTCAACAGCCCATCGGTGACGCTTCCGGCGGCTGCGCGCACGGGCAGGTTCACGCTGGTCAGCGACGCCGTTGTCAGCGACCTGATCGTCGATGCTGCGGGTCGCGCGAAGGGCGTGCACTACATCGATCGCGTCTCGCGGGAACATCGCGAGGTCAATGCGAGGGCCGTCGTGGTCGCGGCGGGAGCGCTGGAATCCACGCGCATCCTGCTGAACTCGAAGTCGGCGGCGCATCCGCAGGGCGTGGGGAATTCGAACGGCGTTGTCGGACACTACCTGATGGATCACTTCACGATCGAAGATGGCGGCGGGCTGATGGCAGATTTGCGTTCGTCGAAGCGCGAGCCTGTGGGGCGTCCGTGCGGATTTCTGATTCCGAAGTACGTCAACACGGCGACGAGCACGGCCAAAGACCGCAATTCGAAATTCGTCCGCGGCTATCGATTTGACGGCGATGGCAGCCAGGAACTTTATGGCCACGCTTTTTTGCTGCCGGAGTTTGGCGACGCGTGGCGGAAGCGCGTGCGGGAGGACATTCCGTACAGCTTTGCCATCGAGGCGCAGGGAGAGTGCCTGCCGCGGTTCGACAACTTTGTTGCGCTCGATCGGGAGAAGAAAGATGCGTGGGGAATTCCGGCGCTGCATATCAGCGCGAGCTATGGAGAAAACGACCGCGCCATGGCTGCGGCTATGCTCGATGATGTCAGCGCGATTCTCGACGAGATGAAGCTCACCAATGTGACGCCCCCGAAAAAAGAGCTCAGCATTTTTGGCAAGAACATTCACGAATGCGGAACGGCCCGCATGGGAGCGGATCCGCGGAAGAGCGTGGTCGACCGGAACTGCAAGGTGCATGATGCTCCGAATGTGTTCGTCACCGACGGCGCAGTGTTTACGACGCAGGGCTGCTATGAGCCGACGCTGACGATCATGGCAATTTCCGCGCGCGCCGGAGAGCACATTGCGCGGTCGTTCCGGGCTGGAGAATTATGAGGAGGGTGCGTGAGTGACGATTCGCGCGACGCCACGGCAGGCGAGCTCACACGGCGACAGTGGCTGCTATGCCTCAGCGAGTTGGTCGCGCTCGCGGGCGTGAGCGGGATTGTGCCGGAGTTCGCGACGGAGCTTGCGGCGGCGCAGCGGGCGGTGCTTCCTCCGGGGCTGTACGATCCTTCGCAGGATCATCTTGTTCACGCGCTGAGCAGCGGAGGCAGCAAGTGGAGTCCGCCCGTGGGGAGCGAGACGGAATACGTTCAACTTAGTTCAGGGCCGTACCGGCCACAGTTCTTCTCAGCTGAGGAGTTTCCGCTCGTCACGCGGTTTGTGGAAATTCTTCTGGGCCAGGTGGATCCGGCTGCGCTATCTCAGGCTGTGCAGTGGTTTGATTTGTGGTTGTCTTCGTCCGAGGGAGTGCGCACGGCTGCGCGGCAACTTGATCCGTTGCATCGCATTTTAGCGGTTGCCTATTACGGGGAAGAAGCCGTGCGCGAATTGGAGGATGCGAATCAGCAGGCGACGGCCCGTGTGGGATTGCGCGCTTTGCGGGACCTTTCCCAGAGATTGTATGGACGCGATTTCCTGCAGCTTGCATCCGTCGAGCAGGTCGCGCTTGTGACGACGGCGAGCACGGCACAGGCTGGGACTGCCGTTCACAAGTGGTTCGAGCTTGCGCGGGGAGAAGCGATTCGCGGATATTACACATCGGCCGATGGATTGAAGGAACTCGATTACAAGGGCAACGCTTACTACGGGGACAGCCCTGGGTGTGATCGGAAGACACATTAGGGTTGGATTGTAGTTCTTCACTCGGAGAAAACCCCCACTTCTGGCAAAACCAGCCAGAAGTGGGGCACCCTCTTCATTCTCTTTCTTCTGTCATTTCTCTTTGGCTACAGCGGCGTAATTACCGTTTCTTTCTTTGGGATCTTGCGCAGGAAATCTTCTCCTGTGGCGATGTGTTGATTTACCAGGTGGGACGGCGTGTGTGCCAGCCATTCGGCGAGCGAGATGTCCTGATAGTCGGGGGTAGGGAAGACTTCGAGGAACAGCAATTCGGTGTCGCCGATATTCTCGATGTAGTGCGGTTTCGATCGCTCGATGTAACCGACGTCGCTGGGATGAAAGTCCATGGTGCGGGCGCGTCCTCCGGCGGAGAAGACGGTCATGCGCGCATCGCCTTTTACGTAGTACTGCCATTCATCTTCGTTGGGATGCCAATGCAGTTCGCGCATGCCTCCGGGCTTGACGCTGACGATAGCGGCGGCGATGTTCGTGGCCGGGAAATTCTTGCGGTCGATGATTTTGACGCTGCCACCGGCGGTGACTTTTGTCGGTTTCATGTGGCTGGCAAAGAATGCAAACGAGTTCGGGACCGGCCCCGAGCCTTCCGAGACTTCGGTTTTTTCTTCGGAGAGCGGGCCGGGCAGGTCGCGGGGAAAGATGAAGAGCTCGTGCTTCGGAACGTTGTCGAAAGTAGAGGCGGGCACGTTGAAATTTTTGGCGAGGACTTCGTTCGGGGTATGGTGCATCCAGTCGGTGAGCAGGAAGGTTTCGAATTCGTTGAAGTTGCCGTCATCGAAGACGAGGATGAACTGGCATCCGTCGGGCCCGAGTCCCTGGATGGAGTGCGGAATGCCTCCGGGAAAGAGCCAGAGGTCGCCTTCGCTGACGTCCTCGACAAAGCCGTTGCCATGTTGATCGACGGCCGTAATGCGAGCTTTGCCGGCGGTCATAAAGGCCCACTCTGCACCGACATGCCAGTGGAGTTCGCGAACGCCGCCGCTGATGAGGCGCATCTCGACGCCGGCGACTTTCTTGGAAATCGGAAGCTCGCGGACCGTTACCTGGCGTGTCCAGCCGCCAGCCTCGATGCGCTTGTGGGCATAGCTAAAGGGATACTTGAAGGGAGGCTGACCCCCGGCGTCGGTGGTGGGGGGAAAGGCGGAGTCCGGTTCGGACTGGTCGAGCGTGCGATTGACGGGGCCGGGCTGCGTCTCGTTCTGTCCTTTGTGATTGTCGCCGCTCTGATCGCGAGTTTGCTGGGCTGAGGCGAGTATGGGAGCACTGGCAGTCAGAGCCAGTGCGGTCGAGGCGCGTTCCAGAAAGTTGCGGCGGCTGAGATTCCGTGCGGCGGGCTGAGTTTCGGGATGGGCGGGGTTCTTGTTTTCCTCTGTCATGTAGGATCCTCGGGTGAAGAGGATGATAGCGCTAATCTTGTCGGGACGGGGCGTAGTTCGTAAATGCAACGGCGCCCGCTGCAACATGGGGTGACGTCAAGCTGCTTGTGTAAATAGGTTGAGGGTGCGGGTTTTCCATTCCAGGTTGAATCTCTGGAAAATGGAGTAGATGATGCGATCCACGCTTTCTACGTTCACGAAGCACACCATGGGTCGAGTGCGGCGGCG
>DASYZZ010000027.1:0-247757 GCA_035945695.1 Candidatus Sulfotelmatobacter sp. | reverse complement strand
CTTAGGGATCGCGGAAGCGGCACGAGCCGAAGCCGATGCATTGCGCAAGGCGACCCTATCCCTGACGCAAGATCTCCATATGGATTCAGTGATGGAGGCATTGCTGCGCTCTTTGGAGGAACTAGTCCCCTACACGATAGCTCGCGTAATCGTGCCTGAAGGCGGTCCTCACTTATTGGCACTCGGAGAAAGAGAAATACCGGAGGCGCCGAAAGCCTCACCAAAATATCGCCCGGGACATCCGCTGACCCTCATTGCCGATGAATGTCCATTCTTGAAAAGGGTCCTCGAAGAACAAAAGAGTGTCCTTCTTCCTGACACAAGCGGAGAAAAAGACTGGCAAACCTTCAACGGCCATGCGCACCTGCGTTCCTGGCTCTCGGTCCCACTCAAGGCATCCGATGAATATCTGGGGTTTCTCTCGATCGGACATAGCGATCCGAACCGCTACACACAAGATCACTTGAGACGAGCGGAACTGCTTTCAATTCCTGCCGCGGCGGCGATTCAAAACGCCCGTCTCTACTCAACGGCTGACATGTATGGGTCTGAATTGCAAAAACGCTTGGTCGATCTCCAGGAGGCGGAAACTGCGTTGGCCGAGGTACAGGGAGACCTCCCGGGTTCCGGCGATAGGTTTGAGAAGGTTTACCGCTCCAGCCCGATTCCATTCACAATCACAACCCTGCGGGAGGGCAGGTTTGTCGATGTCAACGCAGCCTTTGAGCGGCGATATGGTTATTCAAGAGCGGAAGTGCTGGGACGGACGGTCCACGAACTCCACATGTGGTGCGATCCGGCAGACCGGATGTTCATGACAGAGCAATTGCGGCAAGGAGTGGCCGTGCGAAACAGGATCACTTGGCTTCGAACGAAATCGGGAGAGATTAAACTTACCGTCTACTCGGCGGACAGAATCCACTTTGATGGCCAACCTTGTGTCCTAGCGGTCTCAGAGGATCTTCCGGAATTCGATCACCGCAGAGCGAACTGATTGTTGTTGACGAGCCCAGAGAAATTGTAGCTTCCAGGTTGCCGAACGGTTCGGAGTTGATGGCGGCAAGCGCATCTAGCGGGAAGTGGCAACGCACGAGGACTTCTCATTCCCAGTGCTTTGATTCCAACATGCTCTGTAATGGTCCAGCAATGTCAGAAATCGTGTAGATTGGGAGGAGATTTGCTTCCTAATTCTCGGACGAAGAATTGCCCGGAGCGTCGATGGTCCGAGGGGTATGAATTTACGCAACCGTTATCTGGTGATTTCAGTCCGAATATTGCTGGGCCTGATCATGCTCGCAAGCGGCATCAGCGGGCTGCTGATGGGCAAGTCAACCCAAGGCGTACCGCCCCAGATGGTCGCCTTCACGCAGGTATTTTGGGCTTCAGGCATTTTCCAGATGGTGAAGGTTACTGAGATCGTTGCAGGGTTCATGTTGCTGGTTGGTATCTTCCCGGCATTAGCAACATTATTCCTTGCGCCCGATGTTGTAGGAATTCTAATAGTCAACGCCCGGTTGATGCCCTCATTCTTATGGCTTGGTGCGATTGTCTTTGTGCTGACCGCTTATTTGGGGTACGCCTACTGGGACAGGTACAAATCAATCTTCTCCCGCAATTGATAGGGAAAAAGCAGACCATTGGGACGAGTTATTTTGCTCTCGGAACTGGTGTTGGCGAGTAGTAGTGCCATCGGTGTCGCCGTTGATACCAGCAACTGGGCGAAGATCCTAGTGCTGGTGGGGTGTAGCCGTTCCGAACCAACGCGTCGTCTCGTCGTCACCGCCTCTTAGCACATGCGAACGCCTGAGCAATTCCCAGTTGTACGCAGTGTGGGTGGTGAACAGATCCTAGGCCGGCCAGCAGAAGACGTGGGAAACGTAACCTAGGCCGCAACAAGAACATCCACAGAATAATCTTCTCCCTCAAGGTCAGTTACAGACCGGAAAACACGGTCCGTTTGACCAAAATCTCCCTTCCGGCTAGAAAAACTCAAATCACGCTCTCCGGCTAGCGGCCGCAACGCCCCGGCTTACTCCAGTGCGCTGGGCGGGCGTGCCGCAAGCCTGGTGCGTCCGTCGCGGACCACAAAGTTTCCACGACCCCGAGGACTTTATGTCAACCCAGCCAAGTCCTACTACTCCCGAAACATCCATGTCGAGCGGGCAGAAGCTTGAGGGCCTACTCGACATCCCAAGAGCGGCTAAGGTGCTCGGGATAAGCCCGAAGACACTTCGCGATCACGTCCTCCACCGCCGTATCGATTACGTAAAGGTCGGTGCCCGCGTGCTCTTCCGCCCAGATCGGCTGCTGGATTTCATTGAGCGGAATACCATCCATGCCCTTCAGTAGGGTTGTCGACTAGAATGGCGGTGCTCTGACTCTGGAAAGAAGGAGGAATGAGGATATACAGGCCGAATCGCACTAACTTTTGGCACTACGAGTTCGTGCTCAACGGAAAGCGGTACCACAAAAGCACAAAGCTGACGAATGAGCGTGAGGCGCTGAAAATCGCCAACGCGGCATTCACAGCGTTGGTGAAAGGCGAGGCAGGCATCGGAGAGCCGAAGCCCGTGCCGACGCTGCGAGCATTCCGTGAGGACTTCATCACAGCAGTCCAGGCGGAGAAACCAGACAAACCGAAAACCGTGCAGTTCTATACCTATTCGTTCGATTCGTTGTTGAAGTACGAGCCTCTCGCCGAGGCGCGTCTCGATAACGTTGACGAACGGCTGGTGCAGAGGTTTACAGTTTGGGCGCTCGCACGCACCTGCGAAAGGGATGAAGAGCGCACCTGTAGCGTCGCCACGGTGAACCGGTGGCGAGCTACCTTACGAAAAGCTCTTCGTATGGCACGTCGCTGGAAGGTTATCCAGACTGTGCCTGAGATCCCGCGACTGAAGGGCGAACGAGAACGGTCATTCGTGTTCACGGAAGCGCTTCGAAAAAAGTATGACGAACTGGCGCCGGAGCCGCTCAATAGCTTTGTCCAGTTCTCATGCGAAATCGGTATCTGCGAGGGCGAGATCATCGAGTTGCTCAAAGCGGATATCCATATGACAGAGAAAGCTGACGACTGGGGGCACTACGGTTATCTGCAAATCCGGAAAGGCAAGACCGAATTCCGCAAACGCAGCCTGCCGATCACCACTCGCGCCAAAGAAATCCTTACGGCGTGGATGGCGAAATCGAAGTCTCATCTCGCGTTTACGCGGGAGGACGGTGTCAGCCCAATCTCAGCTTTCACGCTGATCCAACAGCAAGAACGTATGCGGACCGTGCTGAACTTGCCATGGGACGCATGCGTGCACAGTGCACGGCATACGGCACTGACAAATCTTGGTCTTACCGGAGTGGATCCATTCACTCTGCAGCGGGCCGCTGGACACGCCAACATCACGACGACGCGGAAGTACGTCCATCCGACGCCGCCGACGATGAAGGACGCATTCCAGAAGAAGGTTCGGAATGAGCGGCGAGACCGGCGTGCCGCTCGCAAACGGGTGGCCAAGACCGTGACCAGACCGTCGATCGGCGAGCCTCCGGCGACGGATACGGTTCAGTGACGTGGCGGAGTTCGGGACCCCCCCGGCAAAAAGTTCGGGGATTTTTCGGGACCCTAGGCTACTTGGCGTTACTTTTTGTGACTGGCGGTGCAACGGCGAGAAAATGAAAAAAACCTCAAACACCGCGAAAATACTGGGCTTCGAAGGGGTTAAGGTGGTGAGCGCGGAAGGAATCGAACCTTCAACCTACTGATTAAGAGTCAGTTGCTCTGCCAATTGAGCTACGCGCCCACGGTGGGAAGTCGTGCGGCAGGACGAAACAAAAATTATAGCATCCATCGAATTATCGTGCGGGACGCGCGGCGGGAGGATTCGGAACCATCCAATAAAATTACGGATAGGCGTGTTGCAACGCACCCTCGGCGCACGTGCGTCGCCGTCAACCACGAATGTTCAGGAACGCTGGCGAACCTCTGCGGCCAAACTGCCGGAGTCGCCTGTCGCGGGACGACGCGGCGGCAGCGGTTGCACTCCCACGGGTGGCCGGTGTTCGATGGTGCCGATGACTGGTGCTTCGTCCATGCCGTCCGCGTACGCGATGGAGGCGAAGCTCTGCTCGCTGCACATACGGTCGATGAGACGCTGTTGCCATCCGCTCAACACGGCGTGAGGAAGGATGGGGAAGTTGCGAAACATCCACAACAGGTACATCCGCTGTATGAATGATGGCATTACGTATCGTGGTCCGATCGGCGTCTGCACTTTGATGACGCCGGCCACGAGTTTCTCAATGAACATATACCTGGGCCCGCCTGGGAACCTGAAATTGGCCAGAGCAATTCTAGGGCCGCCATTATTGCACCGGGGCCGATGCAATGGGAAGCTCTTTTTCACAGATTAACAGAGAATTCTTATTCCACGGAGGTCCGAAGGTACATTTAAGGGAAATTTTGCTTGGCTAGGTGGCCGAAACGGGAACCGACATGGTCCGGCCTAAAACCCTTGTCAGATGGCCATTTCGGGCAGGATGTCCATGCGGCGGATCTGGGCGGCGACTCCGAATTCGGGACCGTCCTCGACGCGAACGACAGTGGCCTGGCAGCAAACCCAGCATTTCTCGCCGGAGGTCAGTTCGGGCGGCAGGATTAGAACCAGTTCAACGTCGCTTCCCTTCTCCATTTTGGAGGTGGTGTACAGAAATACGCCGTTGGCGCTGACGTCGCGAGTTTGCGCGGGATGCTCGATGCCCTCGGCCGTGCGCACACGAGTGGGAACGCGGGTTGCGATTCTGGTTCCGGAGCGGCGTTCGTTGTCCGATTTCATGTGTGGCTCAACAGCCCACATACTCTACACCAAAAGGGATGGGTGGAATAGGATTCGCCCTCTTTTTCCCCGAGTCCGGATTCCAGAATGGGACTAGATCAACGGGCGCTTGGTGCGGGCTGCGGGAACTACCAGAGCTTGCTCCATGGTCGGGACGTTGGTCCCGCGGAGTTTCTCTTCCGTCTCGTGTAGTTTGTCGGTCTGCGAGGTCTGGTAGTAGGCCTGCACGAGCAACTCGAGCGTAAACGGATTGTCCTGATCTTCTTCAAGGTGCGCGATGGCGTCGTCGTATTTCTGCTGATCCATCAAGAGCGTTCCAGCGGCTCCTTCGTAGGAGCTTTGGATCACGCGATTGTGGGTGCCATTGGCCATCGCTTCCAGTTCCTGCATCGTTTTTTCCGCGAGTGCGTGATTGCCTGAACGCGCGGCGCGAACGGCGCGATTGCGGAGAATGCGCGACATCTCTTCATCGCGGTCTGAAGGCGAAATCGCCGCCTGGTGGTGCAGCGCGTCTTCGGCCAGCTTGAGATCCTTCAGCGACACGTTGTCGTCAGTCTGATATTCGGCGCGGTGACGATAGGCCTGCGCTTCCTGCAATCCCTGCGCTTTTGCGTGCGCGGTTTCCGCAATCTCGTTGTATTCCTTGTCAGCTTCGGCATAGTTTCCGTCGCGGACGTACGTCATCGCCTTCTGCATGCTGTAGGTCAGGCGATCTGCTTCGTTGTGGGCGAAGCGAATGGCCTTGTCGTACTCGACGCGGGCCTGCTCCTGATTGCCCATCAGAGCATACGTATCGCCGAGACCAAGCTGTGAAGTTACGAAGTCGGGATCGATCTTGAGCGCAGCGCGATAGTGTGCGAGCGAACTGTCGAAATCGCCAGCCATGCGCTTGAGTTCTCCGTAGGAATCCTGCGGATTGGGCTCATTCGGCAGCAGGACGACGTAGCGATCCATCGCCGAGAATGCCTTGTCGAACTGGCGATTGCGGGCTTCGACGTAAGCGAGATCGTTGAGCGCGGCCGGGAAATTCTTGTCGATGGCGAGCGCCTTCAGCATGAAGCGTTCGGCCTGATCGTTTCCGTTCTCTCCCATGAGCCAGTTCCCTGCGAGATAGAGCAGGTGCTTGTCGCGGGGATACATCTCGAGCATGTCATTCATGGCGGTGATTCCGCCGATGTAGTCGCCTTCCTGTACTTTGGAGACCCAGGCGATCATCAACTGTTCGCCGGGCGTAAGCTTGGGAGCGATGGCTTTGGCCTTGTCGCGGGCGGCGCTGACTTCTTCGGGATTGGAGCTGTTGAAAGCGATCCAGGCCCAAGCGACGGCAAGATTGGGATCCTCTTTCACGGCGGCGCGCCAATCGTCGTTGCAGCGCTCGAGGTAAAGATTCTCGTAGTCCTCCATGCCTTTGACGTAGAGTTCGCGAGCCTTGGCCGATGACGTAGTAATCGGCATGTTCTGGGTCTGCGCCTTCTTGACGTGATGCGCAAACAGAGGCGCGGCGAAACATAGTGAGAGGCTGGCGACGACGCAAGTCTTTCGAAAAGCAGTGCGACGCATGGAGAGTCTCCGAACAGAGCTAGTTGGGGAGGAGGACAACGAGACGAGGGTAACATCGGCGTAATCGGGGGACGAGGTGACGAAAGGCGGGGAGAATTTTCGTGATTTGGTAATCAGCCGGGAGGATTTTGTAATTTCGTAATCGGGTAATTTTGTAATTTGGATTGAGAAATTGGGGAATTGAGTCATTGAATGAGCGGGTCATTGAGCCATCGGGGGACGCCTTTCTTTCGCCCGCAAGATCATCCGGAAATAAATTTTCGGGATTCTTCGGGCTGCGGCTGGATTTTCTCTTTTCGCCGCGAATTTACTATCTAGTTATCCCTCCCCTCCCCCCCGCGGTCTATTGGAATGTTCGAGTTAGCGTCATTTTCGGATTTAATCTATGGGACACAATCACTTACGGGCAAAATATTTAAAACAAGGCACTTAGGGCCATAGCATCCGAAATTGCCACGCCGACGCGTGCGCGAATCATCCGATATGGAGGCTGTGGAAGGCTAGGTCAGATGTCACATCGGGCTGTGGAAAAGTGCTTCGTGTATCGAAAAACCCCACTTCTGGCAAAACCGGCCAGAAGTGGGGCACCCTTTTTCATTTTATCGGGAGGGATATCAGGACTTCGTTCCGCCGGACAGCCGAAATGGCTGTTGCCGGCGGAACGGAATGTCCTTCCACGCGCGAAGGGATCGGCTTTCGCCGATCCCTTGGGCTTCGTTGTGATGGCAGAACGGGAAGCTCTCTAGAACGTGAAGACGGTCGAGAGCTGGATGCCACGTGGGCCTCCACCGCCGATGAACGGGTTGCCGATGCCCACGTCGCCGGTAGCGCTAACGATGGGAGCTCCCTGTCCGGGATTGACCATGTGACCGACTTCGCGATTGCCCTTGATCTGGAAGCCGTGCAGACCGGGATCGGCGATGAACGCCGGCAGCAACGGGTTGGCGAAGTTGGGGTGATTGACGAGATTGAAGATATCCACCCCGAGTTTCATGTTCAGGCGCTCGGTGAGGTTCGTCCTCTTGTAGAACGAGAAGTTCCATTCTCTGAAGTCCGGCCCGATCAGAGAGTTGCGGCGCATATTGCCAAAATGCCGGTTATACAGACCCGACGAGGGAAGGGCGCAATCCGAGGCGAAACCCGAGGCGGTGGTCACATTGACCGTGCAAGGGATGGCAAACGAACTCAGATCCACATAATTGTACGGATCGCCCTTGTGATAGACGATTGGTCCAACTACATCCGGCCGGTCGAAAGCGTTGCCGCTGCCGCTGTAATCGTCTTCGAAGTTGTAGTTGAAGTGGAACGGCTGTCCGCTCTGCATAGTGAGAACGCTGTTCATGCCCCATCCGCCGGTCAGCTTGCTGGTGCCGTGACTGGGGATCTCATAGGCGAAGTTCCAGGTCAGGCGTTGCGGGAGGTTGAAGCTGGAGGGCCCGTATTCGAGTTGGGGCTGCGTGCTGTCGTTGGGTTGAGCCTGGTTGGGTTCGAAGTCTTCGCCATCGCTGGCGTTATCCAGAGACTTGGACCACACGTAGTTCAGAATCGAACTAACGCCGTGCCAGCCGGTGACGCGGAGGCTAGCCTGCAAGGCGTTGTAGTTCGACTTACCCGTGGAGTTTTCCTGAAGCACGTAGAGGGCCCCATAAGGATTGCCGTTCAGGGGACGATTGGCGCCAAAGGGTACGGAACCACAGCCTGGCCCGTATCCTGAAGACCCGCCTCCGAAGTCGAGGATGCAGTTGTAGGTCGTGTCAACCGCATTAATTTGTGCCGCGCTGGGCTGGCTGATGTCGAAAAAGCGCCACAGGCGATGCCCCTGTGATCCTACATAGCTGATCTGGACCACGGCTTTGCTCGAAATCTGCTGCTGGATGTTGAGGTTGTAATTTTCCATGTACGGCGTCTTGATATTGCGATCGAAGCCGAATACGTCGCATTCGTAGCTGCAGCTCGTTGTCGCAGCGTACACCGGCTGGTTCGCAATGATCGGACCGCCGACGGCGCCGGTTGAGAGGATTGGCGATGGCCCGAAGTTGTTGTAAGCCGGTCCGGGATCGAAAAATGGCGCGTACGGCAGGTGGCCGAGCACCATGTCTTGCGAGAACGAATCGTAGAACATACCCCAGCCGACCCGAACTACTGTCTTGCCTTGGCCGCCCACATCCCACGCAGCGCTCAGGCGCGGAGCGAAGTCTTTGTGGTCGGGATTATAGAGGCTGCTTAAGTCCGGGTGCCCGACCTGCGTCAACGTGAAAGTCCCGGTGCCGAGGGCCGGAGCAACGCTGGTGATGTTGCTCAGTAAGTTGTTCTTTTCTCCCACGACGCCGAAATAATCGTAGCGCAGGCCATAGTTGATGGTGAGGCGGGGGGTGGCACGGAAGCTATCCTGAACGTAGAAGCCGAAGTTGTTTTCGTACGTGTGCCGGGTCGAGTTGCCGAAATACTGGAAGCCGCTGTCCACGTTCCCAGCCAGGAAATCTCCAAGGGGCGTACCAGTTGCGGCGCCGGTGAACTTCAAGCGCCCACGAAAGTACTTGTCGAAGTACTGCTGCACCGATGTGCGATGGAAGTCGACACCCATCTTCACGTCGTGCTTATTCATTTTGCGCGAGAAGTTATCGATAATCTGGTTGTTGCTGTCAAAGCGGTGCCGCGGCACGCTGCTGGTTGCGCCGAGCTGAGCAACACTGTAATTCGAGGAATTTGTGATAAGGATGATGGGCATACCCGAGTCGAAGGGAGCTGTCCCGTTACAGAGCGTAGTGCTGGTCGCGGCGCAAAGGCCAATCGAACTCGGATTGAAATTCTGATCGGCGGGGAAAAATCCTTCCGCAAACCGGTTCCACCCGTACCGGAGCTCATTGACCATGTTCGCGCCGATGGTGTGAGTGTAGGAAAGAGAGACGAGCTGAACGCGGGTCGGAGTGTAGGTGTTGAAGCCCGGCAACTGTCCTCCGCTGGCCGTTAGTGCAAGGGGAAATGACTGCACGCTATCGCCGAAGAAATAGCGGCCAGTAAGAATGTTGCTGGGGTTGAAGTTCTGGTCGATCTTGGCGATGAAACTGGTGAGGTCGTTAAAAGAAGGAGACACGACCGAAGCCGTTCCGGGAGTCACCAGAGGAATTCCCTTAGACAAATTCGGAGCCGGCCATGGGTGCCGCGCGATGAGTGACGCAATCACCGGGTTGGTGGCATCGCTCGGCTGCAACGATCCATCGGCGGCAGTGCCGGTTGGAACGCTCGATACAGTCACAACGCCAACGGGCTCCCGTTGCCCTTCATAGTCCGAGTAGAAAAATGTCTTGTCCTTCACAATTGGGCCGCCGAGCGATGCGCCGAACTGATTGTTGTGGAATGGAGCTTTCGGCTGGCTGGAAGGATTGAAATAGTTTCGTGCGTCCAGCGCGTCGTTCCGGAAATATTCGGCTGCGCTGCCGTGGAGGTTATTGGTGCCGCTCTTGGTAACAATGTTGACGACTGCGCCGGCGTTGCGTCCGTATTCGGGCTGGAAGTTGGAGAGCACATTCACTTCGGCAACGGCATCGATGGGCAGGATCGTTGATGGAGTGCCGAAAACACCCGCCTCGTTGATGGCGGGATCGTTGCGGTATCCGTCGTTCATGTCGGTACCGTCGAGAAGGTAATTATTGGAGCGGCCGCGTGCGCCGTTCATGGAGAATTCGCCGAAGGATCCCGGAGAATCGGAGATCTGGTCGGGAGATCCGGAAACGCCGGGGTTCATGTAAATCAGCTTGGTATAGTCACGGCCGTTGACCGGCATGTTCTGAACCGTTTCGGCTGTCAGAACTCCACCTAAGGTGTCCGTAGTGGTTTCGACGAGGGGCAACTGGTCGGCGGAGACTTGAACCTGGGTGGAGACTTCGCCGGTCTTCATGGCGGCATCGACGCGGCGTTCTGCGGCTACGTCGACGGTGACTCCGGTGGCGACGAACGTCTGGAATCCGCTCTGAGTGATGGTGACGGTGTAGGTTCCGATGGGGAGTTCAGGAAGCGAGTAGCTGCCGTCTCCGCTGGTCTGGGTGGAGCGCTCGAGGCCGGTTCCGGTGTTCTTTACGGTGACTTTGGCGCCGGCGACGACTGCGCCGGAGGGGTCGGTAACGGTCCCCAGGATTGTTCCGCGGAAGGTCTGGGCCGATAGGGTCGCCGCCGCCAGAAGAGAAAACACCAGAATGCTCATCACTGAAATGAAGCGCGCTCTCATTTGGTCTCCTTCGAGAAACCGTTCAAGTTTTGAGGGGAGTCGATGGTTCTGCGGAACGGCCGGGTCGCTTAGCGACGTCTGGGAAAGCCTGCAATTCCTTGCATACTAACAGGTTGCCCCGTCCGCAGTATTCAACTGGAGAAACATTATCCAAACATTATCGCGAGAGTCAACCAAAGAGTTATCAATGGTTACCATAGATTTAACGAATGGCAGTACCCGGTACTCAGTATTTGCGGAGCCGCGCTAACGAGCAAAGGCTGGTTTTAGAAATTGAAGGCTACGCCGCCGCGGATGGAGCGGGCGGAGTCGACCAGATAGACGGTCTGGTGGTCCTGACCGAGAACGGGAACATATCCCTGGGCGAGGAGATTGCGGACATCGATGAGGGCTTCGACGTGTCCGCCGAGACAAGGGAGCGGCTGGCGGATGAATACGTTGAGGAAAGGATCCGACTGGCCGGCCGATGCGTTGAACATATCGACCGGGGTTATGGTGGAGCCGTTGACCCAACGGTAGGAGGCGATCCAGCGGGTATGAGTGCGGGCGATGGTTCCGCTGAACTTGGCAGCAACCGCGTGGCGGCGCTGGGTTGTGATCCATTGCTGGGCACTCAACAGCGGAGTGCCGGGCTGGGAGAGATCGAGGGCGCCGCCGTAGGCGTAATCGAGTGTCGCCGCGAGATCGGAGGAAAACTTGTGCTGCAGCACGACCCGGAGGCCACCGGTGTCGAGAGCCGGTCCAAGATAGCTGAAGGTGCCGGAAGAAATGTCGGGCAGGAGGTATCCGCCACTCGCGGTGACGTCTCCGGTGCCGGTGAGAGCGGGATTGGTGATGCGGTCGGAGAAGAAAGCAACCTGCAGATTATTGCGACCGATGCGCTGCGAAAGGCTGAGTTCCTGATGGTGCGCGCTCTCGATCTGGGGAGCGTAGCCCAGGACACTGACGCGGGGATCGGCTTCGCTCATGTCGGCGGGAGCGGAGTCGAATCCTTTTTCAGAGCGGAGACTGGGGCGCGAAGTCGTATAGCTGTATTCGAGAACCGTATTGGGCGACAGGTGGAAGTCGGCCGAAGCGTAGGGGCGAAAGGCGTCGAGGTGGCCGAGGAACTGAATCGTCTGTAGTTCACTGCCGAACTTGAGCTCGAGAACGTCGCCGACAGAGAAATCGTCTCCGGCAGAAAGAGCCAGAGATTGCAGGGCGGCGTTGTGGAGATTGGGATCGGAGGGGGCGAATCGGCGAACGGTGAGACCGAGGCTCGGAGTCGATCCGTTCGCGAGATGGCGTGTGTATTTTGTGCGGACGATTGCCGCAGGCAGAGCGGCGCCGTATCCGACGTTGCCGGCGAGAGCGAGATGGCCGTCGGAGAACATGGAGCGCTCGAGCGAAAAGCCGGTGCTCATGTCGGAGCCGGTGCCATAGCCGCCGGCGACGGAACCGGCGAGGAAGGAGACGGTTCCGGTAGTTTCGTGGGACTGCTTCGGTTCCGGCGTTCCGTTGACGTCGTCGAAGACGCGGAGAATCGGGCGATTGGCGACGGAACGGAGCGTCCATTTCCAGTCATCGTCATCCGGAAGATTGCGGACCGGGCCGAGTTGCATCACGCCGAGCAGGGTGCTGAGAGTGACGTTGACGTTCAAGCTGACGCCGGGCCGGACGCCGATTTTTTCGCGAAGAGCCGGAAGGAAAGAAGGAGCAGTGACTCTTAAGGTGTAGAGGCCAGGAATCAGATTGGCGACGGTATAGTATCCGGCGCCATCGCTGAATACAGTGATGGTGCGGTGAGCGGAGCCCAGCAACTCCACGACGGCACCCATCTGGGGGGTGCCGGAGGCGTCGCGAACGTATCCCGAGATTTTGCCCTGGCGCTCGGCGGCCCACGCGGGAAGCGTGAGACCTATGACCACAGCCCAAGTTGCGAGCCTACACAGCTTCACCTTCGCCCCACCCCCTGGGGGAATGCAGGGAGTTACTCTACTGCAAACACCGCCGACGGATCAACGGTTTGATTCGTGACCTTATCGTTTACCTTGATCTGAATCTTGTAGACGCCGGGTTCCAGTTTGGCCGGAGCGATCGATTTTTCCAGCGTGATCTGGTCGCCTACGTTGCCCATCTTGTCGGTGCTTTCGACCAACTGAACCACTGGCTTGTTGGTCGCAATGTTGGTGATATCGTACTCGAACGTTGCTGACGCTTTGTGCGTCTTTTCGTCAACGCCGAGATTATAGACCTGCATCCAGAAACTTGCCTTCTGATCTTTGTCGCGGTGGAACACAGCCGGCTTGCCGTCGGCCGGAGCCACGCGCGGACGAACTTTCATGGTGCCGATCACAAAGCTGCCGCTTCCGATGGCCTTCGTGGGAACAGGCTCCATCTGGTCGGCCACGATCAGCGATGAGGTTGCTAGCTTGTCTTCCGAGAATTCCGGAACAATCACGCTGCGGCTCCAGACGCCCTTGCGGTCGCCGTTGACGTCTTTGATTGCGATGTTGAGTTTGTAGCGGCCGGGACGGAGCGGAAGCGCCTTCCAGTAGACGGAGGCGTTTTCGGCAGTGCGCGGCAGCAGTTCCGCGGGGACATCCACCTGAACGGTGTCCTCGAAAGTCTGTGCGATCTTGCCGGTCAACGTAGAGAGGCGGCCGAAGATGTTTACCGTGCCACGCTGGATGCCGTCTTTATTAACGAAGGTGATGTCACGGTTCTTCATCTGGATGGTGATGGGAACCAGGACGGTGTCATCGGTGACTTTCACGTAATCGGTGCGAACGTCAAAGGGCATCGGGTTCAGGATGATCTTTGAGTTCACGGCTTCTTCCAGATCGGTGAATTTCACCTTGGGAGCCTGTTGCAGTTTCGCGAATTGCTCGAGCCGATCGAATTCCTTGGTCTGCAACATGCTGCTGTCGGGACCGAGGCCAAGGCGCTCCATGCCATTTCCGGTGAAACGCTGCGCCTTGTTGGACAAGCCCATCTGCTCCCAGAGAGTAAGGCCGGCGTTCGGCGTCATGAGGAGAGCGTCTTTTTCAGAGCGGTCGAGCGTCATGTGATATTCGCCACACATGCAGGTGTCGACGAACTCAATGATGACTTCCTGCCCGATGCCTTCAATGTAGCGATAGCGCCAGTCTTCGAATGGGAAGGTGGATGTTTCTCCGCCACCTTCTTCCATGGGGCGCTCATAGGTTCCGCCAGAGGGATGGGATTCGATCTCGTCGGGCTTGCCGAAGACGATGTAAATGCGGCCGCGATCGGTTCTCCAGCCGGGGACGCCAGCAGCGAAGTGCTCGTTCGCGTAGGCGATGCGCTGGTAGTGCTCCTCTTTATATTCGTTTTCTTCAGTGTCGGGAGTGGGGTCGCGGCGCTGCCAGAAAGCTTCAATGAAGTTGTCGCGCTCTTCGTCGTTGGAGAGCTGCTTGAACGCCGCGCGCTCTTCGTCAGTAATGATGTAGACGACATCTTCGTCGAGCCACTTCTTGTAAGGCTTACTCAATTCTTGTTTGAGCGCCTTGGCGTTCTTCTTGCGCTGTTTCTCGTCGGGCGGCCGCTTTAGAGGGTCAACCGGAGACTTGCCCTGATCTTTGTTAATGATCGCCTGTTCGTCGTCAGAGAGTCCGGGAACCGGTGTGGCATCCTGTGCAGGCTGGGCCTGCTGTGAGGGCTGAGCCTGGGTTGGTGTTTGGGGCTTTGAGTCGGACTGAGATTTGTCCTGGGCGATGGCGCCCAACGAGAACAGGAAGAACAAAGAAATAACTGCGAGTCGGAGCGCGGTTCGATAAGAAACCCGGAACATGAGAGGGACTCCTGCCAAGACGGCCGTCGTTTTCCTATTCTAAGGCCGTTATTTATGTGAAAGCAAGGTTAAGTCTTGTCCGGAGAACGCATTGAAAACAGCTACCGTCTGGATTAGACGGGAGAGGGTTGTGCGGAGTTGCCCGGGGAGGTATCGAATCTGGGGCTGCAAATGGCTCGGGCGCAAGGCTATAATGACCTGTTCCGGGGGCAGCTTAATCACTCCCCGCCGTAACGGGTCTCGGTAACGCTCTTCTAATTCTGATCGGGAACTTTCTCGGCTCCAAGCTCGTAACAGAAGATGTGTGTCCGTCACCGACAAAGGCGAAGGCCCTTTTCGTCACAAGATAATCGATTTGGCACAATAGGGCTGCTAGGAGAAAAATACCCGGAGTGACGGGAACTATGAAAGCTTGGAAAAAAGCAGCAATCGGCGTCGGCGTTGTCCTTGTACTTGCAAGCATCGTCGGCTTTACCGTTCATCAGAGCAGCAAGAATGTCGCGACGGTTCAGACCGGCAAAGTCGTAAGACAAGATCTGGCGACAGTCGTAAGCGGCTCGGGCGAAATTAAACCGAAGACTTACGTGAATATTGGAGCCAACGCATTCGGCAAGATCACTCACCTTTATGTGAAGGAGGGAGATCACGTCAAAAAGGGCCAGTTGCTGGCGCAGATCGAGAACGTGCAGCCCGAAGCCGACGTGAATGCCAACCAGGCGTCTCTACAGGCGGCGCAGACGGATGCACTCGCTGCGGACGCCGGATTGAAAACTTCGCAGGCCGACATGCTCCGGGCACAAGCCGACTACGACCGCAACAAGCTGGATTGGAGCCGTGCGCAGAGTCTCTATAAGGATGGCTTAATTTCTAAATCGGACTTCGACAGCCGCAAGAACGCATGGGAAACCGCTGATGCCGGACTGGCCCAGGCACAGGCACGAGTAGCACAGGCGCAGGCGCAAAAGGATTCGGCGGACAAGCACATTGCGCAGGCAAAGGCAACGCTGATCCACTACACCGATCTGCTCCAGAAGACGACCTATCCAGCACCGTTCGATGGGGTGGTCACGAACCTCCCGGTGCGGGAAGGCGAAACGGTAGTCATCGGCATTCAGAACGCGCAGGGAAGCACCTTGATGACGATCGCCGATATGTCGGTGATTACGGCCGAGGTAAAGATCGACGAAACCGATATTGTGAACGTGGCGCTTGGGCAGCCGGCCGCGGTGACGATTGATGCGCTGCCGAACAAGACTTTTCACGGCCAGGTGTCGGAAATCGGCGATAACGCGATCGTCCGCAGCAGCGGAGTTTCGACTTCGCAGACGGCAACGACGAGCGATGAAGCGAAAGACTTCAAGGTCGTTGTGACGTTGACGGACGCGCCGGGGGACCTGCGGCCCGGGCTTTCGACCACCGCGAAGATTACGACAGCGACGCGGAGCAATGCGCTTTCGGTACCGATCCAGTCACTCACGATGCGGACGCAGGATCAGATCGATGCGCAAAATAACGCCCCAGGATCGGTACATGCCGCGGCACCTGCGGTCAAGGAAGTGGCATCCAAGAGCAAGAAGGATAACGAAATACAAGGTGTGTTCGTCATCCGGAACCGAAAGGCGATTTTTGTTCCGGTAACGACCGGAATCATGGGGACCAGCGACATTGAAGTGTTGAGCGGGTTGAAAGAAGGCGACGAAGTCATCACGGGCAGCTACAAAATATTGCGTTCATTGCGTCCGGGGAGCAGCGTCAAGATTGACAATTCTGCTCCCAAGAAATCAGAGGAAGAATCGTCATAACCTTAGGCGGGCTGATACGTCCAAAGGGAAAGCCGATAGAGGTCTCAGAAATCGGAGCCCAAGAAGAAGGAACGTAGCCAAAGATCGGAGAGGGTCAGTGGCATTTGACCAGGAGAAAAACATGGCAACCGCGGAAGTCATCAATTTGCCCAATACCGACACGCTAGCTCCGCCGGAATCGTGCATGATTGCGGCCGAGGACCTCTGGAAGACCTATGACATGGGGTCGGAGCAGCAGGTCCATGCTCTCCGCGGCGTCAATCTCCGCATTCAGCGCAACGAATACGTTGCCATTATGGGGCCGTCAGGCTCCGGCAAGTCGACGTTGATGAACCTGATCGGGTGCCTCGACACTCCGTCGCAAGGCAAGTACTGGCTGAACGGGCAACTCGTCAGCGAACTGGATGATGACGAACTGGCGCGCATTCGGAACAAGGAAATTGGATTCGTGTTCCAGACCTTCAATCTTCTGGCGCGAGCCACTGCTTTGCACAACGTGGAACTGCCGCTGATTTATGCGGGCGTTCCGACGAACGAGCGACTTGAACGGGCAAAATCTGCGCTAGAGGCGGTGGGCATGGGAGCGCGCATGATGCATAAGCCCAACGAACTCTCCGGCGGCCAGCGGCAGCGTGTCGCGATTGCGCGAGCCCTGGTAAACAAGCCCTCCATCATCCTGGCCGACGAGCCCACCGGAAACCTTGATTCGCAGACGGGTGTCGAAATCATGGCGCTGTTCGATCGGCTGCAATCCGAGGGCAACACGATCATTCTGGTGACGCACGAGCATGACATTGCCGAGTACGCGCATCGGGTGATCCATATTAAAGACGGTGTGATCGCTAGCGACCAGCGCAGTGAGAATCATCGGTAGTGGGTGGTTAGTGGCTACTGGTTAGCATCGAAAATCAGGACGAACGCTCAGCCCGAGTCCGGCTGGGCGTTTTTGTTTTCGGCAGTACAGGTAAAGCCGCAGATCAGTCGCAACCAAACGACGGATGTGGCTCGGCAGTTCTCCAGAACAATGCGGGTATTCGCAATCAGGTCAGGCATTGCCGAAGCCTTGATTACGCACGGTTCGCGATCGAATGATCGGCTTCGGTGGACACGGGTGCCGATTCGGCTACCGCGACGCGGTCCCTCCCTTCGCGTTTGGCGCGATAGAGGGCAGCGTCGGCAGCTTCGAGGAGCGACTGCCGGGTTGCACCGTGCTCCGGGAAACAAGCCACTCCGAACGATGCAGTGAGTCTTCCAAGAGGCTGCCCTTGATGAAGGGTCGCCAGATCGCGCAACTGCAAGCGAATATCTTCCGCGCGGGACCGGGTCACATCGAGGCTGGCAGCGGGCAGGATGATAACAAACTCCTCGCCTCCGTAGCGGCACACGACATCTTCGGCTCGAACGCATTTGGAGAGGAAGGTGGCCGTTTCACGCAGCACGTCATCTCCGGCCTCGTGTCCGTAGGTGTCGTTGAATTTCTTGAAGTGATCAAGGTCGAGCATGAGCACCCCAAGAGATTCGTCGGAACGAGCCGCGCGGCGAACTTCGCGCTCCAGTGTTTCCTCGAGATAACGGCGATTGAACACTCCGGTGAGCGGATCGCGAATGGACTGGTTGCGAAGCGCTTCGCGCAGGCGGAGATTCGCGATCGAGAGCCCCACCTGCTTGGCGAACATATTGACCATCAGAGTGATCGATTCGGAGATTTCGCCGGCCTCGATCATCTGGAAATAAAGAACACCAATCGATTCGCCTTGTGAAACCAGGGGCAGGCAGACGTAGGAGCGATCCGGCGTAATGACATGTTTGCAACGGGCCGTGTGATCTCCGGCGAGCACGTAATGCAGATGGCCCGTGCGCAGCGCCCAACAGTCCTGCAACCCGAACGACTTGCCAGGCAATGGACAGTCGGTCCAGGAAGCGGCCACGTCCAGCATTTCTCGAGACGAGTTGAAAAGCAGCACGGCACCCGAGAGTTCCGGGAAAATTTTAGAAGCCATTCCGACGAGAACGGAAAAGACATCGTGGATGTCGGAGCAGCCCTGCAGCAACTCGGCCATTTTGGCAAGCATGGTTGCTCGATTGGAGCGCTTCCGGAGTTCAGTGAGCATGCGTTCGTTCTGATCGTTGAGTTCCTGCTGGGCGAGAGCGCGCTCGCGCATCTCGTTTTCCAGGCGGCCATTGGCATCAACAAGGGCGGCCGTGTGCTGCTTGATCTGCTCTTCGAGAGACTGTTGATTGAGCATCTGGTCGTGGATATCAGTGCAGGTTCCGAACCATTGCAGGATCGTACCGGAGGCGTCGCGCAGCGGATAAGCGCGATCGAGATACCAGCGAAATCCCCTGGTGCCATTGCGCAGACGGTACTCTATCTCGAAGGTCTTGCCGGAATGCAGGCACTCCAGCCATTTTGCCCGGCAGATCTCGCGATCGTCGGGATGAACAACTTCCATCCAATCGCTGCCCAGGCCCCGCCCGGGGACGGTGCCGGTCATTTCATACCAGCGTTGATTGATGTAGGTAGTCAGGCCGTCGGGTCCGGCGATCCAGACGATCTGGGGAATGGCTTCGGCGAGAGTACGGAATTGTTTTTCGACGTCAAGTGCGGCTGCGCGGCGGGAGAGTTGCACTGCCATGAGAGCGGCTGCGGCTGCAAAGAGAATTACCAACGCGAGCAGGAAGTAATCATGGAGCTCGTGGAAGAGCGTCGACTGAGCCGCAAACAAGTTGGCACATGGGATCTCGAACAAGCGCAGTTCTCCTCCGGATCAGGGCCAGCTAGAACGAGATCGGCAAGACAAGGGCTTTTCTTCATTAGAAGTGACTGAGACGGGCTCACGGGAAAATGGCGGAGACTTTCGGCAAAGAAAAAGAGACGTAGCAAGCTACGTAGCTACGTCTCTCTTCAATCAGAATCTGCGCGAATTACGGGTTGGTGCTGACTGGTTTCACAGTTGCCGTGTCGGTGAAGAAATTGTGGTCATACATGTTGCGATACATGCGTCCGGCAATTTCCGCGGCCTTCGGACCGAAAGTGGGACGTCCGCCTTCGAGGAAGATGACGACGACAATGCGGCCAATATCGGTGTTGGCATAAGAAGCGAACCAGCCGAAACGGGTGCCGGCGTGCGAGCAGGTTCCGGTCTTGCCGAGGATCTCTTCTTCGTTGAAATTGAGCAGAAGCCGGCGAGCCGTGCCGTACTGCACCGCTCCGGCCATGCCGTCGGAAAGTTCGGGAATCAGCGGCTTGATGTCGAGCTGACGCTTTACGCGCGGCTGAAAATCTGCAACTTCTTCGGGAGTCGTCGGATGCTGGAGATAGTAGAGCGTTCCGCCGTTGGCGATCGCCGAAACCATGGCGCCGAGTTGCAGAGGAGTCATGGAGACGCCTTCGCCGAACGAACACATCTTGCCGACTCCGCCGAGTTTCGCGGGAATCACTTCGTCGGGATAGGTGCCCAGCTGTTCGCCGGGAATGTCATAGCCGGCGAGCTCGCCAAGTCCGTATTGGTGGGCGTAGTAGGCGACTTTCTCAAAACCGAGGCGGCGTCCGACGGCTTCAAAATAGGCGTTGTTCGAGTGTGCCAGGGCGGTCGTCAGATTCATGCGATAGCGGCCGCCAAGGGAAACCGGGGTCTCCTTGGAAATCACGCCTTCGCTGAGCGCGGCAAGTGCGACGGAAAGCTTGATTGTCGAGCAGGGCTGTGCGCCGCTCGATAGAGCCAGCCGCTGGTTGACCATGGCGAGAATGCGTCCGCTGGTCGGCTCGATGGCGACAACCGTTCCGTTCATGTTGCCAAGAGCGTCGATCGCGGCCTGGCGGACAACCGGATCCTCGCCAGCCGTGATGTCGCCGGCGGTGATGTCGTCGGCGAACGAACTCATGGTGAAGCGCTCGTAGTAATGATGACGACGGCGGCGCGTGGTCACCGAAGCGCGATGCACGGCCGCACTGTGGCTCCGGGCAAGATGATGAAGACGGCGGCGGGTGCGCTGCGTCTCATTAATCTTCTGGGATTTGGATTTCGTGGGGGTATGCGTGTTGATGTGTGCTGCAAAACTTACGCTTGCCAGACCAAAGCTCGCGCAAAGAGTAACAACTAGACGAAAAAGGCTCATTCCCCTAAACATCTCTTTGTTTTCACTCCCGGAGGTCTAATGAACTACGATGCACGCTCAGTGCCAGCGGACGGTAATACTGTCCTTTCGCCTAACTGTGCTGATAGTAAGAGAGTTAGAGCGTTTCGGCAATGACAAAGTTTCGATCTTATAAAACACTAATTTCTCTACAAGCCATTCTGGAACAAGGACATAAGTCAGGATTACCGGGGGTCAGACCCCTTCGGTAACGGGTTACCAGGTTACTGAAAAGGCACTCTCTCCAGGTGAAAAGGTTTGCGCAGGGCAAGTTTCAACATTTCAAAGCTGTCCGATACGAGAAGCGTCTTTGAGTCTTTGAAACTTTGAAACTTTTGCACTTTGAAACTTTGCTTCTACATCACCTCGTTGCGCTTGCGCAGGAATGCGGGTACGTCGAGATCGTTTTGCTCGAAGTTCGTGACCATCGCGCTGCGCATCGTTTCCAGCGAGAGCACGTCGGCAGCGACGCGATCCGTCGGTGACATCGCGACCGGAGCGGGCGCTTCATCCGCGTAAGGGCGTTCTTCGGGCATCGGCTCGGACATGATGTGCGGGGGAACGTCCTCGGGCATTGGATCGTGCTCGGTTACAGGTTCCGGAAACTCCATCGCCTCATCATGAATGGCCGCGAACGAGGTGCGCGTTTCCTGTTGGCGATGGCGCGTCGCCGGCATCTCGCGGAATCCGGTGGCGATAACGGTGATCTTCACGGCGTCTTTCATCTTCTCGTCGAGAACGGCGCCGAAGATGATGTTGGCATCTTCGTGGGCCGCGCCCTGGATGATCGAGCAGGCCTGCTGGACTTCGGCGAGCTTGAGAGAAGTCGATCCGGTGATGTTGATCAGGATGCCGCGGGCGCCGTCGATGGCTCCGGCTTCGAGCAGCGGAGACGCGATCGCGCGCTGCGCCGCTTCGATGGTGCGTTTCGCGCCGCATGCGGAGGCGGTGCCCATGACCGCGTATCCCATGCGAGCCATGATCGTCTTCACGTCGGCGAAGTCGCGGTTGATGATGCCGGGGATCGTGATGATGTCGGAGATTCCCTGCACGCCCTGGCGGAGGATGTCATCGGCGATGCGGAACGATTCGAAGAAGCCGGCGTCTTCGGCGACGGCGAGGAGCTTTTCATTCGGAATCACGATCGTGGTGTCGACGGATTCCATCAACTCCGAGATGCCGCGCTCGGCCTGTTGCATGCGACGCTTGCCTTCGAAGGAAAAAGGCTTCGTAACGACAGCGACGGTGAGTGCGCCCATCTCGCAAGCGAGCGAGGCGATGATGGGAGCGGCTCCGGTGCCAGTGCCGCCGCCGAGACCGGTGGTGACGAAGACCATGTCGGCGCCTTCGAGGGCCTCGATGATCTTGTCGGAATCTTCGAGCGCGGCTTTGCGGCCGACTTCGGGATTCGCGCCTGCGCCGAGACCGTTGGTCAGCTTAACGCCGAGCTGGAGTTTGACCGGAGCGTGAGACATCCGCAGCGCCTGCAGGTCGGTGTTGGCGACAATGAACTCGATGCCCTCCACTCCGGCATCGATCATGCGGTTGACTGCGTTGCCACCACCGCCCCCTACGCCGATGACTTTGATCTTGGCGTCGTTGCGGGCTTCTTCGTTAAAGCTGATGCGGATGTCGTTTTTGCTCATGTTTGACTCCTGGTTAGATTTCGCTTGCTCTTGCGTTACTGCCTCCGTCCAAAAGTGGTTAGTGATTAGTGGCTAGCGAAACCAGAATTGAGCACGATCTAACTAACCACTAGCCACTGCCCTTACGCTCCTTTTCCTACCAACATCGCTTTCAATCTCGATCCCAAGCCGCCTTCCTGGAAGCCGCGGGCGATACGGGCGCGGTGGCCATAGTTCACCATCCCCAGCACCGTCGCAAATTCTGGCTCCGACAATGTCGACGGCATTTTCGCCAACGGCGCGGGCCATGACAGGCGAACCGAGCGCCGAACGACAGACTCGGCTACGTCGAAAATTCCGGGAAGACGAGATGCACCTCCCGTGAGCACGACGCCTGCGATGCAGACTTCGAACATGCCGCTCTGGCGCAAGGCATCACGCACCATTTCGAATAGTTCCCGAGCGCGGGGCTCGAGAATTTCCGCTACTAATCTTTGCGGCAGCAGGCGCGATGGACGATCTCCGACGGAGGGCACTTCCACTTCGTTGCCCTCAGGAATCAACGTCACGACAGCGCTGCCGTAGTTTTTCTTGATCTTTTCCGCGTCGGCGAGCGGAGTGCAAAGCCCGACTGAAAGATCGCTGGTGAAGTGATCGCCGCCGACGGGAATCACGCAGGTATGAGCCACTGCTCCCTGCTGGAAGACGATGAGTTCGGTGGATCCGGCGCCGATGTCGGCAAGGCAGACACCGAGTTCGCGCTCATCGGAACGCAAAACCGAGTCGGCGGCGGCAAGCGGCTCGAAGACCGTGTCATCGACATGCACGCCCGCTTTGTTCACGGCCGTGATGACATTCTGGGTGGCGCTGGTTGCGGCCGTGACCATGTGCACTCGAACTTCGAGACGCGCGGCCATCATTCCCAGTGGATCGTGCACGCCGGGCTGATCGTCGAGAATGAATTCCTGCGGCAGTAGATGCAGGATCTCGCGATCGGCGGGCAGAGCGATTGCCCGCGCCCGCTCGACCGCCTGCTTGATCTCGTCGCGCCCAATTTCACGCGGGCGAGTGCCCAAACTGATTCCGCCGTGCGTGTTGACGCCGCGAACGTGGGCTCCGCCGATTCCGATGATGGCGTGCTCGACGGGTGCTCCGGCGACGTCCTCGGCGGCTTCGGCGGCCTGCTGAATCGCGGCGACCGCCTTGTCGAGTTCGACGATGACGCCCTTGCGCGAGCCGCGGGAGTCGGCGACGCCGTGCCCGCGATAGCGCAGGCCGGTGTCGGTCACCTCCGCCATGAGCGCACATGTTTTCGCGCTGCCGACATCAATCGCCGTTAGGTAGCTTCCCTGCTGGTTTCCCATCTCCGATTAAGGTTCCCGTCTCCGTTAATTGGATCCCGTAGCTTGCTGCCTTATTGCAGCGCTTGGCTTAGCTGAATTCACTGCAACCGCTGCGTGCACTGGCTTCTTCGTTTCTGGCTTATGCGCTTTCTTCACGGCCACCGGTTTTGGCTTTGGCGCAGCCGCCGCGTGTTTCGCGGTCTCTCTCTTCTGAACCGCTGGCTTCTTTGTCGTCGCCACCGATTTCACGGCCGCCTTCTTCCAATGCGGTCTTACAGTTGGCTTCTTCGCCGCTGCCACTTTCGGATCGAGTTTCTTCTCGCTCAATTCGAATGCCGGCTTCGGAATCGACCGGTCATGCGGATTGATCCGGGTAGTCAGAGCCGCCGGTTTTACTCCGGCCGCAGCCGCCGCACGAGCGGCCGAGGCGGTCAGTTGAGCCTGTTTTGGCAGTCCCTCCAGGTCGGGATTCACGATGACCTGGTTGTCGTAGCGAAGGTTGACCGACTCGAGCTTCTGGAATTGGTGGCGCCACTCCTGCACGTGCGTAATGTAGGTTTTGTAGCGCCTCAGGAAATCTGACGATCCGAGTTCGACCAGCACATCTCCCGCCGGATCGTTCACGCGCACTTTGATGTTGTCGAGATCGGTCAGATCGACTTCGCTTAAATCCTGGGAATAGTGCGCACCGCTGGAATCAAGTTCCTGGACAAGCTCGTTGTAAGCCTTCATGCGCGGCAGGCGCGTGGAGAGCGGCTCGCCGGGATTCATCCCGAGGATGACGGGAAAGGAATATTTGTGTTTCTGCGGCAGGTCCATGAGCGTGCCGCCGGCATCGATCAAGAAAATGCGCGGACCAACGCGGGCGAAGGCCACCGGAGTACGCTCGTGAATTTCGATCTGCAGGCGATTGGGCACGAAGCGCATCACGCTGGCGGATTCGACCCAGGGGATCTGCTCGAGCTGTGCTTTCTGCTGGCTAAGGGGAATGAAGAAAATGTTCCGTCCGATATCAGCGCCCAGAACTTCCATGATCTGGGCCTTGGTCACGTTCTGCATGCCCGTGACTTCGATGTCGTCGCTCGACTCGATGCGGAAGCGCCAAGAGTGCTCGCTGTAGTGATAGAGACTGATGGCGGCGATGGCTCCCGCGCAAAGGATTACAACACCGGCCGAGGCCCACAAAAGGCGATTCGCGGTCTTTTTCGGAAGCGAACTGCGGCGAGCGGGAACGCGCTTCTGGGCGCGCAGAAACGGGGATTCCTCATCGACGTCCAGATCGACCAGGCGCGCATCATCAATTTCCTGACGCGAGGGTTCGTCGCGCCGGTGCGGCGCGCTGGGCGGGTACAACTCCTCTTGCATGATGGTGGAACCACTTTTTCTCGCCATCAAACCAGAGTTGTCGAGAGGAATCGCTGAGCTTTTTCACTATAGCTGCAATTCTCGAAATGAGATAGACCAAAAATCTGAGGTTTTGCACAGGTGGGAACCGGGTTGGGTAAGGGGCTAGGGACCAGAGGCTAGGGACTCGTCATCCGTCGTCCGTCAGAACGCTTGTCGTTGGTCGATAGTCGTTGGTCGTTAGTCGTTCGCCGTGGTTTGGCGCTGACGATTTCGCTACGATATTGAAACGAGGAACCTTCGAGTTTGCGACCGAAACCGGAAATAAAAATGCGGGCGTGGTTCCCATGCCACGCCCACGCTTCCAGGAGGCAGGTTGGAAGATTTCTAGACTGGGCCCACGCCGGAGGATGCGATGTGAACTTCAGGGATTCGTGGCATCTGCACATGAGGCGGTCTCGGAATGCTGACGTGAATGCGCGGGCAAACGTCGATCCTAGGGACCCGCACTACTACCGGATTGAACGTTACAGCTGGAATCCGAACCTGCGCCATCCTCGCTTCAATGCGAGCGCGGTTGGCTTCGAAACGGACAAGTTGGGCTTCTTCGCGGTCGGACATGGCGCGGAAGCGGTCGAAGTTCGCCTCGGATTCGGCAATTCGGCTCTGGACCCGGGCGATCGCCTCGCTGAACCGGCAGGAGGCCACTTCGTTCCGGGTCGTCAAGAGTCCGGCTTCGGTCAGAAATTGATCGGCGTGTCCGGTGGCCAAGGCCATCACGGCACGGCTGTTATGTTGGACCTGGTCGATGATCTGGTGGGCCCATGGCATTCCGCCATCGTGATAGTTGGCATTCAGTCCAGCGGCGATCACCGCGACGGCCAGCCATCCCCATGCTTGTGTTTTCATGACCTTAACCCCTTATGCCAGATAGACGGAGGGCGCTCGAAAGCGTTAGCAAAGAAAGATACGGAAGAGACCGACGGGAAGTTCACGAAGGTCGGAGCCGGGGTCGGAGCCGGGCGCAGCTGACTCATGTCAATGCGTGAATTTAGGACTTTTCTACCCCAGTGTGAAGGTTTTGGAATGCACGTGCTTTGTCCCCTTCCTAGGGCCACTGCACTTCGCGCCGGGTCTGGAGCCGATCCAGTAGTCAAGCCGGAGCCGCATGGTTCCTTCGCCATTCAATCTGAGGGGAAAATCCAGCGACTTGCCAGAATCCAGTTCTACGGGCTGCGAATTATTCCCAACGTCAGGGCCGTTTAGCAGAACGACCCACTTGCCGTTGTCTTTTTGTTCCACAAGGAATGGAGATGGCGTGCTCTCGATCGCGTTTCCCTTTGGAGACCATTGGCCGACCTGCACACACACCGTGATTCGTTGTGAGGCCTGGTTTTCGAGCTTTGCCGAAATCTGCTCCTGTTGTTGATAGTGCTGCTTGGGAACGAGGACTCTAACTTGACCAGAGGCGCTGGCATTTAGAACTAACAGCGCAAGCACCCACTTTGCGGAAACATCGTGCACGATGGAAGTATAAGGCAGCTGTCGCTATCATGCCCCGGCGCTCATTGACGTCGTCAGCGATCAGTTCGCCGACTCGGCCAGCAACTCCTTCAAATACTGCTGCCACACGGTTGCCCAGGTATGCGTCCCATGGCCGTGAGTCTGGTCGGAGATCGGAATCAGCACGAACTTGCCGTGGGGCACGCGCTTGATTTCGCGCTCGGCGATTCCCAGTTCCGGTGGATTGATGAAATCGTCGGCGGAGTTCACGAACATCACCGGAGCTTTGATCGTCTCGAGTTTCGAGGACGGGTCATAGTTGCGCGATGAATTTACCGCGTAGAGAAGATCGTTGGCATCGAGATTCGCGGTAATGCGCTTCGTAGAGTCCTCGAGGTACTTGTCGGCAGCGTCGCGCGTTGGAAGGTTCTTTTGCATGAGCAGCGGCGCGCTCCCGGCAATCAACAGAAAATCGGTGGAGATCTGGAGCGCTGCGCGCGGCTCAGTCGTGTAGTCGCCGTTTTTCCAATCCGGATCCTGACGAATGCCGTCGATGATCATCTTGCGCCACAAGCGATTGCGCCCGGCGATCTGGACCGGCAGACATGCGAGCGGCATCAGAGCGTCCATGAAGTCGGGATAGGTTTCTCCCCAGACCCACGAATGCATGCAGCCCATGGACGTTCCCATGACGAGGCGAAGGTGATTCACGCCGAGCCCTTTTTCGAGCAGTTCGTGCTGCGCCGCGACCATGTCGTCGTAGTCGTACTGCGGAAAGTGGGCGTGCATGCCGTCGCTGGGCTTGCTGGATTTTCCGTGCCCGATGTTGTCGGGAAGGACGATGAAGTAACGGGTCGCGTCGAGAAGCTGTCCCGGGCCAAGTAAAACGTCTGCGAATTGTGGCGCGAGGAATTGATGTCCGCTGCCGCCGGTGCCGTGGAGGATCAGGACGGCATTCGTCACCTTGCCGTTAGCATCGTGAGCGGGCTTGCCCAAAGTCGTGTAGTGCATGCGGAGTTCGGGGAGCGTCTCGCCGGATTTGAAATGGAAGTTGTGGATTATGTAGTCGCCTTCGGCCGGCGTAGGCTTTGGGGCGGACTGCGTCTGCTGCGCGGCACAATACGTCAGTTGGCACAAGGCGGTTAGAAGGGCAATCCACAAGGAACGACGGAGCATCAGGCTGTCTCTCACGGTTCTCCTACGCTCGTCCCGACCAATGGTTTTCAAACGCACTCAGCTTTGGGTCTGTCGGGGAGCGGCAATGTTAAAACCTGTAGCTTACACCTACAACCAAGGCGTGCCGGGCCTGCAGATCCATTGCCGGCCCAACTCTTCCCGCCAGTTGCGCTATGCCGAACTGAGCCGTCAGGGGAACGTCGCCTCTCGGGTGCACGCGGACAAAGTAGGACAGCGTGGTAGGGATTGTGGCGGTGGTTGAAAAGTACTGCCCCGGCACTTCTTTTAAGGAGCGCGGCTGCTGGGCGAGTTCCGCTCCGAAGTCCAACTTGGAATGCGCAGGTCCGCTTACCCGGAACGCGACCGCGCCGAAGCCGCGGAACGACCAGTCAGGCGAGTTGCCGGCGATGCCCATCAGCGACGCATTCGTGAGCTTTATACCGGCGTTCAGGACGATGGGCAATTTCAGCTGATCAAGAGTCTTTGTGGCCACAACATAAAAATCGGTGCAGGTTGTGTTCTCGCGTTCCGGCACTTCCGTGACGCGGCGCACCTGAGTCCGCACCACGGCTCCGGCCGCAACTGCCGGGATGAAGCTGGTCTTATGGGCATTCTCCGGAAGCAGGCGAAACTTGATGTGCGAGATGTTGAATCCGTTGGCAAATACCGCGCTGACGCCCGGCACGCTGCCTTGCTGGTTGAACGAGCGCGTGAAGCCGATCTCGCCGATCTTCAGGAATCCGATGGTGACTGACGCCTGAAATTCATTGCCCAGCGCGGGGCCGGCATCCATGTAGTGAAAGGCCAGTTCTGGATGCCCAAATCCGTGCCTCGGCGAAAGCTCTGTGTAAGCGTAGGGCGTGAGAAGTCCTCCGGTCTGGCCTTCCCAATTCAACTGCGCGAACGCCGCAGGGGCGGCGAGAAATATGGGCACCACAACTCCGCACAGGATTCGGACCGTGCGACGTAAGTGCGGCGGGACTCGATCGGTCACTCGCATGCGGCGACTCCTCAAGTGCCTTCAGAACCGGAACACGATGCCGGTCGAAATCCGGGCATTGGTCTCGTGATACCTGTAGGTCAGCTGGTTATCGATGTTGGAGAAGCCGCTGTGCAAAAGGTCCACTTGCCCGCGCAGGGCGAGATGCTTCGCCAGGGCGAAATCCACTCCGCCCCCTGCCGCATAAGTGAACGAGTTATCTGACGTAGGGGCACAAAAGGTGACGGGGCTGCAACCACTCCCATACGAGTAGTTGATGTGGGTGGCTCCGAGCAGGAAGTGGGCGAAGGGAGTGATTCGGGGCAGAGGCAACGAAATCTGCGGCCCGAAGAGATAGCTCAGGCTGTGGGCTCGAAGCGCATAGGTGCCGGGTCCCGGTGGCGTGTAGCCTACATCAAACCCTGAAAAGTCGGCGGCGATTCCGAACCAGCGATTCGTTTTGTAGGCCGCTGAACCCTCCCAACCGCTCAGCAGGTGGGAGTTGCGATCGAAGAAGGTGCCGGTGAAATCTCCCGTCACCAGCGAATATCCGCCGAAGACTTCGAACCGGTCGTTGGAGGTTTGCGCGAGCGTCACCGGGCAGATGCACAACAGGAAAAGGAATCCAGCAAGAACACGCCCCATCGCTTCCTCCCTGCAAAAAGCGAAACGGCCTTCAGGAACCCTGAATCAGAAACCTTGAAGCTGAAACTTTGCCGTGAGATGCACGATGCCTCCGCCGAGTTTGCTGGAGGATACCTTTCTTGCAGCGCAAACTGGGGCCCGAATTACGACGCAGCGGCGCTTTGACGTTCCGTCAACTTCTCCAGCATCATCGGCCCCAGTTGCGATACGCTGCCGGCGCCCAGCGTCAAGATCATGTCGCCTTCCTTCGCCCTGTCCGTTGCGGCCTCGGTCGCCGCTGGAAACGAGTTCACATATTGAACCGGCTTCCCGCTCTTTTCGCGGATTCTGTTTGCCAAGACTTCTCCGGTGATCCCTTCGATCGGCGGCTCGCTCGCGGCGTAAATGTCGAGCACAGCGACCGTGTCGGCATCGACGAAGGCGGTCGTGAATTCTTCCATAAGATCGCGGGTGCGCGTGTAGCGGTGAGGCTGGAAGATGACGTGAATTTTGCGGAATCCGCACTGCCGGGCTGCGGCGAGAGTGGCTCTGATTTCGGTGGGATGGTGTCCGTAGTCGTCGATTACGCTGATGCCCGCAGCGCGTCCCTTAAGCTGGAAACGGCGATCGACGCCGCGGAACTGGTCGAGCGCCGAGCGGATCGCCTCGACTTGAACATCCAGCCCAAGCCCGACCGCAATTGCAGCGGTTGCGTTAAGGACGTTGTGCGCGCCCGGAACGTGCAGTGTGAACTCGCCGAGGTCGCGCTTTTGATACGTCACGTGGAAGCGGCTGTAGGGGCGCGAATCGCCGCTGCCTTCCCGCTTCGTCTCCTCTGACTTGATCAGGAAATCCGAGCCGCGTTTCGTCCCATAGGTCACGATGCGCCGCTGCACTTCAGGAATCAGCTTGCGCAGAAGCGGATCGTCGTTGCAGGCGACAATCATTCCGTAGAACGGGACGCGATCCATGAAGTCCAGAAAAGTATTCCTCACGTCGCGCATGTCGCGGTACGTGTCCATGTGCTCGCGGTCGATGTTGGTGACGACCGAGAGGATGGGCGAAAGTTTGAGGAAAGAACGGTCGCTTTCGTCGGCCTCGGCGACGAGATAGTGGGACTTGCCGAGGCGGGCGTTGGAGCCCATGGCATCAACGCGGCCCCCGACGACGACGGTCGGGTCGAGGCCTCCGGCGGCGAGGACGGCCGCGACCATCGAGGTCGTGGTGGTCTTGCCGTGCATGCCTGCGATGGCGATCCCGTATTTCAGGCGCATGAGTTCCGAGAGCATCTCGGCGCGTTGAATCACCGGGATGTGGAGTTTGTGCGCCTCGGTGACTTCGGGATTGTCCTTGGCGATGGCCGAACTGGTGACGACGACTTCGGCTCCCGTGATGTTTTCGGCGTGGTGACCTTCGAAGGTAGTTGCTCCGAGGCTGGCCAGGCGCTGTGTGACCGCGGAACTCTTCAGGTCGGAGCCGGAGACCTTGTAGCCAAGATTCAGCAGGACCTCGGCAATGCCGCTCATGCCGATCCCGCCGATGCCTACGAAATGGATGCGTTGGATTTTGGCGAACATAAGAAGAAGAATTTGGTAATTGGGTAATTCAGTAATCGGGTAATTTAAAAAACTCGCGCCTGCAAGCCCTCACTCGTCGCATACCCAGCCTCAACAGATTCTCAAATTACAAAATTACCCAATTACCAAATTACACAATTACTCAATTGGCTCAATTCCCGCGACTCTCGCTGCCATCGCGGCGATGTCCCTCGCTGCGTTTGGATGCGACAAGGCTCGCGCTGCTTCGCTCATTTGCCGTAGGCGGTGCGGATCTTCCAATAACACCGCTATTGTTTCGGCCAGCCAGACTCCTTCGAGCTTTGATTCTTCGACGACAACTGCGGCGCCATGCTTTGCGAGGGCTTCGGCGTTGACGCGCTGATGATCGTCCGCCGCGCGCGGAAATGGTACGAACACGGCCGGCTTCCCTGCTGCGGCAATTTCGGCCACCGTGCTCGCTCCCGACCGACAGACCACCAAGTCGGCCCGTGCAAACGCGCCGGGCATGTCTTCGATGAACTTGAAGACTTTGGCCGATTCGAGATGCGACTTGTAGGCCGCCAAGGCGTCATTATAGTCACGCTCACCGGTCTGATGAATGATGTGAATCCCAGGGGCCTCGCGCTGCAGCACCGGCAGGCAGCGGAATAACGCCTCGTTGATGGCGTGCGCTCCCTGGCTTCCGCCGAAAACAAGAACGGTTGGCGTTCCGCCGCACTTGGGAGGAATCTCGAAAAATGCCTGGCGCACGGGAACGCCGGTGACCTCAGCATGGCGAAAGTATTTCGCGCTCTCTTCGAAATGGACCGCTGCGCCCGATACAAACTTGGCGACGATGCGGTTGGCGAATCCGGGCACGACGTTGGGTTCGAAGGCGAGCGTCGGGATGTGCTTCAAGACCGCTGACAGCATGGCTGGGCCTGAGGCGTATCCGCCTACCCCGATGACGACGTCGGGCGCGAATTCATTCAACATGCGGCCGGCGCTCCAAACGGCGCGGGGCAGGTCGAATGAAGTCTTGAGCCGCGTCATCAGGCTGACATTCTTGAGCGCGCCCACACGCACGAGTTGCAGGGGATATCCGGCCGCCGGGACGAGACGGTTCTCAATGCCGCGCGCTGTGCCGATGAACATGCACTCGGCGGCGTAGCTTTGTTTGAGCTGGTTGGCGATGGCGAGTGCCGGGATGACGTGTCCGCCGGTGCCTCCGCCTGCCAGGATTGCGCGCATCTGCTGACTATAAACCAGAAATCTGTGGCCACGGATTTGCGCAGATTCTCACTGATAAACCACGCAGGATTCTTTGAAATATCCGTGTGAATACGTGAAGATCTGTGGCCGAATTTTATTCGGTCTGCTTGGTGATATTCAGCAGCACGCCGATGCAGGCCAAAGTCACGAATAGCGACGATCCGCCGTAAGACACGAGCGGCAGCGGAATGCCTTTGGTGGGCATCATGCCGAGCACCACGCTGATGTTGATGAAGGCCTGCAGGACCACCATGCTGGTGATGCCGACGGCGAGGTAACGCCCGAACAAGTCTTCGGTCCGCCAGGAAACGCGCATCCCGCGCCAGAGAAAAATCGCGAACAGAGTGACCACGAAAACCGCCCCGACCAGCCCGAGTTCTTCGGCGGTCACGGCAAAGATGAAATCAGTATGTGGCTCGGGCAGATAAAACAGCTTCTGCTTGCCTTCCATCAGGCCCACGCCAGTGACGCCTCCTGTGCCGACGGCGATCAGCGACTGGATGATGTGGAATCCGCTGCCCTGCCGATCCGCGTAGGGATTGAGAAATGCTAGGATGCGGTCGCGACGCCACGCCACATGGAAGATCAAGAAGTAGAGCGGCGGCAGGGCGGCGGCGAAGGCGTATCCGAAATAACGCATTCGCATGCCCGCGACATAAAGGATACAGGCGGAAATGCTGGCGCACGCGATGGCCGTGCCGAGATCCGGCTGCAACACGATGAGCCCGAGAAAGACAAGAACCGGAGTGGCCGCCGGAATGAGCGTGTTGCGGACGTCGTCCATGGTCTTGCCGCGGCTCTCGAGGAAATAGGCAAGAAAGAGGATTAACACGGGCTTCGCGAGTTCCGATGGCTGGAACGAGAAGCCACCGGCGTGAATCCAGCGATGCGTGTTGTGCGAGCGATCTAAGAAAAAGACCGAGATCAAAAGCAGCGTGGTCACGCCCATGAACGAAAAGACCAGGCCGGGATTCTTATAGCGCCGGTAGTCGACTCGCATGGTGACGACCATGGCAGCGAGTCCGGCGACGGCCCAGATCAGTTGCTTGGAGAGGAAAGCGTAAGGCGATCCGAAACGCTCGCGTGCCATCACGGCCGAGGCCGAAAAGACCATCACCAGTCCGACAAATACCAGAAGCATGGTGACGGTGAACAGCCAGCGGTCGACACTCACGCGCTTCGCCATGGGACATTTATTTCACCACGGAGCGCTGAGGAAGAATTGTTGATTGTTGAATTTTGATTGTTGATTGTTTTGGTACGCGTCAGATTTCATCACGGGGGCGCGGAGACTCCGAGAAGGTAAAACCCAAAATATTCTCTGTGCGTTCGTGACTCTGTGGCGAAGACTTTAGGACAGCGAGCGCACGACTTCTTTGAAGACCTTCCCTCGGTGCTCGTAGCTCTTGAATTGATCGAAGCTGGCGCAGGCGGGGGCCAGTAGAACGATGTCGCCTTCTTGTGCGACGGCATTCGCTTTGCGGATGGCGTTGTCCAGAGTTTCGGCGTGGACGAGTTCGGGGCCCCCGTCTTTGGCGGAAACAATCTGCGATTCAATCTTGGCGGCGGCCGCACCGATCGTGTAAACGCGCTTCACTCGCTTGCGCAGCAAGTCGTTGAGGACGGTGTAATCGCTGCCTTTGTCCTTGCCCCCGAGAATCAGGTGGATGTTTGCGGGGAATGACTCCAGCGCTTTGATGGTCGCATCGACATTCGTCGCCTTGGAGTCGTTGTAATAGTCGACGCCGTGAATCGAAGCCACGAATTCCAGACGGTGCTCGACGGCCTTGAATTCGTGAACGGCCTGACGGATTTTTTCCGGAGCGCAGCCCATCAGCGCTCCGGCGCAGACCGCAGCCAAAATGTTCTCGAGATTGTGCGCGCCTTTGAGCGGGATGTCGGCGACATCGAGAATTTCGCGCTGGCCATTCGCATCCCGGAACAGAATTTTGCCGTCGCGCACCGAGGCTCCCTGACGCACTTCCTTGTGGCGGCTGAACCAGAAGACCTGCGCACGAGTGCGTCCGGCCAAGGTAACGCAGGTCGGATCGTCCTCGTTGAGAACGGCGAAATCACTTGGCTGCTGATTCTCGAAGATGCGAGCCTTCGCGTTGACGTACACGTCGAGCGTGCGATGCCGATCGAGGTGGTCGGGAGTGACGTTGAGGACGACGGCGACTTTCGGGCGGAAGGTGGCGATCGTTTCAAGTTGGAAGCTTGAAACTTCGAGCACGATCACAGTTTCTTTGCCCGCGCGGTCGGCCAGCGAAATCGCCGGCGTGCCGATATTGCCTCCGACGAGCGTCGAAAATCCTGCCGCCGCCATAATATCGCCGGCGAGCGTGGTCGTGGTGGTCTTGCCATTCGAACCTGTAATGGCAACGATGGGGCCGGGCAGGAACTGGGCTGCGAGTTCAACCTCTCCGATGACGATTTCGCCGAGCGAGCGAGCCTGCACGAGCGGTGGGGCATCGACCGGAACTCCGGGAGAGACGACGATCAGGTCCTGTCCGCGGAAAGTACGATCGCCATGGCCTCCGGTTTCGACGCTGATTCCGTGGTCGAGTAAGACCGGAATTTCGTTGCGCAGTTCGTCGCCGCTCTTGGTGTCGGAAACCGCGACATTGGCTCCGTGCTTTTTCAGAAAAAGAGCCGACGCCACGCCCGACTTCCCGAGGCCCACCACCAGCACGCGTTTGCCGTTCAGTTCCATGGGAATTGTTGAATTTTGATGGTTGATTGTTGAATGAAAATCTTACAGCATCCGGAGCAGTCGGGGCTTTATTCAACAATCAAAAGTCAACCATCAACAATTTTTAGCGGAGTTTGAGGGTTGTCAAGGCAAACAATGCGAAGACCAGGGATGCGATCCAGAAGCGCACGATCACCTTGGATTCGGACCATCCCAGCAATTCGAAGTGATGATGGATGGGCGCCATCTTGAAGATACGTTTCTTGCGCAACTTGTACGAGCCGACTTGCAGGATGACCGAAAGGGCCTCAATGACGAAGATTCCGCCGATGAATGGCAACAATAGTTCTTGCTTCACGATAACGGCGACGGTTCCGATGGCACCGCCGAGCGCGAGCGATCCGACATCGCCCATGAACACTTCCGCGGGATGCGCGTTGTACCAGAGAAATCCAATGGAAGCTCCGACCATGGCGCCGCAAAAAACGGTCAACTCAGCCACCTGCGGCATGCGCTGAAGTTCGAGATAGGTCGCGAACGTTGCGTGACCGCTGACGTAGGTCAGCACGGTCAGAGCACCCGCCGCAATGACAGTGCAGCCTATCGCGAGGCCATCCAGTCCATCCGTAAGGTTCACGGCGTTGCTGGAGCCAACAATTACAAGCGCGACAAAGCCCATGAACGGCAGGAACGCCAGCGGCCAGAGATGCGGATTGCGCTCCAGAACGCCGACAACCAGGTCGGGATGAAACTGCTTGAAGAAGGGCACGATCAGCTTGGTCGAGTACATGCCATGGGTCTGCATGGCAATCAGCATCGAAGCAATGATGATGCTGGTCGCGATCTGCAGGCCGAGCTTGGCGCGTCCGGTGAGCCCGAGATTGCGGCGATGTGTAACTTTTGTGTAATCGTCGGTGAATCCGATGGCGGCATACGCGCAGACGGAAAAGACGGCGATCCAAACAAAACGATTGCTGAGGTCAGCCCACAACAAAGTGGGAACGACGATTGCGATGACAATCAGGAGGCCGCCCATCGTAGGCGTGCCGGCCTTCTTCTGATGGGCCTTGGGGCCCTCTTCACGAATGTATTGTCCGATCTGGAAATCGCGCAGGCGGCCGATGACGAGTGGGCCGACGATCAAAGCCGTGAACAGAGCGGTCAGGCTGGCGAAGGCCGTACGGAAGGTGACGTACCGAAAAATACGGAAGGGCGCAACGTAATGTTGCAGCTTCAGGAATAACAGCCAATAGAGCAATGAGCCTCCACAACAGCTTTCAGCACTCAGCTTGTAGCAACCCGCTTCGACTGCCAGGTTTCTAACGCTTTTTCCAGTTTTACTCCGCGCGAGGCTTTAAGCAGGACGACGTCGCCATTCCGCGTTTCGCGAGCCAGCCATTCGCCTGCTTCTTCGGGCGTGGCGACGAAGACCGCCTTCGTTCCCGCGTCTCGAGCACCCTCGACCATGGCCTGAGCCAAGCCCCGCACACCGACGAGCAAATCGATCTTCTTCTCGCCCATGTGCTGACCGGCGTCACGATGCATTTCCTCACTGGCCGGGCCGAGCTCGAGCATCTCACCTGCGACCACAATACGGCGCTGGGCTTTCATCGAGCCCAGAGCGTCGACCATCGCTTTGAGCGCTTTCGGATTGGAATTGTAGCAATCGTTGATGACGGTGATGTTATCCAGTTGAAGAACCTGCCCGCGCTTATCGGCAGGCTTCATCGTGGCAAGCGCAGCTGTGGACTCTTCGATTGTCATGCCGCGCGCGAGCCCGACGGAAACCGCTGCCAGCGCATTCAGGATGTTGTGTTCTCCGACGAGCGGAAGCGTGGCATGCACGCGTCCGGCGGGAGTGACAATGTCGAATTGTGAACCTGAGGCCCCGCCGGATTCGACATTTTCCGCGCGGACTTCGGCAGTGGCATTTCTCCCATAGCTGATTACCCGACCCTTGAAGCCGCGCCCGAATTGCGATACGTATTCGTCATCTGCATTGAGGATCGCAATTCCACTGGCCGGTAGAGATTCGACCAGTTCGTATTTTGCGCGAGCGATTCCTGCCACGGAATCGAAGAATTCGAGGTGCACGGGTGCAACGTTGGTGACGACCCCGATTTCAGGCTGAGCAATCTTCGCCAACGCGCGGATTTCCCCGGCGTGCGACATGCCCATCTCAATGACGGCAAGATCGTGCTCGGGCTCGATCTTCAGCAGCATGAGAGGCAATCCGAAATGATTGTTGAAGTTGCCTTCCGATTTCAGCACCAGGAATTTCGAACCGAGTACGTGCGCGATTGCTTCCTTGGTCGTGGTCTTCCCTGCTGAACCGGTCACGCCGATCAGCGGCTTGCCCCAGACTTTGCGAACAGCCATTGCCAAGGCTTGCAGAGCCGTGAGCGTGTCGTCGACTGGCAAAAGGCGCGTCTTATCGGAGAAGCGATCCAATTTGTCGGCTCGGACCACGGCTCCAACTGCACCGCGGTCGAGAGCGGCTGCGACAAAATCGTGGCCGTCGAGCCGCTCGCCTTTTACAGCAAAGAAAAGCTGGCCCGGCGCGACGGTGCGCGAATCAATGGAATATCCCTGCGCGATGGATTCAGGATCGGATAGCGCCGCGTTCGACGCTGATATGAATTCTGCAATCTTCGCCAGCTTGAGTTTCATGCGCTGCGCTCCGCGGCGGCAGATTCGCAATCGAATCCGCTGGCTTTGAGCGCCTGGTGTGCCACATCGACATCATCGAACGGATTCGATCCTTCGCGCGTGACCTGCACTTTCTCATGGCCTTTACCCGCCAGCAGTACGATGTCTCCGGGACGCGCTTCATTGATGGCCGATGCAATCGCCTTCCTTCGATCCACTTCAACGGTGTATTTCACGCCCGTCTTTTGAAGCCCGACCAGCGCATCGTTGATGATGGCTCGCGGATCCTCGCTGCGCGGATTGTCCGAGGTAAGGATTACGAGATCGCTGCCGCGTCCGGCGGCTTCGCCCATCATGGGACGCTTGGCGCGGTCGCGATCTCCGCCGCAGCCGAACAGAGTGATCACGCGCGCCGATCCGCCGTCACGAGAGACGAACTTCCTCGCGAGCGCCGTCAGATTGCGGAGCGCATCATCTGTATGGGCGTAGTCGACGACGACGGTGAAGGGCTGGCCGCAATCCACGCGCTGGAATCTCCCGGGAACGTGCGTGAGAGCGGCGATCCCACGAGCGATCGCGGAGGCCTTGCAGCCGCGCGCATAACATGCGGCACTTGCGGCCAGGATGTTGTAGACGTTGACGCGGCCGATCAGCGGAGAAAAAACGGCGATCTTTTCTTCCGGAGCGATCAGGTCGAAGCGCGTTCCACGCGGAGCGATCTCGACGTTCTTGGCATGAAAGTCGCCACGATCCCATCCGTAGGTGAGGACAACAGCGCTGCGCTTGCGGCTGAAGTCCGCAAGCTTCGCTCCAAATTCGTCATCGAGATTCGTGACCGCCGCGCGCGGCGGATCCGTGCCGCAGCCTTCGAATAGAACTCGCTTGGCGGCAAAGTATTCATCCATCGTGTGGTGATAATCGAGATGATCGCGCGTCAGATTCGTGAATACCGTCACATCGAAAGGCACGCCGAAAACGCGCTGCTGCGCAAGAGCGTGAGAAGAGACTTCCATCACGGCTTCGCTAGCACCTTGCCCAAGCGCCTCGCTGAACAGGCGCGCGAGTTCTAGAGCCTCGGGAGTAGTGTGAGGGGCAGGATAAACGCGACCAGCAACGTGATATTCGATGGTCCCAATCAGGGCGCTCTTTCGTACCGCCGCGGACAGAATCGCTTCGACCAGAAATGCCGTGGTACTCTTCCCGTTCGTTCCGGTGATGCCGGTGATCGCAACGCGCTCGGCGGGATGTCGGTAGAAATTCTGGCTCAGTCGAGCGAGCGCGCGGCGGCCATGCGGCACCAGCGCCCAGGCAACTCCCTCGCGCGGCGTTTCGCTGGGCGAGTCCGTAACGATCGCGAGTGCGCCGGCCTGGATCGCTTTGTCGATGAAGCGATTGCCGTCGGAACTCTCGCCATGCATCGCAACGAATAGACTCCCCGGTTTCACGCGGCGCGAGTCGTATTCCACACTGGTGACGTCGGGGTTTCCGCTCTGGCTGAGAAACTCCACGCCATCCAGAAGATGTTGGAAAGTCATTGTGGAAATTATATAGGGCAGGGATTAGGGCTAGGGATCAGGGTGGTGTCTGGAACTTCGCGGGACAAGACGCGGGTGCGAGTCATCGATCCACACGTAACGGTTAACCAGATTGATGCCTGCCCGGACCTGCGTGGTTACTTATGTCACGTTTCCGCTTCGCATTGCGCACGCTAGATTGTATTCATGAGCACTGGAACAGGACCTGCAAAGTATCGGTGCGCGCAATGCGAACAGGCCGAGGGCGCATGTCAATGCGAGAAGTTTTGCTGCTTGTGTCAGTCAGTGATTGACGTTCGGATCTGCGACGATGGCCTGATGTATTGTGAACCCTGCCGGAGCGCATGCGACTACAAGACCTCGTCTGATTAATTTCTGGGCGCTCGAGTTCTTCGCAAGAACGTTATTGCCAAACGAACCCACACCGACGGCGCTTCCTCAAACATTCTCCTCGAAATCAGTTAGGGCATCTCCTGCATCTAACTTCAGTGGTTTTGTGCATACGCGAAGAATAACGATTCTTCTAAACTGGCTCGTTGGCTTCCTTGGCAAGCGTCGCCGTTTTGAGCGAGAATAGAACGCTTTTGCTTTGAACCCTGTTTTTGGGAACGGTTAGGAGATCCCCCGATGGCTACCATGATGCACGTCAGCGACGTAGCCGAGTTGCTGAGTGAAGGCCGCACATATTTCAATCTGCCGCCGGCAATGCTGGTTGAGCATTCCATCCGGCGGGAGGAAGCAATGCTGGCGGCCAACGGCGCCATTGTCGGATATACGAATCGCACCGGCCGGTCCCCGAAAGACAAGTTCATCGTCAGAGACGAAATGACCGAGCATACCGTGGCTTGGGGTGCGGTGAACTCTCCGTTTGAGCCATCAAAATTTGATGCTCTTTATGCGCGGGTGATGGAGCATCTCCGCGGGCGCGCGCTTTATGTGCAGGACCTGTTCTGCGGAGCCGATCCCAATTACCGCCTGCCCGTGCGCATTGTCAACGAATATGCCTGGCACAACCTGTTTGTACGGCAGTTGTTCATCCGGCCCACACCGCAGGAACTCAGAAGTCATCGTCCCGAATTCACCGTGATCTCTGCGCCTGAATTCAAAGCAGATCCCAAACGGGATGGCGTGAACTCAGAAGTGTTCATTTTGATGAACTTCATGCGGCGCACGGTGCTGATCGGCGGGACTTCCTATGCCGGCGAGATGAAGAAGTGCATTTTCGGCGTGATGAATTTCCTGCTGCCGCAGCGCAATGTGTTTCCGATGCACTGCTCGGCTAATGTCGGACACAACGGGGTGAGCGCCCTCTTCTTCGGACTGTCAGGAACCGGCAAGACGACGCTTTCGGCGGATCCTTCGCGCGATCTGATCGGCGATGATGAACACGGCTGGAGCGCTGATGGCATCTTCAATTTTGAGGGTGGTTGCTACGCCAAATGCATTAAGCTCTCGAAACAGAACGAACCGCAGATTTGGAATGCATTGCGCTTTGGTTGCGTGCTGGAGAACGTCACCCTCGACGAACATACTCGTATTCCCAATTACGATGACGACAGCAAAACCGAGAATACGCGTGCGGCATATCCCGTCGAGTTCATCGACAATGCGGTGATCCCGGGAATTGGCCGGCATCCGCGGAACGTGGTCTTCTTAACTGCAGATGCATTCGGCGTTCTGCCGCCGATCTCGAAGTTGACGCCGGAACAAGCCATGTATCACTTCTTTTCGGGATACACAGCCAAAATCGCAGGAACTGAGGCCGGAGTGAAGGAACCCTCCGCAACATTCTCGACCTGTTTTGGAGCGCCGTTTCTGCCACTTCGTCCGAAGATTTACGCGGAAATGCTCGGCCGGCGCCTGCGAGAACACAACGCACAATGCTGGTTAGTGAACACGGGATGGCAGGGCGGCCCTTATGGCGTCGGAAAGCGCATGAGCATCCCCTTCACCCGAGCGATGGTCGATTCGGCGGTCGAGGGTGAACTGATTCATCAGGAATTCGAAATCGAACCGGCTTTTGGGTTCAGCATTCCGAAAGCATGCCACGGAGTTCCGCCACAGATTCTGAATCCTCGCAATGCGTGGCCCGACAAAGCTGCTTACGACAAAGCCGCGCAGGAACTGCGCGAACGCTTCAGCCAGAACTTTGAAAAATTCGATGCGCCGCCCGAAGTCAAAGCCGCCGGGCCAAAGCTCCAGCGATAACGAAACAATTCAGGCGAAAAACAGAGCTGTTTTTTTCGAGATGCCGCCCTCATTTCTGAGGGCTTTTCCTTCTCCTGTTCAGGGATTTGCCGTAATGCGTAAAAGCCAAATCCGCAGGTCGTCTTTTTTTATGTATCGTGTCGCGATATGTTGGCGCAAAGGACAACCCGTCGCATCTTCCGGCCTTCCTAGTTAATAGAGGGATCGGAAGGAGAAAGGATATGTGGATGAGAAGAGTATTATCTGTTGCGTTCGGATTGATTCTGGCCTGTGCCGCATTTCTGCCTGCCGCTCATGCGGATGAGTGGAATCAAAAGACGGAATTGTCATTCAATCAACCAGTAGCACTTCCTCATGTGACTCTGCCGGCGGGGACTTATTGGTTCGTACTCGCAAATGGCCAAGGTAACCGAAACGTAGTAGAAGTGTTTAGCAAGAATTGGAACCACGAATACGCGACTCTGGTGACCGTGCCGACGATTCGGCCGACGTCAACCAGTCACACCCAGCTGACGTTTGCTGAAAGGCCTTCAGCCGAGCCTCAGGCACTTCTGAAGTGGTATTACCCGGGACGCGTGACGGGACACGAGTTCTTATTCAGTCCCAGCCGGGAAAAAAGGTTTTCCAAGGACCCGAAGATCAACGAACTTGCCCCGCATCTGAAAGTTCGTTCGTAATTGTTCCGGCGAGCTGAAACGGAAACCTGAATGTCTGTTGCCACCAGACATCCAGGTTTTTCGTTTGGTACGGGAGAAGGTTTTCGGGAAAAGCGCACTGTGGTTTAATCAACAAATGTTCGCCCGCAAGATCCGAGTCGAGTACGAGCAAAACGGAAAAATGCTTCCCTGCCCGTTGAAATGGCTCGATTCGTTCTCGATGCGCAACTTTACCAATGCCAGCGTTTTTGACGATACTCTTCCCGTCTCGGACGGCAGCATGGAAGTCGGATCAGGCGTGCCCCTGAATCAATTGAAAGAGGCGATGGAAGACTGGTTTTGGCGCAAGAGCTACTTACCCAAGACCTCCCACCTGATGCTGGGTGAGGATTGAGAAATGTGCGGGAAATCACACAGGAATTGTCAGTCTTCGGGTGCTTTTTTGACACAAAAGGTCAACCGGATACAGTCCGGCGCTACAATCGGGTCATATTTTCAGTCACTTGCACAATTCGAATATATGGTAAGAAACTTGCATTCGTAATTGCGGAGGTGCCTCGTGAGTTCCAAACTGCTGCAGTTCTCCCCCCAGGCGAGCACCCGCATCCTTCGTCTTCGAGCCATTCCCGAACGCTGGAGCGGATCTTTCCCATCTTCAAGTGACCTGGCGGCTGTCGATTCATGGTCAGAATATGAGCAGAATGATCCCCAGAAGAAGTTGAACTGGGGCGCGATTTCCGGCCTGGCGCTCTCGGTGACATTCAGCGCGGCTTTCTGGATCGGGCTGGTGGTTCTGGTCGAACGCGTCTGGAAGTAAGAACCAGTTTTCATAAAGAGAAACGGGCCGCAGCCCCGACGGGGCGGCCCGCTTTCTGTTTTCGTCCGGTTTACTTGTCGTAGCGGAGCAGCGACATCACCTCGTAGTCTTTCAATTTGTCGCGGCCTTTCAGAAAGTCGAGCTCCACCACAAATCCCAGGCCGGCGATCTTGGCCCCCAGCGATTCGGCGAGCTTCGCTGTGGCTTCGGCCGTTCCGCCGGTCGCGAGCAGATCGTCTACAATCAACACGCGCTGGCCTCTCTGAATAGCATCTTTATGTATCTCGAGCGTATTCGTGCCGTATTCCAGCGCATAATCGTACCTTACGCATTCCGCGGGAAGTTTCCCGGGCTTCCGGACCGGGACGAATCCCGCATTCAGTCGATACGCCAGGGCCGGCGCGAAGATGAAGCCACGGGCCTCCATGCCAAGAACGAGATCAACGTCCTGTGAAATGTAATGTTCGGAAAGCTTGTCGATAAGGGTGGCAAATCCCGTCTTGTCTTTCAGAAGCGTGGTGATGTCATAAAAAAGAATGCCCTTCTTCGGGAAATCGGGCACTTCACGAATAAGCGTCTTCAGGTACTCCACACTCACGGACGTGGTTGCTGACATCTGCACGGCTCCTGTAGTTTATAGTTTCAAGGTTTCAGAGTTTCAAAGAAAAATCAGGGACCCGGTGCATTCGTCTTTGAAACCTTGAAACGTTGTAGCTTTGAACTTTCTCACCAGGCGCCTTCGATGCGGAATGAACTCATCCCCGCAACGGGACTAGCATCGGACACTTCAACGGCGTCCACGCGCGCGGCTCGCGGACCTTCGCGCAATCGCGAGTGCAATCCGGAGAGCTGATCCCGCGTTCCCTGCGCCAGAACTTCCACGCTACCGTCGTGGTTATTGCGCACCCAACCCGCAATGCCCAACAGCTGAGCTTCGCGCTCCACGAACCAACGGAAGCCCACGCCCTGCACGCGTCCGCGAACAAAGAATCGGCGCGCCTCGATGGATTTTTCGTTCATAAAAAAGTCGATTGTTGATTGATGATTTTTGACTGAAAACACACGCTTACTTTTTCAATCAACAATCAAAAATCAACAATCAACAATTTCCTACGCCCGAGACAGGTACGCACCCTCGGAGGTGTCGACCTTGATCTTTTCACCTTCATTGATGAAGGGCGGAACCTGGACGATGAGGCCGGTTTCTGTCTTCGCCGGCTTGGTGACGCTCGAGGCGGTGGCGCTCTTCAGGCCGGGCTCAGTCTCGATGACGGTCAACTCTACGGTCTGCGGCAGCTCGATCCCGACCGCCTTGCCGTCGAAGAATTCGACTTTGATCTGCAGATTGGGAATCAGATAGTCGACCGCATCGCCGAGAGTGTCCTTGGTCAGATGGGTCTGCTCGTAGTTCGACGTGTCCATGAAGTAATAACTGTCGCCGTCGCTGTAGAGATATTCCATCTCGATTTCATCGACATTGATCTTCTCAATGGGATCGGGTGAGCGGAAGCGGTGCTCGAACATGGCGCCTGTGCGCAAGTTGCGCAGCTTGGCCTGGATGAAAGCACGCAGGTTGCCGGGCGTGCGATGCTCCACACTGAAAACGGAATGCAGATCATTATTGTGCTTGATGATCATGCCGGGACGTAGCTGGGTGGCAGGGATCGACATCGCTTGAAGAACTCTCCTTATACGATTGCGGTCTGATGCCGGCGGAAGAGCCTGCCCTGAGGCAAGCGCAACGCGCCGAAGGGCGGGGCAAGCCACAAGTTCCGCCGCCACGAGGGCTAAACTGTTATTTTACACTCAGCTGCGCCGGAAAAGAAACCTTCGCCACGTTGAATTCATCGAAGTCGCACGAAGTGAAATAACAATTTTGTCTTAGCGGTATCATGCCGCGGGACTAGAATTCAGGGGTCCGAAGCGGCGAGAAAATTAAGACGGCTCGCACTCGCGGGCAGAGAGAGTGAGGTCCTCATGATCGGCAGTGGACGCTATGAATCTTCAGAGGGAAGCAACATAGGTACCGCGATTACGTTTCTACTGATCGGAATGGGCATCGGAGCCATGGCCGGACTCCTGCTGGCTCCCAAGACCGGCAAACAACTACGGCGCGATCTGCAGCGCGGCTACGAAGACGCAAAAGACAGCTTCGACGACTGGGCGGAAGAAGCCAAAGACCGTGTGCGCGAGGTCGGCGATCGCGTGCGCGATGTTGCCAATCGCGGAGCAGAGATAGCGGAGGACTTGCGCGAACGCGCTGAACCGCTGCGCAAGGCCATCCGGCGCAGCTAGTCGTTTTCAGGCCAGCGGCATCAATACAAATGGAACTCCACTTGAACGGCGATCTTTGTCGCGACAGGTTCGCCGTTCAATGTGGCCGGCCGGAAACGCCAGCGACTCACTGCTTCGATTGCCTTCTGATCCAGTCCCATCCCTAAGCTCTGCCCAATTTGAATATCGTAGGGACGTCCGTCTTTTCCAACCACGATTACGAGCACCACGATTCCCTGATATTTCGCTTTGCGCGCCTCTTCCGAGAAACTCGGCTCCGGGCTATAGATCGGCTGGGGAATGGTCGTGCCCATCCTCCCGGCTGGATAAATGCCGGGAGGACCGTTTCCGACTCCGGGACCGCTTGACGGTCCGATTCCACCGCAGCATCCAGGCCCGATTCCTGTTGGTCCACCTGGCCCATTGGAGGACCAATGTGTGTACGGGGAAAGTGGATCTCCGATTTTGCCGACTTGGGGAAATTTAATGTCCGGCGCGATAACCACTGTTTGATCGACTGGTAGCCTCGGCATTTCTTTGGGAACCATGACCGTAGGCGGAACAATTTGTGTTTCGAGAGACGCACGGGGCGGATTCCCGTTCGAAGCCGGGAGCGGATCGTGGTTGCCGCCGCCTCCTCCGTTACGACCAGAGAAAATCAGCGGCAGTTGCGGGAAGTTCGAGACATTCCGCACGAGCGTTCCGGCGTCGGGAATCGCATATGGCGTCACATAAATGATCAAAGCCAGAATCGCAGCCTGCCCCAGCAGCGAGAGAAAAAATGTCTCCCGCCTGGTTTTGGAATTCGTACCGCTGGAAAGAAACGAAAACAGATCGGGGCCCGGTCCAAGAGATGCTGCGGTCATGGCGCGCTCCTGAAGACGGCTTGAAAGAAATTGCGGCTGACTCGCCGTAGGACGCGCGAAGCGGGAAAAAGGATTTCCGGAGCTATCGAAATACTGACGAGAAGAAACCTTTGATGTGCCCGAAGAAGCCGTGATGCTCCGACTTCTTCTGTTCGCTTTTGTCCGGGCCGGGCGGGGGCTGGACCACTGCATCGAGATGAACCTGCCGGTCTGGAGACTCTTCCACGGGAAGCTCTCGCGTTGCGCGAAGCGGGGAGGCGGCGGCTATTGCTGCACGGTTCTTCGCACTGAATATGAACGGTGCATCAACCTGCACATGGACTTCGTTACTCTGCGTGCGCGGCAACGCCGCCGTTTCCGGTCCGTTGGAAAGCGCGGTGCCAGGCTGAGGATCATCGTTGATCGAACCGCTCGGCGGTCCCGCACCCAAACGAACCTTCGCCGGAATCTGCGATTCAGGCACAGTTGTGGTTGCATTGCTGGCACGCAAGACTGGCGGAGGAGGAGGCGGGCATCCGCACTCTAACGGAACGTCGTTATCCACCTTGTCGATCTGCCCGGCGCGGAAAACAACTTGGTCTGTCGGCCGGACCTGATAGATCCGGTTCCCCATCAACTCAGAGACGATCGCCGACGAGGTATTCCCTCGCATTCCGCGCACGCAAGTATTGCCGTGAGAGTCGGCGCTGATCGCAAAGTCAAACTCTCCGGGCCCCGCGAACATGATGCGGAAATCGGGGGTCATTACGGCGTCCGCGGATGCACTGAGCGCGTAGTGCGTTTCGAGCGCGCCGGTACTCATGCCGAACATCAAATCGCGTTTCGTCTGCGACGGCGTCACCGAGAGCGTCGTCCCCGGGCAGACGCGCACTTCGCCTCCACGCGGAAGATGCAGAATGGTCGTGTCCGAGCCTGCTGTAACTGCGGATCCCGCAGCCAGCCGGCTGGCATCCATAACCGTCGCGCCGGGCTCTCCGGCGACCGGCACCACGGCGGCCTCTCGGGTTAATTCGTATCCCGTCTGCGGTTGGGGCTGAGGAGAGGACGATTTCTTGCCGGCATTCACATCCTCAGGAGGCTTGAGGCGCACCATCAGCCGGTTGCCTGAGCCATCCCACGAATGGCCATACGGGGCGAGCAGGTCGAGCACGATGCGCGTCACCGGCGGCTTGTTCTGAAATTGACGGACGCGAATCGCCGTGATGTTTTCCTTCCGCACTTCGATGCGATTCGTTGTCATAGCCAGCACAGAATTCGGCAGATCGATGACCAGGCGCGCCGGGGAATCCAGAGTCTGTATCTGAGGGATCACTGAGCCGGTGGAAATGACCTCGACCGCGGGTACGCCCTTTTCGTGAACAATGCGAATGCTCTTGATACGGCGCGGAGGGCCAAAATTCTGCGCGGCCACTGCTTCGACCAACAACAGAAACACAACTGCCGACACGAATCGGGTTCGGAGCACAGCTATCCCTTCAATGAATGGACGGTTGAATGAAATTTATCAGGGAACGGGGTGCCGGGGCTAGGGAAATGCTCAACGACCAGTTGCGGAACATGAGGCTGCCGATTCGTTCTTGCACAGCCTCAAGCTTCTGGAAGGAACTCGTATTCCTCGATGACAGCGGCAACGCCGACTTTACCGTCTGTCCTGCCCTCTTCCACCCGAACGACACGGCCCTTGCATTGCACCCGTATGCTTTCAGTCAGCGTAATTTCCGGCGGCAGCGTCAGGGTGAACCCGATCGAGGATCCCTGCGAGATCGCGGATTCAAGGTAGAAACAGATACCGCGGGCGCTGACGTCGCGGATCAAAGCATTCTCATTCGGACCAGCTTGCTCGCGGCGTACAGTAACGGGAACGCGCAACGGAAATCTTCGTGCAGCCCTCTTCTCCTGCTGGGGCTCGGCCATGCATCCTCCAAAGTTAGCGCGCAATGGTGACTTTACAGAGGATGCGTCGGCTCTTGCCCGCGGGTCAATACCACCCTTGGGTCAGCGGGTGGCCCTTTCAGGCAGGGATCAGCGGCTAGAGGTCAGAGGCTAGTAGCCGCTGAATACTCATCGCGAGCACGGTCAGACACAGACCGGGGGATCTGCGACGCACTATCTCATGAGGAATTGTCGACACGCTAAATCGCATCCCTAGCCCCTAGCCTCTGATTCCCGGCCTCTGCTTGCTGGTGTAATCTCTTGTCCAAGGAGTAACGCTTGGTTTTCGTTCTCGACAACTACGATTCCTTCACCTACAACCTCGTGCAGTACATCGGGGAGCTAGGAGCGAAGGTCGAAGTCCGGCGCAACGATCAGGTCACGGTGGAAGAAGTCGAGGCGATGCGGCCGGAGCGTATCGTCGTCTCCCCCGGGCCGTGCACGCCACATGAAGCCGGAATCAGCATTGAACTGATCCGTCATTTCGCTGGAAAAATTCCAGTCTTCGGAGTTTGCCTCGGACATCAGGCTATCGGCGAAGCCTTCGGCGGAAAAGTCATTCGCGCCCCTCATCTGATGCATGGCAAAACCAGCCCGGTGATGCACGACAACAAGACTGTTTTTCAGGGACTGCCGATGCCCATGACAGCTACGCGCTATCACTCGCTGATTGTGGAAGAAAAAGGCCTGCCCACCGAATTGGAAGTCAGCGCGTGGACCACGGAGAAAGACGGCACGCGGACCATCATGGGTCTCCGCCACAGGAAATATCCGGTGGAGGGAGTGCAGTTCCATCCAGAGAGCGTTCTGACCGATGCGGGAAAGAAGCTGGTGGAGAATTTTTTGCGGCAGAGCTGAGCCCTCTAACTCGGCTCCTTCACGCTTCCCGTGCCATTTCTACCGCGCGCAGCAGCGCCTGCGCCTTGTTCATGGATTCCTGAAACTCCGCCGCCGGGTCGGAATCGGCCACGATGCCCGCTCCCGCCTGCAAGTATGCCTTCTTCCCTTTTATCAGCATGGTGCGAATACCGATGCAGGAGTCGAGATTGCCCGCAAAGTCCGCGTACAAGACTGATCCGCCATAGATGCCGCGCCGGGTAGGCTCCAGTTCCTCGATGATTTGCATAGCCCGCACTTTGGGCGCGCCGCTCAGCGTGCCAGCGGGAAAGCAGGCCGAGAAGGCGTCGAGAGCATCGAGGTCTTTGCGCAGTTTCCCTTCGAGTGCCGAGACCAGATGCATCACATGCGAATAGCGCTCGACGTACATCAGGTCTTTCACTTTCACTGAACCATATTCGCTGACGCGTCCCAGATCATTGCGGCCGAGATCGACAAGCATGACGTGCTCCGCCCGCTCCTTTTCGTCGTTGCGCATCTTCTGCTCAAGCTGCGCGTCTTCGGCCTCGTCGCGGCCGCGCGGATGTGTCCCCGCGATCGGCCGGTATTCCAATTTGCGGCCGGTTACGCGCACCAGCATCTCCGGAGACGATCCGAGAATGTGCGTGCCATTCAACTGCAGAAAGTAAAGATAGGGCGACGGATTTACCTGGCGCAGCGCGCGATATAGATCAAACGGCGCGACTTCCGGAACAAAATCCAGCCGCTGCGACAACACAACTTGAAAAATGTCCCCGGCCGCGATGTATTCCTTGCATCGCTTCACGCCGTTGAGAAACGCTTCGCGACGAGTTCCCGCATGCACCCTGAGTTTGCCCGATTTCTTCTTTGCCGATTTCCTCCAGAGCGCCGGACTCAGGCCGCTCGCAAGTTTCCGCTCGAGTGCGGCAATATCACGCAAGGCGCGATCGTAACCGCGGCGCGGAGTCTCGGCTGAAACGTCCGCCACCGCAACGATATGAATCTGGTGGCGTAGATGATCGAATGCCAGTAGCCGATTGAAGAACATTAACTCGGCGTCAGGCAGCGACAAGTCGTCCTTCGCATGATCCCCGATTTTTTCCAGTTGCCGCACCACGTCGTATGCGAAATATCCGACGGCACCGGCGAGAAATGGAGGAAGCCCTGGAACGCTCGCCGGACGATGCTCGCGTAGCAAACGCTTCGCCACGTCAAACACGCTCTCTTGAACAAGTTCGCGCTTGCGCCCGCGTATGATCTCAACCGATCCGCGGCTCGCCTTCACCAGCATGTAAGGCCGTGCACCAAGGAACGTGTAGCGTCCGATCTGCTCCCCGCGCTCCACCGACTCCAGAAGAAATGCGTGCGGCTCATCTCGGGCGATCGCCAGGAAGGCGGACACAGGCGTCAGCAGATCGGCGCTCACAGATCTCACCACCGGAACCAGTGTCGAATGGCGCGCGAGGCGGGAAAACTCTTTGAAATCAGGCTGCAACATGGTTTGGTCCCACGCGGAAATGCCTATCTTGCGGGGATTTTCATTATAGACAGGGATCAGGGGCCACAGGCTAGGGGCCAGCGCCTCACCTCTCAGAACGCCACTAGGAAGAGTTCTCTAGTCCCTGAAATCTAGCCCCTGATCCCTGCCTCCTAGCCCCTGCCTTCCAAACTTTCGTCACTTGTTGGACTTACTACAAACGGTAGAATCGACCATATCCCGAGTACTATGAGCATTTTGCGCCACTTCTACGACTGCATGCTGAACGTTGGTGGGGACGGGCAGCCGAAGGAATCAGCGATCGAAATTGACGTGTAGCATCCCGGGACCGAACAATAACGAAACAGCCATATTCGACTATGCTGGTCAGGTTTTGGGGCGTGCGAGGTTCCACGCCCACTCCGCAACCCGAGAACATGCGCTATGGAGGCAACACCTCCTGCGTGGAAGTGCGCATTGGAGATCAACTGTTCATCTTCGATTGCGGCACCGGGTTTCGTGCGCTGGGACATGCGTTAGAACAGGAGTTCGGCCACCGTCCCTTTGCTGCGCACATCTTCGTCTCGCATTTTCACTGGGACCACATTCAGGGCATGCCGTTCTTTCGCCCGCTCTACGATAATCCCGGCAGCCAGTTCTTCTTTCACTCCTCTAGCCGCACGCTCAGTCTCGAACAGGTGATGACCGAGCAGATGTCGTCGCCATACTTCCCGGTGAATCTCGACAAGATGCTTGCCCGGCGCGACTTCTGCAACATTGCAAATGGAAGTCTCGACATGGAAGATGGCATCCACATCAAGACCGCATGGCTGAATCATCCGCAGGGCTGCCTTGGATTCCGCGTCGAGACCAAAGACGGTGTGCTCGTTTATGCGACGGACAACGAACCGGGAGATTCAGAATTCGACAAGGGCGTACGCAAACTGGCTGAGGGCGCAGATATTCTGATCTACGATGCGCAATATCTTCCCGAAGAATATGCAGCCCGCCGGCGCGGCTGGGGGCACAGCCATTGGCGCGAGGCCGTGAATATCGTCATGGAAAGCGGCGCGAAAGAATTAGTCCTCTACCATCATGATCCCGACCACACCGACGCGATTGTCGACAAAGTGGTCGTCGAAGCGCGGAATTACTATCCGAAAGTTCGCGCGGCCGCCGAAGGTCTTGAAATACGGCTCGAAAACGGCAAAGCTCGCGCCCAGCAAACCTCGTAGAAATCGCTCAGCCCGCGGCGCGTGATGAACCTTCACAGAAAAGGCCGGCCCGTGTCAAAGCAGTTGTTCTTTCTCTGCTTCTACGAACGAGCGTGAACCGCTGCCGTGTTTTAGGTCGGCTAGTACTTTTTTATCCAGCCGCTCTTGTGCCAAGGCGCGAAAGTTATCAGAGCTGCAGTGGCTGGAGCAAGCTCGAACGACAGAGTGCCATTTTGAGTTGGGATCGTCTCTTCATGAGCAGCGGCCCATCCTCCGCTCGCACCGACAGGAGCACCGCCAAACGTTACGTCAGTGGTGTCATCCACGCGCGGGGCTTCGAGTCGTAGAATTCTCGCGAACTGCGAGGATGGCCCGGCGTCAATCGTCAACCGGACTCCGCGATCAAGATTCTTGTTGAACACCGCCACCTTGATCTTCCCGTCGGCACTCTTCAGTCCGTAAGCCGTGAGCAGCGGCGCCTGATCGAGTCCATCGAGTTGCGCCTCGATCAACTGCCCCGGTCCCGCCTCGGCAAACATCAGCATGCCGTAATAGATGGGCCGCGCCAGGAATCCAGCTTCACGAGTTCCTGCGATCGGCGTGTACCAGCCATATCCGCCGCCGTGGAAGTTAATGCCCATGCCACCCGCGACCGCGAGTTGATACATGAGATCCCCGCCCCACAAAGCCGACGCGAACGTGTCGCTCACACCGGTTTTACCGGCCGAATAACACGAGTTCGTCTCAGCCAGGCGGAACGGCAATCCCGTTTCCTCGACGGTCTTCTTCATGCCGTCGAACTCCTGCTCAAGTTTTGGATTCGGCTTGAGCAAACGCTCGATCGTCATCGACGGATCGGTCGGCGGGCCCTCCGCGTAGTAATGCTGCGACAGGAACTTTGCTTCGTGCTTGAACCTCTGGGCAAACGGCACGAGCCATGAGTTGTTGTACGCAGTATCGGGACCGGCGAACGGCGCGTTTGGCACCCGTGCTCGGATGACGTCGTAAAAATGCTTCCACTCATCTCCAAACTGCTCGGCGTTATAGTCCTGCTTGCGGATTCCGTTGCGAAAGAAAAGATCCGGCTCGTTGCACAGCTGAAACGCAATCAGTTTCGAGCCCATCACATCCATGACGAAAGCCGCTTGATCCGCCGAGTGCTCCGGCGTATCCGTGCCCATGTTCAGACCGTAAATCAGCTTCCATCCCGTGGCGTCGATGAAGTCGCGCAGGTTGCGGACGGCTTGCGGCGTGATATCTACCGGCGGAGGAGCCTTTAATCCACGATCAGGACTCGCGACTGTGACTTCACTCGCGTGTGCATTCTTTTCATCTGGAGCCCAGAAAATGTATTCGCTGCTATTCCCTCCGATGCGCAGGACTCCCGACGCGCCGAGGCCCTGGACAAATCCGATCAACTCAGTGTTTTCGCCGGAGAAAAAATTTCGATTGCCCAGTTGCGCCGACTCGTAACTTAATCCCGTGAAGTCAGGGCCGATCTTGTTTCCTAATCGATCGGGCCGCAAAGTGAGGCGCAACGCGGCGGGTGGATTGCCTTCGGCGAATGCAATTGGGAGATGAAGGGCAGCACAACCAGCGGCGGAAAGACGAAGAAACGTTCGGCGATCCATGTCACGATTTCATCACAGGACGAAACGCGGAGCAATGAGAGGATGCGGGCAAAATCTTTTAACCACTAAGTACACAAAGTCACACGAAGGAATCCGATGGAAGGAGCTCCGTCGTGTAACTTCGTGCCCTTTGTGGTTATCTTTCGTCTGCACGAAGCGGCAACAACCGCGTGATACACTTCGGCCTCACCGACCCAGGGGGCTCCATGTTTCGAGTGCCGAGTTTGTTTGTGTTGTCCCTCGCCTGCAGCGTTGCAGCGTTCCCGCAGAGTCCGGATACCCCCGAACCCGGCTCCATACAAGCCGTTGCAGCTGCAACGACCAATCCACATTTCGTCTCATCACTCGTTTCGTACGTCCCCGAATCGAAGAAGGTCCCATCACCGGAAAAATTCTTCGGCCGCATCATGGGTGCTCCGGGAGAACTAACCGGCACCGAGAAAGCCTACGCCTACGCTCGCGCCTTAGCCGCGGCCAGTCCTCGAGTGCGCGTCTTCACCATCGGCCACTCTGAAGAAGGAAGAGAAATCATCCTGCTCGCCATCGCCGACGAAGCCGGCATTCGCGATCTTGATCAACTGAAAGCCGCGACCGCCGCACTCGCCGACCCGCGCCGCACCGACAAATCCGCCGCCGAAAAGCTGATCGCAACTTCACGGCCGATCTATTACTTCAACGCCGCCCTGCACTCCGACGAAACTGGATCGACCGAAGCCGTCCTCGAACTCGCCTACCGGCTCGCCGTTTCTGAGCAGCCGATGATCCAGCGCATTCGGCAGCAATTAGTCGTGTTGATCAACCCGATTTCGAATCCCGACGGCCGCGACAAGATGGTGGACTGGTTCTATCGCTACCTGAAGGGCAAGACCAACCGCTCCGACTTGCCGCGCCAGTCGCCACCCTACTGGTCGAAGTACACCTTCGTCGACATCAACCGCGACACGCACCAGCAGACACACGAAACCACAAAGGCGGTTCATCGCATGTTTGTCGAATGGCATCCGCAGGTCGTCCACGATCTGCACGAAGGCGAGCCGCTGATGATGACCTGGAACGGCACCGGCCCTTATAACCCGCACATCGATCCCATCACCTACAGCGAGTTCCTCGAACTCAGCTTCCATGAAGTTGAAGCCATGACAGCGATGGGGATGCCCGGCGTGTCGACCTGGAATTTCGGTGAAGCCTTCGCGCATCTCTATCTGGATTCGGTCGCCATGAACCACAACAGCATCGGCCGCGGATACGAAACGTTCGGCAATGGCAGCGCCGAAACTGAGCTGCGTTCGATTTCCCCAGGCGCGACTTCGATGGAGTGGTACCGTCCCTTGCCCGCTCCCAGCGTCGTGAAGTGGTCAGCACGCGACAACCTGAATTATCAGGAAACCGGCGCCCTTATCGCGCTGGATGATGCAGCGACCCACTCGAAGGAAATGCTTCGCAACTTCTATCAGAAGTCATGGGACTCCTGGCACAAAGGACTCAGCGAACCGCCGTATGCATTTCTCATTCCCGAAAATCAGGGAGATCCAGAGCGTGTCGCGCAGATGGTCGGACGTCTGATGGACCAGCAGATCGAAGTATCGCAGGCATCCAACGCGATTCAGCTGAAAGATGGCAGCTATCCTGCCGGAACTTATGTAGTGAGGCTCGACCAGCCGTATCGCAACTACGCCGTCGATCTGCTCACGCCGCAGCGTTACCCGAAAGACGGCGAGCCTCCCTACGACGACGTATCGTGGGAACTGCCCGCCAACTTTCATCTCGAAGCAGACGCTACTTCTGACGCTTCAATCCGTGACGCCGCGCTTACTCCGCTGCAATCGCCGCCGCACATAACCGGGCATGTGGACGGCGCCGGGCCCGTTTACTTGCTCAAAGACACTGGGCAGGAATCGTTTCTTGCCGCACGTTATCGCCTCGCGAAATTTGATCTCGAAATTTCCGAGCAAGAATTCGAACAGAACGGGAAAAAATATCCCGAAGGTTCATGGATCCTTCACGACCAGCCGGGATTGCGCGCTGCAATTCAATCCACCGCATCTGAGCTTGGACTCAACTTCAGCGAAGTAGCGTCCGCGCCGAATGTAACCCAGCACAAAGCCCCGGCTCCGCGCATTGGAGTCTGGGTGCCATGGGCCGATACCGATTCCATCGGATGGATCCGCTACTCGCTCGATCAGCGAAAAGTTCCATACGCGTATTTGCGAGATGAAGACATCCGCACGGGCGACCTGCGTTCGAAAATCGATGTGCTGCTTTACGGCAATGTCGACCTCGAACTCGCCGAGCAGATCGAAGGCTTGCCCAAGCGCTGGTCGCCTATGCCGTTCAAAAAGACTCCGCAGACTCCCAGCTTCGGAACTCCGGCAGAATCCGACGACATCACCGGAGGAATCGGCTACGAAGGTCTCGGTCAAATCCAACACTTCATCGAGAACGGCGGCCTGATGGTAACGCTCGGCAGCGGCACGATGCTTGCGCTGGAAGGCGGATTAGTTCGTTTCGTCCGTCGTGCCTCAGGCGGAGTGCCGCGCAGCGTTGCCGGCGGAGGCGCAGCCTCCTCCGCAGCCTCGCAGCAGTCCGAGACCAGAACTCCCGGTGCGCACGTGCGCGTTACGTTCGACCAGCCAGATTCTCCCATCGCCTATGGATATCCCACGCACACTTATGTCTTCCGCCAGAATTTTCCGCTCTACAACATTCCGCGGCGCTGGCTCCGGATGGCCTATTGCACAACCTGTCTCGACGGCCCTGAAGACCGCAGCGGCGTGGTCATGGAGTGGGGAGACACGGAGAGCAAGCAGCCGTTCGTGGTCAGCGGTCAGGCCTGGGGAGAAGAGAATCTCATCGGACGTCCCGCCATCCTCGACATGCCAGTCGGCAAAGGCCACGTGGTCAGTTTCAATTTCAATCCGATGCACCGCGACATGAATCGCGGCGACCAGCGGCTGCTCTGGAACGCCATCCTGAACTGGCAGGCAATCCTAGCGGAGAAGCCGCAGCCAAGCTCAACTTCTGTGCCAGCGCCTGAACCCGACGAATAGAGATTGTATACGGACAGCCGTCTCGGCCTATGTGGTGACAACCGCCCTCAGCTGTCCTTGGAGCGAAGTTCCGCTGTGCTGGCCGGAACACAACTGCTCTATCCCGCCACTTTCGGCAACGAGATCTGCACTCGCAATCCTGGCGAAGCATTCTCTGCGACGATTGTTCCCCGATGCAATCGCACCGCACGCTTCGCAATCGAGAGCCCGAGTCCCACGCCCCCCGTGTCCTCCTCGCGCGCTTCTTCCACGCGGAAGAATGGCTCGAAAATCTGGCTCAGCAATTCCTCCGGAACACCCGGCCCGTAATCGCGAACCGTGAGGTTCGCCATCTTCAAATGATCGTCAACGCTGACGTCGATGTTTGCTCCCTCGGGCGAATAACGAATCGCATTGCGCAGCACGTTTTCGAACGCCCGGCGCAGCAGCTCGCCGTCCCCCACGACTTCTCCTGAGAGTTCACCCTCCACTTGAATGGAGCAGCGGCGGAAGAGTTGCGCTTCGATTCGGCAATCGTCCACTGTTTCTTTCACGACCTGCCCGATATTGACGGGCTCCGCGGTGCGGGAAAGCGGATCTCCCTCCAGCCGGGTCATTTCAATGATCTCGGACACCAGCGAAGTGATCCGGTTCGTCTCGCGATCAACGCGGTCAAGTGCGGTCTTCGGATCGGCCGCAGTCCGCGTCAGCCGGATCGCTAGCTTGAGCCGTGTCAGCGGCGAGCGCAGTTCGTGCGAGATATCCTGCAATAACCTCCGCTCGCTGAGTAGCAGAGTTTCCAGGCGCTCGGCCATGCCGTCAAACGAACGCGCCAACTCTCCAATTTCGTCGCTCCTCTTCATATTCGCGCGAGCAGACAGATCACCTTTTCCAAATCTTTCGACAGTCGCCGTCACTTTGCGGATTGGAGAGACGATGAACGATGCGGCAAGCCAACCAAGCGTCCCGGTCACGCCGATGACTAGCAGATAGTAGGGGAAGAACGTCCAGCGATCCGGCTGCCGTTGATCAACCGCGACAAACCAGTAACTTCCATCAGGCGCTCGATGCGTCACGACATATTTCCCACTCACCCAGTCGCGTGAACCCGAAGAAGGCGCAGGAGGAAGCAATGCGCCGCGCTGTTCGCCCGAGACGAGATCAGTTCCGTGGGAATCCAGAAAGAAATGCGAGCTTCCAAACACTTGGTTCAGATGATCTAAATACGATTGCACTGCATCCCGCCCACCGCTCTCCCACGCGCTGCGCGCGCTCTCCAACTCCAGCTGATCCATTGCCTCGAATACGGGAAAGAGATACTGCCGCTGCACCCGGTCCGAGATATTGACGAATACGACGAGCGCGAGCGCCAGAGTCCCAATGACCGAAAGCAAAACGCTGACGTAAAGAGATCTCATTCCTTCAATCCTTTCGCCGCGAACACGTAGCCGACCCCGCGTACGGTATGAATCAGCGCGCCACCCCCCTCCAGCTTTCGCCGCAGATGGCTGATGTGCACATCGAGTGCGCGATCATACGGCGACGCGTCACGATCGAGCAGGCTGGCAGTGATCTCGTCGCGCGTAACCACGCGGCCCTCCGCGCTGATCAGCAAATTCAAAATATCGAGCTCCAGGGCGGTCAAATCTACGATTCGCCCGCCGCTCCACACTTCGCGCGTCTGCAGATCGACGCGAACGTTCGCGAAGCTCTTGACCGACTCCGCCGAGGGGTCCAGCCGTCCTGATCGCCTCAGCACCGCTCGGATTCTGGCGAGCAACTCATCCGGATCGAAGGGTTTCGCCAAGTAATCGTCCGCGCCCGAATTCAACCCGATAATTCGGTCGCGGCGCTGAACCCGCGCAGTCAGCATGATCACCGGCACGGTCCTGCGCCGCCGCAACTGCTGCAAGACGGTAAAGCCGTTGATCATCGGCAACATCACATCCAGAATGATCAGGTCGTATGAGCCCTTGAGCGCGCAATCCAATCCGTCGCGTCCGCTGTAAGCACAGTCAAGCCGATATCCGGCCTGACCAAAGAATTCCTTCATCATGTTGCCCAGTTCGGCGTCGTCGTCGATCAGCAGCAGCGACATGCCCGCCTGATCTTTTGACGAATCCGTGAGTTCCGTCGCGCTCATCAACAACATCCTCCAACACGCGTCTTCACAGGTCAAAACAAGAATGAACACTTAAGAATTCTTAAGGTTCCACGTACCCATGCCCGACCTAGAGTGAGACATGGAACGAGCGGCGTATCCGGCGCGGGAACCTGACCGACCCGAAGCCTCCCCGCGCCGGAACCCTCTCGTCGAAAACCTTTCGAGGAAAGAAATCCCCAGCCTCTTCGGGCTTCGCGGCCTGGCCGCCCTTGTGGTTGTTATCTTTCACTACACCGAGCGCAAAGGTCTGATGGCACTTTTCCCCGGGCAATACGCAGTCACGCTCTTCTTTGAACTAAGCGGCCTGCTGATCACATGGCTTTTGCTGAAGGAAATCGACGAGAACGGCACGATGGACCGGCGCCAATTCTATTTGCGCCGCGCGATGCGGCTCTTTCCGGTGTTTTATTTCGTCTGGATGTTGTGCCGCCTGCACGGCCCGTTCGCAGGCAGTTGGTCCACGTTCGTCTACATGGGCGACTATTACTACGCGTTCCGCCAAAACTACGGACCGATGACAGTTGCCTGGTCGTTGGGCGTCGAAGAAAAATTCTATCTACTCTGGCCGTTTCTGCTGGCGCGAGTCGAACGGACCAAGCTGGTGAAAATCATTATCGCAGTGCTCTTGGCCGAGCCTATCTATCGCTCACTCCTGTCCGTCCTCGGATACGCTGCATACACGTGGTTCGCCTTTGACTGCCACCTCGACGCGATTCTGCTCGGCTGCCTGATCGCGATCGTGGCGAAGCAAGGCTGGAATCCCCCGAGGTGGCTTTCTCATCCGTGGACGCCGGTCTGCGCTCTCATCCTCGTGTTTGCATTGCAGTCTCAGAACGACATCGTCACGTATCTTCTGGCTGTCATCCTTGTCTCGACGGTATGCCATCCCAGCCGCCTTTTAAATAACGTTGTCATCCGCTATCTCGGACTGATTTCCTACTCGCTCTATCTCTGCCACGGCTACACGCTCGATGTCCTCTGGCTGGCCTTCGGCGATAGCGGCGTGCACAACGCCGTGATCATCTTCACAGCCAGGATCGCGCTGGCGATCGCTTGCGCCTCGGTTCTCCATTTCACAGTAGAACGGCCCATGCTGCGCCTGAAAGACCGTTTCCACTGCAGGCCGCGGCCGCAAGTGGCGCTGCAACCTGCCGAGCGGAACTGAGCACTGTTGACAATCTGGCATCGTGCCGCCGGGTGGCTGGCTTGCTTCCCTGCCTTCCGCCCTCATATACTCTGAACGTTTGCCCGCCAATGACCGGAAATCCTCCGGCTACGGTCGGCATCTGTCCTTCAAACGCGACCCGCACTGATTCCGGAGACCACTTTTATGACCACGATGACAACGCCGCCGCACGTCGATAAAGAAGCCAATCCATGGGAATCGCAGCGCGCCCGCTTCGATCTGGCCGCTCAAAAATTGAACCTCGATGAGGGCTTGTGGCGGGTGTTGCGCTATCCCAACCGCGAAATTACCGTCCACATCCCTGTGCAGATGGATGACGGGCATCTCGAAGTCTTCACTGGATTCCGCGTCCAGCACTCCATCGCGCGCGGACCGGCCAAGGGCGGCATTCGCTACGCTCCCGACGTCACCCTCGACGAAGTGCGGGCTCTCGCGAGCTGGATGACCTGGAAGTGCGCCGTCGTAAACATTCCTTTCGGCGGGGCCAAAGGCGGAGTGATCTGCGATCCCCACAAGATGTCGATGGGCGAAGTCGAGCGCATGACCCGGCGCTACACCGCCGAGCTGATCGAATTCATCGGCCCCGAAAAAGACGTCCCTGCTCCCGATGTCAACACCAACGAGCAAGTCATGGCCTGGATGATGGACACATACTCCATGCACATGCGCCAGACCGTGACCGCGGTTGTCACCGGAAAGCCGATCAACATTGGTGGTTCCCGCGGACGCCGCGAGGCTACCGGGCGCGGCGTGATGATCGTCTGCGACGAAGCTTGCAAGAAGCTGGGAATCGATCGCGAGCGCGCTCGCATCATCGTGCAGGGTTTCGGCAATGTGGGGTCCAACGCCGCGCAACTCATGCACGAAGCTGGATACAAGGTCGTCGGCATCGCCGAAGTTGGCGGGGGATTGCACAACAAGAACGGCATCGATATCAAGGCCCTGGTCGACTTCCGCCAGAAGAACGGCACTGTCCACGGCTTCCCCGGCGCGGAGAAATGCGACGCCGCCGAGCTGCTCACCGAGGCCTGCGAAATTCTGATTCCAGCAGCCACCGAAAATGTCATCACCAGCCGCAACGTGGATCGCGTCAAGTGCCGCATCCTGGCGGAAGGCGCGAACGGCCCCACGACATCCGCTGCCGATGACGTGCTCACCGACAAGGGCGTCTTCGTCATTCCAGACATTCTCGCCAACGCCGGCGGCGTCACGACTTCGTACTTCGAATGGGTCCAGGACCGGCAGGGCTACTTCTGGAAAGAATCAGTCGTGAATGACCAACTGGAATCCATCATGAAGTCGTCATTTGACGACGTCGTCCGCTACGCCGACACGCACCACGTGAACAATCGCATCGCCGCTTATATGCTGGCGATCGATCGCGTGGCGTATACCATCCGGCAGCGGGGCATTTACGCTTAGTGTTTGGAAAGGAGAACCATGAAACCGATCGAAAGAAAACTGCTGGCGCAGATCGCAGTCCTGATCTTTGCCTTGTCGCTGGTCAGCGGCTTAGCTGTCTCTCAGACCACACCCGCGGCTTCGGGCGCCACCGCCGCCGCGAAAGCAGCGGAGAAACTCGATATAAACACCGCAACCAAGGATCAACTCAAAGAGTTGCCCGGAATTGGCGACGCCTACTCGCAAAAGATCATCGACGGACGCCCCTACCGCACCAAGCTCGACCTGGTTCACAAGAAAATCGTTCCTCAGGCGACTTACGACAAGATCAAGGACATGATCATCGCCAAGCAGCCGAAGAGCGACAAAATGGCTCCCGCCAAGAAATAACCCCAGCGCTCTTGCGTGGACGGCACGGTCAACCTCGGTGCCGTCCATGTACAAATCAAAATCTTCCGCTAGGGCTTATCGTGCATTGCGTTCCCTTTCCACGTGGAGGATAATCAGACTGGTTTCCGGCTGGCCTCCGGATCTCCCGTAGTGTGAACCTACCGAACTCCATCACGCTCATCCGTATCTTCAGCATTCCCTTGCTGATGTGGGTTCTTTTAAGCACTCACTTCAGCAGCCTGCATGGGGAAAAAGAGCTCCTGGCTTCGGCTGTGTTCATCATCGCTGCCATGACGGATGGCATCGACGGGTATCTCGCGCGCAGACGGGAGCAGATCACTACCATCGGCATTCTGCTGGACCCGATCGCCGATAAGCTCCTCATTGCCGCCGCATTTGTCAGCCTGGTGCAGCTGAATCCCAGCCTTGTTCCCGCCTGGATTGCCGTAGTCGTGATCGGGCGTGAGTTCCTTGTGAGCGGCCTCCGCTCGATCGCCGCCTCCGAAGGATTCACGATCGAAGCAAGTCAACTCGGTAAGCTGAAGATGGTGGTTCAGATTGTTTCTGTGGTGGCGGTCATTCTCGACTATCGATGGAAAGAATGGCTATTGTTCGGGCACTTTGTGTTTCCGATCCACTTGATTGCGTATATCGCAATCTGGTTTATGGTGTTTGTGTCTCTGGTGTCGGCGATCGACTACTTTGTCGCTTTCTGGTCGAAGATTGACCGGCGCGTTGTAAAGCGCCGTCGCCGCGCCTTTATCCTGAGCCGGCGCAGAAAGCCTGCCCCTGTGCCGCCTCCTCAGGCCGACGGAGATGTCGCAGCTTCGACCTAGTCCCGCTGATCTCGAGTCAGCAAATTGCGCCGGTGGGGAATACTCGCAGGAAGAGCGAAACCTGCTGCTACGCCTGGCTCATGATTCGATTCTCGCGGCGATTGAACGCCGCGAGATCTCGTACGATCCGCCGAGACCTCATCTCGCCGAACCTCGCGGCGCATTCGCATCTCTGTACCTGAATGGCGAACTGAGAGGATGTGTCGGCTATCTGTTTCCTACCCATTCTCTCTACAAGACTGTTGGCGAGGTTGCACGGGCAGCGGCGTTTGAAGACACTCGCTTCTACCCCCTCACGATCGACGAAGCTCCCGATCTCCAAATTGAACTCAGCATCTTATCCCCGCCGCAACCGATTGAACCCGAATCGATTGAAGTCGGGCGCCACGGATTAATCGTCGGCATGGCAGGACATCGAGGCTTGCTCCTCCCCCAGGTTGCCGTAGAACATCACTGGGACCGCATTACCTTTCTGCAACAGACTTGTCGCAAAGCAGGCCTGCCGCCCGACGCGTGGCAAAAGGGAGCAACAATCGAGGCATTCACTGCCGAAGTGTTCGGCGAAAAGAAGACGCCTAAATGAAATCGGGGACGATTTCTCGTCCCCGGCCCATACTTTCCGATTCAGTTAAGCGCTAGTTTTCCTGGTCAAGTTCCACGCCGTCTCCGGCATGCACATCTTCCAACGCGAAGATGATCATGCCCGTCGCGGTCGTGTTGGTTACGCCGATGATGACAATTTCACCAACAGCGCGCCGCGGCAGATCCCGCACGTGAATCACGGGACCGTTGCCCTTCTGGAACAGCCCTGGATCGAACGAAGGTGACTTTTTCTGCGTGTCTTCCGACATCGAGGCGTCGAACGACAGAGAATCTACCGGATCTTTCAAGTCCTCCTCGTACGATCGCACAGCGCGGAAGTAGTCGCCAATCTTCACGCCTTGATTTGATCCGACGTTCATGTAAACCTTTTGGCCTGTTCCCAGCACAGAATCAAAGTCCTTCGCCATCACGATCCGTCCCGAAACCTTGCTGCTCGCTGGGAGGAAGCGGTCAAAACGGATGGGATTGTGGAAGTTCACCAGCTGTTTCTCGGCAAAAGGAATTGCGGTGTCGCCGGGATTTACGGCATCACACGAATACTCGACTTGCGCAATGGCGGTCTTGCTGCGTGTATCAATGACTTTCACCCGGCCAACTTCTTCGTAAGCCTGGCCGGTTTCCTTCAGCAATTTCGCCTGACCGGGAAACATCTCGTATTCGTTGACATCGCGCAGTGCGCGAACGATCTCGTATTCAGCGCCGGCGCTGTATCCTTTGCCCATGAGATAAACAATCTCGCCGCGGGCAAACTTTGTGGTGGATGGTGTCTCCAGACCGCCGGCAACGAAATTGGAATCCGGCAGAGTTTGTTTGCTGATGAATCCCGCGCAATAAAGATCGGAATACGTCGGCGTCTGCGCGCGCTCGGTCGGGAAGCTCTCCGTCGTCGGTACGGTCCCTTGGGGGACCTCAGGCGCGGCACTGTCAGAGCCGCTCTGGGCCCACGCTGCCGTCGCAAACAACAACACTAACAGTCCTATTTTCTTCATGTTACCTCCGGGAAAGGCCGCCGAGCGTCTTCTCCCTAGTCATATCCTTGAGATAGAAGGCTTTCAGCCGGAAGGTAACAACGGAGTAAGGGTGGGTCAAGGTTACGAGGGTGTTGGGCACCCTCGGATTCGCAGGTTTTTCCTTCCCGACTACAATCGCATGTTGCATAACCAATTAAGGCCCTGTAATAATTCGCCGTTCATCAGCTGCGTCGCGAACAAGCACTAGACATAACGAACGATGAATTCCGCCTCTCCTTTCACGCAAAGGATGTTACCCCTCCGGCTGCCGCGGCTTTGCGTGGCCGTCATTGGCTCCGACCCCAACGCGATGGTCGAAAAAGCCGAGACCTTAGTGCGCGATAACTCCTTCATGGAGTTCAGGTTAGACTACCTCTCCAAGCCGGGCCTGGCCTTTCCTCGTATTAAGCGCTTTCTGGAATCCCGCCCGGGAACCGTGGTCATCGCAACCTGCCGCCGCGCGGCTAATGGAGGGAAATTCCGGGGCTCCATCGCGTCCCAGCTCGACATTTTGGGAAAAGCGGCTGCCGCGGGATGCCAACTCGTCGACCTCGAGCTACAAACAGCGAGCAAATGCAAGCCTGCTCAATTACAGAAGCTGCGTTCGCGGTCCGGCCTGATCTTGTCTTTCCATGATTTTCGCGCCACCAAGAAACTCGATGAAACACTCGAAAAGATGATCGACTTTCCCGCGGACTACTACAAAGTGGTCAGCACGGCGACGACTCTTTCCGACAACGTCACAATGATCAAGTTCCTGGCTCGCGAAGGCGACCGGCATTCGCTCATCAGCATGTGCATGGGCGAGCAAGGAATCATCAGCCGCGTTCTTGGTGTGCGCGCCGGAAGCGTTTTCACTTTCGCCGCCGCCAGCGCTGCGGAGGCAACCGCCCCCGGCCAGGTCACCGCACAGGAATTGCGCAATGTTTACCGCATCGAGCAAGTGGACGTGGCAACGCGAGTGTACGGAGTGGTTGGCGATCCGATCGCGCATTCGCTTTCTCCGGCGATCATGAATGCAGCCTTTCGCCGCGAAAACGTCAACGCCGTCTATCTTGCCTTGCATGCGAAGACGCTGAAAGACCTGCTGGCCTGCGTTAAAGAAATTCCGATCCACGGCATAAGCGTGACAATGCCTTACAAGGAAGCGATCCTTCCATTTCTCGATAACACCGATTCCCACACGACCAAGGTGGGCGCCTGCAACACAGTCGTGCGGGCGCAGGATGGCAAGCTCTATGGATTCAACACAGATACCGCCGGAATCGTCCGCCCGCTTGAGCGTCGCCTGAGTACATTGGAAGGGGCCCGAATTCTGGTAATCGGCGCCGGCGGCGCAGCTCGTGCCGCCGTGTTCGGTTTGAAAGAGCGCGGCGCCGAGGTCTACATCCTGAACCGCACTGCGGCTCACGCCAAGAAACTGGCTCACCAGGCTCGAGCCCGAATCATGAAGCGCCCGGATCTGAAAAAGATGGCCTTCGATGTCATCATCAACGCCACTCCCGTCGGCATGGGAAACAGCAAGGAAACGCCGCTCCAGGATAAAGAGATCAATGCCCGCTATGTCTTTGACATGATTTATGATCCGGCTGAAACCCGGCTCATGAAACTGGCCCAGGAGCGAGGTGCTCAGATTATCCCTGGCATCGAGATGTTCGTTCACCAGGCGGCCCGGCAGTTCGAGATCTGGACTGGAAAGCCCGCTCCTTGGGACGACATGCTGCGAGTGGTTTTGCTGGCTCAGCAGGAGCGCGCTCATCATGCTGCTGCCGCCAAATAATCTGCCGCGGATGCTTCCTGCCAAGAAAAAGTTGCATTTTCCCTGGTGCCCAAAGTAAGATGCAGTTAGGAAGCGCGATTGTTAAGGCTTCCAGGTTTAGCCCAGTACCGCCCGTTCTTACTTCCAACTCGCTGTTCAAGCTTTTGGCAAGAAAAACTCGACGTCAGAGACGGTTTGGTCCGTCTCCATCCCGGTTCGGAGAGTTCAACATGGCGTGGTACGCTTACTGTCTTACCGAGCATCAAACCCTTCCCAATGGAACCCGCACTCGCCGCCCTTTCCTGCTAGAAGGTGTTCAGGGCGTCAATGGAGCTGCAGTTCTCAGCTACCCCAGTGGTGAATTCGCCGTTATCGTCAGCGAATACGACCACGCAGCCGGCGAGCTTGACCAAAAAGCCGCGATCGAGCACGCCAGAGTGGTCAGCAATTGCTTCCGCAACTCCACAGTCCTGCCCTTCAAGTTCGGCACCATTTTCGAGAACGACGACGCCCTTCGTCAGGCCGTCCGGGTCAACCGGCGCGCCTTCGGCCAGAGCGTTGCCAGGCTTCGGGGCAAGTCGGAAATGCACATCAAGTTGGTCGTCCGCGACGGTTCCCTCCGCGAAGCCATGATCGATGTGGAACTCCCGGATACGGTCGGAGGCGACTACCTCTCGAAACTCCGGGTAAAGGCCTCCCGCGAGCGTGAACGCCAGACCAAGGCACGCGCCTTGTCCGTGCAAGTCCACAAGCTTTTTAACCCGCTGGAAGAAGAAGTCAGCTGCAAGAAGGTTGCTCCTGAAGGCATGCTGATCGACATCGCCCACCTGATCGACAGCAAGAGCGTGGAAAAGTACCAGAACCGCTATAACACCGCTGCTAAGCAACTCAAGAACTGCCAGGTTGCAATCAGCGGTCCCTGGCCCCCGTACCATTTCTTGCCTGGCAAACTCCGCACTGTAACCGGTAATAGCTAGGTAATCAGATTTCCCGCGGCCCATGGCAACACGCCATGGGCTTTTTCCTTTTGGCAGCGGGGTGCATTGAATATGCATTGTTCTGCACTTCGGGTTTTGTGCCGTTTCGCGCCCTGTTATCCATTGCTGGCATAAGGCCCGCTCTAACTCCTTCGCGGCCTTTCATTTATGAAGAGATGTGATTGCAATCACACGCTTTCGAGGTTTTGGCGCGGCAAGTGCTTTCTTCAAGGGCAAGAAAGAGGCCACACACTCTAGCAACATGACCTTCACTCTCGATTCTCCGCGTCACTTCCCGTATCGCTTCTTGCATCACCTTTCCTGACATTGCCCACCCATTCGTAGCCTCTTGAAACGTGGCCCCAGAAATGGGGCCATTTTTTATTGTGTAGACAAGTTGCCAGATTCTCATTCTCGACGCTCTCGGATACACTGCTGCGGACTATGCCAATCCTCCCGTTTCGCAGCGCCTTTTCACTGTGGGTTCTTTTCGCCCTGTTGCCAGCCAGCCACGCTCAACAGAATCAACCGAAACCAGCGCCCCCATTTCCGAATTTCCCGGAGGCATCCCAGGCTCGGCTCGCGAATTTTTCTCCTGAACTCCTGAAGCAACTCAACCAGATCAAGACCGCCGCCTTGTCCGACGACTATGCCTATCAGCAGCTCACGCACCTGACCGAAAATATCGGCCCGCGCCCCAGCGGATCAGCTCAGGCACAGGCCGCAGTCGATTATGTTGCTGATGAGTTGCGCAAGCTCGGCCTTGATGTCCAGCTCGAACCGGTGAAGGTCTCCCGCTGGGTTCGCGGCGTGGAGACGGCGGCACTCGTCGCATATCCAGGACAAGCCCCCGGAACTTCGCAGAAGATCATCCTCACCGCGCTGGGAGGAAGCACAGCAACCCCGTCGGATGGAATCGAAGCCGACGTAGTAGTGGTCAACGATTTTGACGAACTGAAATCCCTGGGCCGTGAAAAAGTCTCGGGCAAGATTGTTCTGTTCAACGAGATCTTCGACAAACAAAAAGCGGCCGCCGGACTGTCATTCGTCGCCTACGGTGAAGCGGTCCGCTACCGTGGAGCTGGACCTGAAGTCGCCGCGGGCCTCGGAGCCGTTGCGGCTCTGGTCCGCTCCGTCGGAGGAGCCGACTACCGCCTTCCCCACACCGGATACAGCGCTCCCGCCGGAATCCCCGCCGGAGCCGTTACAGCCGAAGACGCCGATCTCATCGCACACCTCGCTTCGGAAGGCCCGGTGCGCATGCATCTCACTCTGACGCCGCAGAAACTCCCCGACGTTTCCAGCTACAACGTCATCGCCGACCTGAAGGGCAGCGAGTATCCGGAGCAGATTGTTGTTGTTTCCGGTCACCTTGATTCCTGGGATCTCGCTACCGGCGCAATCGACGACGGGGCCGGAGTCGCGGTCGCTATGGAGGCCGCCGAACTTTTACAGAAACTGCATCTGCGCCCCAAGCGTACCGTGCGCGTCATTGCCTGGATGGATGAAGAAAATGGCGGAGCCGGAAGCCAGGCGTACTCCAAAGATCACCTAAACGATTTCCCGCGGCATGTTGCCGCCATCGAAAGCGACTCCGGGGCGGCCCATCCACTCGGATTCGACATCCGCATGAATAATGCCGCCACAGATCTCCTGCGCCCGATCGTTTCCGTTCTGCAAAGCTTCGGCGCAAACGCGCTACAGCCAAGCAGCTATCCCCCGGGAGCCGATATCGCGGCCATGTCCGAAGCCGGAGTGCCCGCTCTGGGCCTGCTGCAGGATGGCCGCACATACTTCAACTATCATCACAGCGCCGCCGACACGCTCGACAAAATTGTCCCGAATGAGCTGCGCGAGAATGGTGCCGCCATCGCCGTGATGGCATATGCGCTCGCCAGCATGAAAGATCCGCTGCCAAGATAGCCATCTGTTCTCGGGGAAACTACGTGTGATTCCAATCACATCTCGCCGCGAATGCTGTTTGCAGCCCTTCGGGCGGTTGACGCATCTTAATTCTCGCGCTTATCATTTTCGTTTGGCCTTAAGACCACGGACGCCTCGTGATGGGGCGTCCTAAAACTTTGATAGGCCGTTTGGGTTTGATGTGACCTATGGATAAGAAGAAACTGGAAGCTTTCAAGAAACGTTTAGAAACACGGCAGCACGAATTGCGCCGCACGGTGAATCGCAATCAGGCCGACGGACGCTCCGCCGACGAAGACACCGCTCAGGATATCGCCGACCGCGCCGCCAGTTCGTACAACAAGGAATTCCTCTTCAGCCAGAGCAACAACGAGCGGCAGTTGCTGATGATGGTCGACGGCGCTCTCGCTCGTATTCGCGAAGGCAGCTTTGGCGAGTGCATCAGCTGCGGCAAAGAGATTAACTCGAAACGCCTCGAAGCGGTCCCGTGGACGCGCCACTGCATCGAGTGCCAGGAAAAGCTCGAGCAGGGTGTGCTCGAAGAAACACAGCGATAGTCCAGTATTTCAGGAACTCTCGCCGCCGAGGGATCGGCGGCGTTTCTGTTTCGGCAGAGCGAGCTGAGAAGAAGCGTCAGGCTGATTTCAGCTGAAACGGCATCTTCCGCAATCGCAGACCGCACGCCGCAAAAATAGCGTTCGCTACCGCTGGGGCCGCCGGAGGCAGCGCCGGCTCGCCCATCCCGCCGCAATCCTCCTTACTCTCGGTCAAGTGAACTTCGATGGGTGGAGCTTCATCAATCCGAATCGGATCGTATGCATCAAAGTTCGTCTGCTCGATCGCGCCATTCTTCAGCGTGATTTCATTCTTCAGCGCCGCGCTCAGGCCGTAGATAATCGCGCCTTCCGTCTGCGACCGCACCGATTCCGGATTCACGATCTGCCCGCAATCGACTGCCGCAACCATGCGATCGATTTTGAAATTGCCGCCATTCACCGTGACCTCGGCCACCTCGGCAAAGTAACTTCCGAATGAGCAGAACGCCGCAATGCCGCGTCCACTTCCTTTCGGCAGCGGCCTGCCCCATCCCGCCCTCTTTGCCGCCAATTCCAGAACTCCGCGGAGCCGCGCCGGATCTACATCGTCGTCGTTCTTGGGTTTCCAATTGGCAGGTTTCACCAGCAACCCACGGCGGAACTCATACGGATCCTTCCCTGCCGCGTGCGCAAGCTCATCAATAAAACTTTCGACGGCGAACCCGTTGAACGAATTTTCCACCGACCGCCACCAGGCGCGCGGCACAGCGCTTGACACATCGTTAAACTCCAGCCGCACATTCGGAATCGCGTATGGCATCTGCACCGCTCCGCCGATTTCCTGCTCTTCCGGCGGAGCCGTCGGATCCCAAAATCCCCGAATCGAAGTCGATGCCAGCGTATGAAACCACGCCAGCGGATGTCCTTTCGCATCGACAGCCCCGGCGAATCGATGGCACGTCGCCGGACGATAAAAATCGTGCGTCATATCGTCTTCCCGCGACCAGACAAGCTGCACCGGTTTGCCGACGATCTTTCCGATCTGCGCGGCTTCACCCGGAAAATCCGCCATGTAGCGCCGTCCGAATCCTCCGCCAAGATACGTCGTGTGAACAATGACCTCCGGCGGCTTCAGCCCAAGCACCTGCGCAACCGTTCCCTGCACCCAGTCTGGAGACTGCGTAGGCGCCCACACTTCCGCCTCATTTCCACGAACATCAATCGTGATATTCATCGGCTCCATGGTCGCGTGAGCCAGGAGCGGCAGTTCATATAGCGCGTCTACTTTCTTCGCGCCATTCGAAAGCACGGCATCGACATTGCCATCGTTGCGCACCCGCTTTCCGGGCTTCTGCGCGGCCTGCCGCAATGCCTCGCTCATACCTTCGGTCGATTCCGAAGCCGCGCTTCCACGATCCCATGTGATGTCGAGCGCTTCCTTCCCTTTCATGGCCGACCATGTCGAATCGGCGACGACCACCACACCACCCGCTGTGAAAACACCCCGCCCCAGAGATGGAATCTCGAATACATCCCGCACGCCCGGCACCGCCTTCGCCTTGCTTACATCGAACTTCGCCGCTTTGCCACCGAATGTCGGACACCGCGCCACCATCGCAAACAACATGTCTGGAACGCGCACATCACTACCGAACTGCGCGCTTCCATTCACCTTGGCTGGAATATCGACGCGCGGCGTCGCATGTCCGATCAATTCGAAGTCAGCTTCATCCTTAAGCTCAACTTTCTCCTGATCGGGCAATGGCAGCTTCGACGCGGCTTCCACCAGTTCGCCGTAACTTGCATGCCGCGAAGAATTCTCGTGGCGCACAACCCCCTTCTTTACCTCGCATTCGCTCTTCGGCACCTTCCACTTCGCGGCCGCTGCCGTAATCATCAATTCGCGAACAGTCGCCCCGGCTCGCCGCAGCGGCATGAAGTTTTCCATGGTGCTGCCGCTGCCTCCAGTTCCCATGTGCGTATAAATATCCGGCCGCGTGTCTGCCTGATCCACGCTGACCGCGTTGAAATCAAGTTCCGCCTCTTCGGCGAGGATCATCGCGAGCCCTGTCTTGATTCCCTGCCCCATCTCCGACTTCGCCACGATCAGCGACACCTTGCCGTCCGGCTTAACGTGTATGTAAGCATCAAAAGGATTGGGCGGAGCCTTCTTCTTCGCCTTGTCGGATTCCTGCGACCGCATCAGCGGCTCTCCAAAATGAATCCCGATCAGGATGGCGCCCGCTCCAACGGCGCTCTCCAGCACGAATCTGCGACGCGTGATGGCCATGGTTATGCTCCCTTCCCGGCGCTCTGCGCAGCACGATGAATCGCTTTTCGAATCCGCTGATACATGCCGCAACGGCACAGGTTCCCGCCCATGGCCGAGTCAATCTGCGTGTCGCTCGGCTTCGGCGTCTTCGCAAGCAGCGCCGCCGCCGACATGATCTGCCCCGGCTGGCAATATCCGCATTGCGGAACCTGCTCGGCGATCCACGCCCGCTGCACCGGGTGCGTGTTATTCGCCGACAAGCCCTCAATCGTCGTAATTTTTTTCGCCCCAACCGAAGACACCGGCGTCTGGCATGATCGCACTGCCTCACCGTCGAGGTGCACCGTGCAAGCTCCGCAAAGTCCCATGCCACAGCCGTATTTCGTCCCGGTCATGTTGAGCTTGTCGCGCAGCACCCACAACAGCGGAGTATCCGGAGCGACTTCCAAATCGTGTGAATTGTTGTTGATGACAAGGTGAATGGCACTCATGGAGGAACTCCAGAGGAAAGGATTGAACGTTAGACGAGGCTACTCCAAAGATGTTTCGTTCAGCAAATGCAAAAAAGCATCAAGTGTCCCTTAGTGAACCTTAGTGCCCTTCGTGGTTAATTCTTTCTTCGCCGGGTGCCCCACTTCTGGCCGATGTTGCCAGAAGTGGGGATTTTGGCGACTCTCACAGCCCGGGTTTCTTCATATCTTCCGAAGCCGCTTGCGCGCCGGGCATGACATTCTTCAGCGGAGCATTTTTCTGCTCGTTCAACTCCGGATGCGGCAGCGGTTTCCGCGGCAACATCTGGTCGCGTTGCGCGGTGTTGTACACGAAGATCGCTTCCACAACTGCCGCCTGCGCCAGATCCTCGGGCTGCAACCGCTCATACAGGTCCATGTTCGAATGATGCGTGCGCGATCCGTAATCCAGAGGATCCTGAATAAATTGGAATCCCGGAATTCCGACCGAATCAAACGCTTCATGATCGGTTCCGCCCGTATTCCGCATCGTGATCGTCGTAACCCCGAGGTCCGACAGAGGACGCATCCATTGCTCGAAGATCGGCCCGATCGCCGCATTCTCCTGCAAGTAAATGCCGCGAATTTTGCCGGAGCCGTTGTCGACGTTGAAGTATCCGGAAATTTTCTCCTGATCCGGCTTGACCACAACCGCTCCGGCTGGCTTGCGCAGGAAGTCTGGCAACGCCAGTTGATCCGGTGCAGTCGAGAGCGGCACGTACCCGAAATGCTGCTTCACGTACCCATAAGACCCGAATTCACCCTGCTCTTCACCAGTCCACAGGCCCACGCGAATTGTCCGCCGCGGCTGTACGTGCAGCGCATTGAGAATGCGCATCACTTCCATCGCAACCACCGTTCCCGCGCCATTGTCCGTGGCGCCTGTTCCCGATGCCCACGAATCGAGGTGACCACCGACCATTACCACTTCATCCTTCAACTTCGGATCGGTGCCCGGAATTTCCGCGATGGTGTCGAAACCATGTTGATGATCGCCCGTGAATTCTGTCTCCACATCCATCTCAATGGTCACCGGAACATTCGCCTTCAGCAGGCGGTACACGCGGCCGTAATGTTCAATCGCCATCACGACAATCGGCAACTCCTCGGCATGTTGTCGCTGATACGTGAACCAGCCCATGCCGGAGCCGCCATCGTCGAAGATCGTACCGCCTGAGCCTCCACCGTCGCGTCCATCGCGGCTCGGGACAACGATCGCGGCGGCATGTTCGTCAGCAAAGAATTTCCCGGCCTTCTCGCGAAACTCCAGGCGTCGGATGAATTCCTGGAAAAACTCCTGCCGCTCCCCAATGTGAACCGGGAATTCTTCGATCTTCTTCAGATCGGAATCGTCGTCGCGCTTGAACAGCGGCTTATCGACGGGCTTCACATCGCGCATCGGCCCAAAGAAGACGATCTTGCCTTCCAGCTTTCCTTTGTACTTCTCCAGATCCTTTTCATTGTTTGCCTCGACCCACACCGCAGTACCGCTCACGGCGCCATGCGTTGCGGGCGACCATGGCAGCGCCTGTGCAATGAATACCGCCGTATCCGGCGCCGACATCCGCACCCACGTGTTGAGCTGGCGCCATCCCATGCCGAACTCGCCCCAGTCTTCCAGATGGGCATTGCTGCATCCCATCGCCGTGAGCTGATCTCGCGTCCACTCATTCGCTTTCTGCAGATTCGGCGATCCGGTCAGACGCGGACCGATCCCGTCCATCAGTCCCGACGCGTATTCCATGATGTGCGAGTGCTGCAGGCCTTCCTCGCGAATTCGCTGATACATCGTTAGATCGAGATTCTCAACCGCGGGCTGCGGCAGCTCGTACGAAGGCTTGCCTGGTTCTGCGGCTTTCGTTTCTCTGGATTTTTTGTCCCCCGCAACAAGTGCGAGATTCAACGACAGCAGAACGACAATGACGAAGAACAATCGTTGACGCAATAGCATTTTCTTTCTTCTCCTCCAAAAACGGAAAACGAAGGGTAGCAGAATGCTTCGGCGATGTGAAAGACGAATCGATTTCCTCAGCAGCAGAACTTGAAAATTCCAAACACCGCAAAAGTGTTAATGTTGAACCAAGGGAGAAGGTCTTCGAAGCCGCGTAAGTGCTTTTGACGCCCTCATTTTCGCCCTGTAGACTAATAGTTTGCCCAGCCATCATTACGAGCAGAAGGGACGTTTGTGCGCGCAGAAACCCGCCATCAACTGAAGCAGGATGCATTCAGCCGCGTCACCATCGGCGCCGCTGAAAAGACCGCCGATTGGACCGTCGAGCATCGAACCACCCTCATTATCTCTTTAGTCGTCCTCATTCTCGTCGCCGCCGGTGTCGCCGGAGCCTGGTATTACCTCAACCAGCAGGATCAGACGGCGAGTCTGGATCTTTCGCAGGCGGTCCGTACGATGGACACTCCGCTGCGCCCAGCGGGCACGCCGGAGCAACCTGATTTTCCAACGTTCACTTCTGCCAAAGAACGCGCAGAAGCAGCGCACAAGCAATTCCAGCAGATCGTGGATAAGTATCCGCACACCCACAGTTCCGACATGGCCCGCTATTTTCTCGGCGTGACGGCTGTCAGTCTCGGAGACACCGCGAACGCCGAGCGCAACTTCAAAGAGGTGATTGATCACGGCAACCGCCAGGTCGCCTCGCTCGCGAAGGACGCCCTGGCGAATCTCTACGCCGACTCGAATCGTCCCAAGCAGGCGATTGCGCTACTGCAGGAACTGATTAACAAGCCCACCGACTCTGTCGGAAAAGTAACGGCCGAACTGCAATTGGCCGATGTCTACAAGAACTCCAACCAGCCTTTGGACGCGAAGCGGGTCTATGAGCAGATTAAGAAAGACAATCCCGCCAGCGACGCCGGACAACTCGCCACGCAAAAACTCGCAGAACTGAAATAGGGATTAGGGGCCAGTGGCTAGGGCTAGCCTCGTGTGACCCGATATCGCAAGCCTCTAACCCCTGGCCCCTGGTCCCTGATACCATGTTGTGCGGTTTCCAAACTCCATCCCAGGGCCCTCCATGTCCGACATCGCACTCCGCGTCAACGGCAGTGAGAAGCAAGTCAGTGTTCCTCCGGAGACGCCGCTTCTTTGGGTTCTCCGCGACACACTCGAGCTAACCGGAACCAAATTCGGCTGCGGCGCCGGACTTTGCGGCGCGTGCACTGTTCACGTCGACGGCAACGCGATTCGTTCCTGCTCGACTCCGGTGTCGCAGGTCGCCGGAAAAAATATCACGACGATCGAGGGCCTCAGCGCGAACGGCATGCACGTCCTGCAGCAGGCGTGGATCGCTGAAGAAGTTCCGCAGTGCGGATACTGCCAGACCGGACAGATCATGTCCGCCGCCGCGTTGCTTGCGAAGACTCCGAATCCCACTGACCAACAGATCAATGCGGCGATGAACGGCAATCTCTGCCGCTGCGGCACCTACGAGCGCATCCGCAAGGCAATTCACCGCGCTGCCAACGGAGGTGCGCGATGAGCCCACTTTCCCGCCGCGAATTCGTCAGCGCCGGAGTTGCCGCCGGAGCCGGCCTCGTCATCGGCTTCTACCTGCCGCACGGACACGAGTCGCAGAAAGAATCGTTCTCGCCCAACGCCTACCTTCGCATCACGCCAGACAACAAAGTCACGGTCGTCGTCGCGCGATCGGAAATGGGACAGGGCGTGCGCACCGCTTTGCCGATGATTCTCGCGGAAGAACTCGAGGCTGACTGGAAGCAAATTGAAATCGAGCAAGCCGGCGCCAGCACGCTCTTCGGAGATCAAACCACCGGAGGCAGCGCAAGCATCCGCACGACCTGGGATCCGATGCGCAAAGCCGGAGCAGCCGCGCGCGAGATGCTGATCTCCGCCGCTGCGTTGACGTGGAGTGTCCCGCGCTCCGCTTGCACGGCCGAAAGCGGCCGAATCAAGCATGCCGCCTCTAACCGCAGCCTGAGCTACGGAGAGCTTGTCGGCAAAGCCTCGACGCTGCCGATCCCGACCGACGTTCCATTGAAGCAGAGCAAGGATTACAAGATCGTGGGCCAGCGTTTGGCACGCGTCGATTCGCCTTCGAAAGTGAAAGGCGAAGCCACGTTTGGAATCGACTTCCGTATGCCCGGGATGAAGTACGCCGTCCTCTCGCGGTGTCCAACGATTGGCGGCAAGGTCTCCGGCTTTGACGACAAGGACTCGAAGAAAGTTCCGGGCGTGAACTTCGTCGGCAAGATCAACGACTCTGCCGTCGCAGTCGTGGCCGATACCGTTTGGGGCGCGATGGAAGGCCGCCGCGTCCTCAACGTCACATGGGACGACGGTCCAAACAAAGATCTCAACACCGCCGCCGTGATGGCGTCGCTGAAGCAAGGCGCGTCGAAGAAAGCTGCGAGCATGTATCTGGCGGGCGATCCGGCGAAAGCTTCCGGCCGGACGATTTCCGCCGAGTACACGCTGCCCTTCATGGCGCACGCGCCGATGGAGCCCGGGAATTGCACCGCGCATTTTCAAGGATCGAAATGCGAACTGTGGGCTCCGACGCAAGTTCCGCAGGACTGCCGCGACTCGGTCGCGCAGGCCATCGGCCTCGATCCCGATCAGGTGAAGGTCAACGTCACGTTGATGGGCGGAGGCTTCGGCCGGCGCCTCGAACACGATTACGCTGTCGAGGCCGCACTCGTATCGAAGGCCGTCAATGCGCCTGTCAAAGTTCTCTGGACGCGCGAAGATGACATGCGATTCTCGACCTACCGTCCGATGAGCCTGCATCAACTCACCGCCAAACTCGACGGCGGCGGATTTCCCGTGGCGCTGACGCATCGCATCGTCGCGCCGTCGATCAGCGGACAAAAAGGCCAACCTGTTCCGGGCGGAGTCGATCCCGATCTTCCCGACGAGGCCGGTCCGGTGTACGGCTTGCCGAATTATTCGATCGAATACGTCATGACCGAAACTCCGGTGCCGCTCGGCTGGATGCGTTCGGTCTACGCGCTGCAAGCCGCGTTTGCGCTCGAAAGCTTCATCGACGAACTCGCCGTCACGGCTGGCAAAGATCCGCTGCAGTATCGCCTGCACCTGCTCGGCAAGGATCAGGACCTGCAGTACTTCACGACGACGTGGCACACGGCGCGAATGCGAGGCGTGCTGCAACTCGCCGCCGACAAGGCCGACTGGGACAAGCCGCTTCCCGCCGGTCACTACCGGGGCATCGCCTGCTTCGGCTGCTTCTCCTCGTACATGGCCGAAGTCGTCGAAATTACGATGGAGAACGATCAGCCGCGCGTGGGTCGCGTCGTTGCCGCGGTCGATTGCGGACAGGTCGTGAACCCCGCGATCCTCGAACAGCAGATTCAGGGCGGGATCGTCTACGCCCTCGGCAACGCACTGCGCGCCAAGATCACGATCGCCAAGGGCCGCGTCGTGCAGGGCAACTTCGACGATTACGCGCCGCTGCGCATGGAGGAAACTCCGGTCGTCGAAGTCTACGCAGTGCAGAGCACCGAGTCTCCCACAGGCATCGGCGAGCCGTCGGTTCCGCCGGTCGCGCCGGCTCTGTGCAACGCAATCTACGCCGCGACGAAGAAGCGAATCCGCGCGCTGCCAGTCCTGAGCTAGCGGAGAGCGTCCCGCCCTCCGCTCTTAAGCCGCTACAATGGTCTGCTTCATTCCCAGGAGAAGGCCATGTTGCGTCGCTTCATCGTCGTCGTTTTGTTGCTCTCGTCATTCTTATTCGCGCAAAATTCCACCACCTCCACCGTTTCGGTGTCGCGACTCGCGCATCTTCGCCACGGCATCAATCTCAGCGAATGGTTCGCGCAGGTCTACGATCCGCTCGGGTACACCCAGAGACATTTCGAAACCTGGACTACTTCTGCCGACATTGCGCTGATCAAATCCGCGGGATTCGATCATGTCCGGCTCAGCGTCAATCCGCAGCCCATGATCGACGCCGAGCGCGACGGCAAGTCCGCCGAATACTTCGGCTATCTCGACCACGCGATGAAGATGATTCTCGATGCCGGACTCGCCGTCGAACTCGACATGCATCCCGACTCGGACTTCAAGGCGCGGCTCGCGAAGGATGATGACTTCGTCGAGCGCTTCGCCGACTTCTGGCGCGGCGTGGCGCAGCACTACGCGTCTTCCTCGTGGGACGCCGACCGCATCTTCTTCGAGATTCTCAACGAGCCAGAGATGCGCGACTCCTACCGCTGGTACGGCGTGCAGGCGAAGCTGGCGGCGGCGATCCGGCAGGGCGCGCCGTCGAACACGATCCTTGCGCCGGGCGCGCGCTGGGACGACGACAGCGACATGATCTTCCTCGAGCCGCTGCGCGATCCCAACGTGATTTATGTCTTTCATTTTTACGAGCCGCACATCTTCACGCATCAGGGAGCGACGTGGGGCGCTTACTACTGGCACTGGCTGAAGAACCTGCACTATCCGTCGGACGCGCAGAACGCAGCTCAGGTCGCGGCAACCGTGCCTGAGGCCGTGCACCGGCTTGACGTGATCCGTTACGGACAAGACCACTGGGACGCGGCTCGCGTCGAGGCCGAGATCAATCAGGCCGCCGATTGGGCGAAGCAAAACGGCGTGCCGGTCGTGTGCAACGAGTTCGGCGTCTACCGCAGGGCGCAGCCTCAAGACCGCCTCGCGTGGATCAAAGACGTCCGCACGTCGCTCGAACGCCACAACATCGGCTGGGCCATGTGGGACTACTCCGGCAGCTTCGGCGTAACGACGAAGCAGAACGGAAAAAATGTTCTGGACGAGGAGACGGTGAAGGCGCTGGGGCTGCGGTGAGTTAGAAGTGGAGCGGGTTTGGAGGGCGGTGATTGAGGTTCTGGCGGTGTGATCTGCCGAAAATATCTTTCGGATCACTTCTCGTAAAATCTTGGATCGATTGGAGTTACGGGCGGTAGATTTGATCTTCTGTCCGCAAAATCTTGGATTTAAAGGAGTTACTGGTAAAATCTTCGAAAATAAGGAGTTAGAGGACCGTTTTGATGGGTGGACGATTTCCGGGGAGTGCGACGAGGAATGGGTGCCGTCGGCGTTTGTGAGGGAGCTGGATTCAGTCGCCGAGACGATACGTACGATTTCTTTTTTTCGGATCTCTGCTCGTAAAATATTGAATTCAGTTAAGTTACTGGCCTGAGATTCACTGTTGTGTCCGCAAAATCTTTGATCAAAAGGACTTACAGGTAAAATCTTCCGGAATAAGGAGTTAGCCGCCGACTTATGGGACGAGACTTTCCCTTCGGATGAAAGCCGAGATGAGGACTGTCCGCGCATGCGGACAGTTTGTCTGCTTGAGGCTGTGGAAGGAAAGGTCAGATGTCACAAAGTGGAGGTTTTTTCTGTGGAAAAGTGCCGGCTTTGAAACCCGGTGATCGTTCGGTCTTTCCCCGGATAGGTTGTCTCCGAATTAAGTCAGAGCCCACCCTCCCGCCAAAAACGCGGGAAGGGTGGGCCAACCTCTTTGAGACATTATGAAAGGTCGGGCCAACCCCCAATAGCTCTGCGTGATGTTACAAAATCCGAACGGAAAGGAATGCTGAGTGGTGCTGCGGAAGATGGAGGAGTATGCTCAGGGTTTTTGTGCCATGTTTTGTACGAAGTTTTGCTCGTGCTAGACTTTCCGACCTGTATGAGCGATAACGCACCTACTAAAGACAACTTCCATCTCTTACCCGCGATTCTTCCAGCACTTGCGGTCCTGCTTCTGTTCGTCGCCTCCCGGTACATTCCAGAAAAGTCCATCGTTCCGATTCAGCCCATCGATGTCCAGGTGAAACGACCGGACGGTTCCGCCATGCAACTCGACAACGCCATTGCCGCAGGTTGGATCGCCGCACCGTCAACCGCTACGTTTAGCACTGGCCTCGCGGAGCGCATGCGTTACGTGCTCTCCAATAACTCGGAAAAGCCTATCGAACTTTCTTATCGATCAACGCCAACCTCACCCCCAAAAACCATCAAGCTTGACCCCGGCAGCTCAACAGAGCTCAATGTTAGGTCGCCCTATCCAGATAACCAGATCAAGGTTTTCATGCCGGTTGTAGTAACTTCGATCCTTCTTGCGGGATCGCTCTTCGTGATCTTGGCAAAGCGCTATCAACCCAGCGATCGTCATTGGGCTTACGCCACGATTGGAACGCTCGTCGGATATTGGCTACGAGGCTGAGAAGTTATCCTGCGAATTTGCTTCTGGCAGTGGCCGGCGGGGTGTCAGGATTAGAAGTTCATCAAACCAGAGCCTTGAAGAACCGAGGACGACAAAGGTAGGCTCGTTTAGCCTCATCTGCCGATTTTTGCATTGAGTCATTTGGCATTGCGATGTTATGATCGCGGTATCAGTTTCAAATCCAGCCAGGTTTTGGGCCGACCTTACGGCCCGCAAACTTACGAAATTGGTTCCCAACTGGCTGGAGTTCCCGTCGCAAGTCTTCATGCCCAGTGGGATGGGAGAACTTTTCGTGGAACATCTCACTTTTCGCTTTGCGCCCCCACGGCGTAGGAAGCCTTTTGATTTACATCGTTTCCTACTACGTGTGAAGCTCTACACCTTCGAGGCCATCAGTACGGTTGTCGTCCTAGTTCTGTTGGCCGATTTCGCAGTCCGCGAGATCTATCCGATCATTCGATCCATTGGAAAACTGCTGTGGCCAAATTGAGAGTGGTCCTCGACGAGGACGTTCGTGCTGACGTGAAGAGCGCTTTCCCTTCCAGCATCCCGGTCACAACTGTGCCGGAACTTGGGCTGAGTGGCAAAGACGATAAATATGTCGTTGAGGAGGCGGTGACACGCAAGAGTTTGATTGTGACTGCCAACAAAGATTTTCTTCCCGAATATCGGGATCATGATTGGCGCAGAGGCAAGGATGGGCGGCATTTCTGGGGCCTCATTTTTCTCGCGCACACCGCGTCGCTCAGTCAGGCGGAGCAGGTCCGCCGCGCTCTCAAGGAATTCGATCCGGCTGCCGATGATATTCTCTCTGTCTCCGCAGACGGCAAAGTGGATCGAGAGCGATTGTGGCCGGTGGGCACGTTGTCTCCAGTCATTCGCCCGACAAAAAATAAACGCCTGGCTCGATGAGGATGCAGCCACATCAGAATTGAGATGGTCTGCTGAATATCCCACTCACAAGAGCTAAAGGAACAGGGGAGGAAGCTCGCGACGGGTACGACCGAATTTCAAGAGGGCGTGGGGAAGTCGCCTGCTCAAGGAGCAATAAAGTAAGGTTACGGTCGAAGAGGTTAATCGCTCAGATAAGTCGCGATCTGATTGTTGAATTCAGTGGTGCTTTTGCATTCTGCGCCCAGCACTTTACAGCTGATAATGTGGTTCTCTGGTTTGATCCCTGGTTTAAGTTCGATGAAGTGGTATTCAGCGACCGCGGCATCCTGTGAATTCTCGAACACGTTCCAAAGCGAAATATCGTTGTACCATGACGGACCGCCGCCAGGATCGGTGTAGTGATATTCGACCAGTACGAAGCATTGTCCAAGCTTCTTGTCATAGTGGTTCCGATGGTCGAGAAGTAGCGTATCTTTGTCGCGCCGCCAATGCTCAGTGAACCATCGCTCCGATGCTTCGGAGCATTTCGCCTGCAAATCTAAATTCGCGACTGATTGCGTTTGCTGGAGTTTGGCCTGAAGTTCCTGATTCTGTTGTTCCAACTTCGCAATGCGTTCCCGATCTTCGCAGGAAGTGGCGGCGATCGACAGTCCGGCGAGAAGGGCGATGAAATAGGGCTTGTAATTCACAGGCAACGTAGCGTCCAATAGTTGCGGCGCTATGCTATCATCGATCTATACCTCGTTTCTCGATTTCGCCGGCCGGGCGATGAGTTTGGCCGCTGCCTATCTTGCCTACGCGTCCATTTTAAAAAAATCCGGATCGCAGGCCTCGGGTCCTTTTTTAAAAATGCCCTGCTATTAACCCAAACGGCACTTGACATGGGCGCTGGGGGCTGGCCCGTCCTTCCGTAAATTCCCAAAATGGGGTTGCCCCATCCTTCCCGCGCTTTTTGCGGGAGGGTGGGCCTTGCGGGCGGACTACAATCTGCCTGAATGCACATCAAACCAGTTCGATACCAGAGCCAGCGCTGCCTGCACTTCATCACGTTTAGCTGCTACCAGCGCATGCGGCTGCTGGATTCCGTCGCTGCTCGAGATACGTTCGAGCAGGAACTGGAGCGCGTTCGCCGATGGTACGGGTGTTTCGTGACGGGCTACGTCGTCATGCCGGAGCATGTCCACCTTCTGGTCAGCGAACCCGAGCGGAAAAAACTTTCGCTCGTCATCCAGATGCTCAAGCAGATCACGTCGAGAAAGTTGAAGGCGCTCGATCAGCCGCGATTCTGGCAGGCTCGTTATTACGACTTTCCCGTATGGAGCGAGGCGAAACGGATCGAGAAGCTGCGCTACATCCATCGCAATCCGGTGAAACGAGGACTGGTGGAACGGCCAGAGGATTGGAAATGGAGCAGCTTTGTTCACTACGCAACGGGGATAGAAGGGGCTGTCGAGATCGAATCGCAGTGGACCGCGCGGAGACGGGAACAGATGGGTGTCGTGCTGCTGGCCAGAACCCAGCCTCCCGCAAAAAGCGCGGGAAGGGTGGGGCAACCGGCACTGTCCACGCGAGATCCCTCCGCCCGCTGGTAAAAGCGCGGGCGTTCGGGATGACGCAGCCGCCTTGCAGCAACTTCAAAAATGAAAAAGCCAGAGGATTGGAAATGGAGCAGCTTTGTTCACTACGCAACGGGGATAGAAGGGATTGTGGAGATCGAATCGCAATGGACTGCGCGGAGACGAGAACAGATGGGTGTCGTGCTCCTGGCCAGAGCCCACCCTCCCGCAAAAAGCGCGGGAAGGGTGGGGCAACCGGCTTGATAGAACGTTCCGTAAGGAAGTCAAAATCCCCATCCTCTCGCGCAAAACGCGGGAGGGATGGGGCAACCCCTTGGACTGATCTTGGCTTTTCGAAACTTCTCCTTCTCCTCCGGTGTCTAACTGCTCAGGAATTCTCCGCTTCGGGTTCAGGGGCCAGCGCCGGACATTTCGTCTCTGATATCGTCATCGTCGTTCTTGCGAGGCTTGCCATGCTCGAAGCCGTTCACCTGAACAAGAGCTACGCCTCTTTGCCGGCGGTGCAGGATCTCTCGTTCACGCTGCGTCCCGGACAGGTTCTGGGATGTCTTGGCCCCAACGGTTCGGGCAAGAGCACGACCGTGAAGATGCTGACGGGATTGCTTGAGCCGTCGCGCGGCGTGGTCCAGTTCGACGGACAAAATATCCAGAACGATCTGACGTCTTACCGCAAGCGCCTCGGTTATGTGCCCGAGGAGGCACACCTGTATCCGTACCTGACTGGCTGGGAATATCTCGAGATGGTCGGCTGCCTGCGGGGAATGAACCGCGCGGAGATGTTCGCGAAGATCGAGGCGCTGCTCGAACTTTTTTCGCTGCGTACGGCGCGGCATACGAGCATTGGTACGTACTCGAAGGGGATGCGGCAGCGCGTTCTGCTGATTGCGGCGATCATGCACAATCCGGAGATTTTGATCTTTGATGAGCCGCTGTCGGGGCTCGATGTCACGTCAGCGCTGATCTTCAAGAATCTGGTGCAGGCGCTGGGACGCGCGGGGAAGCTCGTTTTCTACTGCTCGCACGTGTTGGAAGTGGTGGAGAAGGTCTGCACCGACGTGCTGATCCTGCGGAAGGGAGCGGTCATCGCGCATGATTCAGTTGCGAATGTAGGAAAGATTCTCGGGGCGTCGCTGGAGAACACGTTTCTGCATCTTGTGGACGATGTCGACACGATGCGCGTGGCCGACGACATTCTCGGAGTGATGAGGGCTGCATGAGCCTGCTGCCAGAGTCGCTGGAGTTGCGCTGGGAGCGGCGGCTGGAGCGTCCGTTCTGGAGGCTGGTCCAACTTTTTGTGGAGCGAATTTTTCGCGGCGGAGGAGATTCGGATACCGAGGGACTGGATGTCGGGATCGGGCTGGTGCTGATGCTGCTGGCGATGCCGGGCGGATTTGTCTCGGTATTGTTGTTCGATAAATATGGATCGCTGTTGCAGTGGCTGCGAGGGCAGGCGAATGTCGATACGCTGGTGATCGCGTTTCCTGATGAATACTTCTTTATTGTCCTGTCAATGACCGTGACCGGAGCCGTCGCGGTGTGGCGCTGGGACGCGATCTTTCCTGATCGGCGCGACTACATGAACCTGGCGCATCTACCGGTGTCGGCGCGGACGATTTTTCTCGCGAACCTGGTGGCCGTGCTGTTTCTGGTGGCGCTGGTTGCGGTCGACGTCAACGGAGCGTCGTGCGTGCTGTTTCCGATGATCGCTTCGTTCTCGCAGGGGAGTCTTCCCTTCTTCATAAAGTTCGGGATGGTGCACGCTGCGGGAGTTTTGCTGGCGAGCGTGTTTGCGTTCTTCGCAGTGTTTTCCATTCTCGGGCTGATGATGGCGGTGCTGCCTCCGCGCGCGCTGAAGAGGCTGTCGATGTATGTGCGGGGCATGGTCGTGGTTTATCTGGTGGCACTGCTCTCGACCAGCTTTGCGATTCCGGAATTGCTGCGGAAGGCGAAGGCTCCTGCGCCGGCGTGGACGTTCTTCCTGCCATCATGCTGGTTCGTGAGCTGGTGCCAGATGCTGCGCGGGAGGGCGAATCCGGCGATGGCGGAGTTGGCGCGGATATGCCTTCCGGGAATTTTCCTGATCGTTTTGGTCGCGGTTGGGACGTATGCCATTGGGTATCGGCGGCACTTCATGCGGATCGCGGAGACTGCAGAGGGTGCGACTCTTGTTCAGGGGCGAGGGCCTTGGAATCTCGGGGCGGTGGAACGCTATCTTTTGCCGACTCCGTTTCTGAAGGGCTGCTTTCGTTTTGCCGGCAAGACGCTGTTGCGGAGCGAGTCGCATCGGCTGGTTCTGACCGGAGTTGGCGGGCTGGCGTTGGTGCTCGCTTCGCAGGCTTTGATGAATGCGTTTCAGGGAGCGTCGTCGTGGCATCAAGCTGCGCTCACATCGGATGCGCTCTCGATTCCCTTTATCGTGACGTTTCTGCTCGTGGTCGGGCTGAGGATCGTGTTCGAGATTCCGGTGGAGATTCGGGCGAACTGGATCTTTCAGCTGATGCTCGATTCTGACGGTCAGCAGAGCGAAGGACTGGCGCGGCGGCTGATCCTGACGGTGGTTCTGCCTTGGGTGCTGGCGGTCACGTTTGTTTTATATCTGGTGGTTGAAGGCTCGGTGATCGCGCTTCTCCACACGATTGTGGTGCTGACGTGGACTGTCTTGCTGGCCGACATTCTTCTGACGCGCTTTCGCAAGCTGCCGTTTACCTGTACGATGCCGGTGTTCAAGCAACATTCCATTGTGATTGTGATTTCCTTCTGTTTTGGATATCTGCTGTACGCGGTTTCGACGCCGGAGTTTGAATCATCGGCGCTATTGAAACCTATGAGGCTGCTCAGTCTTGTTCCGATTGCGCTTATTGCGTGGCTCATCCCGCGCTATTTGGGGAAGAACACGATCGAGATTGAGAGGAAGCTCATTTTTGAGGAATCGGCGCCGCGAACGGTGGAACTACTGCGCTTGGGTGAATGACCGCGGCTAGAACGATTGCAGGGATGGCCGTGTCTTCTTTCGCCCCTCCGGGGCTGGCCATGCGAACCATTCCCCCTCCCACGGCTTGCGCCGTGGGCTGCATTCTTACGCCGCTTCGCGGCTACGGCTGCTGAGAACCAACACTAGAACGCTCCCAGCCATTTCACGGGAAAGCGCGCGGCCATGGCATTGGCGAGGCGTTCGTCGGCTGTGATCAGTTCGTTCTTCGTGCGCACCGCTAAGGCGACGTAGAGGCAATCATAGACGGCGCGGTCGAAATCAAGAGCAATGGAGAACCCCGGGAGTAGAAGTCGCGTCGAAGGGACGGTAGGAATATTTCGCTGCTGCATCACGGCGATTGCCAATTCTGCGTGATGCCGGGGCAATCGCTGAAGGCGAACCGCTTTCCGAACGATACTGCCGCGTTCCGGCCAGAAGGTATTGGGCACCCACGGCCGGTTTCCTTGACACTGCCGCCTTTGGGCCTTTATGCTAAGTCTTGCTCCTTGCGGTACTTACGCCTGATTTGGCGTGCTTCCGCGGGCCGGTGCCGGCGCGATCGCCGCGGAGGTTTCGCCATGTTCCTCGACATCAAAGATTTGGAACTCCGTCCCGTCGAATTCGACGAGGAGTTTCAGCCCGGTGTCATCGACTTGGGGACGGATGCCCGCCAACGCACTCCGCTGAAGACTGTGGGACGAGCGGAACTGGTGGAGGAGCACCACGGGAAGAATAAGGTGATCCAGGACATTCGCCTGCGTGGGCGATTGTCGACAGGATTGGAAATTCCGTGCGCGCGGTGCCTGGAGCCGGTCAAGCAGGATGTCAAGCGGGATTTCGAGCTGCTTTACCGTCCACTGGGAGCCGACGCCGGTCGCGACGAGCTTTCCGTGACCGACGCCGAGGCTGAGATCGGCTATTATCAAGGGGACGGACTGCTGCTCGAAGACGTGCTCCGCGAGCAGGTTCTGCTGGCCCTGCCGTTGAAAATTACGTGCCGCGAAGATTGCAAGGGACTGTGTCCGCAGTGCGGCAAGAATTTGAATCAGGAACAGTGCTCCTGCTCCACCGAGGTCGCGGATCCGCGGTGGGATGCGTTGAAGGAAGTACGAGAGAGGCTGGAGCACTAGAGCTGTGAGCAGTGAGCAAGACCCAAAATTCTTTGAAATCCGCGATATTTGCTGATTTGCATTTCGGGGCCTTTGCCCCAGCATAAGGAAATCGAAACATGCCGAATCCAAAACGACGCCACTCACAGAAGCGCACCTCGACCCGGCGCGCCCACGATGCTCTGAAGGGGCACAGCCTCTCGGAGTGTCCGAACTGCCACGAGAAAAAAATGCCGCATCGCGCTTGTCCCAAGTGCGGGTACTATAAGGGCCGCGAAGTACTCGATGTCGAGGAAGCCAGCTAGCTTCAGAACACACCATGCCTAGCGTCATCGCGCTGGATGCGATGGGTTCGGACCGCGCGCCCAAGCCGGAAGTCGAGGGCGCCATTCACGCCGCCCGCCAATATAACGTGCGCGTGCTACTGGTCGGACCCGAGCCGGTTGTCAGAGCCGAGTTGAACCGCCATCGCGCGGCGGCGCGGCTGCCCATCGAAATCGTCCACGCCAGCGAGCACATCACCATGGACGACAAAGTGGAGGCGATCCGCGCCAAGCGCGATTCCTCCATGCGCGTCGGCCTGCGGATGGTGCGGGAAGGCCGCGCCAGCGGCTTCGTGACGGCCGGCAATACCGGTGCCGCCATGGCGACCGCGAAGATCGTGCTGGGCGCCGTGCCTGGTGTCGACCGCCCGGCCTTGGCTGCAGTGTTCCCTACTGCTCCCGGGAATCCTGCAATGCTTCTCGATGTCGGCGCCAACGTCGACTGCACCGCGAAAAATCTCGAACAGTTCGCCGTCATGGGCGATGTGTATTTCCGGGCGATGTACGGAAAGCATCCGGGGACGCGCGGTCCACGCGTTGGACTGCTCTCGATCGGCGAGGAAGAATCCAAGGGCAACGATCTCACTCGCGAAGCGTTCCAGTTGCTGAAGCAGCTTCCGCTGAATTTCGTCGGTAATGTCGAAGGACGCGATCTCTACAACGGCCAAGTCGATGTGATCGTCGCAGATGGATTCGTCGGAAACGTCGCGTTGAAAATTTCCGAGGGCGTGGCCAATCTTGTTCGGACGGCGCTGAAGGAATCGCTCAAGGCTACGATTACGCGCCAGGTGGGAGCGCTTCTGTCGCGCAGCGCCTTCACCGATTTCAAGAAGCGCCTGGATCACACCGAATACGGCGGTGCGCCCCTGCTCGGGGTAAAGGGCGTCTGCATCATCACGCACGGTTCGTCGAATGCGAACGCCATGAAGAACGCGGTGCGGGTGGCAGCGGAATTTTCCGAGAGCGGCATCAATCAATCGATCGAACAGGGTCTGGCTGCGCTGCATCCTGCGCGCGAAGAAGTCACGCATTCCAACTGAAGACATTCATGACAGAAAACTCCATCGCACTATTGTTTCCCGGACAAGGCTCGCAGGCCGTGGGCATGGGCAAGGGACTTGCGGAGAACTTTCCGGTTGCGCGCCAGACCTTCGAAGAAGCTGACGAAGCGCTCGGCTACAAACTTTCTCAAGTTTGCTTCGAAGGCCCGGAAGACCAACTTCGGCTGACGGAGATCACGCAACCGGCGATTCTCACGGTCTCTGTGGCCGCTCTTCGTGTGATCGAGGCGCAGACTCCCAGGCCGAGCTACGTGGCGGGACACAGCCTCGGCGAATACTCGGCGCATGTCGCATCGGGAACGTTCAGCTTTGCCGATGCCGTCCGCACCGTTCGCCATCGCGGAAAATACATGCAGGAAGCGGTGCCCGTCGGGGTCGGGGCGATGGCCGCGATTCTCGGCATGGATCTCGAGAAGGTCACAGCGGTTTGCGCCGATGCAGCGCAGGGCGAGGTCTGCTCGGCCGCCAACATCAATTCGCCGGAACAGATCGTAATCTCCGGCAATACTGCGGCCGTGGAGCGCGCGACGAAACTCGCGGACGAGCGCGGCGCCAAGCGCGCCAAACTGCTGCCCGTAAGCGCTCCCTTCCACTGTTCTCTGATGAAACCGGCACAAGACCGGCTCGAAGGCGATCTCAATAAGCTCGCCATGCAAAGGCCTGTCTATCCGGTCGTCTGCAACGTGGACGCGGTTCCGGTGAGCGAAGCCGCGGTAGCTCTGCAAACGCTGGTTCGGCAAGTCACGGGTTCGGTGAAGTGGGAGCAATGCATGCGCTTCTTGATTGCGCAGGGAGTGCAGACCTTTATTGAACTAGGGCCGGGGAAAGTTCTGTGCGGATTGATGCGGCAGATCGACCGTTCGAAGACTTGCCTGAATGTCGCCGACGAAGCCAGCCTGGCGAAGACGATCGAGGCGCTGGCGCAGGTGCGCGTCTAGAGCTATCTCATAAAATGCGGGAAGAGACCGAAGTCAGGATCCCTCAGGGGCTAAAGCCCACATCTCAGTTAAGGCTTGTCGGCACGGCTCAAAGCCGTGCCCTTCCCCGAAACCATTTATGAGATCGCGTCAAGCCGCCGCTCAGTGAAACACTAATTCGCAGGGCGGATAGGTGAGCGTCTTGTCGGATTTCTCGACCCAGACCTGGGCATGTTCGGTGCGGTCATTCACGATTACATCGACGACGACCCCGCTGCTCGGCCCCGGGCACGCGCTCGCCCCGTAGACTTTATACGTTTTGATCAGGCCCCACTCGCCGCCCGGTCCCCAGTCGCGGTAGAAATCGTTGAAACCATATTTCGTGTATTGCTGAGGATGCTGCTGCCAGTTCGGATCATGCATCCACACGCCGTACGCCGCCTTGTAGTTCTGCGTTTGCAGATCGGAAAAAAAGTTGCCGACAACGTGTTCCTCAGGCCAGTAGCGGAACCACCAGAACAGGAGGGCAACGATCAGCGCGATTGCGACGATCGAAACGATTGTGCGAATCCGCTTCCGCCCTTTTTCTGCGTCGTATTCTTTCGCATCCAGCAAAGTCATACCTACCTAGCATAACGGACACGGCGAGGGAGTGGAAAGTTCCCCAAGAGAATTGAGAGATTGGGTGATTTAGCCATTGAGCGAGTGGCGATGACGACGAGACCGGGCTTTGAATCACTCAATTGCTCAATCACCCAATTACTCAATTCTTAGAGGGTTCTCTTGAACAACGGGATTGCGATGGCCAGGGTGGCTGCCGCGAAGATGCTGAGGAAGAGCATGTCTCCCCAAACTGCCGAGAGACTTGTTTCTTTCAGCAGGAGGCACTTGAATCCGTCGACGGCGTAGGTGAACGGATCGCATTTCGCAATCGCCCGCAGCCAGGGCGGGAAGGCCTGAATCGGATAGACCGAGCCGCTGGGGAAAAACAGCAGCGTGTTGAGAATGCCGAACATGGCGCGCGGGACCAGGGGGTCTTCAATCCGCACCATCAGCAGGAACATCATCGTGTTGAAGGCGAGCGAGGTCAGCACGATCATGATCACCAGGCCAAATGCGGTCAGCGGATTGAAAATTGTTCCGACACCGGCCAGCATCGACCCGATGCCGACGATGATGACTCCGGTCATCACGGCTTTGATCGCGCCTGCCAGGTTGAGACCGAGCACAAGTTCGAGCTTCGTGATCGGCGTAACCAGATATCCTTCGTGCACGCCGCGAGCCTTGTCGTCGATGTAGAGCATGCCGCCGCCAATCATCACCGACACGAACATCGCCAGCACCAGCGATCCCGGCAGCAGATATTTCATGTACTCGATGTAGGGATATAGCTCGACAATCTGCAACGCGGTCTGCTGCAGAATCCGGGGAGAGATCGTCGGCTGATTCAGCGCGTCGACCAGGCTGGTCATCTCGGCCTCGACAGCCGAGCTCATAAAGTTGTCGCTGTTGTCGACGACCAGACCGATCCTTGGATGGTTCTCTTCATATACGTGCTGAGAATACTGGGGCGGAATGATGATCGCGCCCTGCAGCTTGCCGTTGCGCACGTCCTGTACTGCCTGTTTCTCGTTCGTGTAATCGATCGGGACAAACGTGCGGATATTGGCGCGGACAGCGTCAAAGGCCTCCCGGATTCGCACGGCCTGGGGCCCGCCGTCCTGATCGACGAAGGCGATCCTTGCGTCGTGGATTTTCCCGCCAAACGCGTTGCCGAGAATGATCAACTGCACGAGCGGAAAGATCATCGACGCCAGCATCAACGCCGGCGAGCGGAAGAACTTCCGCATCTCTCGCTCGACAATGGCCATCATTCTGTTCATTGCTAGTCCAGAGTCCTTAGTCCTGAGTCCTGAGGGCTCTCTTGCTCCTTTAAGGAATTTATTAAGCCGCTCAGTATTCTTCCCAACTCGTCCAGTTGCCGTACCAGCTTGGGTATTTCGGAATCTGGGAGGAATTTGCGTCTTTGCGCTATCAGGACTTGCGTCTCGATCTCGGCGAGAGATCCCCTGGCGTGGCGGAGAAACCGGACAAAGTCGCGATTGGAATAGTGCGCCTTGCCTTCAGCGATGTTGCTGGGAACCGATACGGCTGCGCGACGGAGTTGGCTGACCAATCCAAACTGCTCGCTCGATGGAAATCTTTCGGTGATGTCGTAGATCATGTCGACCAACTCCATTGCCTTCTGCCACGCGATCAGGTCTTTGTAGCTGTTCTGGGGCATAAATAGTCCTGAGTCCCGAGTCGTGAGTCCTGTCCTGAGCAGCGCCTCACGACTCAGGACTCGCGACTCGCTACGGCTGCAATCCAGGCCTCTGCGGCATTACGAACGCGTACGACTTCTGCAATTCGTCGCGCAGTTGTCGTCCCGTGTAGTGCACGAATACGTCGTCCAGCGTCGTATTCTGCACCGAGAGCGATTTCACTTGCACGCCTTGCGTCACCGCCATCTCGACCAATTGCGTCGTGGTGCGCGACCCATTTCCGGTCAGCACGCGGAACATGCCGGCGCCTTCGTGCTGAACGGAAGTCACTTCGTCGAGGCCCCGCAGCCTTTGCTCCCAATCGGCGGGCGGAGTATCGAACTGTGCTTCAATCACGTTCGAGCCCGGAACGCTGGCCTTCAGAGCCATGGGCGCATCGAGCGCGACGAGTTTGCCGTGATCGACAATGGCGATCCGATCACAAAGCCGATCGGCTTCATCCATGTAGTGCGTAGTGATTAGGATGGTCAGCTTGCGATGCTCCTTGATGTTGCCCAGCATCTCCCAGACGGCTACGCGCGAGACGGGATCGAGTCCGGTGGTCGGCTCGTCGAGAAAGAAGATTCTGGGATGGTGCACCAGGCCGCGCGCGATCTCCAGCCGACGCCGCATGCCGCCGGAAAGAGTCTTTGTCGCCGCATCGCGCCACTTTGTGAGATCGACTAGCTCCAGCAATTCGTTGATCGATTCCTGCCGCTCTTTCGCCGGGACGTCGTAGAGCTTGGCGTAGATATTCATGTTCTCTTCGACGGTGAGGTCGAGATCGCTGGTCAGCGCCTGCGGAATCACGCCGATCATTCTGCGCGCCGCGTTTGGCTCTCGCGCTACATCGTGCCCGGCGATTCTTGCCCTGCCTGAAGTAATCGGGATGAGGGTCGTCATCATGCGGATCAGCGTCGACTTCCCTGCTCCGTTCGGGCCGAGTAGTCCAAAGATTTCGCCTTCTTTCACGCTGAACGAAACGTCGTCTACGGCCGTGAAGTCGCCATACTTCTTGACGATGTGTTCGACCTCGATCGCAGAAGGCGCGGCTGGGTCGTAGAGAGGCTTGGCCCCTCCGTTGATCGCGCCGCCGTTCGTTTTCGAATTGGACTCTGCTGTCATTACTGTTGCTGTTGCGAAGCTGCCACTTTTTCGGGTGCCGTGCCGTTTAATTGCGCCGGAGTCACCAGCACTTCCGCAGTCATTCCGGGCACATACGCGCCCTTTGGATTGTTCAGCCGGACTTTCAACACGATCGTTTTGATGTCGCGCTTGCGGCGGCTTACGTCGCGCTGTGTGGCGAAATCCGCTTCCACTCCCTTGAAAAATACTTTGCCGCTGGTCACCGTGCCGCCGGGCAGCTGGACCTTCATGGTGTCGCCATATCCGATGTGGTCGGCATAGGTTTCAGGAATCTCTGCGCGCACCCACGTGTCATTTAGATCGACGATCGTCACGATCGGCGCACCGATGTTGACGACCTCTCCCTGCCGCGCGGCCCGCACTGAAACCGTACCGGTGACCGGCGCATAAATCTTTGTGTATCCCAGGCGGACCTCGGCTTCCTTTTTCTGTTCGATCGCATTCTTGAGATCGGCCTGAGTCGAGGCGACCGTGCTTTTGGCGGCATTCGCCTGCTGCGTGCGGGCCATCGCGGCGTTCAGATCCGCCTGCGCGGCGCGAACCAGATCCTGCTGCGCCTGGACTGTGGCCTGCGCAGCCTGGAGATTCGTCTCGGCCTGCACTTGCTCCTGCTCGGAATCGATGCCAGCCTTCGCCAGTGCGATCACTCGGCGGCTGTCGCTCTCGGTGCGATCCAGCGTAGCTTTCGCTTGGATGAGCTGCGCTTTGGCGGAAGACAGCTTCGCTTCCGCATTCGCGACGTCGCTAGAAGTCGATCCAGAGGTTGATTTCTCGGTGTGCTGCATCTCCGAAACTTTGTGCTGCAAGCTTGCGATAGTGGCGTTAGCGGCCGCTTCCTGTGCCTGCAGTTCCGAGGGATCGAGTTCGGCGATCAGATCTCCGGCCTTCACGGGCGTGCCTTCATCTACGTAGAGCTTCTGAATGCGCCCTTGGACCTGCGCGCTAACGATTACCTGGTTGGAGTCGACGGTGCCGATCAGCACCAGATCGCTCGAGTGATTCGTGGAGAAGTAGTAGTACGTGGCGGCAATCACGAAAATGATGCCGAGAAGGATGAAAAACTTGTTGCGCGCGCTCATGAGCGTGCTCCTTGCGCGTTGCCGGGACGAAACAACGCGGCGGAAATGAAATCCAGCACCGCAGCCCGGCGTTCTGCGATTCGCTCAGGCGTCAACGGATTGAATCCGACAATCTTCTGCATTGTGGGGGCGCTGCTGAAATAAAAAACGATCGTGGCGACCATCGAGGGTACAAACTGCACCGGGTCGACAGCACGAAACTCCCTGGCCGCAATTCCCTGGCGCAACACCTCGCTGACGCGCATGAAAATCGGCTGGATGTAATTCTTGATCAGCTTGTCGATATGGATCGAGCTTCCCTCGCGCGCGCGCATCATCTCACGCTGCATGAGGCGGGGATAGAGCTGATTTGAAGCGACGAAGTCGAAGTAGGCTCCGACGTAGGCCATGATTTTTTCCCGCGAGGGCAGATCGCTGTCGAGCGCGGTGAACACCGATCGCTTCAGCCCCGCAAAAGCCTCGTCGAGGACGGCGCCATAGAGTGTTTCTTTGTCTTTGAAGTAGTAATAAAGGAGCGCCTTGTTGACGCCCGCCATGTTCGCGATCGTATCGGTGCGCGCGCCGGAGACGCCGAATTCGGCGAACTCGCGCGCGGCGGCCTGCAGAATGGCCGCGCGGCTCTCTTCGGGCTGTCCGCGGGAGCCCATGCGGCGTCCGGAAGCGCGTCCGCGGGGATGGCCTTGACGGTGGAGAGGAGTCATATCGTTAATTAACCAGTTAGTTAGATTATATACGAACGGACAGGGATGCAAAACCTCAAAAGCATTGGTGAGTTTTGACTGCTGATTGTTGAATCTTGAGATCCATCGTATTCTTCGTAGTTTCCTTGGTGCACACGGGAGAAGCGTTCATGAATCGAATGTGGCTCGTAGTACTCTGCGTTCTTTTGTTTGTCCTTTCTGCTCTCACTCAGAACTCAAAGACCGATCGGCAGGTCGCGGTGACTATCGACGATCTTCCATCCGGGATGGCGGATCGCTTGCCTGCGGCCGACATCACCGCGATGACGGCGAAACTCCTGACCACGCTGCGCGACCAGAAGATCCCGGTCGTCGGGTTCGTGAATGAAGGCAAGCTCTACAAGCCGGGCCAAGTCGACGAGCGGATCAAGGCGCTCCAGATGTGGCTGGACTATGGTTTCGAACTGGGGAATCACACGTTCAGCCACATGTCGCTCAACCAGGCCGGACTGGGGGCGTGGGAGGACGACATCGTCCAGGGCGAGAGCGTGCTGCACATTCTGCTCGCTCCGAAGAAGATGAAGCTGCGCTACTTCCGCCATCCGTATCTCGATACCGGCCGCGACCTGCTCACGAGGCGCAAGGCGGAAGAATTCCTGACGCAGCGCGGATACCGGATCGCTCCGATTACGCTCGACGGCTGGGACTGGATGTTCGCAGGAGTGTACGAAGACGCGAAGAAGCGCAACGACACTGATCTGCAGCAGCGCCTCGCCAAAGACTACCTCGCCTACCACGATGCGGTGTGCGCGTACACGGAACAGTTATCATTGAAAGTGGTTGGCTACGAGCCGAAGCAGATTCTGCTGCTGCACGCGAGCAATCTGGAAGCAGATCACATCGGGGAGTTGCTCGATCTGCTGCGCAAGCGAGGCTACAGATTCATCACGCTCGAAGATGCCTTGGGTGATCCGGCCTACAGCCTTCCTGATACCTACGTCGGTGAAGAGGGAACGGGATGGATCGATCACTGGGCCATCACGCAGGGAAAGATTCCGCAGGGCGCTCCGGTGTTTCCGCAGTGGGTGATCGAGAAGTCGAATGCCTTGAAGCTTCCGAACGGGCAGGTGTCGACTTACTGAGCGGGCTGCAGGTTTTGCACGATCTCCAGTTCGCGCCGGGCGTCGTCGGCCCGGCTTCCGGTGGGCTCTTCTTCAAGGCATCGCTTCAACTCCGCGATGGCGCGAGTGAATTGACGCTCTCCTTCGAATGCCCGGGCTGCAAGATGATGCGCGAATGCATGTGGCTTGCCGAGAGCGTGCGCTCTTTGACTGGTTGCGATCGCGTCATCAAAATGTTTCTGCAGGAGCTGAGAGTAAGAGAGCAGGATCAAACTCACCGGATCTGCCGGATTCAAGCTTGATGCTTTGCGCAGGGCCAGATCAGCGCCGGGGTAGTTTGCGCTCGCAACCTGCAGGCGGCCGAGATTCAGGTAAGCGAGAGCGCAGTGGTCGTCCAACTGAACCGCTCTCTCGAGGGCCTTGCGCTCGTTGACAGAATCGCCAATCAGCGAATAGATCACTCCCAGATTGTTGTAAGCGCCGGCAAAATCCGGATCGATCGCAAGCGCCCGTTTCAAGCGCTGAAGCGCTTTCTGGAGCTGACCCTTTGCAGTTAACTGATTCGCCTTCTGCAGCTCTACTCGCGCGCGCCGCGGAATGGAAAGATCGGCGGCGGAAACCGTCGCGATGGAATACCCGGGTCCAAGATTTGCGGTAACTCCTGACGGAGACATATCGATGTTTCCGGGGGCGACCTGAGCCAGTGCTGAAGATGCCAGGAGAATGACAAGGGAGATTACCGATCCCGTCATGAAGCGCTCCGTGGCGCTCGCGAAAACCGCGGCGCTCAGTGTTGCGCGTGGATTCCGATCGCGGCGCCGGCAGTGAGACGCAACGACAGAAAAATCGGTAGCCGTTTGCGGATTAAATTTTCAGGAATGTCTATTGCAAAACACTGACATCGAGATACACGCCCGAATGACGTTTGTATGCGCGTGATTTGTAGGGAAAAAGGGAAGCGCGAGCGTCACAACTCAAGACGCAACAGTTGCGATTCGCGTTTCGCCTTCGCGCTCGATGTCAGTTCTTTCCGCCGGCGATGGAAGGCACGAGCAGGACTTCGTCGCCTTCCTGGAATGCGTAGGACGGCCCGCCGAGGAAGCGGATGTCCTCTTCGTTGACGTAGATGTTCAGGAAGCGGCGAATTTGTCCTTTGTCGTCGCGCAGGTGCGGCTTGAGTTGCGGAAACTTCTCGTCCAGCACTGAAAACAACTCAGGGAGATTCGCAGCGGCGCAGGTGATCGAGCCGACGCCTTCGGTGTGGCGTCGTAATGCAGTGGGAATATTTACTGTGATCGGCATGGTTATGCTCCTATCGCCTCGACTTCCTGCCCGGCGGCGATGACGCCGGGTACTTCGTTGAGGTCGAGTGTCTGCTGCAGGTAGGTCTCGAACTCGGTGAGCTTGGGAGCAATCGGACGCTCGGTCTTGTAAACACCGGCGAGAACATCGGTCGTCTTCAGGCCATTTCCAGTGACGCAGAGGACTGTCGTTTCCTCGGGCAGAATGCGGTCCTGGCGATAGAGTTTCCCCGCGCAGCCGACAGTCACGCCGCCTGCAGTTTCGGTGAAGATGCCTTCGGTTTCGGCGAGCAAGCGGATTGAGTCGACGACTTCGGGATCGCTCACGTCTTCGCTCCAGCCGCCGCTATTTTTGATGGTCTTGATCGCGTAGTGTCCGTCGGCCGGGTTGCCGATGGCCAGCGAGCGCGCAATTGTGTTCGGTTTCTGCGGCTCGATTTCAGAGGCACCGGTCTTTACTGCTGTCGAGATCGGCGAGCATCCGGTGGCCTGTGCGCCGAAGAACTTCACTTCTTTCGGCTCGACCAATCCCAACTTGATCAGTTCGTCGAAGGCTTTGCGGATCTTGGTAATCAGCGATCCCCCGGCCATCGGGCAGACGATGTTGTCGGGCAGACGCCAGCCGAGTTGTTCGGCGATTTCGAATCCGACCGTCTTCGATCCTTCGGCATAATACGGACGAAGGTTGACGTTGACGAATCCCCAACGATGCTCGTCGGCGATCTGCGAGCAGAGGCGGTTGACCTGATCGTAATTGCCGGCGATGCGGACGACTTTCGCGCCGAAGACGTTCGTGCCGAGAATCTTTGCCGGCTCGAGATCGGAAGGAATAAAGATCCAGGCTTTGAGGCCTTCACGGGCGGCGTGCGCAGCGACGGCGTTCGCGAGATTGCCGGTCGACGAACAGGAAACTGTGTCGAAGCCGAACGAACGCGCTTGGGAGAGGGCTACGGCAACGACGCGATCCTTGAAGCTGAGAGTGGGTAAACAGACAGCATCGTTCTTGATGTAGAGATTTCCCGCTGCGGCGGTTCCACTCAGCTTGTGCGCGAGATGCGGTGCATTGAACAGCGGAGTGAATCCGACGGGCAAACGCGGAGTAAAGCTTTGGGGGAGGGGTAAGAGTTCGGAGTAGCGCCACATGTTCGGCGGCCGCTGCGAGATGCGTTCACGGCTGACGGCTGGTTTGAGCGCGTCGTAGTCGTAAGCGACTTCCAGAGGGGAGAAACAATCGTCGCAGATGGAGCGGGGCTGGTTTCCCCATGTCCGTCCGCATTCGCGGCATCGCAGTTCATAGTGAGACATGTGCTACTCGCTTTCGGCAGAGGTTCATTGGCGCTCCACGCTAGATCCTTCGCTTCGCCTGAACTACGGCTCCGCTCAGGATGACGCCAGACCACTGCAAGTTTCTGCGAATAGCTGAGGACGAGCCGGAAAAAGCGGCCATAAAAAGAATGGCCTCTTTTTCCAGGAAAAGGAAAAGAGGCTATCGGATGCAGATACAGCTCGCAGCCGAATCTCATGTTCCCTGTTTCCAGGAGAGAGTTGGCACCAGCATCCCGGGATATATGATCCCGGATCGGTTGCCGTGGCGTCTTAGGGCTCGTCCCTCAGCCACTCTGCATGAAATTCAGGTCCGCTCGCGCTTTTCAGCTGGAGCGAACTTGTTCCGATGATGGTACGGGATTCGAAGCGCGGTCGTCAAGCGGGAATTCAGTCTCAAAATCTCTTAACCACGAAGGACACAAAGTATCACTAAGGGGAACTACTTCATCCGCAAGGGGAACTACTTCATCCGCTTCAATTGTGCTTCGGCAGAATCTCTGAAGTTCTTTTTTGGGATCCCTTTTTTGGGGCCTTTCTCACCGAATTTTGCTCCATTGGATTTAAGGCTACCGAGCGCTTTACCCGTCCTCCTCGACCTACTGGCATCTTCAGATTTAGCGGCGAATTGAGGAATAATCGGTGACACCCAACGAGAGGAGTTGCGGAAAAGTTTGTTTTGAAGGAAGGTCAGAAAGCTTGCAGGTTTCTGCATACATGTCACGAATCACTACGGCGGCGGCAATTTTTTGGCGACAGATGAGTTAGCGCGAGACGCGGTTTGGATGTTTCGCATTGCATTCGCTACCCATTCCGGCCATTGTTTTAGTCGTTAACTCCGATAAAATTCCGGGGCGCGTTTATCCGCGAAAGTGCGCCAGGCTTGGAATCCACGAGTTTGCAATTTATTTCCTATACTTCCCCACCTGTTCTGGCCAACGAGATCCCTGGGGTAGTTTTCGCAGCGGCCTAAATTTTTTCTTGCGACAAAAAGTCAAGATGCGGGTTGGAGGGTGAGATGAACTCGCGCACGTTTGTGCTGGTGGGGACGATCGCAGCGATTCTGGTGGGTCTTGGCTGCGGCGGCGGCAACATTGGGACGAAGATAACTCCCAACTACACGATCAGCGTCAGTGTCACGGGGCTGAACGGAACGCTCGTGTTGCAGGACAATGGCGCGAACAATCTGTCTGTAACCGCGAACGGCAACGACTCATTCACGACGCAGATCGCAGCAGGCGGCGCGTATAACGTGACGATCCTGACACAGCCCACGGGAGAAACTTGCTCCCTGGGATCGAATGCGCAAGGAACTGCAAACTCCAATGTGACGGTCGCGGTGACGTGCAGCGCGACGACGTACACCGTCAGCGTGTCCGTCACGGGGCTGACGGGAACCGGACTCGTCTTCCAGGATAACGGTGGCGACAATTTGTCGGTTACAGCGGACGGAACATTCCCATTCGCGACGCAAATTGCCAGCGGCGGGCCCTATGCCGTCACGATCCTGACTCAACCTTCCGGACAGACTTGCACGATCATCAACGGCTCAGGCACAGCGACTGGAAATGTCACGGTTGCGGTTACATGCAGTGTGGCGATGTACACGATCAGCGCATCAGTCTCCGGCCTGACGGGAACAGGGCTCGTGTTGCAGGACAATGGTACGAACAACCTCTCCATAACCGGGAACGGAACCTTCCCATTCACGACCCAGGTCGCCAGCGGCGGCACGTATGCCGTAACGATCCTGACACAGCCGAGCGGACAGAGTTGCACTTTGGGATCGAACGCATCGGGCACGGCTACGGCGAATGTCACGGTTGCGGTGACATGCAGCACGACCACTTATACGATTTCGGTGTCGGTGTCAGGATTGACCGGAACCGGACTCGTCTTGCAGGACAACGGGACGAACAACCTTTCCATAACGGGCAACGGAACGTTCCCGTTCACGACGCCGATCGCCAGCGGCGCAGCGTATGCGGTAACCATTCTCACCCCGCCTTCCGGACAAACTTGCACCCTGGGATCGAACGCGTCAGGCACCGCAACGGGGAATGTCACTGTGGCGGCGACATGCAGCGCAACGATGTACACCATCAGCGTATTGGTCTCGGGACTGACGGGAACCGGGCTGCAATTCCAGGATAACGGCGGGGACAACCTGTCGGTGAATGCGAACGGAACGTTCCCGTTTGCGACGAAGATCCCCAGCGGCGGCAATTATGCCGTAACGATTCTGGCGCAGCCTTCGGGACAGACCTGCGCTTTGGGATCTAATGCCTCGGGCACGGCAACGGCGAATGTCACAGTTGCTGTGACGTGTACTTCCACGCTGTACACAATATCGGTAGCGGTGTCGGGATTGACGGGGACGGGACTCGTATTCCAGGACAACGGTGCAGATAACCTGTCGGTCACCACGAATGGAACCTTCCCGTTTGCGACTCAGGTTGCGAGCGGCAACACGTATGCCGTGACGGTTCTGACACAGCCGACGGGACAGACCTGCACGCCGGGATCGAACGCTTCAGGTACGGCGACGGCGAATGTCACGGTTGCGGTAACCTGCGTGGCGGCGAACTACACGATCGGCGGAACGGTCTCGGGGCTGACGGCCACAATGATCCTGCAGGATACGGGCAGCAATGGCACGCAAACGGTAACGGTCTTATCGGGGGCAACGACGTTCACATTCCCGACGGCCGTGCCTTCGGGCAGCACGTATTCGGTAATCGTGTCATCGCAACCGACAGGAGAAAATTGCACGGTTGCGAACGGCAGCGGCACGGCAAGCGCAAACGTGACGAATATTGCGGTGACGTGCACAACTGCATACACGGTCGGTGGAACGATTACTGGCCTGACCGGCACGATGACATTGCTCGATACGAGCACCGGCGGCAACCAGACGGTGACGGCGACTTCCGGGGCGTCGACGTTCACCTTCCCGACGGCCGTGGCAACGGGCACCGGTTACGCGGTGACGGTCCAAACGCAGCCTTCAGGACAGACTTGCACCGTCACCAACGGAACAGGGACCGTCGCGAATGCGAATGTCACGAATATTGCGGTGAGTTGCACGGGCACCGTGACCTACACCATTGGAGGATCGATCACGGGCCTGACTGGCACGATGACGCTGACGGATACAGGAAGCAACGGCAACCAGAATGTGACGGTCAACTCCGGAGCAACGTCGTTTACGTTCCCGACGAATGTACCTTCGGGCAGCACGTACAACGTGACGGTATTGACGCAGCCAACGGGCGAGACGTGCACGGTGGCGGGCGGCCAGGGCACGGCGACCGGGAACGTGACGACTATCTCCGTGACCTGCGGAAGTGGAAGCACGTTCACGCTTGGTGGGACGATTTACGATCTCTCGGCCAATCCGTCGAGCACGGGCGTGGTTCTGGAGTACAACAACGCCAACAGCGAGACGTTCGTCACGAACGGAACGTTTGCGTTTTCTACTCCGATTGCGGCTGGGACGGCGTACACGGTGGCGGTGAAGACGCAGCCATCGGGTCCGGCGCAGAATTGCACGGTCAACAATGCCACTGGGACCGCGAATGCGGACGTCACGAACCTGCAGGTGGTGTGCATCGGCGAGTGGACTTGGATCAATGGAGCGGATGTTGTGGCGCAGAATGGGACTTACGTGACGAAAGGAAGTTACGGCGGCGATCCTGGTGCTCGCTACGAGGTGAACTCATGGATCGACGCCTCGGGGAACATGTGGTTGTTTGGCGGTGACGGTTACGCCGGCGATCCCGGTCCGGAGAGTGAACTCCCCGACCTGTGGAAGTTCACACCCGGAGGCCCTGCAGGGGGATGGGAATGGGTAGCAGGGGCGAATACGACCCGCGACGAGTGCAGTATCTATCCAACAAATGGAATCGGCTTCAGCGGAACTCCGGGGGCGCGTTCGCTTTCGACAAACTGGATCGACTCTTCCGGTAATTTGTGGATGTTCGGCGGATATGTCGAGGACACCCCGGCGGGCCTTTGCCAGACGGCCGATCCGTTTAACGATGTCTGGGAATATCAGCAGAGCACGAAGAGTTGGATCTGGTGGGGCCCGACAAATTCGACCTTGCAGAATCAGCCTGGTGTGTACACGAGCATCGGCGGAACAGGGGGAACTCCGGGTTCGCGTTACGGATCGGCTGGCGCTGTGGATTCGTCAGGCAACTTCTGGGTGTTTGGCGGGTACGGCATCGATGGGAGCAACAATCCTGGGTACCTGAACGATATCTGGGAATACACGCCGAGTTCGAACACGTGGACCTGGTGGGGTGGTTCACAGGTGCATGACGCCAATGAAACGGCGAGCACTCCGGGCGCACGCGTGGGAGCGTCGGCATGGATCGATTCGTCGGGCAACTTCTGGGTGTTCGGCGGAATCGCGGATGGTTCAGACGGTGTGACCGGCGACATGAACGACCTGTGGGAGTTCTCGCTTTCGACACACTCGTGGACTCTGGTCGCGGGATCGGAAACTTCGGGCGGAGCGACGGCGACTTACGGCACGCAGGGAATTCCGGATTCGGCGAATCTTCCGGGGCCGCGCGTGTGGACGACGATCTTCCAGACTCCGAATGGGGACGTGTGGTTGTACGGAGGAACGACGAGCAGAGGTGACTTCTACAACGATCTGTGGAAGTACAGCGGCGGCGAGTGGACGTGGATGGATGGATCGCAAGGTCCGAACTACGATGTTGGGGTGTACCAAACGCCTCCCTTGGCGCCGGGCGCAAGATATGCCGGCGGGTCGTGGGCGGACTCCAGCGGGAATCTTTGGATGTTTGGCGGATTCGGGGTGGCTTCGGTTCCCACCGCGTACGATTCGATGAACGATCTGTGGGAGTTCCAGCCGTAAAGGAACGAGTTGTGACAGCGCGGGCTTTCGAGCCCGCGCTTTTTTATGCCTCAGCGCCTTAAAGTCGAAGCTTATTGTGCATTCGGCCGGCACCGCTAAAGCGGTGCCCTGTACGAGACATGGTTCCCGTGGCCCCAGTGACTCCGCACGAAATTAGGAAGATCCAACCATCCTCCGATGTAACGAAGGGGCACGATCCGTAGCACCTCATCTTTTCCACACGCATGGCGATGACGTATGCATGGCCGCCTCGCGCAGCTGCGATGCGCCTGAATCCGATCTCTGCGTGGAGGAAGTGCAATGAAAAAGGTCTCGCTGTGGCGTGCGGTTGGCCTGCTGTTGCTGTGGGCGCTGACTGGATGCGGTGGTGTTTCTTCGGGGAATCGCGTCATATCTCCGGCCGACGCGGTGGCGGCCGCGAAGGCGGCGCTGGCTCCGGGATATGCGGCGGGCGATTCGGCGGGGAGCGTGACGCAAAACCTGACGCTGCCGACAACGGGGCTTGACGGCAGCGCGATCGCGTGGGCGTCGAGCAATCCGGCAGTGGTGACGACGGCGGGAGTCGTCACGCAGCCGACAACACAAGACGCAAACGTAACGCTGACAGCGACGATTACCGTAAAGACTGCCAGCGACACGAAGACATTTCCGGTTACGGTGAAGGCGCAGATGACCGATGCGCAGGCCGTGGCCGCGGCAAAGGCGGCGTTGGCGATCGGGTATGCGGCGGGGGACTCGGCCTCGAGCGTGACGCAGAATCTGACGCTCGCTAGGAGCGGGATCGACGGCAGCACGATTGGATGGGCTACGAGCAATCCGCTGGTCGTCACGACGGCGGGGGTGGTGAGCCGCCCGTTAACCGGGAGTGCGAGCGTCACTCTGACGGCGACGATCACAGTTGGTGCGGCGAGCGATACGAAGGGATTCGCGCTCACGGTCATGCCGCAGTTAACGGACGCACAGGCAGTGGCAGCCGGGAAGGCGGCGCTGGCGATTGGCTACGCTTCGGGAGACTCGGCATCGAGTGTGACGCAGAATCTGACGCTTGCGGCGACTGGAATCGACAACAGCACGATCAGCTGGGCATCAAGTAATGAGGCTTTGGTCGGCACGGATGGGACCGTGACGCAGCCTGCGACGGGCGATGCGGCGGTGACGCTCACGGCGACGATCGCCGTGGGAGCAGCGAGCGATACCAAGACATTCCAAGTCACGGTCAAGGCGCAGATGACCGACGCGCAGGCGGTGGCTGCGGCGAAGGCCGCGCTCGCGATCGGATATCAGCCGGGCGACGCGGCGTCGAGCGTGACACAGGATCTTTCGCTGCCGGTGACCGGCGCGGCAGGAACCTCAGTGTCATGGGCATCGAGCGATCCGGCGATTTCGGCGACGGGCGTGGTGACGCGTCCGGTGACCGATGACTTGCCGGTTACTTTGACGGCGATGATCAGCCTGAACGCCGCCAGTGATAACAAGGTGTTCATCGTGACGGTGAAAGCGCAGATGACCGATGCGGAAGCCGTGGCGGCGGGAAAGGCGGGCTTGACGATCGGCTACGCGCAGGGCGATTCAGCCACAAGTGTGACGCAGAATCTGAGCCTGCCTGTGACCGGCAGCAGCGCGTGCACCATCAGTTGGGCGTCGAGCGATCCGGCCACGATTTCAGCGGCAGGCGCCGTGCAGCAGCCGTCAATCGGCAACGAACAGGTGACGCTGACGGCGACGATCAGCTCGCATGCGGTAAGCGATACGGCACAGTTCACCGTGACCGTGATTGGGGAGATGAGCGATCAGGACGCGGTCGCGGCGGCGAAGGCGGCGCTGAATATTGCGTACGCCTCGGGCGATTCGGCTGCGAGTGTGACGCAGAATGTGGGGCTCGCGACCACGGGCGCCGATGCGTGCACGGTCGGTTGGAGTTCGGATACGCCGGAGGTGATTTCGGCAACTGGAACCGTAACGCAACCACAAGGCGATCCAGTTGTGGTCACGCTGACCGCGACGATCTCATCCCACGCGGCGAGCGATACCAAGCAGTTTTTGCTGACGGTGCAGCCGCCGATGAACGATGCGGCAGCCGTAGCCGCCGATAAAGCGGCGCTGGCGATCGGCTACGGGCCGGGCGATTCGGCGTCGCATGTGACGGGCAACATCGTCCTGCCCACTTCCGGAGTGAACGGAAGCACGATCACCTGGGCGTCGAGCGACGCGGCGATCATCTCGATCTCCGGAGGCGTGACGGTTCCCACCGACGCCGATGCCAACGTCACGATGACGGCGACGATCGCGCGGGGGCTGGCGAGCGACACGGCGGACTTTCCGCTCACTGTGAAAGCACTGCTGCTGAGCAGCTGGATTGATGTGAACGCGATCTCCCCGGGCAACGGAGCGATCGAAGTCGATCCCGGAATTGTAGTGAAGATTCCGTTTCAGCAGGCGCTGGATGCTTCGACCGTGAACACCGACACGTTCCAGATTATCCAGACGAGCAATTCGCAGAACGTACCGATTGTCGTCAGCTACGATGCGCCTTCTCAGACTGTGAGCCTGACGCCGCAATCAGCTTTGGCTCAGAACACGCAGTACTCGACAATCGTGGGGACGACGCTGAAAGACTCCACTGAAGCGAGCCTGCCGAGCACTATGGGCTTCAGTTTCACGACGCTCTCGTACGCAGACATCCTTTCGCAGTGGAAGTTCAACGGCGACGGGAATGATGCGTCTGGGAACGGCAACACGCTGATGAACATCACCGGCACCTTCGATACGGCGGTGGTGCATGAAGGAAGCGCGAGCCTGTATCTGGACGGCACCGGCCAGAACGGGGTGTCGGACATTAATCTCGGGACGCAGCTGACGGTTGCGGTCTGGGTAAATGTCGATAATCCGATTCAGCCGAGCATTAACACGATCATGGCTAACGCTGATACTCAGGAAGAGACGAACGGATTCAAACTCGGCATCAACCACTGGGACACGAGTGACGAATCGGTGGTGATCGAGGTAGGCGACGGCTTGACGGGCGGCAAATGGATTACGGCTCCCGGGCTGATTCAGCCGGGATCGTGGTATCACCTGGCGTTCGTGATCGATGAGCCAAATCAGGTCATGAGAATTTACTACAACGGCGCAGAAGCACCGCTGGCGTTCACTTCGGACCAGGGCTTTACAATCGACCAGTTCCGCTACGACTTCAAAACGTCGGGACCGTTCACGATCGGCTCATTCCCCAGCTTCCCGGGCATTCCCGGGCCGTATGGGTTCAAGGGCCATCTCGACGACATGCGCGTCTACAACCGCGTTTTATCGGCGGATGAGATTGCGAAGATCGCGCAGGAAAATTAGCGGATTCACGAGCGTGCCGGGCATCGGAGAATTGATGCCCGGCTTTTTCTTTTTACTGCGCGCGATGGCTCGCGCGGATGGATAGCCGAGCTGGCTTTCGCTACACGAATCTTGCCGGGGTGTACAATTCCTCGCACTCTTACGAGTCAGGGCCTGTTGGCGTTCAATCCTCCCCGGGGAATATTGATGAAACGAATGCTTGCTGTGCTGGTCCGAGTTTCGATCCTTGCCATTTTTGGTTGCGCGACGATTCTTCCCGTTGCTCACGCACAAAAATCCGAGCCGGCGAAACCGGCTTCGAAAAAAGCTGCCACGCAGACTCCCGAAAAGCCAGGAGAGCCCGCGGCCAAGCCTGAGGCCGCGCCCGAGCAGAAACCTGCGGGGCACGAGAATCTGTCGGAAAACGACAAGCAGGAACATTTCGACATGACGGAGATGCCTCCGGCGGTGACGCATCATCAGATCACCGTCGATGGCAAGCTGCTGAAATATACGGCGACAGCGGGGCGGCTGCCGATCAAGCGCGGCGATGGAAAGATCGAAGCGGAGATGTTCTACGTCGCGTACACGCTGAATGGCGAGGATGCGGCGAAGCGTCCACTGACGTTTGCGTTTAACGGCGGGCCGGGATCGGCGTCGATCTGGCTGCACATGGGAGCGCTGGGGCCGCGGCGCGTGGTGCTGCAGCCCGACGGATTCATGCCGCCCGCGCCGTACCGGATGGAAGACAATCCCTACACGCTGCTGGACAAGAGCGACCTGGTGCTGATCGACGCGATTGGCACGGGATTCAGCCGGGCCGCCGATCAGGATCTGTTCAAGAAATTCTGGGGCGTGCAGGGCGATATTGAGTCGTTCAGCGAGTTTATACGGCTCTATATCAGCCGCAATGAGCGCTGGGCGTCGCCGCTGTTCCTGTTCGGAGAAAGTTATGGCACGACGCGGTCGGCCGGAATTTCGGGATATCTCGCGGACCGAGGGATTTCGTTCAACGGAATCACGCTGCTTTCGACGGTGCTGAATTTCGAGACGCTCGAAGATAATTTCACGAACGATCAGCCCTACATCTTTCTGGTCCCATCGTTCACGATGATCGCGGGCTATCACCACAAGCTCGCGCCCGACCTTCAACAGGACTTGACGAAGGCGCGGCAGGAGGCCGAGCAGTGGGCGTCGACGGAGTACACGCAGGCGCTGGCGAAGGGCGACGCGCTGACGCCGCAGGAGCGGCAGAACGTGATCGACCAGTTGTCGCGATTTACGGGGATCAGCAAGGAAGTGATTGATGAGGCGAACCTGCGGATCAATGTCCGGAAATTCACGCACTATCTGCTGATCGATCAGAAACTGCGGGTCGGACGGCTTGATGGAAGGTACACGGGGCCCGATCCGAATGGGCTGCTCGACACGCCGTTCTATGATCCAACAGGATCGGCAACGCAGCCGCCGTTCACGTCGGTGTTCAACAACTATCTGCGGACGGAACTGAATTACAAAGTTGACACGCCGTACTACGTCCGGGCGCAGGATATCGGATTTGACAAGTGGGACTGGGGATCGGCAATCCGCGGATTTCCGGATACGGCGACGGCGCTGCGGCAGGCGATCGTGAAGAATCCTTATCTGAAAGTGCTGGTGATGGAGGGTTACTACGACTTGGCGACGCCGTATTTTGCGGCGAACTACACGATGGATCACCTGGACCTTCCGCAGAAATATCGCGCCAACATTTCGTTCGCGACTTACGACTCTGGCCACATGGTTTATCTGCCGATGGATGGCCTGAAGAAGATGAAGGCGGATCAGGCGGCGTTTATGGGGAAGGCGAATCCATAGGAGCAGGGGCCACGGGCTAGAGCTTAGGGGCTGGAACTTCAAAACATAAGGTCCCTCCACGCGCGACTGGACGGCTTCGCCCTCCAGTCGCTTGGTCGGGATGACGAAATTTGGAGATTACCAGGGAGTTGGGACTCATTATGAAAAGAGTGTTGGGATTAATTGTGTTTTTGAGCATCGCGAGCGCTTTGTTTGCTGACGATGCTTGCTCGAAGCTGGCGGCTGTCAAGATTCCGAACGCGACCGTCACATTGGCGCAGACTGTGGCGGCGGGAACATTTGTGGGGCCTCCGGCGCCATTCACCGGGGCTGATATCTCGTGGCTATACAAAAGCCTGCCGGAATTCTGTCGCGTGGTGGCCGAGGCCAAGCCCACGGCGGACTCCGACATCAAGCTGGAAATCTGGATGCCGGTTACGGGCTGGAACGGAAAGCTGCAAGGCATTGGCAATGGAGGATTCGCGGGCGTCATTGACAACATGCAGATTGGGATGGCCGTGAAGCACGGCTACGCGGCCACGGCTACGGACGCGGGCCATACGGGAGGCGAGGCGGGTTGGGCGCTCGGGCATCCGGAAAAAGTGATCGACTTCGGGCATCGCGGCATTCACGAGATGACGCGCGTGGCGAAGGCCGTGGTGCAGGCCTATTACTCGAAGGCTGCGCAGCGATCGTATTTCGCGGGATGCTCCGATGGCGGGCGCGAGGCTCTGATGGAGGCGCAGCGGTATCCGGAGGACTATGACGGGATTCTGGCGGGGGCTCCGGCGAATTACTGGACGCGGCTGGTGACGATGGCGGCGGCCGATACGCAGGCGCTGACGGAGGATCCGGCGAGTTTCATTCCACAAGACAAGATTCCCACGATAGCGGATGCGGTGAACGCCGCGTGCGATGAGAAAGACGGCGTGAAGGATGGAATCCTGAATGATCCGCGGGAGTGCAAGTTCGATCCGGTAACGATTCAGTGCAAGGCCGGGGAGGAGTCGGAAAAGTGCTTGACTGCGGCGCAAGTGGCAGCGTTGAAGAAGATTTACGACGGGCTGCGGAATTCGAAGGGCGATCTGCTTTTTCCAGGCTACTTGCCTGGCGCAGAGATGGGGCCGGGCGGCTGGGGATTGTGGATCACGGGGCGTACGCCGGGCAGGAGCCTGATGGCATTTTTCAGTAGGGGCTATTTTTCAGATTTTGTCTATGAGAAGGCTGATTGGGATCCGAAGACTTTTACGGTGGACGCGGGATTGAATGCCGCGGAAGAAAAGACGGCGGATGCGCTGAATGCGATCAATCCGGATCTGTCGGCGTTTCAAAAACGCGGAGGCAAGCTGCTTCTTTATCACGGATGGGATGATCCGGCGATTCCGGCTCTCAACACGGTGAATTATTACGAGAGCGTGCAGACAAAAATGGGCGCGAAGAATGCGGATTCATTCGTGCGGCTATACATGGTGCCCGGGATGCAGCATTGCGGTGGCGGTCCGGGGGCGACGTCGTTCGCTGAAGTTGGCATTTTCGATGATCCGGGGCACAGCGCGGATGTGAGCCTGGAGCGGTGGGTCGAGAAAGGAACCACGCCGGGCACGATCATCGCTTCGAAACGCGATCCCGGAAATTGGCAACATGTGGTGATGACGCGGCCGTTGTGCGTTTATCCGCAGGAGGCGAAGTACAAGGGCAGCGGGGATACGGATGACGCGGCGAGCTTTATTTGCGGGAAATAAAAAACAATTAACCACAAAGGACACGAAGTCCCACGAAGGAAATTCACTCAATAAATCCTTCGTGTGACTTTGTGTTCTTTGTGGTTTGAAACGTAGTCGAGGGGCTGTCCCTACGTAAACAATCAACAATCAAAATTCAACAATCAACATTTTCTTACCGGCTGTACTGGTTCTTCTTCTTGTCTGCGTGGCGCTCGATGCCTAGCTGAATCAGGCGGTCGATCAAGTCGGCATACTCCAGCCCCGAGGCGGCCCACAGCTTGGGGTACATACTGATAGCGGTGAAACCGGGCATGGTGTTGATCTCGTTCAGATAGATCTTGTTCGTTTTCGGATCCATCAGGAAGTCGACGCGGGCTAGGCCGGAGCAGTCCACGGCGCGGAATGCTTGCACGGCGAGCTCTTGAACTTTCTTTGTTTGCGCTTTAGTCAGCTTCGCCGGGATGATGAGTTCCGAACCCTCGTCCAGGTACTTTGCGTTGTAGTCATAGAACTCCTTAATCGGAACGATTTCTCCGGGCACCGAGGCGACCGAATCGTCGTTGCCCAGAACCGAACATTCGATTTCGCGGGCTTTTTCTTTTTTCCCGCCGACGCCCTGCTCGATGACGATCTTGCGATCAAATTTGGCGGCTTCTTCGATGGACGGCCCGAGTTCCTTGCTGTTGTGGGCTTTGGTGATGCCGACGGATGATCCCAGGTTCGCGGGCTTCACGAAGACCGGATATTTCAGCTTGCCCGCGACCTGCTTCGCGACCTTCTTCGGATCTTTTTCCCAGTCGCTGCGCAGGATCGTGACGTGCTTCACGATCGGCAATCCGGCGGCGATGAACAGCGACTTCATGATGTCTTTGTCCATGCCTGCGGCGGAGCCGAGAACACCCGCACCGACGTAAGGGATATCCGCGAGTTCGAGCAGGCCCTGGATTGTGCCGTCTTCGCCAAAGGTGCCGTGCAGCACGGGGAAGATCACATCGACGTTGATCGCGCGGTCGGAGGCGCGGCGCATCGGCGAGGCGTCGGTCTGAAATGGGATGAGGCCATTCTGGCGATGAATCGGCTCGGGCGGAACGACGACGGCTTCTCCGCGGGCGAGCACGGCGGCAGCTTCGGTGTTTTGCGGATCGCCGGCGCGGAGGTTGCGGGGCTCAAGCACGAGTTTGCCGGTCAGCAGATTTTCCGCGTGCTCGGCGGTGAGCCAGCGTCCGTCTTTGGTGATGCCGATAAGGACGACGTCGTATTTTTCTTTATCGATGGCGTTGAGGACCGAAGCAGCCGAGAGGAGGGAGACTTCGTGCTCGCCGCTGCGTCCGCCGAAAAGGATGCCGACTCTGATTTTATCCATGACGTTTTAGTGTGGACGCGGGGGCAGTTGTGCGTCAATCCGGGGGACATCAAATCACAACACAGAGGACAGACGAAAAACAAATTAACCACGAAGGGCACCAAGGTTCACGAAGGAATCAAAGCACAACACAGAGGACGCGCAGTACACAGAGGGCAGGCCTTCCTAAAATTCTTTTTCTTAGATCTTCTCTGCGGCCTCTGCGTACTCGGCGGTATTCATTTACAGGATCTTCTTGCCAAACGCCGATAGTGCCAGTTCCACCGCCAGGTCGGCGGTGCGGTTGTGTTCGTCGATTACCGGATTCACTTCTACGATTTCGAAGCTCAGCATGCGGCTATGGTCGGCGATGATTTCCATGGCGAGGTGGGCTTCGCGGTAGGTGGCCCCACCGCGGACGGGCGTGCCTACGCCGGGAGCGTCTTCGGGATCAACCCAGTCCATGTCGAGCGAGATGTGGTATCCGGCGGTGCCGCGTCCGGCCATGCGCAGCGCTTCTTCCATCACGGTGCGCATGCCGCGCTCGTCGATATCGCGCATGGTGAACACGCCGATTCCAGCGCGGCGAACGTTTTCTTTTTCGACTGCGTCAATGTCGCGGACACCGACCAGAACGCAGTTTTCCGGTTTAACCTTCGGCGAGAAGTCGTAGATGTTGGCGAGGTCGGAGGGCCAGAGTCCCATGATCGCGGCGAGAGGCATGCCGTGGACGTTGCCGCTTGGAGAACTGTCGGGCGTGTTGATATCAGTGTGCGCGTCGATCCAGATGAGTCCGATCCGCTGATTCTGCCGATGGTAAAACTCGGCCACGCCCGAGACTGTTCCGGCGGCCATGGAGTGATCTCCGCCAAGGCAGAGCGGGACGCGGCCGGCTTCGAGAGTTTTCAGAACGAGATCGGCTTCTTTGGTGCAGGTGGCCGTGATTTCCTTCAGATATTTCGCGTTCGCCGCACCTTCTTTTTTCTGTTCGGGAATGGCGACCGAAACGTTGCCTCCGTCTTCGACCTCGTGGCCGAGGGCCTCGAGGCGGGCTTCGAGTCCGGCGACGCGGACGGCGGACGGTCCCATATCGACGCCGCGGCGCGATTGGCCGAGATCGAGGGGAACGCCGATGACGCGAATTTTGCGGGGCACGATGTTGGAGGCGGGAGCGGAGTTTGTCATGCGAAATTTTGTAATTGGGTAATTGAGTAATTGGGTAATTTACAAACCACAAACCTCCGCATTTCAAACTACACAATTACCGAATTTCCCAATCACTCAATTCTTCCTATGGGTAGAGTCTGTACAGCATTCTCGGGAACGGGATGGTTTCGCGGACGTGCTCTAGGCCGCAGATCCAGGCGACGGCGCGCTCGATGCCCATGCCGAAGCCTCCGTGGGGCACGCTGCCGAATTTGCGCAAGTCCAGGTACCACTTGAACGCTTCCTCGGGCAGTCCGTGCTCGTGAATCCGTTGCAGAAGCAATTCCTGCGAAGCCATACGCTGCGAGCCGCCAATGATTTCTCCGTAACCCTCGGGCGCGAGAACATCGACGCACAGCGCGAGGTCGGGGCGCTGCGGATCGGGCTCCATGTAGAAGGCCTTCACCTTCGCGGGATAGCGATGAACCATCACGGGCTTGTCGAACTGCGCTGAGAGATACGTTTCGTCGGGCGACCCGAGGTCGCCGCCCCATTCGAACTTTGATTCCAGCGCGCCTTTCGCGAAGCCTTCCTGCAGATTCTTGACCGCGTCGTCGTAGCTGATGCGCGGGAACGGCGGCGCAATCTTTTCAAGCTTCGAGACATCGCGGCCGATCGTTTGTAGATCGGCGCGGCGGCGTTCGAGGCAGCGTTTGACGATGAAGGAGATCAATCCTTCGGCAAGTTCCATCACGTCGTCGAGAGTGGCGTATGCGACTTCCGGCTCGACCATCCAGAATTCGGTGAGATGGCGCCGAGTTTTTGACTTTTCTGCGCGGAACGTCGGACCGAAGGAATAAACCTTGCCTAGAGCCATCGCGGTCGCTTCAACGTAGAGTTGGCCTGACTGCGTCAGGAATGCCTGCTCATCGAAATAGTCGACGGGGAAAAGCGTGGTCGTGCCTTCGCAGGCGGCCGGGGTAATGATCGGCGGGTCGGTGAGGGTAAATCCACGGTCGTCGAAGAAGTCGCGGGCGGCCTTGATGATTTCGGCACGCACACGAAGGATTGCCGCCTGGCGCTGCGAGCGTACCCAGAGATGGCGGTGCTCCATCAGGAAATCGGTGCCGTGCTCCTTGGGAGTGATTGGGTAAGGCGAGGACTCAGGCACGCGCTGGATGACCTGCACGTTGGCGACGTCGAGTTCGTATCCGCCGGGAGCGCGCTTATCGGCGCGGACCTTGCCTTCGACGATCACGCTGGATTCCTGGGTCAGCGTCTTGATCGCGTCGAAGACCTCGGGAGTGACGGCGTTCTTTGGGACGACTCCCTGAATAATACCGGAGCCGTCTCGAAACTGCGGGAAAAGGAGCTTCCCGCTCTCGCGCAGATTGTAGAGCCAGCCGCGAATGGTGACAGTCTGGCCTTCGTGCTGGCCGACTTCAGCGATGGTGGTTATGGGAGCGGACATGAATTGATCGAGTAATTCGGTAGTTGAGTAATTGAGTAATTTAAAAAACCCGACGCCAGAAGCTTTTCAAATTAATGAACTACTAGATTACCCAATTACAGACTTTTTAGGCTGTTTCCAGCTTGTCGAATGTTTGCTGCAATTTTTCCAGCGGATTGACTTTCTCGTCCTCGCCCAGTTCCAGCAACATCGGCGGGGTTTGCGGAGCCGAACGCAATAGATCCATAGCTTGCTTCCAGTCGATGGTTCCCTGCCCGGGCCACAAATGGTTATCTTTATCCTTCGCGTTATCGTGAACGTGTGTCGAACGAATGTACGAACGCAGAATCTCGAACGCTTCGCCGACCGAGCTCATCATGTGGGCGTGACCGAAATCGAAGCACACGCCGACGTCTTCGAAATGCGCTCCGTGAATCATCTCGACCAGTTTGTCGGGCGTGGAAAGTTCGTTGGGAATGTTCTCGAGCAGAATGCGAACCCCGAGCGGCTTGGCGAAGGCGCGCAAGTGCTCGATGGAAGTCATGGCCGCCTCGAATTTTTTCTCGCTGAAACTCTCATTCGGCGTGCCGATGTGCTGCACCAGAAAACGAAACGGAATCTGCTCGGCGATCTCGAGCGCGCGCTTGATCTCGTCCATGGCTTCGATACGGGCGGAACGATCCGTAGACGAGATGTTGATTGGCGGAGCGCCGGCGCGTCCCCATTCGTAGTCCGCATAGAGAGGCGAATGGACGGAGTTAAGCGGAATCCCGCTGCCGCGGAACCACTCGGCAATTTCCTTCACGTGAGCCTTGCGGTTGGCGTAGTCGAGATGCTGACGGGCGGCGAAGATCTCGATCGCCTGCACGCCGCTGCGGGCAAGGCCGTCGAGGATGCCCGGATGCAGCCGCTCTTTCACGAACAGATAAGTTGAGACCGCTTTCTGCATGAAAAACCTTTGGGATTGTTGAATGATGATTGTTGAATGAAAAGCAACGGCTCGAAGGTTTCTATTCAACAATCAAAAATTACAATCAACAATTGCCTTTCAGTATCCCACAGCCCTGCCGTTACTGTTGCGATAGTCGGTTGCGCCGAGGCGGTCGCCCGTCTTTTCGTCGACCGCGATGCATTCCGCGTCGCTCCAGTAGGGAGCTACGTTCTCGCCATAGTGCAATCCGACTTCAATCTTGTATCCCATCTTTTCGAGCGCGCTGACCGTGTCGGGAGAGAACCATTTTTCCACGTTCACCACGTCTGGCAGCCACTGATTGTGGAAGCGCGGAGCATCCACGGCTTCCTGAATGTTCATTTTGTAGTCGACGACGCCCATCAGAACATTGGCAACCGTGGTGATGATCTTGGAACTACCCGGCGAGCCGAGCACCATGACGGTCTTGCCATCATGCGCAACGATCGTCGGAGTCATGGACGACAGCGGACGGTGGCCGGGACCGATTGCGTTCGCGGAGCCTTGAATCAATCCATCGGAATTCGGCACGCCGGGCTTCGAGGAAAAATCGTCCATCTCGTCGTTCAGAAGAAATCCGAGGCCGTCAGCGGTAACGCGCGATCCGAACCAGTCGTTGATGGTGGTCGTGACAGAGACGGCATTGCCTTCGGGATCGATCACGGAATAGTGCGTCGTGTGATTCGATTCCGGACTTGGCGTGGCCAGAGGATGATGGGCGGCATATTGCTCGAGCTGACTGAAAACCTCAGGACGCTTCAATTCCTTGCTCGGGCTGGCGTGTTCGGGATCGATGCTCTCGCGCCATGCGGCCGCATATTTCTTATCGAGCAACTGGGCCACGGGAATCTTCGAGAAATCCGGATCACCCAAGAACTCCGCCCGATCGAAAAAGGCGCGGCGGAAGGCCTCGACGGTGAAGTGAATCGATTGCGACGACCGGCTCTGCATCTTGGCCAGATCGAATCCTTCGAGAATGTTCAGAGCCTCGATCAGCACGATGCCGCCAGACGAGGGCGGGGGGGCGCTGATCACTTCGTATCCGCGATACGTGCCGCGCACAGGCTCGCGCTCTTTCACCTCGTAGTTCGCGAGATCTTGGGCCGTGATCAGGCCACCACCCTTCTGGATTGCAGCAGCAAGCTGGCGGGCGAGAGAACCGTGGTAGAAGTCATCCGGATTCTGGGCGATCCGCTCGAGCGTGCGGGCAAGATCGGGCTGGCGGAAGATTTCTCCGGGCTTGTAGTAATCGCCGTTGCGCTGGAAGACGCGGTGCGACTCGGGAAACTTGGCAAGATATTCGTCGTGAAAGTCGGCCGCTTCTCCCCAGGTGAGAGCGAAACCGTCGCGGGCGAGTTTGATTGCCGGAGCCATGACCTGCTTGAGAGTGAGCTTGCCGTATTTCTTCTCGGCGTAGACCATGCCGGCAACGGACCCGGGGACGCCAATCGACTTGTAGCCTATCTCGCTGGCGCCGGGGATCACATTGCCCTGAGCATCGAGGTACATGTCGCGGCTGGCGGCGGCGGGAGCCTTTTCGCGGTAGTCAAGAAAATGGGCGTTGCCGTCGGCCATGCGGATCAGCATGAAGCCTCCGCCGCCGATGTTTCCGGCGGGCGAATGGACAACGGCGAGGGCGAATCCGGTGGCAACCGCGGCGTCTACGGCATTCCCGCCTTGCTTCAGAATGTCTAGGCCGACCTGCGATGCCAGGGCGTGCACGGTGACGACCATCGCGTGCTGCGCGCGGAAAGGACGCGTCGATGCGTTGAGGCACGGCGCAACGCACAGTACGAGCAACAGAACCAATGCTCTTCGGGGAAGTCTCATGCTTGGTTGTGGACCCAGAGAAAACACGAACCTCTGAGCCTAGCGGAGCGATGGAAGTGGAGTCAAATGATTAATCCCGAAGGTGCGGGGTACTTCCGGTATGACTCCTGACCATCGGCAGAACCTTTCCAGAAAGAGCCAGACAGGGTAAATTAGCTTCTGTATGCGCCGTTTGGGACCCTACTGTGCGGTTCTCCTCGCCGTTCTGTTCGCTTCGTCGCTCTGCGTCGCCCGCGACAAGAATGAATACCAGAGCACGAAACTGCTCGAACTGACAGATGCGGGACGTGGCTTTTGCTACGTGATACAGGTCGGAGATATGGCGTACCTGGCCGAAACGTCGAAGAAACCTGCAATGAGCCTGACCGTTGGCGATCCAGTCAAATTCAGGATCAAGAAAAGCAACATCTGGCTGCAAGTCCAGCGCAAGTACCCGGTCGGAACCGATACGTATTTCGATGAGATCAAAACCAGGATTCAGATTCGCAAGCGCATGACCCAAGGCCAGCGACTGCCCAGCTGTGCCGTGGCTATCTCGGTCCCGTAGTCGCAGTACTAAGCCATCTCCAGAACGGCATAAGCACACCCCAAACGACGCGAAGTTTCACGAAGGAACGCAAACCAGGAGCTGTCTGGTATTTATTTGGGCGCCGCATATTTTGCGAGCAGGGCGTTCAGGCGCTGTTTCGTTGACGGCCACTCTGAAGCGAGAATGGAATAGCGGCACGAGTCGCGTGGGATGAAATCCGAAGCCATGCGGTGCGCGCGAAGAATGCCTTCGAACTTTCCTCCGATGCGCTCCAAGGCGGCACGCGAGCGTTCATTGCGCGAGTCGGTGTGAAAACAGACGCGCAGCACCTGCCAGGCCTCAAAAGCGTGAGTCAGCATCAGCAGCTTGGCTTCAGTGTTGGCGCCGCTGCGGATCGCATCTTTCGCAAACCAGGTGTAGCCGATTTCGCAGGCATCGGGAGTGCTGCGGTCGTGCGCAGGATGTCCTTGCGGCCAGTTCCAGCGCTCGATGTTCCAAAAACGGGTTGAGCCGACCATCGTGTTGTCCCGCAGGCGGACGATCGCGAACGGGACGGCGGTGCCGGCATCGCGCCAGGCCAGGGCGGTCTCGATGTATTTGGCGGCTTCGGCCTTGCCTTGCGGCACGGGACTCCATCGATAGAGAGCGGGATCGGCGGAGGAGGCCGCCGCCAGCCCGTCAATCTGACCAAGATCGAGCGGTTCGAGGCGAATGTGGCTGCCTTCTAGCGTGAAAGTCTCGGGCGGCATCGATCCAATATGCAGGGTGTTGGCGATGGAATGCAATGATGCGAAAAAGAATCCGGCGGAGTTCCTGTTCAAGTGCGAGAGGAATTTCCTCCTCCGAAGGTACGAAGTTACTTTTCAAGCGCCTTGATCGCCGTCACCTTGCTATAAGCGACTTTGAAGCCGAGACGCTCGGCATTGCGCTGCGAAGTTGCGCCCCCTTGCGTCACGACGACTGCGTACTCGCAGCCGGCCTGCGCCGCGGCGTACATGCGTGCCCGAAGCAAGGCGGTTTGCAGGCCACGTGCGCGAAACTCGGTGAGTGTGCCCGCACCGCACAGAGCGAAAACCCTGTGCTGTGGGATGACCAGTCCTGTGCCGCATGCCACGGGCTTGTCGTCTATGGTTGCAACGAAAGCTAACGCGCCTTCCATTTGATAGAGCGGGGCAATGAGTCCGCGGAACGGCTCCGGAGCGCCGTCGGGAAAGAAGGCGCTTTCGACGATGGCTCGCGTGATTTCGGCCTCTTCCGGGGGGCTGCGGCGAATCGTACATCCCTCGGGAGCAGGCGTATGAAACTGCTCCGCCGGATCCAGTTTGCGATAGAGCACGTTGTTCAGTTCGGCAATGGAGTAGCCGCGGTCCTTGAACAACTCGAACACTTCCGGTCCGTGCAGTGGGCAGAGATCGACTTGCGACGGGGCTTTACACTCACGGTAAAACTGTTCGATACGGGCGAGGGTGTCGGCTGTGATCGGGCAGTCGAGACCGAGTCCTGTCGCTCGTCCGATTGGCGAGCCCAGTCCAGCGAAAACCATATGACCACCGCAGATTTCTTCTTCGGCCGCGCCAACCTCAGGACGCATTTTCTGAAATGCTCGCGCGTAAAGGACCTGCGGCATTTCTTCGACTGACTCCAGACGACGGGCGAGTGCCTTATCCACAAATTGCATGGGGGACTCCTTTCTGTTTTTGACACGTGGAAGGCAGAGCGTAGCGCGCAGACCTTCGCGCACGTTTGCTCACAGATGCGGGCGGCGGATTATCGGACGACGGTCATAGGCAGGAGTGAAGAGTAGCGCTTCGCGGATGAGGATGCAAGGCTGAAGCAGTGCACGCGAGATCCCTTCATTCCACTCAGGGCAGGCTCTTCGCTCCGCCTGAGAAAACGGCGCTGTTCAGGATGACGCAGAGTACACCCACCTACACCTGTTGCCGCGACTCGCCTAACGCTACATTGACGTCCATCTTCCGCTTGCCGCGAAAGATGGTGATTCGGATCGTGTCCCCGGCGCGATGGTCGTCCATGATCTGGGACAGGTCGTCCTCGCCCTGCACCTTCTGCCCGTCAATCGCGACGATGAGATCGCCGCCCAGCATGATCGGCGTATTCCCAAGGTAAGCGCGTTCGGTGCCGGCGCGGAGCCCGGCCAGATCGGCCGAACCCCCGGGAATAACCTGTACGATCAGCAGTCCGTAATCGACCGGCAGGCCCATCTCATCGGCGAGTTCGGGACTGATCGGAATGGTGCGGACACCAAGCGCCGGACGGCGCACGCGGCCAAGCGTCATCAGATCGTTGAGCACTGCTTTGGCAGTGTTGATTGGGATGGCGAAGCCAATGCCAGCGCTCTGGTTGGCGTTGGAGAGAATCATCGTGTTGATGCCGATGACTTCCCCATGCCAGTTCATCAGCGGCCCGCCGGAGTTGCCGGGATTGATGGCCGCATCGGTCTGAATTGCCTCATCGATGTAGGCACCGTTAGGCTCCCGAACCGGCCGTATCGAGCTGACAATGCCGCGAGTCATCGTTCCGGACAATCCGAAGGGGTTGCCGATGGCATATACCTTCTGGCCCACCTGCAGATTGCGCGAGTCGCCAAGAATCGCTGGGACAAGATCGTTCGCCTTGATCTGAATGATCGCAAGATCGTGCGGCGGATCGGTGCCGACCACAGTAGCCTTGTATTTCTTCCGATTGTGCAACGTGACTTCCACCTGCCGGGCATCGGCAATAACGTGGTAGTTGGTCAGGATGTGGCCGTCTTTGTCGATGATGAATCCCGATCCCTGACCTTCCTGCGGCACCAGGCCGTAGAAGAAATCGAAAGTCACGGCGCGCGAAGTGACGTTCACAACCGAGGGAATGTTTTTCTTGTAGACGGAGATATTGTTCTGCTCTTCTCCGTCGAGGGGCTCGTTGGGCGCGGCTTCGGTGATCTCCACCTGATTGGGGCGGCTGAACCAGTCGGTGGAGTGGAATTCACCCGCCGAATTAGAGCGCCAGGTCGTAAAGTAAAAAAATGCCCCGGCAATAACTACGGCAAGGATCAACGGCCGGACGAGCTTCATATTTCAACCATCCGAATTATGTCGTTCATTAGTTCAAGTACGATGTCGCTAAGTAGAAGGGTCCTGAAAATCAATTTTAAATCAGGGGCTGGACGTCAGGGGCCAGGGTTGGAGGCTCGGAACTAGTCATTAGTCGTCAGTCGTCAATCATCCGTAGATAGTGGCTATAGGTTCTGACCCCCAGCCTCTGGCGCCTAGCCCGTGTTCTCCGCTTCGGCGCTGAGTTTCTGCCAAACCTGCCTCACCTGCTCGCGTGTCCGCTCCAGGGTTCCGGAGTTGTCGATTACATAGCTCGCGGCTTTAATTTTTTCCTCATCGGGTAGTTGGGCGGCCATACGCCGCGTCACCTCCTGGCGCGCGGTCTCCAGGTTCATTTTCTGGCGGTGCGCAAAGCGGGCAATCCGTTGCTCGGGAGTGCAGGTCACGACGACCAGACGGGCAAAACGGTCCCCTAGCTTCGCTTCGAGAATCAACGCGGCTTCAACGATCGCGACGCCGTGCGGGTCCTGCAGGCTGATGGCATGCATCCACTCCTCCTGGCTGCGGATCACCGCCGGATGCACGATGCGGTTGAGTTCTTCAATGCGGGACTCGCGCCTGGCATCGCCGCTTGCTTTTCCGAACGCGGATTCGGCGAGTTTGGCGCGGTTCACACTGCCGTCGCCGTTCAGAATCTCGCGGCCGAAATGGCGAACGACTTCGTTGTATACCGGTTCCCCCGGCTGCATGAGTGAGTGGGCAATCCGGTCCGCCTGAACCAAGTGCGCGCCCAACGCGACGAACATCTCACCGACGACTGACTTTCCGGAGGCTATCCCGCCGGTCAGGCCAACTTTGAGCATCTTCCCCCAAATTCACCGCCGAGAACGCCGAGCAAGTAGAGAAAACATTTCTCTTTGATCGGCTTGGTCGGCAAGTTTCTAGGCCCGCGATAATTCTGGGACGCGGGCGCCGCGGCGCATCTTCGCCGCTTTCACAGTATTGAACATCAACATGGCGATCGTCAGCGGCCCCACGCCACCTGGGACGGGCGTTAGCGCACCGGCAACCTCCGCCACCTCGGGATGCACGTCGCCGATGAGAGTCGATCCCTTCTTGCGGAACGTCTCTTCCCTCTTGGCGTTGTCGGAAAAGAAGCGCTGGAATTCGGCAGGATCGGTAATCGTGTTCATCCCGACATCGATCACGGCGGCACCGGGCTTCACGTAGTCGCTCGTGACCATTCCGGCGCGGCCGATGGCAGCGACCAGGATATCGCCGCGGCGGCAGACGCCCGGCAGATCATGGGTTTTCGAGTGGCAAACCGTCACCGTAGCATTGGCGTTCATCAGCAGCATCGCTGCGGGCTTGCCCACGATGTCGCTTCGCCCGACGACCACGGCCTCGCGCCCGGCGATCGGGATATTGCTGCGCTTCAGAATCTCCATCACCCCTGCCGGAGTACACGGGACCAGTCCGGGACGCTGGGTGGACAGGAATCCGACGTTCATCGGATGGAAACCGTCGACGTCCTTTGCCGGATCGACCGCCAGAAGCACCTTTTTCGAATCAACCTGCGGCGGTAGCGGGAGCTGAACGAGGATGCCGTCAATTTCATCGCGGCGGTTCAGGTCCTCGACCAGAGCAAGTAACTCACCGGTTGTGGCGGACTCAGACGGGGTCAGCTTCTCGCTGCAGACGCCAACCTCTTCACAGGCTTTGACTTTGCCGCGGACGTAGATCTCGGAGGCCGGATTATGGCCAACGAGGACCACCGCCAATCCGGGGCGGACGCCGGCCTCGGCCATGGTTTTGACCTCCTTGGCGACCTCGCTGCGGATCTGTTGCGCGATTCTGGTTCCGTCGAGAATTAGGGCAGACATTATTCGGCTTCCGGCGCTCGGCTTTCGGCGTCCGGCTGATCAAATCTTACACTGTTCGGGAATCAGGCGTCAGAAGCTGGGGCTGGAGCTATAGGCCTGAGGTCTGCCGCCCGATTTCCGGTGATTGGCGCTTTGGGGTCCTGTGCGTTCCATCACAGACCCGCCTCTGTCGTACAATGCACAGTCATGATTGCCAAAGATCTACTGGAAATCCTGGTTTGTCCGGCATGCAAACAGGCGCTTGAATATCGCCAAAACCCGGAGAGCCTGAAATGTACGCAGTGCCACCGGGTTTACGCAGTAAAAGACGATATTCCGATCATGCTGGTGGAAGAGGCAACGATCGAGCCTTAACGCCGCAGTGAGCTCCGGACCAGCCTGGATGCAGGACCAAGGAGCTCCCGTGGCCAATCCATATTTCCTCTGCACCGAGTGTCATAAGAAATATCCCTCCCATCAGAAGCTGTTCGACAGTCTCTACGACTTCAGCAGGAAGTCTCCCGAAAGCTGTTCCAGTTGTGGCGCGCCGCGAGAGTTGTACCTGAACCTCGATTTCCAGTTGGGAGCCGGCGACGGGAACTTCAGAGTAGTATCGGCATTTCTTCCTGAAAAACTGGAATCATGGCTTGGCGAAGAAGAGGAAGAGGTCACGTTCTATCCATTCCTTGTCGTGCTTCAGGCGGCCGACGGCAGGCAATTCTGCTGGATGCCTTATTGGCACGTCACTGGCAAGGAAGCCCGGTATGGACAGCACGCCATCTGCCTGGAGGGTAGCCAGTTCGAGAGCCTGATCGCCCAAGTACAGGAAAAGCTGCTGCAGCCAGCCTAGAAGGACACGAATCCCGCCGCGGTTTGCCCTGACCTTTGGACCAACGACCCACCTGGCCGAAAACCACCACGTTGGTGCCAGAGCGCAAGCGGCCCTGTGACCATCCGCCGTCTGGTAACGACACATTGTGTCAATTTTGAGATTACTCGGAGGTACTAACGGCACCTTCGAGTAACAAGTCTGCCTACAGTGCTGCTTGCAACTTCCGATATCCATAGGGGTTAAAAAATCTAGAGGGGTTTGGGGAATTTACTTAGCCGATAAACGAAATACGGCAGCCCAATTGCATGCAACTTTAACAACTGCCGATGACTCTAATGGCGTAAGTGGGGTAGAGAAGGTCGAAATCGGAGGTGATGACGGCCATGCTAAATAAAGAAATGAACGACAAAGACAGATTTACGATGACCGAACTGGCGGCGTTGCGCAACGATTTGCTGCAGGGCGGCATGATCGACTCCTATGAAGCCGCAGAATTGCTGCAGGTTTTCCTGATGGGGCGTGGGTATGGGGTTTCTCCAAAGGATGCTCTGGATGCAGCAGGCCGCGTCGAAATGGCAGGCTGTGCCCTGCCCGTTCTCCAGCATGAACTGGAAAATCTGGCAATGGTGATGTAAGAAGGAAGCAGTGAACCTAGCACAAAACCTGAGAGAAAAAACTCAGCGAGTGGGTTGGAAGGCACGGTAAAGGCCAAGGTTAAAACGAGTTTTCGACATTCTGGCTCACCGATCGTAATGTGACCGAGCGAACCAGTTCCACAAAAAGAAGCCGGGCAAACCAGCCCGGCTTTGTGGTGTCTGGAGAAAAATCGCTAGTGCAATCAGCGTTTCGGATAGTCAATTATTCGTAGCGCAAGCTTTCCACCGGATCGAGCTGCGACGCCCGGCTCGCTGGCACCGTTCCAAAAATAATTCCTACAACTGATGAAACGACGATCGCGATGATTGCCGACAGCCCGGGTACTGGAATGCGGTAATCAGTCAGGAAGCGGACAGAATAGGGGATCGCCAGCCCAACGATGATGCCCACGATGCCCCCGGAAAGCGAAATGAGGATGGCCTCCGCCATGAATTGAAAACGGATTTCACGGTTTGTGGCACCGATCGCTTTTCGGATACCGATTTCGCGGATTCGCGACGTGACGGTCGCAAGCATGATGTTCATGATTCCGATGCCGCTGACGAGCAAAGTCACGAACGCGACCAGAAGGAGTACTACGGTCAGCGCGTCGGCGATTTTGCCTGCTACGTCGAGAAGATGGCTCAGATTTTCTACGCTGTACACGGATTCAGGACGATGCCGCGATTTCAGAACACGCTTGATGGCATTGGTAGCCGGGATGACATCCTGCGGGCTCGCCACCGAAAAATAGATTTCGTGTACTTCTGAGGTTGGAGTGAAAAAGCGGCTGACGGTGTAAGGGATCAGCATTGCATCGTCCGCGATGTCGGACTGCCCAAATGTGTCGATACTCTCGCGAAAGACCCCGACGATCGTGAACGGAAGCCCGCCGCTTAACTTCATGACCTTGCCCACTGCGTTCTGCGGTGTGTGGTACAGCTTGTTCGCCAGAGTATCGGTGATGATGCCTACCTTGTTGCGGCCAGCGGAGTCCTCCGCATCGAAGAATCGGCCCGCAAGCAGCACCAGGTTGCGCAGGCGTATGTAGTCGGGATCGACACCCATGATCGAGATATCGGTCTGCTTGCCGTCACCAATGCTGATGCGGTCGCCCAACGCGACCGTTGGGGACGCCGCCACGACGCTGGGGACCTGCTCGCGCACGGCGCGGACATCGTCGGATGTCAACGGGTCAGGGGTGGAGTCGATGCGCTGCCCGCCTCCCTGGTAATCGGCGTAGATCATGTTCGTGCCGATCGACTGCAGCTGGCGCAGAATGTATTGCTTTCCGGTGAGTCCGATGGTCGAGACCAGAATGACCGACGCTGTACCGACGGCCATCGCCAGCGCCGTAAGCATGAATTGCAGTTTGTTGCTGCAGAAAGCGTCGTAGGCAAAATTCAGGATCTCGCCGAGACCCATCGTAAGCCGGCTTTGCGTTCTAAGGGCTGAAGGTGCGGCGATTGGCATCTTGATGTTTAGATGTTAAACCTCGCGCAAAAGACACCGCAACGCGTTAGATGTTATACCTGACGATAGATGGATGGATCGAATCAGGGGCCGGGAGTCCGGCACGGAACATACAAGACGGCGTTTCTTCTGCTGGCGCTAACCGTGGCGGCAGTGCTCATTCAGGGCTATCATCCCTGGGCCGAAGATGCGGAAATCTACCTGCCCGGAGTGGAGAGAATTTTGAACCCGGCGCTCTTTCCCACCGGCCGGGAGTTCTTCGAATCGCACGCCAGCATGACGCTGTTCCCGAATCTGATTGCGGTTTCCATCCGAGTGACTCATCTGCCGCTTGAAATCGGCATGATGCTCTGGCAGGCCGCTTCGATTTTCCTGCTGTTGCTGGCATGTTGGCAGCTCAGCGGCATTCTCTTTCCGTCGGCACGAGCGCGTTGGGGAGCCGTCTGCATGGTCGCGGGGCTGCTCACGATTCCGGTTGCCGGAACCGCGCTCTATATCATGGATCAGTATCTGAATCCAAGGAACCTGGCGGCGTTCGCCTCGGTCTTTGCGGTCACCGCAATTCTCCAGAAAAAATACGTTCGAGCGCTGGCCTGGATTGTCTTTGCGGCGTGTGTCCATCCGCTGATGTGGGTTTTCCCCTTTTCTTTTGGTGCGCTCTGGATCGTGCTCGAACAGATCGAGCGCCGGTTTGCGGCTGCCAGGAAAGTGGGAGTCGCGGTTGCCGGTTCGCTGCTTCCCTCCATTCCCTTTGCGCTGCAAACTTCTGCCGCCTATCACGAATCGGCGAAGATGCACGCCTACTTCTACATTCAGGAGTGGCAGTGGTACGAGTTGCTGGGCGCTGTGGCTCCTCTTGCACTGCTATGGTGGTTCGGGCAGATCGCCAAAAAACGGCAATGGACGGTGCTGCAGCGTCCATGCCGCGCCTTTGCGATCTACGGAGTGATTTATATCCTTGTGTCGCTCGCGGTTGATCTGCCGGCCCGGTTTGAGGCTCTGGCCCGTATCCAGCCGATGCGTAGCCTGCATTTGCTGTACATCTTCCTATTCGTTTGCATCGGCGGCTTGCTGGGCGAGTTCGTTTTGAAGCGAAGTGCATCGCGATGGCTGGTACTTTTCGTCCCGATGAGCATCGGAATGTTTGTGGTACAACGCCAATTGTTTCCGTCCACAGCGCACATCGAATTGCCTGGCCGCGCGCCCAGGAATCCGTGGGAACAGGCCTTTATATGGATCCGGGACAATACTCCTACGGATGCGATCTTCGCGCTCGATCCCGACTACATGCATCTGCCGGAAGAAGACATCATGGGATTCCGCTGCCTCGCCCAGCGCAGCCGCCTTGCCGATCTGACCAAGGATGGCGGCGCGGTGAGCATGTTTCCTCCGCTGGGAGAAGAGTGGTTGCAACAAGTGCAGGCGCAAAGTCCGTGGAAGAATCTTCAGGTCGCGGATTTCGAGCGGCTACGCGCAACGTACGGAGTGGGTTGGGTGGTTCTGCAACGTCCCGGATTAGCCGGACTGCAATGCTTGTATAGGAACGCGGCCGTTCGCGTCTGCAAGGTGCCGTAGCGGAAACCTTGGCGACTAGGCGCTGTGAACGTAGTACGCTTCGCGCTCTGCTTCGAGCTTTCGGCCCTCGCCGCTGAAGCGAGCCATGTGGATCAAGCCCATCTTCTGAAACGCAAACTGCAAGGTCGTCGCAAGCACGCCCAATCCGTATTGCACGCTGCGCCGGAAGTTAATCGAAGACGCTTCCTTGAAGTACTTCGTCGGACACGAGACTTCTCCGATGCGGAATCCGAAGTGGACGCACTGCGCCAGCATCTGGTTATCGAATACGAAATCGTCGGAATTTTCGAGCAGCGGCAGATCCGTCAGTACTTTACGGCTGAAGGCGCGATACCCTGTGTGATATTCGGAAAGTTTTACGCCCAGAAATAGGTTCTCAAACGCCGTCAGCAACCGGTTGGAAACGTATTTGTAATATGGCATGCCGCCGCGGAGGGCCTGCCCTCCGATGATGCGCGACCCGAGCACCACATCGTAAACGTCATAGGCAACCATGCTGGCCATCGCAGTGATGAGCAGCGGCGTGTACTGGTAATCAGGATGAACCATGATCACGACATCAGCGCCGGATTGCAAGGCTTCGCGGTAGCAGGTCTGCTGGTTGCGTCCGTATCCGTAATTTTGGTCGTGCTGGTAAACGAGCAGGCCAAGACGGCGCGCGACTTCGACTGTCTGGTCGCGGCTATGGTCGTCGACGAGAATCCGGATATCCACGAGGTCGGGAAATTCGGCCACCGTGGCTTCGAGGGTCTTCTCCGCGTTGTAGGCGGGCATGACGACCGCAATGCGCTTGCCGTTGATCATGGGAGCGACTACCCCTAGTTTACTCGAACGGTAGCCCCGATCCCTGCCTGCCTGCACTAATTCCAGACGGGCACGGAGTACAAAAGTAACGGGCCCGCGGGCCCGCAGCTAGCGCATGTTGTTGAGAATCGATCCGACAATCCCGCCCACCACTCCGCCCTCGGCAGCCTGCTTCGACTGCTCGCGCGGAAGGTATCTCTCGATCGCATGCGCCAGCTTCGAGATTGGCAACGTTTGCAGCCAGATCCTTCCAGGGCCGGTAAGCGCGGCCAGGAAGATTCCATCTCCTGCAAAAAACATGTTCTTGATGCCCGGTACAGTCGTGATTTGGAACGAGACGCTCGACTGAAAGGCTCCGACGTGGCCGGGATGGACGCGCAGGGTTTCTCCAGGCTGAAGATCACGCACAACGAGTTCTCCAGAAAGTTCCAGCCATGCAGTTCCCTGCCCGCTGAGCTTCTGCAGAAGGAAACCGTCGCCGCCGAAAATTCCCGCACCAAGGGATTGCTGGAATCCCACGCCGATCTGGATCTGAGACGTGGCGCACAGAAAGCCATGCCGGTGAATCATGTACTCGTGCCCGGGAGAAACTTCGACAGGTACGATGTGGCCGGGCAGTTTCGTCGCGAAGGCAAGCTCGCCAGCCGCTCCGATCGCACGGTATTCCGTCATGAAGATCGATCCGCCGCCGGCCACCCGCTTCAGCACGCCGAACAATCCTCCGCCGCCGGCGAATTGCGTGTGCGTTGTCAGCTGGATCGAACTGCCCATCCACGAGAGTTCTCCGGCTTCGGAGATGATGGTCTCATTCGGTTCGAGGGCAAACTCCAGAACGGGCATTGTGGTGCCGGTGATGCGGCTCTGCATGCAGACTCTCCTGAGTTGAATTGGGACCGGGCGAGCGGCCCATCAGGCCGCGGGGAGAAAGTATACATCCTGGCGCTCAGAGTTAGACTTGCGTGCTCAGTACGCTACGCGACCCGCGACGGCAGGCCGTTTCTAGTCACGTGTGAGATCGGCTTCTCGTGCAGCAACAGTTCGGTGGCCTGCACGCGGCGATTGCTGTGGAACCAGCGCTGCACCACGTTATCGCAGAGAAAATTTCCGAGCGCGAGCAGGCTCATTCCCTGGTGGTGGGCCATCCATTCGCGAACCAGTTGCCAATTCGAGCGGCGCACGTGATCCGACGGGCCGAAGTCGGCAGCCTCGTAGAATCCGCACGGGCCGAACCATCCCAGCCGGTCCATGCGATGCAGATTCCGCAATGCTCCTGCTTCGTCCACGGAGAGCGCCAGGAAGGTGGAGTATGGCGAAATAATCAGCAGATCCAGTTCGCCCTTCGATAGGGCAAGATGCGGAACGCCAAAAGCGTGATAGCCGTAATTCCCTGCCTCATCGAGCTTGTAGAAACCGGATTCCGAGATGCCCCACGGCACGCCCTTGTGCTTGCCGTATGTTTGCTGGCAATCCACGGCGGCCACCCGCGTTCGGTCGAGAAGAGTGTTCGGGTAAGAGCGCATCCACAAGGTGGGCATGAGGTACTCGAACATGGTTCCGGTCCAGGACCGCAGAACCGGATTGCCATTGGCCAGCGTGTGCGTCCGGCCCATGCGGAACCACGACTCCTGCAGAACGTCCTCTTTCGCGATCGCAGCAAAAACTGCCGTGCGCGACTCGGTCGCGAGCAGGTCATAGCAGGCGGGCTCAAGCTGCTGCTTATCGACGTTGAAGCCAACGGACATGAGCTTGCGCCGCGTATTCAGCAGGAAGCTGAAATCCATGGCGTCGGCGAGGCGCCCCGCTTCGGCCGCGAGGTCGCGCAGCGATTCCAGCAGGCGGACGGCATTGGCGCGGGCCGGCGGCAACAAGCTCTGCAATTTCTCGTATGCGCCGCGGTCGCCACGCGAAACAGATAAAATCACTCGCTCCAGCCGGACGCGCAAGTCATCGATCCACAGCGGCAACTGGCGTAGCGACGGAGTTTCTTCAATCTCAGGCCCAACCTTGATGTCGTTGCGAACCGCAGCGAATTCGGGAAGCTCCCACGGCGCATAAGAACGCGCCAGATCCTGAACGCTCTTCAGCCGGATCCGCGTCTGCTGCTGCAAATATTCAATTTCGGCCGCGTGCCGAGGCTTCGTGGAAGAGGGTGTCTCTTCTATTTCCGACTCGCATAGGGTGAGCAGGGCGGGCAGCCACTGCTCCGTCTTCAGCGCCTCCTCGCAGCGGGAAAGCCGCTTGCGGGGAAATCCCTTCAGTTCGACCAGCGCGCGGAAATGATCGAGAAGGCCATCGGCCAGGCTGCGCTGAAACAGCGGCTGCTTGATGCGGGCCAGCAATCCCTGCTGCAAGGTCCAGAGAGAAGCCACGAGGTTGCCGCTGTCAACCGACGAAACAAAGCGCGGCGTCAGCGGCTCCAGCGTACGCGTGTCGTACCAGTTCAGAATGTGCCCTCGATGCTTTGGAATCGCGGAGAGCGTCTTCAACGTGCGCTGCGCGTACTGTGCGAGTTCTGGAACCGTCAGATACCCGAGTTCGCACGCCACTTGTTGCGCATTGAACAGCATCCCGAGATTCGTAGGAGATACGCGCGCCGCCACCGCCGGAGGCTCTTCCTGCACGTTGTCGGGAATCAGCCAGTGATGCTCCTCTGTGGAGTACTGCGAGAAATATCTCCACGTGTGCAGGGCCGAGCGGCGCAGGAAAAGTTGTTCCTTGCGCGGCAGCTCTTTTCGCGGAAGCGTGGTCGGCCGATTCAACCAGAGTGTCACCAGCTTGCTTGAGGCCCAGAGGACCAAAATTGGCAAAGCCACGAACAGCGCGTGAGGCCGCACCGACCATACAAGAACGCCAAGCGCAACGGCCAGCACGGGCATCCAGTTCAGATAGCGGTCCGCGGGAGTATAACGCGTGGCCAACTCCGCCTCGGCGGCGGTCTCCCACTCAAGCATCCTCTCTCGAGTGAATGTGGCTCGAACAATCGCGCGCACCACAGCGTCGAGCGAAAGCAACGTCTGGTGAGCGAGGAAAGCCAGATTCAGAAAAGTCGTAATGACGGTCGAAACGAACGCCCGGACGGCATCCTGCGCGAGATTATGCTTGTCTTCGGCCATCGCCTTCCCGATCCCGACGATCATTTGAAAAACGGCCGGGAAGAACAGGAGTGCGACGGTAGCCAGCGTCCAGCGAAGCGCGCTAACGGCGGGATCAAGCCATCCGAAGACGAACAGGATAAACGTCGCCGGCTCAACCAGGCTGCGGCGCAGGTTGTCGAAGATCTTCCAACGCGAGATCAGCGAAATCGGATTCGACACCCGCGCGCCAGTTTCGTCGGGAACGTCCGACAAGAGCCATCCCGCAACCTGCCAGTCGCCGCGCAGCCAGCGGTGCTTGCGACGGTTGTAGGCGCTGTAGTGCGATGGATAGTCCTCGATCACCTCAATGTCGCTGGCCAGCCCCGCCCGCGCGTATGCGCCTTCGATCAGATCGTGACTGAGTAAAGCGTTGCGCGGGAACCGCTGGTCGAGCACACGGTGCACGGTGTCGACCTCGTAGATGCCTTTGCCCGTGAAGCTGCCTTCGCCGTAGAGGTCCTGATACGCGTCGGAGACTGCCCGCGTGTAGATGTCGAGCCCGGTCTGTCCGGCATAGAGCGCGGCAAGGCGCGAGCGAACCGTACTGAGAACGCTGACTCCAACCCGCGGCTGCAGAATGCCGTAACCCGCGACAACCATATTTTTATGCGGATCGATGATTGCCTGGTTCAGCGGGTGCGCCAGAGCGCCAATCATGCGGTGTGCCGATCCGCGAGGCAGTTCCGTATCCGAATCGAGAGTGATGACGAAGCGGACTCTCGGCAGGATCGATAGATCGCCCACTTTGATCGGAAAGCTGTCGTATTCGCCGCGCAGAAATTTATTCAGGTCCATCAGTTTCCCGCGCTTGCGCTCCCATCCCATCCAGCCCTTTTCCCGGGGGTTGTAGATGCGATGCCGGTGCAGCAGCAGGAACGAACCTTTCTTCTGCTCGGCGTACTTCTGATTCAATTCGCGGATCAGCGAAGAACACAGCTCGATCAGCGGATTGTCTTCACTGGCGCGATGATCGGAATCAGCAAGATCCGAGAGCAGCGCGAAGTGAATGTTCGGATCATGATTCCCCAGAAACCGCACTTCCAGATCTTCGATGAGGCCGTGCACCTGCTTCTCATTCAGCAGCAAAGTGGGCACGGCGACCAGCGTCAAACAATCCGCGGGAATTCCCTTGGTGTAATCGAGTTTAGGGATGATCTCGGCGGGCAGCAGTTCTGTAATGATCGTGTCGAGCACCTGAATCGCGCATTGCGAACCCGGCAAAAGAAACAACAGCATCGACAGCAAGACGAGGTCCATCGAACTGTCGCGCGAGGTAACACCCAGGAGCGCGGCGGTGACGATTGCAAATGTCAGAATGGCAACGCCCGGCAGGAAAACTTCATCGGGATAACGCAACATCCACGTGCGGACTTTTTGCAGCGTCGTTGGACGCCAACCGATCCTCTGGGCCAGAAGCTCCCGTCCTTCGCCGAGCAGATAGAACCCAACGTGCGACTCGCGTTGCCTGGTCCGAGGATCGGCGTAGCTTCGCGCCTGGGCTTGCCGTGCCAGTTGAATCGCTTCTCGTGCAACCTGAATCTCCGTCAAATCGGACCGCGCCGCCAGCGCTGCGACTTTCTTGCGGTACAGGTTGCGGCTTTCCATGTCCATTTGCGCGTAGGCATTCGCAGGATCGTCACGCAGGACATATCCGAATAGAATCAGCGGCTCGACAATTTCGTTCCAGGAGGTCTGGTTGACCTCCCGCAGGCTCTGCACACAGATGCCGACCTCACGGGACGCGCCTTCAGGGTCATCAAAGGCAGCGCGCCCCCGGCGGGCAATCTCTTCCAGCAGGACCAGTTTCATCGCTGAACCGATGATTGTGAACTCGCGCAGTTCGAGCGGCGTCGCCTGCTGGAATCCACGGCAGTAGGTCGCAAATGTCTGCTCCTGGAAACGGTAGGCGCTTTCCTTGAAATATCCCTGAGCAAAGGCCAGAACGCGCGGCAGGATCTCGAGAGCAACGGTCCGGACATGCGGCAGTCGGTGAAGCAGTCTTTCATCACCCGCGACCGACCCCAGTTCGGAGTAAATGAGCGAAGAGTTGTCGCGGAGCCACCGGGAGTCTTCGGTCAGAGGTCCGCGGGTGAAAGCCTTATCCACTTTCGCAAGAAGGGGAAGCAGTACGTTTCTCACGTGACGCGTACGCTTGGCGAAGATGTGCGACGACGGGACACGCGGCAGCCACGCCAGTTGTGAGGCCTGTTGCTCTCCACTGGTACGAAGCGTCTGCGATTCCGCAGGTTCGCCCGCCGCCGCCGGAGTTCCTTGTGTTTCGGCGATTTCGGTTTGGGCGTGAGTGTCTAGGGCCATTAGGATTCCTTATCGATAACTGGCGGCCTGCATTTCAAACATCTCGGCATATCTGCCGCCAAGATGAGTTAACTGGGCGTGCGTTCCTTCCTCGGCGATCCGTCCATTCTCGAGGACGATGATGCGGTCCGCCATGCGCACCGTCGAAAACCGGTGCGAAATGAAAAGAGCCATCTTGCCGGTCGTCAGCTCGGCAAAACGCTGGAACACTTCGAACTCGCTGCGGGCATCGAGAGCGGCGGTCGGCTCGTCGAGAATCAGCAGTTGTGAATTCCGCAGATACGCGCGGGCCAAGGCGAGCTTCTGCCATTCGCCTCCCGAGAGATCGACACCACCGTCAAAACGACGGCCGAGCATTTGCTCATACCCAGAGTGCAATTTTGCGATGACTTCGTTGGCGAGGCTCTTCTCTGCCGCGTATTGGACGGCATCTATATTGTCGATTTCGTCGATCTTGCCGACTGCAATGTTCTCGCGGGCGGTCATCTCATAGCGCATGAAGTCCTGGAAGATGACGCCGATTTCCCGGTAGAGATCTTCCAAGTCATACTCGCGAAGGTCGATTCCGTCGAGAAGAATCTCGCCTTCCGTCGGATCGTACAAGCGAGTAATCAGCTTGACGATGGTCGTCTTTCCCTGCCCGTTCTCTCCGATGAGAGCGACGCGCTCTCCCGGATGCAGATGGAAGTTGAGGTGATCAATCACAAGACGTTCACTGCCAGGATATCGGAACGAAACGTTGCGGAATTCGAATCCCTCGCGGATCGGCCGCGGAGCAGGCAGTGCATTGGGCTTGGACTGAATCGTCGGCTTCATCTGGAAGAATGCCAGCAAGTCAGTCAGGAACAGGGCCTGATCGGCGATGCCGGAAAGCGTTGAGAAGACCTGCGAGATGTTGCTGCTGGCCTGCATGATGGCCGTGATCAGGAAGTAGAACGTGCCGATCGAGAGGCGGCCAACTACGGTTTTCCAGATCACATAAGCATAGGCGCCGTAATAGCCGCCGGTCGTAATGAACGAGAGGATCGAGCCAATCCCGAGGCGCTTCCGCGCCAGCTCCACATCCTGCTCGTAAATGATGTCGGAAAGTTTCGAAAAGCGTCCGGTAAAAAATCCGGCGAGGTTGAACAGCTTCAGTTCCTTCGCAGCTTCTTTTGTCGCGCCCGCCTGCCGCAGATAATCAAGCTGGCGCTTGATCGGCGTCTGGCGGAAATTTTTGGCGTATCCGAGGAATGCGAAGTGCGTTTCGCCAAGGAAAGCCGGAACCACCGCGGCAACCAATAAGAGCATGAGCCAGGGCGAGTAGAACATCACGGCCGCGGAATACGCGATGGCGGTGATGGCCTGAAGCTCCAGGCGGCCGATCGATTGGATCATTACCAGCCGGTCTGTGGCCTGAACACGCGCTCGCTCCAGCCGGTCGTAAAAAACGGGGTCTTCGTAAGCCGTAACGTCCAGCTGCGAAGCATGCTTCATGACCTGGATGCTTACATGGCGGGTGTACTTGTTCGCCAGGAGCGCATCGGAGTAGTCGATGCCTCGGGTCAGAATGCTGCTGAAGACGGCCAGGGTGAATTCAGCCAGCACCAACCACCAGAGCCGGTCCGGTACCTGATGGGTTTTGATCGAGTTCGCAACCAGATCGAAAATCAGCTTGGCGACGTAGGTCAGGGCAAGAGGCAACAAAGCGGCCAGCACGCGCGCCAGTACTCCGAACAGCACGACTCCGCGTCCCGATTCCCAGACGATTCTGAGAACAGGAGGGACGTTGCGGAGGGCAGACAACCTCTCCTGCCAACTGCTCAGAAAGCTGCGTCGCTCAGAGGTCAAGGTTTCGGCCTTCGGTTTTGCAGAATCGTTTCGGCGCCCGGACCGCCGACCTGCCCCAGCAAGTGAAGTTTACCGACTATACACCGGCATTCCACTCGGATCGCGTTCTTTGATGAAAAGTCGGCACTTGCGGTTGGTCCAACCGCCTGTGGAACGATCCTGCCGACAAACCCAAGCCCTAATATTTTACGAAACCTGCGAGGTGCATGCCACGTTGTGCTTCAGGAGTCTTCATGAAGGTCTTCCAGACGAACTCGCTGCGCAGGTTCTCAGCCATGAGCATCGTGATACCGGTATCAATCCCTATGACATCGTGGTCATACCAGTTCCGGAGCGGGTTAAACGCATTCACAAAACCGTATTTACTCCAGGCTGCGCCGTAATGGTTGCGGATGTTCTTCAGAACGCGCAAAGTGGCCTGAGGTAGAAACGTCAGCGATCCACCGGTCGCGCTGGGAACTATACTCCCGTCGATCGGGCCGACAGCCGGAGGTCCTCCCCAGACGACATACCCAGATGGGCCGTCCGAGGCGGTGATTCCCCACAGATCATCGCTGTAATCAGAAAACTCCTTGCTTAGTTCCAGGCAAAACCGGCGATGGACTTCGGTCGCGATGATCGAATTCTGATAATAATCGGCGTACTTGTCTTTTTTCCCCCGAAAGTCGAACCATGCTTGCGAATACTGATGGACGAACAAAGGAGCGAATGATCCGATGTAGCGTAGCCCGTCAAACTCGAAAGTGAGACGCTTCCATGCGTCCCACGCCTCGGGCTTGAGCGGGTGCGAAGTCGAGCCAATCCCGAGCAGGTACATCATCATCAGTTCGCTGTAGTAGTCCCACCGCGACGGCAGGAATCCAATTTCGGGCGTCCAACCATGAGAAAGCAGAGACGTGTCTTCGGAGAGCCAGTTCCACTCCACGCGGTTGAAAATCAGATCGGCAAGTTGGCCGACCGCCGGATGCCGGAAATGTTCGCGGCACGTAAGTACGCCACAGAGCAGAATCGCAGTATCGACCGAAGAAATTTCCGAGTCCCAGACTCGTTCGCCAGTATTGATGTTGGCCCAGTGAAAGAAGAAGCCCCGATGTTGCGGCAACTTCTTCCACAGAAAATTGAGGGCTGCGAAAACGCGCTCTTCGGCGTCGGTGGTTTTGACGTATCCACGGCTGTTGGCGATGCAAAGTGCGGTCAGCCCAAATCCCGTTGCCGCGATGCTGGCTACGATCCCCGGAGTGCCGCCTCGCACATCGGCACGGTCCTGGACCATCCCGGTTTTAGGATTCTGCTGTTCCCAGAAATACTGGAAACAGGCTTTTTCCAGGTCATCAAGGAATTGATCGTCTTCGGGGCTCAGTGTGAATGGGCCGTCGACACCCGCCGGGATCGGGGACGGAGTCTGATTGGCAACCTGAGCGAGCGCTCGCCCGGCAAAGGGCAGGCACAGGCCCGCGCCGACCATCTGCCGCATCAACTGCCGGCGAGATAAATTGTTCCCCAGAGGCTCTGTCATCCGCTCGTGTAATTTTAGACAAACTCCATGCGCAAGACGGCAACAAATTACGGATGCGGATCCTAACGCGAAGGATGCCGCCCCTTCTGAATTCGCTCAAGCAACTTTCGTTGCTTAAAATGTCATCCTTCTTTACTTTAATCTGGAGATGAGGCCGCAAAATAGTCCGCTCGCGAAACGGGCCGTTTGGGCTGGCGTTGTCTTGATCATCCTGGCTGCCGTCGCTGCCGGAGTCGCCTGGTATCTCCACTGGCGCAGCCACCGGATGATCGTGCTGCAGGGCGCCGTCGTCGTGAAGGATTCCGACGCCCGCAAGCAGACCCCGATTGCCGGGGTGCAGGTCACGGCAATCGACAGCTTGCAGATCGAGACGGTGAAATCCGATTCGTCCGGCCTGTTCCTTATCCCGCTTCACGAGGGCACCAAACGCGGCCAGCCGATCACCCTCGAGTTCCGCCATCCTGATTATTTCCTCCTCGACATGCAGGAGTTCGTTGGCGACAAGCTGTACATCGTCGCGATGGCTCCCCGAAATACGCTGGCGGCGAATCCCACTCATCCCCCAATCAACGTCGCGAATGTGACGGTACGCTATTCCGTGAAGTCCACCACCGACGTGAACATCGGCAGCGCCGTGAAAACCTTTGAGGTGGCGAACAAAGGGAATGTTCCCTGCCGGAATCAGCATCCCTGTTCACCCGATGGCAAGTGGAAAGCAGGAATCGGCTCGACATCTCTGGACGCCGGCACCGGGAATGTCTTCCGGGACGCGCGCGTTTCCTGTATAGCCGGCCCTTGTCCGTTTACCAAGATCGAATCGGAGCGCTCCTCGAAAGAGGGTCAGGTGATTTCGGTCTCAGCGCGCAACTGGTCCGATACAACGACTTTCCTGCTGGAGGCCGAAGTACTTCACACTATGCCGACCTACGTTTCGCACGAGTTCTATCCCGTGATCTTCGGCAAGCAGCTAAGCTTTACCTTGCCTGCGGCGGTTGAGGGTGTAACGATCGAAGCGGACATCGACCAGCAGAGGATCTTCTTCCCTCTCGGTCCCGCCATTCTGCTGAGTTGGGCGAACTGCAGCGCAACGGTCAATCCGGATCGAACTCGCGTTTTCCGCTGCGAATTGAAGCCGGGCTACCGCTTCAAATAGAGGATGATCAGTAGTCCGAAACCGGTTGGGATGACGTGGAAGGTTGCCGCAATACTTCATGGATGATCCGTACCCCGGAGCTCGTGCCGGCGAGATCCGCTCCTGCCGCAAGAAGCTCCCGGAGTTGCTGCGCAGTCTTGATTCCGCCTGATGCCTTCACGCGAACGTTGGGTGGAGCAAGCTGCCGCAAGAAGCGAATCTGTTCCGGCGTCGCCACTCCAACCGCCCCGCCGCTCGCATTCTTCAGATACGCGACTCCCGCATCAAGGCTCAAGGCCACCGCTCGTTTCCGCTGCTGCTCATTGAGCAGCGGCAGTTCCAGCATGATCTTTACCGGGACGTTTCCAGCGGCTTGCACCACCCCTGCGATGTCATCCCGATATTCCTTTTCCATTCCGGAAAGCAAATACCCGACCTCGGGCATGAGATCGATTTCCTGCACGCCGTTTTCGGCGAGATACCGCGCCTCACAAGCCTTCCCCGCACTGGTCATGGTTCCATAGGGGAAGTCGATGAAAGACGCAACTCGAACCTTCGTCCCTAGCAAACGCTCGGCGGTCCGTTTCACCCACGCTGCAGGAACCATCGCCGCGTTGAAGCCGTACTTCAGGCACTCCGTGATGTGCGCCTCCCAGAGTGATTCGGTCAGCACATTGGAGATGATCGTGTGCTGAATGCGCGCAGCCAATGCCGCCGCTTCGGCATGAAGCACGTCGTTCGTGCTTGTAGAATTCGTCACCACATTTTTACCTTTGGCATTTCTATCCGCGCGACAGCCACTGCGGAGCCCGCGCTGAATGCGGCTTGCAGAATGCGAGCACTTCCCCCCGGCGCGGAAGCGACGGAATCACGCCCTCTTTCATCACCGCCATTGCCCCTGTGATAATCGCAAACTGCACCGCTTCTTCGATTGTACTTCCCTCCGCCAGCGCGACAGCGAGGCCCGCATTGAATGCATCGCCCGCTCCAGTCGTGTCGATCGCCCGCACTCCGATCGCGGGAAAATGCTTTTGCCCCGAAGCATTCACGTGCAGCGCGCCTTTTTCCCCGAGCGTCATCACTACCTGCTTCACGCCGCTGCGAATCAGATCTCGCGCCACGACTTCCGCTTCCACGGACACATCCGGCGAGCGTCCCGCCAGCACCCGCGCTTCTTTTTCATTGGGAGTCAGAACATCGACCAACCGCAGCACCGAGGCAGGCAGCGGCCGCACCGGCGCAGGATTCAGGATCGTAACCGCGCCAACGGATCTCCCGATCTTCATCGCCCGCTCTGCGGCTTCCACCGGAATTTCCAGCTGCGTAAGCACGACCCCAGCGGTCTTGAAAGCCGGTGCAGCATTCAAGACGTCCGCCGCTCCGAGCAGTTCATTCGCCCCCGGATCGATCGCGATCGAGTTTTGCCCTGACTTGGCTTCCACAACTATGAATCCCACTCCGGTCGGAGCACCCGCCGAGCGCTTCAAGAACGCAACGTCGACGTCTTCCTCGCGATAGAGCCCGAGAGCCATGTCGCCAAAGCTGTCTCTTCCAATCTTCGCGACAAACTTGACCTCAGCCCCGAGCCGAGCGCACCCGACCGCCTGATTCGATCCTTTGCCGCCGTAGTCGACCCGATAGCCCGTTCCGAGCAGTGTTTCACCGGGGCCTGGAATGCGATCAACCTTCATCGTGAGGCCCGTCGCATAGCTGCCCACGACGACGATCAGAGGAGACTTCTTGTTGGAAGATTTTCCTTCGCGGGACTTCTTGTTTGTCGGCATGCGAGCGATATTCTAAAGTGTGTCAATCGAGCCGTGTTGAGAAACGTGGGGAACATGGCTTTTTGCGAAGCATATTTCCATAGGCTCTAATTTTGTCATGGCGCCAGCGCCCGAAATCTCGCTGCCGGATGAATTCAACGCGGCTTCGTACTTCGTTGATCGCCACATCGACGAAGGACGAGCCGAGAAGACAGCCATCGACTGCGGCGAACTCCGGCTCACCTACAGCCAACTCTCGCAGCGAGTCAATCAATTCGGAAACGCATTGCGAAAACTCGGCGCTCGCATGGAAGAGCGCGTGCTTCTATTGCTTCTCGACACGCCCGAATTCGCCATCAGTTTCTTCGGCGCCATCAAGATCGGAGCCGTACCCGTTCCCGTCAACACGCTCCTGAAACCGGCCGATTACAAATATCTCTTGAACAATTCGCGAGCGCGAGTGGCCGTCGTCAGCGATTCCCTGCTCCCTCTGATCCACGCAATTCCCCGCGCGGAGCTGCGCTTTCTCGAATCGCTGATCGTGGTTGGAAACGCACCCGCCGCAACCATGTGCTTTAGCGATCTCCTGCAACACAGCTCGCCCACTCTGGAAGCAGCACCGACCCGCAAGGACGACGCTGCATTCTGGCTCTATTCCTCCGGCAGCACCGGCCAACCGAAGGGCTGCGTTCACCTGCAGCATGACATGGTCGTCAGCGCGGAGCGCTATGCGAAAGCCATTCTGCGCATCACCGAAAACGACCGTTTCTTCAGCGTCGCGAAACTCTTCTTTGCTTATGGACTCGGGAACGGCCTCTACTTCTCGTTGGCCGTGGGCGGCACCAGCATCCTGCTGCCCGGTCCGCCGCGCCCGCAGAGCGTATTTGAGGTGATCGAGCGGCATCGCCCCACGCTGTTTTTCTCGGTCCCGTCGAACTATGTGAAGTTGCTGGCGCATCCCGCTCCCGAAGGCCGCGACTTCGATCTCTCCTCCGTTCGTCATGCCGTCTCCGCCGGAGAAGCCCTTCCCGCAGCGGTGTTTCATCGGTTCAAAGATCGCTTTGGAGTTGAGATCCTCGATGCCATCGGCTCGACAGAAGCGCTCCATATGATGATTTCGAACGCGCCCGGCGCCATTCGCCCCGGTTCCAGCGGAAAAGTTCTCCCCGGATTCGACGCCAAAATTGTCGACGACAACGACCGGCCCGTCGCTCAGGGCGAGATCGGCAATCTGCTGGTCAAAGCCGACTCAACCTGCGCCTGCTACTGGAACGAACACGAAAAGACAAAAGCCACAATCGCCGGCGACTGGCTCCGTACCGGCGACAAATACCATCAGGACGAAGACGGATATTTCTGGTATGCCGGCCGATCTGACGACATGGTCAAAGTAAGCGGAGTTTGGGTGAGTCCCATCGAGATCGAACGCGTGTTGAGCGAGCATTCGCTGGTGCTGGAAGTCGCAGTCGTCTTTCGTCAGGACGAGGACGAGCTTTCCAAACCCGTAGCGTGCGTGGTGCTCCGCGATGGCGCGAATGGCGGCGATCAACTCGCTCGAGAACTGCAGGAGTTTGTACTCACTCGCCTGCCAGTCTACAAACGCCCGCACCGGGTAGAGTTTCTCCCTGAGCTTCCAAAAACTGCGACCGGCAAGGTTCAGCGGTTCAAACTTCGAGGGCTCATCCATCAGGAGAGATCGCTGGGCAACGTTTGAACCCGTATTTCAAGAATTCTGGCAAGCCGTAATACCGCAAACAATCGTGCCATCCAGAGTAGGTAGTTCACTTCAAAGAAACGCCGCACCCTGATCAGGCATCAAAACAAATTTCCGAATGATGACCAAATCGATCAAACGGACGATGGGCGCAATTGTGGTGCTCTGCGCGATCGCGTTCCTCCTGGGAGCGCAGAATTCCAAGCAGGGCTCCGCCAAACCCCAACCGTCGAAGGCACCCCCGCAGCAGAACGCGCAGCCTTCTTCGAATCCTCTCCCGCCGCTTCAACTCGACGGAAACGCCGCGCTGCATAACCTGAATCAGGTCATCAGTTGGTATCGCCATGCGACCACAGAAGTGCGGCCTGTCGGGCTACCCAGCGACACCATATACGAGGAGAACACGAAGAGCCTCGGGGCTCAGGTGATAAAGCTGGCCTTCCAGTCAGCGAGGGCCGAAAGCGCGTTCATCACGGCCCAACAGAAGGCAGAGGGCGCGAAGAATCCTTCCGCTTCTTCGACCCAGGCGCAGAATCTGGCAAACCTTGAACAGAAAACTTCTGCCCAGATCGCTCAATTGCAGTCCCAGATTCAAACGGTGAACGAACAACTTCGCCGTGCCCCCGCTTCCCGCCGCATGGCGCTGACTTCGCAGCGAGATGCCCTCCAAAGCCAGCTCGATTTGCAGAAAGCTCTTCTCGATGCCATTCAAAAAATGGCGGCTTTCGTCGAGACGAATGGCGAAATTGCCGGAGGACTTGAAGGCGATATCAACCGCCTCGCCAAATCCATCCCCGAAGTTCTGGGTACAGAGGATAACGCGAAAAAAGCCAATCCCACAGCGGCCAAGCCAACGCTGGCAAACTCCGGCGGCCTCATCAGTGAAGCCATCACACTTTACGACTACATGAGTGCGGTCCGTCAAATCGATGATCTCATCAAGGAAACTGACCAGACCCGCGGTGTCGCCGATCAGCTTCGAACTCCATTGAGAGACGCGCTGCGGGCAACGATTCAGCAGAGCCAGCAACTCGCCAATCAGCCGCCCGCGACCGATCCGCAGCAACTGCAGGCGGAGCAACAAACCTTCCAGGAACTCACCGACCGATTCAAGAAGCTCGCCGCCGCGCTGATGCCTTTGAGCCAGGAAATGATTGTGCTCAACGACGCGAAAGCGAACTTCAACGAGTGGAGCAGTTCAATCTCGCGAGAATCGAAGTACGTCTTGCGCTCCGTTGTTGTCCGCGTCGTCGGGATTCTTTTCGCGCTGGCAGTGATCCTGATCGTTTCAGAGATCTGGCGCCGCGTGACCTTCCGCTACGTGGGCGATCCGCGCCGTCGCCGGCAATTTCTTGTGCTGCGCCGCGTCGTGATCGGCGTTCTCTTCGTGATCGTCTTGATCCTCGGATTCGTCAGCGAGTTCAGCTCGCTCGCGACGTTCGCCGGATTCATTACCGCCGGCATCGCCGTAGGCCTGCAGGCCGTCCTTCTGTCCGTGGCCGCATATTTCTTCATCATCGGGCGATATGGTATTCGGGTAGGAGACCGCATCAGCGTCGCAGGAATTACCGGCGATGTCGTTGATGTCGGGCTGGTTCGCCTTTACTTGATGGAACTCGCAGGCACCGGAGTCGACTTCTATCCCACAGGGCGCATCGTCGTCTTCTCCAATTCCGTTCTCTTTCAGGCGGGCACGCCTCTGTTCAAGCAGATCCCCGGAACCGAGTACTCCTGGCACGAAGTCGTCGTGATGATCGCTCCCGGAGGCAATCACAAATCGGCGCAGGAGAAATTGGTCGCGACCGTCAATGGCGTGTATTCCAAATACGAGAAGGACATCGAGCGGCAACATGCAGGTATTGAGCGCAGGGTCGACATTCAAATCGACATACCACGCCCCGCCGCGCATTTGCAGTTCGTCGACGCAGGGCTGGAATTGCTTGTGCGCTATCCGGTCGAAATCCGCAACGCCCCCGCAATTGACGAGGAGATGACCCGAAAGGTACTCGACCTGGTCAACTCGGATGGCGAACTAAAAGCAGCGGTGGCGGGAACGCCGAAGATCCGCTCCGCGATCAAAGGATAAGAGCAATAATCCCAGTGCGGCGAGCACAACCGTCCAACTCCGCACCAGTCGACGATTGCAGGAAGAGATCGCTGAGTCTCGGTGCAGAATCCATTTCGCTCGTTTCAGAATCCAATCTGGCACATGCGCAGACGCTTCTTCGTCTTCATCGCGGTTTTTCAGTCGCTTCTTTTTCTGATACATCTGCTGATCTATGAGACCTGGACTTACTCGGCGGGAACTCAAGCCTCGCACTGGATGGCATGGGCTCTCGCCGTGCTTTCGGTCAGCTTCGTTGCCGCCTCACTGCTTGCCTTTCGCTTCTCAAACCCGATCGTCGGTGCTTTCTACAAAGTAGCCGCGGTCTGGGCCGGAGCCCTGACTTTTCTGACGCTCGCGGCGATTCTCAGCTGGATTATTCTCGGCGTCACGCGCCTCGCCCGAATTACGCTGGACTTCCCACTGATCGTCGAGATTCTGTCAGGAATTGCCGCTTTGATGGGGTTGTACGCAGTCCTGAACGCAAATTGGACGCGCATCACCCGCGTTCGCTTGCAGTTGGCGAATCTGCCTGAAACCTGGCGCGGACGCAAAATCGCCCTGATCAGCGACCTTCACCTCGGTCCTGTCAGAAATGGCGGTTTTCTTCGCCGCATGATCACGATGATCATGAAGCAGTCTCCCGACGCCATCTTCATCGCCGGCGATCTCTACGATGGAACGGCGATCGATGCTGCGCGTGCCGCAATGCCGTTGAGCAACCTGCGCGCGCCCCGCGGAGTCTATTTCGCCGCCGGAAACCACGAACAATTCCGGGACGATACGAAGTATCTCAACGCAATCGCGGCCGCCGGAGTTCGCGTTCTGAACGATGAGAAGGTTGAGGTCGACGGATTACAGATCGCAGGAATCTCCTATCGCACATCGACACAATCCGGCAATCTCGCCGCCGCGCTGAGCAAGTTGCAACTTGAGCGCAATCGCCCCAGCATTCTGCTGACCCACGCGCCCGACCATCCTGCCGTCGCCGAAGCTGCAGGCATTTCCCTTCAGCTTTCCGGCCACACCCATCTCGGACAGTTCATCCCTTGGACGTGGATCGCGCGCCGCGTGTATAAGCAGTTTGTTTACGGGCTGAGCCGCATCGGCGGCCTGCAGGTTTACACGTCCAGCGGAGCCGGAACATGGGGTCCGCCCCTGCGCCTCGGGTCAAACCCCGAGATCGTCGTCTTGCAGCTAGAGTAATTCTGTCATTCCGACCGGAGCATGCCATTCCCAAGGGAATGGCATGCGGAGTGGAGGGACCCTGTGTTTCCAAGCGCCGAAATTTAAACGCACACACCACAGCCTCTATGTCTGCTGCGGGAGCAACTCGACGAGCTTCAGCGATTCAATTCGCTGCGCAGGTGTTTCGAGAGCTTCTCGATCCGCTTGAGCTTCTGGATCAGATCCTTCGAGAGCAAGCCCTTGTTGACCTTCTGAACATCCGGCGGAATCGATCCCGCCAGCGCTGCAAGCTGATCTGCTTCTTGTCTCAAGGCAGCCGGATCGACCGGCGGGCGCGCAAAATCCCGCTCATTGCCCGCCTGCAATTCCTGAGCGTGTCGCATGCCGGGTTGAACCGCTTGAGTTTGGGAAAAGCAGAAGAGCCCGAGGAAAAGAACAACAGCCAAAGTGACCAGGGTGACTTTCACGCCGCCTCCTAAGCGTGCAAGTGCGGAGGATTGTACTACTAACACTCAAGCCCAGACACAAATCTTTCAACCAGTGTTTTGTGTGCCGGCATGAGGACTCCCGAAGGTCCTTCCCGGCCGGGATTCACCGGCCAACCCCGCGTCAGGCCTGCATTTCGCCAATACCCCTGCAAGCCAAAGCGGTATATACTTTTGCTCTGTTCGCAAGTTGGGGCGTTGTCTCCTCCCGGGCACTGTAATGCAAGAGCGGAATCCACGTTTTGAGCCTTCCACGCGGAGGAAGGCCGACGATCAGGCCGGAGTGGGCGTTCCGGTCAAGGGCGATAGCTCCAGCTCGCACCCGCCTCCGGACTCCGACAGCCCCACCGTCATCGATTTTCCGAATTTGCCTTCCAGCTCCGAGGGACATTTCGACCCGGAAGCGACCATAGCGGATGCCGGCCCGGCGATTATTCGCGGCAATCCTGCTCCCAGAAATGCACCCCCGCGCAGCCCCTCGCGCATTCAAGTCAGCGCTCCCGTCCTCGAGCCCGGAGACGTCCTCGGCAATCGCTACGAGATTCTCCAACTGCTCGGCGAAGGCGGAATGGGAGCGGTGTATAAAGCCCGCGACCGCGAACTGGATCGCCCCGTTGCACTGAAGCTGATCCGCCCGGAGCTGGCCTCAAATCCCGCGATCCTCGCCCGCTTCAAGCAGGAGCTTCTGCTCTCCCGCCAGGTCACGCACAAGAACGTCATCCGGATTTACGACCTCGGCGACGCCGAGGGCGTCAAGTTCATCACCATGGAGTTCGTCGAAGGACAAGACCTTCGGCACCTGATTCACGAGAAAAAGAAATTCTCGCCCGAAGAATCCGTCGAGGTGATGCACCAGGTCGCGCAGGCGTTGGAGGCCGCGCATGGTGTCGGCGTGATCCATCGCGACCTCAAGCCGCAGAACATCATGCGCGAGACGACCGGCCGGATTCTCGTCATGGATTTCGGCCTCGCCCGCACCATGGAAGGCGACGGCATGACGCAAACCGGCGCGCTCGTCGGCACCCTCGAGTACATGTCGCCCGAGCAGGCCCTCGGCAAAGAACTCGACCAACGCTCCGACATATTCACGGCCGGCTTGATCCTCTACGAGCTGCTGACCGGCAAAATGCCGTTCACCGCCGACAGCGCGCTGGCCAGCCTGATCAAGCGCACGCAGGAGCGGGCCATCCCGGTTTCTGATCACGACAGCACGATTCCCGGCGCTCTAACAGGCATCGTCAGCAAATGTCTGGAGCGCGATCCCAATCTTCGCTACCAGACCGCCACCGAACTGCTGCGCGACATGGAAGCATGGCAAGGCAAGCGTGCTGCCGCAACATTAGGCTTTCACGCCGACGTCAAGCCCTGGGGACAAACCATTCCCTGGCCCCTTCTCGCGGGCATTCTGACGGTGCTCGCGCTGGCGCTTCTCGGCTACACATTCCGCCGCACTCTTTTCTCGTCTTCTCCCGCAAAAGCAGGTCCCGCGCTTTCGATGGCCGTAATGCCCTTTCAAAACGCCTCGGGAGATCAATCCTGGGACTGGCTCGGACCTAGCCTCGCCGACATGCTGAGTACCGACGTCGGCCAGTCGTCGCACCTGCGCACGGTCTCTCCCGATCGCGTGCAGCAGGTCTTGCATGATCTGCGGATTGCTCCGGGCTCGGCCGTCGATTCCTCCACTCTGGGCCGCATCGCCGAGTTCACCAACGCCGACACGCTGGTCTGGGGACAATACACCCGCCTCGGCGACCAGATTCGCATCGATGCCACGGTCCAGGATCGAAAACACAATCGCACCGCGCGTGTGAAGGTCGATGCCGCGAGCCAAAAAGATATTTCCGGAGCCGTCGACAAGCTGGCCGAACTGATCCGCCAGAATCTCGCGCTCTCTCCTGACATCGTCAAGGAGTTGAAGGCGCAATCGTTTAAGCCGACCTCCACTTCGGTCGATGCCTTGCGCGACTACAACGAAGGCCTGCAGCTTCTACGCCAGGGAAACAATCTTGAAGCCCAGAAGCGCCTGCAGGCAGCCACGACCGAAGATCCGCAATTCGCCGCCGCTTTTTCCCGCCTCGGAGAAGCCGATTCGGCGCTCGGATATGACAACGATGCTGAACAAGCCGCCCGTCACGCCGTCGACCTGAGCCAGAGCCTTCCCCTGACCGAGCAGTATTTCATCCAGGCAAGTTTCGCGCGCATCAGCAAAGATAATCCGAAAGCGATCGCCGCCTATCAGAATCTGGAAAAGAGCTTCCCCGATAATCTCGATGTGCTCTTCGCCCTCGGCGGCCTCTACGAAGACGCCGGAGACTTCGACAAGGCCCGTTCCTATTACGGCAGGGTTCTCCAAGCCGATCCGAAGAATCTCGACGCTCTCCTCGCCAGCGGACGCGTCGAGATCAAAGCCGGCAATCCGCAGCAGGGACTCGATCCTCTCGATCGCGCGCGTCATATCGCCATCGATCTCGATAATCAAGAACAGCAGGCGCTGATCCTGCAGGCCACAGGGATCGCGTACCGCCTGATGAATAAGCCCAATGAGGCCCTCCGAAATTATCAGGACTCCATGTCCATCAACGAAAAGCTTGGCCAGAAGCGCGGAGTCGCCGCCAGCCTCGCAGAAATCGCCCAAGTCCAGTTGATGCTCGGGAAGCCCGACGCTGCTCTCGCCTCATACAACGAGGCACTCAAGATCCGCAAAGATATCGGCGCGAAGAAAGAAGCCGGCGACACGCTCATCGATCTCGGCAACTTCTACCTCGAACGCGGCCAGGCCGATCAGGCCATGCAGGCGTTCAAAGAATCTCTGCTTGTCCAGCGCGAGGCCGGAGATGAAACTTACCAGGCGCTCTGCATCAACAACATCGCCAACGCCTACGCGCTCAAGGGCGAATACGAAGACGCGCTCACCTACCTGCAACAGGCTCTCCAGATCCGCGAAAAGCTGAATGTCCCTGACGACATTGCCCAGACGCTGCAGAATCTCGGATCGGCCTACACCGCTCTCGGACAATATGACGATGCGATGAAGTCGTTCATGCGCGGGCTCGATCTCTACCGCAAAGCGGGCGACAATCAGGGTGCGGCCGCAACGTCGCACGATATGGGATTGACGTTTGAAACGCAGGGCCGCATCGGCCCGGCGATCGGAGCGCTCCAGGATTCCGTCAAAACATTTCGCAGCATCGGAGACCGTAGTGTGAGCATGGCTCAAGCCCTGAACGATCTGGCCGACGCTCAAGCGAAAGCTGGCCTGGGTTCGCAGTCAGCTCCCCTGATCGCAGAGGCGCAGGAACTCGCCAAGGGATTGAAAAATGATTCCCTGCTTGCGTCGATCTCGAACACTCAGGGAGACGCCTACTTCTATCAGGGCGATCTGAAGTCCGCCCGGAATTCCTACGAGCAGGCTCTCCGCCTGGCCTCGCACACCACCGATAAAGATGTACTGCTGACGTCCAAACTGAATGCAGCCCGTCTGGCTCTAGCCGACGGTCGCGCGCGCGCCGCTTCCTCTGATCTGAAGGCCGTCGCCCAACAGGCCGATTCTCAGGGACGCAGATACATTTCCGTAGCAGCTTCAGAACTTCTCGGCGAAGCGACGTTAGCCGACAAGCAATACGCTCCCGCCCGCCAACAGTTGCAAGGCGTGGTGGGACGCAGCGAGAAGCTCGGCACCCGCCTCATCACCGCAAGAGCACATTACGCTCTTGGAACGCTCGCCCGCCTCACAGGCGACAATACCGAAGCCAGGAACCAATACGCGCAGGCCAAGAACCTGTTGGACGATATCGCCAAAGAGCCAGGTGCGGAGCGCGTCCCAGACCGCTACGATCTGAAGCCCGCCTACGCCGAGATTCAACCGTCCAGGAAGAACTAGCACCTTAGGACAGCCGTCCTATTGTCGCGCGGGCAGTCCGCCCGCGCACTTTACCGTGGGATTCCTGCCGACCTAACAAAATGGCCGCTTGCGATTACTCGTATCGCAACGCCACCACGGGATCGACTTTCGCCGCGCGCAGCGCAGGAATGTAACCGGCCACCACAGCAAGGACAATCAGCATCATGGAGACACTGGAAAAAGTGAGTGGATCCGAGGCTCCAACCTCGTAAAGCAGGTGCGAAAAACTCGACAGGGTATGCGTGAGTATCAGTGCGGCGACGATCCCAATCGCGATCCCACTCAGCGCCAATCTCAATTCCTGTCCGACAAACATCAGCAGAACGTTTCCCTTATCTGCTCCGAGGGCCATGCGGATGCCGATTTCCTGAGTTCGTTGTGCAACGGAATAGGAAATAGTGCCGTAGATTCCAACCGACGCCAGCATTAGCGCCAGCCCTGCGAATGCAGCCAGCAGAATCATCGGGAACCGCTGCGCAGATATGGAATCAGAAACAATCTGGCGCATGGTCTGTACGTCATAGATCGGCTGATCAGTCGCGGACTGGTGGACCATCCGCTTCACGTCGGGGATCAGCGTCGCAGCGTCGAGGCGCGTGCGCACCACGATTCTGCCGTCCGCATAGTTGAGTGGCACCCACTGGTCGGGGTCCTGATACAGCGAGTAATACGCCTGATATTGATTGGCCGGTCCTTTGTCCTGCAGTTCTGCATATTTGACATGATTCACAACCCCGACAATTGCGCAAGGACCGAACGAAGCAAATCCGGCAGTAATCGTGTGTCCTATGGGTTTTCCGTCAGGAAAAAACCTGCGCGCGAAATTGCTATCGATCACGGTAACGCATGGCGATTTCGTATCGTCCTGCTCGGTGAAAAAACGCCCCTGAAGCAGTTGCATGCCCATGGTGCGCAGATAATCTGGTCCGGTGAGAAACCAGCCCGTTCGTGGTGCGGCCTGCAGCGATTCCGGCCTTCGGGAGTCGAGCCAGAATGGCAGGTAGCCACCTTGCCCGCTCAAGGGCAGCGATGTAGTAAGTTCGGCGGCCTCAACTCCCGGAATCTGACGAATTAGTTCGACCATTTGCCGGTAAGCGATGCGGGTACTCGCAGGCGTTCTTGTCAGCGTATGCGAAACCCCGACTTTGAACGCGATTACGTTGGTGATGTCGAAGCCGGGACGAACATTCTCCAAATGAACAATTGTGCGCAACAGCAAGCCGGCAAACACGAGCAACACCAATGTTGATGCCACCTGCATAACGATGAAACTGCTCTGGGCGCGGCGATGGATACCCGTTAGCCCGCGTCCACCCTCTTTGAGTGAGATTTGCAGATCCGTGCTCCAACTCTTGAGAACCGGCGCCAAGCCAAACAAAATTCCAGCCGCGACCGAGAGGATCAATGTGTAGAGCAGAACCGGAGCATTTACGCCGACGTTTTCGCTGCGCGGCAAAACTCCAGGCATTGCGGCCAAGACGAATCTGGTTCTGTAGAAAGCAATCAAAATTCCCAGGCCAGCACCAGCGAGCGAAAGGATCATACTCTCGGTCAGAACCTGCCTCGCCAGACGAATCCGACTTGCCCCGATTGCTGAACGAATGGCAAACTCTCTGCCGCGCGCTGCGGCACGAGCCAGGAGGAGATTGGCGACATTCGCGCAGGCGATCAACAATAGCAGTCCAACTGCGGCTAGCAACAAGGCGAGTGTTTGACCGGCATCGCCAACGACCGCTTGCTTGAGAGGTTCAACGTAGATTCCAAGGTCCCGGTTATCGCTGGGGTACTCGCGGTCGAGGCGGCTTTGAATCGTGTTCATCTCCGCCTGACTCTGCGAGATGCTCACTCCGGGCTCGAGGCGTGCGGCCGTGAAGATGCCATCGTGGCCTGCGCGATCATTCAATATCAATGGTCCAAGCTGGCCCAACGGGGTATAAAGGTCCGCATCCGCATAGAGACGAAATCCACGAGGCGCAACTCCTACGATCGAATAATTCACTCCGTCCAGGGTTACATTCTTGCCCAACGCTTCGCGGCTACCGCCGAACCGCTCGCGCCACAAATGATCGCTTAAGATAACCGCGGGTGCGCCACCGGGCTGGTTTTCCTCGGGAGTAAACTCGCGCCCCAGAGCTAACCGAGTCCCTAGAGTACTGAAGAAGCCGAAAGAAATTTGGCTAGCCTTCAAATGTGAAGCGTCGCCCGGAAATGTCAGGTCGATTCCTTGCTCCCGGAACGCAGCCATCTGCTCAAACGAGCGGGCGCTCCGTTGCCAATCGAGAAAGTTCGGATAGGAATTCCAAACGCGCGGAAAGCGCGGATTGTTTTCCCAAACCATGACCAGCCGATCCGGCTGGAAATAGGGCAGCGGTGCAAGCACCACACCGTGAAGGATGCTGAACATCGCGGTATTCGCGCCGATCCCCAAAGCCAGCGTGATCACAGAAACGGCCGTAAAGCCGGGGCTCTTGCGCAACTGCCGCAGTGCGTAACGGAGGTCCTGTATCAGACGATTCATTTCAGCTTGGTCCTGCCCTTTGGCTTATCCTAATCCGTTGTAACGCCCGGCACTCGGTCAGCAATACCGTTACCAACGTGGCCCAAAGCCAAACCTTTGGCGGACAGGTACGAGGGAGCGCTGTTGTCGAAGCAAACCGTTCAACGTTGTCCACCATCGCTCTCTGATGTTCAGAAGTGAACACGCAACCATCGGTTTCTTATCTACTGAAACCGCACCGCGGTCTGATGTCATCCGCGTAGATCGGCCGCATCTTGCCGCTTCGGATCAAATCTTTTTCCACAGCGACCATGTGACATGTGACCTTGCTTTCCACAGGCCCAAATCCTCCATCATGTTAGCGGGCCGCGAATGTCGGCCGTCGGAATTCGTGCTCCTTGTAACTCAAGTTTTATCAATATTTTAGATGTAAGTGCCTGCGGCTCAAGATTTTACAGGCACACTCCGGAGTCCGAACCCGATAAGTTATTTGAAAGCAATATTTTACGGAGACTGGTCAGAAAAAATTGTGCGGAGGTTTGAGTTATATCGCATTTGTTTTCAATATCTTGACCACAAAATATTGAAAACAAAGGATTATTTCGCAATTTTCCCCTAACTCGATGATTCCAGAGATCGAGGGGGAGGGGAGTACCCGGGTGGGGTGGTACAGACCGGGGACATGGCTGATAGCACAGATCGAGAATCAGAGCCGGCAAGCAGCGCTGGAGTCCTCCGCCGGCTGTCGCGCGGACGACCCGCCCGCGCGACGCCAATCTGCGATTCTTACTTGTTGTTCTTCCCGGTCTTCACCACGGTGCCCGTCAGCGGAATGCTCTGCGGACTACCCGATGCATTGTCCGTGAAGTTCAAAGTCCCCGTTCGAGTGCCGGTTTCATCGGCGTAGAAGAAGACCAGGACACTGCAACTTTGCCCCGGAGCCAACGGCAGGAAGCAGCCGCTCACCGGAATGAAATCATCCCAGTCCGAGGTCGTAGCGGAAACGTTCGTGAACGTCACCGTGCTGCTTCCGGAGTTCGTGACTGTTTCATACTGCGAGACCAGCTTGCCGTAGTTGACGGTCCCGAAATTCATGCTGGCGGGTGAGAACGTTAACGCCGGTGCCGTGACCTGCAGGCTCACCTGCGCGCTCGCGCCGTTGTAGTCGACGCTGTCGGTCGGCGTGAACGTTACAGAAAGCGTTTGCGTTCCCGCTGCGAGAATCGCTCCTGCCGCTGGCGTGTACAAGAAAGTTCCGGGAACGCTCGCCGTCGCATCGAGTTGCGTCGAGCTCAACGGCGTGCCGTAACTGATTGGAGCCGGAGTCGGCCACGTGAGAATCGGCGTCGCCTTGTTGACGATCAATTGCGCCGTCACTGTCACGGTTGCGTAATCCGTCGAATCAGACGGGGTGAACGTCGCTGACAGCGTCTGCGTGCCCGCGGTCAGCACCGCGCCGCTGGCCGGCGAATATAGAAACGTTCCAGCGACGCTCGCTGTGGCGTTCAGTTGCGTGCCCGAAAGCGCGGTGCCGTAGGTGATCGCAGCCGGGTTCGCCCAGGTGATGACTGGGCTTGCCTTGCTGACCGTATAGGTTACCGAGCTTGGCGAACTCGCGTTGTTTACGAGATCTTGCGCGTTGACCGTGAAAGTGTGAGTGCCAACCGAGCCGTCGAGGGTGCTCGTCAGCGTTCCAGTATTGGCGGTTGGCGGAATCTGTGCCGTTCCTGTGGGACCGCAGAGAACGACGCCCGATCCTCCGTCGGTGCAGCTGTAGGTTGCAGTCACTGTCTGGCCAAAGGTTGGAGATGCAGGCGATACAGTCGGCCCAACGATCACCGGAGCTTTCTTGTCCACTTCGAATGGACCGAAAGATCCCTGTGCTGGCTGAGGCAACGAGACGTTTCCCGCCACGTCGGACACGGTCACTGGAGGAATCGTCGCGCTATTCGTTTCCGTTCCGGTGGGAACGCTGCTCTGAACAGAGAACGAGGATGGCCCGACCAGTCCGGATCCGCCTGCATTATCACTCGCTGTGCAGGGCACACTGACGTCGGTCGCCTGCCACGCCGCAACAGGAGGCGTACAGGTCACCGTGGGCTTCGTGAGATCCACGCTGTACGTGAAAGTCGGAGTGGATGTGCTCACCGTGTTTCCGCCGTTCGTAACTGTGGTCTCGGTACTCCCTGCGCTATCGACGCCGGAGTAAGTGATGGTAGTCGTGCCCTCGACTGCGCCCGGAATTGAAATCGACCCGGTCGAGCCGCTAATCGTACCCGACGCAGGACTCGAAACGTTTGCCCCCGTGACGGAGTAGTTGATCGAGGTCACGGTCGGCAGCGGACTCGGCGGATTCGAGTTGTTGCTGGGCGCGATGTCGGCGCTGTTAAAGGTCAGGGTCACTGGCCCGTTGATCCAGCCGCTGTTCAGCGCGGGACTCGTCGTGATGCTGGTGTTCGGTGCAACCGCACCCAGAATCGGAATCAGGATCGAGTTGAAGTTCTTGGTGCCGCCGCTGCTGGTGATGATGTCGCCATTGATGCCGGTGAAGATGCTGACCAGCCCTTTGCAAGTGTTGTCGTCTGTCGAGAGGCAGCTGAGCGCCGTGTCTTTGCCCATGATGTAATTCGGCGCGATGATGGGCTTCTGCGACGGGTCGATATTGTAGGTGTTCGATACGACGATGACGGGGTTCGTCGTAGTCAAGCAGTTCGCGCCCGCGGCAACCGAATTCGTCGGGGTCGTGCAAAGGTCCGTTGTAACGACGCACGAATAATTTCCGTTACCGGTGTCCTGATGCTGGCAGGTGCTTCCTTGGAACGGAGTGTTGCTGACGAGAGTGTTGAACTGGGCATCCGTAATCGCCTGCACTGTTCCCTGCATGAACACGCCCTGGAACGAACCGGAACCCAATCCGCTCTGGGAATAGTTGGTCACGGCGCTCAAAGTCGATGTGTAGTTGAAGTTCGTGACGGTGGGTTGCAGCGGCTGATTGATCGTGATAGGCGACAGCGGCCACTGGCTGAATGACCAGCTCACGATGTCGTTGTTCTCGACCAGAGAGCCGGTCGCTGCGGTGAAGCCGATGTAGGCGCTGGTCCCGCTGGTGAGGTTCAGTTGCTGGGCAATGTTGACCGTTGCCTGAAGAATGAGCGTGCTGTCGAAGTAGACGCTGAGGTTGTTGCAACCGCTGGTGCAATTTCCGGGCGGCAGATAGTTGACCGTGATCGTGTGGGTGAGGCCATCCGTCAGCGACATGCCTTGTGGCAGGCTCTGCAGCGCGATCTTGGCGAGATTGCCGTTCGGGCAAATGTAGTTGTGGTCGGCGCTGTTGGCTGAGAGAGCACTCGGCGTATTCGGTCCGCAGCTTTGGACCGCGATGTGGTTCCCGTCGGGGTCGTCGTAATCGGAGTTCTGGTGCGTGTCGAGTTCAATGGCAAGGCTGTTGAGAATGGCATTGCCGGGGCCGCTGGCAGTCGCAATGTCGTTGTCGCCATACGCCATGTTCTGGCCGTTTCCGGTATAGCCGATTGCTCCGGTGCCCGCGGGATCGGCTTGAATCACCAGGGCCAATCCATCAGCCGGAAAGCCGCAAAAGAAACACGAGTTCGTATTGGAAATCTGAAATTGAAATGCGGTGGTGAATCCGCTGGAAAGCGGCTGCTGCATATGAAACCAGGCCGAGCCGTGTTGGTTCGTGTTCGCCGTGGTCAGGCGCAGGACGCCATTGTTTACCACCTGCGGCTGCGAAGGAGACCCGTTGGTCAGCACCTGGCACGCAGGAGGCGGAGTGGCACTGTTCGCGCAAACGTTACTCGTGGTGAATCCGTTGACCGGAAAGCTGAAAGACTGGGCCGCAGAGGGCTGAATCCCGGCAAAGATTGAACAAACCACGACGAAAAGGCAGAACCTCAGCATGCTCCGCATAGCATCTTTCTCCGTTCGGACGCACGCCAATTCGCGGCAGGCCGCGTGGCGCTCTGGAATTTTGGGAACTTGTACGACTGGTTGAAACCGGCAATCGAAGCACCGCAGCTTCGAACGGGGGACCCGGGAATTGCGCGTCAGCCATTCTCTGGGCGAATGCTTGCCGTGTCAAGGAGAAAGCGGACTCCATTTGGGCTGGAACAGGGATGACTGGTGGTCACTTCGTTACTGGGCAAGTGCAATTGACAGTGCAAATTCCTTCACACATCGCGTTCATGCAGGACGTGCCGTTCATTGTCAGAGCAACCTTCTGCTCCCATAAATTCACACGCAACCGCGAATGGGGTTGCCATCTCTAAGAGTTACTCGGTAGAGAGATACCGTCACAACCCGATAGTTCCCACCAAAACGTCGAAAGGAGACGCAATGCCCACTGAACCGATTCCTTTCACGAGAAGACAGGCCTCCGCCCCTGCTCCCGTCAACGAAGTTCATATCTTGTGGATCACCGCCGGCTTGAGCTGCGACGGGGATTCCGTCTCGGTCACCAACGCCGAGCAACCCAGCATCGAGGACGTGATTCTCGGCGCAATTCCCGGACTTCCTAAAGTTCATCTTCACAATCCCGTACTCGCTTATGAAGTTGGCGACGATTTCATGAAGTACTTCTACCAGGCGGAACGAGGCGAACTTGAGCCGTTTGTGCTGGTGGTCGAAGGCTCGATCCCGAACGAGCAGATCAAGGAAGAAGGCTACTGGGCCGCGCAAGGAACGAACCACGAAACGGGCCAACCGATTACGACCTGCGAATGGATCGACCGGCTTGCTCCGAAAGCACTGGCAGTAATTGCCGCGGGCACTTGCGCTACGTATGGCGGCATTCACGCGATGGCCGGCAATCCGACAGGATGCATGGGTCTCGCCGACTACCTGGGATGGAACTGGCGGTCCAAGGCAGGACTGCCTGTGGTGAATGTTCCTGGATGTCCGGTGCAGCCCGACAATTTCATGGAGACGGTGACGTATCTGCTGTTCCAGGTTGCGGGGCTTGCGCCGATGATTCCGCTCGACGACAAACTGCGCCCAACGTGGCTGTTCGGCAAGACCGTTCACGAAGGCTGCGACCGCGCTGCTTACTACGAGCAGGACGATTTCGGAATCGAGTACGGAACTCCGAAGTGCCTGGTGAAGATGGGATGCTGGGGCCCGGTAGTGAACTGCAACGTCACCAAACGCGGCTGGATGCGCGGGACAGGCGGCTGCCCGAACGTGGGCGGCATTTGCATTGGCTGCACGATGCCGGGATTCCCGGACATGTTCATGCCATTCATGGATGAGCCGTCGGGCGCACGTTTCTCGACGGCCGCTCTCACGTTGTACGGGAAAATGATCCGCGCGCTGCGGGCCATCACCAACAACACCGTGAACGGCGAGCCCGAGTGGCGTCGCCCAGGCCGTCAACTCATTACCGGATATCAACCCAGACCCGGCGCCTACGAAGCGCGACCCAGCCGCAGAGCTGCCTGACGAGGAGAGGACATCATGGGAACGATCGCAGAGCCACTTACGGAAACTCCGAGCAAGAAACGGAATCTGGTGGAGATGAACTGGGACCCGATCACTCGCATCGTGGGCAGCCTAGGAATCTTCACGAAGATCGATTTCGAGAACAAGCAGGTCGCGGAATGCCACAGCACGTCGTCAATATTCCGCGGCTACAGCATTTTCATGAAGGGAAAGGATCCGCGAGATTCTCATTTTATTACCAGCCGAATCTGCGGAATCTGCGGCGACAACCACGCGACCTGCGCGTGTTACGCCCAGAACATGGCATTTGGAGTGAAGCCGCCGAATCTCGGTGAATGGATCGTCAATCTCGGTGAAGCTGCCGAGTACATGTTCGATCACAACATTTTTCAGGACAATCTGGTCGGCGTCGATTTTTGCGAGCAGATGGTGAAGGAGACGAATCCTTCGCTATGGACGAAAGCGCAGAAGACAAAGGCGCCCAACTCTGAAAAACATGGGTTTCGCACGATCGCCGACATCATGACGGCACTGAATCCCTTCACCGGGTCTTTTTATCGCGAGACCTTGGAACTGAGCCGCCTGACGCGGGAAATGTTCTGCCTGATGGAAGGACGCCATGTGCATCCTTCGACGTTGTATCCGGGAGGTGTCGGTACGGTGGCGACAGTTCAGTTGTTCACCGATTATCTGGTGCGGCTCACGAAATATCTGGAGTTCATGAAGAGATGCGTGCCTCTGCACGATGATTTGTTCGACTTCTGGTATGAGGCGTTGCCAGGCTATGAAAAAGTCGGACAGCGGCGCATTTTGCTCGGGTGCTGGGGATCGTTCAACAATCCTGCCGTCTGCGACTACCGCTACGAAAAGATGTCGGACTGGGGTCGAGCAATGTACGTGACTCCGGGGATCGTCGTCGATGGAAAGCTCGTCACGAATGACTTAATGGACATCAATCTCGGCCTGCGAATCCTGCTTGGCAGTTCGTATTACGACGATTGGGAGAACGAGGAGACTTTCGTTAAAACCGATCCACTGGGCAATGCGATCGATAAACATCATCCGTGGAACCAGACGACGATTCCACGTCCGCAGAAGCGGGACTTCAACGGCAATTACACATGGGTGATGTCGCCGAGGTGGTTCGACAAGCGAACGCGCGATCATCTACCCCTCGACACTGGCGGCGGACCGATCGCACGTCTGTGGTCGACGGCGCTATCAGGGCTGGTCGATATCGGCTACCTCAAGGCGACCGGAAATAGCGTCATCATTAACTTTCCGAAGACGTCGACACTGCCGGAAACGACGTTCGAGTGGAAGATTCCGCAGTGGAGCAATGCCATTGAGCGCGACCGCGCCCGGACGTATTTCCAGGCCTATGCCGCGGCTGCTGCGTTGTACTTCTGCGAGAAGGCGATGGAAGAACTGATGGCGGGACGTTCGAAGACGTGGGCTCCGTTTGAAGTGCCAGAGAACGCGATTTCCTGCGGATTCCATGAAGCCGTGCGTGGCGTATTGTCGCATCACGTTGTGATCCGCGATGGAAAAATCGCCAACTACCATCCGTATCCGCCAACCTGCTGGAACGCGAATCCGCGCGACATCTACGGGACGCCGGGACCTTACGAAGATGCGGTGCAGAACACTCCGATCTTCGAAGAGAACGGCCCCGAGAAGTTCAAGGGAATTGACATCATGCGGGCGGTTCGCAGTTTTGATCCATGCCTACCCTGCGGAGTGCATATGTATCTGGGCAACGGCAAAGTGCTGGAGACCCGGCACTCGCCGATGTTCGGCGTTGGAACCAATGAGCAGCTATGAATAGTGGGGAGTTTCAGGCCCAAACGCAACGGTTGAACGAAGTAGTCGAGCGCGCCAGTTCTCTTTCGGACGAGAAAGCGCGCTCGACGGCTCTCGAACTTTTGCAGGCCGCGATGGACATGCACGGAACCGTGATGTCTCGCATCGTCGAGATTCTTTCGGGCTCCGGCGAGGCAGGACGCGCGTCGCTCGCGAAACTCGGGGCGGACCCACTGGTCTGCGGATTGCTTGTCCTTTACGGAATTCATCCTGTGGCGCTGGAAGAAAGAGTCTCGCGGGCTCTCGAAAAACAGCGGGCGCAGTTCCGGAAACAGGGAGGCTCCGTCACTCTGCTTCAAGTTACGGATCAGGTGGTCCGGGTGAAGATTCAATCCGAGAATAATGGATTTCATTTCGCGCCCGAGAATCTGAAATCGGCCGCCGAGCAAACCATCCTTGAGGCCGCTCCTGAAGTGGTCGAGATCGTTGTGGAAGGCGTGATCTCTGCCGACTTTGTTCCTGTCAACATGATTCAGCCAGCCACGAAAGAGGAAAAGACATATGAAGAATCCACGGCCTGATATCGACGCACATACGCCCGGAACGAAGCGGGCGGAAGAATGGACTTTCAACGGCAGACGCAAGGAAGCGGGACGCGAAGGCCAGGGCCGCACCTCGCGCGATGCAACGGGCATTAACGCCGATAAGCGCGCGCCGATTGATCCGCGCATGCCGAATCTACCGCCTTCGTAAACGTGCCCCGTCCTATGAGCGCCATGGGTGAAAATGCGGTGGGCCGAGGATCGTTCGCACGGCTTCAACAATTTGTACGCAAGCCGCGTGAACGGGTGGAAGTGTGCGAGTTATGCGCAGCGCCGTTACCGGAAACGCACGAACATGTCCTTGAAATCACAAAGCACCGAATTCTTTGCGCCTGCGATCCGTGCGCCATTCTGTTTGTCGATGATGCGCGGCAGCCCTACCGGCGCATCCCGCGGGATGTTCGACGGCTCGTTCATTTTCAAATGGATGATCAGGAGTGGGAGAGCCTGCTGATTCCGATCAAGCTCGCCTTTTTTGTGAACAGCAGCCTGGCTGGCCGGGTCGTTGCGCAATATCCAAGTCCCGGCGGAGCAATGGAATCATCGCTTGACCTGGAATATTGGGACGCGATCATGAATCACAATCCGGTGCTCAATCAATTTGCGCCAGACGTCGAAGCCCTGCTCGTCAATCGCATTTCGGGGGCGCCGCAGTACTATCGCGCGCCAATTGATCATTGTTATCGACTGGTTGGAATTATCCGGTCGCACTGGCGCGGATTGTCCGGCGGCACGGAAGTGTGGAAACAGATCGACGAGTTCTTTCAGCAGTTAAACAGGTCAACCGGAGGATTTCGTGCCTGATCTGCGCTTTGAGGTCGAAAGCGCTTCTCCGGCGGTGAACGCCATCACGCCACAGCTCCTATTTAAAGTTGGCATCACGAACAGTGAGCTCGGAGCGATCCATTCCATCGCTCTTCGCGCGCAGGTACAGATCGAGCCGGCGCGCCGGCGGTATAGCGCGGCAGAGCAGGCGCACCTGAAGGAACTCTTCGGCGAACCGGAGCGGTGGAGCACATCGCTGCATCCGCTGCTGTGGGCCAACGTGAACGTCAATGTGAGGGAATTCAGTGGATCGACGTTCATCGATGTTCCCGTGCCGTGCACATTCGATTTCAATGTAGCAATTACGAAATACATCTATGGACTGGAAAACGGGGAACTCCCCACCTCGTCGATGTTCAGCGGCACGGTGTTCTATGCAGGGCGCTCCGGATTGCAGATCGCGCAGATTCCCTGGGACCGCGAAGCCAGCTATCGCCTGCCGATTCAAGTCTGGAAAGAGATGATGGACCTTTATTATCCAAACACTGCATGGATCTGTGTGCGCCGGGAACTTTTCGAGCGCCTGAACGAATTCAGGGAGCGCTCGGGACTGCAAACCTGGGAACAGGCTTTAGATCGCCTTCTTGTGCCTACCGAGGTGGAATCGTGAACCGTGAACTCGCCGCGAAGATCGCGGACACAATAATGTACGAAGGGTACATGCTGTATCCGTACCGGCGGTCGGCCATCAAAAATCGCCAGCGCTGGACGTTTGGCATTCTGTACGCTCCGGGGTATGAAGAGGTCCGAGCCGGTACCGAACGCTCGCAGATGCATTCGGAATGCCTGATGAAAGCAAGCGGCAAGGCGGCCGTGCAGGTGCGCCTTCGATTTTTGCAACTGATCACCAAGCAAGTAGCGGAGAGAGTCGATCAGGCGTTCCAACCGGTCCCTTCGGTCGCGATTGATGGACACTTGATCGAGAGTTGGGACGAAGGAGTCGAACGCTCCGCCCAGGTGGAACTCCCCATCGAAGCCGGCGAACACTGTGCCGATTTTTATTTCCCCCCGAGCAACAGTTCGGAATCGCTGCTGAACAGCGCAGGCAAAGTCGTTGCGAATACCATCCGCAGACAGCGTGAGATCCGCGGAAAATTACGAGCGTCGGCACAAAGAATTCGCGACGATGTGTGGAAGTTGAAGATCGACGTCATCAACACAAGCTCCCAAACATTCGAGTCGCAAAACCGCAACGAAGCGTTGTTGCGGTCGATGCTGACGGCGCACTGCATCGTGAGTTCGGTCGGCGGAGAGTTTATTTCGCTGCTGGATCCACCGGGGGGCATTCGGGACATCGCAACATCTTGCGTCAATGTTGGAAATTTTCCCGTGCTGGTTGGAGCGAACGCCGAACGCGACACGATGCTGTGTTCGCCCATCCTGCTTTATGACTATCCGCGAATTGCGCCGGAAAGCGCGGGCGATTTTTTTGATGCAACCGAAATGGACGAGATGCTCACGCTGCGTGTCATGACTCTTTCGAACGAAGAAAAGAAAGAGATGCTCGCCGATAACCGCATGCGTGAACTGCTCGAACGCACGGAGCAAAGCGCGCGCGCCCAATTAATGCGCACGCATGGCACCATTCGCGGGCTTCACCCTATTCCGGAGCAGCCATGATGCAGCGGGATGTCAAACCCGGGAATACTCCCGCCGCGAGCGTTACTGTATTCGGCGTAGAGGTGAAGGCGGGAGATCGCGTGCGTTTGTGGCCGCAGCGAAGTGCCGACATTATGGACATGGCGCTGAAGGGCAAGGTGGCCCTCGTAGAAGCGATCGAGCGCGACTTCGACGATGGAGTTCATCTTGCGGTCGTGCTCGAAGACGATCCTGGGCGCGATTTGGGCATGTTGCGGCAACCGGGGCACCGCTTCTTCTTTTCACCCGAGGAGATCGAACCGCTCTCCGACGAGGATCAGGCATGAAAGGAAAGATCCTGATCGCGGGAATTGGCAATATTTTTCTTGGGGACGACGCCTTTGGAATCGAGTTCGTGAACCGGATGCGGAAGCGGACACTTCCGGAGAATGTGAGCCTCATTGATTTTGGCGTGCGCAGTTACGACCTTGCCTATGCGCTCATGCAGGGTTGGGATCTCGTGATCCTGGTGGACGCGATTTGCCGTGGAGATAAACCAGGTACGCTGTTTACGATGCGGCCGGATCTTCCTCACGAGGAGGTAAGGGTCGCGATCGATGCGCACGCAATGAATCCGGTTGCGGCGTTGCGACTGGTGAAGACGCTCGGCGGACGCATTGCTCCGTTGCTGGTGGTGGGCTGCGAACCCGCGACAGTGGAGCCGAATCCGGATGGAAATTTCGTTTTAAGCAAGCAAGTCGATGCGGCGATCGATCAGGCGATCGCCATGGTGGAAGAACTTATTGTCCGCACCCGCACCGTACCGAGTGTGGCCTAGCGCCAGGAGGAAAAATGTCAGCCGCAGGAAAAATCGTGAAATGGGGCAGTCTTGCCGCCGTGGTTTATTCGTTGGTCTACTTCGCCGGGGATTTCCAACGGTATGTGAAAATGAAGAGGATGTAGCTGCGGCGAGGATTGACACCTCCTGCACAGAGTATTCCAGTCAGGGATGCTTCGATTCCGCCGAGCGTGACAGCGCCGTTCTGGCGAGAATCAAAAAATCATCCCCACCTCCCTGCCCTGGTGTGAAAAGCGAGAGGTGGGGGTCGTTCCGCGATTTGCCCCCTCGGCAGATCGCGCGGATCAATTCTGGATAGTATATCGTAATACGATATATTCGAGGTCAAGGCTCGGCGGTTGCTGTACTGAAGCCGCGGCAGGCGGATTGCTGCGAGCTACCGCGGTTTGCTGTTCTCAGGAAGCACGTCAGGGAGATTGCAGGATGGATGGTGCCGGGAACAGGAATCGAACCTGCAAGGTACCAAGTACCGGCGGATTTTGAGTCCGCTGCGTCTGCCAGTTCCGCCATCCCGGCATTGGAAGGCTTTTCCATTGTACGGCAGGCGTTGGCGATTGGGGAAATCGCTATGCGGGCTGGACGGTGGTCACGGGCGCCGCAATCATGGGTAGTTGCAGGCGGAAAATTGCGCCCTGTCCTGGCGCGCTCTCGACTGAAATCGTCCCTTGATGTTGCGTGACGATCCACTGCGCGATGGAGAGGCCGAGTCCGGTACCTCCTTCGGCGCGGCTGCGCGCTTTGTCGACCCGGTAGAAGCGCTCGAAGATTCTGGCGTGTTCTTCCGGTGCGATGCCCACGCCGGAATCCTTCACTGTTACAAGCACATTTTGATCTTCCTTATTGGGTTCGAGTGAAAGTTGCACAGAACCGGAGGACGGCGTGTACTTGAAGGCGTTGTCGAGGAGGATTTCGATCAAACGACGCAGCCACGACTCATCGGCCAAGACGAAAGCGTCGTGGCTCGGGATATCGGCGGAAAACATCAACCCGCGGATGGAGGCGACCTGTTTCCATCGTTCGACGACGCTCTTCAAGATCGGGGTTAGATTTACGGGCGTCAACTGCACCGATTCGCGGCCGGAATCGGCGCGGGCCAGCGAGAGCAGTTGCTCGATCAGCGAACTCGTGCGCTCGGCCTCTGAAAGAATGTGCCGCAAGGCTTCTTGATATTCGGCTTCTCCGCGCGAGCGCCGCAATGCCAGCTCCGCCTCGGTGCGGATCAGGGACACCGGAGTTCGGAGTTCATGCGAAGCGTCCGCCGTGAACTGAGTGACGCGTTGGAAAGCTGCCTCGATCCGGTCGAGCATGGCGTTGAGGGTATCGGAGAGTCGCTGGAGTTCGTCACCGGTCTCGAGGGTTTGGAGCCGGTTCTTCAGATTCGTTCCGCTAACATCGCGGGCAGTGCGCACAAGTTCATCTACGGGAGAGAGAGCCTTCCGACTCATCCAGTAGCCGACGGCGGCTGCAACCAGCAAAAGCAGAGGAGCAAACCAGAACAGATACGCGCGGAATTGATGGAGGGTATCGAGGGCATCGTCTGCGGGCGCGCCCATCTCAATGATGAAAAGTCTGCCGTCAATATTGAGTCTTTCGAAGAAAAAGCGGAACGGGCGGTGTTCGATGCGCCGCGTTCGGGAAACTGGCCGCTTGACTTGATCCGGCGGCAGGAGCGCTGACTGGTGCGCCGCGAGGAAAGCGGAGCGGTAGATCACTTCTCCGTTTCCGTCGAGGATTTGAAGGAAATCCCCGGCATGGCCGATGCCGTATTCCTCGCTGACTGCCTGGCGCAGCTGCTCAACCGATGCATTCTTACCCTGCGCTTGTAGCAGGCTCTTCACGTCGTCGGCCTGATTCTCGACGCCATCATCGACGATGTCGTAAAGATTGTTGCGCAGAATGAACCACATCCCCGCGCCAAAGAGGATCTGCCCCAGCGCGAAAATCGCCAGATACCACAGGGTCAGCCGCATTCCGATGGAGAGCCGCTTCATGCGGGGCCATCCGATCGAATCATGTAGCCGATGCCGCGGATCGTGTGGATCAGCTTCGCGCGGCCGGGCGGATCGATCTTGTTGCGAAGAAGATGCATAAAGGCGTCGAGGGTATTCTCTTCAATTTCGCGATCGAATCCCCAGACCGATTCGATCAGCGAGCGCCGGGAGACGACCTTTCCGGAGCGGTACATCAGGCGTTCGAGCAGGTTGTATTCGGTGCGGGTGAGAGAGACGCGTTCTTCTCCGCGCAAGACTTCCCTGCTCGCGGGGTCGAGGACGAGATCGCCCACGCGGATGTGAGGGTCTCCGGCAGCCAGCGCGCGGCGTTTTACTGCGCGAAGGCGGGCAATCAGTTCATCGAACGAGAAGGGCTTGGTCATGTAGTCGTCGGCGCCGAGGTCGAGACCGCGAACGATATCGGGGACAGAGTCGCGCGCGGTAAGCATCAGGATGGGCGTGCGGATCTTTTCCTGGCGCAGCTTTTTGGCAAGATCGTATCCATTCAGCTTCGGCATCATCACGTCGAGGATGATGACGTCGAACTCGTACGATTTCGCGAGCGCGAGGCCTTCGGCGCCGTCGGAAGCACACGTCGCCATATGACCCTCCTCCGTCAATCCTTTGTGAAGAAGGTCGGCCATGCGGGCTTCGTCTTCGACAATCAGCAACTTCATAGTGTGCTGGGCGTTCCTGCCGGCCAGGTATCCATAGTTTAAGCGGAACAAGGAGGAAGATTGGAACACCTGAAGAAATATTAACTTTTCGGGCAGATGCTCGGGAGGCTGCGGAAACCGTGATCGTCGGCCAGAGGGTTCGCCCTCAGGCGGCAAAGCGCTCGCGCATTTGCAACTTCAGGGGCACGAGTAACTCGATCCCTTGCTGAGATCCTTTTTCTGGCCTGATTATTCGGACTATTCGGAACGAGGTTCGCGTATTGTCCGCCATTTAGACACCGTCAACGGTGCACGGGCTAGCGTTGTTCTGCCACGAGACTCCGAGCGCATGCAGGATAAGCCGGTCACTGAGCGTCATCTTGCCCTCATCGAGGACAACTCCAAACGCATACTGAACCAGGGCGTCGCGGGTGATGCACCAGCGTTCGTGCCGAACGACTCCGCCGCAGTGTTCGCAAGTCGCTTCCGCGTTGTATTGATTGCTGTGATACCAACCAGCTGCCGGCTTGGAGAACATACACGACTCCTGCGAACAAAAATTGAACAGACTCCCCGCGGCCTCGCGAAAGCACTCGGTGGAACTGCTTCTGCGCGCAGAATAGGGCGGATCACTTGTCTGCCCTATTTCGCGCATCACTCCTGAATGTGATCGAAATCACAGACAGCGAATTCTGCCGCACGGGGCGGCTGTTTGGTCAATTCGTAAGCGGATGGTTTATTCTCAGAAGTTGGCCGAAAACGAGCCGGGTCGTTTGCGCGGTTTCGCCTATAATCCCCGCAACTCACTACAAAGCATAGAAGCCAGGAGCTAGAAGCTCGCTTATGAAGACCGGCATTATTGGACTGCCCCAGGTGGGCAAGACGTCGCTGTTTCAGATACTGACCAAGGCGCATCTCTTGGCGCAGAGTGCGAATCCGCGCGAAGCGCATGTCGGAGTGGCGAAGGTGCCGGATGACCGCCTTGACCGTCTTGCCGCTCTCTACAACCCGAAGAAGCTGACCCACACGTCCGTCGATTACGTTGACGTTGGAGCGATTGGCCAGGACGCGCTGAAAGAGAGCGCTTACATCGGCCATCTGCGGCAAGTGGATGCGCTGGCTCATGTGGTGCGGGTTTTTGAGGATCCGGCGATTCCTCACGTCGGTGAGATCGATCCGCTTCGCGATATCAAGAATGTCGAGTTCGACCTCATGGTGAGCGATCTGGGTCAGATCGAGAAACGTCTCGAGCGTCTGGAAAAAGATTTGAAGAAGATGAAGACGCCCGAGTTGGAAAAAGAATTTGAGTTGCTGAAGCGCGCCAACGCTCATCTGGGATCGGAAAAGCCGCTGCGCGAGATGGAGATGACTCCCGAGGACAAGAAACGCATTCGCGGATTTATGTTCCTCAGCGAAAAACCCATCCTGTATGTGCTGAATATTGGCGAATCGACGGAACTGGGCAAGGAACTTGAAGAAGCCGTCGGCAAGTATAAGCTCACTGAAAGTGCCGCGCGGCCCAACGCGGGAGCAACGGCGATCTGCGGCAAGGTCGAGGCGGAGCTGTCGGAAATGAGCGACGCCGACGCGGCTGAATTCCTCTCCAGCTATGGACTGAAAGAGAGCGGGCTGACGCGGCTGATCCGCACGACTTACAAACTGCTGGGACTGATTTCATTTTTCACCGCAGGCGAGGATGAATGCCGCGCGTGGCAGGTTCCTGCCCATAGTCGGGCGCAGGCAGCCGCCGGAGCGATTCACTCCGACCTGGAAAAGCACTTCATTCGCGCGGAAACCATTCGATGGGACCAGCTTCTTGAGGCCGGATCTGAGGCGAATGCGCGCGCCAAGGGCACGCTCCGCCTCGAGGGCAAGGACTACATCGTGCAGGACGGCGATGTGATGCACATCCGCCACTCGGGCTAGTGTCATTTCACCACGGAGACACGGAGGCACGGAGAAACACATTAGGATTTTTTGTCTCGGTGCCTCTGTGGTGAATTCCGACATGGGCTGGTATTATCCCGGCAATTCATGAACCCGATCCTGACCAGTGTTCTCCTTGGGCTTACCGCTGCCGCTGCGAATATCTTCGGCGGGGCGATCATCGTTCAGCGTCACTGGGAGCGGCGTTACCTGCGCTACTTTGTCGCGCTGGGCGCGGGGTTCATGCTGGCGACCGCGCTGGTAGAGATGGTTCCCGAGAGTATTGAACTGCACGGCAGAGCGGCCGCATATCTCGTGCTGATGGGCTATCTGATCATCCACTTCTTCGAGCATACGGTCACGCCGCACTTCCATTTCGGCGAGGAGACGCACCACGAAGAATTCATTCATTCGCACAAGGGATATTCGGTGCTGCTCGGGCTGGTGATTCACACGTTTTTCGATGGGATCGCAATTGCGTCAGGATTTCTTGTCTCGAACTGGCTCGGGTGGCTGATTTTTCTGGCAATTTTTCTGCACAAGATTCCCGAAGGATTTACGGTGAGTTCGGTCATGCTGGCCAGCGGACGAAGCCGGGGCATCGCCTGGGGCGCGTCGATGATTCTGGGCGGATCGACGCTGGCCGGAGTGCTGATCATGGCAATCTTCCGGCACCATGTGGGCGCGGGGCTTCCGCTTGCGGCCGGCGTCACGATTTATGTGGCGGCATCGGACCTGGTTCCAGAGGTCAATAAGGAGCCGGCGATGAAGATGGCGCTGCTGGTATTTGTGGGAGCGGCGGTGTTCTTTTTGTTGGATCACTTGTTTCACGTGCATTGAGAAGCAGTTTCGTAACCTGCAGTGCCGTTTGCATCCACGTGTGATCGGACAGTCCTTGCAGATTTTGGAGACCTCACAGTCACGCCAAGCTATTGAATGGGCTACAAGCAGCATCTAAGTACTGGCAGCTTCGAGGTAACACATGGACAGAAATCGTTCTGGCCTGCTTGTAAGACTGTTGCCCCTCTTTTTGATCTTTCCCTCTCATGCCTTCCCGCAAGTACAAGGAGTTTCTCTGTCAATCCGCTTCGCTGGTGGAACCAGTCAGTTCCACGTCGGCGAGGTAATCCCCATTGAGCTAAGTTTCGTGGCTTCACAACCTGAGACGTTCGTTGTCTCTACGCGGAACTACGATCGCAGCGGACGCCTGGACATCGAGCAGTTTCATGTGACGCCGCCGGGACGGGACCCGCTTGCGGACTATTTCGCAGTAGGGGCCTGTATCAGAGGCGGCCTTGGAGGTTCGCAAGCATTAGGTACAGAACCGTTCGTGATGCACGAAGACCTGAATGAATGGGTTGCTTTGGATAACCCCGGACACTACGCCCTGAATGTGACAACGGGCCGCGTCTCCCGGCGCGGCGCGACCGAGGACGAACGATTGGAGCTGCGCTCTAACTCCCTGGAGTTCGACGTGCTAGAGGCCAGTCCCGAATGGCAGGAGGAGACTTTTGGCGAAGCAGTCTCAATCCTCAACTTCTCCACCAGCACCGATGAACAGAGGAGAGACGCCATCCGAAAGCTGCGTTTTCTGGATTCTCCCAAATCAATACGCGAACTGGCGAAACAGATGAGCAACTTCCCTCCCGGGAGACGGTTCGACTGCGTCGCAGGTCTTGCTGGCTCCCGGTTTCAGTCTGAGGCGGTACGAGAGTTGAAACGGCAGATGCAATCACCAGACATTGCGATCACCGCCGACTATATCTATACGCTGGCGAAACTAGAGACACAGGTGCAGCACCATCTGCCCCCATATCCAGAGAATGACGCCGATCAACAGAAGATCTGGGAGGAGCAAAGGCGGGCATACGATAAGAAATTTACGGATCTGGAAGATGCTCTTTATAAAGAAACGGCTGCGTTGGTCGGGAGCAAACAGGGACATGCACAAGCAGGAACCATCAACACTCTGCTGTTAAGGACAGGGCCCGGTTCGCCAGACATGAAGCCTCTTGCCGGTTTGCCAGGTCCTGAGCTTGCATCTGCATTTCTCGCGCTCTCGCCCGATCAGGAATGGGAATTGCTTTCGTCGTTCTGGGAGCGTCTCAAGATTCCGTCCATGACCGAAGCCCTAGAGGCAATTGCCAACGAATCCGAGATCAAAAATCAGATGCTGCGCGACATCGTTCTGCAGAGGTTGTACGAACTCGACCCTGGCGAAGCAACGCCGTACATACTGGACGAAATCAAGCGCCCGCATATCGACGACGGATCGTTTACTGTAAAGGCGAAGACGCTCGGTGTCCTGCCGAATCAGACCTTACCAGAATTGGATCAGCTACTCGCGAGTCGGCTGGAACAGAGAGACAGTCGCACTAGGGCTCTCGATGCTCAACTTGTAGCTCGCTACTCGACGAAGGCAATATTGTTCCGGGTCAAGGCCGTTTATGAGGAGCATCCCGGCAGATGGGATTGTGTAGCAGAGGATGGATTTGTCCTGTATTTCCTCAGAACCGAACCAGAATACGGGATTAAGCAATTGGCAGTTGCTCCCAGTACCTGCATGACAGAGTCGATGGCAGCTGTCGTCAAGATGAAACGTTGGAACGAGATTGAGGCCAGCATTATCGCTCAGCTGGACAATCCAGATTTGAATCGTGCTCGCCAGGCAGCAGAAACCCTTTCGAAATATGGAGGACCCAAAGCGGAAGCCGCCATGTGGCAACGGTTGCGTCGTTTTCATCAGGAGTGGGCGGTCCGGGAAAACGAGCTCACGAACCGCAGGATTCTATCGCGCAACGCCACTGAAGCGATTGGCTTTCAATATGGGATGGATCTATCACTAGCACAGGCCCAAGGTTGGGTCCTGAGCAATGAGCAAGTTTCTGAACTTGAACAGCTCACACTTGGATCACAGCGCGACAACGTGAAGCAGTACCACTGGAAATCTCCCGTTGAGCTAAGCGTGAACGATTTCTTCGGTGGTGAGTTGCGGGTAGATATCAATAACCAGTATTTTCCCCAAGGCCTCGCCTCGCTGAGCGCCAAGCTGCGGCAGTATCCGAGTGGAACAAAGTTTCAGGTGGCAATTCACGGAGAAGAAGGCCGCGTTGCACCCGTAGTGGAAACGATAAGGGAGACAGCTCTGGACGCCGGGTTCACCCTGGAGATCACGCACTGAAGGCGCGGAAGTTAATCTCCGCTGGCGTGGGTCTGCGTCGGTACTAAAACCAGCCGTGGGCGGGCCTGCTCGGGCTGGGCGGGGCGGCCGAAGGTGGAAAGAATCGTAAAAACAACGGCATACGCGGCGAGGACCCCGAAGGCGACCGAAGCGAGAACGGTGAAGCAGAGAATGAATGGCATCAAGAGCGAATTCACAATCGACCGACCTCTAAAGAGCTGTTATCAGATGCAGGGCTCGAAAAACCGTATACCTCAGTAGTTGCCTTCCTTCGCGACGCGAACCTTCAATCTAACCGCGTTGACGCTCCGCGCTAGTGACGACTAAGATACGGAGTAGAGCTGTGCATACCTACTTTCGGACAATCCTGTGGCCCTGTCGATATTACGGAAGGGCCAGAGCCTCGGCGAAGAATGGCGATTACTAAGATTTCTGTCCGGGGCGCCCGGCAACACAATCTGAAAAACATCAGCGTCGAGATTCCGCGTAACACGCTCACTGTGGTTACCGGGCTCAGCGGATCGGGCAAGTCCTCGCTCGCCTTTGACACGATTTATGCCGAAGGGCAGCGCCGATATGTCGAAACGCTCTCGGCGTACGCACGGCAGTTCCTGGATCAGATGGAGCGTCCGGATGTCGATGGGATTGATGGACTTAGCCCGTCAATTTCGATCGAGCAGAAAACCACCAGCCGCAGTCCGCGGTCAACAGTCGGCACCATCACCGAAATCTACGACTACCTTCGCCTGTTATTCGCTTCGATCGGAGTTCCGCATTGTCCGAAGTGCGGACGGGCGATCAGCCGGCAGTCGGCGGATCAGATTGTGCAGAGGGTCATGGCCCTTACGCCGGAAGACCGGGTCATGGTGATGGCGCCGATCGTCCGGGGGCGCAAGGGCGAGTTCAAGAAAGAGATGGAAACGCTCGTCAAGCACGGTTATACCCGGGCCCGGATCGACGGCGAGCTGGTGAATCTGGACGACGAGATCAATCTCGACAAGCGAAAGAATCACACGATCGAAGTTGTGATCGATCGCCTGCTGGTGAAGCCGGGGATCGAGCATCGGCTGGAGATGTCCATCGGGCTGGCGATGAAGCTGGCCGGCGGCCTGGTGCAAGTCGCGGTGGTCGGGGGCGAAGAGCAGCTGTACTCGGAAAAGCTGGCGTGCCCCGATTGCGGAATTAACGTTCCGCAACTCGAGCCGCGATCGTTTTCGTTCAACAGTATGTATGGAGCGTGTCCGGAATGTCACGGGCTGGGAAGCAAGTACGATTTCGATCCGGCGAAGGTGATTACCGACTGGTCGAAGCCGTTGCTCGATGGCGGCTTGGGCCCCGGATCGGCGTCGCAGAACCTGATTCACCAGCTGCAGATCGTGTCAGCCGCGTGCGCTATCGATTTGAGCATTCCCTTTGAGAAACTGCCAGAGAAGACGCAGGACTTCCTGCTCAATGGCGAGCAGGGCCGCGGCGGACGGACCGGATTCCACGGCATCTTCGGATACCTCAAACAGAATCTGGAAGAGTCGACTTCCGAAGGCTACCGCGACTGGCTGATGGATCACATGTCGGCGACGGAGTGTCCGGCGTGCCAGGGAAAGCGGCTGCGGCCCGAGAGCCTAGCGGTCAAAGTGAACGACATGTCGATTGCCGACTTCACCGCCATGCCGGTTGCACGTGCTCTGGAAAAGGCGCAGGGGATCAAACTGGCGGGTCGCGAAGCCGTGATTGCCGGCCGCGTGATGCATGAAGTCATTGAGCGCCTGCAGTTTCTGAATGCGGTGGGACTGGGATACATCTCGCTCGATCGCTCGGCGGCGACTTTATCCGGCGGTGAAGGACAGCGAATCCGGCTGGCTGCTCAGATCGGATCGAAGCTGCGCGGTGTCTTATATGTGTTGGACGAGCCTTCGATCGGACTGCATCATCGCGACAACGGACGCCTGCTGAACGCGCTGGAGAACCTGCGCGATCTTGGGAACACGGTCTTGGTCGTCGAGCATGATGAAGAGACGATCCGGCGGGCCGACTATGTTGTCGATCTCGGACCGGGCGCGGGACGCCATGGCGGAAGTCTCGTCGCGCAGGGAACGCCGGAAGAAATCATGCACGAGCCGAATTCGCTGACCGGGGCATACATCTCCGGCAGAACTTCGATTGAAATGCGGCCAGAGCGCCGTCATGCAAATGGCGCCGCGCTGACGATTCTGGGGGCAAAAGAGAACAATCTCAAGAATCTGGACGTTACGTTTCCGCTGGGCGTGATGACGGTCGTGACCGGAGTTTCCGGTTCCGGTAAATCGACGCTCGTAAATGACATCCTGTATCGGGCGCTGGCGCGGCAACTGTATCGCTCGCGCGAGAAAGCCGGCGATCACAAGGCGATTTCCGGAGCGGAAAACATCGACAAGGTCATTCGCATCGATCAATCGCCGATCGGGCGAACCCCGCGCTCGAATCCCGCAACCTATACAGGAGTGTTTACAGCGATTCGAGATTTGTACGCGATGCTACCGGAGTCCCGGGAGCGCGGCTACAAGGCAGGGCGCTTCTCGTTCAACGTTACGGGCGGCCGATGTGAGGCTTGCCAGGGCGAAGGACAGAGACGGATCGAGATGAATTTCCTGCCGGATGTGTATGTGCTTTGCGAAGTCTGTGGCGGGCGGCGCTACAACCACGAAACGTTGGCGGTCAAATACAACGGATACTCGATCGCCGACTTGCTGGAGATGCCTGTGTCCGACGCGTTGCCGATTCTCGAGAACATTCCCCAGATCAAGCCGAAGCTGCAGACGCTAGTGGACGTCGGTCTGGGATACATTCACCTTGGGCAATCGGCGGTGACGCTGTCCGGAGGCGAGGCGCAACGGATCAAACTGGCGCGCGAACTGAGCAAGCGGCAGACGGGAAAAACGCTGTATCTGCTCGACGAGCCCACAACAGGACTGCACTTCGACGATGTAAAGAAGCTTCTCGACGTGCTGCATCGTCTAACCGACCTGGGGAATTCGATCATCATTATTGAGCACAATCTGGACGTAATCCGGAATGCGGATTGGATCGTCGATCTTGGGCCGGAGGGTGGCGAGGACGGCGGGCGGATCGTAGCACAAGGACCTCCGGAGCAGGTGGCGCGAGTGAAGAAGTCGTACACGGGACAGGCGCTGGCGGCGTTTTTTTCCAAGGCGGAAGGTTCGGGGAAAATTGGCAGTCAGCTGATACTCATCAGTTCACGGCAATAGGAAGAGGAAGCCCTTCTTGTCATCTCCAGAGAATCCGCAGTTTGAACCACAACCACTGGCGCGTGGCGAATCGCAAGGTCCCAGCGGCAACGAGCCGAGTTTTTTTCCAGCTTCAGTGCATCCTGATTTCGCACCCGTTCCTCTTCAACCTGAGGGGCCGATTCCTCCGCAGCGGACGCCGCCAGAAGATCCCTCGTGGAATGGCTGGGATGTCGCGGTGGTCGTAGGATTAACCTTTGTCACAATCTTCATTCTCCAGGTCGCGATTCTCTACGGCGCGCACTATCTGGTCTATCCGCAAAAATCGGTGGCAGAACTGGCGCAGCGGCCATTGCTTTTGCTGATCTCGCAATTCCTCATCGACGGCGCCGTTGGCCTGTATATCTACCTGCTGGTCAAAGGCAAATATCACACCCGATTCTGGAGCGCGATCAAATGGAACTGGCCGAGGGCGGCGTGGAGAATGCTGGGACTCGGCGCAATCATGCTGCTCGCGCTCAGCATGCTGGAAAATATTTTGCCGATGCCGAAAGAGGTTCCGTTCGATAAGTTATTTTCGCGACCGCGAGATGCATACCTGCTGGTGATCATCGCCGTCACGCTAGGGCCACTCGTCGAAGAATTGTTTTTTCGCGGATTCTTCTATCCGGTCTTGGCTCGCAGATTGGGAGTCTGGTGGGGGATATTTCTGAGCGCGCTGCCTTTCGCCTTAATGCATCTACCCCAATACGGATACGCGTGGAGCGCGCTGCTGGTCGTGTTTATCGTGGGAATGGTGTGTGGAGCAGTTCGCGCGTGGGCGGGGTCGGTCGGGGCAAGTTTCCTGGTGCACGCGGGCTATAACGGAACACAAATGTTGATTGCGCTGGTATGGACGCGCGGATTTACACACCTGCCCAAGAGTCTTCTGCAATTGTATTTGCGCTGATTTCTCATAAGGACTCTTCTGGCGCGGGCAGACATTCCGGATATTCCTGAAGTATAGTTTAAAAGTCCATTGTCATAGCAATACGGCCCTCGTCGAGCAATAAAGCAAGTCGCCCTCCTTGAAGTGGGGAAAGTAGAGATGCAGTTCGATCACAAGCCAGTGGCTGAGACACTCTTGTCTGCCTCGATTCTCGAGGCCATTCCTGACGCGGTCGCGGCTGTGAACGAGCAGGGCGTCATCATCCAGGCAAATTCCCAGACGGAAGCGCTATTCGGCTACACGCGCGACGAACTCATCGGACAAAGAGTCGAGATGCTGGTACCGGAACGCCAGCGTCCGCAACACGGCCAGCACCGCGAGCGATTTCACCAATACCCAAAAATTCGCCGAATGGGATCCGGCCTCGATCTGTACGGGCGACGACGCGACGGCACCGAATTTCCGGTTGAAATCAGCCTGAGTCCGCTTGCGCTGGATGGCGGTTTTGTAGTTCTCAGCGTGATCCGCGATATTACCGACCGGAAGCGCATCGAAGAAGAACTCCGCCGTGCAAATGAAGAACTAGAGCGGCGAAAGACACGGGAACTGCGGGATTCGCAGAACCGGCTATCCCTGATCACCGATTCGTCGCAGGACGCAATTATCGGGAAGAGCCTCGACGGCATCATTACGCATTGGAATAAAGGTGCAGAGCAGATCTACGGCTACACGCCTCAGGAAATCATCGGCAAGCCGATTAGCGTGCTGGCTCCGCCAGAGCGGGCGGAAGAAATCCACGAAATACTTGGAAAAATCCGGAAGGGTGAACGGGTCGAGTATTTCGAATCAGTCCGTATCACCAAAGACAAGCGCAAGCTGAACATGTCGATTTCGGTCTCGCCCATTCATGACGCGGAAGGACGGATTGTCGGAGCGTCGACGGTTGCCCGCAACATTACGGTGCAGAAAAAGGTGGAAGACCAGTTGCGCCAGTCGCAAAAAATGGAGGCCGTGGGACGGCTGGCGGGAGGCATCGCGCACGACTTCAACAATCTTCTCGGCATCGTGACCGCGTGCTCGGAGCTGCTCAAGGGCAAAGTCCAACCGGACGGCGTGGAGTACGTCGATAACATTCGTGAGGCGGCGAAACGCGGCGCCTCATTAACGAAACAGCTACTCGCCTTCAGCCGGCGCCAGCCCGCACTGCCGCAGATTCTCGATCTTAACGAGCGGCTTCGCGAGGTGAGCAAGCTGTTGCGTCCATTGATGGGTGACGATGTTGAGATCACAGTATTGTCGCGCTCGTCGTCGGCGATCATCGAGATCGACCCCGGGCAACTGGATCAGATCGTAGTGAATTTGGCTGTGAATGCGCGCGACGCGATGCCTCACGGGGGCAGGCTGATCCTCGAAATCGCAGCATTTAATTTCGACGACGCTTTTGCGAAGCAGCATCCGCCAATGGCGGCCGGCAGCTACATCATGCTTGCCATCAGCGATAACGGTATCGGCATGGATGAAGCGACGCGTGCCCGCATTTTTGAGCCTTTCTTCACGACCAAGGAAATCGGCAAGGGGACCGGGCTTGGGCTTTCCACCGTTTACGGCATCATCCAGCAGAGCGGCGGCCATGTGTGGGTGTACAGCGAAGTGGGACACGGGACGACATTCAAGATTTATTTCCCGAGCGCGGAAAAGAAATTGGAAGCCGGAGAGGCAATTGAGGAAGAGTCGCTGCCTCCTCGGCGTGAAGGATCAACGGTGCTGCTGGTCGAAGATGATGCGATGATGCGCCGGCTTACCCGCAAAATGCTCGAAGAGCATGGTTACCAAGTTCTTGAGGCCGAGGATGGAAAAGTCGCGCTGAAAGTGATCGGTGCCAGCCATACTTCCATCGATATAACTCTGACCGACGTCGTAATGAAAAGCATGACGGGACCGGAGTTGGTACTCCGCCTGACCGAATCCTATCCTGCAATGAAAGTCGTTTATATGTCGGGATACACGGGCGAACTTGCCTCGCATCAGGGACTGGACGGGAGCATCAGATTGCTGGAAAAACCGTTCACCAAAGCTCAGTTGTTGAAGACTTTGCACTCGGAACTGGGCTGAGTTTGCAGTGATTGGCATATTGCGCTGATTGGCCCAATTTGATTTCAAAAACTTGATGAGGTAACCTGCGACCGCTATGAAAGGCAATCTAAAAGTCCTATCCGAATTGAACAAGGCGCTACGTGAAGAATTGACGGCCATCAACCAGTATTTTCTGCATGCGGAAATGTGCGAGAACTGGGGCTATCACAAGCTCGCGGAGTACATCAAAAAACAATCCATTGGCGAGATGAAGCACGCCGAGGTGTTGATGGAGAGAATCCTCTTTCTTGATGGCACTCCTTCAATGATGCCGCTAGAACTGAAAGTAGGCGGGACCGTGAAGGCGATGATCGAGAGCGATCTCGCGCTCGAGGTGTCGGCGGTCAAGCAGTACAACGATGCTGTCGCGATCGCAACAAAAGAGGGCGACAACGGATCGCGCGATCTGCTGGTCCAACTGCTGAAGGATGAAGAGGACCACGTAGACTTCCTCGAAGCCCAGATGCACCAGATCCGCGAACTCGGGTACGAGCGCTATCTGAGCATGCAGATGGGCGAGGACGAAGAAGAGTAATCACAAAAAATCAGCCCCATTTTTTCGCGCTGGAAAAATGGGGCTGAATTTTGCGTGGTACGAACTACTTCACAGTAACCGTCAGCAGCTGCGCGCCTGACACCACATAATCCAGCGGCGGAGTGGCGGTTTCATCGACGTTCGACTCGCCGCTGACGATCATCTCCTGATTGCCGCGCATCCCATCCATCACATTCATCACGCTGAGAGGCAAGGTCGGCATGACTTTGTCCGCAACCCGCGCTTCCGGATCGGCCTCAAGCAGTGAAACGTACAGGCGATTATTCGAATGCTCCTTGTTCAGAACTGCGATGGTTGACGCGAGGTCGAGTTTGCGACCGAAGGCAGGATTAGCATGGTTCACGCGATCCAAAGTCTCGCCGTCGCTGACCAGAATCCGCAGCGTTCCTTTGCTGGCTGAGGTTGGAATCTTTACCGGAATCTGCCGCACAACGCGCTCGCCGCGGTAGGGAGCAAGCACGGTTTCCACAATGATCTGGTCACCGGGACGGGCTTCGGTCACGTCGGTGCGGGCACTTTCGAGGCGGGCCCAGCGGCGCTCGCGCACCAGATCGAAATCGAGCTTTACACTGTTCACTGCCGGAGCGTTGTAGGGATTGTCGTAAATGCGTCCGAAGCGTTCGCCTAGAGAAAGAGCGGCTGCCATTGCGGCGGGCTGGCCATTTTCAGCGGGAACGAACATGTTGCGAAGGCCGACCTCGGGAAATCCTTTGACGTCGATGCTGCCGTTCAAGCGATAAGTGATTTCCTCGCCGTATTCATTCACTCCGTGGAGAGCATTGAATACTGTCGCCATGATCGCGACAGGGCTGAGCCGCGGATTGTTCAGGACTTCATAATGAAACGCCTTCGTCGTGCTGCCGGAATGAATGCTCAAGGTGACCGGAATCATGTCGGGCTGCTTGTTGAAGACGCCGAGAATCCCGGTGTGGCGATCCTGGACAAAGACTCCGGCTTCCTCCGTCGTGTTGACGATCTTGAAAGCATTCAGGGGAGAAGGAAGGGTAGCCAGCACGTCCGCCTTATTCATTGGCAGATCGACGGAGCCGAACTGCAACAGAGGATGTCCGCAGGCGAGCAGGCGCTGAGGATCGATATAGGTGACAGTGCACGTCGCCGCGATATCCATATCGCCGCGAACCAGGATCGCGCTCACCGCCGACCCCGGGACCAGCGGCTCTGGCTGTTTATCTTCGCTGACGGAGCCGGCGCCCATGACGGGAATAATTCCTGCCGAGGCAAACTGCGGCGCGAATGCCTTCACGGCATCTTCGGAAAATCCGTTGAAGACCAGGGGAGCATCGATCGGCTTCAGGTAGTCGGCGAAGTTCTGCGTACTGTTGCCGATTCCAGTGGCGAGGCCGGGAGCCGCTGTCTTTCCGGCGGCATTCGAGACATCTGGCTTAATCGCAGCAGCTTCTTCCGAGGGCGACTTGTCGAGAGCATTGATCTCGAGCATGTCGGCAATCGGAGTCACGCCCGCGATTGGTTCCTTTGAGAACTCGCCGATGCGGAACGCCAAGGCTCCGGCGAGTTTGCCGTCGAAGTAAACGGGGCTGCCGCTCATGCCGGCGACGACGCCGGTGTATTCGACCTTCGTTCCGTGCAATCGGACAAGAATAATGTCGCCTTTGGGACCGTTCACATTGTGCAGAACCCCAAGGACTTCCACGTCCATGGGTTCGGGCTTCACACCTTCAAAAACGGTATAGGCGACGCCCCGCATTCCAGGATGAATTTGATTCACCGGGATCGTGGGCTGCGAAGTCTGGGCATTCAGAGCGGTCAGGGACAAAGCCAGGACGAGAAGCGCGAGAAAAAACTTTCTCATGTAAAGCCCCGAGAGAGGACCCGCCAAACGGGATCCGCCGTAATCTTAGATCCAGACCAACTGCGACTGCGTTGCCAGGAGGGAGAGTTGCTGGGACCGGGCAAAAACATCCCAATTGCGAATCTGTGCGTCTATACTAGCACAAGAGACTTTTCGGGGATCACCATGTTTAGTCGGCAGATTTACAAGAATTTAGACCGGAATGAGCGACATCCGAAGCGCACCTTTTTCGCGCTGTTGACCTGCGCAATTTTGACCTGCGGTTCACTTGCCGCCCAAGATCAGACGCCGGCTCCCGCCGGGCCGCCCTCCCAGCAATCCACCCAGACGACCGACAGCGGCAAGCAGAAGCAGGACGTGCCTGCTGAGGCCGGAGGCCCAACGGACAACGTAGGGCCGTACGCGATCCCTAAAAAGAAAGCGGACGATGCACCGCCGCCTCCGCCTGTCACTCCCAAAAAAATTGACGCGATGCCGGACTATTCGCTGAAGGTGAACGTTCCTCTGGTGAATGTCGACGTCATGGTCACCACGAAGGACGGACAATTCGTGCCCGGCCTGAAGAAAGACAATTTCCGCATCCTCGAAGACGGCGTGCCGCAGACGGTCAGCAAGTTCGGCGTAGCTGAAGCGCCGATTACCGCGGTCTTGTTGGTCGAGTTTGCGTCCACAAGCTGGCCGATCCTGGTCGACACCGTAAATGCTTCCTATGCCTTCGCGAGCACGCTGACGAAAAACGACTGGATTGCGGTCACGTATTACGACATGCAGCCGCATATTCTGACCGATTTCACGCAGGATAAAAGAGCCGTCTACGCCGCGATCGATCAACTGCAGATTCCGGGCTTTGCCGAGACCAACGAATTCGATGCGCTCTACGATACGCTCGACCGGCTCGACAGGGTTGAAGGGAAAAAATACGTCATCCTGATTTCGACGGGCGTCGACACTTTCAGCAAGCTCACCCTCGACAAGATTATGAAGAAGATCAAGGATACGAAAGATGTCACGATCTTCCCGGTGAGCATCGGCTGGTATCTGCGCGAATATTGCGAAGTCAACTACTGCACCGGGATGACCCACGGAATGGCGAGCTGGGGCATCCGGAGAATCGACTATCTGCAGGCCGACAACGAACTGCGCACGTTCGCGGCGATGACAGGCGGACAGGCTTACTTTCCCAGATTCGAGGCGGAGTTTCCCGAGATCTTCCACACGATCGGCGACGACATCCGGCACCAATACTCGCTGGCGTACACGCCGACGAATACCAAGCTCGACGGCACCTACCGCAAGCTGAAGGTGCAAGTCGTCGCCCCGGACGGCGGACCCTTGAAAGTGAGAGACCAGAAGGGTAAAGACGTGAAGATTCAGGTTGTGGCCCGCGACGGTTACACCGCGAAACACACCGTAGATTAACCGGCAACGTTTGAAAGGTACTGGTTGGCGCAGGTGTGCAAGAACCTGCGACGTGCCGGATTATATTTGTAAATTGTTGCGTTAATTCCGCCTGAACCACGCTACCCGCCTGCCTCCTGGTGTATGCTTCCGAGGCGCATTTCTGGTTGTTCCACGATTGATCAAGCCTCAAGGAGCATATTCCATTGCATAAGAAATTTCTGCCTGCCGTGTGCGCAGTTCTGCTCTCACTCGCGGCAATTTCGCCGGCGCAAACAATTCAACGTCTTAACCACCAACCTCCCGATGGTGCACTACTCTGTTTTCAACTGACAGATGGAACAGTTTTGTGCCAGGGCAACGGTGAGTCTGACTGGTACAAGCTCACGCCCGACAACACTGGCAGCTACGTCAACGGCACCTGGGCGCGGATGGCGAATTTGCCAGCCGGATACGTTCCCGATGCCTTTGCCTCAGCCGTTCTCGCCGATGGACGCGTTGTCATCACCGGCGGCGAATATCTCAACGGCAACTTCACATTGACGAACCTTGGCGCAATCTACAATCCGAAAGTGAATACATGGACGAGTCTTGCGGCTCCGAAAGGCTGGCAATACATCGGCGACTCGCCTTCGGTCGTACTGCCAAATGGCACCTACATGGTGGGAAATAAACTCACCGAGCAGGATGCGATCCTCAATCCAAAGACCCTTACGTGGACGGTCCTGCCGGGCAGCGGTAAAGCGGATTTCAACGCCGAAGAAGGTTGGACGCTGCTCGCGGATGGCTCAATCCTCACCGCTGACGTGAAGAATGCTCCCAACTCCGAGCGATATACGCAGGCGAATCACAGTTGGGCGACTGCCGGCAGCACGATCGTCGACCTGCACTCCCCATCGCCCTTCGGATGCATTCACTACGGCCCGAACAATTCACTGTGCTACTACCCACCTGGAGAAATCGGCCCGGCTATTCTGCGTCCCGACGGAACCGTTTTTGCAACCGGCTCGAATTCGAGCACCGGAAGTGGAGCCGGACACACCGCAATCTACGACACTTCGACCGGCACATGGACCGCCGGACCGGATTTCCCCAATGGCGACAATGCGGGAGATTCATTTGCCGTACTGTTGCCAAGCGGGAATGTGCTCGTCGAAGGTTTCTTTTCGTCCTACGAATGGGATGGAACGAGCCTCACGCAAACTCTGGCAACCCCGGGCTGCCTGATGGTTCTGCCGACCGGGCAGGTGTTGGTGAACGGGACGGAAGTCTACAAGCCCACCGGGACCTACGACGCATCGTGGGCGCCGACAATCACCTCGGTCACAACTTCGGTAACGCGGGGGAAGACCTACAAAATTTCTGGGACGCAGTTCAACGGCCTGTCGCAGGCGGCGTCGTTCGGCGACGAGTATCAGACGGCGACGAATTACCCCCTGGTGCGGATCACCAACAACAGCACCGGGCACGTGTTTTACGCGAGAACACATAACCACAGCACAATGGGAGTCGCGACGGGCTCAACAATCGTTTCGACCAGCTTCGACGTCCCAGCAACAATGGAGACCGGCGCCAGCTCGCTAGTGGTGGTTGCGAACGGGATTCCGTCGATCCCCGTCAGCATCACCGTGAATTAGCGATCTTGGACTTAGGCCCCGGATATTCCGGGGCCTATTTTTTTGGACAAAAGCTAGTAGCAATCGCGTCACTGAGCGGGACCAACCATTTTTATGGTGGATTTCACGTGAGTCCGCTCAAAGCCTGAATTCTCGAGCGAGATCGAGATCTCCCGGTTGATGAAAAATATTGCATGGATGCGAAACTCGGTCCCGAATGTCGCCGGGAACCAGACTCCATCTTCCTGCCGTTGATACACGACGTTGAACCCGAGTCCCGGCAAATCGGTGCCAAGAAGTGTCCGGACCATGAACGGAATCCGCCGGGAAAGTTTCGTGAAAACGCGCACCGGCTCGAACTCGGCTTCGTCGATGTAAGCTTCTCCAGCCCAGGTGATCTCGTCCTTATCTTTCGGATGAAAGCCGATGTGGTACACGCGCCGTCCCTGTTGTGTTTCCTCCCCCAGCAAGTTGAAGGCATAGTTTTTTTGCTCGTCGCTGGTGAGCGGAAATAAGTCCTTCCCCAGGCCATCCTTGGATTTGTCGTCCGCGAGATCGTTTCGGAAATCCTTGACCAGGCCTCCGTCAAGGCTATCCTCATCCGGCACAGGTTCACCCGCGAACGCCTCGTATTTGCGTTTCTTCCAATAGCGTCCCGTAAGCTGGGTGATCTTTTTTTCAGTGCCGTCGGGCATCGGAGTCACATCATAATCCGCCGTTTCTTCGCGCATGAGGCGTCCGCCGGGCTTATGCGTCACGATGTGAATGTGCTGACGGTACACGAACTCTTTTCTCTGCGCCTCGCTTCGGTCCTGATTCTCAGCAACGCGGGTCATGATGGCGTCCGCCGTCAGCTCCTCTTTCGGGACTGCAGTGTCTTGGGCTGCTGCGGTTGCTGTAACGAGCAGGATGAGAAAAAAGCGCGGGATATACATAGGCGGAGAGCCCCCGCTGAAGTTACGCAACGAGCATGCGGGAAGTTCCCTCTAGTACAGGATCTTCAGCGAGAACTGAATCTGCCTCGAAGTACCCGAGGTTTTGCTGATGATCCCAAAGCCGCTGCCGCTGACAATGTTCGAAGGCAGCCCAAAATTTACGACGTTGAAGATGTTGAAGAACTCGGCCCGGAACTCCAGCGTCCCCAGTTCGGCGTTGCCGCGATGCCCAAACGGCGTGTCCTTAATGAGCGCAATGTCATAATCGTGGTAGCCGGGGCCACGGAACGTATCGCGACCGAGCGTGCCGAAGCGCCCCTGATTCGGACCGGTCCCGCCTGGAACATTGATGGGAATATCAAAGAACGATCGGTTCCCGACCGCCCCCATTCCAAAATAGTCGTTGCGCGCGGTGCGGCTGGTCGAGAGATGCGGCATGCTGACGAGATCGGGCCGATCTCCTCCGCCAAGGCCGGCTCCGGTTTGCTGCACTCCGGAAAACACCGAGAACGGGGAGCCGGTCGTCAGGGTAGTGATGTTCAGGAATTGCCAGCCTTTGGTCAAAGTCTTGCTGACGGGCCGCAGAAATGCGATCCGATCGAGCGGCAGGACTTGAATTACGCTCGCCGCAAACACGTGCGTCACATCGAAGGTCGACGGACCTTTTTCCGCCGATGGGTCCCACGGATTTTGGGGCGCCGTTTGCAGCACGGTCCCAGACGTTCCTAGCAATCCGGCGAGGACGGAACTCGTATCATCCAGGGCTTTCGAATAGGTATAGCTCGCCTGCACTCCGAGCCCGAGCCGCGCAGAATTCTTCGTCAGGCTTGTCTGGAGCGCGTGATAGGTGGAATGCGACCCACTGCTCATGATGGTTTCGGGTCCGAAGCCTCCGGTCGCATGGCATTGCGAATCGAACTGCGTGAATGGCGCGAAGCCCTGACAAGCTCCTCCATAGCCATTGGGGTTGTAGTACCTGGCCAAATGGACGCCCGCCGTACCGACGTAGGCAACGCTCGCCTTGAAATCATGAAAGTCATGATCGACGCCCGCCGTCCAGCTGCCCATGTATCCGTTGCCGAAGTTCTTGGCAATTCCCGGCACAGTCAACAACTGCACGTTCCCCGGTGCGAGAGCATTGAGGTCCGCCTGGAAGCGTGCATAGTCGAATACGGTGTTTGCAGGAACATCCTGCGAGCGGCCAGTCGCAAAAATGGGCTGTCCCTGAATGTTGTAGGCGGTGGGAAGGTTCAACGGCACGAACGTATTCTGGAAGTTGATTGGCTCCGACGGCCGTGCATAAATCGCAGGGGAAAACTCAAACGGTATGCCTGCCGTCAACGCATTGTCTTGCCACAAATTCGGAATTAGCGTCGTGATCGCTCCTCCCGCATGCAAGACAGTATGGGAATTGAGGGAATAATCGACCGCGAGACGGGGGCCCCATCCATTCCAATCCTGATTGTAGGGAGGCTGCGGATTGATCAGGATCTCCTGCGTGGCGTTGCGGTCGCCGTAGCCCGTCGGCTTTCCATCGGCTCCAAAAAATACGGGCAACGATGTGCGCTTGGTTGCCTCGTGAATTCGACTGTTCACCTCGTAGCGCAATCCGTAGCTTACGGAAAGCTTCTGCGTTGCCTTCCATACATCTTCAAAATAAAAACCGTAGGCCTCGCGCCGCACCCCTGCCTCGTTGAACTTGTTGCCCACGGGAGTAATGCTGGCTGCGGCCATGATGTTGTAGGAATACGGCGATGCCGTCAGCAGCCCGGTCAGCGAATCGGGCAGCGGTTCTCCGACTTGAATATCGTGGGTGCCGCTCGCGGACGTGATCTTTACCGGCGAGAGGACCTGGCCTCCGCCGAATTCATACAGCCCGGTGGTGTTGACTCCGAAGATCGTGGAGTCGCGATTCACCCGGATTTCCGTTCCCCACTTGAATGCGTGCTTCCCGCGAATCCATGAGAAGTCTTGCTTGATCTGAAACAGATTGCTGTACGAACCAAAAATCGATCCGGCAGGCTGATTGTAGGGCTGGTATAGACCATCCGCGTAAGTGATCCCCGGCTGGACATGATTGTCGGCCGGGAAAAACGGCGTGCTGCGGATGTAGCTCAGGAAAGTATCCGACATGACGTGCGGAGAAAGCGTTCGCGTGTAGTGCACTCCGGCATTGCGCTGATGATCGAAAAACTGTATGCCAAATGTCGGATTGATCGCAGTCTGATCGGGATTCGTCAGCGGTCCCGTCACCTGGTTCAAGCTGAAGCGCGTCATCAGCGAGGCTTTCTCAGAAATCTTGTGGTCGATACGGATCGAGAACTGATCAGTTACCGTGACCACCTTTGAAGACGCCGCGTACGTGCGGTCTCCAAAAGCGCCGTTCGGTTCGTTCGGAAGGGGATATCCATTGAGCACGCCCTCGACCTGCGGGTTCACAGGAACTGTCAACGTGTCGCCCGGATAGGTGGTGATATCGATTCCCTTTCGCTCGTTCGCGGTCGGCACCGGGATGACCTGCGTCGTGCCTAGCACCTGCCGGAAACCCTGATATTCGCCGAAATAGAACGTTTTGCCCCGCCCGTTGTAGCCCCCCGGAATCACGACCGGTCCGCCATTGGTGAAGCCGAACTCATTTCTGGCGAACGGCGGAATGCGCCTACGCCCGCTTGGATCCTTGTAATCAAAATAGTTCCGCGCATCGAACGAGGCATTCCGGAGGAACTCGAACAACGTACCGTGAATCTGGTCCACGCCCGACTTGGTCACGACGTTCGTATAGCTCGCTGCGCCGTGCCCGATGTCGGCCGGCATCACTCCGGCACTGGACTGCACTTCCTGAATGGCATCGACGTTGAAATTCGAAAATGTGGCGCCGCCCATCTCCGGATCGGTTGTGTCAAAACCATCCATGGCAAATACTGTGGTGACGCCCCGCTGCCCGTTCACCGCAAACTGCTGCGTGAAGTTTGCCGCGCCATTCGCGTCGGTCATAGTACCGGCCGCGAGCAGCAGGAGTTTGCTGAAGTCGCGAGCGTTGAGGGGCAGGCTGGATACTTCGGCGCCGGAGAGATGTTCACCGCCGCTCGCCTGGGTCGAAGGCTGCCCGATGGCAGACGGGGCAGAGACTTCCTGAGAAGCTGCCCAAGGTATCTGCACGACTTCTCCGGAACTCGTTATCTGCAGAGAGCGTTCGATCGGTTTGTCGCCACTAACAACGACCGGGGATGCCGCCTCCCAAACCTTGGCGCCGATCTGCACGGATAAACGATAAGAACCGGCATCGAGCGCTCGAAACGAGAATTCCCCTTGCGAAGAAGTCGAAGCTGTAAATTCGCGCTCTTCCGATACAGCCTGCAACTTCACGAGAGCCCCGGAAACCCGCTTTCCGTCGCTGTCGGTAAGGACTCCAGTCCATGAGAAGCTGACCGTTGCAGCGACAATGCAGACAGGAAACAACAGGGCGAGCAGATAGAACCAGCAACCGCGCTTTGGAAGGGCCCGAGACATAAACCGGGCATTATAAAGGTGGCCGACAGGCAGCGGAAATCCATTCAGCGAGGATTATTGTCGACCGCCATTCCCGAACTGGCAACCCCTCGCACGTCGGGAGGATTTCCCGTGATAGCATTTCTTAGAAGCTTCTCTCCCACCGGCCGCAAATGCCCCGCCGATGCTCCATCCCGCTGGTCCCCATCGTTTTCGGGCTAATTCTCTGTATGCACGCCACAGCATCATCCGATCAGCCACGTTGGCTCGAGATTCATTCGAGACACTTTACGGTTATCACCGACGCCGGCGAAGCGCGAGGCAGCGACGTCGCGCTCCATTTCGAGCAGATGCGGGCTGTGTTCGGCTTCCTGCTATCGAAGGACCGACTGAACCAATCGATTCCCCTGACCATTCTTGCATTCGGGAACGACCAGTCTTACTACCAAGTGGCTCCGCTGCAGCAGGGGCATCCCATCGATGCGCCAGGCTTCTTTCTGGGCGGCAGTGATCAGGACTTCATTGCGCTCAATATGTCGGAGTCGGAGCCGTGGCGAGCCGTGGCGAAAGACTTGGCTACGATGCTCCTGACGTACAACTATCCCCCCACCCAGCCCTGGTTCGACGAGGGCCTCGCCGCATACTTCAGTTCACTTCGGATCGTTGGCAAACAGGTGGAAATTGGAGCTACGCCTGAGTTGCGCTCCGGAAGCGGCGGCAAGGCGTCAATCGCGGAGATTCTATCCTCTCGGCAGTGGATGCCATTGCCGGATCTTTTCACCGCCAAGATCAATGCTCAGACTTCTCCAGCCCAGCGTGAACTTTTCAACGCCGAATCTTGGATCGTGATGCACTACCTGATTCATGAAAAAAGGATCTCGGACGCGGGAACCTACTTCGGCTTGTACATCGGCCGGCATGTCCCGATCGAAGATGCGATCAAGCAGGCCTATGGCATGAGTTCAACGCAGATGGAGCAAGCAGTCCAGGACTACTGCCATTCCCAGATAGCACAAAGCGCGCAACTTTCGAGTTCGGCAAGCGCGTCGAGCCAACTCGACCACTTTCCGATCCCAGTGGCACCCGGCGACTCCGCCATCACTGCGCAGTCGATGCCCACTGATGATGCCCTCGCCATCTATGCCGGAGTTCAGACCCGCATTCCCGAGCGCCGCGACCTCGGGCTCAAAACCTTGCAGCATCTGGCGACCACTCCCACCGAGGCCGACAAGAAAGCCGAACAAAAGCAGACCAGCAAACGAGTGGGCGAGGACATGGAGCAACTTCCGAGCAACGCGATTGGAAATCCCATCGCCCATCGCATGCTCGCGTGGGACGAGATTCAACATAATGAATTCGAACAGGCGTTCAAAGAGATCGGCGACGCCGCCTCTCTCAACCGCGGCGACATGTGGGTTCGCTATTACCTTTGCATTGCCAAGTATCGAATGTCAAAGGTCAACCACTCGGAGATTCTCGGATTGTCGAACATGATGCTGGATTTACGGTCGGTCCTTGAATGGAATCCTGAGATGGCGGAGGCCTACGATCTGCTTGCTCTTGCGCGGAATGCCGGTGGAATCCCCTCCGAAGCCATGCCGTCAGAGCGCGCCGCTATTGCACTAAGCCCTCGCAATGAGCACTACACTCTGCATCTCGCTCAGATCTACGTGGCAAGCAAGAAGTGGGACGCGGCCGGCGTTTTGCTCGATCGTCTGAAATCCAGCGACGACGCTGAGATCGCGTCGCAAGCTCGCGATCTTTTGGCTCAATCCGGAGCCGAGCGAAAATACGGCATCGCTACAAACGGCGTTTCGGGGCAGCCCAAATTTGAGCCGCAGAAATCCCCTTTCGATGTCCTTGATGAAGATGCCGCGAAGCGCGAGGCTGCCGAAAGTTCCGACCAGACGAATACGACGGCGGATAAACGCGCGACCAAATATATAAGAGGACGACTGGTTGCCGTCGACTGCTCGAAATCTCCCGAAGCGGTCCTCACTCTCAGTTCTGACCAAGGCACGCTGAAGCTTCGAACTGCCGACTATCGCTCGTTACTTTTGATCGGTGCGGATAGCTTCTCGTGCGAGTGGCGCGACCGCCAGGTCACCGCGAACTATAAATCCCGCAGCGGGCGCGACGGAGACCTCGTCTCTCTCGAAATGCGCTAGATCCTTCGACAACTCCGCGTTGTCGGCCGCCATATTAGTTTGCCTCAAATCACCTACTCCTGTGATCGGGGTCACTGCTCTCCACGCAACTGCACTCTAGCGTCAGCCCAAGGCGCTGAGTTGCCCAAGTTTTTTCCGGCCCTGTCTTCCTCGCACGACCAACTCAGCGGCCCGCACGAAAGCACTCGCAATGGGAGCTTGAAGTTGATGGCAGCGGGACAAATTCAAAAGTGAACCCACAGATCCAGACTGCATCCTGTTGCAAGTCAACAATTTCAGCTCCGCTCATGGCCCGTGCTCACGACCTCTGCCAGGGAGAATGTCGATGAAACTCGCCATAAACGCACTTGTGCTCCTGACAATTTCAGGGGCCATCGTTTCGCAGGCACAGATCTCAAGTTTCGAGCATGTTGTTGTTGTTTTTCAGGAAAACCGCACACCCGACAATCTATTCCACGGTCTTTGTTCGGCACCTTATGGAACCGCGAACTCGTGCAGCACGAAACCAACCACCTCGCAGTACAACATTCAGACCAAGAATTGGCTCGATAAGCATTCTTCCACCGGTGTTGCCCAGCCCTCATCCGTTGCACTGGCGAATGCATATGATCTCGGCCATGTCCATAAATCGTTCACCCAGATGTGCGACGTGAACAAAACGACCGGGGCGTGCCGGATGGACGGAGCGGGCGATGTTTTTTGCTCCGGCACATGTGTAAGCAAACCGCAGTTCAAGTACGTCGACAATTCCAAAGGCAACCTTAACCCATATCTCGATCTGGCCACACAGTACGGATGGGCAAATTACATGTTCCAGACCAATCAGGGTCCGAGCTACCCGGCTCATCAATATATTTTCGGAGGAACATCAGCGCCCAGCGCAGATGACGATGCGATCGGTACTTATGCCGAAGACAACGTCCATCAGCCAGGAAAATCTGGAACGGCAATCACCGGATGCATCGCGCTCGCGGGATCGACGGTCGATCTCATTACTGCGACTGGCGAGATCCAGTCGATCTATCCCTGTTTCGAGCATCAGACGCTGGCCGATCTGCTGGATGGGATCAACGTCAGCTGGCGCTACTACACTCCCGACTCAAACAATCTCTGGACAGCGCCTAACGCGATTCAGCATATTTGCGCGCCCGATGCCCCGACCGGCGGAAAGTGCACCGGCCCCGACTGGACAAAGAATGTCGTGGTCGGTTCCTCAAAAGTCCTGACGGATATATCGAGCTGCAAACTGGCTCAGGTGAGTTGGGTCATGCCCGATGGCAAGAACTCCGATCATGCGCAATCGAACACAGGTGGAGGCCCTGACTGGGTCGCATCGATCGTCAATGCAATCGGCAATAATGCGAAATGCGCCGACGACGAGAAATATTGGAACAACACCGCAATCATCATTACCTGGGATGATTGGGGCGGCTGGTACGACCACGAACCTCCAACCATTTTGGCGCAACCGTTTGGCGATTATCAGTATGGCTTCCGCGTTCCGCTTATCGTCGTATCTGCCTACACCAAGGCTGGCTACATCAACAACAACCGTTTCGACTTCGGCAGCATCCTGCGCTTCATCGAACACAATTACGGAATCGAGCAAGGAGCGCTGAACTTCGCTGACGCGCGCATTAGCACGAACCTGACGAAATTTTTCAATCTCAGCCAGGCGCCGCGCGATTTCAAGACGATCCAGACCACGCTTGACGCGAGTTATTTCATTAATGACACGAGTCCTGCGGTCGATCCGGATGACTACTGAGGAGGGCTCACGAAAAGAAAGGTGCTGTTCCGGTACGAACAGCACCCTTGTTCAAGTAGTGCAAACGAGAATTAAGAATCGAGCCATGCAAAAACCCTTCCGCTGGGAATACGGAAGGGTTCTTTCGCAATGGTTCGCAGGTTATGCGCGTACGACGTTGGCCGCTTGAAAGCCTTTGGGGCCTTTCAGCAGATCGAACTCGACGGTCTCGCCCTCGTTCAGGGTGCGGTAGCCGTTTTCCTGGATCGCGGAAAAGTGTACGAACACATCTTCCCCCGTAGAGCGCTGGATGAAGCCATATCCCTTCGCCCCGTTGAACCACTTCACTGTACCTTTCTCTCTCACGGATAAAACTCCTTTCACTGATCGCGAAGAATTGTTCCCCAGATTCTCGGATTCCGCTTCGATCGACAGAAGCCCCCCTCAAAGAAACTGGTTGAACGTTCGGTTGCGTCTACGATGTGCAGAGGGAATTAATTCCAAAAGGAAAAGACTCCTTAGCTCCCAATCGCGGTGAGCATCCGCAGCGGGAACTTCTGGAGTCCGACAATTTGGCTCGTTTCCACCACACCCAACAAACGTCAACCTCTTACTGGTCTCACCACCGGACCATTCCCCGGTATTGAGCAGAAGATAATAAGCAGTATTAAAACGTTTCGCAAGAAAAATTAGAACGAAATCGTAATATGACCATCGGTCACACATGGATAACTTTAACGCCATTAAGAAATAAATCCGGTAACTAGCCCGGAAACTTCCGTTTAGCACCGTGCTCCAACAGCTCTGCTAGCATGGTGTTTCCGTGGCTAATTCTTCCATCCCCACTATGGCGACAACCTCGGCTGCGCGGCGCCCGTCGGCCGGAGCGCCACGCAAGCGCTCTCCGGGCATGGTGCTTTCGACGGTCAAGTACCTGACGCGTACCGACGTCCACACGTTCGCCTTCTCTGTTGCAGCGAATTCCATCCTGTCCTTCTTCCCGTTTGTTGTGCTGATGATGACGCTGATCCGCCGCGTATTTCATTCGCGCGTCATGTATGAAGTCGTCTTGCAACTGTTGCGCGACTATCTTCCGGCGGGGCAAGACTTCGTCATTCGCAATCTCAATGCGATGGTCAACTCGCGCCAGAGTGTGCAGATCTTCTCTCTGGTAATTTTGCTGGTGACGTCGTCGGGAGTCTTCCTGCCTCTCGAGGTCGCGCTCAACCGCGTCTGGCGTTTCGAGAACAATCGTTCGTATTTAGGCAATCAGGTCGTTTCTTTTGGACTTGCCTTCGCCTGCGGTGTATTGGCGTTGCTCTCGATCGCTCTCACGGCAGGCCCGGTTACATTCATGGAATTTCTGTTTCGCGGATACGGCACCGGCTTTGTACGCCTGGTCGGATTTCTCGTGATGAAAGTCTTTGCGATCGCGGCAAGCATCGCGATCTTCTTCCTCATCTATTGGCTCTTGCCGAATGGAAAGGTTCCCGTGCAGGCTGTGCTTCCCTCCGCCATCATCATGGGACTTCTCTCCGAAGCGCTAAAGTACGCCTATATTCTCGCGCTTCCGTGGCTCAATTTTCAGGAGGTCTACGGACCATTCTCTCTCTCGGTCAGCCTGATGTTCTGGGCCTTTTTATCAGGTCTGCTCCTGTTGGCTGGTGCCAATCTCTCGGCGCAGGAACACGTCCGACAGGTCGCCTGATAACTGCGCAAAACAGAACGGCCGCCTGCGATGCAGACGGCCAACTCCGAAATGCAGGTGAACTATTGTTTCTTCTGATCGATCGATAGCAATTCCACCTCGAAGATCAACGTCGATCCCGGAGCAATCGCCGCTCCCGCGCCTCGATCTCCATAGGCAAGATCAGGAGGGATGAACAATTCCCACTTCGATCCAACGGGCATCAACTGTAACGCTTCCGTCCATCCTTTGATCACGCCGCCTACCGGAAACGTTGTTGGCTGCCCGCGTTTGTAGGAACTATCGAACTCCTTGCCGTCGATCAGTGTCCCTCGATAGTTCACGGTGACCGTGTCATCCACCGTCGGCTTCGGTCCGGTGCCCTCTTTCAGAACCTTGTACTGCAAACCGTCCGGCAGCGTTGTGACTCCGGGCTTCGCCTTGTTCGCGGCGAGGAACTCTTCTCCCTGTTTTCGGTTGGCGGCGCCTTCCGATTGAGCCTTGGCCTCTTGCTGCTTGTTGGTGTCGGCGCGCAGTTGTTGCAGCGCAGCCCGCATTTCGTCCTCTGTCATCAGAGTCTTCCGGCCCAACATCGCGTCGCGCAATCCCCGCGCTACGATCGCCGAATCCACATCGACCCCCTGCCGATGCAATCCCAGTCCAACGCTCATACCCAGCGCGTAGCTGCCCTTCTCTTTCTGCGTTTTCAGTGTGTACGCGCTCGTAGTTTTCGCGCCGGTCGTTTTCTTGGCCGTGCTGGCCTTGGCCGCACCCGTTTTTGCTGTGCCTGTCGACTGCCCGTTCGTGGAAGAACTCTGTTGTGCCGGCGCTTGTCCGATCAGCAACGCGCCCGCTGCCATAAGTTGGATCACTACTGCGGTGAGAGTTTTTTGCATACGCTGGTATTGTCCCATTCCGGTGAAGAGATCGGCAAACTCAACACCCAACGCTCTTGGAATAAGCATTTTTCCATCAGTTTTTTATCCGCAGGATGACTGAGGACACTAGCTTGGCCCGAACAAGCTGTAGAGCAGGACTACAAGAACAACCGTCGTAAAGGCGACGTACATCCGATCGCGCTCTTTCGCAAAGCCAAAGATCGAGAATGCGACCCGCGCAACGGGAGTTGCGATCAGCAGTAATAGGCCAAACTGAATCACTCCCCGGCCTCGCAATCCTATGGCATCGCGCAGAATTCCCCCAACGCTGCGGAGATCCAACGGCTCTTCCTGGAACGCTCGATAATCCGCCACCGCGCCGCCATGTCGTATCAGATAAATCACGGCTCCGACGAAGACCACCGAGGCCGCCAGAGTCACACCCGCTCGCAGCAGATTGCCGACGATTTCTTCGATTCGCTGATCTCCCCACCCGCGCCCGTGCTGCATTCAGATTCTCCCGGACAATCCGTTGTAGAGCATCTCAATTCCCAGTGCCACGATCACAAGGCTGAATCCCAATCGCAGCCATTTCGTATGCAGTCTCATCAGCAACTTCGCGCCAATCAGCGAGCCCGCCAGCACTCCCAGCATGACTGGCATCGCGAGTCCCGGATCGATGTATCCCCGGCTTAGATAAACTCCGGCACTCGCGGCGGCGGTCACTCCGATCATGAAATTGCTGGTGCTGGTCGACACCTTGAAGGGGATCCTCATCGCCTGATCCATTGCCAGGACTTTCATTGCGCCCGAACCGATTCCCAGCAGCCCGGACAGGATTCCCGCGCCGAACATCAGTCCCCAGCCCGTGGGCACATGCTGGACGTTATAGTGGCGTTCGCCGTCATGATCCGGGAAGCTGCCATTCAGGCGCAGCCGCGTCGCGATCCTATCCGGCGGAACCGATCGCTCATGAATCGGACGTGGCTTGCGCGAAAAGTAAGCGGAGAACATCAGCACGAGCCCAAATACAATCGCAATCGCGTGCGTCGAGACGTGCGCCGCTACTTGCGCTCCCGCCAAAGCGCCAAGGGTCGTCGCGATTTCCAGAAACATTCCGATGCGTATGTTCGACAATCCTTCTTTCACATAGGCTGCCGCCGCACCCGACGAGGTTGCAATCACTGAGACCAGCGACGCTCCAATCGCATACCGGATGTCGACTTTGAATACCAGTGTCAGCAATGGCACAAGCACCACTCCGCCTCCGAGCCCTGTCAGCGCTCCAACCAGTCCAGCGATAAGAGAACCGGAGCAGACCAGCAAGGTGAACTCGAGAATTGTCATCGTGCGCCTTCCATCTTCGAACAGTAATTTCTGGAATCGATGCAGATTTGATCATACAGATGTCCGTCGAAGTCGAACCTTTCAGTTTACAAAACGCCTGTAGCTCTTCCCAAAATGAAATCTGACCACAAATTTCACACGCCTTTGTGACATTGGTCACAGATTTCCTTATCTCATCGCAATTAGGCTTGCGCGTTTTCCCGGTTAATCCTCCGAGCAGAGGGTTTGATTGAGGTCTTCCCATGTTTGGGAAAAACTACGCCTGTCTGCTCGCGATGTTTGTTGTTCTCGCCCCGATCTCCTCGGCCGGGCAGGGACAGCCATCGACTCGCCTGTCATTCACCTCCCCGAGCGCATCCGAAGCGGTGGAACTGCGCTCGCCGGTCATTCAGAGAAACTCGATTCTCGCGAGCCCCTCGTCCCATGCCGATCACACCGGACCGATCGGCTTCCCTGAAATGGTCCGTGCGGCCGGACTGATATTTTCCGGCACTGTCACTGGTATCGAACGCCAACCTGCGATTCCGGGGCGGTCAGTGGAAACGGTGAAGATCACGTTCCGGGTCGACAATGCCGTGCGCGGCGTCATGCCCGGAGATACTCTCGCCATCTCCCAATGGATCGGTCTTTGGTCCTCGGGCCAGCGTTATCGACTCGGCGAACACATCCTCTTGTTTCTTTATCCTCGAAGCAAACTGGGCCTGACGAGTTCTATCGCCGGATCTCTCGGCCGCTTCCCGATCGACTCATGGGGGCGCATTTTGCTGTCCCCCCAACAACTCTCCGCTTTGCAAAAAGATCCCGTCCTTGGTGGGAAATCGCGCCTACATTTCAGCGATTTCGCCTTGGCGGTGAGGCGGGCCAGTGAGGGGGAATAACAGAGAAGAGGTGACCATGAAAAACCGCATGGCATTCACTGCTCGCATATTCCTCCTCAGGCTGGCCGTCGCCGCATGCATCGTCCTCGCCTGCGCTTTGACGTCTCGTGCTGGAGGCCCGAAACAAATCGCTGGAGCGACCTATTTCGATCCTTCTATGACCGGCCAGCCCCTTACCTGGCCCCAAGGAGCTATCACTTATTACACCGATCAGGGAGATCTCAGCCCGATTCTGCCGAATGCATCGGCAGATAGTTTTGTGGCGTCATCCTTCGGAATATGGACCTCTGTTCCGACAGCCGCAATCGCTGCTACCAGCGGCGGCCAACTGGCCGAGGACGTGAACGGCACAAATGTCATCCTTAATGCCGACGGCACAATCTCCATGCCCGCTGACATTCAGCCGACTGCTACCGGCACCCCCGTCGGCATTGTCTATGACGCCGATGGCTCGGTCACCGACGCACTCCTTGGCGCCGGCGCTGGAAACTCGGGCGAATGTTTCTACAATGCCGTCTTCGGAGGCAACGACAATTTCGGATCTCTTGCCACCTACCAGCACGCGTTAATTATCATCAACGGCCAATGTGCACAGCAGTCCTCCCAGCTTACTGATGTCGAGTATCGCCTGGTTCGTGTCATTGGCAGCGTTCTCGGGCTCGGATGGTCGCAGTTGAACGTCAACGTGCAGACCGGCTCTCCCGCGCCGACGGCATCAGACTTCGCCGGATTTCCGGTGATGCACTTCACCGATTCTTCTTACTGCTCCCCCATCACGCGCTGCTATTCGAATCCGTATCAGCTCTCCACCGACGACGCCGCTGCGATCTCGCGACTCTATCCCGTAACGGCACAGAATCAGACGAGCTTTCCCGGTAAGCAGGTCTTCTCCTCTTCTACTGCTCGCATCCATGGATCGGTGTGGTTCACCGACACTCACGGCACCCGCGTGCAGCCCATGCAAGGCGTCAATGTGGTTGCACGCTGGATCGATCCCTCGACCGGGTCACCCTCTCGCCAATATGCGGAATCTTCGGTCTCGGGATTTTTGTTTACCGGAAACGCCGGGAATCCGATTACCGGCTTCGACGATGCTCTCGGTGATCCGTTCTCCCAATGGGGATCAACCAATTCCAGCGTGGAAGGATTCTTCGATCTCGGCGGATTGCCGTTTCCCAGCGGAGGCAGCGCGCAGTATCAACTCTCGGTCGAAGGACTCGATCCGAAGTGGTCGTCTGGAGTAGGACCCTATTTCCCCGGCCCAGTTTCGCCCTCAGGCACGTTTTCGCCGATCACGGTTACAGTGACCGCGGGCGCCGACGTTGCGCAGGACATTCTCATGACCGGCGCAGCGCAGGCTCTACCGCAAGCCGCTTCGTCCTGGACCTCGCCGGCGGCATTGCCGCCCGGCGGAGACTGGCAGTCCACCCTGAACGCCTACGGCGACATCGCTTATTTCCAACTCCAGGCACAGGCCAATCGGACGCTTTCCGTTGCTGTCACTGCTCTCGACGAGTCCGGCAACCCCAGTGAACTGAAAGCGCAACCTGTGGTCGGGATGTGGACCGCCTCCGATCCGCAGGGGACCGCTCCGCCCGCGTTCACATCGTCTCCTTTTAATCAGCTGACCTTTGGCATGACGCGACTCGACACGCAGGTTCTCGCGTCCGGGAATTTCCTGATCGGGATCTCCGACTATCGCGGCGACGGACGCCCCGATTACCGCTATCACGCTCACGTTCTGTACGGTGATTCGCTGTTCCCTTCCCGCGTTGGCGTCAGCGGCGGTTCATTCACCATCGAGGGCACCGGATTCGCTCCTGGTTTGACCGCAACCATAGGAAGCACCACAGCCAGCCAACTCGCAGTCAGCGCTGGGCAGATGACGCTCGCCGCACCGGCGAACGCTGACGGCCCGCAAAACATTACCGTGAGCGATCCAGTGAGCGGAGCTTCCAGCACCATGAACGGAGCGCTCACCTATGGAGCGGCAGCTACCGATTCCATCGTCCTGCTCTATGGATTGAATCCGTCCACTCCAGTGGGTACGCTGGCCACGCATCCCGTCAGCGTACGCGTGGTGACTTCTGACGGCGTCACTCCGGTCGGCGGCGCAACAGTCGCATGGAGCGCAACCAATTCTGTTCAACTCTCCGCCTGCGGGGGAGCTTCCTCCTGCTCGGTGCTTTCCGATCAGAACGGATATGCCGCCACCTGGCTTACCCCAGCCGCACTCGGCGTCGCGAACATCACTGCGGCACTGGCTCCGGCGTCGTATCCCGCGGCGAAATCGGTCACCGCAACGCTAAATGCCACTGAAACTTCGTCCGATATCGGAGTGACATCCCCATTCATCTATGTTTCGCAGGGATCCTCGGTGGCTCTCCCTATCACCGCCAGAGTCCTGAGCAACGGAATTCCCAAAACAAATACGCAGGTGAACTTTACGATCGTGAGTGGATCGGGAACTCTCAGTGCGCCCAGCGCGCAAACCAGTTCGAGCGGCTATGCGACGGTGACGTTGACGCTGAGCCAGTTTGCTTCGCAGGTACAGATCAGCGTCTGTGTGGCGCCTGCGAATGCTCCGTGTGTCACCTGGCGCGCGACTCCTGTGCCGCTCTCACAGCAAGTATTACAGCAAGTTTCCGGCGCTGGACAGATCTCGAACAACTCGGCTTTCCAGCCCATGACCGTGCGCGTCACCGACGGATCCGTCCCCCCTAACCCGATTGTGAGCGCGCCGGTCGTTTTTCTTACCACGGTCTTGCGTTCGGGAGGAGTAGTGCCCGTGCCGGGGAATGGCGAAACGAATCCTGGCAATCCGTCGATGCCGGTGATCCTGCAAGTCAGTCAGACGAATGCCACGTCAGACGCCAATGGGCTCGCGACGCTGACGCCCTCCAGTGGAGGATTCAGCCCGCCTCTCGAAGTCGATGTCGGAATCACGGCTGGAACATCCGCCACGATCGATGCCCCGCTCTGGTTGCTTCCGCCGCAAACCGGCGTGAGCTTCAAGCGGCGCCCCGTCACAGGCCTTCGATAGGGTGGCGAGAAATGGTGAATTTTGATTGTTGATTGTTGAATAGAAACCAAACGCCAACAGCATCGGTTTTTCATTCAACAATCAAAACTCGATAATCAACATTGCCTTACTTCGTCCACTGGTCAACCCAATCGTTGACCGTCTTGTACCAGAGCTGCGAATTCTGAGGCTTGAGCACGAAGTGGCCTTCGTCCGGGAAGTACAGCATCTTCGACGGGACGCCTAGCATTTGCAACGTAGTGAAAAGCTGGAACCCTTCGCTCACGTCGAGGCGATAGTCGCGCTGTCCGTGGACGACCAGCGTCGGAGTCTTGAAGTTCGTCGCGTACTGGTGCGGCGACCACTTCTCGTACAGCGCACGATTCGTATAGGGAGTCCCTTTGAACTCCCAGTCGTTGAACCAGAGTTCTTCAGTCGATCCCCAGGCCGACTCGGCGTTGAACATGCCGTCGTGCGTCACGATGCACTTGAAGCGGTCTGTGTGCCCGAGGACCCAGTTGGCCATGTATCCGCCATAGCTGGCGCCCAGCGCGCACTCGCGGTTCTTGTCGATGAATGGGTAGGTTTGCTCGGCGTAGTCGAGACCTTTCATCAGGTCTTCAAACGGAGCGCCGCCCCAGTCGCCGTTGATCGCGTCAATGAACTTCTGCCCGTATCCGGTCGAGCCGTGGAAGTTGATCATGATGACGACGTATCCCGAGGGTTGCGAGGAGGTTGGTGACGCGAACAGTTCAGGATTCCACCGATACGACCAGTCGTCTCCCCAGGCCCCTTGGGGCCCGCCGTGAATGAGAAACTTGACGGGATATTTCTTCGAGGCGTCGAAGTTCGGCGGTTTGACGATGAAGCCTTGAACCTTGTCGCTGTGGGCTCCCGTGAACCAGAAGGGCTCGAGAGGCTGCATGTCGACTTGGGAGAGGACGCTGTCGTTGAAGTGTGTGACCGGTTCTTGCGCGACCGGATGCTGATCGATCCGCAGCCGGTAGATCTCGATTGGGTGCTTGACCGACATGTTTGTAACAAGAAGTGTTTTGCCGTCCTTCGTGAACGCTAGATCGTCGGAATACCCGAAAGGCAAGGTTAGAAGCCCGGGTGTGGATAGAGGCTCATATCCTACGAAGCCGCGTTGAACATCCGCCGCCGATGGCGGGATTCTTTTGAACTCCTGATCAATTGCAATAGACCGAATTGCCGCAGCACCCGCATGCTCAGTGACAAAAAACAAGATCTTCGAACTTGGGAACCACGTAAATGTCCCGACCCATGCGTCCAATTCCTCTGTGAGGTTCTTCTTTTCCCCCGTCTTGCGATCGTAGAGCATGAGGCGGAAGCGGTCGCTCTCGTATCCGGGACGCTGTTGGGCGCGGTAGGCAATGTAGCGTCCATCGGGCGAGTACAGCGGCGACGTGTCGCTCGCTGGATTGTCGGCGGTGATGTTCTTCGCGGCACCTCCGGTGACCGGAACGATCCACAAATCATTGTTGGTCGAAGCCGCCGGATTCTTGTCGTGGTTCGAGGCGTAACAGATTTCCTTCCCATCGGGCGAGAAAGCGTAGTCATCCTGCCCGCCGAGCGAGAACACCGGTGCATCGTAGTCCCCTGGCGTGAGGTCGCGTGGCGGACCGCCAATCATTTCGCTCGCGCGCTCGATTCTCCCAGCCTCAAGCGAGGGAGGGGCGGCCGTAACGAATAGATGCGTCCGTTTGCCTTCTTTATAGGCGTCCCAATGACGGTAAAGCAGATGAGTGAATATCAGCGCCTTTACCTTTGACTGTTCGCTGTCCTTCAGTTTTGCCGCATTGCAGTCGGCTTCAGCCTGAGCCTGGCCATCGCACTCGGGATAAACATCGGAAGCGAAAAGAATATGTGCCCCGTCCGGTGACCATGTCTCTCCACCGGCCTCCGTTGCGATGGAGGTCAGCCGGCGAACAGCGGTCACTCCTCCGAGTGCGCCATCAAAATCCGCGATCCAAACCTGCGAACCACCTTCCTTCGTCGACAGAAACGCGAAGCGTTTCCCGTCCGGAGCCCAGCGCGGACGGTCCGCGTCCTGATCGGCGATGATCTCGCGCTCTTGCCCTCCGGCGGTCGGCACGATCCATACATGCGGGATCCTCGTGTTGGCCGCGAGATCGACATCGACAACGCTGAAGATCACCCATTTGCCGTCCGGCGAGACCTGCGGATCGCCGACACGCTTCAGCTTCATCATGTCTTCAAACGTGAACGGATGCTTGGCCTGCGAAAAAGCGGGAAGAGCAAGAAACACAGCGAGAAGAGAAACAAGAAGACGGCGCACGATTGCACCTCCAAAACGCAATTGTTAGAGACCTTGCCTCGAACGTCTTGCCGCTGCGGCACTCCTGCCGATCATGAGGCCGGACGCAGCAAAGCAGCGTCTCTGCGCAAGTTCATAAGGCAAACGGATGAGTTTAGCAGGGCAAGGCCAAGCTCGCTACTCAGAGCATCCAAGCCCTACATCAACTGCCTTACTCAACAACTGGACATTGTTTTGGCATCCGATTGTAAACAGCGAATTTGCCATAACAACCTCACGTTGCCTCGACCCGACATGCCCGTTCCCCTCCGGCAACCTCTTCCGAAGCCGAGCATCCAACTGAGTGGCAGAACTGCAGCACCCTTCCCTCCGGCCTCACTGAGCGGAGAGGGGTTGGAGGGTGGGGTCGCCGCGGTGCCTGCTCCTGTGGAGACGCAACCTGCCAGTGATCCGGTTCGACCGGGCAGTCGCAGGTTACGTCTCCGCCAATCGCACCTCAACTTTAGATAAACTAGAACAATGAAGGTTCCCCGGTTTCTGGTTTCCGTCTCGCTGCTTGTGTGCAGCCTGGCAGCGCTGCCCGCGTTTGCTCAGGAAGGCCCTCTCGAAAACACGCAACCCAAAGGCATCACTCCCGACGAGATCATCAAGCGTTTCGCCGAGAAGGAAACGGAATTTTCCAAGGCCCGCGATCAGTACACCTATCGCCAGGACGTAAAAGTCCAGACTCTCGATGGCGATACGGTCGATGGCGAATATCGCGAGGTCTTCGACGTAATGTTCGACGACAAGGGCCACCGCCTGGAGAACGTCGTGTTTGCGCCGCAGTCGAGCCTGACCAAGATTTACATGTCGGAAGAAGACATGCAGGACATCCGGCACATGCTGCCGTTTGTTCTGACCGCCGACCAGCTTCCCGAATACAACATCATTTACGCAGGCCAGCAGCAGGAAGATGAGCTGCATTGCTACGTCTTCGATATCGCTCCCAAGAAAATTGAGGGCAAGAAGCGCTATTTCCAGGGACGGGTATGGGTCGACGACCACGATCTGCAGATCGTCAAGACCTATGGCAAGACGGTCCCAGACCTGTGCAACAACAAGCCGTGCAGCGAAGTCAAAAAGAAAACCGACAATCAGAACCTGTTCCCAAAATTTACGACATGGCGCCAGCAGATCGACGGCCAATACTGGTTCCCCGTTTACACAAAGGCCGACGACGAACTGCACTTCAATCTGGAAGACGTCCACATCAAGGAAATCGTGAAGTACGAGGACTACAAGAGGTTCGGCGCGAACTCCAGGATTCTGTATGAAGGCAAGGAAATTCCGAACGCGCAGAAGAAGCCGGGACAGACGACGCCGCCAGATCAGCCGCAGAAGCCGCAGTAAAGGTAAAGTTTCAAGGTGTCAAAGTCTTCTCGGCGACAGCAACTTCGAAAGGTTCGACCAGTACGCTTTCGCCGTAGGGATTCGATTAGTCGATTCAACATCCCTAGTACCTGATAGATCTCTTGAGACAGAACTTGATGTCGATTCGACTGAAGATACGTCAAGTCTGAGGCGATCAGGAGTTGAGCGTCGAGTTCCACAAGGAACCTATCGCCTGACCTAGGAAATGTAGAAACTCTCCGGATGTAAGCCTGCCTTGGCCTTCCGATATGTTGGAAACGACAGAGACAGCTGCTCTGGCATCTGCGAGGTTAGTCCGTAAAGTTCAGATCGCGGGAATTGATCCGTGGACTGATATACGTGCAGCTCGATTGCCCTAGCTTTTCCCAGACGAACAATTCACGATAGGGGCGCGCCACCGAGAAGTGTAAAGCGGAGCCCCCCCGGTCCTCAAAGGATTTCGTTAAAGAAGGTCGGACTGTCTTCCCACTTTGAAACCTTGAAACTTTCCCACTTTGAAACTTTAGTAGAACAGATACTTTCTCCACTTGTCGTCGGAGCGGCCCATCAGGCGCATGATGTGGCGGCTGGTGTGGAGATTGAAGGCTCGTGGCTCGCGCATTAGTTTCATGCTGGCCTCTGTAGGAGACTGGTTGCCCTTGCGACGGTTACAGGGGTGGCAGCAGGCGACGAGATTTTCCCAGGTCGATGCGCCTCCGCGAGAGCGCGGGATCACATGGTCGAGCGTCAGTTCGCTCGATGCGAGGACGGTTCCGCAGTACTGGCAGGTATTGCGGTCGCGCAACAGGATATTCTTCCGCGACAGAGCGCGGCTCTGATGTGGAATGCGCCGGTATTCCAGGAGACGGATCACCGAAGGCAACCGCATCGCTACCCGTGCGGAGTGCAGGAAATGTCCATTCTCTTCTTCCGTCATCGCCACTCCCTTGAGCACGAGCACGAGAGCGCGGCGAGCAGCGCAAACGTTAATCGGCTCGTAGGAAGCGTTCAACACAAGCACGGGCGCAAGCAGAGCATGGCCGTCGCCGGCGCGGTGGGGTGCCGCCGACGTGAACAGGCCGGCGGCGTGCCGGGATCCTGCATCGTGTTCCATGCGTAATGACATAAAATCTAAAGTTTCAAACTCTCAGCGTTTCAAAGTTTCCGGAGTATCCGCCAACTCAATGTTCTCGTTGAAACCTTGAAACCGTGAAACTTTGAAACCTTCCATTTCAAAGTATTTAGATGCCAGTTTCTGCGTTCTGGCTACAGTCGCGACCCATACCCGGGCAGCCCCTGCGCGCCGCAAGACCCGGGAACACTCGGAAACTGTCGTACCTGTTGTATAGACATCATCTACGAGAAGCACTTCGCGGCCAGGGACTTGTGCGGCACGCGGCACGGCAAAGGCTCCGCGCAAGTTTTCGCGCCGTTGATGGCTGGTTAAGCCGATCTGCGAGTGCGTCTCCCGTGTCCGCAGGAGAATGTTCGAAGCAAGTTCAAACCGGTCGCGAAGAGCGCTCGCCTTGAGAGCGGCTCGCGCGATCAGTTCCGCCTGATTGAATCCCCGTTGCCGGCGCTTTCCTTTGTAGAGGGGCACCGGAATCACGAGCACTTTCCCCTGCTTAAACGCCGCGTGCAGGGGGATCAGCGCCTCCGCCTGCATTCTGCCGAGCACGCTGGCGGCTGGGCTCACCCCGTTGTATTTCAAAAGGTGGATCAGTTCGCGCAGTCCGCCGTCGTAGCTTCCATATGCCACTGCTCGCTCAAATGGCCGCTCGATCCGGCGGCACACGGGACAGTCCTGAAAGCTTTCCGCGTCGGTTCCCGCGTACGCGGAAAGAACCCGCTCGCCGCATACCGAGCACACCTTGCCGGATACCGGCTCAATTCTGCCCAGACAATCAGGGCAGACGGGTAGGCGCGAAATATTCAATAACGGAAGCCCGCAAATACGGCAGGCAGAAGGAAAGAGAACGGAGAAGAGACTCTCGGCGATACCTCGGGCCATCAGGCCAGCCCGACCGAACGATACCCGCCTGAAAACAATAGAGTGCCTGGCTACTGCAGCCCTGGCCAAGCCAGTCCGGATTCGGTCCTCGCTACTGCTGAAGACGGCCTCCTGTTAAATCCGCGGGTGAACGCCGGTAAAACAGCAGTATAGCGGCGATCACCACACCTAGGCAACGTTCCGGTTGGACGATGCCGTGCTCTTGACCGGAATCGGATGAACTCCCGACGAGAACCGCTCCCGCACCCGGGTGAAGATAAAACGGTAATCGCGGCGGAAACACTCGCCGCAACGTACGGGTTTAAGCAATAAAAGCGGAAGAATGAAACGCTCCATCAAAGAACGGCGGCGCGAACGAAAGCCGGTTTCGCTGCCGCAGTCACGGCACTGGTAGGGCTGGGAAAACGGTCCATCGGGGGAGCTACTCATAAGACTGGCACCTCAGAAATAGAAAGCTGACGAGGGGCGAAGAACAGATTGTTCCCATTCTATATCAAGCGGGTCAGAACATTTGCACACGTTCAGGGTTGTATTGATACAGGTGCAACACAAAGGTCTTAACCTTGGCTCCATATCGTCAGTGATACATTCTTGAATCTCACGGGAGTAGCAGTCGTGACGGACGATCCTGGAAGCAAGATTCCCCGCCCCTGGCGCGTGATTGCCGAAGAAGCATCGCGCGAATACGATCCGCGAAAAATGGCAGAATTAATGCGCGAACTGGACCGCGCGATTGAGGAGCAGATCCTGAACAAGCCCGGAGCTCGAACGGAGAAAAAGTCAGCCTAGGTGTGGCTAACGCCGTGAACGAGCGCGGCGGATGCGTCAAGTCTATTCCGGCTCATTTTTCCACCAGACGAGCGTCGTCTCTGAGGCCTTGAGTAAAATAGCCGGCAATCCCAATGCCGGATTGACGCACTTGTCTTAGCCCCGTGCCGCGTGCTACCTTGCGCCGTTCTGGTGTTTGAGTCTGTCCAGTAAGGCAACGCAGACGAATCTGGTCCCATCCCACGCCCTAAAAGGATCCACATATGAGTAGCCCCGTTTCAGAGCTTCCCGCAAGAAAGAAGCACGTCCCCTACGTCCCCGAAACGATGGAGATGAGAGAGTTCACGTTTCGGGCATTGCTGATCGGGCTCGTCCTCACCGCGATTCTTGGATCGGCAAACGCCTATCTTGGCCTGAAAGCCGGAATGACAATCGCTGCGACGTACCCCGCAGCCGTGATTGGCATGGCGATTCTTCGGCTATTGAAAGGATCTTTGCTGGAAGAAAATATCGCCCGAACCGTCGGATCGATCGGCGAATCGGTTGCAGCCGGCGCCGTGTTTACGATTCCGGCGTTCGTGATGGCAGGACTCTGGCCCGGTCTCACCCGGCAGGAGTACTGGAAATCGGTCGCTCTGATGCTGATCGGCGGCACGCTCGGCATTCTCTTCGTGACGCTGCTTCGCCGCGTAATGGTGGAAGATCCCGAACTCCCTTATCCCGAATCCGTCGCCGCCTCAGAAATCCATAAAGCCGGACAGCAAGGCGCCAAGGCGGCAAAGATTCTGTTCGCCAACATGGGGTTCGGCGGATTCATGTATCTGCTCGGCGCAGTCAACGTTTTCAGTGCAAGCAATACTTTGCACATGAAGATCAGTGATCTTGGCAAGAAGCTGCTCCTTCGTACCGGAACAAATCCGAACGTCGCGACGACGGTCACAGGCGGAGCGACACTATTCAGCGCGCCCGATATCAGCCCGGCCTATCTCGGAGTGGGATACATTATCGGGCCGCGACTTGCGGCGCTGAACTTTGCTGGCGGCGTGCTGGCGTGGGGACTCCTGGTTCCGCTTTTGACTTTTACAGTTGGTCCTTATATTCAGGCTGCACAGCCCGGAAAACCGATCGAGTGGGAACTGTTGGCGAGCGCGATCTATTTCTCCATCGTTCGTCCGATCGCGGTCGGGGGAATGCTAGTCGGAGCAACTTACACACTCTTCAAGATGCGGAAGCAATTGGGAGTAGGGATGAGCCGCGCGGTCTCCGATCTGAAGAAATCAGCGGCCGCACACGCGGCGACCAGCCGCATCGAACGTGACCTTCCTGCAAAAGCTATCTTCTCCGGCGTGGCGGTGGTATTCGTCGCCATGATCGTGCTGTACTACTACTTCATCAGCGGAGCCGGAAATCTCACAAGTTCGAAAATCATCTCGGGATCCCTGGTCGCGGCTGGAGTGATGATTATTATCGGATTCTTCTTCGCCGCTGTTTCCGGCAACCTCGTGGGTTTGATCGGTTCGTCAAACAATCCCGTGTCAGGGCTCACGTTGTGCACATTGTTGATTGCCGCGTTGTTGATGGTTGCGCTAGGTGTCTCAGGGTCAGGCGGTGTTGCCGCGGTGCTGGGCGTTGCGGCCGTGATCTGCGTGTCTTCGGCCGTAGCCGGCGAGATGCTGCAGGACCTGAAAGTGGGTCACATCCTGGGCGGTACCCCTGCGAAAATGCAGATCGGCGATTTGTTCGGTATTGTCGTGGCGTCGCTTGTATTGTTCGTTCCCCTGGCTGTGCTCGATAAAGCGTATCACTTCGGCAGCAACGCTCTTCCCGCGCCTCAAGCTGGCCTCATGGCGATGCTGTCGAAAGGTATCGTCGGCGGCGACATGGCATGGCCTCTGGTCGTGGTCGGCATTCTGCTCGGGATCGCGATGATCATGATCGAAGTGAAGAGTGTGATGCTTTTTTCGGTCGGAATGTATCTGCCGTTGGGAACCACATTCGCAATTTTTGTCGGCGGCATCATCCGCTGGGTGACAGATCAGATTCGCGACCGCCAAGGTCTTAACGATGCGCAGAAGGCGCGCGTAGACAACGCCGGAGTACTAACGGCGTCAGGTCTGATCGCCGGAGAAGCATTGTGCGGCCTGGTCATTGCCGGCCTCGTCGGTTCGGGCCGGGACGTCACGCTTGTTCACTGGACGCCTTCGATCTGGGCGGCACTGGCTGCGCTGGCGATACTCGTGTTCGTCATGATTCGCGTCCCACTGGCGAACGCGGGTAGTCCGGATGAACCAGCGCCGCCGACGGCGATTATGTAACGCCTTTCAACCACCAAGGACACGAAGTAACACGAAGCGAAAACAAAAGAATTTCTTCGTGCTACTTTGTGTCCTTTGTGGTTTTCTGCCATTCGTATGTCGATATCAAGCAACATCGCCGCAATCCGCGAACGGATTCACGCCGCCGCACGACGCGCCGGACGTTCACCGGACGAGGTGTCGATGATGGCGGTGACGAAGACGCATCCTCCGGAGACAATTCGCGAAGCTTACGAAGCCGGGTTGTGCCTGTTCGGCGAAAATCGCGTGCAGGAGTTCGCAGGAAAGGCCTCAGCACTATCGGACCTGACGAACTCCGAGTGGCACATGATCGGGCATCTGCAAAGCAATAAGGCTGCAAAGGCAACCGAACTGTTCAGGGAGATCGACTCGGTTGACTCACTGAAACTGGCCGACAGGCTAAACGCGGCGGCCCTCGGGTTGAAAAAGACTTTGCCTGTGCTGATTGAGATAAACGTGGGCGGTGAGGCGGCAAAGAGCGGGGTTCCAATGGATTCTTCCGAACTCGAGCAATTGCTTCAAGCTGCTCCGCGCTTGGACGCTCTTGAATTTCGCGGGCTAATGACTGTGCCTCCATACACAGAAGATCCCGAGGATGCGCGCCCTTTCTTTCGCAAGCTGCGGCAAGTTCGGGACGCGATTGCGGCGAAGAAACTGCCATCGATTTGCATGGATGTGCTTTCGATGGGCATGTCGCACGACTTCGAAATTGCGATTGAAGAAGGATCAACGTGCGTGCGGGTGGGAACCGCGATTTTCGGCGACAGGGAGAACGCGTAGAGATCCCCTTCCGGAAAACAGGTGAGCGATTGTTCTCTGTTAATCGGCATACGTGGGGCGTCACTTTCGCGGTCAAAGTGCATCCGCGAGCTAACAAGAATGCGATCACGGGCGAAATAGCTGACGCATTGAAGATTTCGCTGACGACGCCTCCGGTCGAGGGGCGGGCCAACGATGCCTGTATCGAGTTTTTCTCTAAGATTTTGAAGGTGCCCAGATCTTCCGTTACCATTGCGTCCGGACAAACCAGCCGCAACAAAGTAATTCGAGTGACTGGAGTGACTGCTCAATACGTGCGTGAGCGATTGGCCGGTTGAGCGCAGCAGCAGGTGTCAGCGCACGCAGCACAGGAGCGATTTTGACCTTCTCTGAACGTGTCCACGAGGTTTTCACCGGATTCGAGCGGCCCTTCTGGATCGCCAACATCACCGAAATTTTTGAGCGCCTCTCCTACTACGGAGCATTCGCTTCGCTGGCGCTTTATCTGCAAGAAAAGCTCAATTTCTCTACTGAGCAAACTGGAACGCTGACGGGAATCTTCGGCGGCATGGTGTGGTTTCTGGCGATTTTCGGCGGAGCCGCGGCGGACCGGCTTGGCTTTCGTCGTGCTCTTTCGATCGCATACCTGATTCTCGGCGTTGCTTATTTTCTGATCGGCTCTATCGGAGCCCCGTGGCTCGGACCAATTCGCAATGCCGTACCCCTGGGATTATTTGTCGGATTCATCCTGATCCTTCCCGCGCTGGGGATTGCGCTGGTGAAACCGTCCGTAGTCGGTACGACGGCCCGTGCCTCGAATGAAAAAATCCGCTCCATCGGTTACTCCATCTATTACACCATGGTCAACATTGGGGGGGCATTGGGGCCGTTGTATGCGTCATGGGCGCACCGCAATCTCGGCGTGGAAAATGTGTATCGGCTTGGCGCGGTCGGCGTATTCGCGATGTTTTTTGTCGTGCTGATTTTTTTTCGCGAGCCGCGGAAAGCGGGGGATGCGCCTCCCCCCTCGATCGCCCAAGTGGCGCATAACTTCTGCACGGTTCTCGGAAACTACAAACTCGTATTGCCCGTTCTTGGAGTGGCAGTGGCTTTGAGGATCGCGTTGTGGGTCCGGCCGGAATGGAACGTTCCGTGGTGGGTCTGGGTGGCATTGCTGGTGCTTGCGCTGATCGGTATCAGCAAGTTCATGTGGTTTCTGGTGATCTTCACCGGATACTGGGTTGTCTTCTGGCAGCAATACATCAGCCTGCCTGGTTATATCCATGAATTTGTCAGCCCGGCTGCGGATGTGGAAAAGATTCTCGTGACCGACGGCCTAACCGTGATCTGCTTGACCGTTGCAATCAATCTGCTAACGCGTAAGATTCCCGCGTTTCCGGCGGTGATTCTGGGCACGATCGTGACTTCTCTGTCGTGGATCATCCTCGCGCTGCAGCCGACGGTGTGGGGAGCAATTTTCTCTTTGTTCGTTTTAGCGCTGGGAGAGATTACACAATCACCGCGCTACTACGAATACATCTCCCGGCTGGCGCCACCCGGTCAGCAGGGTACATACATGGGATTTGCTTTCCTGCCGATCGGAATCGGATCGCTGATCGGAGGCTGGTTTGGAGGAACGCTGCTCCATGTATTCGGCGAAGTGCGGCACGAACCGGCCTTGATCTGGTGGACCGTGACAGTTGTCGGACTCGTTACCGCCGTCTTACTCTGGGTCTACGACCGATTTGTACGTATACGCGACGGACAAACGACCTAGCGCTGGGCGCCCACCGCCGACACCCAGAAATACTCAAGACCTTGCGGAGCGTAGTGCCCTAGCCATGTCACGCGTCGACCTGTCGTGATCTTATCGACATTATCCATCCACGTGGACGGGGCTACCAGCAGATGCTCACTGGCGGGAATCTCTCCGGACTCGTAGCGGTAGATTCTCTGATCCCGGTAAAACGCCAGCCCATACTCCACCTCGCGCGATGTGCCGAATACGGCTACTGGCAACTTGTGAGTTTCGACACTTACCAGTTCTACTGCCAATGGACGAGTAGAGAGTTTCTGGTCAATAGCGGTCGAGCCAACTTTCAAGACGGCCGCCACGGCGAGAACAACCGGGATCAGCGTCAGGAATCGAAGCAATCGCAGGCGCAGTCGGCCGGCAAGCGTCCACGCGATCGCTACGCAGAGGGCAAGCGCAATCACGGTCGCATATGTGGCGGGCTTCCCCGGCGGAAGTCGATTCTGCGTGACGATGTATCCAATCAGAATCGCCGGCACGACCGGCGCACACCCAACCAGTGCGTGTGCGAGGACCAGCCACCGAGAAACAGAAGATTCCTGCTCGAACTTGTTGAACAGATAAGCGGCTAGAAGAATGGCACCCGCCGGAACCGCCGGAAGAATATAGCCCGGAAGCTTCGACTGCGAGAACGAGAAAAAGACAACTGGCGCCAAGAGCCAGCAACAGGCAAACACCCTGAACTGCAGTTCGCGGTCTTCCCGTACCGCTGCTCGCTCCGCCCACCACACGCGCAACGACTGCGCGATCGCCGCTATCACGAAGACGACCCAAGGCACCAGAGCCAACGCGATCACAGGCACGTAGTACCAGAATGGCTCCGGATGGTGATAGAGATTCGTTGAAAAGCGTTCGAGATTATGCTGAAGGATGAACTCGCGAAAAAATTGCGGATTTCTCAGCTGAACCAGAATGTACCAGGGCAACGCGACCGCGCAGAATATTCCAATCCCCGGCAACCAAAGCGTCTTCGGAATCAAGCGCCAGTCGCGGCTTGCGGCGGCGAGAATGATAACGATAACTCCCGCCAGGAATGGAGCAACAGGGCCCTTTGCCAACATGCCGAGAGCGATGAACATATAGAACCATGCCAGGTAGATCCGGTTGCTGCTTTCGCGCCACGTCCACCATGCGAGCATGGCGATGCTGAACGCGGCGGCCAGCGGCATGTCGGTCGAAGCTGCGCGCGCATAACCGATGACGCCGGCACAGGAGGCGGCAATCAGTGCCGCATCGATTTCGATGCCGCGCCGAAATTTCCGGAAGAACAGATAGACCGCAATGACGAGCAGCGTCGCATCGAACGCGGATGGGATTCGCGCCACCGCATCGCTGACCCCAAAGATGCTGTAGGCTACCATCGCCTGCCAGTAGTAGAGCGGCGGTTTCTCCAGCCAGGGCTGACCACTGAGAATGGGCGTCACCCAGTCGTGATGGTCGAGCATTTCGCGCGCAACCTGCGCATATCGCGGTTCATCGGCGCCGATGAGGCCGAACGCTCCTAAGCCGTAAAAGAAAAGAAAAGCGCAGAAACCGGCGAGGAGCAGCAGGTCGGTACGGGTGCGGGCGGTCATTTTGAGAAGTTTTGAATGTTGATTGTCGAGTGAAAACTCCTGCGCGGCAATCCCGGATTCAACAATCAGAAATTAAGACTTCCTATTGTATGGAAGGTCCCCGTCCCAATTGCAGTATTACCTGGCGGACCGCTTCTGCCAGCGGCCCATCCAGCGAGCACCCACTGGCGCACTCATGGCCGCCTCCTCCAAAACTCTCCGCGACGCGGGCGACATCGAGTTTGCCTTTGCTGCGAAGGCTGACCCGGTAGCGCCCGTCGGGCAACTCACGGAAGAACGCGGCAACCTCGACTCCGCCAATCGAGAGAACATAATTCACCAGGCCTTCGCAGTCTTCTTCGGCTGCGCCGCATCGCTCCATCTGTTTCTGCGTCACCCATACATAGCCGATATGGCCCTCGAGACTGAGATTGCGTAGGGCTTCCCCGAGCAGGCGAATCTTGGCAGCTGAGTGCGCAAAGTAGATTCCGCGCGCGCAGTAGGCAGGATCCGCGCCCGCCAGAACCAACTCCCGAGCCAGCGCGAAAGTATTTTCGTTCGTCCCCTGGAACATGAAGGAACCCGTATCAGTCATCAGCGCAGTGTAGAGGCACGTCGCGATTTCAGGGGAGAACTTCACACCCGCTTCGCGGGCAAGCCGGAACACCATCTCCGCGGTCGCGACGGCATGCGGATCAATCCAGTTCACGTGCGCAAAAGGCCGACCACTGGCATGGTGATCGATACTGATAAGAAATCGATTCTCCAGGCCCTCGAGACGCGTGCGGTGAATGCTGTCGCACTCGAGAATGATCGCCGCTTCGTAGTTTCCAAGCACCTTGCTCGACTGCACAACCTGATCTGCATAAGGAAGGGAGCGGTAAATTCTCGGCACGCCGTCGTGCATGATCACATCGGCATGTTTACCCATAGCGCGAAGCACCTGGCAACACGCGAGAGCCGATCCGACCGCGTCGCCATCCGGACGAGCGTGTGACGTCAACACGAATCGTTCGTGTTGTCCGATCTGCCGGAGTACATCTTCGAGCATGTCGCTACGGCTTCTTTCCACTTGCGTCCTTTGGTGGCTTCGAGCGTTTCTTGGACCGCTCTAGCAATTCCTCAACGCGCGCTTTGGCTTGCTCGGCGCGGTCAAGGCGAAAATACAATTCAGGAGCGCGTCTGATGCGCAGGCGTTCGACGAGTTCATGGCGAATATACTCGCGCGCGGCTTCGAGGCCTTCGAGACTGCGGTCTGCCTCAACGTCATCGCCTTCGACATTCACCCAGACTTCGGCAGAGCGACCATCATCCGCCACGTGGACTGAGGTCACGCTCACCAGACCTATGCGCGGGTCGGCCAGTTCTCCTTCAACCAGAGTTTCAATCTCTTCGCGCAGAGCCTCGCCGACCCGTCCGCGATGGTGCTTGAGTCCGCGCTTCTCCACAGTCCACCTCAGGTAAAACGCTTGAGAATATCAGAAATGGAGGTCTAAATGTCGATCTGTTCGACAAGAAGCGGTCCCAATTCCGTCGCCGATAGCGACGCAAATGTTATAAGTCTGGAGTTAACAAGACGTTAGCAGCACTGAACGAATCAAGAACAACAACGAAGCACATCAAAAATATTCGACAAACGAATCGGCAATCTCAGCGCCATTATTGTTAGCGATACGAGTGGCGGCGCTCTCCACTTTCTTCATAAGACCGTCGAGATAGTCCCGCGACTGCGAAATGCTGACGACACCGATGGTGGCGCGATTCCACAGTTCAGCTCCATCCAGTTCAGCCACTGATATGTTGAAGTTCGTGCGCAACCGATCTTTCAGGCTGCGCACGACCTGGCGCCGATCTTTGAGCGATTGCGCAGCTTCGATATGAAGTTCGAGCGTGAGAAAAGCGATCGGCATGCAGTCGAGAGGGATAGCAAGATTAGTGCCTCGAAAAAACATCCCAGTGCCAGCCACTAATCACTATCCACTGCATTATGCAATTACTTCTGCGGCGACCCGCGTTATCGCAAACGCCTCGATCACGTCGCCAACCTTGACGTCGCCATAATTGGCGATGGAGATGCCGCACTCCATTCCGCTGGTAACTTCCCGGGCGTCATCCTTGAAACGGCGCAATGACCCGACTTTGCCTTTGAACACAACAACGTTGTCGCGCAAGAGACGCACTTCGGAATCGCGTTTGATGGTTCCATCCAGCACGCGGCATCCGGCAACAGTTCCAACTTTCGGAATGCGGAAAGTTTCCAGAACTTCGGCGCGTCCTTGATACGTTTCCTTGATCGTCGGCTCAAGCAAGCCGGTCATGGCGCGCTTGATCTCGTCCTGCAATTCGTAAATGATCGAGTGCAGGCGAATATCGACTTCTTCCTGCTCAGCGAGTTCCTGCGCCTTGCGCTCGGGACGAACATTGAAGCCGATGATGATCGCGTTCGAAGCCGACGCGAGAAGCACGTCGCTTTCGGTAATCGCGCCAACACCGGAACGCAGCAGCTTCAAACGAACCTTGTCGTTTGAGAGCTTGGAGAGAAGATCGCTGAGCACTTCGACCGATCCCTGGACATCGCCCTTCAGGATGATGTTCAGTTCCTTGGTACCCGCGGTCTTGATCTGCTCAGCCAGCCCTTCGAGGGAAACGCGAGAACTCTTCGCCAGCGTGGCTTCGCGTGCCTTCTGCTCACGATATTCTGAAATACCGCGCGCCTTATCGCGATCAGCGACCACGACGAATTGATCTCCGGCCTGCGGCAGATTTTCCAACCCTAGGATTTCGACTGGTGTCGAAGGCGGAGCGGACTCGAGTGCAGCGCCGCGATCGTCGAACATAGCCCGCACTTTGCCAAAAACATTGCCAACAACAAAATTGTCGCCGGCATTGAGCGTACCGTTCTGGACAAGCACCGTGGCAACGGGTCCGCGCCCGCGATCGAGTTTCGCTTCGAGCACCACGCCGGTAGCTGCGCGTTCAGGAGTGGCTTTCAGTTCGGCCAGATCCGCCACGAGGCAGATCATTTCCATCAGCAGGTTCAGATTGGTTTTCTTCTTGGCCGAAACATCGACGAAGACGGTCTTGCCGCCCCATTCTTCGGGGACGAGTCCGCGATCGCCCAGCTGTTTCTTGACACGGTCGGGCAGCGCGTCAGGCTTGTCGATCTTGTTAACGGCGACGATGATTGGAACCTCGGCCGCGTGCGCGTGATCGATGGCTTCGAGCGTCTGCGGCATGACGCCGTCGTCGGCAGCGACGACGAGCACAACAATATCGGTGGCCTTCGCTCCGCGTGACCGCATGCGGGTGAACGCTTCGTGACCCGGAGTGTCGAGGAAAACAATTTCGCGGCCATATGCCGGCGAATCTTTGTCCGTGATACGAACTTTGTACGCGCCGATGTGCTGCGTGATGCCTCCGGCTTCACCTTCCGCAACGTTGGTGGCGCGAATCGAATCCAGCAGCGTCGTCTTGCCATGATCGACATGGCCCATGATCGTGACGACGGGCGGACGCGGCACGGCCTCAGTCGCAGATTCTTCTCCGGCAGCCGCGGCAGCATCGATATCTTTCGCGGCCTGCTCTTCGAACGTGATCACGTTTGTATCGGCGCCGAAGAAGCGTGCCATTTCGCTGGCGAGTTCGGCATCAAGAGTCTGATTGATCGTCGCGAACACGCCACGCGCAAGAAGACGGGAAATCAGGTCCTTTGCACGAATGTCGAGCTTCTCGGCGAGATCTTTTACGCTGATCCCTTCCGTGATCGTGATGTTACGCGTGATCGGCAGCGGCTCGTTCGACACCACCATGCGTGGCGGCGGAACGTAGCCCTTCATCGGTCCTTCTTTTACTCCGCGCGGAACATAACGCTGACCAGGCCTGCGCGCAGGTCCTCCCGGACGGCTGCCGGGGCGTACCGGTCCCGGCGGCGGGAGTCCGGGCCCGACACCGATCGGGCGCGGGCCTGTAGGAGTAGAGCGGGTGGGATGCATCGGACGGCGTTCGCCCGGACGGAGCGGCGGACGCGGCGCACCGGGTGCGCCTGGCCCTTGCGGACGTGGGCGCTGGAAAATTGGCTGGCCTGGAACGGGTCTGCCGGGTGCAGGACGCGTTCCCACGGGCGATCCAGAAACTGGAGCAGCAGGCCGGGGTGGCGGAGCTTTATAAACAGGACGCGGCCCGGTCTGCGGAACGATCATGCGGGGGGCAGGAGGCTGCGGAGCGGCCTGAACTGGAGGTGCTGCGGGCCTCGGAGGAGCAACTGGAGCGGCAGGCTGAGCCGATGCTGCAATCGGCGGGGTCGCAGGAACAACTGGAGCCGAGGGTGTGACGACGGCAGGAGTTGGCGGCGCAACCGGGCGCGGCGGAGTTACTGTTGGCGGTGTGACCGGAACCGGCGGTGCCGCTGGTTTTTCTGCGGCGGGCGGCGGAACCACAGTTCGAACTGGCGGCGCCGGAGCAACGGGCGCGGCCACCGGGTTCGGCGGAACGATGGACGGCGCAGCGGGCTTTGGGGGCGCAGGAGGAGCTACCGCAGGCTTCGCAACAATCGGAGGAGTTACAGGCTTCGGTGGGGCAACCGCAGCTTCCTTCTTCTGCGTGATCGCTCTCAGCACATCGCCGGGCCGCGAGATGTGCGACAGGTCAATCTTGGTTTTGATTTCTTCTTCGCCGCGCAGCGGGCGCGCGGTGCGCGCAGACGATCCCTGCAATTCAGCCGAGCCGCGGATATAGGCTCGCACTTTCTCTGCTTCGTGCTCCTCCAGCGAACTGGAATGCGTCTTTTTTTCGGTCACCCCTACATGCGGAAGTGCGTCAAGGATGGCCTTGCTCTTGACTTCCAGCTCTCTGGCGAGATCGTTGATTCGAACCTTACTCATCCGGCCTTTCTTTTCCCCGCGTTAGGTCTTCATCGCAGCCCTCACGGAGTCAGCTTGTTGTTGCACCCGCATACGATCGAAAGTATGTGCGCGTGCCATGATTATTCGGTTGTTTCTGGAGCAGAGGTCGTCTTCTGCTCCGAATCTTCTTCGTTCGCTTGATCGGATCCCGCTGCTTCGGCGGAAGCCGTTTCTTCAGCCGCTTGCTCGACTGGCTCAGCGTGTTCTGTCGCGGATTCGCCTTCGCCGGCCGCCGCTTCGGTATTTTCGGCGCCCTCTTGGGCAGAAGGGTCCAGACTCGCAAAGTAATTATTCACCGCGAGGCTGATTTTTTCCACCGTCTTGGGACCGATGCCTTCGATGGCTTCGAGCTGTTCCGGAGTCATATCAGCCAAGGCTTCGACCGTGGTTACACCGGCGGCACTGAGCTTCTCGACCAGGCCTTCACCCAGTCCCGGAACGCTCTCCAGCGGAGTCGTTGTCTGCGGAGCCATGGCCGCCATCTGCTGCTCGACTTCCTGACGCTTCTCTTCCTCGCTCTTAATGTCGATCTTCCATCCCAGCAGCTTGGCGGCAAGCCGCACATTCTGGCCTTTTTTGCCGATCGCGAGCGAGAGCTGGCTGTCGTCGACTACAACCTCCAGATGCTTCTCAGTGCTGTCGACCACCGTGACGCGGCTGACCTTCGCCGGCTGCAACGCTTTTTCTGCGAAGGTCACAGCGTCTTCATGGAATTCAATGATGTCGATCTTCTCGCCGCGGAGTTCGCGGATGATCGACTGCACGCGCATGCCTTTCATGCCGACACAGGCGCCGACCGCGTCGACATCTTTGTCCTTCGACATGACGGCGATCTTGGTGCGCTCACCGGCTTCCCGGGCGATCGCGCGGATCACGACGGTTCCATCGTAGATCTCGGGTACTTCCGTCTGGAACAGGTGCTGGACCAGTTCCGGCGCTGCACGGGACACAACAACGCCCGGACCCTTTGCAGCCCGTTCCACGCGAGCAATCACAACGCGCACGCGCTCACCCACAGCAAACGACTCAAGCCGCGACTGCTCTTTACGCGGCATGCGCGCTTCGGCTTTGCCGATGTCGAAGATCACATCCGGACCTTCGACGCGCTTCACGGTGGCGTTGACGATCTCCCCGACCCGGCCGATGTACTCGTTGTAAACTGTGTCGCGCTCGGCCTCGCGCACTTTCTGAAAGATCACCTGCTTCGCGAGCTGAGCGGCAATGCGGCCAAGGATTCCTTCGGTGGGCTTCGGAATCTGCAGCTCTCCACCAACCTCGAGCGATGGATCGACCTTGCGCGCGTCTTCGACCGTGATCTGCAGGTTGGGATCTTCCACCTGCTCCGGAGCCTCTACCACGGTCTTGACCGCGAAGGCGCTGATCTTGCCGGTATCCTTGTCGAGCTTGGCACGGAGATTTTCCTGTGATTTGTAGTATTTGCGCGTGGCCATGACAATGGCGTCTTCCACCGCGCTGACTACGATCTGCGGATCAATCCCTTTTTCCCGGCTCAGTGCGTCGATCGTGTTATAGAGCTCGCTAGCCATAAGAAAACAATTCGGTAATTGTGTAATTGAGTAATTTTGTAAATGAAAACCAGGTTGCCCGCTTTCAATTACTCAATTACCAAATTCCCCAATTACTCAATCCTTAGATTTCCGGTACCAGATTCGCCTTTTCCACGTTAGCGAATTCGATTTCGACCTTCTTGCCAGCCGCGTCGCCCATCTTCTTGCGCGACTTGTGGCTGGCCACGCTCAGGTCCAGCGTCAACCGGCCATCCTGAAAACTTTCCAGTCGTCCTTCGAAGTGCCGATTGTGATTCACCGGCTGCCGCGTCATCAATTTCATGCGGCTTCCGGTGAACCGCGTGAAGTCTGCAGCCTTCACCAACTTCCGATCCAACCCAGGCGAAGAAACTTCCAAAGTGTACGAACCGGGCACCAGATCCTCTACATCGAGAATTGTGCCGAACTCGCGGCTAAAGTTCGCGCAATCTTCGTGCGTCACTCCCGCCAGCGGATCGTTCCCTGCCGCAGGCTTGTCGAGGAAAACGCGCAACATACGGGCCTTGCCCCCGCCAAGGAACTCGACTTCCACAACTTCGAGTCCACTCGAGGCAGCGACGCGGTCCGCGATCTGCCGCACACGTTCAACGTCAAGCGCCATGAATCCAATAACTTACTGGCGGATGGCCGCAACACCGCGGGGCTCCAACTAAAAAGTGGGCTTGCGCCCACTGGTGTGCTTCGCCAAATGCCGGTACACAGCAGTTCTCAGTTTTCTAATATACGCCGCTGTTACCTAAAAGACAAACGGCCGTTCGAACGGCATGAGACCCTCTGGCTGCAGTGCACGCCGGCGGTATCGGATTTCGCACTGCTCCGCTCGGACAATACAACGTCCGGTTTGTGGTTCGCGATAACGTAAATGAAGGTGAGCAGCGTCACGCGCGACGCTGAACTGAGACAGCGACGGTGCCGAAGTTTATGGTTTTGCCGGAAGCGGAGCGCGAAGCGTACCGATATACGCAGTTCGATTGTCTCTAACAGCCAAGCCCAGTTCCTGACAGCTTGGGGGAGTATCGGTCTCCAGATGAATGTGTATACCCTTCTGCAACATCTGGTTATAAACATCTGTTGGAAAGGCTCTCTGCAGCTTCGTCCCCTTCTCAAGCAAAACCTTGCCCTTGGGGCATAGCGCCGCTATGTAGAATCCAATGTCGAATTTCTTACCACCAGCGTCGCCTGCGGTTGAAAGTGAGTTCGCATCAACCAGGAAATCGACTCTGGTCTTCCCGGATCCTGCGGCACTGAGCTGTGCTTCAAACGCAACCAATGTATCCGGCGCCTCGTCTTGCCACGCCTGGGCTAGCTCCTGATCGAGTTTTTCATCGCTTGGATGCGTGTCTTCAACCGCAAAATAACCGCGCCGGTAAGTGGTCTCGACACCGGGATGATCAACTTTCACATCGATCGTGCGGAATTTATGATCCAACTTCTTATTGGCCGGATAGTAACCCAATGTGTAGGTGGCCGTTCTGTCCCGCTGAGTAAGAGCGATTCCGTTATCGATTTCGTTTCGGCTAACGAATGCCCTGCCTCCGGTCTGCCTGGCGATTTCTCTCATCGTTTCCTGGACGTCTACGTCGGTTTGGGAGGTAGATATCAATAGCCCGCGCGCGTCGATCGGATAGATCGCAACCTGAGCATAGGCCATTTGCGAAGCAATCTCCCGAATCTTCTCCCCATAAAACGAACTCTGAGAAGAAGTTAGAGTTTCCTGCGCCCCGAACCTGGAAGTGACTCGCATAGGAGTCTGGAAGTTCTCGGCCAACTCAGTGCCGTTATAGGCGACATCGGGATCAAGCGTAAAAGGCAATCCACCCGAAATCCAGATTATGTTTTTTCGGCCGGGCAAGCCACCCAGCATCCGCGTGATTCGTCGCATCGCATCCAAAGTGACTTCCACGCGGCGAGCGATCGAATACTGCGATTGCGACCTTTGAAATTTCCCGAAGGCCTGGACCAACGCCTGGTACTGCTGCGCATTTACACGAAGGTCGCGCAGTTGCGCCTCTCCGCCCGAAGCAGTTCTGGACAACTCCGGTACCGTGAGATTCAGATTCTCCAACGCTGCCTGGAGCGTCGCGGCATCACCCGTGAAATCCTGAACCAGCGAGAGTTTGTCAGTCAGCGCAAAAATTGCGATGCGCTGCTCCGGGCTGTGCTGAGCTTTCAAATACTTCAGCATTTCGGTCCGGGCGTACAACTGGTCTTTGAATGTTGTATTCGCCGAATCCAAAATGATAGCGATGGGTGCGGGGCCGGAGAGTCGATAACGTGGGGAGTTGGAGTAAACTCCCGCGGGCAGCGTAGGAGGAACGGCTTGGTTCTCCCGTTCTCCGGGCGGCGTCACAAAGGCAAGCTTCTGAACCTTGCCGTCTTCCTTAAGCTCAAAATCCTTTGCCGTCAACCTCGGGACTGGATTGCCGTTCTTATCGGTGATAACGGCGTCCAGCAGCACAAGATGTGAACTCGTACGAAAAGTAAGCGTAGGAACGGTTCGGTCTTGAGCGATCGAGAGTGGCAGTACTGCGAAAAGAACAGATGCACATCTCCCCACACGCCTGCCCCATGACGAACGATTCATATTGCCTCAATGGATCGGCCGGCCGGGGGAAATGCCGGGGTCAAACTTGTCTCAGCAGCTTACCCGATTCTCCCCACGTTTTTCAACGGTTTACAGAAACCGCACCACGTCTCTAAAATTGAAGTTTAACCTCGAGTCAATCCATGATTCATTTTCCCGTTCCAGAAGCTCTCACCTTCGATGACGTCCTTCTTCTGCCCGCGCGTTCCGATGTAGTCCCGGCAAACGCCAGCACTCAGACGCAACTGACACGCAAGATCAGTCTGAATGTTCCCATCGTGAGCTCCGCCATGGACACCGTGACCGAATCGCACATGGCGATCGCGCTTGCGCAACAGGGCGGCATTGGCATAATCCATCGCAATTTGACCATCGATCAGCAAGCCAACGAGGTCGACAAGGTAAAGCGGTCGGAAAGCGGAATGATCGTCGATCCCGTGACGATGCATCCCACCGACAGGGTTTCGGACGCTCTCGAGGTCATGCGCAAGTACAAGATTTCCGGCGTGCCGATCACCGAGAATGGCAAACTGGTCGGCATTCTCACCAACCGCGATCTTCGCTTCGAAACGAGGTTTGACATTCCAATCGACAACGTGATGACGAAGAAAAATCTCATCACGGTTCCGGTCGGAACCACTCTGGATGAAGCCGAGAAAATCCTTCACCAGCATCGCGTGGAGAAGTTATTGGTGGTCGATGATAAGTACAACCTCAAAGGGTTAATCACAGTTAAGGACATCCAGAAGAAATTGAAATATCCGAACGCCGCCAAAGATTCGCACGGACGGCTTCGCGTTGGTGCCGCGATTGGCGCCACGGGAGATTTCCTCGAGCGAGCGCAGGAACTCGCCGAAGCCAAAGTCGACGTTCTCGCTATCGATAGCGCGCACGGACATTCGTCGAAAGTTTTGGAAGCAGTGAAACTGGTCAAGTCGAAGCTGCCGGGAGTCGAACTGCTCGCCGGCAACGTCGCCACATTCGACGGCGCATGTGAACTAGCTCGAGCCGGTGCGGATGGGATCAAAGTTGGTATTGGCCCCGGATCGATCTGTACGACGCGCGTTGTGACTGGCGCCGGCGTTCCGCAGATCACCGCGATTGCCGAAGCGTATCGCGCCACGAAGGATTCCGGCGTTCCCATCATCGCCGATGGTGGAATCAAATATTCCGGCGACGTGACCAAAGCGCTGGCCGCCGGCGCAAGCGCAGTGATGATCGGATCTCTCTTCGCCGGCACGGATGAAAGTCCGGGCGAACTGATCCTTTATCAGGGCCGCTCGTTCAAGTCCTATCGCGGCATGGGATCTCTCGGTGCCATGGCCCAGGGATCAAGTGAACGTTACTTCCAAAGCACCGACAGCGATTCCAGCGCATCAGTGTCGGCCTCCGATGGTGAATCGAATCGTCTCGCGAAGCTTGTTCCCGAAGGAATTGAGGGACGAGTTCCCTACCGCGGATCGGTCGCGATGATCATCTATCAGATGGTCGGCGGGCTGAAATCGGGCATGGGATATTGCGGCTGCTCGACTATTCCCGAGTTATTGCAGAAGACGCGCTTTGTGCGCATCAGCGGTGCCGGTCTGCGCGAGTCTCACGTGCACGACGTTATGATCACTCGTGAGGCACCGAACTATGCGATCGAATAGGACCGAGGCTCCCCGCAGGGCTGGGCATTTTCCCCGCACCGCGAAAGAGCCTCCGCTCTGGATCGTTAAATCTCGCATGAAGTCCGCAAGGTTAAACGAAGCTTGAAGCCCGACAAGCCCGAAGTGCTCAAAGCCTGGATCGCCGCGATCCTGTGGCTGATCGTCATCGCAATCGAATCAACATCCTATCTCTCTTCCAGCAACACCAGCAGAATCCTGTATCCGGTGTTTCATTTCCTCTTCGGATTGAACCTTCCTGCGTTCGAGGTGTGGAACGGCTACATTCGCAAGACGGGACATGTCTTCGGCTACGGTCTGCTCTGCATTTTGCTGTTCCGGGCATGGAGAAGCACTCTGCGAACGCCTGGAGCACCGACGTGGACTCTTCGCTGGGCAAGCATCGCCGTCTTCGGAACTGCCCTGGTAGCGAGCCTCGATGAATGGCACCAGACGTTCCTGCCTTCAAGAACCGGGCGCTGGCAGGATGTCGCGCTCGACACTTCCGCTGGGATTGCGGCTCAAATTCTGCTGTTTCTCCTCGCCCTGCGGTAACCCCCTCCAATTCTCATCTGCATATTCTTGTCTCTTGACAGATCTGCCCGAATACTGTTACATATTGTAACGCTACAATGACTAACACTCGCATGGCACGTCTAAAGACTTTAGGGACTGTGGAACAGGCAGTCATGGATTTCATGTGGACGCATGGTCCCTCAACCGCGGAGGCTTGCCGGGAAGCGCTGACTCCTACACGCCCAATGAAGGACTCGACGATTCGTACGGTGTTGCGTCGTCTCGAGCAAAAGGGATTTGTGACGCACGAAGTCCAGGGACGCACGTTTATCTACCGGGCCGCGGATGCGCGCGAGAATGTGGCTGTGCGCGCTGTCAAAAGCATCATAGACCGGTTCTGCGGCGGCTCGGCCGAGCAACTGGTTCTCGGGATGGTGGACAACGACGTCCTCGACCGCAGGCAACTCGAGCGTCTCGCCCGAAAGATCGCCGAGAGCGAAAGTCAGGCGCCACGAAGAACCGGTTCGAAAACCCGTTGAAATGAACACCTATGGCGTTCAATACGTCTGCAATCGATGGCTTCATTCTGCAACTCGCGGTGTCTGCAGTTCGCTCTCTTGCCGTGGCTGCAGTGGCGGGGATCGCGTTGTATTCCTTCCGTGTGAAATCCCCTTCCTTGCGGTTACACGCATGGAAAGGCGTTTTGTATTCGGCACTTGCGATGCCCGTTCTCGCGCTGATGCTGCCGCCGCTCGGAGTGCCGATTCCAGGCTTTCTCGTCCCCAACACAGCGCGGATGAGCCGCCCCGTGGCTTTAAGCAGAGTTGAGTACCGTCCCATCGCCCGGCATCACTCCATCGCTAGCATATCGACCGAGCGGGCGTCGTCTGCGCCAAAATCGACGGCGGAGGAAGCCGATTCGCAAGTCTTCGCCAACCGAAACCTGGATTGGAGAGGGATGGTGGCGTTGCTCTATTGCGCCACTACTCTCTTTCTGCTGAATCGCATCGGTCTGGGTTTCGCATTTGCATTAAGACTCATTCGGTCTGCCGCAGCAATCGCCGATTCTGAAATTTCTCCGCGGCTCATGGAGCACGCCCACCGATACAACGTGAAATCTGTTCCCCGGATTCTGCAATCAGGACGAATCTCCGTTCCGCTCACAATGGGTGCGCTGCGTCCCGTCATCTTGCTGCCTGAAGGCTGGCGCGAATGGGGCGCCGCCAAACTCGATGCTGTGCTGGCGCATGAGGTCTCGCACGTGGCTCGTCACGATGCGCTCACCCAAATGCTTTCGCTTCTGCATCGCGCCATCTTCTGGTTCAGCCCCCTGGCGTGGTGGCTGCATTGGCATCTCCAAAACGTCGCTGAACAGGCCAGTGATGAAGCGGCTTTATCGTCCGGTGCAGATCGTCACGAGTACGCGAGAACCTTGTTGGGATTTTTCGCGAGCGTGCAGGCCGCACCGGGGCGCATAAGGTGGCAAGGGGTCTCGATGGCAAAGGTCGGTCAGTCGGAAGAAAGAATCGAAAATATTCTCGCGTGGAGAGGAGCAGTTACCATGACTTTGAAGAAATCGGTTGCGATCGGTATTGTCGCACTGGCTATCCCGATCCTATATGTTGCGGCTTCGGCGCGTCCCGTTAACCAGAAAGCGCCTCACAGCTCAGCGCAGACAGTTGCACCCCCAGCAGTTTCCGTAAAGACTCAGATTCCGCCGGCATTGGCTGACGGGCAAACAACAAACAATATTCCGGCTCCTGCGCTGGCCGTGGATCCGCCCGCACCTGTAGCTACAGTTGCGCCGGCCATATTCTCTTCCCAGAGCGAGAATTCATCGCACGGTGGGTACTCCTACGCCTACGGTGATGACGATGATCTGCGGTTTGTCATCGTCTCGGGAAAAACGGATGCCATGACGATGTCGGGTAGCTCGAGCGATGCCAGGCACGTCGAAAATCTTCGAAAGAAAATTCCCGGCGATTTTATATGGTTCCAGAATGACGAGAGGTCGTACATCATTCGCGACCAGGCCACTATCGATCGCGCCCGCAAACTCTGGGCCCCTCAGGAAGAACTAGGTAAAGAGCAGGAAACATTGGGAAAGCAACAGGAAGAACTCGGCAAGCAGCAGGAAGCACTGGGCGCAAGAATGGAGCAAGTGCGGGTGAATGTCCCGGACATGTCAGCTGAACTCGATCGACTGAAAGCGAAGCTGCAGAAACTCGGCCCAAGCGCAACCATGGATCAGATCGGCGAACTTCAATCGGAAATCGGAGAGCTGCAAAGCAAGATTGGCGAGCTTCAATCGCAAGCCGGCGATAAGCAATCAAAATTTGGAGAACAGCAGGGCGAATTGGGCGAGCAACAAGCGAAGCTTGGCGCAGAACAGGCAAAGCTCGGCGAGCAGCAAGCCGAAATCGCCAAAGAAGCAACCATGAAGATGAAGTCCTTGCTGGACGAATCGATCAAGAACGGCACCGCCAGACCGGAGGCAGACACTGGAAATGGCGCAAGCCTATAGCATTTTGCACGCTTACCATCGGAATGAGAGGCACCTGGTGTGCCTCTTATTTCGTTGACGAAACGCCAGTGCGCGCAAACAGCAACATCACTGAAGCTAATCCCGCGAGACCTGCCGAAAGATAAAACGGAATCGCGGGTCCGAGGCGTTTCCACAACTCGCCAGTGATCAAGCTGGCCGCAAGAGCAGCAACGCTCGTCAGAAAAAAATAAATCCCCAGTGCGCGGCCCCGAATTTCCTGCGCCACAGTCTCCACGACGAGCGCCTTCAGCACAGGCTGGGTGAGCGCGTAATAGACGCCATAGATTGCCATGCTGATCCAGATAGCGAGCGTCGATGGCGCCCGGCCGAAAACGTAATAAACAGCCGCAAAGATCATGTATCCGACAGCTGCGATCCAACGACGCGAATAGCGATCGCTAAACCACCCGGCCGGCCACGATCCGAGAGTGTAAGTTACGTTGAATACCAGGCCGAGCAATGGCGCCAAAGCGACGGCTATGCCTACATTCTGCGCGCGCATGACCAGAAACATGTCGCTCGAATTTCCGAGAGAGAAAATCGTTACAGCCGCCAGTACCGCGTAGAATCCGCCGGACAACTCATTCCCCGATTTGGCGGAAGAGTCTGCCGCCGCTTTCGCCACCAGCTTCGAATTGACTCCGCCGGAATCAGAAGATCTGCGCCTGCTCTCGCGAACACCAACGGAAGCCACCAGCACCGCAAGCGCTCCAGGTATCGCCGCAGCCCAAAATACGCTTCGAATGCTGTAGTGTGCCAGAAGCACAAGCGCGGCCAAAGGCCCTGCAATCGCTCCGGCGGAATCGAGCGACTGAATCAATCCGTACGCGGAGCCGAGGCGTTCCTTGCCGACGGATTCCGCCACCATCACATCGCGTGGCGCAGCGCGCAATCCTTTGGACGCCCGGTCGGCGAAACGAATAAGCAGGATGTGCCACCATGCGCTCACAATTGCCAGCAGCGGCTTCACGGCATTGGCGACAAAGTATCCGGCGACCACGAGCGGCTTCCGGCGTTCCAGCCGATCGCTGAGATATCCGGAGAACAGTTGGCCGAATGATGCGACGCTCTCGGCAATTCCTTCGATCACACCCAACTTCGCAGGCCCGGCGCCGAGCGAAACGAGAAATGCCGGCAGAACCCAGTACGCCATTTCAGTCGCAGTGTCGTTGAAGAACGAAGTAATTCCAAAGGAATAGATATTGCGCGCGGCTGAGGGCTCACTCGCGGGTGAACGTGCTGGCATAGAGAATTTGTATCACGAAGAGTTCAACGGAGGATGAACGCACGGAAGGGAGATCAATCACGATCCGCAACAAACGATGTTTCAGCTAAACGGAGTGTATTTCGTCACGACCCACTTGCCGCCCTCTCTTTGTGTCGTAACGCTAAAGTAGTCCTGATAGGTGCCAGGCTGGCCGGGGCCGTTCTGCCGCTCTCCACGGAAACACAGAATGATAAATGGAGACGATTCTTGCCAATCCACAAGCTGCCAGGAGAGCAGCGGGTGTTTTGCTTCATCACTGCAGATGAAGCGCGCATATTTCTTGTGATAGTCGTGCTCCCACTGGTTCAAGACCGCATCGCAGTGTCCGTCTCGAATCTGCCGCAGGAATGCAGCGGCGGCGTGCTCAGTGGATCGGTCCCGCATGGGATTCATCTTGATACTGACCGGTAATCCCGTCAGGGGATCTTTGTCCTCAGATCGTGACAACACTGGTCCCTGATTGCTGAGCCACCAGAAATAGCCGACAAACGACAGCACCAGCACCAATGCGGTACCGACAGCAATCCCAATCTGTGTCTTGGAGAACGAACCCATTAGACGGAGTTTAAAGAGGCAGCAGAAGCAACGGCAAGATTACTACCGTGAGACACAGCAGGACATGTACGGCTGCGGCACTCTCTTACCGACCTCGTTGACACACTCCTCCGCCCGAGCCACAATCTCAGCGACTGTCCCAGGAGGAAGGCATGGCGCGCCTGTTCAGGTGTGGTGCGTTTTTGTTCCTGATGCTCTGCTTCGGCGTGATGCCCGCGGGGGGACAAGTCAACCTGCTCACAGCCGCTTCGTACCAAGTTGGAGAAGGTCCTAGAAATCTGGCCAGTGCCGATTTCAACGGCGACGGCAAAGCCGATCTGGTCACCGCCAATAACGTTGACGCGACGATCACCATCTTGCTGAACAACGGCGATGGAACCTTTCACACAGCCGGCACCTATTCTTTCGGCACTGCACCCAACGATGTCGTCGCAGGAGACTTCAATGGCGACGGCAAGACTGACCTCGCGGTCGTTCCCTGCGGAAGCAGCGGGGCAAACGTCGCATGCATCCTTCTCGGAAACGGCGATGGAACCTTTCACACGGCGTCAACTTATCCGACGAGCGCCACTCCAAATATGCTCGTCACAGGAGATTTCAACGCCGACGGAAAACTTGACCTCGCAATTACCAATTCATCAGGTGTTGACGTTCTGCTCGGCAATGGCGATGGCAGCTTCCAGTCTCCACTGACTCTTTCGCTCGGAACTTTCGCGGCTGATCTCGCCGCGGCGGATTTCAACGGGGACGGCAGGCTGGATTTGGCGGTAACGAATGAAAATCCGAACAAAGTCTCGATCTTGCTCGGCAACGGCGATGGCACTTTTCACGCAGGCAGCGCTTACACGCTCTCATCGAACGTGCTCGGCGTTACCGTCGCTGATTTGAATCTCGACAAGAAACCAGACCTAGTGATCGCAAACTCGTACGCGTCCCAGAACGTGGAACCTGCCGTCTCGGTCCTGCTCGGGAATGGCGATGGCACTTTTTCAAGTCCGGTCACCTACGGAAACGCTTCGCAGCCATACACTGCCGTCGTGGCTGATTTCAATGCCGACGGCAAACCCGATGTCGCACTGAGCGATCAGGTCGGCGTCGTCCATATTCTCTTGGGGAACGGCAATGGCACCCTGCAGGCGTCAGTGGATTTCGCCGCCGGCGGCGCCCCGGAAGGAATTGTCTGTGGCGATTTCAACGGCGACGGAAAGGCCGATCTTGCCACGGCCAATTACGGCAGCAATGACGCGAGCGTTCTGATTGGCAACGGAGATGGCACTTTCCGCGCCAGCCGCAGCTATTCGTTGGGAAACCTTCCGGCACCACTGGGGTCGGTCTCAACCTCTCTCGCCCTCGCGGACTTCAATGAAGACGGCAAACTCGATTTCGCAACCGGCCTGAATAACACGCTCGCTCTCGGCAATGGCGATGGCACTTTCACTCTCGGCAATTTCGTCGGGAATGCGGGTTTTGGCATCATCTCTGGAGATTTCAATCATGACGGACATGCCGATATCGCAGCCGTGACGAATCTGAATCTGAGTCTCGGGAATACCGCCGCGGCCGTGCTTCTCGGAAACGGCAATGGCACTTTTCAGGCAGAACGCGATTCCAGTTCGTGGGCCTTAGGGCTCGAATATATCGCCACGGGTGACTTCAACGGAGATGGCAATCTGGATCTGGTCGAGACGGCACCTAATTCAGCCGCAATGGGGCTCGGCGATGGCACCGGAAATTTCACTTACTCCCAACCCGCCGGGGCTCCACGCGGCCTCCAGTCCGTGGTCGGAGATCTGAACGGGGATGGTCGAGACGACATCATCGTCCCTCAAAACCAAACCGTCACGGTAGCACTCGGCAATGCCGACGGCACCCTGACGTCGACAGTCCTGCCATACCCGTTCACCAATATCGTCAATGTTGCTATTGGCGACCTTAATGCCGACGGCAAGCTTGATCTCGTCGGAGTTGACAACGTCTCCTCCGGAGCGGATGTCGTCGTGTTGCTCGGTAACGGCGATGGAACGTTTCAGGCGCCTGTCAGCTATTCCGTCGATCCAAACCCGACGGCCGTCGCCATTGCCGACATGAATCAGGACGGCCGTCCTGATCTGGTTGTGGCCTTCGCTACGTCCGTCGAGATCTTGCTCGGCAACGGAGACGGAACATTTCAATCTCCCGTTCGCTTCGGGTCGATTTCGAGTGGGTCGGGGCCATTTGCAATCGCTACTGGCGACCTGAATGGAGACGGACTGCCCGATGTGATGGTCGAAAGAGCCATAGGAGTTGCGACTGCGTCGGTTGAAGTCCTTCTAAATGAGACGGGAATTGTTCCGGCCCAGGCAAATGTCGCACTGGTAAGCGCGCTGAATCCCGCAGCAAGCGGTCAAGCAGTGCAACTTACGGCAACAGTGACTCCGGTCAGCGGTTCGGGAGTGCCTACCGGAACGATCACGTTTTTGAATGGGTCGACCAGTCTCGGTTCGGCGACTCTGAGCAGCGGCTCGGCATCGATCTCGACATCGACTCTACCGGTTGGAAACAACAGTTTGACCGCCTCCTACTCGGGCGACCGATTCTTTGCCGGAGCATCCAGCACGGCGCTGGTGCAGGTTGTTAATGCGAATCCGTTCACCGTTGCGCCCACTACGAGTTCCAGTGCGACCGTAACGGCGGGCCAGGCTGCAACGTTCCCGCTCACCCTGACGCCCGGTACGGCTCAGAGCCAAACTGTGACTCTCACATGCGGCACGCCTCCTCCGAATGCCACGTGCACGATCTCGCCTGATTCCGTGACGCTAAGCGGAACCGCAACCGGATCGGCAATGGTCACTATCCAAACGGCAGGCGCCGCATCAGCGTTCATTCTCGCTGGCCGATTCGGTCCGAGTACGCCCGCATCCTTCCGCTGGGAACTGATAACTCTTGCGGGAATTATCAGTTTGGGTGTGGGCCTGTTTGGCGCTCGACGGCGACGACTAGCTTTCGGACTGGTATTCGCATGTCTCTTCCTGTTACCAAGTTGTGGCGGAAACAGTACAAGCGGCGGAAACCACGGCACACCGGCAGGCACATACACGGTCCCAATCAACGCGCAGGCGAATGGGTCAACTCAGACGATCAACCTCGCAGTGACAGTGCAGTAGCCGCGGATTTATCTGAGGCGCAAAAAAAAGGCACGGCGCGAAGCCGTGCCTCAGTAACCGGGAGGGCGATCCTACTCCTTCTTGTCCTCTTCCTTGGCGGGCTCGACTCCGCCGTCATGGGAAGCGGCCCGGAGGCTAGTGGTCAGTGGCTAGTAACAGCACGATCGCTAGCCGCTAAGCACTAGCCACTACTCACTGAGGTTCTCGTGCGTCACAAGTTCCAGGATACAAACTCGGACGGAACATGGCGCATCGGCGCACTCGTTGCACCGCAATCTGGTCACCTCGGTGATCATGGAAGAGCACGTCGAAACCAGCGTGCCCGAAGGCAGCGCTCCCGCTCGTCGAGAAGATGATCACTTTGGGCAAGCGCGGGCGCTCGCGGCTCGCCGTTTGGCCGCTGCGTACCTCATTACCTCCAAGAGGCGATGGAAGCGGCGAAAGCACAAGTAGCCCTAGATCATTTCTGTCAGCGGTAACTGTCGTATAATTTCTGACAATCCCAGGGGGAATTGTTTGATCCATCAGCGCTATAAAGATCTATATTTTCTCGGCCTTTCCAAGGCCACACTTCCCAACTTCTGGCTCCGAAAATACGTCAGCCGAATGCGTACCTGGAACGGCAAACCGATGCATCTGCATTTGGGTTGCGGTACAAAATATCTGCCCGGTTTCGTAAACATTGACGCCAATCCACGACAAAAGATTGACCTCTGGCTCGACATCCGCTGTGGGCTGCCTTTCCCTTCCGATTCTGTCGACTCCATCTACTCGACCCACATGATTGAGCATCTCTACCCCGACGAACTCCAGACATTGCTGCGCGAATGTGCGCGTGTGCTCAGGCCAGGAGGTGGTATTCGACTGGTTGTGCCGAGCCTGAAGAATGCCATCTTGGCTTATCAGCAGGGACGCCGCGAGTGGTTTTACGATGATTTCCCGCGACACTTCGATTCGCTCGGAGGAAGGTTCTCGAACTTCGTCTTTTGTGACGGACAGCACCGCACCGCTTTTGATTTCGAATACCTGAACGAGGAATTGCAAAAGGCCGGATTCTGTGGAACAGAGGAGTCGAGGGAGGGAATGAGCCGGGTGTACGGCGACGCGGTACCCAATTTCGAGCCCAGCGATGCGAAGGGGTTGTGTCACTCTCTCTTCGTTGAGGCGTTCAAACCGAAGACCCCGTGACGTCTCAATAGATTCCCGCAACTACCGATGCGGTCGTCGCGGGATTCGCCGAGCAAAAGAAAAGGCACGGCGCAAGGCCGTGCCTCGAAAACCGGGAGGGCGATCCTACTCCTTCTTGTCTTCTTCCTTGGCGGGTTCGACTCCGCCGTCCTGCGCAGCCTGCGCTTCAGCCTCTTCCATCGCCTTCTTGGCTTCGGCGGCTTTCTTGGCCCGGGCTTCGGCGCGCTTTTCGCGTTTCTCGTCGAGGACTTTCTCGCTTCCGAGCAATTCGAGAAACGCCTTGTCGGCGCCATCGCCCTTATTCCAGTGCGTGCGGATGATTCGCGTGTATCCGCCTTCACGATCGCCGAAGCGCGGCCCGACTGTGTCGAATAGCTTCACGACGGCTTCGTCGGTCATCAGGTAAGAAGCCGCTAAACGGCGAGCGGCGAGGTCGCCGCGCTTGCCCAGCGTGATCATCTTCTCGACGATCGGACGCGCAGCTTTCGCTTTCGGCACACTGGTTTCGACGCGCTCTTCCATGATCACCGAAGTGACCAGATTGCGGAGCAGCGATCGCCGGTGCGCCGTGTTCCGTCCGAGTTTGTATCCTGCAACTTTGTGACGCATGAGAACCTCAGGGGGCTAGGGACTAGGGCTCATGAGCTAGAGGATCTTGCGAGTCCCTAGCCCCTAGCCTTTGATCCCTGATTCTTACAGCTGGTCGTCCGGTCCGTACGCGGACGCGGGCAACGGTACGTTCGATGTCGGTCCGGGCACGGCGTTCCCGTGCTCGTCGATCTTCATTCCGAGACTCAATCCCATCGAAGACAGAATCTCTTTGATCTCGTTCAGCGACTTGCGTCCGAAATTCTTGGTCTTCAACATTTCGGCTTCGGTCTTCTGCACGAGCTCGCCGATCGTCTGGATATTCGCGTTCTTGAGGCAGTTGTAGCTGCGCACCGAAAGCTCAAGTTCTTCAACAGAACGGTTCAGGTTCTCGTTGTGGATCTCGGGTTTGCGGTCGTCCGACGCCGACGTGCCGGTTTCGATCTCTTCCTCGAAGTTGATGAAGATGTTCATGTGGTCCTTCAGCAGCTTCGCTGCCAGGCCGATCGAGTCAGCCGGCGTGATCGAGCCGTTGGTCCATACTTCGAGCGTGAGCTTGTCGTAGTCGGTGATTTGTCCGAGACGGGCAGCCTCGACGGTATAGTTGCACTTGCGAACGGGTGAGTGCACGGAATCGATCGGAATAAATCCAATACCGAGATCCTCGTCGAAGTTCTTGTCCGCGGAAACGTAGCCACGGCCACGCTTCAGGCGCATCTCCATGTCGAGCTTGCCGCCTTCGCTGACCGTCGCGATGTAGACGTCCTTATCGAGGACTTCGACGTCGCCGTCGGCTTCGATCATGCCGCTCGTGACGACTCCGGGCTGATCCGCACGCAAGTAGATCGCCTTCGGCGCATCGCCTGCAAGCTTGAACGGAATCTGCTTCAGGTTGAGGATGATGTCGGTCGCGTCCTCGACCACGCCGGGGATCGATTGGAATTCGTGCAGCACGCCTTCCATCTTCACGGCGGTGACGGCCGCGCCTTCAATCGAACTCAACAGCACGCGGCGGAGGGCGTTGCCCACGGTCGTGCCGAATCCGCGCTCGAACGGCTGCGCCCAGAAGATGCCGTACTTGTCGGTGAGGCTCTGCTGATCAACTGCGAGACGTTTCGGTTTCTGAAAACCTTTCCAAAGCATTTGTTTCTCCTTCGGCCGTTTGGCTCAATCCTGACTCGCTGAGTGGTCCAACTCAGGTCGACATCAGGAGAGGCTGATCTGGCTCGAAATGATGGACCGATCGACCATTTCGCGATCGGGGGATTGGGTGATTTTTCAATCGTTCAATGCCCCGATAGCTCAATGACTCAATTTACTTGCTGTACAACTCTACGATCAACTGCTCATTCACGGGCAGCTGAATATCTTCGCGCTTGGGCAGATTCAAGATCCGGCCCTTGTAGTTGTCGCGATCAACTTCCAGCCAGCTCGGCAACGTGCCGTGGCTGGAGAACTCTTTCGCTGCTTCGAGAACAGTGAGCTTCTTGCTGTTTTCGCGGATCGCGATTTCTTCGCCCGCGCTGACCTCGTACGAAGGAATATTCACCTTGCGGTTGTCGACAGCCACGTGTCCGTGACGCACCAACTGGCGCGCCTGGCGCCGCGATTGAGCAAACCCGAGCCGGAAGACAACATTATCGAGACGCCGTTCGAGCTGTTGCAGCAACTTCTCGCCCGTGACTCCGCGGGAACGGGCTGCTTTCTCAAAGTAATTCCGGAATTGGCCTTCCTGGGTGAAGTAAATGCGCTTTGCTTTCTGCTTTTCGCGCAACTGAAGACCGTAGCCTACGATCTTGGCTTTGCGGTCCTTCCCATGTTGTCCGGGGGCAAAGTTGCGCTTCTCGATGGGACACTTATCGCTGAAGCACTTCGCGCCTTTGAGGAATAGCTTCATGCCCTCGCGGCGGCATAGACGGCAGACTGCATCGGTATAACGCGCCATGTTTCTCCTTGGGTAACCGGTTTACGGGACTGGCTTCCCTTCCTCCCGGTTAAAAATTTCAGTTTCGAGTTTCAGGTTTCCAGTTTCGAGTGTTCATCATAAGCTCGAGCATCGGCTCGAAACTTGACCCCCGAAACTTGAAGCTAAACTCTCCGTCTCTTCGGCGGACGGCAGCCGTTGTGCGGAATCGGCGTGACGTCGCGGATCGACCGCACTTCAATTCCCGCAGCGGCAAGAGCTCGCACGGCCGACTCGCGGCCCGATCCCGGACCGCTGACTCGCACATCGACGCTACGCACTCCGTGATCGCGCGCCATGTTCGCGGCGTTCGAAGCAGCTTGCTGAGCGGCGAACGGCGTGCCCTTACGCGATCCGCGGAAGCCAAGCGATCCTGAGCTTTTCCAAGACAGAACGTTTCCGTTCATGTCGGAAATGGTCACGATCGTGTTATTGAAGGACGCCTGCACATACGCGATCCCGTGCGGAACGTGTTTGCGCTCCTTCTTCTTGAAGGTCTTCTTCTTGCCTTTTTTCTCCGGCGCGGCTCCAGTGCCGGCCGCTGCTGCTGGTTTCGCCATAAAACCTCAAGTTTCAAAGTTTCAAGGTTTCAACGTTTCAAGGTTTTTACTTTGACACCTTGAAATTTTTCCCGTTGAAACCTGTTTTTATGTCTTTGCTGTCGCCTTCTTCTTCTGGGCGACGGTTCCCTTGCGCGGACCTTTGCGCGTCCGGGCATTTGTGTGCGTGCGCTGACCGCGGACCGGCAAGTTCCGGCGGTGGCGGAATCCGCGATAGGAGCCAATTTCGATGAGGCGCTTGATATTCATCGAAACTTCCTTGCGCAGGTCGCCTTCCACCAGTCCTTCGGCCTCAATGACCGTACGGATGCGGTTGACCTCTTCTTCGCTGAGGTCCTGCACCTTCTTCATTGGCTCGACCTTCGCTTCGTCGAGGATGCGCCCGGCGCGGGGATGACCAATCCCGTAAATGTAAGTCAATGCGATATTGATGTGTTTCTGGCGGGGAAGATCCACGCCTGCAATACGTGCCATGAGTTTCTAAATCCTCCGAGTAGCAGTGAGCCGTGAGCGACGAGCACTGAGCAAAAGCATTCAAGATTTAATCACTGCTCAAAGCTCATCGCTGACTTTATCCCTGGCGCTGCTTGTGTTTCGAGTTCACGCAGATCACCCGCACCACGCCTTTGCGGTGGATAATCTTGCATTTGTCGCAAATCTTCTTGACCGATGCCCTAACCTTCATAACCCAGCCTTCAGCCGTCGGCTCCGAGCCTCCGGCAAGATCTTATTTATAGCGATAAACAATTCGCCCGCGGTTCAGGTCGTACGGAGAAAGCTCCACCGCAACCTTGTCTCCCGGGAGAATACGAATAAAATTCTTGCGCATTTTTCCCGAAACATGCGCCAGCACCTGATGCTTGTTTTCCAGTTCGACCCGGAACATCGCATTCGGCAGCGGCTCCAGGACCACCGCCATTACTTCAATCGCGTCCTCTTTGCTCATGCACCCCTTTTAGCGATAAGCGGTGACCAGCCAGCATTGAGCAGGCCTGGTTCGCTCATTGCTCAAAGCTCATTGCGTCAAAATCACCGGACCATCTTTCGTGACAGCGACGCAATGTTCGAAATGCGCGCTGAAACTGCCGTCTGCAGTGACCGCGGTCCACTTATCACCGAGCACTCGCGTCTCGGGTTTTCCGTAATTCACCATTGGCTCGATTGCGATCACCATTCCTTCGCGTAATCGCGCGCCATGGCCCCGGGCACCAAAATTCGGAACCTGCGGCTCCTCGTGCAACCGCGTCCCGATGCCGTGTCCAACAAACTCGCGAACAACGCTGAATCCTGCCGCTTCCACGTGTTCCTGAACTGCGGCGCCGACATCGCCAATCGAGTTGCCAATCCGGGCGGCTTCAATCCCGCGATACAACGAAGCCTCGGTCACATCCAGCAACTTCTTCAACTCCGGCTTCAGGCCATTTCCGACCGGAACCGTGATCGCCGCATCACCATAGTATCCGTCGAGAACTACACCGCAGTCGATCGAAACGATGTCTCCCTCTTTCAGCAAACGCTTCTCCGAAGGGATCCCGTGCACGATCTCTTCGTTCACCGACGTACACAACACGCACGGATAATCGTAATACCCTTTGAATGCTGGCTTCGCGCCGAGTTCCCTGATCTTCTTCTCGGCAGCGCGCTCAAGATCCATCGTTGTGACGCCGGGTGCGACGAGGGTCTTTACGTAATCCAAAACCTGGTGGACGATGTGGCCGCTATGCCGCATCTTCTCGATTTCCGCCGCCGACTTGCAAACAATAGCCATGCTTATGCGTGATGATCTTCCAGAATCTGGAAAATCTGCGCGGTGACATCGTCCACCGGCAGATCGCCATTCACAGAGATCAACCTGCCCGTGCGCTGATAATAATCGGCCACGGGGCGAGTCTGCTCCTGAAACGCCGTGAGTCTTGGCTGAATCACTTCCAACCGGTCGTCATTGCGGGCCACCAGCTTCGTCCCATGTGCTTCATCGCAGATCTCATCTACGCGGGGCGGCTGGAAGTGGACGTTATAGATCCGTCCACAGGTGGGACAAGAACGTCGTCCAGTAATCCGGAGCAGCAACTGATTATAGTCGACCTCGAGCCGGATCACAATTGGCCAGGCTCGCGTCGGACGCGTGTTATCAAAGAGCTCATGCTCGAGCAACGCATCGAGCCACCCGGCCTGAGCTGCAGTCCGGGGAAAACCATCCAGAATGTAGCCGCGTTTGCAATCGGGCAACATGAGCCGCTCGCGCACCATGTTGCAAACCAGATCGTCGGACACGAGTTCGCCGCGCGCCATCACGGCCTTGGCCGCCATCCCGAGCTCGGTACCCTGGGCGACGTGCTCTCTCAGCAAATCCCCCGTCGATACCTGGGGAATTCCGTAGCGTTCCATGATGCGCTTGGATTGAGTGCCCTTTCCGGCACCCGGTGGTCCGAGCAGCACCACGGGACCCACTGCACGCTGGGTTTCCTGCGCCATCGGCTTGGCAAGAGCCTCCCGATCTGATCTCCCCGGCGCCCCAAGCTACCGAGGTGCAGCAACCCCCACTACGCGCTACCAAATCCTGCGCCCGCGCACACGTCCGCTGCGCGGCGAAAACCCGTCATAGTGGCGCATGATCAATTGCGCCTCGATCTGCGTCACCGTATCCATGGCGACGCCAACCACAATCAGCAATGACGTACCACCAAAATAGAAGCTCACGCCCAAACCATTTGTCACCCAGTTCGGCAATCCTTCAAAGAATCGGCCCATGGCCCCAGGCAAGTGGTTGAGGTGAATGCCGGCAATCATCCATTCGGGAATGAACGAAATAATGATCAGGTACAAAGCGCCGACCAGCGTGATTCGCGTCAATACTTCATTGATGAAATCTGCGGTGCGCCGTCCCGGCCGTATACCTGGGATAAACCCACCGTACTTGCGCATGTTGTCCGCGACTTCGCTGGGATTGAACACAATAGAGACGTAGAAATAGGCGAAGAAGATGATGCCGATCGCATACAGGACGGTGTAGAGGGGCTCACCCCATCCCAGTAAGCGGATCAGATCTCCGAAATACCTTGTGTTCTTCAACCCGTAACCGACCGTTTGCGGTAACGTCAGGATTGACGACGCAAAGATGACAGGCATGACCCCGCCAGCGTTGACGCGCAACGGCAGGTGCGTCGACTGTCCGCCCATCACTTTGCGTCCCACCACGCGTTTCGCGTATTGCACTGGAATGCGCCGCTCGCTGCGTTCGACGTAGACGATGAATGCAACCACCGCCAGCATGAAGATGATCAAGCCCACCATCAGCGGGAACGTCATCGCGCCCCAGGACGCATTCTTCGCTTTGTCGATGAGGTCCACCACGCCTCGAGGCAAGCCGACCACAATGCCGGCAAAGATCAGCAGCGACATGCCGTTGCCGACCCCGCGCTCCGTAATCTGTTCGCCCAGCCACATGATGAACACGCTGCCCGCGGTCAGCGTGAGCATGGTCATCAACCGGAAACTCCATCCCGGAGCGAGCGAGAAACCGCCCTTTTCCAATCCGATGGCGATACCGAACGACTGCACCGCGCTGAGAATGACCGTGATATAGCGTGTCCACTGCGTGATCTTCTTGCGCCCGAGTTCGCCTTCCTTCTGCAGCTTGGCGAGAGGCTCATACACGACGGTCAGCAATTGCAGAATGATCGACGCCGTAATGTAGGGCATGATGCCCAGGGCGAAAATCGTCATCCGCCGCAACTGGCCGCCCGAGAATAGATCGACAAACCCGAGCAGCGAACCGCCAGTGCTGCTCTGATTAAAGAACTGCTCCAGCTTGGCGGTATCGATTCCCGGCGTCGGCAAGTGCCCGCCCAACCGGTACACAAAGAGCATCGCGAGCGTGAAGATGATCCGCTTGCGCAGATCGGGAATCCGAAAGATGTTCGCCAGCTTGTCAAACATTACTGCAAGACCTCAACCTTGCCGCCTGCCTTGGTGATTTTCTCTTGCGCCGATTTCGAGAACTTGTGCGCGCTCACCGTGATCGCACTCTTCAACTCGCCGTCTCCCAGAATTTTCACTGGACGGTCCTTCTTGATTACCCCGGCCTTGCGCAGCACTTCGGGATTAATCGTCGTCTCGCCAAGCTCCGCCAGCCGCTCCACGCTCACGATGTTGTATTCCTTGCGGAAAATATTGGTGAAGCCGCGCTTCGGCATGCGCCGGTGCAATGGCATCTGTCCGCCTTCAAATCCGCGGATCATGCGCGAACCCGTGCGTGAACGCTGCCCCTTGTGTCCGCGGGTCGAAGTCTTGCCCATACCCGAGCCCATGCCGCGGCCCACGCGCTTCCGTCTTTCGGTCGCTTTTTTCGGTTTGTGAATATTCGATAAATTCATAAGTAAGCTCTTAGCTTTGAGCAATTAGCTCTGAGCAGAATCGAATTCGGCTCATTGCTCACCGCTCATCGCTCATGGCTAATCTACTATTTCCAGCAGGTGCGGCACCTTCGCCACCATCCCGCGAATCGCGTGCGTGTCGGGGCGCTGGATCACCTGATTCAACCGCGTGAATCCCAGTCCCTTGATCACTAATTTCTGTTTTTCTGGAGCACAAATGGCGGATCGCACCCACTTGATCTGGATCGTTCCGCTGTTCTTCTTCGCCGTCATTTCTAACCTCAAATCCTTTACTGAGTACTGAGTACCGAGTACTACAGCTCTTCAGCAACCTTGCCGCGCAGAGTCGCGACGCTTTCTTTGTTCTTGAGCTGTTTCAACGCATCGAACGTCGCCTTGATCACATTGTGCGGATTCGTCGTGCCAATCGATTTCGTGAGCACGTTCTGCACGCCCGCCGAGGTCATCACCGCACGCACCGCACCGCCGGCGATAACGCCCGTTCCTTCCGGAGCAGGCTTCAGCAGAACCTTTCCCGACCCATAGCGCCCGAGCACGAGGTGCGCAATGCTCGTCTGAGTCAGATTCACCTTCATCAGATTCTTCTTCGCCGACTCAATCCCCTTGCGGATGGCCTGCGGAACTTCCTTCGCCTTGCCCGACCCGTAACCCACGACTCCGGCGGACGGATCGCCCACGACCACCAGCGCCGCAAAGGAAAGATTCTTGCCGCCCTTGACCACCTTGGTCACGCGGTTGATGGCTACCACCTGATCCTTCAGCTGGTACGCCCCTGCATCGAGTTTCTTGATCACTGTTGGCATTCTGAAACCTGATTTCGTAATTGTGTAATTTGGAAATTTAGTAATTGAAAACCTGATGCGCTTTCAAATTGCAAAATTATCCGATTACCAAGTTCTAAAATTTAAGCCCCGCTTCACGCGCCGCGTCAGCCAGAGCCTTCACGCGCCCGTGATAAATGTATCCGCCACGGTCAAACACGACCTTGCTCACGCCTTTTTGCTTGGCGCGCTCGGCAATCGCCTTGCCGACGGCCTTCGCGGAAGCGACGTTGCCGCCAGTGCGGCGATCTTCTTTCTTCCCTTCGGCGGTGCTGGCCGAAACCAGCGTCTTCCCGTGCAGGTCATCAATCACCTGGACGTAAATGTGATTCAGCGAACGGTACACATTCAGCCGTGGACGTTCCGCCGTACCCTGCAATTTCTTGCGGATGCGGTCGTGACTGAATCCGCGCTTCTGATTTTTTGAAGTTTTCGTAAGCATTTGCTTAAAGCCCTCAGCCGTCAGCCTTCAGCCGTCAGCCAAACATTCGGAACCCTAAGGTCCGAGGGCCAACGCCTGACGCCCGGTTTTACTTCGCGCCCGTCTTTCCAACCTTCTTCTTCAGACGTTCGCCGGCGTAGCGCACGCCCTTATTCTTGTACGGATCCGGCGGACGCAGCGCGCGCATCTCAGCCGCAACCTGCCCCACCTTCTGGCGATCGATCCCGGTCAAGGTGATTTTCGTCTGCTTGGGATCCACCGCCGCATCCACGCCGGTCGGCAGCGGATACTCGATCGGGTGCGAATATCCCAGGCTGAAGACCACAGTCAGCTTGCCCTTCATCTCGGCGCGATATCCAATGCCGACGATTTCGAGTTCGCGTGTCCAGCCTTTGGTCACGCCTTCTACGGCGTTATTGACCAGCGCCCGAGCCAGTCCGTGAACGGCCGACTGCGAGTCGTTTTCGCGAATCGCCACCAGATGCCCGTCCTTCTGCTCGACCTTGATGCCGGTCGGCAGCGGAGTATCCAGCTTGCCCTTCGGTCCCTGCACCGCGACCGTATTTCCTTCAATCTTGACCGTAACTCCCTTGGGAATCGCGATCGGCTTTTTTCCAATTCGTGACATAAGCTATTAGCTCTCAGCCTTCAGCTATCAGCCATCAGTTTCCCCGTCACTCCGCCGCTATTACTGATCGCTGACGGCTGACCGCTGACAGCTGCCTTTTAGTAAATCTCGCACAACAACTCGCCGCCCACGCCTTCCTTGCGCGCCTGGCGGCCGGTCATCACGCCCCGAGGAGTAGTGAGGATATTGATCCCCATCCCGCCCAGCACGCGTGGAATCTCGCTGCGCCTCACGTAGACACGGCATCCCGGGCGCGATACGCGCTCCGCCTTCGAGATGGCCGCCTCATTGTTGACGCCATACTTCAGGTAAATCCGGATAATCTTGTGGCCCTCTTCTTCTGTCGCCTTGAAATTGGAGATGTATCCCTCCTCCTTCAGGATTCGAGCGATCTCCAGCTTCAACCGCGAAGCCGGAACGTCCACTTTCTGGTGCCGGGCCTGGAGTGCATTCCGCACTCGCGTCAGCATGTCTGCGACCGGATCGGTCAACCTCATCGTTTCCTTCTCCTCCAGCCACCCGTTCGCTCCGCGTCCAGCGGAGAACCTGCGGCAGCTTGCTTACATCGGTCTTACGTCTGTCATCCTGAGGCGGCTGCTTTGCCGCCGAAGGACCTGAGCGTGCCGCGCGACCAATCCCGCGTTTTTTTGCGAGATTGCGAAATCGCACGATTGGCGCGCATCCGTTTTGGGACGCGACGCTTTACCAGGACGACTTCGAAACCCCGGGAATCTCTCCCCGCAGCGCCAGCTGCCGGAAGCACAAGCGGCAGATGCCGAACTTGCGCAGGTAGCCGCGCGGACGTCCGCAGATCTTGCAGCGGTTGTGCTTGCGGGTGGAGAACTTGGGCTTTCTCGCGTCCTTAACTCGTTTTGCTGTAGTCGCCAAACCAGCTCCTAGCTCTTTAGCTCTAGCTAAATTCCGAAACTTTGAAACTCTGAATCCTTGAAACTTATGCTCTGAAAGGCATTCCCAAATGCTTCAGCAGCGCCCGCGCCTGATTGTCGCTTCCGGCGGTAGTCACGATCGTGACATTCATGCCCTTCAACTTGTCGACCTTCTCGTAAGAAATCTCCGGAAAAATCAACTGATCGTGCAGGCCGAGCGTAAAATTTCCGCGGCCGTCGAACGACTTGCTCGACACGCCTTTGAAGTCGCGCACACGCGGCAGAACAATATTGACGAGCCGGTCGAAAAACTCGTACATGCGGTCCCCGCGCAGCGTCACCATCGCGCCGATCGATTGTCCCTGGCGGACCTTGAACGCTGCGATCGACTTCTTCGCGCGCGTAACCACCGGCTTTTGCCCGGTGATCTGTCCCAGTTCATTCACCGCCGGATCGAGCACCTTGGCATTCTGCGTCGCTTCGCCAACACCCATATTCACGACGATCTTGTGAAGCCGCGGAACCGCCATGACATTGCTGAGTTCCAGTTCCTTCAAGAGTGTGGGCGCGACTTCCTTTTCAAACTTTGACCGCAGCCGCGGACGCTCCTTCGCGCTGTGCCGCTGCTGGTCCGGCCCCTTCTGCTCCGGCGCCGCTTCCTTTTGTCCTTTTTTATCTTTTGCCATGTCTGTTCAACTTCCTCTCACGGTTTCGGAGTGGTTACCGGTTCGTGAGAATTGGGTGATTATGTGATCGAGTGATTGTGCGATTTAAAAACTGTCAAATGACTCAATCGCTCAATGACCGGATCATTTTTCCAGTGTCGTTCCGCACTTCTTGCACACGCGGACCTTCCGGTCCCCGCGCACTTCGTGCCCGATCCGCACCGGTCCGCAAGTCGCGCAGACCAGTTGCACATTGGAAATCGAGATCCGGCTCTCCTGCTCGGCGATGCCGCCCTTGATGTTCTGCTGCGGATTGGGACGCACGTGCTTCTTCACCATCATCACGTGTTCGACCAGAATCTTCGCGTCGTTCGGAAATACGCGTAACACGCGCCCTTCCTTACCCTTGTCGCGCCCGGTGATGACTTTCACCGTGTCATTCCGCCGGATATCCACTCTCTTGTGTGCTGTACTAACTGTTTGCATTGGTTTCAACCTAATTTTGCGATTGGGTGATTGAGCCATTTGGTGATTGAAGATCCAATCGCCCAATCGCCCAATCTCTCAATTCTTCAAATTACTTCCGGTGCCAGCGAGACAATCTTCAAGAACTTCTTCTCTCGCAATTCCCTCGCGACCGGGCCAAACACGCGTGTTCCAACCGGTTCGCCCGCCTCGTTGATCAGCACTGCTGCATTCTGATCGAAGCGGATATAGGTTCCGTCGCGCCGCCGATGCTCCTTGCGCGTCCGGACGACCACCGCCTTCACGACCTTGCCCTTCTGCACCTGGCCTTCCGGCGCCGACTCCTTCACAGCCGCGGTGATCACGTCGCCCAGCCCGGCATTCAGACCGGTCGAGCCGCCCAGCGGCAGAATCATCTGCAGCTTGCGCGCGCCGGAATTGTCGGCCACCTCCAGCATCGTTCTCATCATCACAGCCATGGCAATCTCCTATCCCCTTGTCATCCTGAGGCGCCTGATTTTGGCGCCGAAGGATCTGAGCGCTCCGCGCGATCAATCTCGCGTCTTTTGCGAGATTGCTAATGCGCGCGCCTTGGAGCGCAACCTTATTAGCTCGCGACTTCCGTCGCCGCCTCCGGCACCAGCGCCGCCTTGCGGACAATCTCCTTCAACGTCCAGCGCTTCAGCTTCGACAGCGGACGCGTCTCTTCGATCCGCACCACATCGCCGACATGCGCCTGGTTCGTCTCGTCATGCGCATAGAACTTCTTGTTCCGAGCGATCACGCGCCCGTAGAAGGGATGCGACTTCTTCCGCGTCACCTTCACCACAATCGTCTTTTGCATGCGGTTGGCGACCACTTCTCCGACTACTTCCTTGCGGCGGCCTCGCGCCTTCTCTGTTGTTTCCGCCATTATTGTTTCTCCGTTGCGCTCGAGCGCTTGCGCTCGCCCAGGATCGTCTTCACGCGCGCAATATCCTTGCGCAGCCCGCGAATCTTTTTCAGGCTTTCCGTTTGCCCCATGTTCAGCTGAAACTTCAGCTTGAACAGCTGGTCAGCCATTTCGCGCTGCTGCTGAACCAATTCCTCTTCAGTCAAATTCCTGATTTTTTCTACCTTCATAAATTAGCTCTCAGCTCTCAGCCTTCAGCCTTCAGCTTCACTCACGTCAGCTCTGTTAGCTGACTGCTGAAAGCGGATAGCTGCTCTTAGTGCGCACCCTCGCGTTTCACCAGCGTAGTGCGGAGCGCCAGCTTGTGCGACGCCAGCCGCATCGCCTCGCTCGCGTCCTGGTGCGTAACGCCTTCCATCTCAAACAGGATCTTGCCCGGCTTCACAACGGCGACCCAGTGATCCGGAGCGCCCTTGCCCTTACCCATACGGGTTTCGGCCGGCTTCTTCGTGACCGGCTTGTCGGGAAATACGCGGATCCATATCTTCCCTCCGCGCTTCACAAAGCGGGTCATGGCCACGCGGCTCGCCTCAATCTGGCGGTCGGTGATCCATCCCGGCTCCAAGACCTTCAGCCCGTAGTCGCCGAACGACAGCGTCGATCCGCGCCACGCCTTGCCGGTCATGCGCCCGCGCTGCTGTTTCCGATACTTCACTTTCTTTGGCATCAACATAACGAAGTTTCCAGTTCCCGGTTCTCAGTTAATTTCTAGAATCCACCTGCGGCGGCTGGCTGCTGCACTTCGCGCTTCTTCTGCTGCAGGATCTCGCCCTTATACACCCAGCACTTCACGCCGATTACGCCATACGTCGTGCGCGCCTCGGTGAATCCGAAATCGATATCCGCACGCAGGGTATGCAGCGGCAACCGCCCCTGCAGATACCACTCCGATCGCGCGATTTCGTTTCCGTTCAGGCGTCCGCTCACGCGAACCTTGATCCCCTTGCAGCCAAAGCGCAGCGCCGAATCCACCGCCTTGCGCATCGCCCGCCGGAATCCCACCCGCTTTTCCAGCTGCAGCGCGATCGACTCCGAAACCAGCTGCGCATCGAGCTCCGGCTTATGGACTTCCTGGATATCGACGAAAATATCCTTGCCGCCGGTCCGCTTCTGCAGTTCGGCCTTGAGCTTGTCGATCTCCGCGCCCTTGCGCCCGATGATGATTCCCGGCCGCGCCGTCTTAATGATGATCCGCAGCTTGTTGCCCGGACGTTCGATCTCAATCGCGCTGACGCCCGCCGACTTGAGCTTGTCCTTCAGCTCATTTTTCAGCTTCACGTCCTCGTGCAATTGTTTGTCGTAGTCCCGCTCTGCAAACCAGCGCGACTTCCACGGCTTCGTAAACCCAAGCCGAAAACCATAAGGATGGACTTTTTGTCCCATTGCTTCTCCTAAACCAACCAGTTTCCAGTCTCGAGCTTCGAAACCCAAAGCTGAACGCCGTTCCTCGCAACTCGAAACCTGAAACTTGAAACCCGAAACTTATTTCGCGGCTGCTTTCTTCTTGCTGCCACTCTTTGCCGCCGGAGCCCGTTTCCGCGTCTTCGCCGGAACAGGCGCCTCTTCTCCGCCAACCGTGACTGCCTCGGCCGTCTTCCCGCGCTCCGCAAGCACTAACTCGATGTGCGCGATGCGCCGCTGATAGCGGTATGCGCGCCCCTGTGGCGCCGGACGAATGCGCTTCATGCGCGGCCCGTCGTTCGCTACAGCCCGCTTCACATACAGATTATCGATCTCGATGTCGAGACCTTTTTCCGTCGTGAGAAAGTTCACGTTGTCGAGCGCCGACTGCAGCAGCTTGCCGACATGTGCCGCCACGCGCTTCTTGGTGAACATCAGGGTGTTGCGCGCTTCTTCCACGCGCCGCCCCTTGATCAGGTCCAGCACCAGCCGCGCCTTCTGCGGCGAGACTCGTACGAATCGATGCTCCGCTCGAAATTCCATAAGTATTCTCAGTCTCTGCTCGTGGCTCTTAGCTCATGGCTCACAGTTCGTTACGCCTTCGGTGCCGCAGGCGCCGCCGGCGTCGCAGCCGGTGACGGTGCTCCCGGTCCGCCCGGAATACCCGCCGGTTTCGCCGCCGCTTCCGTCGCCGCCTTCATCGAGTGTCCCTTGAAGTTGCGCGTAAAGCTGAACTCGCCCAGCTTGTGTCCCACCATGTTCTCGGTCACGTACACCGGGATGAATTTCTTCCCGTTGTGCACCGCGATCGTGTGTCCCACCATCTCCGGGACAACCGTCGAACGCCGCGACCACGTCCGCAGCACTTTCTTATCGTTGCGCGCATTCATCTGCTCGACCCGCGTCAGCAGGTATCCATCGACGAATGCGCCCTTCTTTGTTGAACGCGCCATAAATTCAGCTCTCAGCTTTCAGCCGTCAGCGTTCAGCCAACAGCTTCGAAAATCGTCCTTCGCACTCGCTGGTTTGACCAACGACCAGCGACTACTTGCTTCTCCGGCTCACGATGAACTTATCCGTGCGCTTGTTGTTCCGCGTCTTGTATCCGCGCGTCGGCTGCCCCCACGGAGTCACCGGATGACGACCGCCTGAAGTCTTCCCTTCACCACCACCGTGCGGATGGTCAACGGGGTTCATCGAGACACCGCGATTGTGTGGACGCCATCCCAGCCATCGCGAACGTCCTGCCTTGCCGATCGTGACATTCTCGTGATCGATGTTGCCGACCTGTCCGATCGTCGCCATGCAGTCCTGCGAAACTTTGCGCGTCTCGCCCGAAGGCAATTTCACGAGCGCATAGTCTCCTTCTTTCGCGACCAGCTGCGCCGAACCGCCTGCCGAGCGCACCATCTGACCACCCTTGCCCGGCTTCAATTCCAGATTGTGAATCACCGTGCCCGGCGGAATGTTGTGCAAGGGCAAAGCATTGCCGACCAGAATGTCAGCATCCGGACCGCTCACAACTCTCTGTCCAACCTTCAGCCCCTCGGGCTGCAGGATGTACCGCTTCTCGCCGTCTGCATAGGCAAGCAGCGCGATGCGCGAAGAGCGGTTCGGATCGTATTCGATCGTCTGCACCACGGCCGGAATTCCGGTCTTGTCGCGCTTGAAGTCAATAATGCGCAGCTTCCGCTTGTGCCCGCCGCCCATGAAGCGCATCGTCACATCGCCCGAGTTGCGGCGTCCGCCGGTGCGCTGTTTCGGCTCGACCAGCGGCTTGTGCGGATTCTTCGTCGTGATGTCGTCGTTGACCAGCGTCGTGCGGTACCGCAGCGTCTGCGTCGTCGGTCTGTAAGTTTTAATCGGCATACTTTGCTCTCAACTCTTGGTCGTTAGTCTTTAGCCGTTGGTCGTTCGCTTTATCGTCGGCCAACGACTAACGACCGACGACCAACGACGGCATTACAGATTCTGCGCGTACTCCGGCATCTTCTCGCCCGCGCGCAGTCGCACGTACGCTTTCTTCCAGTCCGGACGGTAGCCCGCGAACTTGCCGCGCCGCCGCTCTTTTCCCGGATACGTCGCCGTGCGCACCGAATGCACCTTCACCTTGAAAATCGTCTGCACCGCTTCCTTGATTTCCGTCTTGGTCGCCTTCGGAGTCACCTGAAACACCAGCGTGTTCTGGTTCTCCTTGATCGCGAGGCCCTTTTCGGTAATCACAGGACGGCGAATGATCTGGTATGCGCTCTTCATTACGCCACCTCCGCCGCTTTTTCATTGCGCTGCCGGCGGCGCCGTTCGTGCGTCGGCTTCTTCGCCGCTTCGTCTTCGCCCTCGCCCGACTTGCCCTGCTTCTTCGAAACCGAGCTCTTCAGCGAAATCTGCAGCTTTTCAATCGCCGGGTGCGAGAAAATCACCCGATCGTGCCGCAGCAGATGATATGGATGCACTTCATTGCCGCGAATAATCTCGAGCCCCGGGATGTTGCGCGCGCTCAATTCAAGATTCCGGTTCTCATGTTTCGGAGTCTCGACGATCAGCACCGTCGAATCCACCTTCAGCGAGTCCAGCGCCTTGCGGAACTCCTTCGTCTTCGCTTCCTTCACGTCGAATGCGTTGACGATGATCAATTTCCCATCGGCGTATTTCGCCGCCAAAGCCGAACGCAGCGCGCCCAGCAACTTCTTGCGCGGGAAGGTGTAGTCGTACGAACGCGGCACCGGACCATGCACCGTCGCGCCGTGACGCCACAACGGAGACCGGATCGATCCGATTCGCGCGCGGCCCGTGCCCTTCTGCTTCCACAGCTTCTTGCCAGAGCCGGACACTTCCCAGCGCGCCTTCGTTTTGTGTGTTCCGGCGCGTTGCCCGGCGCGGTAGTGTTTCACCGCTTCCCAGAGCAGATCTTCATTGACCGCGCCGAAGACCTCATCGGCGAGGTCGAATGTCCCGACCTTCTCGCCGCTCAGATTGTGAATATCAATCGTTGCCATGTCTTTGCATTTCTGACCACTGGCCACTAGCCACTGATCACTGGTTTTATGCTTTCTTCGCCGCCCTCTTCGCCGCCTTCAACGGATCGACCGTCGCCGCACCCGCGAATCCACGACGCTCTCTCGGCGGTTTCTTCGCCTTCGTAATCACGATGTATCCGCCCTGCGGTCCGGGTACGCTGCCTTCCACCACCAGCAGATTCTCGTCCTTGTCGACGCCGAGCACGCGCAGGTTGCGAACCGTCACCTGCTCGTTCCCCATGTGCCCCGACATCCGCATGCCTTTGAACACGCGCGATGGAAACGCCGAACTGCCGATCGAACCCGTAATCTGGAACATAGACCCGTGCGACTTCGGACCGCCGCCGAAATGATGTCGCTTCACGACGCCCTGAAAGCCGCGCCCCTTGCTGACTCCGACGATGTCGACGAATTTCTCGCCATCAAAAATCTCAACCAGCACGCGGTCGCCAACCTTGACTGCTCCGTTAGCCTCAGCAGCGGCCTCGACCTCGAGCGGCACTTCCCGCATGAACTTCACCGGCGGCAGGTTGTTCTTCGCAAGGTGTCCCTTCGCAGGCTTGGTCAGCCGCGATTCCTTCACAAACTCGACCAGGCCGATCTGCGCCGCCTCGTACCCATCTTTTGCAGCCGTCTTGTGCTGCGTCACCACGCAAGGTCCGGCCTGCAGCACTGTGACCGGGCGAACGTCGCCCTTCGAGTCGAACAGTTGCGTCATCCCGACCTTCTTGCCCAAAATTCCCGCGACCTTCGTTGCCATTTCCTTCTCCATCCCCAGCGTGGCTCAGTGGCTATTGGCTGGTGGGCTCTTACTGAAAGCTGGTAGCTGACAGCTGAGAGCTTACTTATGCTCTTTCCCGAACGCCTTGATCTCCACATCCACGCCCGCCGGCAGATCCAGCTTCATCAGCGCATCTACCGTTTGCTGCGTCGGCTCGAGAATATCGAGCAACCGCTTGTGCGTGCGGATCTCAAACTGCTCCCGCGATTTCTTATCCACGTGCGGCGAACGCAGCACCGTGTACTTGTTCTTCATCGTGGGCAGCGGAATCGGTCCCGCAATCTGCGCGCCCGTACGCCGCGCTGTTTCCACGATCTCGCCCGTCGACTGATCCAGAATGCGGTAGTCGTAGGCTTTCAGCCGGATTCGAATTCTCTCTTTTCCAATCACGTGTTTCGTTTCCTAACCCCTCCCGGCATCTCCGGAAGGAAAGATCCTGCGGCAAGCTGCAAGCCGCCCATTTTTTACTGACAGCTGACGGCTGAAGGCTGACAGCTGCGTTACTGGATAATCTCCGCGATCGTGCCTGCTCCCACCGTGTGGCCACCTTCACGAATCGCGAAGCGCAATCCCTTCTCCATCGCCACCGGCGTGATCAGTTCAATCACGAGCGAAACGTTGTCGCCCGGCATCACCATCTC
>DASYZZ010000026.1:0-1779 GCA_035945695.1 Candidatus Sulfotelmatobacter sp. | reverse complement strand
TGCAGTGCCGCTCTTTCCTTCCGACAGCAAACGCAGGCTAATCTCCTGCCCCGACTGAAGAGAGATGATCAGATTGCTCGTTGTGGCTCCGGCTGTAGTTGGCTTGATGAAAACCAGCCTTGGATCGTCAGCTGAGTGCTCGACCTTGAAAAGGGTTGGCGCTCCCACCGCGACGGCGGTCACGACATCGGGCAGGCGAATCGTCGTAGAAAAGAACGGATGGAGATGTAGGTCGGTCACCGTGCTCGCCGAGATCGGCAGATCGACGATTGCCGGCTCTACCTGCTGTGCGCCGCCCCCAACCTGATCTGGCTGCTGGGCCCTGCCAATAACCGCCGCGACGGTGAAAATGGTGAGACTGGCTATGACAAAGCGCTGAGGTTTCATGTCAGTTTCCTCCTTCCGGCCCAAAAGTCCTTTGGTCCGCTTGGCTGCGAAGATCGCTCTGGTAGCGGCGACGAACAGATTCCACGTATCGCACCACATCGGGATTGCTGTAAGAGAAACCCCGCTGAAGAATGTGCCTGGAACCGCAGTAGTAGGCTGCAACGGCGAGCCGCATATCGCCATGGAATTCGCTGAGCAGATCGGCCAGATACCGAACTCCGCCGCTCAGGTTTTCCAAAATGTCGTACCGGTTGCGAACACCGTATATGGCGGCGGTGCCCGGCATCAGCTGCATCAGCCCCTCTGCATCTTTCACTGACTGCGCAAGAGGATTCCAGTCCGATTCCTGTTCGATGATGGCGTCAACGAGTGCGAGGGGAACGCCGTAATGGTCCGCATAGGCGTTTGCGTAGTACATCGTTACCCGATCTTGTGCATACGCGGCGGGATGCATTGCAACGGCGAAAGAGACCGCCGCAAAGAGATAGAGAGGCAATGCCTTGATCATTCGCCCATCTCGCTTCCCGCAAGGACCGTCTCATCCTCGCCCGGAGAGTTTTGCATGATCTGTTCGGCATACTTCGCGGCCATGCGGACGATCGACTCAAAAGCCTCCTTCATGAGCAGGCGCTTCCGGTCGCCCTCTGTCTTGGCGATCAGGGGCAACATGATCTCCTTGTGCGCAGGCAGGATCCGGTCGATGCCCAGTAATTCCATCGCCATCGCCACATCGTTCATCTCGGAGATCGACGGTGGCTTCTCGAGCGTGTAAGCCCGCAGGCTCCTGGCCAATCCAGCGATGAACCGGTGCGTCGCCGGGTCCACGTGGGGCGTGCGTCTTGCCACGATCGCGGCTTCCCGTTCCGCGTTCGGATGCTCAACAACCAGATAAAAGCATCGCCGGCGCAGCGGATCACCGAGCCTGCGTTCCTGATTCGAGGTGAGAAACACCAAAGGAATGGAAGTCGCGCGGACGGTGCCCATTCTTGGAATCGACAAGGTCCACACGGAAAGGAGCTCCAGCAGCATGGCCTCGAAGGCATAATCGACTTTGTCGATTTCGTCGATGAGCAGGACGCAGGGTTCTTCCTGCTCAATGGCTTCGAGCAGCGGACCAGCCATGAAGTAGGCTCGGCTCGTGATTTCGCGCTTAATCTGCGCCCAGTCCGGAGTCTGAATGCTTCTGCTCATCAGCAGGACATAGAGTTCCTGCAAACTCCGGTCGTACTGCCCAATGGCCTTTTCTTCGTCGATTCCCTGGTAGCACTGCAGGCGCAGCAGCGGCACAGCAGATGCGCGCGCAACCGACTGTGCGAGCTCCGTTTTCCCTGCGCCGGCTGGACCTTCCAGCAAGATGGGGCGGTGAACCCTTCCGGCCAGGAAGACGGCGGT
>DASYZZ010000025.1:0-95731 GCA_035945695.1 Candidatus Sulfotelmatobacter sp. | reverse complement strand
GGGACTGGAGAGAGTTCGGGTCGTCTTCTGCTCGCCGCCGGGCAGCGTACGGGATTCCTCCTGCATTTCCTGGATCAGAACTCGCTGTCCATCGGAATCTCGCCCGTAGGTTCGTTCGATGGTGCGGACGGTTGTGTCGTTAATCTGGTGAGATTCTGTCTCGGTTTCGGAATAAGGGATGTAACGTCCGTCCGGACCCATGGTTTGAATTGATGTTTTGTCGAGGGTCCGGCCATCGGCTTCTGCATGCGTGTCGCGCGTTCGGATGGGATTGATTGTGCCGCTCGGGCTATCCTGCTGGCTGCTGGAAGACCAGTCCTGCTGGGCTACCGACGTTTGCGGCAAAGCCAAGGCTGCGCCACTGAACAAGAGCAGCAGCATGGTTGTCCGTCGGTTCGTCATACGCACTATCTTCACAAAGGTTGGCCCGGAGCGCAACGACCACCTGCGTTCACTCTATTCACGCCGCTTCGATTGCAGGTGTATGCTTTCAATCCATGCGCATCCAATCATTGTCTAGTTTGCTCTTCTCTGGAGTTTTTACAGTGTTCGCTCTCGCCCTCTTCTCGCAAAATCTGGCAGCGCAGCAGCAAGAGACCACCGCCAAACCGGAAGACACCGAGGTCTGGTCACCGGAACCTAAGGTTGTAACGTCGGGCGAGAGCAGCACGGCCGCTCCGTCAGATGCCATCGTTTTGTTCGACGGCAAGAATCTGGACGAATGGGTTTCGGCCCAGGATCGGTCGAAACCTGCCGACTGGATTGTGGCTGACGGAATTGTGACGGTGAAAAAGTCTGCGGGGAATATTGAAACGAAGCGCAAGTTCAAGGACTACCAGTTACACCTGGAGTGGAAGGTTCCAGCGAACATCACGGGCAGCGGTCAGGCGCGCGGAAACAGTGGATTATTTCTCGCTTCGACTGGTCCCGGCGACGCCGGATATGAAATGCAGATCCTCGACTCCTACAACAATAAGACGTATGTGAACGGGATGGCGGCGAGCATTTACAAGCAGAGCATCCCGCTGGCGAATCCTGCGCGGAAGCCCGGAGAGTGGGAAGTTTATGACGTCGTCTGGACTGCGCCCGTTTTCAATGCGGATGGTTCCCTGAAGAGTCCGGCGTACGTTACCGCCTTCTTTAATGGTGTGCTGGTGCAGAATCATTTCCAATTACAGGGAGAGACCCGCTACATCGGGAAGCCTTTCTACAAGGCATTCGACAGCGCGCCCATTAAGCTGCAGGCGCACGGCGATCCAAGCGCGCCGATCAGTTTTCGGAATATTTGGGTGCGGGAGCTGAATTAGCCGCGAGTTCTTATCACTGAGGCACAGGGGCACGGAGGTGAGTCACACATCCCGTGGCCTCTTGCGTAAGATCAGCAAGAACTCTGGCGGACAAACGGTTCTTATTGGATTTCTAAGTTCCCGCCTGTGATTTTTTATTGACATTCGGATTCGTTACGCCTAGGGTGTTTCGCGCAGCGATGTAGATCGTGCCGGGGGGCAGCGGATTCTGAGTTCCGCTTAGATCTTCTCGCTGGCAATCTCGCAACAGATCATTACGGCCAGACTGAACGCCCGGATTGGTGTGTCCAGTTCCACGCGAAGTTGCGCCTCATTTGTGCGACGGCGGTGTCGCTCGTCAGAGGTGCGGGCGGATTTGTGCGAGAAAACCGAAAGGCTAAATGCCACGAGCGCGGCTGTACGATGTAGCCGTTGTTCTGTTAACAATCTCGTTTGCAGCATGTGGTCATCTTCAAACGTCTCCTCTCGCCATCGCGCAGAGTCAGAGCCTGAACTCCGCCTTTTTCCAGGTGGTGGACGCTCTTGATGACGGCTTCGCCTACGCCTATGCTCCATCCATCATTCTGAAGAACGGGACCTACCACGTATTCTTCTGCTCCGAAGGAGGCGGGCACTATCCTTCGTGGGATGCGATTCGCTACACGACGTCGATCGATGGGCAGACCTGGTCCTCGCCGAGAGTTATGCTGCAAGCGACGGGAGCGAACGGACAAGACATGGCGGCCTGCGATCCAAGTCTTGTCTTCTATCAGGGCTACTACTACCTCTACTACTCGAGCGCTGTGACTACCGCGTCGAAGACTTATCAGACTGTAATCCAGGTCGCGCGATCGGTCAGCATTGATGGTCCGTACCTGACTTATACCCGGCGCGGGACTTGGGAGAAGACTCCGACTGATCCGAAAGTGATCATCTATCCGCTGCGAACGCACAGCACGCAACCCTCGGGCTACGGCGCCGGACAGACGTCCGTCATTGTGCGAGATGGCCAGTTGCTGATGTGGTACACGGACGATTCGGTATTCGTCTCAGGGCAGCCGCAGGTGAAGACGTACATGCTCCAATCGGCAGACCCGGTCTCGTGGTTACCCGATGCAACTCGCGCGACGAACCTCGTGAACCAGGCGTCCATTGACGTCAAGTTTGATTCTTCGCAATCACAGTTCGTGATGATCCGCGTGGAAAATGAATTTTCACCGACTTCGTATATGGCACGCGCGTATTCTGGTGATGGAATGACCTGGACTACTCCGCAGGCCATCTACCCGTCGGGGCAGTTCCCTCAATATGGACACGATGCTGGCATCGCCGGGGATGAGACCGGGAATCTGGCCTCGCCGAGCGCGCTCGTCGGCTTTGGAGTGCCGTATGGCTTGGCCGATGCGGACAATTGGGGGCACTGGGACCTTTACGGGGGATACATCGATCCTCCGTAGGCTTCCTGACCCGCAGGACTCTTGACGAGTTCGGCGAAACAGCCCGCCCTGCGGTCTTTCTGCTCTTGCATAAGCAACCTTCCAGACTTGATCTGCTGCGTTAGAATGAGTGGTCTCGTGAGCTGAAATGCAAGCTCGCTTCAATCGAAATCGTTCGCCGAATCGCTCTTGTGCAATTCGCGAGAGCAGTTCTTAAGGCCGCACCCCATGATCGGGAAATCACTTCGCGGATACCGCATTGAGGCCAAGCTCGGATCAGGGGGCATGGGTGTCGTCTACAAAGCTGTGGATTCACGGCTGGGCAGGACGGCGGCGATCAAGATTTTATCCTCGACATCCCTCAATGCGGAGCGCGAACGCCGCTTTGTTCAGGAAGCGAAAGCCGCGTCATCTCTGAATCATCCGAATATCGTTACGATCTACGACATCGATTCGCAGGAGATCGATGGCAAGCCGGTGCAGTACATCGCCATGGAGTATGTGGCGGGAGATACTCTCGATCACCTGATCGGGCGAAAAGGGCTGCGCATCCGCGATGTGCTGAAGTATGCGATTCAGATGGCGGACGCGCTTGCCGCAGCGCACGCGGCCGGGATCGTGCATCGCGACCTGAAACCGTCGAACGTGATCGTCACTCCCCAAGGCACGGTCAAGATTCTAGATTTCGGGTTGGCAAAGCTCAACGAGCCCGGGGAAGCTGATGCATACGCAGAGACCATGCACGGAGACGGTTCTCCCTTGACCGAAGAGGGTACGATCCTCGGGACGGCAGCATACATGTCTCCGGAGCAAGCCGAGGGGAAGCCAGTCGATAGCCGGTCCGACGTCTTCTCGTTTGGATCAGTGCTGTATGAAATGGCGACCGGACAGCGCGCATTTGCGGGAGCCTCCAAGCTGTCGTCGCTTTCGGCGATTTTGTACAAGGATCCGCAGCCTGCGTCGCAAGCGGCTGCCGAGATTCCGCCGGAACTCGACCGGATCATTTCCCGTTGTCTAAAGAAGGATCCGGACCGCCGCTGGCAGACGATGGCCGATGTGAAGGTCGCGCTCGAAGAACTGCGCGATGAAATGGATTCCAGCCACTTCGCGACCGCGCCGCCTCTTGCGCTTCATGTTCCGAGGAAGTCAAGGACAAGAGTATGGGCTGGACTTGGCATTCTGGCGGGAGTCCTGCTCGGATTTTTGCTGCGGTTGTCGTATGAGCAGAAGTTTGTCAGTCACTGGGAGCCCCCTTCTTTTCAAAGACTGACCTTCCGGCGTGGCGACGTGACTTCCGCAAAGTTTTCTCCCGGAGGAACGGTGGTCTACAGCGCGGAATGGGACGGGGCGCCATCGACGCTGTTTTCGGCGCAGCCGGGGAATCGCGAGTCGCGGCCGTTGGCTTTGCCAAATGCTCGAGTGCTGGCCATTTCGCCAAAAGGTGAAATGGCGATCCTGCTCGGGGGCGAAGATGTTGGAACGCTCGCTCAAGTGCCGTTTGGCGGAGGCGCACCACGAGAGGTTCTGGAAGGAGTGAGTGGCGCGGATTGGGGGCCAGACGGGGACTCGATGGCAGTGGTCCGTGCAGTCGGGGGAAAGTTCAGGCTGGAATATCCGATTGGAACGGTGCTGTACGAGACGGAGAAGCGGCCTCCGATGATGCCTCGCGTTTCCGCCGACGGCAAACTCGTGGCCTTCTTCGATTTCGATGTGGAAGTTGGCGACTACGCTCTCTGCGTCGTTGGACCGAACCATCCGAGGCAGGTTCTTTCGCGAGGCTGGCGTGCCATCGGCGCATTAAATTGGTCTCCCGACAATCACGAGATCTGGTTTTCCGGAGGGCAGCCCGGCACCGACCCGGCGCTCTATGCCGTTACGTTGTCCGGCGCGCAGCGGCTCGTCATGCAGACGGGCGGAATTATTGTGATGCAGGATGTCGCGCATGATGGCCGCGTCCTGTTGAGCACCGTTAATTCGCGGCTCGGAATCCTGTATACACCGCCGAACAGCGGAGCACCGCGCGATATGGCATGGCTGGATTCCTCGCTGTTGTACGAGCTTTCAAACGACGGGCAGACTCTGGTGTTCGTAGAGCTTTCAGGTGGGCAAGGCCGAAACTCTGCCATCTATCTGCGAAAGACAGACGGTTCTCCGGCAATACAACTCGGTTACGGCAATCGCCCGTCACTTTCGCCGGACGGAAAATGGGTGGCGTGCATTCACCATGACACGGGAGGATCCAGTCTTATGTTGCTGCCGACCGGTCCGGGCGAGTCGCGGTTCCCGAAAATCCCGGGAATGCACTTCGACAGCGTGGAATGGTTTCCGGATGGCAAGAAGATTCTATTTACCGGAAATCAAACGGGACACGAGATGCGTACTTGGCTGTATGACCTGGCAGTAAACAAGTGGACGCCTCTAACGCCGGAGGGGAAGCGGGGAACACGAGTCTCCCCGGACGGACAGTGGTTCATTACGATTGATTCACGAAAACTATTGCTCACTCCAGTTGCAGGCGGCGATTCAAAGGCGATTGCGGAACTGCAGGCTGGCGAGAGCGCGGTGCGATGGAGTGGCGACGGGAAATACATTTTTCTGCAACACCGTGAGCCGGGAAGTATTCAGATCACGCGTCTTGATCTGAACACGCATCGAGAACAGCCTTGGCTTGAGGTGAAGGTGCCTGAGCCGGGTGCGGAATTCCTTGGGCCGGTAGCTCTGTCCGCGGATGGAAAAGCCTGTGCGACGACCTTCCAGCGCGATCTCGCCAATCTTTTTCTGGTTCGAGGCCTGAAGTAGCCTACGCTTCCCGCTGCCGTTTTGGCTTCAGGTTGAGTGTGCGGATCAGACGGAACAGATGATTCGGGTGCACGCCGAGGATGCGCGCCGCCTCGGTGTAGTTTCCGTCGGCCTGATCGATGGCGCGCTCGATGAGAACCTTCTTCGCTTCGCGAATGCCGTCGTGAAGCGCGCTAACAGGCTCTCCTCCGGCGGTTGTTTCCTCGATGATGGAGTCAGGCAAATCTTCGGGACGAATTAAGTCCGTGGAGCCGAGGACGACGGCTCGCTCGATCGCATTCTCCAGTTCGCGCACATTGCCGGGCCAATCGTATCGCATGAGGCAGGCGCGCGCCTCGGGGGAAATGCCGTTCACGCGGCGCTTTATCTTCTCTCCGTGACTTGAAGCGAAGAAGGCTGCCAGCAGGGGAATGTCTTCGCGACGCTCGCGCAAGGCGGGCATCCGCAGCGAAACGACATTCAGTCGGTAGTAGAGATCCTGTCGAAAAGCCCCGGTGCGGGATGCTTCTTTCAGGTCGCGATTCGTGGCGGCGATGAGGCGGACGTCCAATTTGATGGGGCGAGTTCCGCCGACCCGCTCGAACTCGCGCTCCTGCAAGACTCGCAGGAGTTTCGCTTGCATCGGGAGAGCCAGTTCGCCAATTTCATCCAGGAAGACCGATCCGCCCTCGGCAACTTCGAGCTTTCCTTTCTTCTGAGAGACGGCCCCAGTGAAGGCGCCTCGCTCGTGGCCGAACAGTTCGCTTTCCAGCAGGGTTTCCGTGATGGCGGCGCAATTGATAGCTACGAACGGCTTGGCCGCGCGCTGGCTATTCACGTGAATGGCGCGAGCTACGAGTTCTTTGCCCGTGCCGCTTTCTCCGAAAATCAGGACCGTTGAATCGCGGACGGCGACGCGCGAGACAAATTCATAAACCTCGCGCATGGCCTTGCTCTCGCCGACCATGTTGTGGCGAAGGTTAAGTTCTTCGGTGAGACGGCGGTTTTCTCCGCCAAGCCGTTCCATGTGACGGGCGTTTTCAATAGCGAGAGCAGTGATGTTTCCGAGGGTCGCGACTAATTGCAGCGCATCGGAATCAAAGCGCACGCCCGGAGAACTGGCATCCAGGTACATCGCTCCGATAACTTTATTCTGCACTTCGAGAGGCACAGCCATCGCGGAGTGAACCCGCCGCTCGATCAGGCTTTCGACTTCCCGATAGCTGTCGTCGCTCTGCACATCATCGGAAAGCACAGACAGATTCTCTTGAAGAACTCGTTTGAGAATGGTCTGGCTGGCATGAATCGGTTGATTCGGTCCCAACTTTCGATGCCGGCCATATACCGATGAAAATTCAAGTGTCCCGTCTTCGGTCAGGAGGATTGCAGCCTGATCTGCAGGCACAATCGATAGCAGCGCTTCAAGGGCCTTGTCCTGGAGAGCCGTCAGACCCTGCACGGAATTTACCGTCCGGCTGAAATCGAGCAAGACCTTCAGGTCTCGAACGGTTTTCGGATTTGCCTGCAATATGTCCGGGCGCGGTGGCTGCAGATAACGGGCATCCTCTTTTCGCAAAATTACGGTTGCGGCACCGGGAACAGGAGTGGCGTCGAGTTGAAGGGATGCGTTGCCTGTTCCGGTCTCGCTATCTGGATCCTGAAAGATGAGGACCGAATTGCCGATGCGAATCTGGTCGCCGGGTGTGAGGAAGCGTTCTTTGACAGGGACTCCGCTGACGAAAGTATTGTTGCGGCTGTCGAGGTCGTGCAGACAGAATCCAGGTTCTTCCTTGCGGATCAGGCAGTGCTTTCGAGAGACCAGCGAGTCCAGGAGGGGAATGTTATTCGAGGGGTCCCGTCCGATTGAGAGTTCGGCGACCGTCAGAGGGAAAAGGCGTCCCTTCAACGGGCCGCTGACGACTTCCAGCCGCGGTCCAGTCGATGACCCGACGTCTGCTTGAGCTTGAGCTGAATCGCTCATGACGAACGAGTATACGCGCAGGCATGCCTCTGCTCACCACCTAACAGAAAGGTTAGGTGCCCGCGTTTTTGTTTGGGTTCTGTGACGTTACGAAGGAGGATTTTGCGCAACTCGCGAGGCTCTTGTTCAGAGTTTGTCCTTATTTTTCAATATGAAAGCGCCTGGGGGAGGAAAAGCGTCGTGGGAGACAGGCTTTGGTACTCGGGGTGCTTTTGGTAAAGGCACTTGCGACGGATGAGCGGCGCAAGAAATCCCAGGTCCCAAAGGAGTAACACAATGAAAATCAATGCAAAGCTGGCTCTCAGACTCGTGGTGCTGACGGTTGCCATGGTAGGCGCCTTTGCAGCGGCAAGCGTTCAGCCAGTCCCAGTAGCCGATGGAGGGCCGCTCATTCTGTGTCCCCCCAAGACACCGAACTGCAACACCACTCTGCCTCCGCTGAGCTAGTCGAGCACGATCAGTACTCGATGAATCTCAAGACGGTTTTCTATTTCGGTGAAATGACTTCTGGGCTGACGGGCTGACCGTCAGCCAAATTTTTGCAGACTGATCAAACATCGCTAGTTGGGTTCTACAACCCCTCGGAATTCTCTCTTCACTGTATCAACTTGTCCTCGCGGTTCAATCCCATACAACCGCTTTTCCACAACGTGCACGAAGTTTCAGCTTGACATAGGGGTGTTTGTTGGCCAATCTGCTCATAGACTTCCCGGGCCACAGCAATCACCTTATAGTGCGGATTTAGGGCAACTTTTTAGGGTCCCAGGGCCACCTTAAGGGCACGCAACTTCGCGTTCTCCCCCTCCGCGAAGATACAACAACTCCAATTTAGAAAGAAGAAGCTTTAAGGAGCTCCTATGAAACGTTGTTTTGCGCCAATTGTACTTTGTCTACTGGCCGGGCTCTGCATTCTCGCAGTACCGTCACATTACGCAAAAAGAGTTGAAGCAGTCTGCTCGACGTGTCCGCCGCCGCCACCGCCGCCACCAACGGTCGGTCAGTTCGGTGGACCCCTTGCGGGTCTCTCAACCAGCATTACGAACCTGTTCAACGGGGGGTATGGAACATTTGTTATCAAATGGGATCCGATTCGTGGCTTAGGGCCAGTTTCGACGAAGACGGGGTGTTTCACTTGTCATGGCGCCGGAACAGATGTGTTAACCGGCACTGCCGGCGACACCAGCAACGTAACGGGAACGCGATACGGAAAATGGAACAAGGACAACACGTTTAACTATCTTGACGGGACCGGGACCTCGCCTGAGAACGAGGGCGGCCCAACTCTCCACGGCATTTCGAATGCAACTTTTCAAACGTTGCCCGGATGCAACCAGATGACGATTGCCTCCAGCGGCGCCACCGAGTCAGGAACAACTGTAACGATAACGACAACCGCGTCGCACGGATTTAAGGTCGGGCAAGAAGTGCAGGTGCTTGGAGTTGGCGTGAGCGGGTATAACGGGCAGTTCGCGATTGCGAGCGTTCCTTCCAAAACTACTTTTACCTACACGGCAGGAAGTTCAGGCTTGAAGTCATCCGGCGGAGGCACCGCTCAAAATCTGCCGCACGAAGTAGTGCCGAGCGATGCGACCGTGGTCAGCACGGTTCGCTCTCCGCAGCTCTTTGGCGCGGGGCTGATTGACAACATTCCCGATTCCGACATTCTTGCGAATGCCGCCGCGACTAAGAAATATGGGATTACTGGCGTGGCCAATATGATCGACGACGAGAACGGCGTTTCGCGTCCTGGGAAGTTTGGGCAAAAACTGGATGCTGTAACTTTGTTTCAGTTCACAGCGAACGCCGAGTTCAACGAACTTGGAATCACCACGAGCAATAGCCTGTTCGGTGTATCGGGCGAGTTCAATCCGACTGAGCATAATCCGCAAGGGCTGGCATTTCCCTCTGCGTGTCAGCCGGACAAGAACAGCCCGCAGGACGTCAAGCAGGTGAATATGATCAAGATGACCCAGTTTGAAGCGCTCCTGGCGCCAATTCCTCCTCAGCCGCCGACGTCTCAGACGACCGCAGGTCAAGTCGTCTTTGAAAACATCGGCTGCAATGTTTGCCATATTGAGAGCTACACAACACAGCAAAACGTCAAGCTGCGCACCACGAGTGGTGGGCAGACTGCTGTGATCCCGTCGCTGAGCAACGTAACCTTTACTCCGTATTCGGATTTCCTGCTGCATGACATGGGGTCCGGCGATTCGGGTGGAATTCCATTTATTCCTCATGGAACGGGTCAGGCGACGTTGACTATGTGGCGAACGGCCCCGCTGTGGGGGCTTTCCAACATGCTGACGAAGGCTGGCGGGCTGATGCACGATAACGGCTCGGCCACGATCGATAAGGCGATTCGCCGTCACGGCGGAGAAGCCGCAACGGTCGTTTCGAACTACGAAGCGCTAAGCTCGACGGATTCCTCGAACTTGCTCGCGTTCCTGGGTTCGCTCTGAGCTGCTGAAAGTATTGGTCGAGAAGGCAGGACTCGCGAAGCCCTGCCTTTTCTTTTGTGCACGAAAGGCAACGCGGAGCCCCACTTCGAGGAGCTACACAGACTGTCCATTTTCGGACAGTGAAGTCTCACGCCGAACATCTCAAGCCCCGGTAAAACAGAAACAGAGCGGCTTCATCGCCTTCTGTTACAACCACTTGCCTTGAGTTTTCCATTGGCCGCAGAGTTGCGGATACCAGAGCGAAATGGATATCGCCCGGCCAGAGTTCAAGGAGCGCAAACGCCGTCGCCAGATCGTCATCGCGTCGATCATTGTGGTGGTGGTTGGAGTTCTAACCGTCCTTGTCTATCGCTTACGACCAGCCGCCCCGGTAGTGGAACGCGGAACTGTGTGGACGGATACCGTCAAACGAGGCTCGATGTTACGGCAAGTGCGCGGAATCGGCTCGCTAGTGCCGTCGCAGGAATCCGTACTCCAGATTCCTGCCGAGACCGACGCCACTGTCGTCCGTATCCGAATGTTGCCCGGTTCCCTGGTCAAGCCCGACACGATTCTGCTCGACATGAGCAACCCACAGGTCGAACAGGCCGCCGTCGATGCTCACCTGCAATGGAAGGCGGCGGAAGCGGAATATCAAAGCGAGCGCATGAAGCTGGAAAGCGATCTGATGAACCAGAAAGCTGGGGCAGCCACGGTCAAGGCCGATTTCACGCAGGCGGAACTGCAGTCGCAGACGGACAAGGCCCTCTACGATTTGGGAGTGATTTCAGGTCTAGCGTACAAGGCTTCGAAGGGCAAGGCGGATGAACTCACGATCCGGAATGGCCTGGAAGATCAGCGACTCGTGAGCGGCCAAAAAGCAATGGACTCGCAGCTTGCAGAGGAGCAAGCCAAGGTCGAGCAGATGAGGGTCTTGGCCGACCTTAAGCAGAAACAGCTTGATGCTCTGAAAGTTCGCGCCGGAATTGCGGGAGTTCTGGTTGAGTTGCCGCTGCATGTAGGGGAGCACGTACTGCCGGGAACGATGCTCGCCAAGGTGGTGCAGCCGGACCATCTGATGGCGGAACTGAAGATTGCCGAGACTCAGGCGCGCGATGTACAGATCGGAGAACCGGCGTCGGTTGATACGCACAACGGAGTGATTGCTGGTACGGTGATGCGCGTCGATCCGGCTGTGCAAAACGGAACGGTCACCGTCGACGTCAAACTGACAGGCGATCTGCCCAAGGGGGCGCGACCTGATTTGAGCGTTGACGGCACGATTGATCTTGAGCGTCTCGAGAACGTTTTGTACGTCGGGCGTCCTGCTTTTGGACAGGAAAACAGCACGATCAGCCTTTTCAAGCTTGAACCAGACGGTCATGATGCGATCCGAGTCCCCGTGAAAGTCGGGAGGGCTTCGGTGAACTCGATCCAGGTGATCGACGGATTGCATGAGGGCGACACTGTTGTCCTGTCGGACATGTCACGCTGGGATAATACGGACCGCATCCGGTTACAAGAATAAGAATTTCCAAAATCCTAAGACTAAGGAATCGAGGCGAACGATTCATGACTGAGGCCAACCAATCTCTCATCCAGATCAGCGACTTAACGAAAGTCTTCTACACCGACGAAATCGAAACACACGCGCTCTCTGGCGTGCACCTATCGGTGAACAGGGGAGAGTATGTCGCCATGTCGGGACCGTCCGGCTGCGGAAAGTCAACGCTGCTGTCGATTATCGGGCTGCTCGATACTCCTACTGGCGGGCGGTATTTCCTGAACAGCAAGCCGGTCGAGAACCTGGATTTTGCCGAGCGGGCGCGAATCCGAAATCAGGAAATCGGATTCATCTTCCAGAGTTTCAATCTGATTGGCGATCTTACCGTTTACGAGAACGTCGAACTGCCGTTGACCTATCGGCAGCGGATGCCGTCTGCGGAGCGGAAGGGGCGCGTGATGGCAGCCCTGGAGCGCGTCGGGATGGCGCATCGGGTGCGCCATTATCCCTCGCAGCTCTCTGGTGGACAACAGCAGCGCGTGGCCGTGGCTCGAGCGCTTGGTGGGAAACCGTCGATTCTGCTGGCTGACGAACCTACCGGAAACCTCGACTCGCGCAATGGCGAAGCCGTGATGGAGTTGCTGAGCGAACTGCATCGCGAGGGAGCGACCATCTGCATGGTCACGCACGATCCGCGCTTTGCCAAGCACGCGCAACGCGAAGTGCATTTGTTTGACGGGAAAGTTGTCGCCGAGGAAGAACTCAAGAAATTGATGGCGGATGTCCAGGCATGAACGGTTTGATTCAGGACGTTCAGTATGCGCTGCGACAGTTACGCAAGCATCCGGGATTTACCGCGATCGCTGTGCTCACCCTCGCAGTCAGTATTGGCGCCAATGCGGCCATCTTCTCTCTGGTCGACCAGGTCCTGCTGAAACGCCTCCCTGTGGTCGAACCCGACCGTCTCGTCATGTTGAATTTCACGGGATCGGACACGGGACACACCGATTCTTATGGAGGTAACGAGCGGGATTATTTTTCGTATCCCATGTATCGCGACCTGCGCGATCAGAACACCGTATTCGAAGGCATGCTGGCGATGTTCCCCGCGCAGGTGGGCGTGCAATGGCATAACACGCCGAGCCTTGCGAATAGTGAGCTCGTCAGCGGAAATTATTTTTCCGTTCTGGGGCTCAAGCCTGCGGTCGGACGGCTCTTTATTCCTGAAGACACGGCGACGCGAGGTGCAGCGCCGCTTGTTGTGCTGGGTTACCGCTATTGGGTCCAGCATTTTGCAGCGGACCCATCGGTTGTGAATCAAGGAATCTTGATTAACGGCAATCCGTTTACGATCGTTGGCGTGGCGCAACCCGGTTTCAACAGCGTGATTGGTGGTACCGTCCCGGATTTCTTTGTCCCCATCACGATGAAAGCGCAGATGACGCCGCAGTGGGACGAGCTTGAAGATCACCGATCGAAATGGCTCAGCATCATTGCGCGGCTGAAACCGGGAATCACGGTGCAACAAGCGCAAGCGGGGATCAACCCTCTTTGGAAGTCGCTGCGGGCCGTGGAGCTTCAGAGTATCTCCGGCCGCAGCGAACAGTTCCGCGAGCATTTTGTCGCCAAGAGCTCTCTGATATTGCTGGATGGGTCCAAGGGATTTTCTCCCATGCGCGAGAACATGCGTGTTCCGTTGCTGATCCTGATGGGGATGGTCGGATTGTTGACTGTGATGGCGACGGCAAATGTGGGAAGTCTTTTGCTGGTGCGCGCGGCCGGGCGGAATCGGGAGATCGCGGTACGCTACTCGCTTGGTGCGAGTCGGGGCAGAGTCATTCGGCAATTGTTGATCGAAGGTCTTGCTCTTGGGATTTTGGGAGGATCTTTCGGAGTCGCGCTCTCGCCTTTATTGGAAAAAGCTCTGATCACGCTGGTGAATCCTACTGCTGCAAGTGGGGGCATGAATGCGCTCACGGCGACTCCGGATTACCGCGTGATTCTGTTTTCTTTTGCGGTCTCGGTGGCTGCGAGCCTCCTGTTCAGTCTCGCGCCGATCATTCAGTTCTATCGTCCTCAGGTTACACCTGCACTTAAACAGCAGACGGGCACTGCCGAACTCGCTCACGCCAGATTTCGACGCCTCACGGTTGGCGTGCAGATCGGTTTGAGCCTTCTCTTGCTCGTGGGCGCAGGGTTATTCGCCCGAACGCTGGCCAATCTCAAATCGGTGGATGTGGGCTTCGTCCCAGAGCATCTGCTGACGTTTCAACTCGATCCGCATCTTGCCGGATACCAGACCAGCGCGGTCCCGGCACTTTACAAGCGCCTGATCGAAACACTCAGGTCGCAGCCGGGAGTGCAGTCGGTGGGGATGACAGACGATCCGGTCCTTGCGAATTCCAATGACACTTTCAACATCACCGTCCCCGGGTACCAGGCTCCGGAAGGCGAGCGCAATAGTTTCGAGTGGGAACGTGTCACGCCCGGGTATTTTTCGACACTGCATCTTCCCGTCGTTGCGGGACGGGGCTTCACTGATGCAGATAGTCCAACCAGCCTGAGAGTAGTCACCGTGAACCAGAGCTTTGTGAAGAGATTTTTTGGCACTCCGGATCAGGCACTGGGAAAGACATTTACCGTCGGAGGACGCAAGGATAAACCGCTGACGATCGTCGGCGTTGTCAAAGACGCCAAGCATTCCAATCTTCACGAGCCGCCGGTTCCAATTTTCTACACGCCGATCTTTCAGGAGACCGAACCAAATTCGGTTGCGGTCTACATCCGAACGTCGCAAGCGCCAGAGGCCGTGGCTAGCAGCGTTCGCGCGGCCGTTGCAGGGATTGATTCCAAACTGGTCGTGGATTCTCTGCAGTCCATGAATTCGGAAATCGACACGACGCTCACTTCCGAACGCCTGCTTTCCTTTCTGGCGAGCAGCTTCGGAGTGGTCGCTGCCTTCTTCGCCGCGATTGGGCTTTATGGAGTGCTGGCGTATTCGATTGCGCAACGCACGCGGGAGATCGGCATTCGGATGGCGCTTGGGGCGACTCGAAGGGCAGTGGTAAGCATGGTGCTGCGCGAAGTGCTGACGGTCACGGGGTGGAGCGTAGCGATCGCTGTGCCGCTTTCGATTGTGTTGGCGAGCTTGGTGAAAAGTCAGCTGTTCGGGATTTCGTACAGGGATCCGGCAACACTGCTGCTGGTCACCCTTGCAATCGGCGTGCTGGCGATGCTGGCTGCTACAGTTCCCGCTCGGAGGGCGGTGCGCGTGCAGCCGATTACGGCGTTGCGCTACGAATAATAGTCGGAGACTACAGATGATTGAGTTGAAAAATCTCGAACGCAGTTATAAAACTCCCGCCGGACAAAGCTGGGTGTTGCGGCGCGTCAATCTGACCATTCGCGAGGGCGAGTTCATCACCATCATGGGACCCTCGGGAGCAGGGAAATCGTCGCTCTTGAATGTGCTGGCTCTGCTGGATGACGGATGGGAAGGCGAGTACTGGTTCCACGATCAAGCCGTTCATGCCATGAAACGCAAACAGCGCGCTGAATTGGCGAAGAAGAATATCGGCATGGTTTTCCAGAGTTATCACCTGCTAGACGATCTTACGGTGCAGGAGAACATCGATCTGCCGCTCTCTTACAAGGACATCCCGCGTCGCGAACGCCAAGGACTGGTTGCGGATACTCTCGACCGTTTTCAAATTGTCGGCAAGAAGGACCTGTATCCCAACCAGCTTTCCGGAGGCCAGCAGCAGCTTGTCGGAATTGCGCGCGCCGTGATTCACAAACCGCCGCTCCTGCTGGCAGACGAGCCGACCGGCAATCTTCATTCCGGCCAGGCGAAGGAGATCATGGAACTCTTCAGAGATTTGAATCAGCAGGGGACGACGATTGTGCAGGTCACGCATTCGGAGACGAATGCCGGCTACGGCAGCCGAACAATCCAGTTGCGCGATGGGTGGCTGGTCGGCGACACGGCTAATTCGTCCCTCTCTCAGCCGACGGAGGTTAACGCATCGTGAGCTTATTCGCCTCCAAGGTGGTGAGATCCGGAGTTCTGTCGATCGCTGCTTATTCTCTGCTCACGGCGGGCCTGCTTTCTGCCCAGACTGCAACGCAAAATAATCAGAACGGCCAAGGGATTTCTGCGCTTCGGCTGCAGACTCCGAAACAACTCGAGATGCCAAAATCCCATGATCCCCTGAATGCTTATATGGGGGATACGGTTCCTGAGCCGGTCCTGAGCAACTCGTCTCGGCTCGATCAGCTGATTCATGATGGCAAGCTGTATATCTCTTTGAAAGACGCGCTCGATCTGGCGCTTGAGAACAACCTTGATCTCGCGATTGCGCGCTACAACATTCCTATTGCGAACACTGACATTTTGCGCACACAGGCCGGTGGATTTTTTCGTGGAGTCAACACGGGTGTAGTGCAGGGGACACCGGGCGGCGGAGTCGGCGGGTTTGGCTCTGGCAGTGGGGCAGGAGGCACAACTGGCGGAGCCGGCGGCGCGGGCGCAGGCGCTAACGGCTTGGTGCAATCGACGCTCGGTACCGGGACAGCTGTTTCGTCGTATGACCCTTTCATCAACCTGAATGGAGGCGTCGAGCACCAGACTTCACCTGAAGCAAATCGGCAGATTTACGGTGTTTCGTCGTTGCAGGCGAACACGGTGCAGGTGAACGCTCTCTACTCGCAGGCCTTTCCCACAGGAACGAGCATCAGCTTTGCATTTGACAATTTGCGGCAAACGACGAACAGCCCATTTTTCAATCTGTCGCCGACACTGAGTTCCATGTTCCGCTTCCAGATTCAGCAGGAACTGCTTGCAGGTTTCGGTTTTGGCCCGAATCTGCGCTACCTGCGGATTGCCAAGAACAACAAGAAGATTTCCGATATCGCTTTCAAAGATCAGGTCATCGCGACGGTTACGCAGATCGAGAACATGTACTGGGATCTGGTCAGCGCTTACGAACAAACCCGGGTCAACGAGCAATCGTTTGAGTTTGCCCAGCAAACGCTGGAGAACACGAAGAAACAGCTGAAACTGGAGGCGGTTCCGGCGCTCGACGTGATGCGCGCTGAAGCTGAAGTTTCGAAGCGCGATCAGGATCTGACGGTGGCAAAGACGAATCTTGAGCTGCAGGAAACACTGATGAAAAACGCGGTTACCCGGAGCCTGGACGATCCTGTATTGCAAGAGATACCGGTCATCCCCACGGATCGCATGCAGACCGTCAGCATCGAGACTACGCAGCCGCTTCCAGATCTCATGACACGGGCCGAACACGATCGCCCGGAACTCGCCGAATCCGATGTTGACCTCGTCAATCGTCAGATCAGCCGCCGCGCTGCCCGCAACGCACTATTGCCGTCGCTTTCTTTGATCGGCTTCTACGGAGGCTCTGGTTTAGCGGGTCCACTGAATCCTGTGTACAGCCTTGGATCGAACGTCTCGAATGTGCCTACCGATTTTGGCGGGGCGCTGCTTAATTCGTTCAATAACAGTTCGCCGGACTATTACGTTGGACTCAACCTGAGTATCCCGATCCGCAATCGTGTGGCGAAGGCTGACCAGTTCCGCTCCGAACTGGAATATCGCCAGGCAGAGCTGCGGCTGGAACAACTCAAGAAGCAGGTTCGCATCGAGGTACGGAATGCGCAGTACGCGGTCGATCAGACCGGGGCCAGAGTCGAAGCGGCAACGAAGGCCCGCGATCTTGCTCAGCGCACTTTCGAGATTACTAAAAAAGAGCAGGAACTGGGGGCAGGCTCCAGCTATCAGACCTTGTCAGCTCAGCGGGATTTAGCCCTCGCGGAATTAGACCTCGTCACCGCTAAGACGGTTTACGAAAAGGCGAAGGTGGAACTGGACCGTGCCACGGGCACGACTTTGGAACATAATGGCATACTGATTCAGGACGCCGTGAGCGGCGTGGTATCTGCCCAGTCGCCTTAATGATCATGCCAATTTCGGTCAAACCCGGAGAGACGGACCTCAAGCAATTTCGCTCCGAATCCGTTGCGCCCATTCGCGTGCTGGCCGCCGATGACCAGGAACACATTCTGGAAGCCCTCGAGTTCCTTCTTCGACCGCAGGGCTATCGGGTGGATAAAGTCCGCTCTCCTGCTCTGGTCAGGGAGGCTCTCGCCAGCAACTCGTATGATGCCGTCCTGATCGACCTGAACTACACGCGCGATACGACTTCAGGCCAGGAGGGACTTGACCTGCTCTCTGAGATCGTCGGTCTCGATGCTGCGGTTCCTGTCATCGTCATGACGGCATGGGCCAATGTGGAACTGGCCGTCGAAGCGATGCGGCGCGGGGCACGGGACTTCATCCAGAAGCCGTGGGAAAACGAACGGCTTGTTTCCATCCTCCGGACCCAGATCGAGTTGCATCGTGCCCTGCAGCAAGCGGCACGGCTCGAAGCTGAAAATCGGTTATTGAGGGCAGAGGGCCGACCGGAGTTTCTCGCTAGTGCGCCCGCTATGCAACCGGTGCTCGACACCATTTCGCGCGTGGGGCCATCCGATGCGAACGTCTTGATCACAGGCGAGCACGGAACCGGGAAAGAAGTAGTGGCGCAAACGTTGCATGCGCTAAGCGCACGCGCATCCCGCGCGTTGGTCGCCGTGAATACAGGAGCGATTCCTGACGGAGTTTTCGAGAGCGAACTGTTTGGGCATGTGAAGGGCGCGTTTACCGACGCGCGCACCGACAGAATCGGGCGCTTCGAATTGGCCGACGGTGGCACGATTTTTCTGGATGAGATCGGAAATGTTCCTCTTCGCCAGCAGGCGAAGTTGCTACGAGTTCTCGAATCGGGAGAGATCGAGCGCGTCGGGTCGTCGCGATCTCGCCGCATCAACGTGCGTGTCCTATCGGCCACGAACACAGATCTGACAGCTGCCTGCGGCTCCGGACAGTTCCGTGAAGATTTATTGTTTCGCTTGAACACGGTCGAAATTCACGTCCCGGCGCTGCGGGAGCGGCGTGAAGACATCCCGCTGCTCGCAACTCATTTTCTCTCCCGTTATGCGAGCCGGTATCGTCGTGATGTTCAGAGGTTTGATCCTGCCGCTCTGCAGGCAATGAAGCAATATTCGTGGCCGGGAAACGTTCGCGAGCTCGAACATACCATCGAGCGTGCCGTCCTGATGTGCCGCACTGCCGAGATTCAGCCTGCGGATCTCTCCTTGAACTCCAGTCGCCCGCAGTCGCAGAATCTAGAGGACCTCAGTCTAGAGGCCGTCGAGGCGGTTCTTGTCCGCAAAGCCCTTCAGCGCTTCCAGGGAAACGTCAGCCAGGCTGCCGAGGCTCTCGGTCTCAGCCGCGGAGCGCTCTACCGACGCATGGAGAAGTATGGAGTCTAGCTCTCCTCCCAAACCGCAAAGGCGGAGGCGAGCGAAACTGCTGTACGAACACCGGATCAGCGTCTACTCGTTCCTGGTCGCGCTTCCCGGTCTGATTGTGAGCGCCATTCTCGTCTGGGAGCAGCCGTGGAGTTTGGAATCTCGGCTCGCTCTTCTTGGTGCCGAAGTCTTCTTGTGGTGGCTGCTGGCTCTGGCGCTCCAGGAACAGACAACGCGGCCGTTGCAGACACTCGCGAATGTAATTGGGTCGCTGCGAGATGAAGATTATTCCTTCCGTGCACGGAATGCCGCTCCCGAGGATGCTCTTGGAGAACTCTCTCTCGAAGTCAATGCGCTCGCGGACATGCTGTCCGACCAGAAGGTTCGCGCGATCGAAGCCACCGCGCTCTTGCAGCGGGTCGTCGATGAAATCGATGCGCCCTTGTTTGCCTTCGACCTGGCCTCGAAGTTGCGTCTTGTAAACCCGGCGGGAGAACGCCTCCTGCACGACACGAAAACTCGTTTGCTCGGACGCAATGCGGCCGGGCTTGGACTGGAGCCCTGCCTGACCGCTGAGAACGAGAGCCTGGTCGAACTGCATCTTCGCGAGTCCCATGCCCGGTGGCTGCTGCGGAGAAGTTCGTTTCGGCAGCACGGAGTCCCTCACACGCTGTTGGTTCTGTCGGACGTCAGCCGTGCATTGCGAGAAGAAGAGCGGCGAGCGTGGCAGAGGTTGATTCGCGTGCTGGGTCACGAACTCAGCAATTCGCTGGCCCCGATCAAATCGATTGCAGGGAGTTTGAGCTCCCGCGTGTCTTCAACTCCAATGGATGACGAGGTACGCAGTGATCTGCAACGCGGTTTGGGGATTATCGAAGCGCGTTCGGCTTCGCTGCATCGGTTTCTGGAAGCTTATCGCCGGCTCGCGCAGATGCCCGCGCCTGCATTGCGCGAGATCACTTTGGGACCGCTGGTCTCACGCGCGGCGGGACTCGAAACGCGAGTTAACGTTTGTGTACAACCGGGACCGGATGTGGCGTTTCAGGCTGATCCGGATCAACTGGAGCAGATGCTCATTAATCTGGTCCGTAACGCGGCCGATGCAGTGCTGGAAACGAGGGCCGGAACAGGAGTCCAGAACTGTTCCCCGGCGCACTCGAACGGAGTCTTGGTCCGCTGGGATGCGCGTGCGGAGGAAGTCGTTTTGACGATTGAGGATGAGGGCCACGGTTTGCTGAATCCAGCCAACGTTTTTACCCCCTTCTACACAACAAAGCCGACCGGGAGCGGAGTCGGGCTCGTACTTTCGCGTCAGATTGTCGAGGCGCATGGCGGAAGTATTGAAATCGGTAACCGGCCCGGGGGCAGGGGATGCGCGGTGAAAGTTGTGCTGCCGCGCTTTCCATCCCGCGCAGGCGTGCAGGCGGTCTAAGCGCAGCGGCGTATTAAAGCAACTCCATCCGCGCCCCCCCCGGAAGTAATACTCACTTCAGTGCCTCGCTCCACCGCACCCCCAGCGAATGCAGGATCAGAGTATCCTCGAGCGTGAGCATCTCTGGCTCGGCCACGATCCGATAGGCGTAAAGAACGTTCGGATCTCGTGTAATGCACCAGGGTTCGTGTTCGGTGGTCCCTTGACAGTGCTCGCAAACGGGACCGCTCGTAACTCGACTGCCCGCCTGGAACGCATCGATATTTTTCATTTCAGTCCTCCCGAAAACGTGCCTGTTACCAACGGCTCTACAGAATTTGATGGCGGGGCTTCAGCGGAGAACACACTCTGCAGGACGATTCCCGGTCACTTACTCCGAAAAATTAAGGGACTTCGGTAATAACAAGGACATGTTTCTGAGAAAAAATCTTAGAACTTTGTGACACCACGGTCGAGAGGATCTGAGGCTGGATGCTAATCCAGTCCTTGCGTTTCGCCTGGTCGTGTCGTGATGCATCAACTCCGGGCGTATCCCTTCCGAGGCAGGTTTGAGAAGATGCGAACCCATCCGCCTGACAATTCTGGTGTACTCGCCACTTATGAATAACTGATACTCGATGGTTCCCCAGTTTCGAACCATTTAATTTCCTTGCCCAGGAGTCTTACAGGAAATGCCGTATATGCCATCGATGCTATCGGAAATAGAGTAGTCAAGTGTGCCAGAAGGAGTTCGAAGCGAGCGTTCAAGGAGTGCAGGAGATTCGTTATTTGCGAGGAGATTAAATAAGATCGAACGAGAACGGACCACCCTGTTGTGATCCCGCCATCTGGTTCCGGCGATACCGCCCAACGGTCAATGCTTCGCAACTTCGAAAGCAACTTTTTTGTTTAACCTGAGTTCTAAGGTGTAACAGCGTACGCCGCGACATGTCGCCTTTGACTCAGTTTTGGCGATTTCTTCGAAGGGGCTTAGAAAGCTTTTGCCCCGGCCAGCATTTTGCCGGACGGCCTGCGAAAGCAATAGCAAGCAGCGCGAGATAGTTGCGCATCATTCGTACGGAGTCCGGGATGAGTCCGAAGTGCATCGCCGAAGTCTACCTTCTTGCGGAGAATCGTCTCTTACGCGAAGCCTTGGTGCGACTCCTCGCAAAGAAAGACATTCGAGTGGTAGGCGCGAGTCCGTATTCGGACGCGGTGCTTGAGGAGATCATCGAAAAAGAACCCGGCATCATCGTTCTGGATTCGAGCGGCCTCGAGTTCTCCAATTCCAGCCTGATACCAACGCTGCAGACTTCAATTTCGGACGTCAAGATCGTGATGGTCGATATGGAATCCGATGAGAGCACTTTTCTGCGGGCAGTCCGCGAGGGAGTCGTCGGTTACGTGCTCAAGGATGCGTCCGCCCTGGAAGTGGCGGCAACGATTCGTGCAGTCGCGGGTGGAGAGGCAGTCTGTCCGCCTTCCTTATCTATTGCCCTATTCCGTTTCGTATCGCAGCAGCCGAGCCTCTCGAATTCCTCCTGGAGAACAGACCTTGGGTTGAGCCGCCGCGAGCAGCAACTTCTGGAATTGCTGCGAGAGCGGCTTACGAACAAAGAAATTGCCGCTCAACTCAACCTCTCGGAACAGACGGTGAAGAATCATGTTCACAACATTCTCCGGAAGGTCGGAGCCGCCGACCGCCTCAGCGTGATCGACATCTGCGATCCGGAGCGCTTCCGGCATAACGCCGGAAATGCCGCCTGATTTCTGCTCACCAGAAAACCGCCACAGCCCGCCGTTCTTCTCATCGTCGTAGGCGGGATAATCTTCATTCTTAAGATTTTTCGAGGCCCGCGTGATTTGAATCACGGCTCAGGGCGGTGACAATCACGGCCTGCTTCGAAACGTGTGGCTAGGCTCTAAGAGGAGCACTATCAGTTCTCGCGGTCCGCCGTTCTCTCGATGCGGTCGAAGGGCTGAAGCTCGCCACCATGCCCCGCAAACTAGGTCCGAAACTCATCCTCTCTCTTACCATTCTCATTGTCGTGATCAGCGGGGTCAGCGGATATCTCAATTTTCGGAGCCAGCAGAAACAACTGGTCGAGACCATGATTCTAGGCGCCGATCAGCTTTCCCGGGGCATTACCGGCGCTACCTGGCTCGCCATGCTCGACGATGACCGCAAGGCCGCCTACGAAATCATGCGCGTCATTGCCGACAAGCAGGGCGTGGATCGCATCCGGATGTTTAACCGCGAAGGAAGGCTGGTGTTTTCCACCGATGCCACCGAGCCACTTCGGATGACAGACTCCACGAACGAAGTGTGCGCGAGTTGTCACAGCAAGAATGCCATCCATAATCGGCCTACGGAAGACGCACGAGTGCGGTATGCCACCTCTCCCCGCGGCGTTAAGACCATCAACATGGTTGCTCCGATTTATAACGAACCCTCATGCAGCAATGCGAGTTGCCATGCTCATAAAGCGTCCACCAAGGTATTAGGAGTGGTCGACGTCGCGCTGCGGCTGGATCCTGTGCAGAAACAGACCAGAGCGATCACGCTCCAGACAATCATTTCGACGCTGCTCGAAGTCGGAATTGGGGCGGCGTTCGTCATCGTCTTCACGCGGCATTTCGTTGCGACCCCGATCCAGGAACTCATTGCCGGCACCAAGGCTGTGAGCGCGATGGACCTGGACACGCCGATCGGAATCGACCATGGCAAGGGAAGTCAGGAACTGGATGAATTGGTCGACTCGTTTAACAAAATGCGGGAGCGATTGAAGCTTGCTGTCGCTGAGTTGAACGAGATGCAGCAAACGCTCGAAAGCAAGGTCGACGAGCGCACTCAGCAGTTGCAGGCTGCGCAAAGAAAGCTGGTGCAGTCTGACCGTCTGGCCACGCTCGGGCAACTTGCGGCCAGCGTCGCGCACGAAATTAACAATCCGGTATCTGGAGTGCTGAACCTCTCGATGCTGCTGGAGCGTTTGATGGCGAGTGGTTCTTATCCGCCGGGCCGTGAAGCCGAGTTTCGAAAGTACTTGAGCCTAATCTCTACCGAGACGGCTCGAGTGGGACGAATTGTCTCGGACCTGCTGGCGTTTTCACGGAGGTCGAAGCCTCAGCGTGCACCGGCTGATCTGAACAGGCTCGTCCGCACGACCCTTGGGCTGGCCGATCACAAGCTGAAATTGATCAGTGCCGAGGTCGTACTCGAGCTACAGGAGAATTTGCCCGCCGTAGAATGCGATTCTTCCCAGATCCAGCAGGTCATTCTCAATCTGGTGCTCAACGGTGCGCAAGCCATGCAAGCTTGCGGCGGAGGCAAACTGACGATTCGCAGCCGGCTAATTCCGCACGAGGAAAGCGTCGAACTCTGCGTTGAGGATACTGGGGAAGGGATTGCTCCCGAAAATCTATCCAAGATTTTCGACCCCTTCTTTACGACTAAAGCGGAAGGTAAGGGCGTCGGGCTCGGACTTGCGGTGCTTTACGGGATCGTGAAGGCGCACGAGGGGGAGGTTGAAGTTGTCAGCCGGCGCAGCCAGGGAACGACGTTCACAGTTACGCTTCCACTGAAGTCAAGAGCTCCAGCGTTGGAGTCGAGAGAAGTGCAGGTACAAGGTGTGTGAACGATCTTTGCCTGGTACCGATCGGAAGCGTGCCCGCAACCGCTCTGGACTGGATCGAGAGCGCAGCGGCGGAATGGTTCCCTCTGCCAATCCGGCGGCTGGCTGCATTGCCGATCCCCGAGCGAGCATTTGACGAAAAGCGACGGCAGTATCAGTCGGTGGAGATCATGAAAGTGCTCTCGCAAATCGTGCCGCGCGATGCTTCCCGAATTCTCGGCGTAATGGACGTCGATTTGGCGATCCCGATGCTGAGCTTCTTGTTTGGGCAGGCGCAGTTCGATGGACCAGTAGCGGTTGTTTCGTTGTGCAGATTACACCAGGAGTTTTACGGACTTCCGCCGCAGGAGAGCCTACTGCGTGAACGAACGGTCAAAGAAGTTCTTCACGAGCTCGGACACACGTTCGGTCTTGTCCATTGTTCCGAGTCGGCGTGCGCCATGAGCCTGGCGACTCATATTCAGCTTGTTGACGCCAAGGCCGAACAATACTGCGCGCGTTGTGGATCGCAACTGGTCGAGAGATTTTCGCGAGAGGGAGGAGTATGAAAAAGAATTGGCCCATTCTCGTTGTCGATGACGAAGACGTAATGTGTGAATCGATGGCGGCGTGGCTGCGTGAGGACGGCTACCGCGTCGACACTGCCCCCAACGGGCAAAAGGCGCTGGAACTTGCTCGTGCGACAGACTTCGCGATCTGCTTCGTCGATCTGAAAATGCCCGGCGGCATGGATGGAATTGAGACCATGATGGAGATCCACCGCATCCGGCCGGATGCGTCGATCATCATCATTACCGCTTATGCGACGGTCGACACTGCCATCCAGGCCATGAAGGAAGGGGCGCAGGAATATATCGTCAAGCCGTGCAATCCGCAGGAAATCTCCATGCTGGTTTCCCGCATACTGAAGCTCAAGAAACTGCAGAGCGAGAACGCGATTCTGCGCAAGAAGTTGACTCGGCAATACCGCCATCACGACATCTTTACCAAGAATCCGCGAATGGAAGAGATTTTGGCACTTACGGAGGAAATCGCCAGTTTGCGAAGCACGGTTCTGATCCATGGAGAAAGCGGCACCGGAAAAGAATTGGTCGCGCGCGCCGTGCACTTCTCCGGAAATCGGGCTGAGAAGCCATTCATCGCGGTCAGTTGCGCGGCTCTGACGGAAACTCTTCTCGAGAGCGAACTCTTCGGCTACGAAAAAGGAGCCTTTACCGGCGCAAGCGGGCAGGCAAAGGGAAAATTTGAACTCGCCAATGGCGGGACAATCTTTCTTGATGAGATTGGGGACATCTCTCCCAAACTTCAGGCAGACCTGTTGCGTGTGCTGCAAGAGCGTCGCTTTTATCGCGTGGGAGGCAGTCAGGAAATCGAAGTGGATGTCCGGGTCATAGCGGCAACGAATAAAAATCTTTCTGAAGAAGTGCAACAGGGGAGATTCCGAGAAGACTTGTTCTATCGCCTGAACGTGATCGAGATTCATCTGCCGCCTCTGCGCGAACGCCGCGAAGACATTCCTTTGTTAGCAGAACACTTTGTACAGCGGATTTCGTCCGAACTCGGGAAAGACGTTGGCGGGATTTCAGGAGCAGCGCTGAAAGTGCTGATCGCTCACGACTGGCCCGGCAACGTTCGCGAACTTGAGAACGTGATCGAGCGCGCGATCGTGACCTGCCGCAACGGCATGCTGGATGAGCAGGACTTCTCGTGGTTGGAACACAGTGGAGTGCAGGCGCAGAGCTGGGAAATTCCGGACGTTCCGCTCGGGGAACTCGAACGGCGCGCGATTGTCGCGGCCCTGGAGAGAAAGCACGGGAACGTAAAGGAAGCTTCTACGGCGCTGGGGATTGACCGCTCTACGCTCTACGACAAGCTCAAGCGGTACGAGATCTCGCACTGATTCCGATTCGATCAGGCCTCAAGGAATGTATCTGAGAGCACTGTGTCCCAGTCTGCTTCGGGTATCGCATCCATCAAGTTGGGCATGAGTTCTCCTCCGTCTGCAAGCGCGGGAGGTGTATTCGTCGCGCGGAGTTGAATCTGCAACCGTTCCGCCTCGCGCGAAAGCCAGCCTTGAACTTCCGGTCCACGCAGAAGATGGCGCAGGGTCACATGATTGTGGAGATCGAGCCGTGGTCGGAGCTTCAGATACCATCCTTGCTTCGGCCCGCCGACGGCAACGATTGTTCCCTCGAGTGGAGCTCTCACTCGAATCTCTCTGTCTTTCTTCCTCATGCGCCATGCAATCTGATTAAGATCGATCTCCTCACCAACTTCCGGCATCCGCACTGAATCTGGATCGCCGATCAAGTGGTCCGCAAGATCGTCGAGGCCGATCGTGACCGTTCCATCCTGTTCGGGTTTTAGCCATGTGTGTCCACGATGATAAAGGCGATCTTGGGGATAGTTGAATCCCAGCGAATTCACGTTTCCCGTCGCGGGCAGAACCGCGTATTGTGCATATTTTTCGCAGTGGCGGCAATCGAAGGCATTGTCACACGTTCTTGAGATAACTCTTCCGGCAAGCTCATGACGGCAGCGGCGATCTCTTTCTGGCAGCTCGGAAAAGCTCTCTTTCCAATAAAGATCGATCGCCTGATGAGTGCGGAAATCCCGGGCTGTGCGCCATACGGCCGACGCCACCGTCGCCAAAATGGCCAGGACGATGAGGAAGAATAATGAGAGAAAAAGGATATGGCCGAATGTCCAGTGAAAGCCGTCAATGCCCGGAAACATGCGAGGCTCCTTGTTTCGGAGTTGCAAATAATGGAAGGTAACGATAAGAGAGTGAGTACAGAATGACTCCGTAAGCGATTACTCCGCCAAAGCTCGCAACCTCCTGCCAGCTTGGCGTGTATTGCAAGAAATCATCGAACGGAAGCGTCGGCAGTGCGAGCGTCTGCACGGTCAGCACGAACCGATTCAGCAGTACTCCGGCACATGCCATTGCCGCAGCCGTGAGCAGGATCCAGCGCCTCTGCGCTGTGGCTTTGAGAATTAACAAGCAAGCCGGAAGCAAACCCAACAGCACGATTTCTACAAACAGGATCGGTGTGCCGAAAGGCTTATGGGAGTAGAACTGCCACGGCGCAAATCCGACAGACCGGGAAGTAAAGTTCAACCAGACTAGTGTGTCGATCGACTTTGCCGCGATGTACAAGGCAAGGAGCAATCCCGAGATATTTCCCAGCCGGCGAAAGACGTCCTCGGGCACGAGCTTCCTTCCAGTTACTTTTTCGACCGTGGCCGTGATCAGCATGAGAAAGCCAGGACCCGATGCAATCGCAGACAGAATGAAGAGGAAGAATGTAGAAGGCCAGATGAGGAAGCCGGTGCGGAATGCGAACGGACGTCCGCGGAGCACGCCGTACAGCCCGCCGAGCGACCCTTGGTGAAAGAACGAAAGCAACGTTCCAACCGCGGCCAGCACGGGCACGAGTTTATGCAGTTGATGCTCAAACACGAGGAATGACGGCAGCCTGCGCAGTTGCCGGTTCCGGAGCAGAATCGGAATGTACTCCAGGCTCAGCACCAGCAGATAGCAGGAAATGCAGAAGGTGACCTCGGTGAGCATCGAATGCGTGTTCGGATGCCAGAACGTGAACCAAGCCCGAAGCGGCTGTCCGACGTCGATCATCAAGATCGAAACTGCGCCGCTGTAGCAGATGAAGCCCACGACTACTGCCGTGTTGAGGACCGGCTTGAGTTCTGCTCTGTTTAAGATGTAGACAAGAAATCCGGTAAAGAAGGCGCCCGCTCCCAAGGCTATGATGCCGAGGTCCAGAAAAATCCAGAGCCCGAAGGCGAAGCGGTTATCCATATTGGTTTGGTTCAGGCCGTAGTAGAGGCAGAGGAAGGCTGCATAAATACCGATGGCGAGCAGCACGGCCCAGGGCGCCAGCCAAACCAGAAAACGCGAGAGCGAGGTTCTCTCTGCATCCCGCGCGATCCATCGGGCGTCAGTGAGAGCTGTGCTACCCATGTTGCACCTCCGAATTCCGCGCGGAATTGGATTCCGCAAGCTCTCTCACCCAGACCTCCTTCGACTTGTAGTAGACCTTCGGTTCGGTACCGAGTTTCGCGAGTAACCGGAAGGCGTTGGGTGATCGCGCTTCCTTCGAAACCGGATCGTCCGGGTTAGCCAGATTGCCAAACCGGATTGCTCCTGTCGGGCACGCTTCAACGCAGGCGGGCACGTAGTCGGCAGGATCGATTTCCCGCTTTCCAGCCGCGGCCGCTTTCTCTTGCGCCGCGTGCAGACGCGCGTGGCATAAATTGCATTTCTCCACCACTCCTCGCATGCGGACCGAGACGCCGGGATTCAGGCTCTTCTCCATGCCGTTCGGCCATGCCGGATCCCACCAATTGAAGTACCGCGCATGATACGGGCACGCCGTCATGCAGTATCGGCAGCCGAGGCAGCGTTGCGGCATTTGCATCACAATCCCGGTGGCCTTGTCGACTTCCACTGCCTGCTGGGGACAGACTTTCACACATGGTGTGTCGTGTTCGCAGTGCGCGCACATGATCGGAAAGAAGACTTCGCGCTGCCGCTCTCCTTCTTCGCCGTTTGAGACCTTGCGGACGAGTAACGGAGTCAACCCGGTTCGGGCCGTAGCTTGCGGCAGGGATGGAACGTTGTTCTCGGACGCGCAGGCGATCATGCACGAACCGCAACCTGTGCAGCGATCCAGATCGATCACCATGCCGTAACGGGCGCTCATGCGTTCCTCCAATTCGGCGCTTCTCGCAGGCTGGATTCGATGTAGAGCTTCGAGGCCAACGGCGGAAGCACAGGCACATCCCAGGAATTAGTCCAGCCTGTCGCGTGGGGCAGGGTCGTCTCAGAGGGCCATTCTTTCAACTCACAAGGCAACCTAGCAGGAGCTGGCGCTTCACCAACCCACACGGCTCCCTTCCACAGCTGCTCTTCCAGCTTCTGAACCGATTCGATCTTTGCAATCGCGATCGGCTCCTGTCCGTGTAATGTCCCGGAGCGATTGCGGAACAACTGTGCGCAACGCTGATGAATGATTTTTTCGGTCGAACTCAGGTTGGAATCGGTCCCGGCCAGAAACTGTGCGGCACTTTGGAGTTCGTAAGCAGGCTTGGCCAGAGCCGGGGCGACGGCATACGTCTCAACCGGCAACGCGGGCGCGGTTGGTACATCCGTCAACTCTTCGAGAAATCCCGGAGCCGGAAGTAACCAGTCCGCGTTTGTCGGGCCGCCATTCCATGCGGCAAACCGGAAGATTTCTGCATCGGTCTGGGGGACGAAATCCCACGGCATGCTGGAATCAATCAGAACAGCGCGGGCATTCGGGATCACAGTGTTGGCAGAGATATGCGCGCGCGATATTGTTTCTCTGCGGACGATTCCCCCGCGAGCTCCCACCGATCCGAGCACCACGTTCAACGCCGCAACTGACGGATTTTCGTCCGCAGCAATCGCGACTGTGGGCCGTCGCTCCACCAGAACCCGTGCCAGGTTCCGGATGTCATCTTCTGATAATCCGCTGTGCGCGGCAGCTTCAGACAGTGCGATTGACGGGACCGGACCGTGTGCCGGAACCAGGTTCTGTTCGAGCAGCACACGAGCCAATCCCGAAGCCAATGCCGATTCTGATCCTTCACGAATGGGCATCCACTTCCATGCCCTCGCGGCCGTCCGGGACAGGGACGGCTCAATCTGGATGATCCGCAATTGAGGGGCGTCGGTTCCGGCAGACTTCTCCGCCCACAGGCGAGTCAGGAATCCGGGCGTTCCCCATCCATCAAGTAAAGGAGCCCCGAAGCTGAGGACGGTTTGAGTATTTTCGAGATCGTATCCGAGAGACGCGGCTGGTACGCTGGTCCATTGCTGGTAGGGTGACAACGCGCGAGATTCCGCAGCTGAAGCAACTCGATATTCGCCCCGATTCTTCTCGGTGAAGCTCTCGAAAACCGCCGAAGCAGCGCGCCCGGGATCTCCATCAACAATGACTACCGGCCCTTCGCTCTTAGCGTTGGCAAACGCGGCTTGCGCCTCGCTCCAGGAAGAAGCATTGCCGTGGTGCCTCACCGCGCGCAGCCGCTGCGGATGCCATTTCAGCTGGTGCGCTGCAAAACCGAGTGGGCACAGAGCCCCGCGGCTGATCGGGTGGGCCTTCATGCCTGCAACGCCAACGGCCCATCCAGCAGCCATCCGCACTCGCAATCCACACCCCTTCGGGCACAATGTGCAGTGAGATTGATTGATCTCGACCGGAACGCGCGCCGGTTGCGGGATCCAGGGCCAGTTCTGACTCCATATCGAGGTGTCGTCGAGGACCTTCCAGGGAACCGGCGTAACGATGAGACCGGCTGCTGCTCCCGCGCTCCATGCCAGCAGATCCCGCCGAGTGAGCTTCATGCTTCTCCCTTCATTGGTGACAACCGAGACATCCGACATCTACTCCGTGTTTCTCGTGGCAGTTTTCGCAGTCGCTCATCTTCATGCCTTCATGCGGTGCTCGCCTGAGACGCGACATGGAATGCCCCCAGATATCGCGGCTATATCCGCTGATACGATTAAGTTCGTAGGGACGGACCTGGTCCGCCTCTCCGTAAGTGGAATGGCATTCCGTGCAGGCGAGATTCGCGCGTTTTAGGTGAATCGCATGCGAAAACCATACATTCGCCGGCTGTTCGGAATACACAAGCCACGGAGTTTCGTGTCCGGGTTTGATGTAATTGTTCACGAGAAGCGCTTCTGCTTTGCTGTCACCGACCTTGTCTGCGTGGCATGCCGCGCATTTTTCCATCGCGGGCAGTCCCGCGAAGCTCCCATCATCGCGAATAATGTGGCACTCGCTGCATTCCGCGACTCCGGATTTCTCGGCATGCGTCTTGTGCAGGAAATCGACCGGCTGACTCTTCTTCACATACAGGACGCGAGGAAATATGATCCACCCCAGAACCAGGGCGACGACAACGCCAACGGCAAAGGCGATCGCATTGCGGCGACTTCTCATTTTTCCACCGTCCAATCTGCCTTCGAGAAGAAATGCTGGAACAGGCACACCAGGTCCGGACGAGACAGGAACTGCGCCACTCCCCGAACTGGCGCTCCGCCATCGCAGCCGGCAGCATGTTTGTCGTGGATTTCTTCTGTGAGTCGCTCACGTTGTTCTTCCTGCCATGCCGTAGCCTGCTGACCGGAAATCAAGCCGGCGCGAGTACGGCCAGGAACTTCCCATCCTTCGAACAGCCAGCCGGCGCCATATGGATCGGCAGTCAGACGGCTTGGATCGCTGCGCAGCCGGCTGTTTACTTTTTGAATCATGACGGGATTCGGGAAGCTCATCGGCCATTCGACGCCGTGAATCGTCAGCGCCAGTGCGGGACAGTGAGTTCCGTGTGCCGTGACGAATGTGATTCCGTCCACATTCCCGGCGACATCTGCCACAAAGCCGTCAACGCCGATGTGGCATAGTCCGGACTCTTCCGCATCGAGCCAGAAATGGTTGGACGAATAGAGGAGATTTGCCGGCGCCTTCGTTGCATGCGGCTGCGCCAAGTGCAAGTACGAATCGCAATAACGATAGTTGTCGCTCGTGCAACTCGATAATTGGGATTCACTGAACGGCACCAGCTTTGGGATTGCGGAAACTCCACAATACTGCACGCGGATTTCCTCCAGATGCGGACATCGCTCCAGTCGCACACCGCGCTTATCTGCGAGTTCACAATCAAGGTAGTGTGCAGAAGTGCAACGGCCGCCCTCGCTGGCACCCGGTCCATCGAGGATCAGCTTTCGTACAGGAGCGGCGTGGCAGTAACGCGCCCGGCCTTCTCTGAGAAATGGGCAAGCCATAACTCGCTCCTAGGATTTCTTCCGCGACTGTGGTTTGGAGTCGATCCGCTCGCCTCCATCCGCCATAGTCAGCCCAAGTTCGGGAACGGTCAGGCTGTGCGAGCCGCCGTGCAACAGCGCCTTCAGTTCCGAATCGATGTTGTTGAAGTCGACGCTCGGAGCGCGGCCAGTTTTGCGAACGAGCAAATCCCAACCTACGGCAACAAACACAAGCGCCAGCGCGATCAGAGTGACCAATCCCAACGCGAAATTCGTGATGTTGAGCCACATGGTCCAATTCTCTCCAGCCATGACGATTTGACCTCCTGGTCGAGGGAAAACCTTCGGCCGCCTGAGAAAATGCACGCCGATGACCAATATCTGGAATCAACAAGTTGCACGGAATTGATGCCCGGTGAATGTTGGATTTCCCAACAGATGCTGTCGGCGTTTCCAACGCGATTTCGAGCTGAAAGGACGAATTCAGGTTGACGAGTTGTCAGGTCGTATTCGGGATGCTCGAATTTTCGTTCCAGCGAACACTGCTATGTGAGCGCCGTCTCGCACAAGCGTGATTGCAATCACAAGCTGCTTGCTTCTTCCTCGATACAAACGGGTTAGCAAGCGCGAACTTGTGTTCTATTCAGTGTTTATGGGCTTATTTCGCCTGTTCTAACCGATTCGCATTAGTGATCGCCGTAACCCTGATTAATAAAATGACGCCGCTTATGAATCCGAAGTGGAATGGTCAATTCTCCTGCTTCGACCTCGTCGCGAAAACCGACGCGTGTCTGCGCAGCAGCGTTCAAGTCCGTGATATCGAAATTGGCGGCAGCGAGTTCGTTGTGATGGCAGGTCCATGCGCCGTCGAATCGGAAAGTCAATTGCTGCAGACCGCGGAAGCAGTTGCCAAAGCAGGGGCCCGCATCCTCCGCGGCGGAGCATACAAGCCGCGCTCTTCTCCCTATGCATTTCAAGGTCTCGGCATCGAAGGTCTGAAAATGCTGCGCAAAGCGCGTGAAGCAACCGGGCTTGCCATCGTCACTGAGGCGATGAGTGAGGAAGATGTCGAAATGATCGCAGAATACGCCGACATCATGCAGGTCGGAACCCGCAGCATGGAAAATTACGCGCTGTTGGAAGCGCTCGGAAAATGTGGACGGCCCGTCCTGCTGAAGCGCGGCATGACGGCAACTCTCGAAGAGCTGCTGCGTTCTGCGCAAGTCATCGCGATGGCAGGGAACTCGCAGATCATCCTGTGCGAACGTGGGATTCGCACCTTCGAAACTGCGACTCGCAACACGCTCGACATCGCGGCAGTTCCCGTGCTGAAAACTGTATCGCATCTGCCGGTCATCGTCGATCCCAGCCATGCCGCCGGTGTACGCAGTCTCGTGCCAGTCCTCTCACGCGCTGCAGTCGCCGTGGGTGCTGATGGATTAATCGTGGAAGTGCATCCCTCGCCTGAGGAGGCGATGAGTGACGGCATTCAGTCCCTGACGTTTGGCGAATTTCGGCGGATGATGATGGATCTTCAACCGTACTTGGATATCGAGCATGATGCCCGCCAGTTCCGTCCCCAACTCCTTGCCGTAGGAGGAGCGGATTAGTGCTGCCGCGGTCCATCCTCACCTGCCTGCTTCTGCTCGCTGCGATCGCGTCGGCGCGCCGTGGTAGCGATAATGCAATCCCGCTTGATCCCCCGGCATTTCTCTATACCGTCGCGAAATCGTACGAGCCACTAGCGTGGATGCGTGGAGCGGATCGCTTCAGCCCCGATGCTGCCATCGTCCTCCGCGATGAGAAAGGCACGCATGCGTTCTTGCCGGATTTTGCGGTGTCCGCCGATCCGGCGGTCTCGTTCGATGGAGAGCGCGTGCTATTCGCCGGCAAAGTGCATCCGGAAGATACGTGGCAGATATGGGAAGTGTCCATCGCCGGTGGGCGGGCGCGGAGGGTTACCTCGGGATCTGAAGATTGCATCCGTCCGTTCTATCTTCCCGGCGATCGTCTGGTCTACGCACGCAAAATTGCAGGCCACTTCGTGATCGAGGCGGCCGATGTCTCTGGCGGCAAGCCACTCGCTCTAACCTATGGCCCAGCCAATTTCCTGCCCACCGACATTCTTCACGACGGCCGGATTCTCTTTGAGGCGGGGTATCCAGTGGGAAGCGAGACTACGCCGGAAATCTATACCGTCTATTCCGACGGCAGCGGAGTCGAGTCTTACCGCTGCGATCATGGCAAGGCCCGCCACTCAGGCCGGCAAATCAGCTCAGGCGACATCATTTTCGCGTCCGCCGACGGACTATCGCGATTCACGTCCGCTCGTGCACAAGAAATTCCAATTGCTGTGCCACAAGGCGAGTATGCCGGAGACATAGTCGAGACCGCTTCCGGCAATTGGTTGACCTCTTGGCGACACGATCAGAAATCGTCGTTTCAGGTCATGCAGTGGACTTCCGGAACGAAGCAATTGCAACCGATTGTGGCCCAGCAGGATGCAGCTACAGTGCAGCCAACTCTGCTCGCGACACATGCTGTTCCGAACCGTCATCCGTCAGGTTTGCATGACTGGCCCAACGCAAACTTGCTCTGCTTGAATGCCTACACATCGAAGTACGACTTTGCTCCCGGCTCCATTCATAGTGTGCGGCTCTACACCAAAGACTCCGGCGGCGATTCGAAGTTGCTGGGTACGGCTCCGGTGGAGCGCGACGGATCCTTCTTCGTCCAGGTTCCCTCCGATCAGCCACTACAAATTGAACTGCTCGATGTTGCCGGGAAAAGTCTGAAACGCGAGGCCGGATATTGGTGGATGCGCCGCGGCGAACAGCGCGGTTGTGTCGGCTGCCATGCCGGTCCGGAAACGTCGCCGGAAAACGCCGTGCCTGTGATTCTCTTGAAATCGACAACGCCCGCGGACATGACTGGTGCTGCTTCGCAAACTGCGGCAGGAGGACGTTAGCTTGAGAACACGAAGTTTCTTACTGCTTCTATTGTCCTCTTCGCTGTGGGCGCAGGCTCCACAATCCGCGCCGGGTCCCATTCGCTTCGAGGACGCGACGGCCAAGTCCGGCATTGAATTCACGCATAATTTCGGTTCGCAGAAACTTGGCTCTCTGCTGGAAAGCACTGGCGGCGGCTGCGTCTGGTTCGATTACAACAATGACGGTCTTCCGGATCTTTACGTCGTCAGCGGCAAGCCTTTGGGACCCGGCATGCACCCGTATCCACTCAAGGAGCCACCGCTAGTTGCACCGCACAATCATCTCTACCGCAACAATGGCGATGGTACGTTCACAGACGTTACCGACGCTGCGGGAGTCGCGGCGAACATCTATGGGATCGCCGCGATCGCTGCCGACTATGACAACGACGGCTTTGTCGACCTCCTCGTCACCGGATACGGTCAAGCGATTCTTTACCACAACAACGGCGACGGCACTTTTACCGACGTTACCGCGAGAGCGGGCATCAAGGTGGATGGCTGGTCGATTAGCTCCGCATGGCTCGATTATGACCGTGATGGCTGCGTCGATCTTTTCGTTGGCCGCTACGTGAAGTTCGATCCGAAGTATCGCGACTATTACGCCGCCGATAATTACCCTGGTCCCCTCGACTACGCCGGCGACACGAACCGTCTCTACCACAACAACTGCAACGGCACATTCACCGACGTGACTGACAAGTCAGGCATCGGTGCCTACAAAGGCCGCACGATGGGCGTCACAGCGGCGGACTATGACGGGGATGGCTATCCCGATATCTACGTCGCCAACGACAAGACGGAAAACTTTCTCTTCCACAATAAACGCGACGGCACATTCGAGGAAGTCGCCAGCGACCTCGGCGTCGCCTATGGCCAGGACGGCGAAAACACTTCCGCGATGGGACCAGTGTTCGCCGATATCGATGGCGATGGACGTGTTGACCTCTGGGTCACGGATTCCAAGTACAACCGGTTGATGCGCAACACCGGCGCAAACGGCTTTGAAGATATTGGCCCCAGTTCTGGCATCTCGCAGGCGACGGCACAGTACACGAGTTGGGGCAGCGGCGTTTATGACTTCGATAACGACGGCTGGCTCGACATTCTGATCTTTCACGGCGGACTCATTCACCTTGTTCCACAGGAGCAGTCGCTGTTTCGCAACTTGGGAACCGGGAAGTTTGCCGATGTTTCGGAAGGCGCAGGACCGGTATTGGCCGCGAAGACGGTTTCCCGCGGCGCATGCTTTGCCGATTACGACAACGACGGAAAGATTGATGCCTTCGTCGTTAACCTGGGCGCCCGCGGTACTTTGCTGCACAACGTCAGCCAGAACTCGAATCACTGGCTGACGGTGAAGCTGAAAGGGAAGAAGTCGAATCGTGACGGCATTGGCGCGCACCTCGAACTGGTCGCTGGTGGCCGCAAGCGAATCGCCCAACGTGTTGCCGGATCGGGATACCTATCGCAAGACGACGGCCGAATTCACTTCGGCCTTGGAACCGCAACGAAAGCAGACAAACTCACGATTCATTGGCCCAGCGGCCAGGGTCAGACTCTGGAGAACCTTTCAGTCGACCGAATCATTACGGTTGAGGAGCCGTAATCGCAAGATGAAATCCGCGATTCAGAACCGCAGCTTCCAGACGATGGCCAGCATCGCTGCCGTCATTGCGGTTTGTCTGCTCGCGATCGCCGCAAAACCAGCTCCGAAGCAGTCGCAGTCTCCTCTCCGAGAACGTTATCTTTCTCCGCTCGAGATAATGTTCTCCCCTGACGGCCGCTTCCTCTATGTGGTCTGCCAGGATTCTGACGAAATCAAAGTGGTTGATGTTGCTTCTGGTAAACCCTTTAGCAGTATCGCAGTAGGACACGTTCCGCGCGGAATCGCATTATCGCCCGACGCGCGACGGCTGTACGTTACCAACGCGTGGTCCGACACCGTTTCGGTGATCGATACAAACTCGCTTCAGGTGATCCAAACCATTCCCACCGGCTACGAGCCCTCCGGAGTGATCTCCGACAGGAAAGGCGAAACTCTCTACGTTGCGAATCGCCTGAGCAACGATGTTTCCGTCATTGATCTGAATGCGGGCAAAGAGATCGACCGCCTCGTCGCGGGACGCGGAGCGAGTTATCTGACTATCTCGCCCGACGGAAAGTTCGTCTACTGTACGCACATTTATCCGAATCCCGCAGCATTTCGCAGCGAGCCTAACTCAGAAATCACAATGATTGACACTGAAACCCGCAGAGTCATCGAGCGAAAATCGCTTCCCAACGTAGCGGGCGTATTTCATGTCGCGATCTCCGATGACGGCAGGCTCGGAGTGGTCGCACAGCTTCGGCCCAAAAACCTAATTCCTCTCGCTCACGTCGAGCATGGCTGGGCATTCGGAGATTCGCTAACCCTCTTCGGACAAGACGTCGGCCGCATTGTCCAGATTCCCCTGGACGAACTCGATCGCTACTACGCGCTTCCGTGGGGAGTTGCGATCACACCGGATAAGTCGAAGATCTTCCTGACGACCGCCGGGTCACAGAGCGTCACGGTCATCGATGTTCCCCGATTGTTGAAAACAGTTCATTCCCGCCGCAAGCCATTTGTGAACGATCTCTCCGCTTCGGCCGAGTACGTTTCTGCAAGAATTCCAGTTGGCCACAATCCGCGGGGCGTCGCCCTTTCTCCCGACGGGAAACGGCTCTATGTCGCCAATCGCCTCGACGACACCCTCAGCGTGATCGACACAGCAACGGAACGAGTCGTCTCAACGCTCGATCTCGGCGGACCAAAAAGCATTGATGCCGTCCGCCGCGGCGAGCGTCTTTTCTTTACAGCGGATTTCGCGTTTCAGGGACAGTTTGGCTGTTCCAACTGCCACATCGATGCCACCATCGACGGACTCCAATGGGATCTCGAACCCGACGGCTTCGGGAAAGATATCGTCGATAACCGCTCGCTCGAGAACCTGGCCGGGACAGAACCGTTCAAGTGGAATGGCGGCAATCCCGACATGCCCACCGAATGCGGTCCCCGCACAGAAAAATTCTTTTTCCGCTCGCAGAGTTTCAATCAGCAGCAACTGACCGATCTGGTCACCTTCGTTTACTCGCTGCCGTATCGTCCCAATCGCTACCGTCTGGCCAACGGAGATCTCACTCCCGCACAGGAACGCGGCAAAGCAATATTCGAGCGCACGGTATCGAAAGACGGCACTCCCATTGCCCAAGCGAATCAGTGCGGGTACTGCCACAGCGGCCCGAAATACACCAATCAGAAGCAGATGGATGTTGGCACCTTCAGGCCTACCGACCGCTCTCCACTCGTCGACGTTCCCCAACTTCCGAATATCGCTTACTCCGCGCCGTACCTCCACGATGGATCGGCGAGTTCTCTCGAAGAAATCTGGACGGTGTTCAATCCGAAAGACACGCACGGCGTCACCAACGACCTGACCAAAGATGAACTGAACGATCTCATCGAGTACCTGAAAACGTTATGAAAACGAATGAGTCAGCCCGATCCGGCTTTCAGATTTCCGAACGTACGCAGCGTCATCCTGAGCGGAGCCGCATTTCAGGCGGAGCGAAGGATCTAGCGTGTGCCCTCCGCATGCTCGCCACGGTGGCGATTCTCCTGACGTCCTCTCTCGCTGTCGCGCAAGACCTGCCCATGTTCCGCTGGGAAAACTTCACCACCGCCAACGGTCTTCCCAACAATCACGTCTTCTGCGTCCTCGTTGACGGCCAGCGTGTCTGGGCCGGGACAGAAAATGGCCTTGGCCTTTACGAGAATGGCGTCTGGAAAACCTTCCGTCCGGCGGACGGCCTTGCCCACCAGGCGGTGCTCTCCCTCGCTCTCGATAAGCGCACCGGCGATATCTGGGCCGGTACGATGGGAGGTCTCAGCCGCATCTCTGCTGGACGCATTGACACCTTCACTCAACTGAACTCCGGCCTGAGCAACGACATCGTCTATGGAGTCGGCGTGCAAGGCGACTACGTCTGGACTGCGACCGCGGCTGGCGCGAGCCGCCTCAACACTCGCACCGGGCAATGGTCACTCTTCAACGAGCGCAACACGCCGATGTACGAGATCTGGAACTACGCCGTCAGCCCCGCAGAGGACAAGGTTTACTACGCCGTGTGGGGTGGCGGAGTGCTGGAATACGATCAAAAAACTGAACGCTGGAAAGACTACAACGACCCTGATGGCGAAACCGAGATGGTCGTGATGAAGGATCAGGGCCTGATCCACGAGATCACCACGTCAGTCAGCTACGTCGACAAGATTCTGTGGGTCGCCACCTACTTCGGCGCCAGCCGCTACGATGGACGCTACTGGCATAACTTCCTCACGAAAGACAGCGGCCTGCCCAGCAATTTCCTCAACCAGATCAAGGGTGTCGACGCCAATCGCGCCTGGTTCTCTACTGATAAGGGACTCGCCTATTACGACGGCACGAACTGGGCTGTCTATCGGCCTGCCCTCGATACGCATAAGCCGGAAATGCTAATCCGCGACGCCGAAGGCAACGTGAAGAAGATCGCTGTGCAGTCCGCGCCCGCTCACAACTATGTTCTCGGCGTCGATTTCCAGGGAGACGACATATGGGTCGCCACCGCTGAGGGATTCAGCCATGGTCTTCGCCAAAAAGAATCGGTTTCGATTGCAAAAGTTTTTGGAAGCGATAAAGCGAAAGGGAAGAAGTAACTCAGGAGCCATCTTATGAATGTTCAGGAACTACTCGCAGAAGTAGCCATAGCCCCCGTTGTGAAACGCGCCATCACCAATCACACGACGTTGAACGAAGCCTACGACTACGGCAGCGCCTTTTCCCGCGGCATGCGCATCGATCTCAACGGGTTGACAATTCTCCTGATCTCGGGGACTGCCAGCATCGACGAATCGGGCCAGACAGTCCACGTGGGAGATTTCCGCGCCCAGCAAAAGCGCACGTACGAGAACATCACGAAGCTTCTAGCCTCCGAAGGTGCGACCTGGCACGACATCGTTCGCACGACCTGCTACCTGCGCGATATCGAGCGCGACTATCAAGCCTTCAACGAGGAGCGGACCGCGTTCTTCCAATCTCAAGGACTCGACCCTCTGCCTGCCTCCACCGGAATTCAGGCGATTCTTTGCCGCCCCGATCTGCTGATCGAGATTGAAGCCATCGCGATGTTCCGCCGCGAAACGTCCGAGGAGTAATCGCCAGCCGTACTCGTGAAAGGAGTCACGCTATGCGACTTGCGTCAATCCTGCTGACTGCTGCGGTGCTCGTAGGCGCGGCCTGGGGACAAGCATTTACTCCATGCTCGTGCGGCAAAAACCCTCCTGGCCTGCCCGCGCCCCGCTCGCTGAAGCCGTACGCCGGCGCGCCTGAGGATTTGCGCCCCTTTTCGAAATTCACGACTCCGTATTACGAGTATTATCAAGACCTCATCGAATACAACGGTGCAGCGCGTGACATTCCCGATCCCGACCTCAACTCGCTCAGCGAAATCCGCATCGGCTTTCTCGGCCCCCTCGGCTACCACCCCGATGAGGCGATGGGCAACCGCATGCTCAACGGCGCGCAGATGGCCATCGACGAGGCCAACGCAGCTGGAGGATATGGCGGAAAGCCGTTTCATCTGATTACCCGCAATGATTACAACAACTGGCAGAACAACATCCCTTCTGGCGGTGCTTCCAAGGACTCGGAAATCTGGGGTGCTGCCTCCAACGAAACCGTCCACCTGATCTATGACGACAAGGTCTGGGCAATTTTCGGATCCATCAGTTCCGAGACCACGCACATCGCGCTGCGCCTCACGCTCAAGGCGGAGACTCCGATCGTCAATAGTGCTTCCACCGACCCGACGATTCCTGAAACCATCATTCCCTGGTACTTCACCGATATTCAGGACGATCGCGTTCAGGGATACACACTCGCCCGTCATATCTACACCGAACTCGGCATTAAACGAGTCGGAATTTTGCGCGTAAACGACCGTTACGGCCGTTTCGGAGTATTGAAGTTCAAAGATGCATCCCGGCGCCTCGGTCACCCTCTCGTGATCGAGCAAAAGTTCCTGCGGCTGGATACCGATTACCGCCGCCAGCTGCAGGTCATTCAGGATTCGCGCGTCGAGGCAATCGTCGTTTGGGCAGACATCGGCCAAACTGCCGAGATCCTTAAGGAGATGCGTGATCTCGGCATGCATCAGCGCGTCTTCGGCAGCCATCGCACGATCGGAGATGAGTTGATCAAGCTTGCCGGCTCTGCCGCCGAAGGATTCGAAGCCGTCTATCCCTTCGACCCGACCCGTAACGATCCTCTCTGGCTTGACTTCGTTTCCCGCTATGAACAGAAATACGGCGAGAAGCCCGACCACTTCGCAGCGTTGGCATACGACCAGATGCGCATCCTGCTCGACGCCATCTGCCGCGCGGGCCTGAATAAAGGTCGCATCCGCGATGCATTAACCGGACTCACTGCCTACAAGGGCGTCACCGGCGAAATGGTATTCGACCCGAACTGCAAGAATATCGCACCGCTATTTCTCGGTCATGTGCACGACGGCCAAGTTACCTATCGCCGCATCACAATGGAGAAGCCTTATGCCCAGGTTAGTGAAGACGGCGTGAGTTATTCGGGACCTTCCACGCCTGATCTGAGTGGGGACAATCTTCGAATTGGAGTTTTCGGTCCTCATGCTGACCGGGTGATGCATTCGGCAGATGCAGAGAGGATTCTTAATTCATTGAATGCCGGCACGAAGCACGTGTCCCTCATTGCCATTCCATCAGAAACATCATGGGGAAAGGCTTCCAGCGATCTCGTGAATGCCGTTTACAACAATCACGTGCTGGCGGTGATCGCGCTCGACCGTCCCTCCAGCCATTTGGCCGAGCAGATCGCCGTGAAATCCTTCGTTCCCGTTGTTGCCATTTCATCCGACCGCACGCTCACTTCGGCGAACATCCCTTGGATCTTCCGCTTGCCCGAGGGCACCCCGTTACCGGATGCCATCCACTGCCTGTGGAGCGCCATCGACCAGGCGGGCCCAAACCGTGGCAGCATTCGCGACGCCTTAGCGTCCGGGAAGCCGATCGCCGGATTTCGTTTCAATTCCAATGGAGAGATAATCCCGTAGAACACATCCGATCTGGTATTCCCCTTCAATTTGAATCAGGGATGTCCTGCTTCTGAGGACAGCCACCCCGGTTGTCCGGCGAGTGAAGCTCCGGTGTAAATTCCGACTACCGCCGGAGGCGCTGGTTCTTCGAAATCAGCTAGAATGCTGAGGACTGATTCATCCCATAAAGCAACTAAAACGTTTTGGCGGACTCCAGATTTCTGATGCCTGTCACGATTTCACAGAAAGTACGAGTCATCGATTCCCACACGGGCGGAGAGCCCACTCGGCTGGTGATCGAGGGTGGGCCCGATCTCGGCAGTGGGCCTCTTTCCGATCGGTTGCGCCATTTCCGCTCGGAGTATGACACCTTTCGCTCTGCCGTCGTGAACGAACCTCGTGGCTCTGATGTCATTGTGGGAGCTCTGCTTTGCCAGCCGACGGATCCCTCCTGCGCCGCTGGCGTCATCTTCTTCAATAATGTTGGCTACCTGGGCATGTGCGGCCATGGAACCATCGGTTTAGTCGCGACTCTTTCCTACATGAAGAAGATTTCGCCAGGAGAGCACCGCATCGAGACACCGGTCGGAGTTGTCAGCGCGATCCTGCATCCGACCGGTGAAGTCACAGTCAACAACGTCCCCAGTTACCGTTTGGCAGCCAATCTAGAAGTCGATGTCCCCGAGTACGGCAAGATTTACGGTGACGTCGCTTGGGGAGGCAATTGGTTCTTTCTGGTTCGCGATCATCGGATGGAACTCTCGCTCAAGAACATCGATGAACTGACGAATTTCACATGGGCAATCCGTCGGGCTCTCCTGCAGCAGGGAGTCACGGGCACGGCAAATCAGGAAATTGATCACATCGAGTTGTTCGGTCCGCCGGCTTCGTCGTCCGCTGACAGCAGAAATTTCGTTCTTTGTCCCGGCAAGGCTTACGACCGCTCTCCTTGCGGCACGGGCACCAGCGCCAAGCTGGCTTGCCTTTATTCCGACGGAAAGATTCGCGAAGGCCAGGTCTGGACTCAAGAAAGTATTGTGGGCAGCTTTTTTGAAGGCACAATTTCGATTCGCGATGGCAAGATGTATCCCAGCATCAAGGGTTCGGCTTTCGTTAATTCGGAGGCGGATCTTCTGCTGGATCCGCGCGATCCGTTTTGCCTTGGTATTCGCAGTTAAAAGTTCTGGATCGAAACTTTATCGAATCACCGGATAGGACTCGCGAAGGATGAACCCGCGCGAATTCGCACAACAATTCGAGAGGCGCTTCGGCCGTCGTCCCAGGATTTTTCGGGCACCCGGTCGGGTGAATCTGATCGGCGAACATACCGACTACAACGATGGATTCGTTATGCCTGCCGCCGTGGGCTTCTCCACTTATGTCGCCATCTCGGGCCGCCCGGATAGCAAGCTCCTGATCGATTCTCAGGAATTTCCGGGACACTTCGAATTCGGTCTCGATCAGTTCCCCGCTCATCGCGTGGGGGCATGGTGTGATTACGTGCTCGGCGTTGCCGCAGTTCTTCGCCAGCGGGGCATGAATCTCTACGGATCCAACATTCTCGTTCACGGCGAAGTCCCGGTGGGCGCCGGTCTGAGCTCCTCAGCCGCAATCGAGGTGGCTTCAGCCTTCGCATTTATGAGCTTCGATAGCCAGCGGCCTGCGTTGCCCGAGATTGCAAAGCTCTGTCGCCAGGCGGAGAACGAATTTGTCGGCGCCCACGTCGGCATCATGGACCAGTTTGTTTCCTGCATGGGAAAAGCCGGCCACGCTTTTCTTCTCGACTGCCGCTCGCTGGAATTCAAGTTCGTTCCGATTCCGCCGGGTATTCGTCTGGTAGTCTGCAACACGAAAGTGATGCACGATCTTGCCACTGGCAGCTATAACCAGCGTCGCGCAGAATGCGAAGAGGCGGTTCGCTGCTTCGCCAGATGGGACCCCACGGTTCACGCACTCCGCGATGTCTCCTTACGCTTGCTCGATGAACACGCCGGTGAACTTCCACCGACAATCGCAAAGCGCGCGACACACGTAATCTACGAAAATCAGAGAGCTCTCGACGCAGCCCGCGCCTTGACCGAAGGAGACCTGAAGCGGGTAGGGAAACTGATGCGGGAATCGCACAACAGCCTGCGCGATTTCTACGAAGTCAGCTGCGGTGAACTCGACGTCATGGTTGATTCCGCCGAAGGCTTACCCGGCTTCATCGGCGGCCGTATGACTGGCGGAGGTTTCGGTGGATGCACCGTCAATCTCGTCCGCGAAGAAAACGCCGAAGAGTTTGCCGCGACCGTTGCCGAACGCTACCGGAAGGCTACCGCTATCGATCCAGAAACGTATCTATGTGCCGCAGATGACGGCGCTTCCGAACTTACCTGGACGTAGTCTGCTCTTCCACGTTTGGAGACCATCCCTGCAGCTGGACCCAGTTCGCCGGCTCGGGAAGAATGGCGAATTTTGGCAGATCGCCGCGGACCATCGCCACCTCATCGCAACAGTGAAACCTCGGACAGGCGTGGCAATCCTTGTAGATCTTGTCCGGCAGGTCTTCTCGCTGTGCGACGCCGAATCCTTGCCCGGCGAAAAAGTCGGGCTTGCGCGTGAACAGGCAGATGCAATCCACGCGATGCCGCTTCGCCTCAGCCAGCAGAGCCTTCACCAGTTTCCCGCCGCCGCCCTTTCCTTGCGCCCACGGAGCCACGGTGATCGAGCGAATTTCGGCGAGATGTGTTCCATACAGGTGCAGAGCGCCGCAGCCGATGATCTTGTTCTCATCTTCGAGGACGACGAAGTCCCTGACGTTTTCGCAGATCTCCGGCAACGTGCGTGGCAAAAGTGTGCCATCGCCCGAATAGGCGCAAATCAATTCGTGAATGTCTTTGGCGTCCGGCAAGATTGCTTTACGCGTGCGCATGGACCTCCTCGCGAAGTGACTGGATTTTCTTTCTGGCAGCGCTGATCGCCTGCCGCACCCTCGCCGGAGCCGTTCCGCCCGGCACGTCATGCACAGCCAAAACAGAAGCCAAAGTCAAACACTGATAAAAGTCCTCTCCGAATGCCGGGCTCAGTTCCCGAAGCTCATCGAGATGCAGGTCCTGGAGTTCGCATTTCTTCTCGATGCACATCGCCACCGCTTTTCCGATCCGTTCGTGCGCAAGCCGCGAAGGCACTCCGCGTTGCACCAGGTATGTTGCCGCCGCCCAAGCATTCATAAATCCCGATCCCGCCGCCTGCTGCATCCGCTCGTAATTGAATTCCACCGCCTTCATCCAGCCAGTGATTAGCGGAAGCATCTGAAGAAGCGCATCACAAGCCTCGAACACGGGCTGCTGCGTCTCCTGCAAATCTTTGTTGTAAGCGAGCGGCAGCCCCTTGATCGCGACGATCAAAGCCGTCGCATTTCCAATAACTCGCCCACTCTTTCCCCGAACCAGTTCCAGCAAGTCGGGATTTTTCTTCTGCGGCATCGCACTGCTGCCGGTCGAATATGCCTCGGGCAGCGCCACGAACCCGTACTCCTGTGTAGAGAACAGGATCATCTCCTCCGCCCAACGGCTCAGGTGGGCCGCCAGCATCGAGAGCGCGTTCACAAATTCGATCGCGAAATCGCGGTCGCTCGAGGCATCGATGCTGTTTGCAGTCGCGCCGTCGAAGCCAACGCTGTCGGCCATGAGCCCGCGATCCAGCGATAACGTTGCTCCAGCCACTGCACCCGATCCCAGAGGACATACGTTTACACGCTTCCGGCAGTCCGCAAGCCGCTCGGCATCGCGAAGAAGCATCTCGACGTACGCAAGCAGCCAATGCCCCACGAGCACTGGCTCAGCCCGCTGCAAATGCGTATACGCGGGCATCGCTGCATCCTTCGCCTGCTCGGCCCGGTCTACGAACACGCCGTACAGTTCGCCAAGCTCTTGATGCAACTGATCGATCGAGGCCCTTACATATAGGCGAAGATCCGTCGCGATCTGCTCATTCCGGCTTCGCCCGCTGTGCAGTTTGTAGCCCATTTCGCCAATGATGCTGACCAACTGTTTCTCTACGAAGTGATGCACATCCTCTGCAGACTCATCCTCAAGAAAAGCAGATGATTCGTCAGCCTTCTTTCCGATCTGCTCCAGCCCCTGCAGAATGCTGATCAGTTCGTCGGCACTCAGAACCCCGGCATTCTTCAGCGCCTTCGCATGCGCTCCGCTGGCCGCAAGTTCGTAGCGCAACAGTCGCCGATCGAAATCGAACGACCGTTGCCAACGCTCGAACTCTGCATCCAGCGGTTGCCGGAATCTTCCGGACCACATCTTCATCGAGTAACCTCAACCCGCGTCAGCGCCCGCGATCGCGACGGCAGGCCCAGAATGCGGATGAATCCAGCCGCATCTTTCTGGTCGTAGCTGTCGCCCATCGTGAACGAAGACAGATCCGTCCGGTAGAGGGAGTGTTCCGACTTGCGGCTCACGACCGACACGTTTCCCTTGTAAAGCGAAAGAGTGATCTCGCCGGTCATCTCTTTCTGCGTGCTGTCGACAAATGCCTCGAGGGCCTCGCGCAGCGGAGTGAACCACAGCCCGAAGTACACGAGTTCCGCGTATTTCAGGCCGATGTTCTGCTTGAAATGCGCGACGTCGCGCTCCAGGCACAACGCTTCAAGTTCGCGATGCGCCGCAATTAGCAGCGTGCCACCGGGCGTCTCGTAGCATCCTCGCGACTTGATTCCCACAAAACGGTTCTCGACGAGATCCACTCGTCCGACTGCGTTCCGCGCTCCAATCTCGTTCAGCAACTCAACCAGTGACACGGGGTCCAGTTCCATCCCATTCGCCGACACCGGAATTCCCTGCGCGAACCCGATGCTGACGTGCTCTTCCTTATCCGGAGCCTCTTGCGGAGATCGCGTGATCTGCCAGGTCGTCGGCAAAGGCGCATTTCCCGCGTCCTCCAGTTCGCCGCCCTCATGGCTGATGTGCCAGAGATTGCGATCGCGGCTGTGAATCTTCTCGCGGCTGGCGGCCACAGGAATTCCGTGCTGCTCGGCGTAATCCAGGCAGTCTTCGCGCGACTTCAGCGTCCACTCACGCCACGGAGCGATAATCTTTAACTCCGGAGCCAGGGCCTGGTACGTTAGTTCGAATCTCACCTGATCATTTCCTTTGCCCGTGCACCCGTGAGCCACGGCCGTCGCACCTTCGCGCAACGCAACTTCTACCTGATGCTTCGCAATCACAGGCCGCGCCAGCGATGTCCCCAGCAGATACTTGTGCTCATACACCGCCCCGGCCTTTAGGGCAGGGAAGACGTAGCCAGTCAGGAATTCCTCGCGCAAATCCTCAACGATGACCTTGCTGGCGCCCGTCTTATAGGCCTTCTCAACAACAGCCTCAATGTCGTCTCCTTGGCCCACATCGCCGACCATCGCGATGACGTCATAGGAATAGTTCTCCTTCAGCCAAGGAATGATGATGGAAGTATCGAGTCCACCGGAATACGCAAGAACAACTTTCTCAGGCATGAGCGCTCCTCGCGGGCAGGCGAACGGCGCCGCCCAGCAGAATATAAAGAATGGATTTTTGTACGTGCAGCCGGTTTTCCGCCTGCTCGAAAATCACCGAATGTTCGCTGTCCATTACATCGTTGGTCACTTCCTGCCCGCGATGGGCCGGCAGGCAGTGCATGAACACCACGTGCGGCGCGGCTGCCGCCATCAATGCCTCATTCACTTGATACGGAGGAAAGATAGTCGCCCTTTCGGCCGACTCGCTTTCCTGCCCCATGCTGGCCCAGGCGTCGGTGTAAATGGCATCGACGCCTGCAACCGCAGCATGAGGATCCGTGAGAAATTCAATTTGCGCTCCGGTCTGCTTGGCGATCTTCCGTCCCTGCGCAACAATTTCCGGATTGCACGCATAACCTTTCGGCGTCGCGATGCGGATCGACGACCCAAGGCACGCGCACGTCAGCAGCAGCGAATGCGCCACGTTATTCCCATCGCCGACGTATGCCAGCGTGATCTTCTTCAGATCCCCGAATCGTTCCTGTAGCGTGAAGTAATCGGCCAGAGCCTGGCACGGATGCTCCAGATCGCTCAGAGCGTTGATCACCGGCACAGAAGCATAACGAGCCATATCTTCGATCGTCTGATGTGAAAACGTGCGCAGCACGATCACATCGACCCATCGTTCCAGGTTGTGCGCCACATCGCTCAAGGTTTCACGGGCATCGATACGGCTGTGCGATTGATCAACGAACATCGCCGTTCCCCCAAGCCCGACCATCCCCGACTCGAACGTGATTCGTGTACGCAGCGACGGTTTCTCGAAGAACATCACCATCTGTTTTCCCGCCAGCGAGCGCTGAAAGACCGACGGACGTCCCTTCATCAGTTCCGTGAGATGCAGCACGGCCTGTGCGCCTTGTGGTCCCAAGTCGCGCGTGGAAACCAGATCGGGACACCAGAAAACGCCCGGAAAAGTTTCCGGAACGACCGGCATCCTGTTTTGTAATGGACTGTTCAACTTTTTCTCCTCTTATGTGCCATCCTTGGCGAAGTCGAGGGACATTGTGTTCTCTCGTCTCCAACTACGCGCACGTCACTTCCGTTCCGCAATTCAACTTCGTCAAATAAAACTGCGGAAGCGCCTCAGCTTCAGCCGCAGGCAAAATCCGCACTCGTCCCACGCCTTGTTTCAGCGCCTGCGTGCAGGCGGCCAGTTTCGGCAACATTCCCCCGCTGACGACCGATTCCGCAGCCAGATCCTGCGCCTGCTTCGTGTTCAGCCACGGAATCACAGCGCCCGCGGCATCCTTCACGCCGGGCACGTCCGTCAGGAAAATGAGGGCGTTCGCGTGGCATGCCGCGGCGCACGCTGCTGCCATTTCGTCGGCGTTTACGTTGTAATATTCGCCGTCGGCGCCCAAAGCCAGCGAAGCAAGCACCGGAATACCCCCTTGTTGCCACAGCGCTTCAATCCAGCATGGTTCCGCGAAACAAATTTCGCCGACGAATCCCAGATCGTTTCCGCGGACAAATTTCTTTCGTGCTCGGAACGTCATCCCGTCTCCGCCGCAGAATCCGACGGCAGGCATCCCCGCGGCCTGAATCGCCGCCACGAGCTTCTTGTTGACCATTCCTCCGAGTACCATGAGCGCCACATCGCGCGTCTCCGCATCCGTGACGCGCAATCCGCCGACAAATTCACTCTGCTTGCCGAGTCGTTGCAGGACGCGCGTCAGCGCGCTTCCTCCGCCATGAACGACCGCGACGCGATGCCCGTCCTGCGCCAACTCCGCAATCGCCTTCGCGCATTTCCGGAGCGTTGCCAGATCTTCGAGCGCCGCTCCCCCGATTTTGATGACAATTGTCACTGCAGTCCTTCTTTCTCGCCCCAGCCGTACATCAGGTTCATGTTCTGCACCGCCTGCCCGGCTGCTCCTTTCAGCAGGTTGTCGATGCACGAAACCAGCACCAGCCGCCGCCCGTCTTCCGCCAGACAGAATCCCAAATCGCAGTAATTCGTGTTCGACGAGAACTGCACCTGGGGCAGCTTTGGAGTCTGAAACACCCTCACCCAGGGTTTGCCCGCATAAAAATTACGGAAGCAAGATTCCACTTCCAGCGGAGTCATTTCACGCTCAAGGTGGATATAGATGGTCGACAGAATCCCTCGCGGAATCGGCAGCAGATGCGGAGTAAAAATCAGCTCCTGATCACTCAGGGCCAGTTGCTCCACGATCTCGCCCAGATGCCGATGACTGAAAACGGAATACGCCGACAAATTGTCAGCCACGGAAACGAAATGCGTTTTGGACGTCGGTTCTTTCCCCGCTCCCGAGACACCCGACTTCGAGTCGGAAACAATTCCGCGGCTCCGATCGACCACTCCGGCTTTGACCAGCGGCGCGAGCGCAAGAATCACTGATGTCGCGTAGCACCCAGGATTTGCCACTAGATCAGCATTCGCAATCCGGTCAGCGTAAAGTTCCGGAAGCCCATACACGGCGCGGTTTGTGAGTTCCGATGCCTTCGCCGCATCCGAGTCCTGAAAGCTGTAAATGGCCCGATGCTGCTCGTCCTTCAGCCGCCACGCGCCACTCAGATCGATCACGCGCAAGCCTTGCGAAATTGCCTCCGGAACCAGCGAGCGCGAGACTTCATGCGGCGTCGCCAGAAACAGCAACTGAACTCCTTGCTGCTTCAGCGCCGGCCACGAAAGCGAATGTAGCGGATAGCCTCCGTTCCCTGAAAGCGCAGGGAACACATCCGCCAGGTCGGCTGGGCTGCCGTTATCAGCCGTGCGTCGCAGCAAAGCCGGCTTCTCGAGTCGCGGATGGCGCAGAAGAATGCGCGTCAACTCCAGGCCGGAATAGCCGGTCGCGCCCAACACTGCGGTTTTGAGCTTTACCCCCATTACCCGAGCATTTCCTCAATGCGGCTCGCGAGATCGCGCGCCCGATCCTTATCCGGACACACAATAAGGATGGTGTCGTCGCCCGCGATGGTGCCTACGACTTCGCTCCAGTCGGTTTCGTCCAGCGCGGCCGCCACCGGCTGCGCGCTCCCCACAATCGTCTTGATCACCAGCAGGTTCTGCGCCGACCGGATATCGAGAACGAATTCTCGGACCAGACGCGACACTGGTGGCAACGCGATTCCCATCGCGCTGTCACCTTGCGGCAGGGAATATCCGTGAGCCGTTTTGCTCAGGTTCAGATCGCGGATGTCCCGCGAGAGCGTGGCCTGCCCGACCTTGAATCCTCGGCGGCGCAGATGCCGCTGAAGGTCCTCCTGACTGGCGATGGACCCGTGCTTCAGAACGTCGAGAACAGCTCGTTGGCGCAGGGTTTTATTCATCATGAATAAATATTCATTATGCTGAATAATTATTTTTCTATCTTACGGGCCTCGTCCTGAATGTCAAGGGAAAATCCCTGTATTTGCAAACTTTCATAGTGGCGGGAAAACGCCGCCAGATGCGCCGGCCCGTCAAGTCAGATCGCCGACTCCGAGGGAAGACTTACGGAAATAACGGAGAAAACCGCCGCGCATTGTTAGACTACTTCGCGGGGTGCAGAGCGCGGTTCCACGCGGAGAGACATGGACTCAAAACCAACTCTGAGAGCCGAACTGATTGCGGAATTTCTGGGTACGTTCGTCCTGATTCTGTTCGGGACCGGCGTCGTCGCCATGGTGATGCTGTTTCCCACCGGCAATCCTGGCGAGACGATTCACGGAGGCTATACGAATATCACCCTCGGCTGGGGACTTGGCGTCACGATGGGCATTTACATCGCGGGCAAAGTTTCCGGAGCTCACCTGAATCCTGCCGTCACGCTCGCCTTCGCGGTCTTCCGGAAATTTCCGTGGGGCAAGGTCATCCCGTATTCAATCGCGCAGACCGCCGGCGCCTTCGCCGCCGCCGCTCTGGTTTTCTGGAATTATCTGCCGGCGTTCCATAAGGTCGATCCGCACCTCGAACACACGGCGGGAGTCTTCACCACGTTCCCCGCATTTCCGGGATTGCCTCAGGCCGGCTTTCTCGATCAATTGATCGGCACAGGCCTTCTCGTCCTTCTGATCTTTGCGATTGTCGACGAATTCAATATGCCTCCCGGATCAAATCTCGCGCCCGTGCTGATAGGTCTCGTCGTTGTCGCAATCGGCATAAGCTTCGGCGGCATGCACGGCTATCCGATCAATCCGGCCCGAGATTTTGGCCCCAGAGTGTTCACAGTCCTAGCCGGATTCGGCAACAACGGCCTGACCGACGGAACTCACGTGTGGTGGATACCCGTTGTTGCTCCGTTGATCGGGGGCCTGCTCGGCGCTGGGTTGTACGATTTTGGCGTGAGACGATTCCTGAAACGATCGTAGAGATTGCCAACATCCCACCCAACGGGGAGATTCGATGAAATACGTTCTGGCTCTAGACCAAGGCACCACCAGTTCGCGAGCCCTTCTTTTTGATCATGAGGGAACCGTTGCTTCGGTTGCGCAGCGCGAATTCCAGCAGATCTTTCCCCAGCCCGGATGGGTCGAGCACAATCCAGACGAGATCATCTCTTCTCAGATTGCGGTTGCCGTCGAGGTGATCGCGCAGGCCCGCGCACACGCTGATGAAATCGCCGCAATCGGCATCGCCAATCAGCGCGAAACCGCGATCGTCTGGAATCGCGAAACCGGCCAACCCATTCACAACGCGATCGTCTGGCAGGATCGCCGCACTGCCGACCTCTGTGAACGCCTCAGGAAAGAGGGCCATGCCGATCTGATTCGGCAGCGCACCGGCCTGCTTATCGACTCCTATTTTTCTGCGACCAAGATTTCGTGGATTCTCGAGAACGTACCGGGAGCGCGCTCTCTCGCCGATGCGGGCAGGCTAGCATTTGGCACCGTCGACAGCTGGCTGGTCTGGAACCTCACGGAAGGCCACGTTCACGCCACCGACACCACGAATGCCTCCCGCACGATGCTGTTCAACATTCACAAATGCGACTGGGACACGGAACTTCTCGACCTCCTTCGTATCCCGCGCTCCATGATGCCCAACGTGCTTTCCTCCAGCGAGACTTCCGGCAAGGTGCAAGGGGTTAACGGACTTGAGCAAATTCCGATTGCCGGCATCGCCGGAGACCAGCAGGCCGCGCTGTTCGGCCAGCGCTGCGCCAGCCCCGGCATGACGAAGAACACCTACGGCACCGGCTGTTTCATGCTCCAGAACACCGGTCGGCGCGCTGTCGCTTCGTCGAACCGTCTGGTCACGACGGTTGCCTGGAAGCTCGGCCATACGACGGAATACGCTCTCGAAGGCAGCGTCTTTATTGGTGGAGCCGTCGTGCAGTGGCTGCGCGACGGGTTGGGACTGATTCGCAAGTCAGAAGAGGTGGAAGCACTCGCAAAATCGGTTCCTGATAACGGCGGCGTCTATTTTGTCCCGGCGTTCGTCGGACTCGGCGCGCCGCATTGGGATTCCTACGCCCGCGGCTCGATCTTCGGACTCACTCGCGGATCGACCGCCGGCCACATTGCCCGCGCCGCCGTCGAAAGCATCGCCTACCAGGTCGCGGACCTGCTCGACGCCATGCGCCGTGATTCCGGAGACGAAGTTGGCGAACTCCGCGTCGATGGAGGCGCCGCGGCCAATGACAGCCTCATGCAGTTCCAGGCCGACATTTTAGGAGTTCCTGTCGTCCGCCCCGCCGTTACCGAAACCACAGCACTAGGCGCGGCCTATCTCGCCGGCCTGGCCGCCGGATTCTGGAAGGCATCTGATTTAGCGAAATCTGCAGGCCACGATCGCCGCTTCGAGCCCAGTATGCTGGGATCCAAGGCACGCACACTGCGTGATCGCTGGCAAGAAGCAGTCGACCGCTCCAAATCCTGGGAGCGTTAGTTACGCCGTCGTAGCGCCGCCATCCTCGGCGGTCGTTCCGTTGGCGTCCCGCCAACGCACCGTACGATTCAAGATCACCCTTACGGTTCATACCAGAACACCGCACCCTTGGTAATCGTAGGCAGCGTAAAGCTCACCGAATCTCCGTTGCGTCCGCCCTTGATCTCCTGTGTCTCTCCCATAAACGGCAGGAAAAATCCGTGCCCCAAGGACGAAGATTCCACGGTCACGCGCACCCCATCCTGCGGAGTCTGCACCGGATTCACGCCGCCCTTCAGGCCAGCAAAATTCGCGAAAAAACAATTGATATGTCCATCCGACGTCCGCGCGATCGAAGTCGCAATCTTCGGCGACGCCTCAATCCGCACGGCATTCCCGCCGCGTAGAGCTGCAAAAAACTCCGCCTGCGAATCCGGAGATGCCGAATCGAAATCTTTCTCCAACTCGTCGCTGTAGGACTTCGCCGGATCTCCCGCCAGCTGCACGACATCCTTTGACGCCCGCAACTCAGTCGCATCCGTTCCCAAAATCACCACCCGATTTCCACCCGCAACATACTGTTTCAGCCACCGCTTCTCGCCGTCATCCAGAATCCGCACATCGGGTAGCACCAACGCCTTCCCCCGAAACTCCGCCAGAGTTCGCGGCGTGACGATCTGAAACTCAAGATGCTCTTGCATCAGCAGAATTAGCACGGCGCGGTACGAATCGATAAACTCCTTCGCGAAGAAATCTCGCGTCTTCGGCGAGAAATAGACCCCAATCGGATCAATCGGCGACCGCGGCAGATAAAACGTCTTTTCATGCGCAGCGATCCACGTGAAAATCTTCTTTCGCGTCGGCAAGTCATTCGATCCCGCCATCGAATGTCCCGGGGCATCCCAGGAATTTGCGCCATCCATGATCTGCGACATCGCGAGGTTCATCATGGCCTCGCGCTTGTCGACCTTGTTGTCGCCATCCCACGAGTAATTCAGAATCCACGTAGCCTTCCCCTGCGCGAACGCCCGAAACGAATGCATCCCCACCTGATACCGGAACCAGTCCAGCGGGTTGCGCTCCGACGCCATGTGACCGCTATCGCCAAACTCATATTCATGCGCAATCGCGTCCACCACTGGATAGAGGCTGTAAACATCCGCGCCCACCCGCACCGCTTCTTCTTCAATCCCCGGATAAATCTCCGGAATAATCTTGATCTGCGGATTCACCGCCTTCGCCGTCTCGCTGATCTCCTGCAGAAAGTCAGTAAACGTCTGGATCCGGAACTCCACCCACTTTTGAAACGCCGGGTCCGAAAAGTCTCCCAGCTTCAGATCATGTTTCGCATCGAGTCCCGTCTGCTTCTTGAACGCAGCCACGGTGTATTCATCGAAGCTCGCCCACGTGTCTTCCCATCCCTCGAAGTGCGTCATCCAGTACGGAATGTCGATATAAATCCCGTCAATCCCGGTCTGCGCGATCTGCCGCACGTGCTCCATGTAGATTTTCCGCCACGCCGGAGCATACGGACTCACCCACACATCTTCATCACCCGGCCTGATCCAGAACGCCGTGCCCCCGCCGAAAATGGCAGGCTCGCCCGTGATCTTTCTCTGCAGCCAATCCGGATGATCCTTCGCCAGCGTGTGCGCGACTTTGTCTCCGTGCGCCGTGATGCACTCCGTCCCAGCTATATACACGAATGCATGATTCCCCGCCTTATGCGCTGCCTCTGCCACATCGCGGATCGCCTTCAGTTTCGCCTCCGGATGCAGAAAGCTCTCATACCGGCCTTCGATGTCGTTATCGACCTCGATTCCGTACACGTCGCTTTCCTGCGCGCGCCGCGCAATGTCGGCCCCATCTCCGCCCTTGAGCCCATAGGCCCCAATGCGTACAAAATTCGTCCAATCCTGCCGGTCGCTTTGAGCAAAACCGATAGCGCACATCGCAACGAACAACACAGCCCATTTGATCTTCATCTCGTGTCCTGTATCTCCCCGGGCTGCCCACCCGGCACGCCGCCAGTCGTATCGTCCTCTCCCAGTCCGGTCGTCTGCCGCAGCGTCAGGCTCCCGTCGTCGTTCAACTTCTGCCGGCAAGCCCAGCGCACCGGAAATCGTTGCCCCTTCACTTCAATCTCCGCCTTCAGCCGCAAGCCTTTCCAATTGGTTCCCTTAGGCAGCGGAAACTTCGCCTGTCGCACCTTCCCCGGCAGCGGATACGCTGCATCCAGACAACCACTGACAATCTCCCTTCCACCTTTGTCGAGTACCGAAACCCGCAGCACTCCCGGCACAGCTGCGATTCCATCATTGACGAATCCCACAATCAGCCCCGGATACCCGCCCTCGTTGTACGTCCATACCCACGAAGGCCGCACGCGGTACCCAATCTCCCGGGCCAGGCCGTCCAGCGCCTCAGGATATTGCCGGTAATAATTCAGGATCCGGTCCGCCTGAATGCGGTGCCAGTTCCACAGCGAGAAGTAGCACGCCCCCACGTCGCGCGCGTGATGGATTACGTTATCCGTGTACGTCACGCCTTCATCCAGTCGCAGGCTTTTCGGCGAGCCATCCGACATGCCGACTTCCACCGCACACCCGCACCAGGGCGGACGGTTACTCAACTCCTCGATCTGCTCGTTCTCGATAAAGATAGTGTCCGTCCGCAGCCAGTTGCAGCTTCGCACCGTCCGGTCCAGCAGTTCAGAATTGCCCACTTTGCTGAAATCCGGCTGCGTATTCGTCAGCATCGGAGTCCTTTTCCATCGCTCCTGCTGCTGCTCGAACATGCTCACGAACGTCTTTTCTGCCGTCACAGAATCCGGAAACGGACTCGACTCCAGCGGCCACGTATGCCCCTCGCCCCAGAATCCATACATGAACGTATCTACGTACTCGACATCTGGATGTCCGTCGTACGAATCCGCGAGCAGATCCACCAGTTCGCGAAACGCCGCCTGGAACGCCGGATCGTCATACCGCGGTTCATATCGCGTGCGCTTCAGCCAATCTCCAAGCTTCACCATGGGAATCTTGCCCTGCAAGAACGCGGGCAGCGGCGACTCCACAATGTCCGGATTGCTCATCATTACGCGGAAGCCGACGCGCTTCCCGTACTGCTTTGCCAACGCAAACGTCAGCTTCCAGTGCTCGCAGAGATCCAGCCGCCCCGGCCGCTGCTGCACATCTTTCCAGTTCACCCGGATATACAGCTTCGTTCCGAGCGAAATTTTCACCAGATTCTCGATCGACTGTTCCAGCGATTCGCCATCCTTTTTCGCCGGGCCCACTTCGTCGCACACATACGTGATCAGACCCATCCCGTAATTCGGCACCATCTCGCGCGACGGAGTCAGAGCCATCACCACATTCCAACTCGGATAGTCATCCGCCGAGAACGGTCCCTGATAGAGCCTGTCCCGCACCGGAGGCCCGGAGCCGAAATCGTATCGATCAAAGTTATGAGTTGGAATATGGGCAGCGAGCGGTTGCGCGCGCAGACCCGCCGCCAGCGTCATCGCGCCACCAGCTTTCAGAAAGGATCGTCTTTGCATCGGTCAGAGCCTCGCGTCGAGCAGTCACACGAATCCCGCCATCGCCGCACAGTTGGTTACGGCAGCGACGTCAGAACTCGAATCTCACACCAAACTGGAAGTACCTGGGCAAATAGCCCGGGCCTGTCGAACTGACGAAACCAAACGTTTGGCCTTCAAAAGAAGTGTCCGGAGAAGCAAATCTTGGATGGTTCGCGAGGTTGAAGATTTCGGCGCGCAAGTCGATTTTCGTTCCTTCCTTCGGAACGAACGACTTGTAGATATTCATGTCGACGTTGTGAATTCCGTTCACTCTCAAACCGGGAAAATATCGCGGCGCATTTCCCGGGTTCTGATCGCCCGGATCACCGAAGCAATTGCTATTGAAGAAGGAAAGCGGTGACGGATCTTCCCAACTCAAAGCCGCGGCCTTCATGCTGACACCGCTCTTCAGCTGCGAACAAACCACGTCGGGCCGCTGTGTCCCATTGGTCAGTCTCGCACTGTTCATGCCAATCGCAATAGGCTGCCCAGACTGCTCGGTAATCATCGTTGCCACCGACCAGCCTCCGATCACAGCGTCGAGTCCTCGGTTCATGTTTCCGCCAATCCACTGTTTGCGTCCAATCGGCAAGTCAACCACAACCGCGGCCGCGAGTCGTTGCGGCGTGTCATTCGCGCTGATGCTATGTTCCTTGTTCAGCTGATCCAGTTGTTGAGGCAACCCCGCACTCAGCGATCCGACCCAGTTGTTTCTACCCGCTGAAGAATTGTCCGTGGATTTCGAAACCGTGTAGCTTCCTTCGAAACTGATGTTGTGTGAGGTTCGTTTCTGGAACCGAATTTGCATCGCGTTGTACCAGGAACTCGCTTCCTCGAGCATCAACCCTTCAAAATCACCTGTGAATTGTGGATAGGGATTTAACAAATAACCCAAGGGAATCTGCTGTGCGGTGTAGAGGGAATCCGGTTCATTAAAGCAAGGACCCGAGGAGCAGCTAGCGCTGAACATCGGATAGAAAGGGTTGTTCACGGGAGTCGCTAAAAGGTTGCTGACACAGCTATTCGTATCGCATGCGCCTGGGCCATTGGCCGCGTCGTAATTTGCATGTACCGCCTGAGAGACCTTCGCCAGAAGTGCTGATGACATGAAGTCCCGGTTGTTTGTTCCAGACCAAGGAAGGTGCGTGCTGCGGTTCGCCGAGTAATCTACTCCGAGCACGATTTGTCCCGGTAACCCGCGTTCAATTCCCAGGTTCCACTGGTAAATATCCGCATCCCGCGCTGCCGTGGTCCCTAGATCGTTGTTGTTCGAATAACCCCAATCCGCGAGTTTCCCATACTGCGTCCCCTGCGGCCCTGTGAAGCCAGTGGGGAAGGGGTTGGATAGCGTAGCGTACTGCGTATTAAAGTTGTCTTGAGTAAAGAATATCGTCGCAGTTTTTCGGAAGGCGGTTCCCGGATACTGAAAGTTCGTCGCCGGGCTCATCCCGAAATAAATTCCGGCTCCGCCACGAATCACCGTCTGCGAATCGAGCTGATACGCAAATCCCAGCCTCGGACCGACATCTTTGCGATAAACAGGGACGCTCCTCATGCTGGAATTGGCGAACAACGTTGTACCAGGCAACTCCATCGATGACGGAAAATTAACCCCGTAGGGCTGCAGCGCCGACTGCGCACTGCTGAGGTCGAGGCTGATCCCGGTGTCGCCGGTGAAATCGCTGAACTGCAGCCGATTGTAGCGCTCGTTGTACGGAGTGCTCCACTCGTAGCGAATGCCAAGATTAAGCGTTAATTTCGAGGTCACCTTCCAGTCGTCCTGAAAATAGAAGCCGGTCTCCTTCGATTTGTTCGCTACGGCTGGGTATACGATCAGAGCCGTCGGTTCCTGCGGATACGGGTTGAAATTATCCGCGTAGCCGTACAGCAGACTGGCGAATGCGTTCCCTGTCAAATTCCCGCTGTTATCGGTGTCGCTGTTCGGAGTCGGGGAAGTCACGAAATCAGTAAAGTTGAACACGCCAGTTGGGCCGGGCGGCTGGAAGAAATTGTTGTACAACAGCCTCTGCTCGCCGCCGATCTTGATCAAATGTGTGCCCTTCGAAATGACGAGCTGCGACGAATAACTGGCCAGAGTGTGCGCAAACGTCGTGTTCACACAGCATTGGTCGTATAAATCGTCCCACGGCCCAGTTCCGCCGCCAGATGACATGAAGAAGGAAGGCATGCGGTTCACGCCGTTGGCCTGCTCGAGCAGGGAGGGTAAACCCGGTACTCCTGCTGGCAGCGAAGAATTAAAACTCGATATCGTCGGGATGTTCGACGTTTCCGCCTGGTGTACACGGTCCACTGATATCCGGTTGGTCCAGACCATTCGCGGATTAACCGTCCAGGTATATTCCAGCCCGGCATTCTGCGCGGTTGTCGGACTGCCCCCGATCCCGTCATTGATCGAGCCCCCGTTCGCGAGGTTACCGTCGCCCAGAAATATCGGGGTGTAAAAGTTCGAAGTCTGTCGGCTGTAACGCCCGCTGATGCGGTTGCGGTCGTTGATCTCGTGGTCGATTTTTAGGTCGAACTGGTAATCCGGTGCTTGGGCTGTGCCGCTGAAAGCGTAATTGTTGAACTGCCCTCCCGGTCCGCTACCGGCAACGTTCGGCTTCGGGTAAAGATTCAGCACCGCCAACCCAATCGGATCCACTTCACCGGCCGGGATTACATCCGTGGCACCGATCGTATTCCCGTTGCAATCTGTGCCGACTTGCGGCCTGGACTGGGTGGCGGAACAAATTCCGAGTTTCGGATCATAGATGTGGGTCCCGTTTGCCGAAAAATCGTATCCAGTTCCAGAAAGCCCTCGCTCTGCTAAGGTTGGGACCGACGCCAGACCGCTGATTGCGGCATTGTTCCTCACCTTTTCGAAATCGAAGAAGAAGAAAGTCTTGTTCTTCTTTATTGGGCCGCCGATCGAAAACCCGGCTTGATCCCGCGCGCTCTCTGGCTTCGGGTTCGGCGCCGGATTGAAGAAGTCCCTGGCGTTCATTCCCGATCGCTGCAGGAAATACCACCCGCTCCCGTGAAATGCATTGGTTCCGCTCTTGAGAACCATGTTGACGACGGTGCCACCGTTATTTCCGAACTCCGCCGAAAAGCTGTTGTTCTGAACTTTGAATTCCTGCACGCTCTCAATCACCGGTTCGTAATAAATGTTGGAGTTGCCGCCCTCTCCCTGTTCCGGTGCGCTGATCAGCGCGCCATCCAGTCGCACTTCCGCTGTTGCATTCCGTTGTCCGTTCGAAACGAAGTTCGTGCCGGTCGGATAGTTATCCGTCGTGCCCGACCCTGCCGCTTCGGTGACGCCGCCCGATAGAAACGTCAGCCCGAAGAAGTTGCGGTTAATCAGCGGAATATCTTTCACATACTCGCTCGTGATGTCCGTCCCCAGCGTTGCGCTGTCCGTATCGAGCAATGGTGCAGACGTCGTGACCTCCACCGTCTCGTTCACGCCCAGCGGATGCAGCACGACGTCCACGCTCGTCTGCTGGTCGACCTGCAGCACGACGTTTTGCGTTTCCGAGATGCGGAATCCCTTGGCTTCCACCTTGATGGTGTACGTCGCCGGGCGCAATCCGGTGAAGAAGTACTCTCCGTGATCGTTCGTTTGGGCAGTTTGCGAGATGTTCGTGCCCACGTTCGTGATCGTGACTTTGGCGTTCGTCATCAGAGCGCCGCTCTGGTCGCTCACCACGCCGCGCACCTGGGCTCGATACGAGCCCTGCGCGAACACCATTCCAGCAAACAGCAGAGTGACCAGAGAAAGGGCACTCACCACGAAAAAGGAATGCAGAGTGGGACGGAAGACACGCATGGCAGCCTCCACCAACGAGCTTTCATATTATTACGAGTTAAAACTATTACTTTCGTTTATGGCGAAAGTCAAGTCAATTCGCAGCAAAAGTGCAAGGTTTTCCTGCCGCTACCCTGGGATTCACCGACCCTAACATCCTCGCTTATCGTCCGCTGTGTCGGGCATCACATCGGGCTGCATACCTCCTCCACGGCGTCAAGGAGCCATTCGAGACACTTGCGAAACATTGCGTGCGATTACGCTAACTTGCGACCCCAAATCTGCTAGGCTGTCCTGTTTTCTAAAGGACTCATCATGCCCCGATTGCTCCAGCGCCAAATTTTCACCGCGCTTATCGCTCTAGCAACACTCTCGATTGCATCAGTTGCAAGCGACGCGCCCACAAAAGCGCAGCGTCGTGGCGACATGCTCATACTGTCTAACGGTGATCTCTCCGCCACATGGTCGATCTCAGGAGGAGTTCTTCGCTGGCACAAACTCACCAATGAACTCACTCACGCTGATGTCTCGCTCGACAGCAGTCCATTCGAGTTACTTCCAAAAGAAGGAGCCGTTCTCCGCTCGTCCGATTTCAAAATCGTCGGCGAACCCGTCATCGAGCCAACACCGGCGGCAGACACGTCGAAGGCCGCCGATCGCTTGCTCGGCCGGCAGATCCGCATCGAGTTCGAAGATGCTTCCGCTAAAGTTCATCTCACGTGGAAAGCAGAGTTGCGCGATGGCGCAAACTACCTTCGTGAAGAACTGACCATCCATCCTGATCTGCCGCTTGCGTTAGCACAGATCGTTCTAGTCGATGCCGCTTTGCCCGACTCGCGAGTCTCTGGCCAAGTGAAAGGATCGCCCGTCGTCGCTGGCACATTCTTTCTTGGGTTCGAGCACCCGCTCTCTGAATGCCGCGTTCGTTCTGATCGCGCCACGTGCTGGCTCTCGCGCGAGCTTCCTGTGCAAGCCGGACAGAGCGTCACCTACTCCGCCGTCTTTGGTGTGACGCATCCCGGCCAGCTTCGCCGCGACTTCCTCCACTACGTCGAACTCGAGCGCGCGCATCCTTATCGAACCTTCCTTCATTACAACTCGTGGTACGACCTGGGTTACTTCGATCGCTACAACGAGCAGCAGGCAGTCGACGTCGTCAACAGTTTCGGCGCGCACCTCACGAAGGAACGCGGCGTCAAGCTCGACAGCTTCATGTTCGACGATGGTTGGGACGATCCCACGACTCTCTGGCACTTCAATCCCGGTTTCCCGAATGGGTTGACGCCGATCACCGAAGCCGCCGCGAAGTACAACGCGGCGCCCGGCATCTGGCTCTCGCCATGGGGTGGATACGATGGGCCGAAAGAGAAGCGCATCGCCTCGGCCCGCGCGCAAGGATTCGAAACGAACGAAGGTGGTCTCGCCCTCTCCGGCCCGAAATACTATCGTTACTTCCGCGACACCTGTTTCGCCATGATCGACAAGTATGGCGTGAACCAGTTCAAGTTCGATGGAACGGGCAACGCCAACGAAGTCATCAAGGGCAGCGAGTTCGATAGCGATTTCGACGCGGCCATTCATCTCATCGGCGAGTTGCGCGCGAAGAAGCCGGACATCTACATCAACCTCACGACGGGCACCTATCCTTCGCCGTTCTGGCTGCTCTACGCCGACTCGATCTGGCGCGGCGGCGACGATCATAGCTTCGCCGGCGTGGGTTCAAATCGCCAGCGCTGGATCACCTATCGCGATTCGCAAATTTACCGTCATGTCGTCGAAGATGGCCCGCTGTTTCCGCTGAATTCCCTGATGCTGCACGGCATGATCTTCGCGCGATACGCCGAGCGTCTCGGCGACGATCCCGGCAACGATTTCCCGGAAGAAGTGCACGACTACTTCGGCACCGGCACGCAGCTGCAGGAGATGTACATCACTCCATCGCTGCTCTCGCCGCAGGATTGGGACGTGCTCGCAGAGTCGGCGAAATGGTCGCGCGCGAATGCGCAAGTGCTCAAAGACACGCACTGGATCGGAGGCGATCCTGCGAAGCTGGAAGTCTACGGATTCTCCGCGTGGTCGCCCGAAAAGGCGATTGTGACGCTTCGCAACCCAAGCGATCATCCCCAGGATTTTGCGGCCAGTCTCGCATCGCTTCTTGAATTGCCGGCGGGCGCTCCATCGAATTTTTCGGCCCATTCGCCGTGGAACTCGCAAAGCAAGAAGCTACCAATCAAGCTATCTGCGCAAGAGCCTCACGTGTTTTCCTTGCAACCCTTCGAGGTGTTGACGTTGGAGTTGTTACCAATACGGTAATGAGACACTAGAGATTGCAGCCCGCTGGGATGAACCGATCACGGTCCTGTGGGCATCTTATGGACTGCAGGTGCCCGCCATGAAAGCCGCAATCCTTTCCTCTCCTGCGCCGATCGCGCAACGTCCTCTTCAGATCAGTGAGGTAGCCAACCCTCGCCTGCGATCCGGGCATCTGCTGTTGCGCGTGCGCGCGTGCGGCGTCTGCCGCACAGACCTTCACATCGTCGAAGGCGAGCTTCCACCCAAACAGTTGCGAATCATTCCCGGCCATCAGATCGTGGGAGAAGTTGTTGATGGAGCCGTCGACGGAGTTCCGCTCGGCGCGCGCGTGGGCGTCTCCTGGCTCGGCGGCACCGACGGCACATGCTGTTACTGCCAGAAGGGAATGGAGAATCTCTGCGACTCGCCGACATTCACCGGCTACACCGTCGCAGGCGGATACGCACAGTATGCATTCGCGCGCAACGATTTCGTGTTTCCATTGCCGGACTCGCTCGACGATCTGCACGCAGCGCCTTTGCTGTGCGCGGGCATCATCGGTTTTCGCAGCCTGCGTGTTGCCGGCGTGCAACCCGGAGAACGTGTTGGACTATTTGGTTTCGGTGCGTCTGCGCATCTGGCAATCGCGGTGCTCCAGGCGTGGAAGTGCGAAGTGTATGTCTCAACGCGCGGCAAGTCGCACCAGGCGCTCGCGGAATCACTGGGCGCAACCTGGATAGGCGCCGAGGTAGACAAGCCGCCCGTGCAGTTGGATCGCGCTCTGACCTTCGCTCCCAGCGGCGATGTCGTGATCGCCGCCTTGAGCAGCCTTCGCAAAGGCGGCGTGGTAGCGATCAATGCCATTCATCTCGACCGCATCCCGCAGTTTGATTACGACAGCCTGCTATGGGGCGAGCGTCAGATACGCAGCGTGGCCAACATGACCCGCGATGATGCACGCGACTTCCTCGTGCTGGCTGCGGAGATCGGCCTGAAACCAAAGGTGACCACCTTTTCGCTGGATCAGGCGAATGAAGCCCTACTGGCGGTGAAAAACGACGCGGTGGATGGCGCGGCTGTAATCGTCCCCTAAACCGCTATCGTGCCAGCGTAAACGTTGCAATGAAGATCACGCAAAAAGCGGCGGCGTGTTTCATTTCATTCCAGCCAAGTCGACGCACGACCAACGGTCCCGGTTCCTGGACGAAATAGAACCATCCGCGGAACAGCAGCGGGGCAAATGCGAGAGACGCGAGTGGAGGCATGAGGCGATTCAGGCAAGCGAACGTGATGACGGCCGTCATCAGCGCCTGTCCAAGAGCGAATCTCCAGCCGCGAGCCAGCTTGGCGCGGAAGCCGTCGACTTTCGCGGTGTGAATGCGAAGCTGCACGTAGTGAATCTGGTCGCCGGCGAAAAGGATGTTGGCGATCCAGAGCATCCAGGCGATGCCGTTGAATTTTCCGGTAATGACGTAGTAAGCGGCTGGCGCCGAAGCGGTCAAGCCAATCGTGCCAACGATTTCAGAGAGCATGCGAAGCTTCCGGCTTAACTTGCGAAGAACAGCTTGCATAATAAATGCGAGTCCAGCCGCGGCTCCCAGCGGCCACAGATAGCTATTCTGGCCGGCCCACAACAGTCCACCCAGAGCAATCGCGGCTACTATGGCCAGTCCGAAGATTGCCGATCGAATGGCGTGGCGTTCGTCATTCGTCTCGGCGCGCATGGCCGATGTGCCGATCAGGCTCTCGAACGGTGTTCTCAACCAGAACAACGACAATGCGGCGGTGGACAAGAGCAGCAAGGGGAAAATGTGGCTGCACTCGCGAAAGGCTACGCCCGCGCCGGTGATAATCGGCACCAGGAGCAATCCCCAGGCTCCATGCTCGCGCGGAAACAGCAGCGCATGACGGCGCTCGCGACGTGCCTTGTCGGAATGGGAATCCGTCGCGGTGACCTTCACCTCGTTCGCATGCAGATCCGATTCCATCGCCTCTGCAGGATTGCGTGCTCCCAGAATCTGGGTGACGTGATTCACCCACTCAGTCTGTTCGGGTTCGAGATCGATTGTCGTAGACATCAGCGGAATCCTGCCATGTGAATGTGTTGCATGCCCTTCACGGCACGCATGTACTGGGCCCGTTCGAAAGCTCCCGGATCGGGACAGCGCAGCTGGCTCATGCTGCCCTGCATCTGCGCGACCGATTCGTACTCGTGCTCTTCCATCCACTCGCGGAGTGCGCGCTCGACGTGCCGCAGGTGATTCACGCCGTGGCGCATGAGCGAGGAGCAGAGCATCGTTACATTCGCGCCCACCATCAGCAGCTTCACGACATCCTCGGCGCCGTGAACGCCGCCGGTTGCGGCCAGACTGGCGCGGATGCGGCCGTAAAGAATGCCGATCCAGGTGAGAGGCAGCCGCAGCGACTGCGGCGTACTCAGCAGCACGTTCGGGCGAATCTCAAGCTCTTCGAGATCTATGTCCGGCTGGTAAAAGCGGTTAAAAAGTACGAGCGCATCAGCCCCGGTGTCATCAAGACGACGCGCAAAATTCGAAAGATTGCTGAAGAACGGGCTGAGCTTCACCGCAACCGGAATCGTCACGGCCTGCTTCACGGTGCGTACGATATCGAGATAAGTCTTCTCGACGTCTGCAGCGGTGATCTTCGGATCGGTCGGGATGTAATAAATGTTGCACTCGATTGCGTCGGCCCCAGCGCGTTCGATCTCGGCGGCAAACTTCGTCCACCCGCCGAGCGTCGAACCGTTCAGGCTTGCGATGACCGGCATCCCAACCGCGGCTTTGGCCTTGCGGATGTGATTGAGATATCCCTCAGGGCCGGTGTGGAACTCGGTCGCCTGCGGGAAATAGGTAATCGATTCAGCAAAGCTCTCCGTGCCCGCAGCCATGTGATATTGCAGGTCCGCTTCTTCCTGGCGGAGTTGCTCTTCGAAGAGCGAATAGAGCACGACGGCGGAGGCGCCAGCATCTTCGAGCCGGCAGATTCCATCCACATCACGCGACAGGGGAGAGGCCGAGACGACCAGCGGGGAGGGCAGCTTCAGGCCGAGATATGTCGTGCTGAGATCCATTTGAATTCCTCCTGACATCGCGTTATCACGTGAGTGTCAAAATCCCCGCTTCCGGCAAAGTCGCTCGGAAGCAGGGCACCCTATTTCACGCCTACCGGTGTCTTCTCTTTCACTGGCGCAGGCTTCGCCGCTTCTTCCTTCGCTGGAGCGGCCGGTTCTGCCTTGCGGCTGGCCATGTACTCGTACATGTGGAACCGGGTCTCGACATCTTTCTGTGCCAGCTTCCACAGGCGCTCCGCATCTTCCGGTTTGCTCTTGGTCAGCATCTTGAAGCGCGTCTGCTGCAGTAAGTATTCCTGCACCTTTCGCGTCGGAACGCGCGAGTCGAGCGCCAGCGGATTCTCTCCAATCGCAGCCCGCTCCGGGTTATAGCGATAGAGCAGCCACTGGCCGGATTCGACCGCGATTTTCTGATCGCTCATCGCTGTTGTCATATCGATGCCATGCGCGATGCAGTGCGAGTAGGCAATGATGATGCTCGGCCCGTCATACGCCTCGGCTTCGAGGAATGCCTTCAGCGTGTGCTCGTCTTTCGCTCCCATCGCTACGCTGGCGACATAGACGTTCCCGTAGGTCATCGCCATCAGTCCGAGATCCTTCTTCGGGCCAGGCTTGCCACCGGCTGCGAACTTCGCGACTGCACCGCGCGGCGTCGACTTCGACGCCTGTCCGCCAGTGTTGGAATAAACCTCGGTGTCGAGAACGAGTATGTTGACGTTGCGTCCGCTGGCCAGCACGTGATCGAGGCCGCCGTAGCCGATATCGTACGCCCAGCCGTCGCCGCCCATGATCCAGACGCTCTTCTTCACCAGCATGTCGGCGAGCGAGAGCAGTTGTTGCGCTTCCGGAGTATTCATGCGGCGCAGCTTGTCTTTCAGCACAGACACTCGCTCGCGCTGGTCGTAGATGTCGGCTTCATCTTTTTGTTTGGACGCCAAAATCGCGTCGACCAGTTCGTCGCCGAGGTTGTGGCTCAGGCGGCGCAATAACTCCTGCGCGAACTCGGTTTGTTTGTCGATGGAGACGCGGAATCCGAGACCAAATTCGGCATTGTCTTCGAACAGCGAGTTCGACCATGCCGGACCGCGGCCGGCGGCATTCTTCGTCCACGGAGTGGTAGGCAGGTTGCCGCCATAAATCGAAGAGCAGCCGGTGGCGTTGGCGACGATGGCGCGATCGCCAAACAGCTGCGAAACCAGCTTCACATAAGGGGTCTCGCCGCATCCCGAGCATGCGCCGGAGAATTCGAACAGCGGTTCCTGTACCTGCTGCTGGCGGATCGTGCCGACCTTGATCTTGCGGCGATCGAGTTCCGGGATGTTCAGGAAGAAATTCCAGTTCTCGCTCTCAGGCGCGCGCAACGGCGGCTGCGGAACCATGTTAATCGCTTTCAGCCGCGTTTCCTGCTTGTTCTTGACCGGGCAGATATCAACGCAAACACCGCATCCGGTGCAATCTTCCGGCGCGACCTGGATCGTGTACTTCATCCCGGCCCACTCTTTGTCGCGCGCGTCGCAGGACTTGAACGTCGCGGGCGCGCCGCCCAGTTCCTTGCTGTCGTACACCTTGATCCGGATCACGGCATGCGGGCAGACCATCGCGCACTTGCCGCACTGTATGCAGATCTTCGAATCCCACGCGGGAATTTCGAGAGCCAGATTGCGCTTCTCCCACTTCGCCGTTCCGGTGGGGAATGTGCCGTCGCAAGAGAAAGCGCTGACAGGAAGATCGTCGCCCTTTCCGGCGTAAATCGTGCCCAGCACGTCGTGCTCGAACGTTGGAGCGCCGGGGAATGCCGCCGGAATCTGGCTCTTGCTAGTGACGCTGGCTGGAATCTTCACCTCGTGCAGGTGGGCCAGCGTTTCGTCCACGGCCTTCATGTTTTTCTGAACGATCTCTTCGCCTTTGCGGCCATAGGTGTGGCGGATCGAATCGCGAATGGCTTCGATCGCTTCGTCCCGAGGCAGAACCTTCGAGATCGCGAAGAAGCAGACTTGCATGATGGTATTCATGCGCGATCCCATGCCGGTATCCTTCGCGACCTGATAGGCATCGATCACGTAGAACTTCGCCTTCTTCGCGATGAGCTGCTCCTGGACTTCGCGGGGCACGTGATCCCAAACCTCATCGGGACCGAACGGACTATTAACGAGGAACACGCCGCCGTCGACCAGCGAACTGAGCATGTCGTAGCGCTCGAGGAAAATCCACTGATGGCAGGCGACGAAGTTGGCCTTCGAGACCAGGTAGCTTGATCGAATCGGCTGCGGCCCGAAGCGCAGGTGCGAGACGGTCATCGCGCCCGATTTCTTGGAGTCGTAGACGAAGTATCCCTGGGCGTAGTTGTTGGTGTTTTCACCGATGATCTTGATCGAATTCTTATTCGCACCGACCGTGCCGTCTGCGCCGAGTCCATAGAACAGCGCGCGGACAACGCTGTCGGGTTCGGTTGAGAACGATGCGTCGAAGTCGAGGCTGGTATGAGTGACGTCGTCGTTGATGCCGATCGTAAAGTGATCTTTCGGCTCGGATTTGCTCAGGTTGTCGTAGACGGCTTTCACCATCGCCGGAGTGAATTCCTTCGAGGAAAGCCCGTATCGTCCGCCGACGACTGTGGGAGCGGTCTTCATGCTGCCGTAACCGAGCCTCAAGCCCTCGTTCAAAGCGCCAACCACATCGAGATACAACGGTTCGCCGATCGCGCCCGATTCTTTCGTCCGATCGAGAACGGCGATCTGGCGAACGGTGGGGGGGAGGGCCTCAACAAACGACTTCACGCAGAACGGGCGATAGAGACGAACTTTCAGCAGGCCGACTTTCTCGCCTTTAGCCGTAAGGTGCTCGACGGTTTCGTGCGCGACCTCGGCGCCTGATCCCATCATGACGATCACGCGCTCGGCATCGGGGGCGCCGACATAGTCGAACAGCTTGTAGGAACGTCCGACGACTTCCGCGAACTTGTTCATCACCTCCTGGACTTTTGCGGGGGCGGTGTCGTAGTACAAATTCGCCGTCTCGCGGATCTGGAAGAACACGTCGGGATTCTGCGCCGTGCCGCGCAGCACCGGATGTTCGGGCGAAAGCGCACGCTGGCGGTGGTCGATGATGCGATCCATGTTGAGGAGCGCGCGGACATCATCGTCGGTCAGCATTTCGATCTTGTTGACCTCGTGCGAGGTGCGGAATCCGTCGAAGAAGTGCAGGAAGGGAATGCGGGTTTCGAGCGAGGCAGCATGGGCGATCAGGGCGAGGTCCATCGCCTCCTGAACCGAATTCGAGCAGAGCATGGCCCAGCCGGTGGTGCGGCAGAACATCACATCGGAGTGGTCGCCGAAAATCGAGAGCGCGTGGGTGGCGACGGTACGCGCGGAAACATGGAACGCGGTCGGCGTCAGCTCGCCGGCAATCTTGTTCATGTTCGGGATCATCAGGAGCAATCCCTGCGAGGCGGTGAAGGTCGTCGAGAGCGATCCGGTCTGCAACGCTCCGTGGACGGCCCCGGCGGCTCCGCCTTCACTTTGCATCTCGATCACATGCGGCACGCTGCCGAAGGCATTCGGAATGCCCTCGGAGGACCATTGGTCCGCCCACTCGCCCATCGGGGAAGACGGCGTGATGGGATAAATGGCGATCACTTCGCTGGCACGGTAAGCGACGTGCGCGACCGCCTCGTTGGCGTCCATGGTCTTGAATTTGCGCTTCATGAATCCCCCGTTCCGATTTCTCGGCGGAAACCACTGGTATGGTCCCGCGATAAAACAAGGATGCCGGATGGGGGTGAAACTGTCGGGACGTGGATTCACATAGGGGTGTGATTGAAATCACGCGAAATGTGAAAGTGATTTGGAATTAACTGGATGTGGGCGACGAAAAAGTGGGATTTCTTTTGCGCCCCTTGGGGTACGCCCTTCTGTCGAGCGACCGATCGGTCGGGAAGAATCACTTACTGCGGAGGTACGGAGACACGGAGTGGATTTTAGAAAATCCTTTTTGCAGTCTCTGTGTCTTCGTGTCTCCGTGGTGAGTTCCGGCTTGGCTAGGGCTTGACTCCGGCTCTCTTCAGCGCGTCAGCCCAGTACTGATAGCCCCGGTCGCTCGGATGCGTGCCGTCGGGCATGATCTCCGGAGAAATCGATCCGTCCGGGGAGAGGAACCGTTTGCCTATATCGAGGTAGGTGACTTCGCCGTTGTTGCCGAAGCGTTGCGCTAGAAGTTCGTTCGTGCGCGCGATCGGGGCGCGGAGAGGATCGTGCGGGCTGGCTCCGCGCGGAAAGATCGCCATCAGGATGACGTGAGTTTCGGGGGAGCGCTGGTGGACTTCGTCGCAGATGGCGTTGATCGCCGCAACAATTTCCTCTGGTGTATTGGCGCGCGCGTGGCTCGTGCCGGTGAGATTGTTCGTTCCAATTAACAGCACGACCCACCGAGGATGCAGTCCGCGGAATTCTCCCTGGCGAAGGCGCCAAAGCACGTTCTGCGTACGGTCCCAGCCGAATCCAAGATTCACGACCGCCATTCCTCCGAAGACGCTCTGCCAGGCGGACGGGCCATTTTGCACGGTGTCCTCAGGAGGTCCGTGCCAGAAGTTGGTGATGGAGTCGCCGATGAGAACGACGTCCGGTTGCGCGTTCTTTTGCAAGTATTCTTCCTGCAAGCGCAGTTCGGCGTGATGGCGTGCGTACCAGTCGTAGAGATCGGGTTCGAGGCGGCTGACCGGAATCAGGGCGGTGTTGATGTCGGTCATTGAGTCGAGCGGCTCGCGGGGCGAGTCGCCCATGAGCGACGCGAGTGTGGGCTCGATTGCCTCGGCCATCCTGCGCTGACCGACTGTGTCCGGATGCAGAGGCTTGGGGTGCCACGACAGCCGCGGATCGTAGAAGATGGCCGAGTTCAGCGCGCCGTCTTTATAGAAGATCGATCCGATGTCGAGATACGTAACGAACGGGTCTTCGCCATAGCACGTGGCGAGATATTCGTTGACGGCGCGATCGCGGGCGGTCTTGCCCTCGGAAATACCGCTGGGAAGAATTCCGAGCAGCAGAATGTGCGTCCCGGGCAGCAGTTGCTCGAGACGATTTACCACGGCGTCGATGCCGACTTCGGCCTGCTCGGCGGATTGTCCATGACCGGTGTTGTTGGTGCCGATCAGCACAATTACAACTTTCGGATGGATGCCCGCCACTTCGCCGTGGTCAATGCGCCAAAGGACGTTCGCGGTCGTGTCTCCGCTGAAGCCGAGGTTCAGGGCTTTGCGCGGTGCGTAGAATTCATTCCAGGTAGGCAGAAAATTCTCGTCCGGCGGATTCGCCTTGTCGTAGTTATTAGTAATCGAGTCGCCAATCAACAGCAGTTGCGTGTCGGGATGTGCATGCCGAGCATCGAGGACAGCTTGATGCCGCTCGGCCCACCAGGATTCCTTCAGGCGATCGGCCGGCACGACGGCAGGATTGGGTGTGTTCTGTGCCGACACAACTGCCGCGAGCGCGACGACCGTAGCGCAAAGGGTTAGCGTCGGAAATGCAAGGTGACTTCGTTGAATCAAGGCTTCATCTCTTCGACACCCGGGTTCTCCCTGTCCACATAGCTCTCAGCATCTTTGTCTTTCAGGATTGCACTATGAGAATTGAACCGAACTTCTTCAGGTAATAGAAATGAATGTAGACTGCGCTACGATCTGGGCAGACCTGGTAAATCCAGATGCCTCCAAAGGTCTGCAAGACATGGTCGAGAGCTTCCCGAACGGTAGCGTGGTTCATTTCACCCGTGAGGCGTGTCCCGTCCTCAGCACCGTGACCCATCCCGCCCGGAACTGAGCCTGCGGCAGAGGGCAACTGCATGGAGTGCTGCCTCATAAACAAAACCACTTCCGGAGTCCCCAAGATTATTTGTATAGCCTCGTTAGGATTGTAGATATCGCTGGCGCCGCCTCCAAACGCGACGTGTCCTATTCTCACGTCCAGCAGATCGGTTGGCACGTCGTCCTGTCTCATCCTCACTATTCCGCCAGAGTTCTCAACCACACTCACGTTGGCATCTTTCTCAAATATCTTGCTCAAAACTTCTAGGGTTGGGCCGTGTGAGACTGAGGAATGCGGCTTAAATTCTGGGAAATCCGGAAAATGATTTGTCGTGCACCGACCACGATATTCGAGGGACCCAAGCAGTTTCTGGCTATCGAGGACTTGTAAAAGGGGCTTAAAGTCCATCGTTTCCTGCTGTGCGCGAAGGGTATCCTCCTGGGCTACTGCGACGGCAGCTACCAGGATCAACGCTCCAAACAGTACGTAGCGGTACTCAGTACGTCCACATCGACGTCTAACCAACCTCAGGTAAGTGGTCCGGATTTTCATAAGGTTGGCTGGCTGATCTGTCCTTTGCTGTTTTTGAGATTGTGTGTGCCCCGCGCTTGCGGTTTTTGCAACGAGAAGCACGATGCAGCGGATGCCACAGGTTTGTCACGCCGTTAGGATTGCGTCGCATGTACGGCGCGCATTACCGCACTCTACCACCTGCTCCGGCTGACAAGCGATTGCCATTTAGGCGAGAACCGGGGCCGACCCTCTAGTAAGTCCCCACTGAAACCACAACCACCTGCGGGACCGAAGCGAAGTTAAGTCCCCAGTCGGTCTGATCGCCATTCCATATGCGGATGGCGTGAAACTTTCCATTCTCGTATGTCCCTTCTTCGACGCGCACATACTCGCGCTGCTTGCCGGAAGAATGATCGCTCGGCTGGAAATCCACGCGGGAGAAAAATCCGCTGACCAGAAATTCGTTGGGGCCAAGTTCCGCCACGAAGGCCCGGCCAATCGGCTGCGGATTGCCCGGCGGATGGTTGCCGGGACCAAATTGTCCCAGCCCGTAGGACACTTTGACCTGCCACGGGCCGAAATCCAGGGAGTCTTCGCGGATCCCTTGTTTTTCGACGACGCCTTGCAGCTTGCCTTCGAAATTCAGGAGCGCAATTTCGCGCTGCATGGGCGCGACCAGCTTGTAATTGATAGCGAATGGCTCGAGCAACTTCTCATTTAACTCAGTGGCGCCGATGGGGTCGTTGGCATTTTTCGTATAGTCGATGCCGAACGGAGAGAAGCCAATCGTCTGGTGTCCGAGAGCCGCGAAGAAATATCGCGCATATCCGGGCGTCTGGCCAGTCTCAGGAACGAAGAGCGCGTTATCGGGACGGTGATAGAGGTCGAGGACCTTCAAGTACTCGTCGCTCCCCTCCATGTAAATGTCGGGCGCGAGGAGATCAATCGACGGAGCGGTCGCCTTCCAGATGGGAATCACATTGTCAGTAGCGCCGCCGGTTTCGTAGTTATGCTCGTGCCCGGTTTCAAAGGGATTGCGCAGAGCTGCGTTCACATAGAGTGGCAACGGATAGATCGCCTTTCCTGCAGCGGCGACCTGCTCGATATAACGGGCGACGGCCCATGCGTGAAAGAAAACGTCGGCATCCTCGCCGAAGACCTGATGCCACGTTCCTCCCGGAGACTCGTGCCTATGCAATGCCGTGAGCAACTGCGCCGGGACCGGAGAGTCGAACACACGCTGCGCCGCCGGGGAGTAGTCGCGCACGCAGCCCCATGTCCCCGGCTCATTTTCCACCTGAACCATGAGGACGGTGTGTTGCGGATCGGCCGACTTGAGGTGGCGCATCAGAGCGCTGAAGGCCTTGATGTCGGCGTGCAGTGTCGCCTCAGAAAATGGTGACGGCGAATCCACCGGGCGGCTGTCGGGTCCAATCATCCGCGGATAGCGCTCCGGAGAGCGCTTCATCCAGAGCGGCATGTAGTGGGAACTGCCGTTTTTCCACGTCCCAAACCAAAGCAGGATCAGGCGCATCTGGTGCTGCCGCGCCTGTGCGAGAAGCGTGTCAACGATCGAGTAATCGAAATGCCCGGGCTCGGGCTCGAACTGCTCCCAATACACCGGAATCTCCAGTGTATTGGCATGCAGATACTCGACCGCAGGCCAAACCTTGGGCAACATCGATGGCCAGGCGCTGGAATTGTTGGCCTGCGCTCCCAGGATCAAGTACGGAGCGCCATCGACGAACAGAGCGTAGCGGCCATCTTTCTGAACAATGTGTGGAAGTGGATTCGCGGCCTGTGCCTGAAGCGTTGCTGGGCTGCAGAAGATCAGCAAAACGAAGATATATTGCGAGATGATTGCCGTGAGCTTTTGCATGAGAAAAGAATAACCGCCTCGGAAGGAGCAATATACGCCCGTTCCGTACCGTCACGGAACTGCAGGGTCAACGTTCCTCCTTCTCTCCATCTCTTGAGTTCAACAAATCATTCAGGTTCTTCGTAGCTGTTGTCGTCTGCAGTGGTTCTTGCATGAATCGGTTCTGAGTATGTCAGAGATGCCATTACGCTCGTAACCAGAATCAGGCTGGTACCGGCAGCTACAATTCGTGCGTGCAACCGGATCCTTCACGCGCGCAGTTAAGCCTTGTCGCGGCAAGTTACGCAGCGGTCGTTGCAGTATCGGCGGCGCTGGTCGTTGGGCGCTACATCCAGTATCTCCAAAATCCGCAAGATGTCGCGGCCGCGAGCGGAATGTACGCAGGAGGCGATCTTGTGCTTGGAATTTTCATCTGCCTCTTGTTCCTTGTGCCTACGGCTGGGCTGGTATTCGTGATCAGGAAATCTGAATCGTGGTACACGGGGTACGCAAAAGCCCTGCTGGTCTTGAGTGCGACTGCTCCAATTTCCGTTGGGTTCCTGATCACCCCGGTTCTGAATCAGTGGTATTGGGGTGACGCATTTATCTTTCGACTGTCGGCAATCCCGATTGTGCTTTTCGTCCTGATTTTCAGCCGATGGCTGACGCGCTTTGAGCGCGCCCGGCAATTGATTTCGTATGCGCTCGCGATTGAAGGCCTGACTTTGCTGGGGATGGTTGCCGGATTGTTTCTCTTGTCGAAAAGGTGACCCCACCCGGCGGACGGTCCTTCTAACGTTCCCCAGTCTTCACGTTTCGAAACTGTGGGTGCCAGGGTCTTTCGCATTCTCGTTGCGAAGCGGCAGAAATGCAGGTTAGGGGCAATATCTCTGACGTCCGGCCTCTTCGTTCCCGCCACTTAGGTGATGATTTTCACGGGACGAGGTTTGGCGCGCGCCGCTCTACGGCCCGGTTCCTCCGGTATGGCAATCGGCGCAGTTAACCTGTGTGAGGTCTCCGATATCTACCGGATGCTGGAATGTGGAAGGAGGAGCGTTCCCGTAAGCGCTGGTCGTCCCTTCCGTCTGCGACATCAGCGTGTGGCATTGGTTGCAATCTTTGCTGATAACTCTTCCATCGGAACTGACGTGCTGCCCGTCGTGGCAACGGAAGCATCCGATGAAGTAGAAGTGTCCGAGATTGTTGGGGTGCGTCTGCCAGTTCAGCTTCATCTCGGGGAATGTGGTGTCCTTGAAAATCTGCTGCACTCGCGTCACTGCCTCGCGAATTTCCAACTGCTTGCTCTTTGCGATGTCGGGATACTTGCTCTCGTAAAAATCCTGCAGCCCGCTGGCGATTCCCTGCATCGCCGCATCAGTTGTCTTGTAGTTCGCGGTTAAAACGGTGACCGCCTGCTGCTTGATGAAGGGCAAAGAAGGGTCGATGCGGCGCGCCAGCATACTCTGGTCGACTGCCTGGTCCGGCGGCACGTAGATGTGCGTCGGACGATTGTGGCAATCAATGCAATCCATGTGATGCTGCGGAGCCTTGGCGATCTGCTCTTTAGTCAGCTTCGAATCTTTCGCGTAGTACTCGGTGACGCGTCCCTGCAGATCGACGACGTGAACGTACGGAATCGTCTGCCGCTGCTCGTCCGTCGCTACGTAGTCGATCTTGTTGCCAATATTCATGTGCCAGTGAATGCCTTCCGGCGCCCCCGTCGCGGGATCTCCTCCGCCGGTCTTGATCAGCATGCGAATCTGGCGGACGGTGTTCTTCTCATCGTTGGAGTAATGCGTGAAGACTTTGAGCTGGCCTCCGTAGAACTTCTTGGGCCAGTGGCATTGCTCGCAGGTTTCCTGCGCCGGGCGCAAGTTGTGCACAGGAGTCGGGATCGGCCGCGGATACGTATTAAACACAGTCGCAAACACCTGCCGGCTCCCCGACAGCTTTGACTTCACGAACCAGGTTGCGCCGGTGCCGATGTGGCACTCCGCGCAAGCCACGCGGGCGTGCGGAGAAAGCTTGTACGCCGTATATTCCGGACTCATTACGGTGTGACAAACCTGTCCGCAAAAAGACACCGACTCGGTGTACTCGTAGGCTTTGTAGCTCCCCGCCGTGCTGACCATCACGAAGACGATAAGAAAAGTCGCAAACGAAATGACGGCGCTGCGCTGCGCGGGATCGTTCAGGTCGACCCGTGGATAGAAATCTGTCGGTGCCACTTTCTTCCGCCGCTCGATCAAGACGCCCACAAGGATCAACAAAAATCCGAGAATCAAGAATCCGGGCGCGATCATGTACGCCAGGATGCCGACATACGGGCTGGGCGTCTTGGCGATCGTGTCGATCAGAACGAAGATGAAGATATTCGCCAGGCTGACAATGGCCAGCGCGACCCCGGCTAGGCTGATGGGATTGCGCAATACCATGCGCAATCCGTGCTTCGGTTCGACTTGTTCGGGAGGCGTGTTCTCAGTTGCCATGCTTGACCTCGGCGGGTTCGGATTCTTCGTGCGCATCGGCATCCGCTGTTTCGTTCAGGGCATCGGGCGTTTCGATTACTGGATCGATGTCGAGCCCGTGCTCCTCGCGATAGTGATGCAGCGTCATTTTTCCGTCCCACCAGGCCCAGTTCATGGGGTACACATCGGGATCAAAAAATACCTGATAGAAGTGCCAGACGAAGATCGCGAGCGTCGCCAGAATCGCTTCGTAGAAATGAATCGCGGTTGCTATATCCAGCCACCAGCGCGCCATATGATTACCCACAAAAACTTTGGCCCACAGCATCGTGCCGGTCACGGCCATGACGATCATGCCCCACACCAGCGCCCAATATTCCGCCTTCTCCGCGTAAGTGAAGCGCGGGAAATCGGGCTTGCTGGATCTCAGGCCGAGATAATAGGCGACATTTTGCCACGCGGTGCGCGCGTCGTCCAGCGTCGGGAACATGTCGCGAACGAACTTGCGTCCTTCGCGGCTGATCGCAATGTCGAACACGTGATAGACGCTGACCGCGATCAGAACGACCGCCGCAATGCGATGTACCAGTTGCCGCGAATGCTCGCTCATGCCGAGCATCGTATCGAACCACGAGCCGGGAAACTTCAGCGCGAATCCGGTCAGGACCAGCGTGAAGAAACTGGCGAGCAACGTCAGATGCTGCCAGCGGAAGCGCAACGGCATGCGCACGACGAAGTGCTGCGGCTGCAGCTTGCGGCGGGCGATCACCTTCGAGCGCCAGATGATGAAGTTATGCAGCAGCATGCCGCCGATCACGGCGAAGATCATGCTCAGATAGAACCGGCGGATCCAGCGTACGGCTTTGCTGCCCACATCGGCGGAAAGCGGGGCATCGACGTGCACTTTCGCTTCGGTGAACTTTTCGGTTACTCCGGGGTGGCACTGTCCGCAGGTCTTGGCCAGGTTCGCCTTGTTGATGGTGGAGCGCGGATCGCTGGAAGGAAAGATGCTGTGCGTTCCGTGGCAACTGGCGCAGTTCGCGACAACCTGCGATCCCAGCCGCGAGGCGAGGCCGTGGTAGCTGGACATGTAAGTCGAAACGCGATGGCCCGGCACGCCGAACTCCTGCGTCAGCCGCACTCCTTCGTGGCAGCGGGCGCAGGTGTCTTGCGCAACATTCTTGGCCGAAACCGGAGAATTCGGATCGTTGTGCGCCTTGATCGAATGGATGCCGTGGCAATCGGTGCAAACCGGTGCCTGCCAATTTCCCTGGGCGATGGCTTGTCCGTGAATGCTCTGCTGAAATTCAGCCGAGATCGTGTTGTGGCATTTGCCGCAGGTCAGCGGCACATTGAACTTGAAGATCGGCGACTTGGAATCCCTCGCATCGAGAATCTCGTGCGTGCCGTGGCAGTCAGTGCAGACGGCCGCCTTTTCCGATCCGTTGGCAACAGCGTGCCCATGGACGCTTTGTGCATACGAAGCGACAGCCTCAGCGCTCTGTCCGCCGTCGGCCATCAAAAACTTCTGGCTATGGCAAGCTCCGCACGTCGCGGGAATGTTGCTGTGGTAAACCTTTGACTTCGGATCGCTCGCCGCGAGTAATTCATGCGGGCTGCCGTGGCAATCGACGCAAGTGGCAGCGTGTGTGTTTCCGCCTTGCGCGGCCTTGGCGTGGAAGCTGCGATCGTAGGCTGCTTGCTCATCGGCGTGGCAGGTTGCGCAACTGATTTTCTTCGGAGTAGTTTCGTGCGCTGCCGACTTTACATCCGTGTGGCAATCGACGCAGGTAAACATGCTGCCGTGGATCGAGTCTTTAAATTTTTGGGGATCGACCTGCAGGCTGACGGTCTTTCCATTCTCCTCATGAGTCAGCGAAGCGTCGCCGTGGCAGGCGAGACATTCCTCAGTGGCAGGCTTGGGAGGTTCTTTTTTCGATGCGGCGAGAAGCGAGCCGGCGGTTAGAAATAGGGTGAGGGCAACTCCAGGCGCAAAAATATTCCGTATGGTTCGCATGGACATGCTCTCACCCGCCAGTTCGCCAGAATTGGACTGTCTTTCTGCGGCATTTTGGCCGCTTTCCTTACCGCCTACTTCTTGAAGCTGCGAATCTGGGCGACCAGACCCTTGATCTCGTCGGCGCTCAACTTGCTTCCATACGCCGGCATCTTGGGCGGCTTACCCTTGCTGATGGTTTCCGCAAGTTGCGCATCGCTTTGGCTCTGGATCTCGGCCGAGGCGAAATCTTTGGTTCCCATCTTTCCGCCCTTGCCATCCACACCGTGGCACATCGCGCACTTTGCTTTGTAGGTAGCTGCGGCATCCTGCGCTGCAGCCGGAGAGCTGCAGACAGCCATCAACCCGCACGCCATCAGAGTTAGGAGGCCCATTCGGAACGAGAGATATTTCATGTTGTAACTTCCTCCTGAGGAAGAATTTTTGCTTGCACGATATCACAGAGCAGGGGTCGCCCGACGCTTGACTGCCGCAGTCCTTCCGAATTCCGGACTGCCGTGGATCGTGCTTTCGTCCCGACCCTGAGAACTCACTCGCAGGCGTAGGATCACACGCCGGGCGAAACGCGCCCTATGGCACAAGTCACGAGGCCTTGTGATAAAGATCACAAGCTTTTCTTGAATCGACCGTGGAAGTTACGCCTGAGCATCAACGGGACGCACGCCCCGCTGTCGGAGAAAACAACGAGCACGGAGAGAGCGCACGCGTTGCGGCGTCAGGACGTTCCCATCGAGGCGCAGACATCGCTGAAAACGTAAGACGCCTTTCCGCGGATATTCGATCGCAGTTCGGGATGAGAGCTTGGCACAGGGCAAAGTGATCGAAATCACATCTATACGAGATTGAAATCACACGTCAGCTTACGCCAAGGCCCCAAAATTGGCCTAAATCGAACCAACCCTGCGGATGTTCCAGCCGGTCCGTGTGATTTGAATCACAAAAGCCGGTGATGCCGTGCACGGAGCCTCGCTCCCGCCTCTGGCATGCTGGCAGGCAATCGAGGTGCCCTATGGCTAAAGATGATCGCGATATTCTCGATGTGCTCCGGTTTGAATTGAGCTTCCTGTTGGACGGAGGCTACGGAAGGTCTCCGCAATCGCCGTGGCGTGCTCCCGCGATTTTTGAGGACTCCCCGATCTGCCCGAATTTCTGCGATCCGGCCCGGCCGCATTCGTGTCAGAACTGCTTGCTCGAGCAGTTCGTCCCTGCCGGGCAGCAGGCGGAGAGCATTCCCTGCCGCTTCATCCCAATTACCTCCGATGGGCGCACGGTGGAGGACTTCTATCGCACTGGCAGCCAGATTGAAATGGAAGAAGCCCTGGCGACGTGGCTTCGCACTCAGATTGAAAAGATCGAGCGGGAGCGAGGTCTGAACTCCGAAAAGGGAGCGGCCTAGGAGGGCCGCTTGAAGAAACATTCAATCACAAGATCTTGCCGCTCCCCAGTTCGGCGCATCTGCAGCGGTGTGGATGAATCACAGTTTCCCTATGAAACGAGGAATGTATGAGTGAAGAGCACGCGTATCGAGTTGCAGCATGGTGGACTTCCGGCCGTACCGGCTTGGCCAAGTCCGATTCCGCGCCCAATGCCATCCACTTTACTGCGCCAACCGAGTTTGGTGGGCTGGAGGGCCGGTGGACTCCTGAAGAACTACTGCTCGCCGCGATTGCCGGCTGCTACACGACCACTGTCCGCGCCATTGCCGGGGCGGCACAGTTTGATTTTACCGACCTGCAGGTGGAAGCCAGCGGAACCGTGCGCAAGGCGGAGTCCGGCTATTCCTTCACGCAGATTGTGGTTCGTCCGAATCTGAAAATCTCCACGGCCGAAGAACGTGATCGCGCTCTCGAACTGCTCAAGCGCGCAGAAAAGTTGTGCCTGGTTTCGCGAGCCCTGGGAACTACCTTGAAATTCGAGCCCCAGCTTGAAATCAACAAGCCTCCCATCCCGGTCTCTTAAATCGAACCCTACAGGTCAATCGAAGCTGTGACGGAGGAGGGATCTTCCGTCGCATGGACATTGAAGCCCGTCTTTCTGAAGATCGCTTGTGTAGCGAGATTATCCCGCAGGATTTCTCCTGAGATCCGCTTGAACCCTTCCGCGCGAGCCACGCGCGCAACGCCGGCAAGCAATTCCGTGCCGAGCCCTCGCCCCTGCCACCGGTCGGTGACGAGTACGGCCGCCTCGGCCTCGGTACGCGTGATCGCAGTGAAGCGTCCGACGCCCAGAATTTCCTGTTCACCCGATGAAGGATTCTTGTAGTCGGCGACCAGCGCAAATCCGCGATCGTAGCTGCCGAAGCATATGCGCACCAACCGTTCATGCTCCACGCGCGTGCTCAGGCTCAGAGAGCAGAAATAGCGCAGATAGACGCTGCGCTCGGATAAAGTCGTGTGGAACCGCACCATCAGCGGCTCATCTTCCGGGCGGATGGGGCGAATCGTCACCGCCGTGCCGTCCTTCAATTGCCAATTCCAGGCATACTGCGCGGGATACGGACGAATCGCCGGGCGCGGCAACTGCTCCGGGCGCATCGCCGAATCGTGCAGCGTGATGCGCGCATCGAGTGCGAGCAATTGATCGGGCCCCGCCAGCAGCGGATTGATATCGATCTCCTTGATCCACGGCTGCTCCATCACAAGCTGCCCGAAGCGGACTAAGAGCTGTTCGAGGTCCGCCAGTTTCACCGGCTTGCGCCCGCGCACTCCTTTGAGCGCGGTGAAAATTTTCGTCTGCTCCATCAACCGCTGGGCGAGTGTTGTATTCAGCGGCGGCAGAGCGAGCGCGTAGTCGCGATAAACCTCCACCATGACGCCGCCAGAGCCGAACAGGATCACGGGCCCAAATTGCGCGTCGATGCTGCTGCCGAGGATAAGTTCGTATCCATCGCGTCCCACCATCTTCTGGACCGTGACTCCCTGAAAATGTTGTGCACCGGCCTTTTCTGAGACGGACTCACGGATCTCCCGGAACGCCCGCCGCACATGATCTTCCTCCTGCAGTCGCAGGCGAACTCCATCGACGTCAGTTTTGTGTGTGATCGTGTTCGACAGAAGCTTGAGAACCACCGGATAGCCGATCTCAGCCGCGACGCCGACCGCCTGCTCCTCATCTTGAGCCGTCCGCGTTTCGACTGTCGGAATTCCATACGAAGCGAGCAGCCGCTTCGCTTCGAACTCATTCAGCATCACGCGTCCGGCGGCCCGTGCCTGTTGAACGGATTCGGTGACCTTCCTGCGAATCTCAGACGCGGGTTCGGCTTCCACCAGCGCGGGTGTCTCATAGAGTCCCCGCAGATTGTAGGTGTAGCGCCACATGTAAGTGAACGCGCGCGCGGCGGTATCGGGATAGGCAAATGCAGGAATACCGGCGGCGTTCAGAATCCCTCTTCCTTCGGTCATATCCGCGCCGCCCATCCAGCTGGCAATCACCGGTTTCGTCGTGCTGTGCGCGAACTTCTTCATTCGTTCGGCAGTTAAGGTGGGGTGCGCGAGCCCCTGTGGCGCTATCACGGCGAGCAGTCCATCGCTGGCCGCGTCTTTGGAAACAACTTCGACTGTCTTCGCGAACCGGTCAGCATCAGAGTCAGCCAGAATATCGACCGGATTACCATGGCTCCAGTGCGGCGACAGAAAGCTCGATAATTCGCCAATGGTCTCCGCAGAAAGAACGGTGAGTTCGCCGCCGGTGGCAATCAGAGAGTCCGTCGCCAGAACTCCCGGCCCCCCGGCGTTCGTGACGATGCTGAGGCGAGGCCCGCGAGGCCGCGGCTGCTTGCTCAGCACATCCGCCATATAGAAAAGATCGGCGACGTTCTGCACCCGCAGAACTCCGCTGCGGCGGAAAGCGGCTTCGAGCACGTCATCGCTGCCGGTCAGTGCTCCCGTATGCGAAGCGGCGGCGCGCGATGCTGCATCGGAGCGTCCTGCCTTGATCACGATGATCGGCTTGCTCAGCGCAATCTCGCGCGCAGCAGAAAGAAACGAGCGCGCATCGCCTACCGACTCCATGTAGATCAGAATGCTCTTGGTGTGCGGATCGTCGCCGAAGTGATAAATGAGATCTCCCCATCCCACGTCGAGCATCGAACCAGTCGAGACCATAGCGCTGAATCCAACTTGCTCGCTCCGGCTCCAATCGAGGATCGCCGTTTGCAGAGCCCCACTTTGGCTCAGAAATGCGACCGTGCCTTTTTGCGGCATCGATCTCGCGAATGTCGCGTTAAGGCCGATGGTCGGGATCATGAATCCCATGCAGTTCGGGCCTATCATCCGCAACGACCCACGCCTCAGGTGTTGCTGGATTTGGTCTTCCAGCGCAGCGCCTGCCGCCCCTTGCTCGCGAAAGCCGCCGGAGATCACGACGGCTGAACTCACTCCTGCATCCACGCACTCGCCAATGATCCCCGGCACGAGGTGCGCCGGAGTGACCACGATCGCTAGATCGATCGGGGCGGAGATGCCCGCAACACTTTTGTGGGCTGTGATTCCGAGAACTTCTTCGCGGCTGGGATTGACCGGATTAATTTTTATTTTTTCGCTGCTCTCCAGCAGATTTGAGAGGACGCTGCGGCCGACCGTCCCTTCGCGGTCTGTCGCTCCAATGACGGCGATCGATCGGGGAGCAAACATCGACTCAAGCCCCGGCCGCATCGCCATCTTCTTCTTAGCCGCGTCAATTCGTGGGTTTGCAGCAGGACTCGATACTTCGCTCACAAATGCTCCTTGGGCGAATGCAAATGTGTTTCATTTTTTCACAATTTCAGAAACGAGAGGAGAAACGATTCGCGCAATAAAAACCCATCTTCCTACAGTCTGTCTTGTGTGTCTGTGATCACAATAGGTGTGGAATCACTGACGTGAGTGACCTTGATCACAACTGTAAGTTCCGAGATACAATTTAACGGAAAGAGAGGTGCTGCTCCCATGCGCGCCCCTTATGGCCTAAATATTCTTGATAACTGCCTCACCTGTTCGGTAAGGGAAGAACATCTATTCTGTAACCTTTCAGTCCATGCCGGACAACGCCTCAACGAAATCAAATCCACAGCCGTTTACCCCAAGGGTGCGATGCTCTTCATCGAAGGACAGCAACCTCGGGGAGTATTCGTTCTGTGCGCCGGAAAAGCCAAGCTCTCTACTTCATCTCGCGAAGGCAAGACCATTATTACCAAACTTTCCGATGCCGGTGATGTGCTCGGTCTCAACGCAGTCATTTCAAATCATCCCTACGAAGTAACGGCTGAAATGATGGAGCCGGGCCAGGCGAACTTCATTCCGCGGGAGTCACTGGTGCAGTTTTTGAAAGATCACGGTGAAGTAGCACTGCGCGTTGCCGAACAATTGAGCCGCAACTACTTTACCGCCTACGACGAGATTCGCACGTTGGGGCTCGCAACTTCGCCATCGGAAAAGTTTGCCAAACTCTTGTTGTCGTGGTCGACGAAAACAGCACAGAACGACGGCGCGGGTCAGGTGAAACTTACCTTGACTCACGAGGAAATTGCCGAGATCATCGGTACGACTCGCGAGACTGTCAGCCGCTTGTTTTCGGAATTCAAGAAGAAACAGCTGCTGCAACTGAAAGGCTCGACACTCATCATCCGGAACCGGCCTGCGCTCGAGAAAATCGTTCAGTCCTGATTCACGGGGGCAGCGATCCTGTCCCCGTCCGGTCGCTTTCATCACTATCCCGCAACCGTAAGCACAGGGCACGGCGCATTATGCAGTATCTCGTGCACTGCTGTCCATGGCACATGGGCTGCAATGCGCGGGGAACCCCGTTGGTTCGCTCCCATTACAATCAGATCAGCTTTGCGCTCAGCGGCAGCCGCCAGAATTCCTTCCGGTAAAAAGTCGACGCCAACAATGTATTCCGGTTCCTGCTGCAGGCCCGTGTCCTGCGGGAGCCACCGTCTCAGTTGCTGCAACGATTGATTGCGCGATGTTGTCTCCCATTCCTGCAATTCCTCGCTTGCGATTGTGCCGGGAGCATATGCGGAAAGATTCGGCGAAGTGGCGGGCATCGGCGGAGTTGTATGTAGAAGGATCAATTTCGATCTTTGCCGTGCCGCGAGCTTCAGCACGAGCGGCAAGGCTTTCGCTGAGCCGGTTCCAAAATCGGTCGCAAAAAGAATTGTCTGCAGACCGGCAGTTCTGGTTTCCGGAGCGCCGGTCCGCGGTCCAATCGTGAGCACCGGACACGGAGCGAGGCGCAACACCTCCTCCGCAACCGAACCAACCGCCAGCTTCTGAAATCCTCCGAGTCCACGCGTGCCGAGAATGATCAGGTCCGCATTCATTTTCGCCGCGAATGACAGCAGCGCTCTTGCCACTGGGCCATGCTGCAGGAGAACCACTTCCAGATTCCTGTGTCGTCCCCATTCGTCGACCATCGCGTGCAATCGCTTCCATGCGTCAGTTTCTTCCAGGCCAATCTCGGGTGGGCTATCTAAGAGTTCATATCGCCAGTCTGCTTTCAACACGTGTACTGCGGATATCTCTTCGTTTCCACTGGCGAGAAGTGGCACGGCGCAAGAGAGGGCGCGCCGGGAAGAATCCGAAAAATCAACTGCGACGAGAATGCGCTGAAAGACGGGCGTGGCTTTCCGTGTTTCTATCGTCTCCAGCACCTCAATCGTCATAAACACCTCCTGCGAAACTAATCCTTGCGCTGGATCATGGGGACGGCACGTTTAATCGCATTGTCCTCAGATTCATATTGTGGCGTGGGTAAGGTGACAACGCGCCCCTGCATCCCGTCCCAGACCACCGTCATCATCTTCGAGCAACGGTCGCATAGCCAATAGCGCTCGTAGAGAAACGGAAAATCCTCTTCACTCAGGATCTCCAGTTCGCGCGTGGGGGTCAGGTGGAAAAGTTTTCCCTGGGTGATCGAGTAGAACTGCTCGTTACAGCCGGGATTCGCGCACTTGGAGAGCATGGCGCAGCACCCTTTCGCTTTATCGAGAATAGTATTGCGACACCGGGCAATCGGGAGTGATGACAGATACCCCAGATGGTGACGTTCATCACTGGCCGGTGACTGGTGTAGGCAACCCCTCTTAATCCATGATGAGCCCGTCATTTACAATCGCTCGACGGATCGCAATTATCGAAATGACGCAAATTCAATGTGCTGCTCTGCTTTTCGACTTAGATGGGGTTCTCATCAATTCCACGCCGGCCGTGGCACGGGTCTGGCGTAAGTGGGCCATCGAGCGTGGATTCAATCCGGAAGAAGTTGTGCAGCGGGCCCACGGCCGTCCGAGCCTGACGACGATTCGCGAATATCTGCCCAATGCCGATCATCACGCCGAAAACAAGGAGGTCGAGCGCCGCGAGATTGAAGATCTCGAAGGCGTGGTGCCCCTGCCCGGTGCTCTCCAATTGCTGGCCAGTGTGCCCTCCGACCGATGGACGATTGTTACCTCGTGTACGCGTCCGCTGGCCGAGGTGCGTATCAAGGCCGCGGGACTTCCTCTGCCACCGCGGATGATTACGTCAACCGAAATCACTCACGGCAAGCCGAATCCTGAGCCGTTCCTGAAGGGAGCCGCGCTGCTCGGTTTCCCCGCCGACCAATGCGTCGTGTTCGAAGATGTCCCGGCAGGCGTCTGTGCCGGAAAGGCCGCGGGAGCGAGGGTGATTGCATTTACGACTACTGTCGACAAGTCAATACTCCAGGAGGCCGGCGCCGACTTCGTGCTCCGAAGCTGCGCCGACGCTCGACTTACAATTTCCGCCAAAGATTTGCTTTTAGAACTGAAGACGTCGTAGCTCTTCCGGCTGCATGGAACCGAACCCGCTCTATTGTTATCGCCCTGCCTCCAAACAACTAAGTTCCTCCCAACTGTTTTCGCAATAATCGCATCCACTCGGTCACTCATCTTGTTGAACCAAAATTGCCCAAGGAGAAACCGCCATGAGATCCGGCGCAGCAACCAGGCTGGCGACTTTGCTCTTATTGATTCCGTTCTGCGCGACGGCACAGAACAGCGCGAAGTCTGAGGCACGCATTACCCGGGAGGTTCGGCATGAATTGCTCATGCTGCCGTACTTCGGTGTTTTCGACAACATCACGTACAAAGTCGACGGTGGCACCGTCACCCTGATGGGCGACGTGGTCCGGCCTATTCTGAAGCCCGACGCCGAAAACGCCGTCAAGCGCATTGAAGGAGTCGACAAAGTCGTCAATCGAATTGAAGTTCTGCCTCCTTCTACCCCCGATGACCGGATTCGCCTCGCATTGTTTCGCGCGATCTATGAATTTCCGGCGCTCCAGAAATATGAACTGAGTGTTCTTAAGCCGATCCGGATCATCGTAAGAAACGGCCACGTCTGGCTTGAGGGTGTTGTGGATAGCGAATCCGACAAGAACCTGGTCGGCGTCCGTGCCAAGACTGTCCCAGGCACGTTCTCAGTGACCAACAATCTGCAGGTCGCGGAACCTCGGTCGTAACGACATCGCGAGGGGATGTCCCGTGATCCTCTCGTGCCATCCTGTTTCGGGAAAACAGGCCGTGTGTTCTCGCGTCCTTTGCGGGTTCGAATGCGCCGCGCCGTTTCCCTGCGCGTATAATGCTCCCGGATTTCACTTCCACCCAATGGAGTACTGGAGGAATGGCATCATGGCTTTTCATGCGATGAATCGGCGCACGTTTCTCAAAACCACAACTGCCGTCTCGGCCGCGACCCTGTTGAGTAGTCGCTTCGGCTGGGCCGCTGGTCAGCACAAGATCAACAAGGTCGGCGTGCAGCTCTACACGGTCCGCGACCTGATGAAAGACGATTTCGACGGCACTATCGCGAAGGTCGCGCAGATCGGCTACAAGGAAGTGGAATTCGCCGGATACTTCGGTCGCACCGGTAAGCAGGTGCGTGCAGTGCTCGACAAGAATGGTCTCGCGGCGCCCTCCACGCATGTGCAGTACGACGAACTGGACGAGAAGTTTCCGTCCGTGATTGAGACCTCGAAAGAGATCGGCCTAAGCTACATCATCTGCCCGTGGATACCCGAGGAACTCCGCAAATCTCCCGACATCTGGAAGCAGGCGTCCGAGAAGTTCAACAAGTGCGGCGAGCAATCGAAGAAGGCGGGAATGCAGTTTGGATATCACAATCACTGGTTCGAGTTCATGCCGGTGAATGGAAAGCTTCCATACGATCAGCTTCTCGCCGATTGCGATCCGAACCTCGTGAAGATGGAAATGGATCTCTGCTGGATCACCGTGGCTGGTGGCGATCCCATCAAGTATTTCGAGAAGTATCCTGGACGCTTCCCGCTGGTTCACGTGAAAGACGTGAAGACCATGCCGAAGGTTACAACCGGCGGCGGGCAGAACTTCGGCGATAGCGTGGATCTGACTTCAGTGGGAGACGGCGTTATCGACTGGAAGAAGATATTCGCGCATTCGCAGCAGGCGGGAATCAAGCACTACATCGTTGAGCACGACCGGCCGAAAGACCCGATCGCCAGCATCACCGCCAGCTACAACTATCTCAGCAAGCTGACCTGGTAAAGCTTCGCGAATCAGTTTTGCCTTCGTGCCCCTTTGTGACCTTGGTGGTTAAAAAGATCTTCAACCGCAAAGGACACAAAGGGCACGATTTTTTTGGCGACTTCTAAGCGCGCTTAAGCTTTTCCGAACGGAGCTTCGAGCGACGGGCTCTGCGGAGTGAACAATTCCGCGCCGTTTTCCGTGACGTGCATGTCGTCTTCCAGGCGGACGCCGAACTCGCCTCGAATGTAAATCCCCGGCTCGTTGCTGGTCGTGATATTCGCCGCGAGCTTCCTGGGATTGCCGCGAACAAGATACGGCCACTCATGCCCGTCCATGCCGAGGCCGTGGCCCAGGCGGTGCGTGAAATATTTGTAGTCGGGGCCGTAGCCTCCGTCTGTCACAACCTTGCGCGCGGCGGCGTCGATCGAACCACATTCGACTCCGGGCCGAGCCGCCGCCAGCGCTGCCGACTGAGCACGATGCACGATGTCGAAGACGCTCTTCATCTTGTCGGAGGCTTTTCCAAGGACGAAGGTTCGCGTGATGTCCGACTGATATCCCTCGACCGTGCAGCCGTCATCGATCATGATGATCGTCCCTTCCCGAAGGACCTGTGGAGTGCGAGATCCGTGCGGGAAGGCCGTGTATTCGCCGACCATGACGCTGGCGTCGCCGGGAAATCCCATGCGCGCGTAGGCCTTGTCGATCAAGTTGCTGACATCGGCCTGCGTCATTCCTTCCTTGAGCGACTGATGGACCGCTTCGTAAACAGCTAGCGTTACCTGCGACGCCAACCGCATGAGCGCAATCTCATGTTCGCTTTTGATCATTCGGCATCCGGCGGTGACCGGAGTCGCGCTGGTGAGCGTGGCCTGCGGCGTTGCTTTCGCAATTCCATCGACGAAGACGAAGCGCATCGTCTCTTCCATTCCGATCTTGCCCGTCGAGATGCCGCGCTCCTTCAAGCCTTGAGCGACGCGCTGGTACGGGCTCTCGTCCTCCTGCCATATCCGCACGTCGGGATTGTCTCCGCCGGGAGCGTTGGCAATCTGCTCGCGGGCGCGCCCTTCCTCGAATCCGGGACAGACGTAAAAAGCGTTGCCTTTTGCGGGCAGCACCAGCGCGAACATGCGCTCGCCGCCCCACCAGCGCATCCCGGTGAAATAGCGGAGCGATGTGCCTTCCATCAGCACGATGGCGTCGAGATTGTTCTCGGCCATCAACTTCCGGGCATGGTCGAGACGCTCGCCGCGTTCTTCGCGCGTGATCGGCTTGGCTTCGTTCGTTCGCGACTGGAGCCGCGCGATCGACGGGGGCAGGGAGGCGTCGTTCGAGTTCTGTGACGAGGCGCCGAGCGAGCTCGGTGTGAGCGCGATTCCTCCAGCCACACGGCCCAATTCCAGAAACCGCCGCCGCGAGATCATGCGCGCCTCCAAGGACGAGGATTTGAAGCCGGGACATTATAGTCTCTGGCCGCTGGTCGTTCGTCCCTGGCCGAGAATCTGAACCTTATTCCAGTTCCGCTGTAATGAAGAACTCCTGCGCGGAATTGTCATATTCGATCCGCAGGACGTTGGGCTTGCAGCAGACCTGGCAGTCTTCCACGTAGCTTTGGCGGCGCCCGGCGGATTCGTCCACGACTGTATGATTCCACTCTCCGCAAGAGGCGCACTGGAAGCCGGATTCCATCGGGAACTCAAGTAGAGCACATACTCCGGCAAGCAGAAAATTCTTAACACCAAGGCCACGAAGGGTTGCTTGCGTCAAGCCATCCCATTGGCGAGACTGACGACGACCGATGACGCTTCGCAACCACTCGTCTTCTCCCGCGCGAGGCGCTATATTTGCCTCACTGCGCGAACGGGCGCGTGCTCGAAAGGAGCAATTTCCATGGCGACAAGTTACACGAGCAGCAGAATGGTCTCGCACAACATGGTCACCACGCAGTTCGAACTCGACGGCTTTCGCGTGACGCGCACGCTCGGCGTGGTTCGCGGCATCGTTGTGCGATCCCGGTCGATTTTCGGAACGATCGGCGCCGGCCTGCAGACGCTGGTTGGAGGCAACATCACGCTGCTTACGAACCTGTGCGAAAAGACGCGGCAGGAGGCCTTCGACCTGATGCTGCAGCACGCGGCCGAACTCGGAGCGAACGCCGTTGTTGCCGCCCGCTACGACGCGACCGAGGTGATGCAAGGCGTCACTGAAGTGCTGGCGTACGGGACGGCAGTATTCGTGGAACCAGTGAAGTAGGGCGCGTCCGTCATGCGTCATAAGCCATCAGGCGTCGGGCGAATGCAGAGCCATGGTCGACCTCGACCAGTTAGTGACGCAACTCGCTGCCTTGCGGCGATGCGAGATCCGATTTTGTCGACCCACCCCCCCGGGTGCCGAGCTTCTGGAATCAGCGATTTAGCGCGAAATCCAGAATAAAGTATCTGTTTTCAATATTTTGCGGGTAAAATATTGAAATTGCGTGCCTTAGCTGGGATAGTCACGTGCAATTTTTTCTTGCCCGTTCTCGCAAAATATTCAAAATATTGGAGTTAGTCGATTCAGTCGACGAATGCTGCTTGTAAAATCTTGAGCCGCTTGGGTTTACGCGTAAAATATTGTGTTCAAAGAACTTAGATCAGTACTCAGTACCCGGTACTCAGTACTCAGTCAATCCTGAGTTCTGAGTTAATGAGCCAGTTCGAGTCCTCGGGCCGCGAATGCCGCGACTTGCCTGTCAGCTTTGCCATCATCGGATGTTTGGGGCTGTGGAAAGCAAGTTCAGATGTCACATGGGGCTGTGGATTTCTTTTCCTGTCCCGAGTCCTGCGTCCTGAGTTGTGAGCCAAGTCCTTTGAAATATTGCAGATGTAGATCTCTGCAACTGCGACACTGGAACTAAAGTTTTTCAGGGCCGCGCCGCGGACGATTCATTGCTTTGCATCCGCTGTAACTCGCGCGAGAGGGTGGATATGCGTTCGCGCCGTTCATCGTAGGCCTTTGTGTCGGACGTGGACATTCCTACGTAGATGGCCAGTTGCAGCGCCCGGGATTGTTCTTCGACAAGGATGCGGATCTGTTCCTTGATACGAGCGATCACAGAAAGGCTCTCCACCGGGTCCGGCAAACGTTTACTCCAAACGATGGGAGTATACCCGGATAGTGGGAGTCCGAACAGCCAGTCGGATGTTAGTGGGGCAACCTGTTCGAGGCGTGAGTCTCGAGTTCGTGGATCCGACGGCGGCCACATCGAAAGACTCGGCTTTGCCACCGGACTGGGGCGCTTTCACTCAGCAACGCCGTCGTTCACCTGGGCGCAGTCCATGCGAAGCGTACCGTTGTCGTTGAAGACCAGACCATAGAAACGGAACAGCCCACCTACGCTGAGCGCGCTGGAGTTGAGGGTCTGCGTGTTGCTGTCGGCATAGACTACGACTGTGCTCGGGTTGGTGAGCAGCGACGTCTGCCCTGGCTGTACTGCGAGATTCGGAAATAGATCGTAGGGCGCCAGCGTCACGGTGTAAGTCGTGAAGTTGCCCTCGTTGGAAATCGCGCTTATCGTGCCGTTGATCGTCTGCGGCAGCAGGGTGAGCGTGGCTACGGATTCCCCAAAGGTCGCGGACGCCGCGTGTGTGCTGAACAGCACATTCTGGCCGTCGACCATGTTGCTGGAATTGAACGCTGGCACAAAGGGAAGACTCTGAAGGTTTGTGAACTGGCCCGAAATTTGCGATGTGGCATTTAGTAAGCCGCCGTAAAAGCCGGATAATGACGATAAGTCGCCTGCCTGTTCGACTTCGAGGGTATCCATTACGGGGTAAACGGCTTGATAAGCACCTGAGGCATATATGGACAATGGCGGCCCAAACGCGACGCTTAAGTTCGTGGTATCCGTGTCGTAGACCGCAACTCGCGTGGCCAGTAATGATGCGTCGGGCCGAATCACGAAATCCATGTCGACCGGCATCCCGGCCGAGAGTCCGGCACCGGTTGCGATTCCCTGAAATACCGTGCTGCCGCTGATGCCTACTTGCCACGTAGGAGCTTGCGTGCCTTCATTCATGCTGGGCAGCGCACTGGCATTGAAGCTATTTCCATTCGAAGCGACTGAGCTGATAATCCCTTCGACACCGAACACCTTTCCGTTCGCGCTGTTTGTGGGCTGGGTCGAAATCGAGATGGGATACACGTTGAAGGTCGGCGTGATCGGAACCGAGTTGGTCAGGCTGCTCGAGCAAGCGCCGCTGAACTGCGCAGTCTGGGACACTTGCAGATCAACAACCAAGCCCATCGCACTCCCAGTCACTGTGATCGGTTGCGACGCGATGGATGCGGCGGCCGGCCCGTTCACGCCGCCAAGCGCTTCATCGACAAGGAGAGTCCCGGAGGATTGTCCGGCGCACGCGGGAAAGGCTTCGGTGACCATCGCCGCTGCAGACGTGTAAATACCCTGCGGTACGCTCACCGTCGTAAGAGGCTCCACGTGTCCGTTCAAGTGCATGAAATCGTCGGTCGCGGGGCTCGCCAGAAGCGAAACCGTCTGCCCGGATTGGCTGGTCAAGGTCAGGCTCTGCAGGGTTACGGAAAACTGAAACAACTGAGCGTTCGCGGTGCTGGAAGCGAGAACAACCACCGCCGTGTTTCCGCTGAACTTCGTTTTCGTCCCGCTTCCTGCGCTGCCGCACCCCGTAGCTAACAACAGGGCTGTCAAAAGAATTAACACGGGCGTGAAACAGGAAAAACGCGAATCGGAGCGATTAGCGACGGGGCAGAATCTGGCGCGCATGACTATCCCTCACCATCCGGCTAGGTGCAAAGAGTATAAGCTGGGATTGCCATTTAGGCACGTCATTTCTCAGGATTTCGATATCGGATTACTTCGCCGGGGTTTGAGTTAGTTGTAAGTAATATCCCACATAAAGTGGTCGGCATTATTGCGCGATGCCTTCGTCTCACGAGTTACGGACGTAAGCTCGAAGCCTGCAGCGGTGTCCAATGAACGTGGGTAAACGTGATCGTGCGCGCACATAGAGAGCCTGTTTCGCCCAGGCTTGCCGCTTCTATCTCTGTTGCTCGCCGTCATTCTTTCTACTGCGCATTCCGCCTAGGGCCCCGGATAGGAACTTTTGGTGGCGAGAGTTGCGATATTCCTGCGCTCTTTGGTGCAAAGGCGCTCTCTTTTCAATTGGCACGTGTCAAGGCAGTTTGATCTTATCGAGCATTGCTCCGGTCGCGATTTGTGACACGGAGCGGAATCAGCTCTCAGTGGGAGCTTCAGAATTCCAGAGATGCTCGTAGTGTTCGTGAGGAAGTTGCCCGAATGCTCCCGGCCTGAGCGTCTTGTTCATGTTCAGCGACAGCTGCTTGAGATCCTTGCGGCAGGCGATTCTCACCTTGCGGGCCTGGCTGAACGCCGCTCTGGCTAGTTTTGTGACGAGAACCGTATCCGGGTTAGCTTTTCGCATTGCGCGTCACTCTCGCTACATGAAGCAGGATATCTAGACCGTACCAGACTCTAGACCATACGGGTCATATCTTTGGGATCGTGGTTTCGACTGCGTTTTAGTCATCTGCAGCCGGATGGGGCGGAGCGAGATACGGTAACCATTGACCTCCTGCTTGGACGATAGTGTTGTGTTGCGATACGATTACGTTACGTTAAGATATTGAACAGGTTCGCAGGGGAGCGCCAATGAGCCCGCAAATGAAAAAGGTCGCGATGAATTTCAAGACCATGGCCCAGACCGAAGTGCCGCAAGGCCGAAAAGGAAAGCACAACGAGATTGTGAACCGAATTTTCTCGGATCTCGACCAGCTACCGGCGGGCGTCGCATTGAAAGTACCATTGGCGGAGCTGAGGGAAACCAAGGAGAATGTGCGGTCGGCATTGAATCGCGCGGTTCACAAAGGGAATCGCAATGTAGCCACCGCCAGCGATGACGACTTCTTGTACGTGTGGAATAACCCGCAGTAGGCCTTCTCAATCTCGCAAGACAATCCCGCAGTGGCCCAAAGCGTGCAATCCAGTCCGCCAATGGCCGAGAGGAACCTCAATGAAGCGCGTCAGACTCGCGGCTGCCCTGCTGGCCATCACTTTCTCCGTCTCTGTGAAACAGACGGTCGCGGCGGATACGACGGACTTCTCGGGTAAGTACGTCATTAATCAAACTAAGAAGGCTCAGAACGGTTCTGCCCAATCGACTCTTCAGGTCCTCCAGAACGAAAATGCGATAGAGGTCACATTGGCCCAGTCTGGAAAGTCAACGACGAGCCATTGCCCATTCGGTGGTTCTGAAGGCGACTACACGAGTCCGGGAGGCGTTTTGGGTAAATGCAAAGCAGAAGTAAAGGGAAAGACCCTCATCCTGGACTCGGTGGTTGTCACCCACCCTCGGCAAAATAGTAACGTGCGAGTTCACGCGAAGGAACGATGGCAGCTCTCAAGAGATGGTAAGACTCTGACTATCAAGACGGACATTGACTTCCCGGATTTTCCTTTCGGCATCTCTGCCGCCGTGTCGGGCGATACACCGACGACGACCAAGTACACGCGAGTTGACACTCCATAGGTCGCGGCGCCATCACTCTCACCGACGTGCGTTCCCGCCGTTGTCCGAGAAGTCTTGCGACGCACCTGGGATACGAAGCTCCAGTTTTTCCACAAGAAAATCCGCGCCAGGCGCGAAGGTCAAGAAAAATCGTAGCGAAAGAATAGCGAAAGAACCACAGGGCTAAATACAACTACTAGTGGTCACTTCGGTGGTTCACCACAAGGAGTCGTAGTTTCCTTAGGCAGTGTCCCAATGAGGGAAGCACCTCGAAGTTTCTGCTTGACAATAAACGACTTACGGCTAAGATGTGGGAGAAAGTGGTAGATTGTGGTGGCAGCGGTAGGGTTCGTGGGAAACGGGAGCTGAAATCGAGGAGCCGGTGGAAGACCGACCCAAAAGCACGATCGACAGCCCGAATGACCCAGGTTTCGCCGCATTTTGCGTTGTTTTTGCCTCCGTGGTTGCTGTGGCAGTGAAAAAAGATCATGTTTCGCGGCAATCATCCAACCCGGGTCGACGAAAAAGGACGCCTCAAGGTCCCGGCCGAGTTCAAGCGGGTGATCGACGAGAAATACGGCACGCAATTCTACATCACGAGCTTAGACGGGAAGGTTGCTCAAGTTTATCCCTTCGAGGAATGGGAGCGGATCGAGCAGAAGCTGGCCGGGCTCTCCAATTTCAATCCTACAAAGAAGAAGTTTCTGGATCGGACGAATTACTACGGGCAGCAGGTCGAGATGGATGGGCAGGGCCGGTTGTTGCTTCCGCAGTTGCTGCGGGAAGCGGGACAGATCAAGGGCGAGGTAGCTGTTCTGGGCAATCTGACTTATCTGGTGGTCCGGAACCTGGAACTGTTCAAGCGCGAGATTCAGGAAGAGAAGTTCACGCCTGAGGATGAGAAGACGCTCGACGAACTGGGCATCTAGTGGGCGAGGGATCAAACGAAACCCCTCAGGGGGTTGGACATGGTGGTGGAAGGGAACTGAGCCATGTTCCGGTTCTTTTAAAAGAAGCGATCGACTTTTTAGCCGTGCGGCGTGGCGGGACCTATATCGACGCCACGGTGGGCCTTGGCGGGCACAGTTACGAAATCGCAAAACGCCTCGGCGCACCGGGACATTTGATTGGG
>DASYZZ010000024.1:0-1533 GCA_035945695.1 Candidatus Sulfotelmatobacter sp. | reverse complement strand
CTGGTCCCGTTGGCTTCGGGCGACTTCAACTTCGTCGAAATGCCGAAGGAAGAGGCCGAACTGCGCCAGCGCCGGGACGAACTGCGCGCAGAATACAGCGAAGCCAAGGCGGGCTGATGGGTGGACGAGGCTCCGGCGGGCGCAACCGCAAGCCGACGGCGCAGAAGAAAGCGGAAGGCAACCGCGGCAAGCGGCCGCTCAACGACCGCGAGCCGGCAGCGCTACCGGGTGAGCCGCCGATGCCTGAGTTCGTCGCCAAAGACATCGTTGTCCGGCAGGTCTGGAAGGAGCTGGTGGCGGTGCTCGGAGAATATGGCGTGCTGCGCAAGACGGATGCGATCGCCATCGGAACCTTGTGCTCCAACTATGTGCTATTCGCCCAGGCCGACGCTTCGGTGCGCAAGCATGGGCACGTCATCGTGACCGAACTCGATAGCGACACCGGAGTCGCCGTTCTCAAAACCAATCCTTCGGTGCGCGTGCGCAGTGATGCACTGAAGCAACTCCGGGCGGGATGGCAGGCCTTCGGCCTCGATCCGCGATCGGCGGCCGGCATTCAACTGCCGGACAATCCCGACAAGCCGAAAACTGGACTCGATCTGATCAAGCTGGCCAAGAGCGCGAAGGACGAGATCATCAACTAGCGCCCTTCAGTCCATGATTCAACACACCACCAAGTGGAAGTCGAGCGCCGCGCAGGCCTTGCTCGGGGAAAGCTGCAAGCGCATTCCGACCGTGGCGCGCTACGCGCTCGACGCGCTCACCGGAAACGTGCCCACCGGACGGCTGGTCTTTCTCGCGGTTGAACGCTTCCTCCACGATCTCGACCGGGCGCGCCAAAACGATCCTTCTTTCCCGTACTTCTTCGATCAAGGATCCGCGGTTGCCATCATCAAGTACTTCCGCGATCTCTGCCCGTTCGCGCTCGAACCCTTTCAGCAGTTCATCGTCACCAACCTGTTCGGCTGGAAGAAAACCGGCATTGAGTGCGCGATTCACCCTTCCGGGCACCGAAGATTTCAGACTTCCTATATCGAAATGGGGAAAGGATCGGGGAAAACGCCGCTTGTCGCCGGCATTTCGACCTACGGAGTGTGCGCGGACGACGAGCCCAGCGCGGAAGTCTACATCGCGGCGCCTTCGAAGGACCAGGCCGCCATTTGTTTTCGCGACGCGGTCCGCATCGTCGAGGAAAGCCCCGAGCTCGCCCGGATCTTCAAGAAGCACGGCTGCTCGGGCAAGATGCTTTCCGGCAATCTTTCCTTTGGCACCTCGTTCATGCGGCCGATTTCGGCCGAGCACAAGACCCTGGACGGTCCGCGCCCGCACATGATCGTCGCCGACGAGCTCCACGAACACCAAACCACGCTTGTTCTCGACAAGCTCACGGCCGGGTTCAAAGCGCGGCATCAACCGCTGGCGCTCGAAATCACCAACTCCGGCTTCAACCGCGAAACCATCTGCTGGTACCACCACGATTACTCCCGCCAGGTGCTCGAAGGCATCATTCAGAACGAGCAGTGGTTCGCCTAC
>DASYZZ010000023.1:0-1591 GCA_035945695.1 Candidatus Sulfotelmatobacter sp. | reverse complement strand
GGGAGCCAGACGATTCAACCAGAAGCCGGCGGCCTCGCGGACATAGTCCTGGTCGGCGGTTTCGCGGCTCTGGCGCAACAAGGCGAGCGCGGCCGTGTGCGCGTCGTCTTCTTTCCGCCAGGCTTGGCGGGCTCGCTGGGCACGTTCGGCTCGGAGGTCTCTCATCGCAGCATTCCGCGAATAGCGTAGGGAATCAGCCACTTCAAAAGGAAGGCCATGGTCGCCCAGGTGGCGCCGAGGCCGGTGATCAACCATTTGCGCCAGCGCCGCTCTTCGATCACCTGCAGCAGCGCTTTGTCCAAGGCGGCCACTAGGACTTTGTTGGCAGAGTGAGCCTTGTTCAGGCTCTCAATCATCTGCTGCCGGGTGGGATCGTTCCAATTCTTGCTGATCGGCTGGGGCTGATAGATCGCCCGCACGTCCTCGACCGCCGATCGTAAATCCCTGTCGGTCACTGAGTATCCCGGACGATGTTGGCGGCAACCAGGTCTGCGGCTTTGCGCATGGCCTTTTTCGATTGGGCAATGCGCTGATTCTTGCCGGCCGGGTCTTCGGTGAGAAGCGCCAGATCCAAGGCTCCGATGGCTTCCTGCAACGTATCGTTCACCTGGCGCGCGAGCTGGGACGAAATGGGCACGCCCTGGAAGGCTATCCCGCGAGGAGCGTGGAAGCAAAGGTATGTGTCGGCAGAACGGCAGCCGCTCGGTAGCTTCGGCTCCTCGCGGAAACTCGGATCAACTTACGATGGTGACGGGCAAAGAGGCCGCGATCTCCCGCGTGCGGAATTTCGTAATGCAACTTGTCGCCGTAGTTGTTCTCTTTGGCGAAGGGCAGCAGGTTGCCGATGCCCAGCGGGCCGTCGTAGGGGGCGATCATTTTCTTCACGATCGCGCGCGAGAACAGGAACAGCGTCCCGTTGGCTACGAACTTGCCCAGCTTCCGCTTCTTCAATTCGCGGACTTCGGAGCGCACCCGCAGTTCGGCGGGCTTCTCGGTGCGGTAGTTTTGCCCAGTGTAAAAGCAGGGAACCAAGTCGGTCGCAGCCATGATGGGTTTGTGTCCGGATCGGAGACGCACTTCTTCCCCGAACAAGGGAATGTGCTTTGCTCGGCGCTTGACTCCGCGCCCGCGAGGCATCCACTCGCGAAAGGCATAGACCTGGCGGTCTGAGGGGGAGATTAGAGGGTTTGGAGGGGTTTGTCAGGTTACCGAGGTGTAGTGACCCGATAGATTGGGCTTTTCGTCTATGTCTCGCAGGCGTTGGGCAGGGTTATCACGGGTCCCTGCCCGCGGTGGGTCGGCTCGCCGCAGGGAACGGACAAAGACTAACAAAAGATTGAAGCCGGGCTAGGCGGCTTCGCTGATGGGCGTCGCGCCTTCGATCTGCGCCGGTTCGCTGACCTTAGTAATCAGGAACGGCCGGTTTTTCTGCTGGTTCGCCCAGTAGACGTTGCCGAAGCCCGATTCCGGCGTGCAAGTGATCAGCAGTTCTTCCCCGCCGGGTGTGGTCAGGTGAAAGGTGCCGGTCTCGCCTTTGAGCGCGAGCGCCGGATCGTAGGTGTTGATCGATTGGCCGAGCCGCATTCGGTTG
>DASYZZ010000022.1:0-338823 GCA_035945695.1 Candidatus Sulfotelmatobacter sp. | reverse complement strand
TTTGCTATAGACCCTTGCTTGCCCTCCGTCCCAACCTTGCGGTCAAGATGGTGACTTCGCTTGAGCCCCGGACGCCGCACCAACCGGAAAAACTTAAGAAGTTGTCAAAGAACGAGTATGTTTTTACTCCTTCTATTTTTTACGTCAATGAAAAATACACGTTTGTAAGTACATGACTTTTCAATCGAGTGCAGGCCGTTCACAGGGCGATGACCGGAATTGGTGCAGCGGAGTGGAGCATTTTTCGCAGAAGGCTCATCGGATGCAGGTTTCCGCCGAATTCGTAGCAAGAGTTGAGCCCGGACGAACTACTCTGCTTATGCGAAATGGTTGTGAAAATCGGGCAAATGCCTTGCTGGGCGCTGGATTAGGCCACATGTCAACACAGCGGGCACGGGGGGAAGGATTTCATGCGCTTCACGCCACTTCGATATTTTCACCTACGAGTTTCTTGTCCGATTCATCGGTGCCCGTCAACTCGAACGCATTCGTAATGGCGGCTTTGCCCCTCTCGACAGCAGTGATGACGTAGGAGCAACCGATCCAGTGGGCCTCTTCGTGATCGGTCTTTGACCATTGGGCAGGATGATCGGGATGGGAGTGGTAGAAGCCAACGATGTCTTCTCCGCGGGTGCGGCCTTCGCGCTGGATGCGGACGAGTTCCTTGGGATCGATATTGTAGCGGTTGTGCGCGGAGTCGGTGCGGGTGTTGCCGCAACGCGCCGTGCGGGTGACGGTGCGCGCCCCGTCGTCTTCGAAACGGCCGAGGAGAACTCCGCAGCACTCGTGCGGGTAGGTTTCTTCGCCGTGACGGCGGATCAAATCGTAGTCAGAGCGGGAGAATTTGAGCATGAGTAGATTGTTGATTTTTGATTGTTGAATGAAAACCGGTCCGGCGACATCGATTCAGTTGAGGCTTTTATTCAACAATCAGAATTCAACAATGTTCTATCCCTCGTTCCAGAAACGCTCGCTCAGGTATTTCTCGCCGGAGTCGCAGAGGATAGTCACGATGATGGCTTCCTGGCCGCACTTCAGCGGAAGATTGCAGGCGATCTCGAGGCATCCGACGACGGCCGCGGCGGCGGAGATTCCTACGAGCAGTCCGGCTTCGCGCGGAAGCTGGCGTGCCATGACATAGGCATCTTCCGTGGCGATCTCGAGATTCTGGTCAGCGAGCGCGGAGTCGTAAATTTTTGGAACGATCGCGCTGGCCATGTGCTTGGCACCTTCGATGCCGTGGAATGAAGAATCGGGCTGCAGCGAGACGCACTTCACCGATGGATTGAGTTCTTTCAGGCGGCGCGTAGTGCCGACGAATGTGCCGCTGGTGCCGAGCATGGAGACGAAGTGCGTGACGCGTCCTTGCGTCTGCTGCCAGATTTCATTCGCCGTCGCGTGGTAGTGCGCTTTCCAGTTGGCGTCGTTGGAATATTGATCGGCGTAAAAATATTGATCGGGGTGCTTGGAGGCGAGTTCACGAGCCATTCGGATGGCTCCGTCGGATCCTTCGCCGGGATTGGTATAGATGATGTTCGCGCCGTATCCGTGGAGAATTTGCTTGCGCTCTCGCGAAACGTTTTCGGGCATGCAGAGAGTGACGGGGAATCCTTCAGCGGCGCCGAGCATTGCATAGGCGATTCCGGTATTGCCGCTGGTGGCATCGAGAAGAATTTTGCCGGGACGCAACTGGCCGGATCGGCGGGCCTCGGCGACGATGCTGGCGGCAGCACGGTCTTTGACGGATCCGCCGGGGTTATACCATTCAGCCTTACCCAGAAGTGCTACGCCGGGTAGGTCGCGTGTGAGCGCGTCGAGGCGGAGAAGAGGCGTGTTCCCAATGCGCTCGACCAGGCTGTGGCCGAGACTTTCGCCCAGTCCTGATGCGGCTTCCTTCGAGTTCGTGAGAATTTCCGAAGAAGCAACGCGTGCTGTTTTGGTAGAGCTGAGTGTCATGGTTGAACTTTGTGCCGTGACCAACGTAATGTGCTATGTAGTCCGAAACGAGGTATGTAGTATTTTGTTTAGATGAAAAAGTTTCGCCCGGCGATGCAGGCTGTGTAAAGTTACGCTCGGCCTTTATAAATATGCATCCAAGCAGCGAGCACTGGCCGGCAAGGAAAGGTTAACTTAAAAGGCAATGGCGAAGGCGATCGAAGCAAAGACTTACGAAGAAGCGCTGGCCTGGCTGCGCGACAACGGGTTCGACGTAACGGACGCGCCGGGCACAACCGCGCGTGTGTTTCTGCGGAAATATAACGTTTCGGCCGCGATCCAGAAGAATGCCGACGACGGCGTGAAGATCTTTGCGTATCCGGGAGTCCTGGTGGGAAGCGAGATCTCGAAGCTGGTGAACCGCGGCTACCAGCAGTTCCTGAAGACGTCGAAGGCGGAAGTTCCGGCGACTGCAGAGCAGTTGAAGGCGCTGCAGACGTTTGCGGAAGAATTCAAAGTGGCGCTCGGACTGCCGAGCTTGTACAACGAATCGCTCGGAACCGTGAGCGAGGCGTATCAGTACGACCGCGTAGTGGATCGGGATAAGCCGGCAGTGGAGCGTCCGAAGCGGCCATGGGAAGTTGCGGGAAAAGAAGCGGCCGTGGCAGCCAAAAAAGGGCACGCCTAGGACGCGAGCGGGCGCGCCAGTTCATTCCGACCGAAGGTTCGTTTCGAATAGTATTTTCTTGCGCCTGCCAGGCTTTGTTACCTCTCGCTGTACTTCTACCCATGCCTTACGGCATAGAGTGCAATCTTCCGCCGCTTCGCGGCTTCTTCCTTGACAACTCCAGCGAATTTTCTTTCAGCGAACTCCTAACAGAACATCGATCGTGATTTGATCCAACTTCTCGTAGGGCAGGCGCTTTTTGAGGATCGCGTCTTTATCGAAGGTGTGACTTAACAACGCGGCCGAGCCCTTCTGCGAGTACTTGCCGGTTGCCGGGACTTTTGGATTCGCGGCGGAGATTTCTTTAAGGATCGACTGAATCTCTTTGTCGGCGTTCCAGACCGCGGCCTTTTCTTTCAGGATCAGATACGTCCTCATGCAGCCACGGGCGAAGTCCTTGACACCGTCGTAGTTTTCTGTGCGGTAGGCGTGCGCGTCGAAGTGGCGCGGGCCGTCGTAGCCGACATCCTCCAGGAATTTCACCAGCCAGAAAGCAGACTTGGGATTCGCCGATCCGAAACGCAAGTCCTGATCGTAGCGACCGGGATACTGATCGTTGAGATCGATGTGGAAGAGCTTGCCGGCCTCCCAGGCCTGCGCGACGCCGTGCACGAAGTTCAGTCCGGCCATCGTCTCGTGAGCGACTTCGGGATTGACGCCGACCATTTCGGGATGATCGAGAGTCGGGATGAATCCGAGATAGTGGCCGGTCGTGGCCATGTAGATGTCGCCGCGAGGCTCGTTGGGCTTGGCTTCCATGGCGAAGCGGTATCCGTATTTCTGCGCGATGTTGTATTCGCAGAGGTAGTTGACGGCTTCGCGGAGGCGCTTGACAGCATCGTCGGCTCGGCGGCAGGCATCGGTTTCGACGCCTTCGCGGCCGCCCCAAAGAACGAAAATCTTTGCGCCCAGCTCAGCGCCGAGATCCATGGCGCGCATGGTCTTCTGAATCGCGTAGCCGCGGACTTCAGGATCGTTCGCAGTGAACGCGCCATCGCGGAAGACGGGATGGAAGAAGAGCGAGACGGTCGCCATGGGAACAACGATTCCAGCTTCGTTGCAGGCCGCGCGAAATTCACGCACGATCTTGTCGCGCTCTTTCGGCGTCGCGTCGATGGGGACCAAGTCATTGTCGTGCAGGTTGACGCCCCATGCCCCGATTTCGCCGAGAACCGAAGCGATGTCGTTGGGAGGAAAAGTTGGTCGGACGGCGTCGCCAAATGGATCGCGGCCGCGATTGCCGAGCGTCCAGAGTCCGAAAGTGAATTTGTGTTCCGGCTTGGGATCGTAACTTCCGTTCTTCTTGCTCATTGCGTCCTTTCTGAGTGCAGTTCGTATTATTGCGAGTTGGGCGGAGTGGGCGCGGACGGAGAAGAGGGCATCTTCCCCACGAGGCTATCCGCCTTTTCGTGCAGCTCTTTCACTTTATGAAGTTCCTTTTCGGCATCGCCCGTTTTGCCAGTGGCCTGATACAGGCGCCCTAACTGATAGTGCGCGTCCGGGCGATCGGGGGCGAGGGCGATAGCCCGATTCAAAGCCGATTCGGCATCTTTGTAATTTTTCTGCTGGAGGTAGATTGCGCCGAGATCAAGGTAAGCGATACGCACATCTTTGGCGTCCTTGATGGCGCGATTGAGCAGAGGAACAGCGGCAGCGGGATGATCGTTCTTCCACTCAATGTCGCCCAGATAGGCGAGAGACTGCGCGTTTCTAGGATCGATTTTTAGTTCCCGCTCGAATTCCTGGCGGGCTTTGTCGTATTGCTGCGTTTTCCAGTAGAGATATCCGAGTCCGAAGTGGACGTTGGGCTCGTTGGGAGAAATCTTTGCGGCGGCTTCGAATTCTGTAATGGCTTCCTGCGTACGTCCAAGACCGTCGAGCGCCTCGCCCATGAGGATGTGGGTAGGGGCGGAGTCGGGGCTCTTTTGGAGCAACAGACGGAACTGTTCTTCCGCACAATCGAGTTTCTTGGCCCATAAGCAGCTCTGGGCGAGGGTTTCATGGAGTTGGGCACTGTCAAGGTCGGATTTAGCAACTGGCTCGAGCGTATCGGCCGCCTGCGCGAATTGCCTGGCACCGTAGTAGCTGAAACCGAGGAGAATCCTGGCTTGCGCGCTGGAGGGATCGGCCGCGAGAGCGGCGCGCAGCGGGGGAATGGCGGTGAAGAAACTCGCTCGCTTGAACTCGGCGAGACCGAGATTGAGTTCGATGCCCGGAAGCTTGTGATTGATGGCGAGCGCTTTGCGGTAGGCCGCGGCAGCTTCGGAGTACTTCTGTTCTTTTGAAAGCACTACGCCCAAGCTGGCGAGAGCGCCGGCATCTTTCGGATTTTGTGCGATATATGAGCGCCAAGCGGCGGCGGCTTCGGGAAGCTTGCCTTGTTGTTCGAGCGCGATGGCCTGATCGGGAGTCGCGGCCTGGGAGAAGGCGAGAGTGGAAAACAGAACGGGAAGAACAATAGCCCAGAACATCCAGAGCGAGCCCAGATGGCAGAGCTTGGTCCGGCATCTGCTCATTTTGCCAACCCTGAGTTGGAATGGAGAACCGCTGGAAGAGGCGGGGGCATAAGGGTTAAGTCGCCGCCCGCACCAGGTTCGATGCGGGCGGCACACATTTAAGTTTAGTTCAGCTCGCTAGAACTTGAGCTTCAGAGCGAGCTGCAATTCTCTCGGATCGTAGGCAGACGTAATCTGACCGAAGTTGCCGGATCCGAAGTTGTTTCCGAGACCGCCCGTGTTCGCATTTCCTTGGAATTGAGGGTGGTTCCACAGGTTGAAAGCCTCGGCGCGGAACTCGAGCTTGAATCTCTCGCTCATGGCGAAATTCTTCAAGATCGAGAAGTCCCAGTTCTGACGTCCAGGACCGACGATTGCGTCGAAGGGCAGATTGCCGTAGCAGTCTGGACCGGTTTCGCAAAGGGTCCCAAATGTATACGTCTTCCCATCGGGCTCAGCAACTGTGTGACCGAAATTACCGGCGAACCACTGGCCTACCTTCTTGGGATAGGTGATGGAACCGGAGAAATCGGGACGCACGCCCGAGTTGTTGATGACACTAGACGGACTGTTTACGCCGCCGCTTACGCCAAGGTTAACCGGGGCGCCAGATTCAATCGTGATGATTGAAGCCACTTCCCAGCCTCCGAGGACGCCTTTCGTGAAACCATTACCGCTCCGGAAGAACGGCAGATCGTACACGAAGTTAGCGAAGAACACATTGTTACGGTTGAAAATGGACGGCCCGTGGTCATAACTTGCTCCGACGTACGGGTTGGTCGCGTTCTGCAGGTCGCCGCCGCTTCCCGTGCCAGTCGTCTCATCCACGGCCCGCGCCAGGGTGTATGCAACTTGCAGGTGCAGGTCACGGTGAATCGTTCCGTTCAGCGAGGTCTGCAGCGAGTTATAGTGAGAGTTCGCTCCGTCGAAGGCCAACCGCATGTTGCCGATTCCCGGATAGGTCAGATTCGGATAGTCGAGGTGACTAGATTGCCCGATCCATGGCTTCGAAACGAGAGAAGGTAGTGTCGAGAGAGCCGGAAGATTGATTGCCTGGTAATAGTTCTCATGGCGACCCTGGCTGCCGACGTACGACACTGTTAGTACAGAGTGGGTGCCAAGCGACTGCTGAATGCCCAAGCTGTATTGGGAGCTTCTCGGAGTCGGATAGCTCTGGGAAATACCTGTTACCCCCAGAGGGAGAACCGGCAGATTCGCTGCGGTAATGACATTACCCGATGCGAGGCTCAGTCCGGGGTTGTCGAGCGAAACGCCGTTCAACGTGGGGTTCGGATCACCCGGAGGATTCACGGCACCGTTGTACATATCGTTGCCCTGAATACGATCGTAGGTTACGCCGTAACCACCTCGCAGAACCGTCTTTGCCTGACCGGTGAGGTCATAGGCAAAGCCGAGACGCGGACCCCAGTTATTCCAGGAGCTGTTGACAAGACCTTTTGGAATTCCAGGAGTAACGCCGCCCACGCCAATTCCATTGAGGTAGAACTGATAGCCACCGAAGGCGCTCTCGGATACCAAGCCGGGGCTAGGTCCGCCGGGGCAGGCAGGAACCGAGTTTACGCTGCAGATGTGGCCTTCGCTATCGAATGTGGCTGCGTCAGCCGGATTGTACAGGCTCGGGTAGAAGTTAGACGAGAGGTGGTTGGCTTCGTAAGTATGCGGAATTCCATCCCACCGCATACCAAGGTTCAAGGTCAACCGGCTATTCACGCGCCAGTTGTCCTGAATATATGCAGCCGGCGAGACGTTGTTCCAGTGGCCGCTGATCTTCGCGCCGTCCTCGTTGTATTGCTGTGCATAACCCAGCAGGTAGTCAGCGAAATCGTATCCGCTGAAGCTGCCGTCGAAGGCAAAGTTGCCTTGGGTGGTCGCGAAGGCGTCCTGGATTTTTTTGTAGATCGAATAGCTGAAACCAAATTTCAACTGGTGCGCGCCCTTGGTCCAGGATAGATCGTCGCGGAACTGGTAATCATCCGCCTTATTGTTCCAAGGCGTCCAGTTGCTGGTGTATTGGGCGCCCGTCACACCACTCAGGTTGATGGCCGGAATACGGTTACTGGCATTCGGTCCACTGAAGAGCCGATTGAATGTGAACCCGGCAGGAGCCGAGACCAGGTTATTCGGAATGATGTGAATTCGGTTTCCGTTGTAGTTAAACGCAATCTCGTTCAGCACGGTGGGGCTGATGACGTGAGTTGCGTGAACAACTGCACTGTACGAGGGATTTCCGAACGTGTTGGCGACGGACGGCACGTTATCCCCGCTCCACTGGGTGGTTCCATACGTCTGCGAGATCTGCTCGGAGATCCAGTGGCCGAAGATGGAGAACTTGCTGCTGAATTGATGGTCAACGCGGGCAATCTCTTCCGTCAGTGTCGTGGGAGAGTTGTTTCCGCCCTGGAAGAACCCTGCCGAGTTCGTTGCAGCCGGGAAAATGCCGCCGTACTTACCGCCGGCCACGAGCAGCGCAGCTGCATTCGGGCTGATGAGGCAGTCGGGAATGGCCGGTACCCCGTTGGAATTGTTCGGGAAGGGCGAACCGGGCGTCAAAGTCGCCAGCACTGCTGGGGAACAGTTCGCGCCGAAATTCGCTATACCGGTAGGCACAACCGGATTCACAGCCTTTCCATTGACGGTGGTGGGCATTGCTGCGCCGGTTCCGGCGCCGCCGGCATCGGGATAGGCGCTCGTTGGCGGGACAAGCTGGTTCAGCAAACCGCCATTGATTTCACGCCGCCACTCCTGGTTGTAGAAGAAGAAGGTCGGATGGCTCTTGGCAATGGGAACCTGGCCGCCAAAGTTGAAGCCGAAGATGTTGTAGCGGAGTTCGGCTACTTGGTTCGGATACGGGTTGAAGTAGTTGCGGGCATTGAGGGCGTCGTTACGGAAGAACTCCCAAGCCTCGCCGTGATATTCCTTCGTCCCGGATTTAATGACGGTGCTGATCTGGGAGGCCGAGGCTAATCCGTATTCAGCACTGTAGTTCGACGTCATGTTGCGGAACTCAGCGAGAGAATCGATGGAGGGCATGACGCTGCCGCTGCTGCCGCCGCGGTCGAGGTTTTCGCCGCCGTCGATCAGTTGCAGGTTGTGGCCGGCGCGCTCGCCGTTAATACTGACGTTTGCATCGCCGCTGACCGGAGTAAAGCCGATCATGGAGGACTGCAAGCTAACCGCTCCGGGAGCCAAGGCGAACAACTCGTAAAGGCTGCGGCCGTTGGTGGCCAACTGAGTAATCTGTTGCCCGGTGATGACGTTACTGACTTCGCCGCTGTCGGTCTGGACGGCAACGGCATTCGCCTCAACAGTGACCTGCTCCTGGGCGCTGCCGACCTGCAGTTTGAAGTCGATGCGGGTGCGATCGCCGACGTTCAGAGTGATGTTCTTCTGCTCCGCGATCTTGAATCCAGCCGCGGTGGCGCGGACGGTGTAGTGGCCGATGTGCAGATCGGGAGCGACGTACTGGCCGTCGCTGTTGCTGGGGAGGGTGCGCTGCACACCTGTGTCATTGTTCGTGATGGTGATTGTGGCGGTGGTCACGGCTGCACCGGACGGGTCGGTGACGGTGCCGACGATGGTCGCTTCTTGCGCCAGCGCCTGGATGCCAAAAACCAGGAGGAAGGCGGCGAACATGAGGCAACTTTGCCTGATGTGGCGGCCTAGGGAGCCAGCTGTGGATACAACAAGGGATCTCATTCGAAGCCTCCGAGTACCTGAAACGCTGTATTGACGGGCAAATTACCCCAAGAACGGAAACGTTTACGGTCTACATGTACTCAATGATCGTTGTCAAGTACAAAATCGATATCGCAGACGGAAAAATGGGGGAAGAAGATCCGTTCCGCGGTTAAACAGGGGTATACTCGACCCATAAGGTGAGGGTTCTCTGGGGATTGCCTGAGATTCTCTTGAAATCCCGACTCGACGGAGGTCGCCATGCTTCGGCCATGCCTGTTTAGTAATTTGGTACTAAGCGTGTTCATTTCTGCATCATTGCTGGCCCAGCAAGATCAGCCACCCGCAGCCAGTACGGCACAGGAATATCCTGTGATGCTCGAGCAGAACGTGATCGCGGGGAAGACTCCAGAGGGCACAAAGGTCCAGGCGAAGCTTTCCATAGCAACACTAGTAAATGGAACCGTGGTGCCGAGGAATGCGGTTTTCTCGGGAGAGGTTACGGAATCGGTGGCCAAGACGAAAGATGCGCCTTCGCGTGTAAGCGTCCGAATGGATTCGGTTGCGTGGAAGAATGGGTCGGCCGCAGTGAAGCTTTATATGACTGCCTGGTTCTATCCGAACATGATGGATGCAGGTCAGGAATTGCAATATGGGCCGACCAAATCACCGCAAGGTAGTTGGAATGGGCAGGGAGAATATCCCAGCGATGCGAAATCGTATAAGCCATTTCCAGACAGCCAGCAGAAGGATCAACCTGTGCCCGATACACCGAATTCCGTTACTTCGAAGCATCGCGTGCTCATCAAGAATGTCGAGAGCGTAGCTGCCAGTGATGGGGGCGTGGAACTGGTTTCGAAGAAATCGAATATCAAACTGGAACGCTATACGACGTATGTTCTGGCGGCGACGGGTCTGGAAGCTGGGAAGTAGATTGTTATCTATGTAGTAATATAAGGCCCGTCTGCTCGAGACATTACGCCCTTTCTCAAACGAACGTCATTCCTTGACCCGAAGATTTGCACTGTGCTAAAAGCGACGAGTCGGGGCCGTAACCGTTTACGGGCTTCGTCCATTCAACTAAACCGATTTTTCAGCACCCGTGGCGCCCATAGGCGAAACGCAACGCGGCATCGAGGAACTCTCATGGGAAAACGCATCCCGCTCGTTCTGCACGTGATTCTTTTCTTTGCTTTTATTCCGGTAAGCGCGGTTGCGCAAGAGAACAGCAAACCGATTTATATGGACCCGTCGCAGCCGATCGACGCGAGAGTCGATGATCTGATTCATCGAATGACATTGGAACAGAAGGCGTCGCAACTGGTGAATCAGGCGCGCGCGATTCCAGAGTTGCACATTCCTGCATACGACTGGTGGAGCGAGGCGCTGCATGGCGTCGCCAACGCGGGCACGGCGACTGTTTTTCCTGAGCCAATCGGGCTGGGAGCGACGTTCGACGATCCGCTGATCCATCAGATGGCGGTGGTCATTGGCATCGAGGCCCGGGCCAAGCACGAGCAGGCCGTCAAGGCTGGGCGGCGCGACATCATGGAGGGACTGGATTTCTGGTCGCCGAACATCAACATATTCCGCGACCCGCGATGGGGGCGCGGTCAGGAGACGTACGGGGAAGACCCGTTCCTGACAGGGCGCATGGGCGTCGCCTTTGTGACCGGGCTGCAGGGAGACGATCCGAAGTATTTCCGGGTGATCTCGACTCCGAAGCATTATGCCGTCCACAGCGGGCCGGAGCCGGAGCGGCACTCGATGGATATTGTTGTGTCGAAGCACGATGAGGAAGATACATACCTGCCGGCTTTCCGCGCAGCGGTGGTGGCGGGGAAGGCCGAGTCGATCATGTGCGCCTACAACCGGGTGAACGGACAACCGGCATGCGCCAATACTTTCCTGCTGAAAGACACGCTACGCGGCGCGTGGAAGTTCAATGGATACGTGGTCTCGGACTGCGATGCGGTCACCGATATTTTTGAAGGGCATCACTACGCGAAGAGCCAAGCGGAAGCTGCAGCCGACGCGATCAAGACTGGGATGGACAACGAGTGCGCCGACTTTTTTACGGTGGTGAAAGACGATCACGACTACAAGCCTTACATCGACGCTGTACACGAGGGGCTGATCACGGAAGCTGCTATCGATCGCTCGTTGAAGCGGCTGTTCACGGCAAGAATGCGGCTTGGAATGTTTGATCCGCCGAGCACGGTTCCGTATGCGAATACCCGCGAGTCGGAGATCGACAGTCCAGCCCACCGGCAGCTGGCGCTGAAGACGGCGCAGGAATCGATGGTGCTGCTGAAGAACGACGGAATCTTGCCGCTGGCGGAACGCACAAAGAAGATTCTGGTGGTTGGGCCGCTGGCGAACGAGACTCAGGTTCTGCACGGAAATTATGCGGGCACGGCGTCACATGCGGTCTCGGCGCTGGAAGGAATCCGCAAGCAGTTTTCCGCGGCTCAGGTTTCGTATGAGCCTGGAACGAATTTTCTGCAAGATCATCCGGTGATCCCGACTTCGGCGCTTTCGACCGAGGACGGCAAACCCGGGCTGAACGCCGAATATTTCCACAATCTGGATTTCACCGGCACGCCGATTGTGCGAGTGGATCCTTACGTGAACTTACAATTGGGACATTCGCATCACGATGACGTCAGGGTGCCGGAGGGATTGCAAAATTTCTCAGTGCGGTGGACAGGATTTCTGACGCCGGCGGAAACGGGAACGTATCAGCTTGAGTTGGTCGGATCGATGCAGCGGATGTGGATCGACGGCAAGCTGCTAGTCGACGACAACATTCTGCACGACCCGAATCCGCAGACAGCAACGCTGCCGCTGACCAAGGGACATCGGTACGCGGTGAAGATCGAATTCTCGTCAGGCGGACGCTCGGTGAAGCTGCAGTGGTTGGCGGTGACGACCGATCCGCTGGTGAAAGCCGTGAACGCGGCTCGGCAGGCGGATGTTGTGGTCGCGGTGGTTGGCATCACCTCGAAGCTGGAAGGCGAAGAGATGAAAGTGAATCTGCCGGGATTCCGCGGCGGAGACCGCACCAGCCTCGATCTGCCGTCCGAAGAAGAAGCACTGCTTGGAGCTCTAAAGGGCACGGGCAAGCCGCTGGTCGTGGTACTGATGAACGGGAGCGCGCTGGCGGTGAACTGGGCGAACGATCATGCAAACGCCATCCTCGACGCGTGGTACGCGGGCGAGGAGGGCGGAACGGCGATCGCGCAGGTGCTGGCGGGCGCGTACGATCCTGCGGGACGATTGCCCGTCACTTTCTACAAGGGCGTAGAGCAATTGCCCGATTTCATGGATTACTCGATGAAGAATCGCACCTACCGTTATTTCACCGGGCAGCCCCTTTATCCGTTTGGGTACGGGTTGAGCTATACGAAATTTGACTACAGCGGGCTGAAGCTGTCGAGTGCGGCGTTGCAGGCGGGAAATCCTCTGGACGTCGATGTGGACGTGAAGAACACAGGCAAACGCGACGGGGATGAGGTGGTCGAAGTCTACATTACGTTTCCCAAGGTAGCCGGAACTCCGCTTCGCGCATTGCGCGGATTCACTAGAGTTCATCTGAAGGAAGGCGAGCAGAAGCACGTTACGCTGACGCTTGATCCGCGCGACTTGAGTTATGTAAATGAAACGGGCGACCGGCTAGTGGGCGCGGGCGACTACGTGATCACAGTTGGCGGCGGGCAGCCCGGAACCGGCGCGGCGCAGGCAGCGGCGCATCTTAGGATTCAGGGAGAACAGAGGCTCCCAGAGTAAGATAAAGTGCGGTACTCGGTACGCACCTCGACCGTAAGATGTCCAAGGTTGGGGCGCACTTCCTTATTCTAAATTTCTCATGATGCGTTGGGTTATTCGCTGCTCATTCGTTCTTTTTTCCCTTTTGCTGGTGAGTGCGCCGGTGCTGGTGCGCTCGCAGGCTGCTTCCTCTTCAAAGGGTCCGGCCAAAGATAGTGCAATCCAGTTTGTATTCCAGCCGATCGACTTCAAGCTCGATAGCGACGAATCGCCCGAGCGCCACGCCCCGGAGACGATGGAGGGCGGCGTTGCAGTTTTCGACTACAACAACGACGGCAAGCTCGACATCTTTTTCGCGAACGGCGCCAATCTCAAGACTCTAAAGAAAGACTCTCCGAAGTACTCCAACCGGTTGTTTCGAAATGACGGCGATGGACATTTCACCGATGTGACCGAACAGGCCGGTCTGGCGGGCACCGGATACGACACCGGCGTCGCAATCGGTGACTACGACAACGATGGATACGAAGATATCTTTGTCGGTGGCGTTTACAAGAACACGCTGTATCACAACAACGGTGACGGCACGTTCACTGATGTCACAGCAAAGGCGGGATTGAACAAGCCGGATCAGGAGTATGGGCCCTTATGGTCAGTGGGAGCAGCATGGATCGATGTGAACAACGACGGACTGCTCGATCTGGTCGTCCTCAATTATCTGAAATGGGACTTCAATCACGAACCGGTCTGCCAGGGATATGGGCACCGGGATTACTGCCATCCCAAAATGTATGGTGCAACTCCGAACCAGCTGTTCATCAACAGCGGAGACGGAACGTTTCGCGATGCGTCCGTGGAGGCGGGATTTCGCGCGCATCCGGGAAAGGCGATGGGCATTGCTGTCGCAGATTCCGGCCTATCGGGCCGTATGGATTTGATGATCACGAACGACAAGCTGATGAATTCGTTCTACCGCAACAAGGGGGGTGGAAAGTTCGAGGAGGCGGCATTTGATGAGAATGTCGCGTTGCGCGAAGACGGGACCTACATCTCCGGCATGGGCGTGGATTTCCGGGACTTGGACAACGATGGCTATCCCGATATCGTGCTGGTTGCGCTCGATGGGGAGACATTTCCGGTTTACAAGAACACGGGCAAAGGAAGTTTTGTTGAGGTGACGCGAGAGAGCGGGATGACGCGGCAAAGCCTGCCGATGTCGGGATACTCTCCGACAATCGCGGATTTCGATAATGATGGGTGGAAGGATGTTTTCGTTACGCGTGGACATGTGCAGTCGTTGCTTTCGGCTCCGAACTTGTCGGTGGAGCAGCCGAATACTGTATTTCGCAATCTGGGTGGGATGAAATTCTCGGCATTGACGGCGGAGGCGGGGCTGACAGCGCAACCACCGTCTCGGCACCGCGGATCAGCCGTCGGAGATTTGAATGGGGACGGAAAGCTCGATGTGGTGGTAAGCGCTCTGAATGCCCCGGCGGAAATCTGGATGAATGAGAGCCCGGCAAAGAATCATTGGGTTGAGTTCAAACTGCAGGGAACGAAGAGCAATCGTGACGGAATCGGGGCGGGGATCAAGATTGTCACAAAGTCTGGCGCGCAATACAACCACATGACCACCTCCTGCGGATACGCGTCGTCGAGCGCCGGCCCGGTGCATTTCGGGCTGGGACAGAACGAAAAGATGGATCTCGTAGAAATTCACTGGCCGTCAGGAGTCGTGCAGACGATGAAAAACGTCGCGGGGGATCGCGTGGTGATGGTGAAGGAACCGGGGAAGTAGAGCGCTCGTCTACAGCCAAGATCGAGTTACAACCAAAAAGGACACGAAGGAAACACTTTACCTATTCCCTTTTGTGGTACTTCGTGTCCTTTTTGGTTAATTCCCATGCCGCGCAACCCTGCTTCGTTCTTCTTCTATGAATTGATCTGGCTTAGGGCCGGGTATATCTTTCTGAACTTGCCGTAGGCTTTCTGCATGGTTGCTGAGTCTTGCGGCCTTGGTGCAATGCGTCTGGCTACTCGGACGATCGCATCGCAGGCTTTTTCAACGGTGGGCCAGGCTCCGGCGCCGACACCTGCGAGAATCGCTGCTCCGTAGGCGGCACCTTCTTCGGCTGCGACGATCTCCACTTCCCTGCCGTAAACATCAGCCTGAATCTGACGCCAGAGCGGTGAGCGCGCGCCGCCTCCACCGAGACGGATCGAAGTCACGGGAATCCCCATCTCCTCAAAAATTGTGAACGTGTCTTTGAGGCTGAACGCCACGCCTTCCATGATGGCACGGATTACATGCGCACGTGTGTGCGACGCGGTCAGTCCGACGAGCGCGGCGCGGGCATTGGGATCGAGATGCGGCGTCCGCTCCCCCATGAGATACGGAACCCAGAAGGCGCCTTCCGACGCCGGCGGAGCGGCCGCAGCTTCTTCTGCAAAGATGTCGTAGGGATCACGTCCGTCTTTTGTCTGAACGGATTTCTGAACAAGGGGCGAGGCCATGGAGAACTGATCGCGATACCAGCGCAGAGAAAGTCCGGCGGCCTGCGTGACACCCATCACGTGCCAGCGTCCGGGAATGGCGTGGCAGAAAGTGTGGAGGCGGCCCTGTGGGTCCATGGCTGGGCGATCGGTGGAGGCGAAGACGACGCCGGACGTTCCGATGGTGGCGCTGACTGCGCCCACGCGGGCGATGCCCATCCCGACTGCTCCCGTAGCTTGATCTCCGGCACCAGCAACGACGGGAGTGCCGACGAGCAGTCCTGTAGCTTCAGCGCCGGGTGCAGAGACCTTCCCGCACACTTGCGGAGATTCAAAGAGCGCGGGAAGCAATTTTTGGTCAATCCCGGTCTTCGCAAGAACTTCCGAGGACCAGCGGCGTTTGGCGACATCAAGCAGCAGAGTGCCCGAGGCGTCGGCCATGTCGATGGCTCGTTCGCCGGTAAGACGAAAGCGAACGTAATCCTTGGGGAGCATGGCATGTGCCACGCGAGACCATTTCTGCGGCTCATTTTCGCGGACCCACAAAAATTTGGTCAAAGTGAAATTCGTGAGGGGAGGGTTGCATGTCAGACGAATCAGCGCTTCGCGGCCAAACATCAACTCGATTTCGTGAGATTGTGCCTCGCTGCGCTGATCGCACCAGATGATCGCTGGGCGGACGACTTCGTCGGAGGAATCGAGGAGAACAGCACCGTGCATCTGTCCGGAGAATCCGACGCATTTGATGTCGGCAGCGCAGTGGCCGGAGGTCTCGAGCGCGTTGCGTACGGCTTCGCCGCAGGCGCGCCACCAATCGCGAGGGTCCTGTTCAGCCCATCCGGGACGGGGACTTGCGAAATGCTGATGCTCGGAGGAGGACGAAGCGATAACGTTTCCGGCCGAATCGATGACCAGAGCGCGAGTACCACCGGTACCTACATCAATACCTAAATAACTCATGATTCCTTCTCAATCGTGAAATGGGGATCAGCCGAATTCCTCGGCAAGAGCATGCGAGGCATTGCGAACTGGACGCTCTTTGTCTTTCGCCGATTCCTGGGACTGACGACGGAGGAAGAATTCGAGATTGCCTCGCATGACCAGATGCGGCGCTAACGCCACCTGATTCGATCTGCGGCCGCCGCCTTCAGCGAGAAATTCATGCAACATGCGAAGCGCCATCTGGCCCTGAGCGCGCGGACGCTGATAAATAGTAGCGACGACCGCCCCGGAGCGAATGTAAGAAACGAGATCGGGAAACAGATCGGTCGTGATGATCGTGAGATGGTCGAGAATGCCGGCATCGGAGGCCGCCTGCAATACGGGGACAGAAGCCTCCGTCGTGATATAGATGCCGCCCAGATCTTCGTGCTCGGCGAATAGTTTGCGGCATTTGCGATAGGCTTCCTTCTCGACGTCGTGATCTTCAACAGGCTTGAGCACTTGCAGGTTTGGGTAAAACCTCGCCATAGTTGACTCAAAGGCCGAGTATTTTTCCGCGTGCTCAGTGATCGCCATATCGAAAACGGTGATGGCGACGGATTTTTTCAACGGGCCGATGAATCGACCCATGAGATCGGCGGCGATGGATCCGCTGGCCAATGTGTCTACGGCAACAATACCAAGACGCCCACTGTTCGAAGCGTCAGTGGCGACGCAGACGACGGGAATGTGGGCGCGGGAGGCGCGGCGAATCCAGGGTCGCAAGCTTTGCGGACGGCTGGGGAAGATGATGATCCCGTCGACTTTGTCGGTGATGGCGGATTCGAGGGCTTCTTCTTCGCCTTCCCCGACCAAAGAGCCAGTGCGGAACTGAATTTCGACATTCTCCAGCAGAATGGAGTCCGCTTCTTCACGGATGCCGCCGCGAACTTCGTCCCAGAACGAAGTCGTTCCCTGGGGAGTGTTGACCGAAATCCGCAGCGTTTTTCTGGAAGAGAGATAGCGGGCAGCAAGATTCGGCCTGTACCCCAGAGTTCGCGCCATCTGCAGAACCCTGGATTTAGTCTCGGGGCTTACACCCGGATTGTCGTGCAGGGCCCGGTGTACGGTGCCTATAGAAGTGCCTAGCGACTTGGCGATGTCCCGAAGGGTGGTCGGAGGTTGACCCATTGTATTGGCCCGCATCGCGGCCGGCCATTTACAGCCAGCACTACCCGATCCGGCAAAGGGCAACGCTCTCCACCGGAACCGTAAACGTTAACGGAACTTGGGAAAATGCGCAAGTTGACCAGGCGCATTCGATTTGCACCGGCAAGAGAAGACGTGCGGATGTGGCGGCGATACACTCCCGCCGCGGCCGACAAGGCCGCTGGCGCTACCTTCCCGCAGCGCTACTTCTTCCCGATACGGCCTTTCTGATCTGGAATTCCCGAGAGTTGATAGATCCAGTTGCAGATCGTGTCGCGCCAGACGATGGCCTCTTCGGCTTGATATTGGAAACGAGGCAGGATGTCTTCATACCGCTTGTCATCGATGTGGCTTTTCAATCTCTTCCATTGCGCGATGTAGTCCCCGGCTTCGTGCGCGCCTTCATAATGAGAATCGTAGATGTGCTGGATCACCGTTTTTCCGGAGTGGAGCACATACGTGTATGGCACGTGATGGAAGAACAGGAGCAGGCTGTCGGGACAGCTGGCGAGCGATTCGTAAAGCTTTTGCACTTCGGGCGGATATTGGCCGATGAAGCCGGTTCCGGTGGCGATAGTGCGGTCCATGCCGATGCCCTCGTGATCGGCGCGATGCCACTGTCCCCAACCGTTTCGCTCGGACGACTCCGGAGCCGGATCGTAATGATTGCCGGTGATGTTGGTCAGAGTGCCTGCGCCGAGCGGACCGGTATAGCTCTCGTAGACGTGCCAGGAATTGAGTTGGAGATTGTCGATGGTCTGGACCACAAGCGGATCGCTCCCGAAAGTGAGGCGCGTCCATTCGTCCGCGATTTGTTGAGAGGTGAGATCGGGATTCCAAGCGAGGCGTCCGAAGCCGTAGAGATTCGCCATGGCCAAGGGGCTGCCGAGCCAGTTTGTGTCGAGGCCTACGTTGGCCACGCCAGCGAATCCTCCAATGGGACGGTGGAAGACGCGGCCTGAGACCAGATCCTTCACGGGGGTGGAGCGTCCGCCGACCCGCATATCGAAGTCGAGAACCTCCTTCCACATCGGCACGAGAAAACAGAGTTGCTTTTGCTGGCCGGTGTACTCCTGCGTGATCTGCAACTCGATGGCTTCGTTGGTGTGAGGTAGTCCGGCGAAGAGCGGCGAGGCGGGCTCGCGGACTTGAAAGTCAATCGGGCCGTTCTTTATTTGTACGACAACGTTGTCTTCGAAGTCTCCATCAAGCGGATGGAAGTTGTCATAAGCAGCTTTGGCGCGATCGTTTTTCAAATTGCGCCAGTCGAGGTGGTGGTTGTAGACGAAGGCGCGGTAAAAAACGTAGCCGCCGTGCGGCTTGAGGGCGCGGGCAAGGACGTTGGCGGCATCGGCAATCGAGCGTCCGTAGGCGGAAGGACCGCTCTGGCCCTCGGAATCGGCCTTTACGAGAAATCCGCCGAAGTCGGGAATCTGGTGGTAAATGGCGTCAGCTTTGTTGCGCCACCACTTGGCGACTTTGGGATCCAATGGATCAAAGGTATCGAGTCCGCCCATTGATTTGGAGCTGCTGAAATCGACCGACAGAGAAAGTTGCACACCCCAAGGCCGGAAAGCGTCGGCGATCCGGGCGACTTGGGCGATGAAGCTGTCTTCGAGCACGGTCGGGACAGCGTTGACGTTATTGACGGTGCAGCCGTTGATGCCGATCGAAGCGAGGAGACGGGCGTATTCTCCCGCGCTCGTGAGATCGCCGCGGACTTTGCCGTTATCGAAAAAGATGGAGAGTCCGCCGTAGCCGCGTTCAATGCGGCCGTCGAGATTGTCCCATTGATTGACCCAGCGGACTGGAGCGTAAGGCTGCTCGAGGTCGTTAATTTTCGCTATGCTTTGGCCGCGTCCAATCTTGCTGAGGAGATCAAAGACTCCATAGAGCACGCCGCGATCGTTGGACGCCGTGATAACAAGACATTCGGATCCGCGAATTGCGGCCTGGGTGATCCAGAAAGCGTCGGGTTTCAGTTCTTCGGGAGGATTCAGTTCCGGCCACAGCACGTGGAGCTGAGTAGTCGTTGCAAGAACGATTGAGTTGCCTTCTGGTTTACTGCCGGAAGTCAGCGTGCGGCCAAGCATGCTCGCGACTCCGCGAGTTAGTTCCCGTTGCGCGGTTTTAAGGACAAGCGAATCGCTTAATACTACCGTTCGCGATGGCAGGCGTCGATAGAGCTTCGCTGTCTTCTTATCAAGATGGGCGTAGCGCAGCCAGGCTGCGCCTTCGATCGACGATTCACCGGCGAGGGCAGCGGAACAGGCGATTGCGGCAAATGCCAGAAGAAGCGCGAAGCGGAGGGCGAATTTGAGAAAAGAGATTTGCGTCATGAAGCCAGGCAGAAGGCGATGATTGTATTTCCGGCGCGACCGGATCTTTCTTCTACTTTCTTGAGCAGTTTGGATTCCAAGTCGTGGGGATCGGGAATCATCTCGCAGGCGGCGATTTCGGAGTCGGAGGCTCCCTGAAAACAAAGTTCGCAGGTTCCGAGGCCGTCTTCGGAGCGTACTGGTGGTCCGAAAATGCGGCACGTCATTGGGCGAGAATCGTAGAGTTCACAGAGCCCGGTCTGCGGATCGAGGACTGGGCAGGGTTCATCATTGGCGAAGGTTTCAAAGCGCTGGCAAGCGTCTTCCGTATCGTGCAAAAGACCGGTCACAGGATTTCCGGGGAAATCTGCAGACAAATGAGCGACGGCTTCGCGGGCGCGCTTTCGAATTTTCGCAGCGCGTTGAGGAGCGTGCTTCGCGAGCTGAGTTAGCCCCCGTTGCAATCGGACTGCATCGAGCTGGTTGATGGCAAACACTCCAACGCAGCACTGCGTGCATCCGCGGCGACACGCCAGCCACTCTCCGCTCTTCTCGGCTGCATCAGCCAGCGCCGAATCGACAATTTGGATCAGCTTTCGATCCGCGGAGACTGGGAAGCGGAAAGGCACGCAGATGAGGATAACCCACGCTCGCCCCATCGCCGCGAATCGATTGCACCCGAACAATGATTATTCTAGATCGTACCGCTTGCGTTTGTAATCCTGAGCGTGTTTTGCGGGAAGAACCTATGAATTTTGCCTACAGCATCGGCGTCAGGCGCAAAATGCATAGGTCGTTGCGTTAGCGACTGCGACTCGGCCTGACATCGCGGTTGGAGATGGCAACGATAGGATTTTTGCGTTGGACTATCTGCCGCGATTGTTCCAGAGTATTCATGCTTTTTCTGCAGGGTGGCAGAAAGCCGCCAAACTCTTCTGTTTGGCTTCCCCACGCGTGGGTTCTCAGCTGATCTGACCGCGTCGTCTCGACAGTAAAACTGTGTCCGCCGAATTGGTTGCGGCTGCAGCGCCATTTTCTACATAGGGGGAAACGATGCCGGGCAAGAAAAATGCTGTGAATCTTCGTACCCTTGCCGAGTGGGTGGGACTGGCTCCGTGCTCGGTATCGGCCATTCTGAACAACACTCCTGCCTCACAGGCGATTCCGCAGACGACAAAGGAGCGGGTGTATCGCGCAGCAGCGGAATTGAATTACCGCCCGAATCTGTGGGCGCGATCGTTGCGAACAAAGAGAACGCGAATGGTGGCCGCAGTTGCCTCGGACTTCGGCCGCGGAGAAGTGGCGCGCGTTGTGGCCGGAGTGCAAAGCCGACTGCACACAAAAGGATATCTGCTCGCGCTGGTGACTCCGGATCTGGCGCAAGGAGATCATCTCCAGGCACAGTTTCAGCAACGCGGAATTGAAGGGCTGATCGCGATCGATGCCTTTATTCCCGGACAAATGTCCTTGCCGGTGGCATCGATTGAACTTGGGTATCCAACGTCTTCGGATGTGCTGACCGATGATCGGCGGAACTGGCTTGCCGCTCTGGGCGAATCGGCGGCGGATACCATCATTCAGCAAATCGAACAAGCAGGCATGGCGCGCAGGGTGCAGGTGGAAGGGAAACTTCCTCCAGCGTATCTGCACATTCCTAGCTCGATGCTAGGAAGCGCTGTGGCGGTGCGAGAAAGCGCTTGAATAGGTTCTTAAGTTCTATCTATGCGCGGATGGATCTGCCACGCCGGCCCATTCACTTGCTCGAGATGACGATCCCCAGAACAGGCTAGGCAGCAGGTTTCCGCGCTCTGGCATTTTCGAGAATGCGAAAGAGCAGGAGCCAGCGTTTGACGTTTGTCGTCATCAGGAAGTTTTCTTTTACGTGTTCGCGGCCTGCCATGCCAATGCTGCGCGCGAATTCAGGATGCGTCAGCAGATAGCGGATCTGAAACGCGCATCCCTCCACCGAGTGCACCAGAACTCCCGTCAGTTTATGGATGATCTGATTCGGGATACCTCCGACTGCTCCGGCAATAGTGGGCTTGCCCTTCCATAAAGCCTCGGTCACGGTTAGGCCGAATCCTTCTTTTAGCGACTTTTGCACGATGATGGTCGACGCGCGCTGAATCGCATTGATCTCTCGCGCGCACCAGGGTGGAAGATCGAGAATGATGATGTCGGGGTCTTCGCCTGCCGCGTCTTTGACTTCCTTGAGAACGACGGCGCCTTCGGGGTCGTCGGTGGCTCCGCCGCCAGCAAGAACGAGCTGGCAATCCACATATTTCTTGGCGAGCTTGTACGCCTGCACAACTCCAAGGGGATCCTTCAGGCGATCAAAGCGGGAAACCTGCGTGACGATCGGACGCGAACGGTCGATTCCGAAGTCATCACAGATCTTCTGAACCTCGGAATCGGGGAGCTCTTTGTTTTTTTCCGAGAGCGGATCGATGCAGGGATAGAACAGATATTGCGGAATCGGAAGTTGGCGGGCGAACGACTGAGAAGAAAAAATCGCCGCGTCATACTGCTCCACGAACGGCCGGAGGAAGTCCCAGACTCTTGCATCCGGGTTCGAAAGGTCAATGTGGCAACGCCAGACCCAGTGCGAAGACGTTTTCGGTTTAGAGCGGATGAGTCCGGCGGGCTGCGGATCGTGGATCACGACCATCTCCTCGTCGAAGCGCATGCGCTCGCGGTTCTGCTCGTTGTACATCAGGAAGATGTCCTGAGCAGCCTTGGTAAGGTCGTAGGAGCTTCCATGCAGCGCGTTGTGAAACGCTTTGGTCACCTCGAAGAAGTCGTTGCCGCCAGTGATGACGTCCCAGTGCGTCGCGACTTCGAGCTCGGAGAGCAGAGGCACGAGCCGATTGAGCATCTCCGCGACTCCGCCGCCGACGGCGGTGGAGTTCACCATTTTGATCGATTTCCCCTTCAGCTCTTTGGCAAGAAACCGCAACGTGTCAAGTTGGGGCTGTCCGACAATGGTGGCATAGTCGTCGAGGTGCGGCGGCGGCGGCGGCGCGGGCGGGGTAAAGATGCTTGCCGGAAGCCGCCGGTCACTGGCTCGCCGTCCCGGCGAAGGGCCGGGAGCGTTGCTCCGGCGGTCAATCTTGGGAGCGGGCGCAGTTGTCTGAGCTAGCGGATCGACCACGGGAGTGGCAGAGATGGCGCTGCGATCGTTTGAATTCATTCTCCGGTCCTAATTGTTCATTGCCTGGGAGACGATGCGGGCAATCTGCATCCGCACGCCTTCCATAGTGCTGGTGTAAATATCGATCCGCTCCACGGCCTCGGCCGCCTCGGTAAGACCGACTTCCTGTTCCAACCAGTTCGAAAAATCGTTGGACATTCGATGCAGGCGCAGCCTGGCCTCGATGAAATGATGGTGAATCGAGTGAACGCTCACCTGATTGAGGCCGTCGAGAAATCCTGCCAGAGTGTCCGGAGCAAACGGAGTTGGAAGAACAACGATATCCGCTGCGCAGAAATAAAAGGGCTCGAAGGCGGGGCGAGAGGCTGAACGTGGGCGCTCCTGCAAAAATTGGTCCAGAATTTCGATCATCCGCCGGCGCAAACCTTCGATGGCCGTAAATTCACGCACGTCCACGCTGGCCAACTGTTCGGCCAATGCCGGCTCGTTGCAGGCAGCTAGGCTCCAGTGCCCGAAATCGTTCGAAAAGCCCTGGCGGATAAAGTGATGTTCCTGCAGGGTCCGGAACGTATGCTGGAAAATCGAATCGTCGGGGCAAGTTTGCAGCGCCTGCAGGAGTTCGGAAAGATTGCAGGCTTTTTGCCGGCCAATGCGGAGCAAATGTTCCGAAGTATTGAAGTAGAACGGCTTGTCGGGTTTCCGTACCGTCGGTTTTTCTTTATCAGGCATTGTCTTAGTAGATAGCAATCATTGGCTGAGGGTTGTCTATGCAAAGCAGGAAGGCGTATGAGAAAGAACGCGGCTCTTCGCGGGACTTGTAAACTTTTTCGAATTTCACTTCAATATCACGCGGCGTCCGTCGCGTCTCCCGTGTAAAGAGCTGGATTGATGTTTGGCCCAGAAAATCCTGGAACATCGAGGCGAACATCGCAGAGTGCCCCTACGAGGGTGCCGGCCCAGCGATAAACATTGTTTTCACGAACGAGCTTGCGCATTCGCTGCATCCGGAGCTGCTTTTCTTCCGGAGTCATCTCGAGAGCGGCGCGAATCGCTTCAGCCGTCTGATCGATGTCGTAAGGATTCACCTGGAGTGCATCGACCAATTCTCGGGCCGCGCCTGTGAAGCAGCTCAGGATGAGCACCCCCCGTTCATCCTGGCGGGTCGAAACGAATTCTTTGGCCACGAGGTTCATTCCGTCATGCAAAGAGGTCACCAGGCAGAGGTCGGCCGCGCGGTAGTAAGCCTGGACCTCTCGGTGCGTGTGCTGCCGATCCAGCAGCACGATCGGCTTCCACTGATCGGCCTGAAACCGCCAGTTGATGCGGTCGGCTTCGGCTTCGACCTCTGCTTGCAAGTCGTGATAGCGCTTAATGTGAGTGCGGCTGGGCGCTCCAATCTGGACGAAGGTGAAGACTCCCTGGTAGCGCGGATATTTCTCCAGAAATCTCTCAATTGCGAGAAATCGTTCGAGAATCCCTTTGGTGTAATCGAGGCGATCCACACCAACTCCCATCAGAGCGGCTTCGACGCCGAGGGCCTTGAGGAGCGAGGCGCGTTCTTCGTAGGCGGATTCCGGGGGAAACTCGGAGCGCAACCCCGAGAATTCGACACTGATCGGGAACGGCCGGACCGCAGTGCGATGGTCCAGACGCTGAACCGCCGACTGGTTCCAGTCGATACGGGATTCAACAATGCGGTCGACCGTTTGCAGAAAGTTCGAGCAATGCGCCTGAATATGGAATCCGATAAGGTCTGCACCGAGAAGCCCGTCTACAAGTTCGCGTTGCCACGGGCAGATGCCGAATGCCTCAGGATTCGGCCAAGGAATATGCCAAAAAATAGCGACGCGGGCGTCGGGACGACGCAGCTTGATCATGCGTGGCAGGAGCGCGAAGTGGTAGTCCTGCAGCAGGACCACCGGCCGGTTGACATTTTCCATTTCCTCAAGGAGTGCGTCAGCAAATTTCCGGTTTACATTTTGATAGTGCTGCCAGTCGCTGGCGCGGAACAGTGGACGCGTGTGCGCGATGTGGCAGAGCGGCCACAAACCTTCGTTGGCGAATCCGTAGTAATACCCCTGCTCTTCTTCTTTTGAGAGCCAAACGCGCCTTAGGATGTAATGAGGGTCGTCGGGCGGCACGAGCAGCCGGTCGTGCGCGTCGACGACCTCGAGGTCGGCATCTCCCGAACCATGAGCCACCCAGGTTCCGCCGCAGGCGCGCAGGACAGGTTCGATGGCAGTAACGAGCCCGCTCGCAGGTTCGCTGACCTCGATCGACTTGCCGCGACGCGCGTGAATGTAGGGCTCACGGTTCGAAACGACGAACAGCTTGCCATCTTCAAGACGGCTGCGAACGTGGATCGCCAGGCGGTCAGCGGTCCACATTGACTCTCCGCTTGCGCGCAAGCGCGCTTCCAACTCGGCAGCAGAACGGGCGGTGTTCAGGCTTTCCGCAAATGTGGCGACTTCCCGGGCTAGCGGACGGAAAAGCTCCAGGTCGGGCACCTTGATCCGGGCCGACATGGCTCGTCCTGTGCGCAAGGCTCGCATCCAGCGGGCAGTGCGAGCGATGGGCCCGGCGATGCTCCAGCGGACGATCAGCAGCGTGACCAGAACGATCACAATGACATGCACCAGCGCGCTCAAAAATGTTTCGCGCCAGATGCGCAGACTCTCGGCCTTGATGTAGCCAGAGTCGTGGATGATCGCGAGACTGCCAATTAGGCGATCTCCATTGTGAAGAGGCAACGCGTAGATGTGAATGGAGGAGATACCCATGCGCAGGAACGCGCCGGTATCGTGATCGGTCTGCAGAGATTGGCGGACGACTGCCGGAGTATTCGCGATCAGTGGCTGAAGATCGGTGGACATCGCCACTGCACGGCCTGAGGGATCGTAAACAGCGAGGCCGGCCAGATGCTCGCGATGCGCGAACTGTTCGACAGTACGCTGCAGAGTATGCGCGGCGTCGCGATCGAGATCGCGTTCGACATTGCTGGCGAGGGTCTCTCCCAGCAATTGGGCGCGGCGATCGAGATCGCGGCGCATCCCGGCGGTCAGCCCCGCGACCTGGTAGTAGGAAAAGAGTAGCGACACGACCGTGATGCCAATCGCGAGCGAAATAATCAGGCGTGCGCTAAGAAGTCGCATTCACAATTCCGATAAGAATCTATGCGCGGCAAATGTGATAATCGGCCCGAAAAAGGACCGCAGTTTAGGAACCTCGGCACGATGCCGAAAGGTTCGCGACAGGGAGACGACAAGGCGCTTGGACGAAGGACATTCCCCATCCCTACTCAAAGGTTCGCAAACCCTCTACAAACACGGCGACGAGCCCTGCTTAGGTGACGGGACGGAAGTAAAGGTTGCACAGAGCTTGCCAAACCGCAAGTCGTAATAACTACAGTATCTTCGGTCGTGGCCAGAGCCGCCGGAGTGTAATTATTTCCCCCTCGGCTACGTTCTGCTAATCAACTCCACGAGAGCGTCGCGACAGAGTTCGGGGCGAGAGTAAGCTCTGCCTCGTTGCCAGCCTGCCGCAATTTCACCTTCTGCACTTCTCCAGAGTTTGTCACCACGAGCACTTTTTCTCTGCCGGGGTTTTCGAAAGCAATATGCTCGACCCCCGGAATGTTTCCGGTGGAATCGATTCGCGCGGCTCCGCGGCGAATGTTGCGCGAGAAATGCGCAAACGCCCAATACTGCCCGCTACGTGTGATTTCCTTGGTCTGGGAATCAACGGTGACTAGGCCGCCGCACGAAAATGGGCCGATATTCGGGCGTCCTTTCTCGTCGAGAGCGAGGTTCCATGCGGTAATTGAGCGGCACCAGTTACGGAACACGCCGGTGAATGTTTTGGCCCAATTCGCCCAGTCTGTTGCATAGTCAGGAGCGGTGTAGTCCGGGCCGCCTTCGGTCCAGTAGAGCTTCGCTTCGGGATGAGCGTCATGAACTTTGCTCATCATATCCGGCGTGCCGACGTATCCGTGGAAGGCGACGGAATCGCAATATTTGTGGAGGCCGGGATCGTCGAGTTCGGCGATGGCGCGCCCCCAGAGATTGTAGTTGTGGTCGAGAATCCAGATCTGGGTTGAGAGTCCGTTCTGCTGGAGCACTGGACCGAGGTGACCTTTAACAAATCCGATCTCGTATTCCTGCGGCCAGGAGCAGGCTGGCATGCGACCATCCTGATCGGTGTCGACTTCGTTCTGCACCGTGACAGCCTGCACCGGGACGCCCGCGGCTGCATACGCCTGCAGGAACTTGAGGAAATATAGAGCGTAGGGAGCGTAGGAATGCTGGCGCATGGAACCACCGAGCATCGAGCCTCCGGCCTTCATCCATCCAGGAGGACTCCAGGGTGACGAAAACAAGAACAGATCGGGATTCACCTTGCGTGCTTCCCGCAACATGGGAAGAACGTGGGGTTCATCGTGCGCGATGGAGAAGCGCTTCATCTCAGGGTCGGGTTCGCCTTCGTTATAGCTGAAAACCTCGGTCGAATAGTCGCTGGATCCGATGCAGGTGCGGCAGACATTAAGCCCCATTTCCGAAGAATGAAAGAGATCGTGAAATAGCGGTTCGCGCTCGGACGGCGAGAGTCGATTGAATGTGTAGCAGGCTGCATCGGTGAAAGCGGCTCCGAAGCCGAGGATCTCTTGAAACTTTTTGTCAGGATTGACCACGATTGCATTCTGGGTCGAACGCGCAGCAGTTTTCCAGACGAGCGAGGGCGAGGAAGCGTAGCGTAGATCTCCGCCGGTCACGCGGACAGTGATATGGCTTGAGGGCGGGGCACTCTGGGAAGATAACGCGGATGCAAATTCTCCGGATGCGGCAGCGGTCACTCCGACCGCGGATAATTTCAAAAAAGTTCGTCTCGTCTGTTCGGCCGACACGCGGTTCTCCTGGCAGGACCTCGCCGATGTGAGTATAGTGCGAACGGTTACGGATTTCATTGGAGGTTTCATGAAAGTCAGTAAGCATCACCCGAAATGGGACGGCATTATTTCTTGTTTTGCAGTGATGTTGGTCACGTCCATCTGCGCTCTAGCACAGACGCCGACTGCGACTCCTGCAGGATGGAAGTTGGTATGGAGCGACGAATTCAATGGCCCGGATGGTTCTGCGGTGGATTCGTCCAAGTGGGTAAGTGAGGTCGGCGGTGGCGGATGGGGCAATCAGGAACTCGAGTACTACACCGCTCGTCCGCAAAATGCGTATCTGCAAGGGGGAAATCTTGTGATCAAAGTTCTGCAGGAGAAGTACACCGGGGCAGATGGCGTGACCCGAAATTACACGTCGGCTCGGCTGAAGACGCAGGGGAAGCTTTCGCAGAAGTATGGACGGTTCGAGGCGCGCATCAAGATTCCGCGCGGACAGGGGATCTGGCCTGCATTCTGGATGCTGGGCGATGACATCGAGGAAGTGCAATGGCCCACCTGCGGCGAAATCGACATCATGGAGAACATTGGCAAAGAGCCCTCGATGGTGCACGGAACGATCCACGGTCCGGGATATAGCGGCGATAAAGGGATCGGCTCCTCGTATGCGCTACCTACTGATCAGCGGTTTGCGGATGCCTTTCATATCTATGCGGCGGAGTGGGAGCCGGAGGCGATCCGCTTCTATGTCGATGATCACCTCTATGCGACGCGCACTCCGTCGGAATTGCCGAAGGGAGCGAAATGGGTATATGACCATCCATTCTTTATCTTGCTGAATGTGGCGGTCGGCGGACCTTGGCCGGGGAGTCCGGATGCGACGTCGGTTTTTCCGCAAACGATGCTGGTGGATTATGTGCGGGTGTATCGTTCCACGAAAAACCCGCCGGAACAAAACAAAAACCAATAACCACAAAGGACACGAAGTTCCACGAAGGCGGCTTAGGAAAAATCCTCCAGGGCAGGATCTGTCCTCAAATCGAGCGTTGACTGGCAGCAGACTCGCACACGATAGAATCGTATAAAATCGATTCCTCAATAATCAACTCAACGTGGGGTGCACTCATGAGTAAGGTTCGGGTTCTGGTCGGCACGCGCAAAGGCGCATTCATTCTTAACTCTGATGGAAAGCGTGACAAGTGGGATATTAGCGGCCCGCATTTTGCGGGGTGGGAACTCTATCATTTGAAGGGATCGCCCGCCGATCCCAATCGCATCTATGCTTCGCAAACCAGCGGGTGGTTCGGGCAGGTCATTCAGCGCTCCGACGATGGCGGCAAGACATGGCATCAGCCGGGGACGCCCGCGGGCGAGACAACTGCGCCTGGCGGAATGCCGAAGGGCGAGAGCAATAAATTCGTCTACGATGTGTCGCCGGAAACGGGCAAGCCGCTCACGACGCATCAGTTCTACGACGGTACGCAGCATCCGTGGGAGTTCAAGCGGGTCTGGCATTTGGAGCCGTCGCTGAGCGATCCCGACACCGTCTACGCGGGAATCGAAGATGCGGCTTTGTTCAAGTCAACTGACGGCGGAAAGAACTGGAAAGAACTCTCCGGCTTGCGTGGGCACGGAACCGGGCCGAAGTGGCAGCCGGGCGCAGGTGGAATGTGCCTGCACACTGTGATTCTCGATCCGAGCAATTCGGACCGGATTTACATTGCGATCTCGGCGGCGGGAGCATTCCGCACCGACGACGGCGGCAACACCTGGAAGCCGATTAACAAGGGACTTTATTCGAAATACATTCCGAATCCGACAGCGGAAGTCGGACACTGCGTGCACCACATCGCAATGAATCCGAAACGGCCCGGCGTTCTGTTTATGCAGAAGCATTGGGACGTGATGCGGTCGGACGACGCGGGAGATCAGTGGACCGAGATCAGCGGCAACCTGCCGACGGATTTTGGATTCGTAATCGATATTCACTCGCACGAACCGGAGACTGTCTACGTCATTCCGATCAAGAGCGATGGCGAACATTATGTGCACGAAGGCAAACTGCGCGTCTTCCGCAGCAAGACGGGCGGCAATGAGTGGGAGCCGCTGACGAAAGGCCTGCCGCAGAGCAACTGCTATGTGAACGTCCTGCGCGATGCGATGGCGGTCGATTCGCTCGACAAGTGCGGCGTCTATTTCGGAACGACCGGCGGGCAGGTGTACGTGTCTCCGGATGCCGGGGATTCGTGGCAGGCTATCGTGCACGATCTGCCGGCGGTGCTGTCGGTGGAGGTGCAGACGCTGAAATAATCAAAAACAGGAACCAGCCTTTTCGCGCGGCGACACGGCGGACGCTCGAATGTGTGCGCCGTGCGAATGTGTGCGTCGCTGATTGTTTCTGACGTACCGCTAAGGAAGGAGAATGAATGAAAAATATCTCATTCATCATTGCCTTGTTGTTATCGTTTGCGATTTTGACTCCTGCAACGATGACAGGACAATCGAGCCCCGAAAAGAGCAGCGCGGCTGCAGTTGAAAGCCACGTGCGAAAACTCTGGGAGGCTTTCAAGAACAAAGATAAAACGACGCTATCGTCATTGCTCGACGATAAATTCCGCATGTTTGAAGAAGGCCTGAGCACATTCGGGGACAAGAAAGCGGAGGTTAACGGCCCCGATGAATACGACTTAGTCAATTACACTCTCAGCGACTTCACAGTGACACCGATCGGGCCGAACTCCGCGCTGGTGACCTACGTAGCGGACTACCAGGGCAAGTCTGGCGGCGAAATCCAGAAGGCGAAGAGCGTCTTGGAGAAGTCTGGACGCGCGCGGGCGATCACCGGAAAATCCTCTATTTGCAGGAAACGTACATTAAGTGAAGCTGAACGCGTTTCTCATCATTGCGTCCGGAAGCCTGATTGGGTACAAGATCTGCGAGTAGCGAGGTGGCTCTCATGATGAAGGCTCTTTTAACTCTTGTTCTGATTTTTGGCACGCTTCCGGCGCAGGCTGCATCGCCGGACTGGCATCAGCGGCTCAACGAAATTGTTCCTTTGCTGGGGCATCGAAATTGGATCCTGGTGGTGGATTCAGCCTACCCATTGCAAATTGCTCCGGGAATTGAAACGATCAACACAGGCGCTTCGCTGATGGATGTGTTGCGCGCAGTCATGTCGGACATCGATCATTCCATTCAACTCCGGCCAGTCTTCTTCCGGGATGCAGAACTGCCGTTGATCTCGGACGCGGATGCGCCCGGCGCTTCAGCGTACCGGGAACAGCTCAATCAATTACTGCACGATTACACGGTAGTGTCCCAACCGCATGAAAGACTTATCGCGAGAGTAGACGAGGCGGGCAAGACGTTTCATATTCTCGTGCTTAAGACAAACATGACGATTCCCTACACGTCAATGTTCATTCGGTTAGACTGCAAGTACTGGACTGCGGAGCAGGAGAGAAATCTTCGCTTAGTGATGGGGAATACGGGACACAGCAGCCGGGAACATGCGGCGCAGTGATTCCCGCAATTTGAGTCTGTCCTATGAAGCGAATGATCCGAGTCGAACTTCCACAGCATCTACGCACTCTCGCGCACGTCGGGCATGAAGTGCTGATCGAAGTAGAAGAACCGGTCACGCAACGCTCAGTGCTCGACGCGATCGAGGCGGCGTATCCGATGCTGCGAGGAGCGATCCGGGATCATGGCACTCTGCAGCGGCGGGCATTCCTCCGATTTTTTGCGTGCCAGGAAGATCTGACTCACGAACCTCCGGACGCGCCCCTACCAGAGGAGGTGACGTCGGGAAAAGAGCCATTCCTGATTATCGGGGCCATCGCGGGAGGAACGGGTCCTCTCGCTACTTGTGCGGTGATAGCATCTGAGTGTGGCGATCAGTGATACGAGCCCGAGGGCACGAGAGATTCAGCTAAAGGTTCATCGCGCCATGTCAGGCGAGCAGCGCATCCTTATCGCGCTGGAGATGAGTTTGTTCGCACGGGAACTCGCGCGTGAGCGGATCCGCTCGGAGCATCCCGACTGGGACGAACGGCGTGTTGACCGAGAGCTGTTGAGAATCGCATTTCTTCCGCACCCGCTGCCTGCGGGCTTGAAATGAGTGTCGACGAAGTTTTTCAACGTATTACAACGGCACTGGGCTTAGCCGGCATTGAATACATGCTGGCAGGATCTTTCGCCAGCACCCGGTATAGTTCCCCGCGCTCGACGCAAGACATCGACATTGTGATATCAGCTAGTCCCGAACAGCTGAAATCTTTGATTCAAGACTTAAACGGAAAGCACTATTACGCCGAACTTAACGATGCGCTTAAAGGACACCAAACCGGATCTCTGTTTAATGTCATCGACATCGACACTGGCTGGAAGATTGATCTTATATTCCGCAAGTCGACAGCGTTTGGTCTGGAGGAGTTCCGGCGCCGCCGAAAGATCGAAATACATGGGCTGTCCTTGTTCGTTGCGAGTCCTGAAGACGTAATCATCTCGAAGCTCGCTTGGGCGAAAGAAGGGGCTTCCCAGCGCCAGATTGAAGATGCTGCTGCTGTACTAAGCGTCCAAGGCCAATCGCTCGACAGGGAATACTTGGAGAAAGGATTTCTGATCTCGGACTTACAGAGCAATGGCAGGCGGCCCGGGAAATTGCCGGATCCAGTTAACGATTCGCCCTCCCAGGCCAGTATTCAGTTGGCGTGCCAGTGCATCTGCCAGCCGAGGTAACGAACTGCAGCTTCGTGCACCGCTCCGGCCGTGGTTGAGAAATTCGCCGCGACGTGATGCTCGAATCCGTTCTCGCAAATGTAGTGCAGCAGTTTCTGCAGATGTGGGATCTTCACCACTCCGACACCGCCGAATGTATTCAGTGAGTCGCTGGTGAATTCGCCTTCGCCGACGTAGCCACGAATCACTCCGGAGGTATCATCGGTTGAGAAGCGGGCGAAACTCATCGCGCCGGGCTTCACGCGTCCCACGACGGTGCCGAATGTGTTGTCCTTCCCGACCGTTCCCGCGATGATCTCCTGGAAATCCATGCGGACGTCCTGGAAGAAATGCTTGGGCAGGTTGCTGCAGTGGAAGCAGACAGCCTTGTTTGCATCTTCGCCGTAGTTGTTATTCCAGTCGAGCAGCGCGCTTGGAGTTTCGGAGGCGAGCGCCAGCGCGTGCATGCTGACGGTGCCGCAGACATCAACTTCGCAGGCCGCGGGCAGAAGATTGTTGCTCATCATGCTCATGATGGTGCAGGGCACGACGCCGAAATATTCTTCCATTGAGGTCCAGCATTGAACGGCGCTGACCTGCACGTCGGTCTGCTTCATCCAGTCGTCGATGACCCATCCGAGCTTGGCCATTTTGATCAAAGCCGCGTCGGGAACGCTGCTGGTGGTGACGTATTTCCGAATTTCGGCGAGTTTACCCTGCACGCCGGAGTCGCTGTCCTTTAATCGTGAGATTCGGCCGAATACTTCAGAGAGATCAAGCGTTTCAATGGAGATGCCCGAGCGTTCGAGCAGTTTCTCGCTGTATCGGACGGTGTTGAATGCGGTGGGGCGAGCGCCAACGCTGCCGATACGAAGATTCCGCATGCCATTCGCGACGCGGCAGACGGCGGCGAACCAGGCAAGATCTTTCTGGAATTCGTCGGAATCCGGGCTTTCGGTGTGCAGGCGTGTCAGCGAGTACGGGATGCCGTATTGCCGAAGATTGTTGCAGGCCGACATCTTGCCGCAAAAGCTGTCGCGCCGATGAAGGATAGTCATCCTCGAGGCATCGTCGGGCGTGGCCTGCACCAGCACCGGAACCTTGAGGCGCGAAAGTCGCATGGTATCTGCGATGGCGCGCTCATCTCCGAAATTCGGGAGCGAGACAATGATTCCGTCGATCTTGTCCTGATGTTTTTGAAAGAGAGCGGCGCAACGTTTCGCTTCCTCGTGTGTTTCGACAGCACCGTGTTTGCTATCCTCGGGACCCAGAACGATGCAGTCGATACCGGCTTTCGCCAGTGCCTGCATCATCTCCTCGCGCCCACTCTTCGCCAACTGATCGGGAAAGAATCCTCGATTCCCGATGATGACGCCCATCGTCATTTTCTTCGCCATATGAGTTCCCACCTTTTATTAAGACTTCTAGGAATTTCCGCCCATTCGAGCGCGTTCCCGCGCAGGAGAGTGGCGGATTGAAAAGACCAAACCCAAGACCAGCAAGAATGCGCCCCACCAAATCGGGGCATGCAGGTTATAGAGCACAACTTCGTTGGCGGGGGGCGAGACCAGTTCGTAAAGCCCGGCGGCGAGAATCAGCGCTCCGTTCACTCCGAGACAGATTCCGGTAAAAAACCAAATAGATAATGCGCCGCCTGATTTCATGCTCTCCCCCTACCAGAAGATGATTTGCAGGATCACGAATATGATCGCGACCACCACTCCCCAGAACACCGGGCTATGGAGCCAGCTAACGTGCTCTTGTTTCGGAATCGGCGTCAATCCTAAGACGACGTCCTTCAGTTCATAGTCGGACTTGGCCTTTGTCATGAGACTCACGACTACGGTGACGATGATGCAGATCAGGCAGCACCATAGGGCGCGGTACATATTTTGTGCCTGGTCTTGCGCATCCATCGAGAGGGCGACGTAACGCACGGCCGATGGATCAATTTTGACCCATGTGTACATGCCAATCGATGACAACGTTCCCGCGAGCAGGCCGGACCAACCTCCCGCAGCTGTAGCGCGTTTCCAGAGCATGCCCAGAATGACGGTTCCGAACAGCGGAGCGATAAAGAAACTGAAGAGCGCCTGGACGTAATCCATGATGCTCGGTGCGCCCGCCGCAATGTACGCGGTGAAGATGCTGACGATAACTCCGATCACCGTGACCCAACGGCCCATCTTGACCTTGAACTCATCGCTTGCGTTTTTATTGATCAGGGTGCCGTAGATGTCGTATGTCCAGACAGTGGTGAATGCGCTGACGTTCCCGGCCATGCCGGACATGAAGCCGGCAATCAGCGCGGTGATGCCGAGGCCAAGCAGACCTGGGCCACAATAGCGCGCCAGCATCAAGGGGAGTACTTCGTCATAACCGTGCAGCCCTTGCGCCTGCCCTGCGGGAGACCACGCCAAGTTGGCAGGAACCAGCCGAAGCAGATGTCCCTGGGGATCACGAAGCAGGGCCAGACCGAGCAGGCCGGGCAGAATCACGATGAAGGGAACGCACATCTTGAAGGCAGCTCCGATGATGGGAGCCAACTCCGCTGAGCGAAGATCCTTCGCGGACAGCACGCGTTGGATGACAAGGAAGTCGGTGGTCCAATACCCCATGGAGATCACCGCTCCGAGGCCGAACACAATCCCGACCCAGTTGATACCCATCGGATTGGTCGAGAAGCTGCCCAGTGTGGACCAGAGGTGGGTGTACGATCCGGGATTCGCAGCGCCCTGCTCGGCGAGGTTCTGCATGATCCTGACTTGCAGTCCATGCCAGCCGCCAGCATCGATCAACCCGAGAATCGGGATCAGCAAAGCTCCAGCCCAAATCAAGAAGAACTGCAATACTTCATTGAAGATGGCGGAGCGCAATCCCCCGAGCGCCACATATATAGCAACTGTGCCGGCCGAAACCCAGATGCTGAAATGCATGTTCCATCCCAGCACGACTTTCATCACGACGGCCATCGCGTACATGTTGATACCGCTCATGAGGACTGTCATGAACGCAAACGAAATCGAGGAGATCGCTTGCGCTCCGGTTCCGAACCGCAGCTTCAGGTAGCCGGGCACCGAGTGCGTTTTGCAAACGTAATAGAACGGCATCATGACCAGCGCCAGAAACAGCATTGCCGGAATAGCGCCGATCCAGTACCAGTGTGCCGCGAGAATTCCGTATTTGTAGGAATTGCCCGCCCAGCCCATGAGTTCGAGCGACCCCAGGTTTGCGGACAGGAACGCCAGACCCGCCACCCACGCCGTCATCTCACGCCCGGCCATGAAGAAGTCTTCACCCGTATTGGCTTGTCCCTTCAGGTAGAAGCCAATACCCAGCACCAGGGCGAAGTAGAAAATGATGATGACAAGGTCGATTGGGGAGAGATGAACCAGCCGGCTTGACGCAAACAGCAGTAGCGCAGGATTCATTGGGTCTTAACCTGTCCGTAGTAGGCGTTGCGACCATGCTTACGCAGGAAGTGTTTGTCGTGCAGTTCGCGGGCAAGCGGTTGCGATTCGGCGTCGATCAAGAGCGTGCGGTACGCCATTTTGGCAACGTATTCCAGGGTGACCGCATTGTGGGCCGCAGCGGCCGCGCTTGATCCCCAGCAAAAAGGAGCGTGCCCGGCGACGAGGACGGCTGGAATCGCGTCAGGATCGAGTTTGGAAAACGTGCGGCAGATTGCTTTTCCTGTCTCCAGTTCGTAGTCTCCGGAAATCTCGATCGAGGTCAGACGATCCGTTACCGGCACTGCTCCGTGAAAATAGTCGGCGTGCGTTGTACCAAAGCACGGAATCGGCTTTTCGGCTTGCGCCCACGAGGTAGCAAATTCCGAATGAGTATGGGCAACTCCGCCGATATTTGGAAACTGCCGGTACAGCTCAAGATGTGTTGGAAGGTCGGAGGACGGGCGCAGATTGCTGTCAACAATCTTGCCGTCGAGATCGGAAATCACGATCTGGTCTGGGGTCAGTTCATCATAAGGAACGCCGCTTGGTTTAATAGCGACGAGCTTGTCGCTACGGGAAATGCCGCTTACGTTGCCAAAAGTGTAGAGGACAAGGCCACGCCGAACTAGTTCCAGATTTGCTTCCAGCACCTCTTCGCGCAAGTTTTTCAGCAACATGAGGGAATGCGGGTCCTAATACGGGACGTGACGGGCAACATCCATTTCGCGTAAACGTTTACGCAAAACGGAACATTAAACGTACGTGCCTGTGTTTGTCAAAGAAATCAGGTGAATCTCTTCGCTCCAGTTCTCGGAATTTTGCTATGCGGCTTTTACTTTCCAGTACACGGCGTAATGCTCGTGGACGATCTTGTACAACGGCACAAGCGGAAACGACTGCGCCTGACCCGCGGCGTGGAATGTCAACGGCTGCTCTGGATCGGGTTTGATCCAAGCCGTGGGATGAGTTGCATCTGCACTTATGTCGGGCACTTTGATCTCCTTGCCGGACTTTGGTCCATATCCGATGAAAGACATCTCCGGAGTTACGGGCTCAAAGCGCCCAGCGAGTACGAGCGGGCCGTACATGACAGCCTGAATCGTCTTGTCGTCAGGCATGGGATCGATCTGCAGCTTCATCGGGAGGCTGAGTTCGATCCTGTCGCCGCTTTTCCATGTGCGATTGAGAGCGACGTAGCTGCCGGGGCTGGAGAAGGCTACCAAGGGGGTTCCATTGACCTTCACGCTGCCGCCGTCAGCCCAGTAAGGGATGCGGAGATTAATCGCCATCGGTTGTGGGCGGTTCGCGGTGATGGTGAGCGTGGTCCCCTGCTCTTCGGGGAAACGCGTTTCCTGCTTCAGCTGTAAGCCTGTTTCCGGCCAGTCGAGTTGGGAATCAATATAAAGATTCACGTAGAGGGAGTCGTCGCTGTGGAAATAGATCGTGTCGCCGAGCTTGGCGTATTCTTCAGATCCTGTTCCTGTGCAGCACCAGAAAGCGTCGAGCGGCTTGCCGAACGTCTTCCAGTATCCGGAGGCAAGCGGCAGGTAGTACATCATGGTACCGTCGTCGGGATTGATCGTGCCAAGTCGGTGATTGAAGAGTGTGCGCTCGTAGTAATCCATCAGGCGCGCGTCGGCGGACCAGCCGAAGAGATGCCGCGTGAGCTTCATCATGTTGTAGGCGCAACAGCACTCGGTTGTGTCGGGCCCGAGTTCGGTGGAGAGCTTGCCGGGATCGGTATTCCAAGATTCGCGGTTGCTGGTGCCGCCGGTGCAGTAGGAGCGTTCGCCGACGACTTCGTTCCAGAAATATCCTGCGATGTCGCGATACCGCGTGTCGCCGGTGAGTTCGTAACAGCGCGCGGCAGCAATTACTTGCGGAATATGCGTGTTGACGTGGAGTCCCTTGAGTTCGTCACGGAAAGCAGCTAAGGGATCGAAGAACTGTTTCTTGTCGAAGCGATGCGCGACCTCCAGATAGTCCTGCTTGCCCGTGATCGCGTAGAGATTGCAGAGAGCTTCGCCCATGCCGCCGTATTCGGTGCCGAGTACGCGCTGCATGTGTTCGTAGCTGAGGGCCCCGGTGTAGAGGTCGACCCAGACCGCCATCTTCTGCACGATGTCGAGCGCCTGCTCGTTGCCGCAATGGACGTACATTTCGAGCAGTCCGGCCATGATCTTGTGGATCGTATAAAAGGGAGCCCACACCTGCTCGCGCTCGCGTAGACGGTCGAAGAAGTCCACCGGGAAGGCGCTAAGATATCCGCTCTTCATGGCCGCCTGACATTTGCCGAGTTCCGCGACGACGATTGCGGCGTTCTTCTTCAGGTCTTCATCGCCGCACGAGGAGTACATCAGAGCCGCGGCCGAGAGATAGTGTCCGCCGGCGTAGTGTCCGCGAAGTTCACAGTCGGGCGCTTCCCAGCCTCCGAGCGGCTGTGCCGAGGTAGGAAGGCCGGCGGTGATGCGGAACGTGTGCAGAAGGCGCTCGGGCGGAAGCGAGAGAAGGTAGCGTCGGTCGGCCTCCATGGCCTGTTTGAACGGACCGTCGCCCAGACGGACCTGTGCCATGGGAAAGGGCAAAACCTTCCAGGAAACTCTCTCGCGAGAAGACACCTTCCCGTCTTTCTGCATTGCGTTTACCACCGGATCCTGATAAGCGGCGGCCATCAAGGCTTTTGGCAGGAGGGTTGAGCCGGCAACGCCCGCTGCCGCGGATAAGAAATGTCTGCGAGAGCATCGGAATGAATGCATGTTCGTCTCCCCTGTAGCTGAGTGCAACGCTAGAGGATATTGTCTACACTAAACGTCAAGTTGGCGAGGGCCCTTCAGTTACAGGACGATTCCATCCAAGAGATGCCATGAGAAGTGCACCGTATGACGTGGTGATCGTGGGGGCCGGCATCGTGGGCGCGGCTTGCGCGGATGAGCTCGCGCGCCGAGGAATGCGCGTGGCCGTCGTCGATCGCGAGATGATCGGCGGAGGCGCGACCGCTGCGGGGATGGGGCACGTCGTTGTGATGGACGATTCGGAGGCGCAATTTGCGCTGACGCGTTATTCGCAACGACTATGGCAGGCACTCCGGGCAGAGTTGCCGGATGACGTGGAATACGACCAGTGCGGAACGATATGGGTTGCCGCCGATGATGAAGAGATGGCGGAGGTTCGGCGCAAGCATGAGTACTATGGCGGCCGCGGGGTCCCGACGCAGGTGCTCGATACCCGCGAATTGAAGACGCTTGAGCCGAATCTGCGAGATGGAATGGCAGGCGGGCTGCTGGTTCTGGAAGATGTGGTTCTATACCCGCCGTGCGCGGCTCGTTTCCTGATAGAGCGAGCTCAGAAACACGGCGCGGAGCTTCGACTTGGGGTCTCTGTGGCGAAGATTGGGCGCCGCGAAGTGCTCTTGTCCAATGAAAACAGCATCGCCGGAAAAATCATCGTGAATGCGGGTGGGGCCTGGGCTACGGCGCTGACTCCCGAGGTTGAGATCAAGAAACGCAAGGGACATTTGGTCATTACCGATCGATATCGAGGATTTTTGAGTCATCAACTGGTCGAGCTTGGCTATCTGAAGAGCGCGCATTCGGTCACCAGCGATTCGGTGGCGTTCAACGTCCAGCCGAGGCGAACGGGGCAGATATTGATTGGATCCTCGCGCCAGTACGGCGCGGAGCATAAGGAAGTTGATCAAGAGATCTTGCGGCGGATGCTGATGCGGGCGCAGGAATATATGCCCGGCCTGAGTTCGATGTCGGCGGTGCGCACGTGGACGGGATTCCGTGCGGCGACTGCTGACAAATTGCCGCTGATTGGTCCGTGGCCGGGAGATGAGTCTTTATTTCTTGCAACGGGGCATGAAGGGTTGGGGATCACGACCTCGCTCGGGACGGCGAAACTTCTGGCGGATCAGATCACGGGGAGCAATCCTGAAATTCCTATCGGACCGTACTTGCCGGCGCGTGCCAGCGAAGAGTGTGCGCATGCCGAATGAAATTACTCTGCGGGTGAACGGTGCGGATGTCTCGGTGCCAGAAGGCGTGACGGTCGCGGTGGCGATGGTTATGGCGGGTGCGGCGTGCCGCGCGTCTGTATCGGGCGAACCGCGCGGCCCACTGTGCGGGATGGGAATCTGCTTCGAGTGCCGCGTGTCGATCAACGGACGTGCGCATTGCCGAAGCTGCCAGATCGCCTGCGAACCGGGAATGGATGTGAGGACGGATGAGTAGCTCATCCCAGCATCGATTCGAAGTGCTTGTAGTGGGCGGAGGACCAGCCGGTATTGCCGCAGCAGTGCGCGCGGCGGAGTCGGGGACGCAGGTCGGGATTGTGGATGACAACGCCGTGCTCGGCGGACAGATATGGCGCGGAGTGCATGCGCGCGAAGACGACTCGCAAGCGGCAGGCTGGCGCGAGAGATTCCTGAAATCGGGAGTGGCTGCACTTACCGGGCTGCGTGTCTTTCATCAGCCGGAATCCGGCCTGTTGCTGGCCGAGAGCGTCGACGATCTTCACGAACTCGGATATGACAAACTGATTCTGGCGACGGGAGCGAGGGAGCGGTTTCTGCCATTTCCAGGGTGGACTCTGCCGAATGTCATGGGCGCCGGCGGACTGCACGCGATGGTGAAATCCAGCCTGCCGATTCGGGGGAAAAAAATCGTCGTCGCGGGAACTGGGCCCCTGTTACTGGCCGTTGCAGCGAATTTGCGGAAGCACGGTGGCGAAATTTTGATGGTCTGCGAGCAGGCGTCGTGGGCCAGTCTCGCGCGATTCGGCGCATCGCTCTCGAGTTTTCCATCGAAGATCGGGCAGGTCCTGCAACTGCGAAAAGAGCTTGCTGGAATTCAGTTTCGCGCGAACTGCTGGCCTGTGGCTGCGTCGGGACAAGGAATTCTTCAGTCGGTGACACTTGCTTGCGATGGAAAGCAGCAACTCGTGCCCTGCGATTACCTCGCCTGCGGATTCCATCTCGTGCCCAATGTCGAGTTGCCGAGCCTGCTCGGGTGCAGGATCAGCGGCGGCTTCGTGCCAGTGGACGACGGCCAGGAAACTTCCTTGAAAGGGATCTACTGCGCTGGCGAACCGACGGGAATTGGTGGAGTGGAACTGGCCCTGGTAGAAGGGCAGATTGCCGGGCTCGCTGCGACTGGCCAGGCGTCGGAAGCAAGTAAACTATCCAGAGAGCGCGCGAAGGGACGGCAATTCGCGCGGTCGATCGAGCGAGCTTTCCGGCTGCGACCGGAATTGAAGAAATTGGTATCGGGCGAAACGATTGTATGCCGCTGCGAAGATATCCGGCATGCTCAACTCGCCGCGCGCCGATCGTGGCGTGAGGCGAAACTGCACACGCGTTGCGGAATGGGTCCGTGTCAGGGGAGGATTTGCGGTCCGGCCACCGAATTTCTTTTCGGATGGAAGATGGAGTCGGTGCGGCCTCCGGTATTTCCTGCGCGAGTGGGAAGTCTTGCGGGGACCGCAGAAGGCGCGCCGTTCACAGGAGGAGTGCGATGAAGTGGAAGGGCGTAATGCCCGCAATCACAACGTGCTTCAAAGAAGATCTCACGGTCGATCACCCGTTCATGATCGAGCATTGCCGCTGGCTGCTCGACAACGGCTGCACGGGAATTGTCGCGCTCGGCTCGCTTGGCGAGGGCGCGACGCTGACCTTCGACGAGAAGCAGTCAATCCTTCGCAATTGTGTAAATGCGGTTCGAGGGAAGGCGCCGGTGGTCGGGGCGATCTCAGCGCTTTCTACGACCGAAGCAGTAGCACTGGCAAAAATGGCTGCAGACGCGGGTTGTGACGGGCTGATGGCGCTGCCTCCTTACGTGTATAAAGGAAGTTGGCGCGAGATGAAGGCACACGTGGCGGCCGTGTTCCGTGCCACTCCTCTTTCCTGCATGCTGTACAACAATCCCGTCGCTTACGGTACGGACTTTGTTCCTGAGCAGATTCGCGAATTGGCCGAAGAGCATGAAAATCTGGCAGCGGTGAAGGAATCGAGCACGGACGCGCGGCGCGTCTCGGCCATTCGCGCGTTGCTCGATGACCGGCTGGAGATTTGTGTCGGCGTCGACGATGCCGTCCTGGAGGCGATCGGAGTCGGAGCTACGGGGTGGATCGCCGGATTGGCTAATGCGCTGCCACGCGAGTCCGTGGAGCTTTTGAATTCCGGCATCAACGGGGAACACGAGAAGGCTTTCGATCTGTACCGATGGTTTCTGCCGTTGTTGCGCATGGACACGCTTCCAGATTTCGTTCAGCTCATCAAATTGGTCCAGGCGGAGGTTGGGTTTGGGAACGCACGCGTGCGCCCGCCCCGGCTCGAGCTAATCGGGAACGAACTGGAGCAAAATCTAGAGATCATCCGTAACGCATTGCACTCGCGTCCACAGGCGATGAGCAGTTTCGCGTTGTCGAGTAAGAGCTAACAAGATGCAGACATTGAAGACAGAACTCTCAGGACGATCGCTCATCGGATTCCGCGAAGGAACGGGTGGCGGAGATACTTTCTACGGAGTTGAGCCCGCGAGCGGCAACAAGTTGCAGCCGGGATTCACGTCGGCGACCGTCGAAGAAGTTGACCGTGCGGTTCGGCTGGCTTCCGAGGCGTTCGAAACCTATCGAGGTATTTCCGGGCGTGAGCGCGGAGCGCTGCTGCGAACGATTGCGGCGAACATTGAGGCGATCGCTCCAGAAGCAATTGACCGCGCGCATCGTGAGACTGCATTACCCTTGGCGCGATTACAGGCCGAGTCGGCGCGCACCTGCGGACAGATTCGCATGTTCGCCGAGGTGGTCGAAGAGGGCTCATGGGTGCAGGCGCGCGTGGACCGCCCGATTCCAGACCGCAAGCCAATTCCGAAGCCGGATGTTCGTTCGATGCTGCGTCCGCTGGGGCCGGTCGCGATTTTTGGCGCTAGCAACTTCCCGCTGGCATTCTCGGTTGCGGGTGGCGATACGGCGTCGGCCCTGGCGGCGGGAAATCCCGTGGTCGTGAAAGCTCATCCGGCGCACCCGGGCACGAGCGAACTGGTGGGGCGCGCGATTCAACAGAGTGTTCGCGACGCTGGGCTGCCGGAAGGAATGTTCTCGCTGCTGTTTGACGCCGGAACGAAAGTCGGGATCGAGTTGGTGAAACATCCGCTGACGAAGGCGGTAGGATTCACGGGATCGCGCGCAGGCGGACGAGCATTGATGGACCTGGCGGCGGGACGGTCCGAGCCGATTCCAGTCTTCGCCGAGATGGGCAGCACAAATCCCTTATTTATTTTGCCTGGCGCTTTGCGCGAACGTGGCGAGGCGATTGCGGCGGGACTACACACCTCGTTCACGCTGGGGGCTGGGCAGTTCTGCACGAAGCCGGGCATGGTCTTCCTGCCGCAAAGCGCCGAATCGCAAGCTTTCGCGCAGAAGATGGCTCAGCTCGTTTCCGGTTCCGCTTCGTTTCACCTTCTGACTCGCGGAATCTGTTCCACGTTCGGTTCGGCGATCGAAAAGCGGAAATCCGGTGCCGCTGCGAAGCTAGTCGCTGAAGCTCCGTCAGCGGTGTCAGGTGGATTTGTCGCTCGGCCGGCGCTGTTTGAGACCGACGCGGCGACTTTCATGCGATCACACTTGCAGGATGAGATCTTCGGGCCGACTACTTTGCTGGTGCATCACTCCGACCGCGATCAGGTTCTGCAGATGGCACGATCGCTCGAAGGCCATCTAACAGCGACAATCCATGGAACGGAGCAGGATCTGAAAGATTTCGCGGATCTGATCTCGATTCTCGAAACAAAAGTTGGCAGGATCATCTTCAACGGATTCCCGACGGGACTCGAAGTGACCCATGCGATCGTGCACGGTGGACCATATCCTGCCACCTCGGACGGACGCTCAACTTCCGTGGGAAGCGGCGCGATCGTCCGCTTCGCGCGACCAGTGTGCTATCAGGGATTTTCGGATGCAGCTCTGCCGCAAGAATTGAAGAACGCGAATCCTTTGGGCATCTGGCGCATGCTTGATGGCGAGATGTCGCGGGCTGAGGTCTAACCGCATCGATCATAGCGGGACAGCCGAGGCGACTGTCCCTACGCGACCGGAGAGGCTGTCCTTGCGTACCTTCTGTCACGACCAGGTTCGCAGCCCAATGATGTCCCAATACGCCAAATAGAAGGCGGCGATCAGCAAAGCCAGGATCACGAGGCGCGAATAGGCGCGTACACTGCGCCGAACGTTATCGGAGGGTGCGCGCCACCACGAGACGGCACCTGCCAGTGTCGCTAATCCGAACACGATACCGGTGACAAACAACGCTTCAGACCAGATCGTTCGATTACCCAGACGCTGGATCAGATCGTTGCTTGACGCGATGAAGATTGCGACAAAAGCAATGAGGCTCAGTACTGCGACCAGAGGCCAGAGGCGCATTCCGCGCTCGGCGGGACGACGGCGGTTTGCGCTGAGTCCGCCGAGAAGCCAGAACGGCGCGTAGATCAGGATTGATACGATCGAGAACAAAACGAAGATCGTGAGGATAATTTCCAGAAGCGCGAACCAGGCGGGGACCTTCTTCATCGTAGTCTGCATGCCGGCTTGAATGAAGCGTCCTTCAGAGTTCGGCGTCAGGAGTTCGAGAGTTGCAACGGGATCGGATGGATCTTTCTCTTGGACTCTCCGGAATTGCGTACCCATCACCGGGATGAACGTGGTGTGCCATTGACCGAGAGCGGAAAGAATCAATTTGCCGTCCTTGAACCGAACCCAAGTCAAACCCATGATCCGTTCCATGAAATGTGTTAGCTCAACACGGGGAGAATCGGGCTCGTACCATCCCGCGTAATCCGCGGAATTCTGCGGTAAGGCAGCAACAGCAGGCAGCGCCGGTTTCTGCAGTTTGTTCGTGACATAGGCGCGGATGGCTTTGCCGACTTTTTCAAACGCGTCGCCATTTCCGGCATTTATGCTGTAGAAATAGCCGACACCATAGTCGGCCATGTAAGCCATCTCCGTAAGGCCGCCCTCGACGCCGCCGTTGTGGCCGTGATAAACGAAGCCGTCTGCAACGTTCCAGTAATTGCTGAGGCCGTAGCCGGCCTTCATGCCGTCTTTCGCAGCCCACGTGCTCTCGGGAATCTCCATGCGATCGATATCGGCTGCGGGTACGATTTGTTTTCCACCAACCGCGCCGCGATTCAAATAGAACTGGACGTACGCCGCCATGTCGTTAGCAGAGGCATTGATCGATCCGGCAGGACGCAGCAGGATGTGCCAGTACGGATACGGAGTCTTGCCGTCCGGATGGTAAAGAGTCGTCGCGGCACTTGCCGCTGGCTGGAAGTACGTCGCCGTCTTCATGCCGATGGGAAGAAACAAATTCTGCTGGACGTAGTCTTCGAATCTCTGCCCGGTCAACTTCTCGACGATTGCGGCCGCAACAGGCGGACCGGAATTGCAATAAGCCATGCGCGTCCCGGGAGGCCAGCGCGAGATGCGCGAGCGGTGATCGTAGTCGAGTCCCTGCTCGACGGTCATTGAATCCGGCGCCTGCATCGCATATTCGCGCAGGTGCATGTCATCCCAGCCGGTGGTGTGTTCCAGCAAATTCACAACTCGGATGGGATCGGTTGATTCCCACGGATTCTGGAACCAGATATCCGGAACGAGTTCGTGCACCGTGTCTTGCAACGTGAGCTTGCCCTGATCGGCGAGTTGGAGAATCGACAGGGACGTGAAAGCCTTTGACGTCGAACCGATGCGAAACAGCGTGTCGGCAGTTGTGGCGCGGTTCGTCGCTACCTCGGCGAGGCCAAGCCCAGTCACCCACTCCGGGCCGTCTTTATGCACGATCGCGACAGAAACACCTGGCGTGTGCGTGTCTTTCAGAATCTTCTCGAGCTGCTGCTGAAGTTCGGAAATCGATTGCGCGGGCTTAGGCTTCTCTTCCTTTTTTTCAGCGGCGAGACAGAGAGAAGGCAGAAGAAAAATTAACAGGGTGGTAACAATCCATTTCACGGACGGGACCTCCGCGTCGGAAGTGGCGCTCTGAGCCGACCATCTTACGCTTCAAAGGTCATATCTGGTAGTCGAGATCATCCATGATCCCCTGCAAGGATGCGGGGACGGGCTCGGCGCGCTCTTCCGAGCCTTCCAGGCGCTGCACACGCTCGCGCAGCTTCTTCACCTCGGTGGCGACAGAGGCCAGCGCTTCCGAAAGAGGGTCGTTGATCTGCTTGGGGTCGGTGATGACAACGCGTTTGCCTTCGCGGAAGACGATGTGTCCGGGTACACCGACGACGGTGGAATTATCCGGAACATTGCGCAGCACGACGGATCCGGCGCCGATACGGGAATTCTTGCCGACAACAATGTTTCCGAGAATTTTCGCGCCGCCCCCGACGACCACGCTGTCTTCGAGCGTCGGATGCCGTTTGCCGTGCTCCTTGCCCGTGCCGCCCAGGGTCACGCCCTGGTAGAGCGTGACATCATCGCCGACGATGGACGTTTCGCCGATCACGACGCCCATGCCGTGATCGATGAAAAGGCGGCGGCCGATCTTCGCGCCCGGATGAATTTCGATTCCGGTGAGCCAGCGCGCGAATTGCGAGAGAAATCGTCCAGCGAGAAAGAGACGGTGATTCCAGAACCAATGATTAATTCTGTAGAACCAGACGGCGTGAAGGCCCGAGTAGCAGAGAAAGACTTCGAGGCGCGACTTCGCGGCAGGATCGTGCTCCATCACGTTCGTCATGTCTTCGCGAATGAGTGAGAGCAGATGCGGCATAGGTTTCGATCAGGCTGGGGGAAGTTCGGCGGTCGGGATGTGAAGGGCCTTTTCGCGAAGCTCTTGAAAGAGAATCGTGCTGAGATAGCGCTCTCCAAACGACGGAAGGATCGCGACGATCAGTTTGCCGGCATTCTCCTTTCGGCGGGCTACTTTCAACGCCGCAGCCACTGCTGCTCCCGAAGAGATGCCGACGAACAATCCTTCTTCGAGTGGAAGACGGCGCGCCATGTTGATTGCTTCGTCGTTGGTCACGGTAACGACATCGTCGATGTAATCGCGGCGAAGAATGCTGGGAATGAATCCCGCGCCAATGCCCTGAATTTTGTGAGGGGCCGGCTTGCCGCCGGAGAGAATTGCGCTATCCGCGGGTTCGACGGCGATGGCCTTGAACGAAGGCTTCTTCGGCTTGATGTATTCGCAGATGCCGGTGATGGTTCCGCCGGTGCCGACGCCGGACACGAGAATGTCGACGCGGCCGTCGGTGTCGTTCCAGATTTCCGGGCCAGTGGTCTCGAAGTGAATTTTCGGGTTCGCAGGATTGTCGAACTGCTGCAGCATGTACCCGTCAGGATTGCTCGCGAGAATCTCTTTCGCTTTCAGGATCGCACCGGTCATGCCGCGCGGGCCGGGCGTGAGAACAATTTCGGCGCCGAATGCGAGCAGCAGCACGCGGCGCTCAAGACTCATTGTGTCAGGCATCGTCAGAATGAGCTTGTAACCTTTGACCGCCGCAGCGAAGGCCAGCCCGATTCCCGTGTTGCCGCTCGTCGGCTCAACGAGAATAGTTTTCCCCGGATGAATTTTCCCGGCGCGCTCGGCTTCCTGAATCATGCTGATGCCGATGCGGTCTTTCACGCTCGCCAGCGGATTCTGGCTTTCGAGTTTGGCGACAACTTCGGCCACACATCCTTCGGTAACTTTGTTCAGACGAACGAGCGGAGTGTGTCCGATGAGTTCGGTGACATCTTTGGCGATCTTCATAGTTTCGTCTTTCGAGAAGCGTTGCGACGCCGAGTCGCGCCGTCTTTCACTTAGGGTACTAATCTTATCAACCTGGTGGGCGCAGGAGCAGTACTACCGGTGGCTATCGCCAATATTCGTGGACAGGTTCCATCCATACCTCATGCAGAAAACAAGGCATCGAACATACATAACTTCTCAAGACAGCGTGCTGTATTTGGCAAATAACACTACATAACAAGGCAAACATTTTCGATCAAAGCGGCCTTCGCAGCAGGATTGGGATACTACTAGCTATCGTATTTTCAATCAGTTGGCTCAATAATCATTAAAAAAGCAGATCCATACAATTATTACTTGTTTTTGTCCTATCGATGGTGTTAGTGTTCCGCGCCTATCAAGGGGTTTTCGGGGCCGGGTACAAGTTAAGTCTTCTCTCTCAGTAATGTACTGATTCCCGAATACCCACGGGTCTCTCAGAAAAACGCAGTCGCGATACGGAAAATTCCGCGTGATTTTCGCGGAACACTCTTCGTTTTCAGGAGGGCTTTTGCTATGTGCGTCCGCAGCGAGTTGAGGTCTTGGGGATACGTGGTTCTCATCGTGGGTCTGGCGATTGTTTGCGCCATCAGCGCGCCCAACGTTTGGGCGCAGTCAACCAGTACAGGCACGGTAGCCGGCACAATTACAGATCCGTCTGGAGCGGTTGTCAGCGGCGCAACAGTTACGCTGACCGATCCTGCAACGAAAACTGCGCGTAATGTAAGCACCAATGCTGCCGGGCGATACATCTTTGTTGACATACCTCCAGGTTCTTACGAGGTCACCATTTCGAAGCAAGGTTTCTCCACGTCGAAGACAAAGGCTACGGTCAGCGTTGGTTCAGCGATCACCCTGAATATGGCTCTGCAAGTCGGCGGCGGGAATGTTGTCGTCGAAGTAACCTCGGTCGGTACCGAACTGCAGACGATGAACGCCACAGTTGGGAATACTGTCTCACCGACCGCGATTGAGAATCTGCCCAGCATCGGCCGCGACGTAAATACGTTTATCGAACTGCAGCCGGGTGTCGCTCCCGATGGCAGCGTCGGTGGGGCGGTGGTCGATGAGAACTACTTCTCCCTCGATGGCGGCAATAACACGAACGACATGGACGGCGGCGGCAGCGTTTACACTTCCGGTGTTGCAGCGAATACGATTGGAGATCCTACAGGCGGTGTGGCGGCTCAATACACTTCGTACAGCAAGCCCTCCGGCGTGATGCCGACTCCTGCCGATAGCGTCGAAGAATTCAAAGTGAATACCGCCAACCAGACTGCGGACTTCAACAGTTCGTCGGGCGCGGAAGTCAAGGTCGTGACCAAGCGTGGAACAAACACGTTCCACGGCACAGCGTACGAATACTATCGAGACAATAATTGGTCGGGAAACACCTACCAAAATAGCTACAACGCTATTGTTGCCCAAGTAAACGGCAATCCGCCAACAGGGGGACTTCCGAGCTATCACTACAACCGCTACGGATTTGCCTTGGGAGGGCCGCTTATTCCGAAGGAGGTTCTCGGGGGCAAGACTTACTTCTTCTTCAACTTTGAGGGTTTCAACTATCCGCAAGCAGAAACTTACGTGAGAAACGTTCCTTCTGCCAACTTGCGGGCAGGTCTTCTGACAGATACTACTACCGGCGCGACGTACAGTCTCGCAGCTAATGATCCTCGTGGCTTGGGGTTGAATCCTATCGTCGGGCAGATATGGAACAACTTCATGCCAGCTCCGAATTCCACCTGTCAGGCGGGAACGCAGTGCGACGGAGCCAACGTACAAGGGTATCAAGGGACGCTTAGCCTGCCTTTGAAGAGCAAGTTCGCCGTTGCGCGTCTCGACCATGACTTCGGGTCCAAGGAACACTTCATGGCAAGCTACCGTTATTTTAACCAACAGCAGCAGACGGACGATCAGGTGGATATCGGCGGCGCTATCAAGGGGGACAAGGTAGGGCAGCCTACATCCCTCTCCGGCGATCCGGTAGAGCCTTGGTACCTTGTTGCGGGCCTGACTAGCAACATCAGCAACAATGTGACGAACGATTTCCACTACAGCTTTCTGCGGAACTGGTGGGCTTGGAATCGCTCCGGCGACCTTGTCCAAAACTGCACTCTGTGCACCGGGATGGGCGGAGCCTTGGAAATCGAAAGTGGTCAATCGAGACTGCAGGACTTGGGTCCCTACAACGTGAACACACAGAATACCCGAACTCGTTTCTGGGATGGCAAAGACCACATGTTCCGCGATGACCTTTCGATATTGAGAGGCAACCATCTATTCCAGATCGGCGGAATTTACCAGCACAACTTCAACTGGCATCAACGTACGGACAATGGCGGGGGAATCAACTACCAGCCGGTCTACGAGCTCGGTAACGGATCGTCCGGATCCCAGCTCGCTTCGGACTTTACCCTGTGCAGTACCGCATCTATTATGACGTCCTCCGCGAAATGCAATTCGCTGATGGCGGCCGCTCTGGGAATCGTCTCCATTGCCCAAACGGCTTACACGCGCTCCGGGACCAACCTGGCGTTGAACCCGCCGCTAACTCCTGCGTTTGACCAAAGTACGATCCCTTACTACAACGTGTATTTCAGCGATACCTGGCACCTGAAACCGACGTTCACGTTCACGTACGGCTTGGGCTATGCCTTGGAAATGCCACCTGTTGAGTCCGCGGGCAAGCAGGTAGAAGTGGTTGATGCCTCGGGACAGCAACTTGACACCATGGCGTATCTGGCTCAGCGGCAGCGCGCCGCTCTCCAGGGTCAGGTCTACAACCCTGAAGTTGGATTTGCCCTGGTTGGCAATACTGCGGGCGGATTGAAATACCCCTATCAGCCGTTCTATGGCCAGTTCAGCCCGCGTTTCGCGGCGGCATGGAATCCGCACTTCGACCCCGATTCATTAAGCGGAAAGATCTTCGGGTCTCAAGACACCGTTATTCGCGGGGGCTACTCCCGTCAATACGGGCGGCTTAACGGCGTGGATCTCGTGCTCGTTCCGCTCCTTGGCACGGGCTTGATCCAGCCAGTGCAGTGCATCGGCGGCGCAACTGGCAGCGGCTGCGGCGCTAATCACTCGGCGGACCCGACTACCGCATTCCGAATCGGCGTAGATGGATTGACTGCACCGATTCCGGCAGCGAGTCCAACTCTGCCTCAACCTGACTTTCCTGGTTACAACGCGATCGCGGCCGGCGCCGGTGAAGGTCTGGATCCTCACTTCCGCCCAAACGTGATCGACTCGTTCGATTTAACGATTCAGCGGCAACTCTCGCACAGGCTTTCCATGGAACTCGGGTATATCGGGCGTCGAATTACTCACGAGTATCTGCCGATGAACATCAACGCCGTTCCTTACATGATGACTATGGGCGGGCAGAGCTTTGCTAACGCCTATAAGAATGTTGTGATGCAATACTGCGGAGGAGTTGCCGGACTCGGAGGTGGGAATTGTGCGGCCAACGCCGGCGCGGTGACATCGCAGCCGTTCTTTGAGAGCGCGCTCGCGGGCACGGGATACTGCACGGGCTTCGCCACTTGCACCGCTGCCGTGGTTGCCAATGAGGGAGGTAATTTCGCGAACGCTCTTGTCTGGGATATGTGGAGTAACTTGGATGCCGGAGTCGGATGTCCGGGCGGAACCGGCACTTGCACTTCCGTGAACGGCAGTTCAGGTGGGGCGTTTGCCTTCCCGAGAAGTATGATGAACAGTCCGATTCCTGGAACCTGCAATGGCTCAAATACCCTTGGTTGCCAGGGGCAGTTGACCTCCGGCGTTGGCATGAATGCCAGTGTTGGATCCGGCAACTACAACGCTGCTTTTGTGTCATTGAAGATGGCCGATTGGAAAGGTTTGACTATGCAGTCGAACTTCACATGGTCGAAAGCGCTCGGCGAGGGTGCGTTCGTTCAGGCCACCAGCGAATACACGGCTGAAGACGTGTTCAATCTGAAGCAGATGTACGGACGCCAGGGTTACGACCGTAAGTATGTGTACAACATGTTTATGGTGTACTCACCTCAAGTCTATGTATCGCAACATGGATTCTTAGGTCATGTGCTAGGTGGGTGGACGATGGCAAGCATTTTTACGGCTGGTTCCGGCACGCCAATCGAGGTCTACACGACGACCGGTGATAGCGAAGAATTCGGATCTGGCGACAACAACAACTTCTTCAGCAACCAGAATGCTGTTCCAATTGGGTCATACCAGAGCGGACACGCCTATGCTGACCCGAGCCAAAACGCGTTCTGCACATCCATCGGTGCGGGATTCGGCTGCTCGGGACAGCTGCCCTTCAATATCTTCAAGAACGGCCCGGCTGAAGCCAACAACTGGCGGAACCCGATTCTGGGCCTCGATACCAGGAACGGCGGAGCCGGCGGCCTTAGTGGCCTGCCTTACTGGAACATGGACTTCAGTTTGAAGAAGGTCGTTCACGTGGCTGAAAATGTGAATCTGGAGTTCCAGGGTGTGTTTGCCAACGTGTTCAACCATAACCAGTGGCTCGACCCCGTTGGCAATACGGGACTATTCGATGGGTCGTCGGCTCCGGGAGGCTTTGGCAGTCTGCTGGGAGAAGCCCAACCGAGGCAGATCGAGATTGGAGCACGCGTTCGCTTCTAACAACAAGCGTGGCGTCGCTGGGACGCCCCTGCTGGACTAAAAAGGCCGCGCTGCCAGGCGCGGCCTTTTCTTTCGTCCGGAAAAATAATCAGGATTCAGTGCGGGTGGATTCTCCTTAAGTACGCCCGAATTGGTCTCTACCGGTTTGCGAGGTCGTAGCTCACCGCCCCCGCCGAGCCGCCGATATTGACCAGCGAAATCGCGCGTTCGAGTTTGTGGTGGCCGGTGCGGTGGAAGAAGTAGCTGATGCTCATGACTCCGGCGGTTTCTCCGGCGAAGTTTACGGCGAGGCCGGCGGTGGAGCGTCCGAAGACGCGGACGATCGGATTGAGTTCCTGGCCTCCGCTTTGCAGGTTAGCGCGGGTGATGGCGAAATCGGCGGCGTTCAGCGCTGCCGTGGCGCTGAAGAGAACGATGTTCTCGCGGTCCCAGAAGCGGTGCTGCGATTCCGTACGCGTCGGCACGACGAGGGCCCGATCCGGCGTGATCGCCGCGTGCACGGGCTCGACCGAAGCGACTGGAGCGTCTGGAAGGTCCGGCGATGGTCCTTGCGCCAGAGATGGCAGGCACAGGAACGCTGCGGCTAGTACTGCCGGAAGGCTGATGCGGAGAACATTAGAAAAGGGTCGAAGGGTCATAAGTGCTCACGCGCGAGCGGAGCACTTTGGGAGAGGGCAATCCTACCACCACGGACCAAATCGGGAATTCACGCCAAGTTCGCGCAATTTCGAGATTTAGCTCACGTCTTTTATTAGAACCGAAGTAATTGTGCACAATTTTGCAGGTCTTTACCAGCGGTTTTCTGTGGCCAGGAGTTTTGGAACCCTTCAACGCAACAGGAAAGAGGTATCTCTGGCCCCCAGCCGCTGAAGCCGCCGTCATTATGAGGTCCTGATCGGCACGGCCTGAAGCCGTACCCTTCCCAAAACCTATGGGCCGGCTTCCCGACCTCTTATACACTTTCCCACCTCTACTCTTAATAAACTGTCTCACTCTTTATACGTTCTCACTTCTTGTAAATGACCCCGCCTTTCATCACGAAGCTGACATTTTGCACGAGGGAAATGTCCTGCAGCGGGTTGCCTGCGACGGCGATCACGTCGGCAAAATTACCGGGCTCGAGAGCACCGATTTGACCTTCCCATCCGAGCAGCTTCGATCCGTTGAGCAGATCGTCCTGCAGGACGGTTAGTGGCGACAGGCCATATTTCACCATCAGGACCAACTCTCGCGCTTGCGTACCATGCGGAAACGGGCCCACGTCGGAGCCGACGGCCATTGGAACTCCAGCGGCAATCTGCTTCTTGAACTGCTCGATCTTGAGATCGAGGATCTCATGCTCGTGCGCGCTTTGCGCTGGCGTGGCTGCGTGCTCGGCGAAGTATTCGAAGATGGTGAAAGTCGGGACTGCGAAGATGCCTTTCTCTTTCATCAGCCGCATCGTTTCATCGCTGAGCTGGTCGGCATGATCGATCGACGCAACTCCGGCCTGCGCGGCATAGAGCGTTCCGGGCTCTCCGGTGGCGTGAACGGCGATCTTTCTGTCTAGGCGGGCCGCCTCTTTCACGGCAGCTTCGAGTTGCGGTTCGGTGTATTGGTAGGGAGTCGAGAGATGGCCGTCCTTGATGGAGTCGGCGCCGGTCTCGTAGATCTTTGTGAAGTCCGCACCTTCTTTGTATTGCTCGCGCATCACGGCGATGAGTTCGTCGGCGTTGTTGGCGTAGTTCGCGTTGGGCAGGACATGCTGCTCGGGGTTGTATCCGATGGCGTCCTCGTGTCCGCCGAGAATGTTGATGGCGTTGCCGCTGATGCGCAGGCGCGGCCCGGGAATGCTGCCCTGGTTGATGGCGTTGCGGATGGCTGTGTCGGCCGATCCCGCGCCTTCTGTGCCCATATCGCGCTCCGCCGTGAATCCGGCCATCAGATCGTCGCGGGCTTGAAGAGTTGCGGTGATCGTGCGCTGTGGCACGGATTCCACCACTGTCTGCATGTCTTCCGCGCCCGGATGAAGGAAAAGGTGCACGTGGGCGTCGATCAATCCGGGGAGCAGAGTGCGATCTCCCAGGTCGATGACTTCGGTTCCGGCGGGATGCTTGACGGACTTGCCGACTTCGGAGATGCGATCACCTTGGACGAGGATTTCGGCGGGCTCGATCATCTTGCCGCTTTTTACGTCGAGCATGCGCGCTGCGTGCAGGACAACGGGGTGCGTTTGAGCGGATGACCATGCGGCGAGCAGGAATGGACACAGAAATGAAAGCAAAGCGGCGCGGGCACATCGGTTCGTCATATGGCTGGCGATGGTACCACCGGGAATCGGGAGGATGCCAGAGCGGGCATGCTGTGATCCTAATCACAAAAAGGGGTACAGGAGGTCACACCGAAATCCAGATCAGATCGGCGAGACTGAACTTGCTGCCATGAATGAGTTTGGGGTACTCAACAATCGCAAGCGAGCGCTGATCGCGCTGATTCATTCCGTCGTGTTCCTCGGCGTTGCAATGCACGGATTCCTTTCACCGAAGGCCGGAATTCTCCACCGGTCCGGCGCGACGGGCGACTTTGTCCTGATTTCCATTTACCTGATCGTCGCTTCGATCCTCGGCTGGCTGGTCCGTGTCTCGCGGTGCGCCTGGGAGCGGATTTACTTTGCGCTATGCGCCGGCAGCGCGACTTTCGGTCTTATGCGGACAACCTTCGGGGATGCCACTGTTCCGCCCGCGCAATATCTGCGGGTGATCATGTTAAGTTCTGCTGTCGCGGTTGGCGTCCTGATTCTGCGGTCTTTCTCGCGGCCGGTTGCGGAGCGAGTCCTTTCTGAGTAGCGCTTCCCCAAAATAGGCCGCCCGGGAGTGGTCCCGGGCGGCTGACAGAAGCGGGCGAGGTGTACTCTTTTCCTCGACCAGTCATTAGGACAGGAAGAATTCTCTTGTGATCGTCGCCCAGTCTTCGTCGGGCATATGGGCGGTCAGATCGTCGACCGCCACTCCGCCATCTTGGGCGAGCGCGCCAGCGAATGCCGGCATCTTGTTGCGGAGCTGCATGGCAGCGGATTCAGTCCAGAGCCGCGCCAGCGTCCCGCCGAGCAGGTTGCGGAAGTTGATCTTCGAGTCTGGAGCCTGGACTTTCACCATCCAGCCATCACCATAGGGATCGGTGCGCGCCAGTTCAGGATTCTTTGAAACGGCGTCGTTGACGTCGGTGATCGTACCTTCGATCGGGGAAATCATGTCAACCGACTTGCCGTCGCGGGAAATGGTCCAAATCTTCTGACCCTGGCGGACCCAGCGTCCACGCTGCGGAAGAGCGATGCTCTCGATCTTGCCGATGAGCTTCGACGCGAAATCGTCCATACCAACACGAACCATCTCGTGGCTCTCGCTCAGAGCCCAGGTGTGGCCGGCGTGATAGCGGACATTTTCGGGCACCTGAAAGCCCGCGACCAACGCGGGGATGACGCGCGGCGCGGCTTCACGACGAGCAGCCTGCACTGCCGGCTGTTTTGCGAATTTCTGAGTGCGAACGTAATCGATCAGTAAGAAGATTGCGAACGTCAGCAATACCATGATGACTGTCATAACTCACCTCGCCTGGAGTGCCGTTCACTTCTCGGCAGCTCTCGCATTTCTAAAGGCAATCACTTCGCCAAAGCGGAACGTTTGATCAGGCGAGCTGATCTGTCGAAGCCATCCGGCGCGTTGTGAATGAGTTATGGGCGACTCGCGATTCCCGGCCGGGAGCGCTGCGGAAAAACGCAGCAGCGTGTTTCGATGAAGGTCGCAACATTGCTTACCACTCTAAGTCCCCGCTTCACGTACGAAATGCGGCACAAGGCCTGCATTCACAGCGAGTTAATCGGTTTAACGGGTGGTGATGCGATCCGCATCACCACTGTGATGAGAAAAGCAACTGCCTTCGAATTTCGCAACAGCCTCGTCGGGAAATCCTGTTGACGACCATCACGCAAAGCGGTGATGGGGGTCACGGATGAATTTCCTCTGATTATTGAAACTCGTACCTGTCGGAAGCTGCTGAATTTCGCGACAGCGTCTGCTCGGATGAGGTGAAAGGCAGCTTGTTTGGGGCTCGATTTCCGTTGCGGTTACGTCGGTAATCGCTCCTAACTCCTCATTCAGCGCAGGTATCAGTCGAAAGGATTCCGGCCCGCTGGTTCGGCTCGAGCCGCCGCGTCCGGAGAAATATTTCATGAGCAAAGCACTCTTATATGACTCAACGATGTGCATCGGCTGCAGGCAGTGCGAGCAAGCTTGCGCCACGCAGAATCATCTTCCTTATGACGACACCATCGCTACCGAGGAATATCAGTCTGCGCACAAACTGACCTGCATTATGACCAAGGGCGACAAGTTCATGCGCCGCCTTTGTATGAACTGCAATGATCCCTCCTGCGCCTCGGTTTGTCCGGTGGGCGCGTTGAAGAAGACGGCCCTGGGCCCGGTCACCTACGATCCGGGGAAATGCATGGGCTGCCGCTACTGCATGGTGGCGTGCCCGTTCAGCGTTCCGAAGTATGAATGGGGGAAGCTATTCCCCAAGGTGCAGAAGTGCGTGATGTGCCCGGATCGCGTGGCGGCGGGAAAACAGACGGCCTGCGCGGAGATCTGCCCCACGGGAGCGACCAAATTTGGCGAGCGCGATGAATTGATTGCCGAGGCCCAGAAGCGCATCCGCGAAAACCCCGGCAACTACGTTAACCACATCTACGGCTTGGAAGAAGTCGGTGGGACCTCCGTACTGCTGCTCTCGTCCGTCCCCTTTGAGACGTTCGGATACCGCGCCGACATATCCAAAGATCCGCTGCCCATGCTCACGTACCGCATTCTGTCGCACATTCCGGATTTTGTGCCGCTTGGCGGAATGGTGCTGGGAGGCGTCTGGTGGATTACGCATCGTCGCGAAGAAGTTGCGCTCGCGGAGGCGCGCGAGGCAGCTGAAAAGAAGAATGGAGGCAAGCGCTAATGGCCCGCAATGCAGGATTCCGGTTGACTTTCTGGAAGCTTGTCTTTCTTTTCATCATGGCCGCGGGCGTGTACGCGACATTCATCCGCTTCACGCAAGGGCTCGGCGCTTCCACGCACTTGTCTGATCAGTTTCCCTGGGGAATCTGGATCAGCTTCGACGTTCTCTGCGGAGTGATGCTCGCGGCCGGCGGCTTTACCTTGACCGCTGCGGTGCACATCCTGAACATCAAGCGGCTGCATTCGATCATCCGACCCACGATTTTGACCGCGTTTCTCGGATACATCCTGGTTTGCGCGGCTCTGATGTACGACTTGGGCAAGCCGTACAACATATGGCATCCGCTGATCATGCGCAATCCGCACTCGGTGATGTTCGAGGTGGCGTATTGCGTAATGCTTTACACGACAGTGCTGGCGCTTGAGTTCTCTCCGATTGTGCTGGAGCGATTCAAGATGGAGAAGCCGCTGAAGCTTGTGCGGGCGATTCTGATTCCGCTCGTGATCTTGGGAGTCCTGCTTTCGACGCTGCACCAGTCCTCGCTCGGGACACTGTATTTGATCGTCCCCGAGAAGCTGCATCCGTTCTGGTACACGCCGTTGCTGCCGGCGTTCTTCTTCCTGTCGGCGATTGCGGTGGGCCTGGCAATGACGATCTTCGAATCGTCGATGAGCTCCAAACATTTCGGGCTGCAGCTCGAACTTCCCGTGCTGCAGGAACTCGGACGTGTGCTGATCGTGGTGCTAGGCGTGTATGGAATTCTCCGCATTGAGGACCTTGCCAACCGGGGCGCTCTGAAGCTGGCGTTTCATCCGGGATATGAAACTTATCTCTTCTGGCTGGAAATCTCGCTCGCACTCATTCTTCCGTTGATCTTGCTCGTGCAACCGAAGGTGCGGAACAGTCCCACTGGCCTCTACTTCTCCGCAGTGCTCGTAGTCCTCGGATTTATTACGAACCGGATGAACGTGAGTATCACGGGGATGGAGGGATCGACAGGAGTGCGCTACTTCCCCAAGTGGACGGAGCTGGCGGTGACGGGAATGATCATCGCAATCGGATTCGCGGCGTTCGGGCTCGCCGTGAAATATTTGCCGATTTTCCCGGCAGAACATCTGCAACCGGAAGCGGAACAAGAGCCCGCGCTTGACGTTGCGGCTTCGCCGGTGCTGGACAATGCAGGAGACTGAATCAAACCGCGGGCGCTGGATACGGCTGACTCACAGCCTCAGCGCCAAGCTGAACATATTGCTGCTGGGAGCGATGGTCGTCATTTTCGCGCTCCTTGGCTACCTTAACGTCCGGCTGCACCGCCAACATCTGGAACAGTACACCCTTCTTAGCGCCGAGCGCATCAGCGAGGTCGTCAAGCACGGCACATCCGACTACATGCTGCGAAACGACCGTGAAGGCCTCTACCGGTCGATCAAAACGATGGCGGACCAGCCTGGTATGGAGAAGATCCGCATCTTTGACCAGGATGGGCGGATCACTTACACGACTGACCCGGCGGAGCAGAACCATGTCGTCGATAAAACAGCCGAGGCCTGCTATGCCTGCCATGCGCAATCCCAGCCGCTCGCGAAGGTCAATCGTCCCGATCGATTTCGCATTTACCGCAAGGCATCCGGAGCACGCGTGCTGGGAATCATCACTCCCATCGAGAATCAGCCCGCATGCTCGAATGCGTCGTGCCACGCGCATCCCGCAGAGCAGCAAATTCTTGGCGTGCTCGATACCAATCTGTCGCTTGCCAAAGCGGACCAGCAACTCGCCGAGAGCACGCGAGAGCTTATCGTTTACACAGCGTGTGCGTTGCTGTTGATTGTGCTGATGAGTTGGCTTGTGGTCTGGCGGGTCATCGGCAAACCCGTTACCGCCCTGCAGAAAGGAACAGAAAAACTGGCATCGGGCGATCTCGGGTATCAGATCGACGTTCATTCTCACGATGAATTGGGTGAACTGGCGAGTTCCTTCAACGGAATGAGCCGAGAACTGGAAGCGGAGCACAACGAGAATGTAGCCTGGACCCGAACATTGGAACAGCGCGTCGAACGAAAGACCGCTGAATTGAAACGCGCCCACGAGCATGCACTGCACACGGAAAAGATGGCGTCCATCGGCAAGATGGCGGCCGTTTTGGCGCATGAGATCAACAATCCCCTATCGGGAATTCTCACCTATGCCAAGCTCCTGCGGAAATGGATCGATCAGTCTGATGGCGTCCAGAGCAAGCGGCGCGAAATTTGCGACTCTCTGGATCTGATCGCATCGGAGAGCCGGCGTTGCGGTGACCTGGTGAAGAATCTGCTGACCTTCTCCCGCACGACGCCGATGAATCTGCAGAAGGCGAATCTTAATCAGGTGATCGATCGATCGCTGCGGCTTGTACAGCACCAGTTCGACCTGGCCGGAATTCAGGTGCAGCAGCAACTCGATCCCGATTTGCCCGCAGTGCTCTGCGATGCCGCGCAGATCGAGCAGGTTCTTCTGGCGCTCATCATGAACGCCCTGGACGCTATGCCTCAGGGCGGAAATCTGTGGCTGACGAGCTTCTATAACGGCGAGGAAAACGCCGTCCGCATTGTCGTGCGCGATGACGGTGCGGGCATTCCAGCCGACATTCTGCCGCGCATTTTTGAGCCCTTCCTCACAACCAAAGAAACCGGGCGCGGCGTTGGACTGGGACTCGCAATCAGCCAAAGCATTCTGGAACGCCATCACGGAAAGATCGAAGTGCAGTCGGAAGTGGGGCGTGGCACGACATTCACCGTGACCCTGCCTTCCGATGAAAGGGCAAAGGAAGTCAACGCGAAAACGAACAACGAAATTGCCGCTGCTGTCAGCGGGAGGTGATCGACGTGGAAACGCAAGGCAAGTTGTTGATCGTCGACGATGAATTGAGCGTCCGCGATTCTCTGGGAAAGTGGTTCCGCGAAGAGGGTTACGAAATCGGCACGGCCGAGAGCGCGAGCGATGCGCTGACCCGCATGGCCGAGAACAAATGGGACGTTGCGCTGCTTGACATCAAGATGCGCGGCACCGACGGAATCGAACTCCAGCGCAGGCTGCATGAACTCGACCCTGATCTCATCGTAATCATGATGACCGGATATGCCTCGGTCGAGACGGCGGTTACGGCATTAAAGAATGGAGCCTACGACTACGTCAGCAAGCCGCTCGATCCGGATGAGATTGCGCATCTGGTCAAAAACGCCCTTGCTCATAAACGGGCCGAGAGGGAAAACGTACGCTTGCGCGAGACGGTGGCCGAAGCCACGCGCCCGGGCGAGTTGATTGGACAGAGCGCCGCGATGCGAAAGGTCGTAGAAGCGATTGAGACCGTCGGGCCGACCGATGCGAATGTCTTGATCACGGGCGAAAGTGGAACGGGCAAGGAACTCGTCGTTCGCGCGATTCATGCTGCGAGCATGAGACGATTTCATCCACTGGTCGCGATCCACTGCGGAGCGCTAACCGAGACTCTGCTGGAAAGCGAACTCTTCGGGCATGAGAAGGGAGCGTTCACTGGCGCGCAATACCGGAAGAAGGGCAAGTTTGAAATTGCCGAGGGCGGTACGGTATTCCTCGACGAGATCGGCGACATCAGTCTCAAAACTCAGACCGATCTACTTCGTGTACTACAGGAGCGCGAGATCACGCGAGTCGGCGGAAACCAGGTCATTAAAGTCGATTTCCGCTGCGTGGCCGCGACCAACAAGAATCTAGAGACGATGATCGAAGACGGGACCTTCAGGCCCGATCTTTACTACCGGCTGAATGTTTTTCACATCGAACTGCCTCCGCTGCGTGATCGGCGCGAGGACATCCCGCTGCTGGTCGAGCATTTTGCGCGGAAGTTTGCGCTGGCGATGAACAAGCACATTATTCGCATCTCGCCCGGTGCGCTTGCGCAACTGCAGGAACAGCCGTGGATGGGGAACGTCCGCGAATTGGAGAATGCAGTCGAGCGCGCCATGGTTGTGGCCCAGGAACCGGAACTGCGCGAGCAGGACTTCATCTTCAAGCAACAGCCTACGCCTGCCCTGGCGGGGGGCCGCAGCCTGGATGAAATCGAGCGGGCGCATATCCTCCGAGTGCTCGAGGAATGTGGCGGAAATCAGAGCCGCGCAGCCGACGTGCTCGACATTGACCGGGTGACGCTCCACCACAAGCTGAAGCGGTACGGATGGAGTCGCACTCCTGCCGGAAGCAGGAACTAGAATCGGAGCGGGCACTCAGAATGAATCTCGTCCACCTGCTTCGCGTTGGTACGACCGAATTGTCGGTTCTCGAGGACTTGCGCGACGCCCTGCCCCGCTGCCTGCCGATCACGTGCGAAATCCTGCCGTTCGATCTTGATCCTGCGCCGTCGTATCATCCCGAGCGCCAGCAGTTTCATTCGTCCGAATTGCTGGAGCGCGTGGTGAAGTTGGTGCGGCCGAGGGATTGGCGGTTCCTTGCGGTGGCCGACGTCGATCTCTATATCCCGATTTTGAAGTACGTGTTCGGCGAAGCGCAGATTGGCGGACCGTGTGCGCTGGTGTCGACTTATCGATTGCGGCAGGAATTCTACGGTCTCGACAAGGACGACGTCCTTCTTAGGGAACGTCTGCTGAAAGAAGCAGTTCACGAACTGGGGCACACGCTCGACCTGCGCCACTGCCAGGACTATCGCTGTGCGATGGCCTCTTCGCACGCCGTGGAGTGGATCGATTTGAGGGGAAGCACGTGTTGCAGTTTCTGCCAGGTTCAGGTCGAGTCGAGGCTGGCGTTGTCTGAGAAGACCGGATAGGACTCGTTCGGGGCTCTATCCTCGCGATCTGTTCCTTAAGCGCCAACTTGCCTGCGGTCATGCGGCGGCGATCTTGTAGTATGAGGCAAGGATAGGCACGAAATTGTGGGCGACGTGGCGGCGCTCGTTTGAAAAGAGTGGCCATACCGCGAATGAGAGATTCTTCAAACAGATGCCGATGAGATCACGCCGGACTGTACTTTTTTACGCTTGGGTGCTGGCGTGCACGTCGGTCTTGATGTCCATCCTCGCAAGTGCACAAACTGAGGACCCGTTTTCAATCCGGGTTGAGTCGAACCTGGTCCTGATCCACACGGAGGTTTATGGCCAGAAGAACATGTACACCGCCACTGATGCTTACAGGGAGTGCCGGATTGCTGATCAGCAGAGGTTCAACAACCTGCCGTTTTCCGTGCCCTCTGCTGCAAGCGATTGTTTGCGCGACTTTGTAATCCATGGCCTTGGTGCGAAAGACTTCCATGTTTTTGAGGATGGCGTGGAACAGAAGATCGACAGCGTTCGATACGAACAAGAGGCACTGTTTACTGCTCGCGATAACTTTGGACTCCATGCTGAGTGGTCACACACACCCCAAGCGAAATGGAGCACCATCGATCTGGGAACCCTTTGGGAGCCGGCTCCATTGAATCACTTCTACCGAGTCGGGTATGTGCCCACCAGACCCGAATCGGGTAAGTGCCGCAAGGTGAAGGTTACGGTTGACCAGCCTCATGCGGCCGTATACGCAACCGATCATTACTGCTATCTCAGCAATCCACCAAACGATCCATTGCGAGGAACAAAGTTTGGGACGCAAATGGAGAAGGATTTGGACTCGCGTAAGCGGGAATGGATTCCGTTGTCCGTTCAGGCCGGTCTTTTTTATACGAATAGTCAAACGGCGCGGGTCGATATCGTCCTCGGGTTCCCTTGGAGCAAACTCACACATAAGTTCTTTAGAACAGACTTGCAGGCGACCATTGGAGTTTTGGGTGTGGCATATCACAAGGATCACACCATTGCTGCGCGCTTCAGCGATTTCGCATGTTGCGCGTCTGGAACACGCTTGATGGCAAATCTAATAACCGAGGCTGGGAGCCTGCCGAGTCATTACGAAACGCAAATTGATCTGCCTGCCGGAGCAGAATACGAGCTGCGAGTCGTTTTGAGCGACGGACAGAGCTTCGGCCGAGTTGTAGTCCCACTTGCCATTGACGGTAATGACGGCAAGCACCCTGCGATCAGTTCGGTGGTTCTCTGCAATCGATACCGAGACGCGAAGGTGGCGGCTGAGGAGGCTGAGGCAGTGAATCTTGCGCCGCGATATGTGCCACTCGTGAGCCACGGCCTGCAATTCACGCCAGCGTCGAGAACACGCTTTAAGCCCAGCGAGCATGTCATGGCATATTTTGAGGTGTATCAGCCAGTGTCTGACGAACAATCAAAAACAGATGTGAAGGCCCATGTGAGAATTGTGGACGCTCACACGGGAGAGAAGAAATTTGAGTTCTATCCGACTGATGCTAAGTCGTATGAACGGCCCGGCAGTAGGGTAATGGCTTTTGCAGGCGATCTGTCGATCGCCCAACTGCCGAAGGGCGAATACCGGGTGGAGGCTCAAGCGACCGATTCCGCCGGGCGAAGCAGCGCGGTACGCAGTGCCACTTTCACTGTCGAGTAAGCCGAGGTTTCACGGCTAAGTTTGTGGTTCCTGGCTCTTTCCTGCCCAAATGACCCGATTTCGCTATCATTCTGTGCTTCATACTTTGAGCAGTGACAGAGGTGTGCATGCCGAGCCAGACAGCTTTAGTGACCGGAGGAAGCCGCGGTATCGGGAAAGAAATTGCGCTGGAGTTGGCGCGAAACGGTTACCGCGTCGCGATCAATTACTACAACGATCCTGCTCCGATGGTCGAAGCGACGGTCGCGGAGATTCGGGCGGCACAAACGCCCGGCCCTGGCGATGTGCTGTACATTGAGGCCGACATTCGGTCGAGCAACCAGGTGAAAGCGATGTTCGACCGCGTCATCGGCGCATTCGGGCGACTCGATCTGCTGGTGAACAATGCGGGAGTCCAGACCTGGAAACCGCTGCTCGACGTGACCGAGGACGAATGGGACCTCGTGATCGATACGAACCTGAAGGGTTGCTTCTTGTGCACGCAGCAGGCGGCGCGGCATATGAAAGACCACGGCGGCGGGTGCATCGTGAATCTTGGCTCCGGCTGCAATAAGCTGGCGTTTCCGTCGCTGGTCGCATACACGGCGAGCAAAGGCGGAATCGAGATGTTCACCAAAGAGGCTGCGGTCGAGTTGGGACAATACGGAATCCGGGTGAACTGCATCGCGCCGGGATCGATCGAATCGGAGCGGACGCGAACCGAAGATCCGGACTATGCCGGAACGTGGTCGAAACTGACTCCGATGGGCCGTGTGGGAACGGCTGGCGACATCGCACCGACCGTCGTTTTCCTCGCCAGCAAAGGAGCATCGTTCATCAGCGGGCAAACGATCTGGATCGATGGCGCGCTGTTCACCAAGGCGCAGTGGCCGTACAAGAAGTAGGCCGGCGGCCAGCAGGAAATTTATGATAGTAGTACACTTTCGCCCATGATGCAGAGACTCGTGTCGCTTAGCATAATCGTTCTCCTACTGGGTGGAATGGTCATCGCGCAATCCACTTCTTCCAAACCTGGAGTTCAGGAACAGTCCTTCGGCACGCAGGATGGGAGGCAAGTCAACTTGTACACTCTTACGAATTCTCACGGCGTCGAAATCAAGGCCATGAATTATGGCGGCATTATTATTTCGATCAAGGTCCCTGACCGGAAGGGGCAGATTGCCGACATCGTTCTTGGGCATGACAAGCTCGAAGGATATATTCCGAATCCGCCGTACTTTGGCGCGATTGTCGGGCGTTACGCCAACCGCATCGCGAATGGTGAATTCACCCTCGATGGCAAAACTTATCATCTTCCGAAGAATGACGGCCCCAATACTCTGCATGGCGGCACCGACAAGACATTCAATAAAGTCGTTTGGGACGCCGAACCGCTGAAAGGTAAGACTGGCGTGGCATTCAGCTATCTGAGCCACGACGGCGATGATGGATTCCCCGGCAATCTTCACATGAAGGTCACGTACACGCTGACCGATACGAACGAACTGGTCATCGACTACGAAGCCACGACCGACAAGGCCACTCCGATCAATGTGAGCCAGCACAGCTACTTCAATCTCAAGGGACAGGGAGATGGCGACATTCTGGATCACGAAATCATGATCAATGCCGACCGGTTCACGCCGGTGGATAAGAACCTGATCCCGACCGGAGAACTGCGTCCGGTGAAAGGAACGCCGTTCGATTTCACGAAGCCGACGCGGATTGGCTCGCGCATCGAGGACAACTACGACCAGCTCGTGCTCGGGCACGGTTACGATCACAACTTCGTGCTCAATCGCAAAGGATCGGGCCTGGTGCTGGCAGCGCGGGTTTACGAGCCGACTACGGGTCGGGTGCTGGAAGTTTCAACTACGCAGCCGGGAGTCCAGTTCTATACCGGCAACTTCCTCGACGGGACGATTACCGGCAAGGACAACAAAGTGTACAAGCGGCGCTACGGGTTCTGCCTGGAAACGCAGCATTTTCCGGACTCACCGAATCATCCGGCGTTCCCGAACACGATCCTGAAGCCGGGCGAGAAGTTCCACCAGACTACGGTGTTTAAGTTTTCGGCGAAATAGACCGCTTTCGAGAGATCGAAACTTACTCAGCCTTCAGTTCATCGACGAGGGCTTTCTCCACCTTGCGGCAGTGGTCTGTCGTGAGCTTCTTTCCGCCTGAGGTCAGGTAGAATGTGTCGATCGCCATCTGGCCTTCGGTATCGATCAGGGCGATTTCGATGTTGCACTGCTGATGTGACAGGCTGTTTGCGATGCGATGCAGCAGCCGCGGGCGATCCTGGGCGATCACTTGCACCAGCGTGCTCGTTCCGGACGAGGCGTCGTCGAACTCGATCTTGGTTTCGACCTTCACTTTCGCGATCGCGCCTTTTTCCGAGCGCTGGCGGTCGCGCAGCATCTTATCGAGATCGGCTTCGTCCACAAGCACGCTGGCCACGCTGCGGCGGAAGCGGTCCCACTCGGAGAGATTCAACTCCAAGGTGCGGAAGCGGTCGGTGAAATAAAGCGTGTCGACGACGGTTCCCGCCTGATTTGAAAACGCGTTGGCCTTCACGATGTTCATTCCCCAGGCCGCCAGCACTCCTGTAAGTTTCGCGAACAGAAAGGGACGGTCTCCGGTCACGAGCGTCAGTTCGTACCAGTGGCGCCCGCGTTTCAGTTCAACCTGGACCGGGTCGCGACTTAGTTCTTCGGCCATCTGCATGTGGCGCATGACTTCTTCGGCAGCGTGCACGCGGAGATAACGCTGCGGAAAGCCCTCGAGAAATCCCTTGAACTTGCTGCCGGTGACCGGAGCCAGTGAGCGGAGCCGCGCCAGTTTTTCATCGTTCACGTCGGCATGCACGCGCTGGTCGGCGCTTCGGTTCAGATGATTCTCGGCCGCGATATAAAGCTGCCAAACGTTTTCCGCCTTCCAGGGCGTGAGTGCTTCCGGGTTGACGGCCTTGATATCAGCGTACGTGAGCAGGGAAAGCATCTTGAGGCGCTCGGGCGTGCCGATCTTTTCGGCGAACGCGGCTACGGTTGCCGGATCGAAAATATCGCGCCGCAGCGTCGCTGAGAGTTCGAGGTGGTTCGCGATAAGGAACAGGACATCCTCGCGTTCTTTTGGGTCGACGTCGAGACGGTCCATGGCGCGGTTGGCGATTTCAAGGCTCGATTCGACATGATTCCCGTTCGCGATGCCTTTCCCCGTATCGTGCAGCAGAAGTGCCAGGTAGAGCAGTTCCGGATCTTCGAGTTCACTCAGCAACTCGGCGTAGCGCTTGTCCCATTCCGATTGCGACTGCTTCAAGCGGTGCAGGCTTTCGATGGCGAGAAACGAATGCTCATCGACAGTAAACCGGTGATAAAAGTCGCGGACAACAAGCGAATCGATCAGCTTCATCTCAGGCAAAAGCAGCGTCAGCAGCCGTAAGGACTGCATGGCGCGGAGCGCGTCGGCGGCGTAAGGCTGCAGGAGAGTTTCCTGCAGATAAAGCCAGAGTTCGGCGCCACGAGGTGGAGTTGCGGCCAGGGCCGGCAAGGCTTGCTCAATGCGGTATTCGGTGGTGGCGCTCAGTTTTAGCCCATGGTGCGCCATGAAATGGAAAAGACGGAGCAAAACCTCAGGATCCTGTAATGCCGAGGCCTGCTGCAAGAAGATCAGCCCGTCGACAACGGAGAAATCCGCGGTCGTCAGCCGCGAGCGCCAGCTTTGAACCTGGCGATAGAGCGAAGACCAAGCTTCGGGAATTTCTTCGAGCAACTGAGTGACGGTACGCTGAACGGCACGAGCATGGCCGAAGTAAATGCGCATCCAGTCGGCCGCGGAAAGTTCTTCGGCATCAGGTGCTCCGATTTTGCGCGCCGCGGCCTGATCCTGCGCCTCCCAGCTCAAGGTATTGTCATCGCGACCATTGCGGAAGTGCAGGAAGCAGCGCGCCGACATCAGGAAATCCAGCGCCGAATCGAGTTGCCTGCGAACCGGAGCACGAAGCGAGCTGGCGTCAGGCCAGTCGTGCAGCTTGTCCATTGCGGAAATCAGGGCGAGCCAGTTGGCGACATTCCAGTCGCGAAGCCCTCCCGGAGCTTCTTTCAGATTGGGCTCGAGATGGTACAGAGTCATGCCATGCTTCGTGTGACGCTCTCGGGTAACTTCGGCCAGTCCTTGCAGCAAGGCCTTGGATTCACGCATCACCAGCTTGGGGATGACTTTGTCATGCAGCCGGCGAAAGAGATCGCGATCTCCGGCGAGATATCGGCAATCGAGAAGCGAGATGGTGAACTCGGTATTGTTGGCGTCATAGCGGTCGCATTCCGCGAGCAGGCGGGTGGCCGGGCTCAACTTGAGGCGAAGATCCCACAATTCCTGAGAAAAGCGGCGGACTGGATCTTTGTACGCCTGCTCGGCCTCTCGGTCGGCAAAAAGAAAGAGGATATCTATGTCGGAATAAGGAAAGAGCCACCCGCGACCGAAGCCTCCGGTGGCAACGAGCGCGAACTTGGCGGGCTTAGTGTGGTCCGCGGAGACGATGTCGGCCCAGAGGCGGGCGAGTATGTCTTCGACGAGCACCGTGCGCTCCCCGACAGCAGCCCGGCCGTCGCCGGTCGAGTCAAATTCCCGCTGGATGCGGGCCGACTCGTCGTTGATGGAACCCCTTAGCTCGCCGATCAATGAGGACGCTGCCATGATGAAAGTATTTCGCTCCCCAGTACGCCCTTGGGGGAGGCAGCTACTTCTACTGCCTGCCAGATGCTTTCCGGTCGCGTCCCCGTAAAATCGTCACTACCCAAAGATTACGTTTCCGCTCATACACTCGAGGTTATAAAGCTCCCTCACCGCGCTCGTCGTTGCGGATGCGGATCGCTTCCTCGATGCGCGAGAGAAAAATCTTACCATCGCCAATTTTGCCGGTGCGGGCCGCTCCCAGAATCGCCTGCACGGCTTTATCGACCATACTGTCGGCCAGAACCATTTCCAGCTTGGTCTTAGGGATCAGATCGACGCTGTATTCGCGTCCGCGATAGACCTCGGTATGTCCCTTCTGCCGGCCGTGGCCGCGGACCTCGAGGACGGTCATGCCTTCAACGCCGATTTCCTGCAATGCGGTTTTCACCGCTTCCAGCTTGGAGTTTTGAATGACTGCTTCGATCTTCGTCATGATATTTGCAAGTCCTGTTTATCTCTGTCGCGCTGCGGTCTGACTGGAAAAATACTCTCAGACTATGCCGGCGCTTCCCAATAGTAACCTTCTTCTCCATGCTGTGAGAGATCCAGGCCCTGCACCTCTTCGTCCTCCGATATTCGCAGGCCGATGGTGACGTCGACTAATTTCAGAATCAGCAGAGTGCCGACAATGGCGAGTCCCCAGGAAATGAGCACGCCGACGAATTGATTCAGCATCTGGTGCCCGTTTCCTTCGATCAGTCCGGAGGGCAGTGGATTGCCTTGGGCGTCTTTGAAGATGGGATTCACCGCGCTCACGGCGAAGACTCCCGTCAGCAGAGCTCCGAGCGTCCCGCCCGCGCCGTGCACGCCGAACGCATCGAGCGAATCGTCATAACCAAACTTTGCCTTGACCTTCGCGACCATCCAGTAACAGAAAACTCCGGCAATGAGTCCGATGATCAAGGCATGCATCGGCTTTACAAATCCGGAGGCCGGAGTGATGGCGACAAGCCCAGCCACGGCTCCCGATATTCCACCCAGAACGCTGGGCTTGCCATTGCGGAGCCATTCCGCACCAGCCCAGCCGATCGCCGCTGCAGCTGCCGCGAAATGTGTCGCAACGAAAGCGCTTGTGGCAAGGCTGCCCGCGGCCAGTGCGCTGCCGGCGTTGAATCCGAACCAGCCGACCCAGAGCATGCAGGCTCCGATGAAGCTGAGCACAACGCTGTGGGGAGGCATGGGCTCCCTGGGATAACCCACGCGCTTGCCTAAATAAAGCGCGCAGACTAGGGCCGAGACTCCCGAGGTGATGTGGACGACCGTTCCTCCGGCAAAATCCAGTGTCGGAAATGCTCCCCCGAGTGATGCGTTCAGCAGGCCGCCCTTGCCCCACACCATGTGCGCCATCGGATCGTAGACGACGATCGACCACAAAATCATGAACACGAGCATGGCGCTAAACTTCATGCGCTCGGCGAATGCGCCAGCGATGAGGCCTGGTGTGATGATGGCAAACATCAACTGATAGACCATGAAGGTTTGGGCCGGAATCGTGGCCGCGTAATCAGCATCAGGCGCAGCTCCGACGCCCGTGAGGAAAACGTTCTGGAACCCTCCGATGAAGCTCATGCCCGATCCGAACGAGAGGCTGTAGCTAAAGATCCCCCACATGACGGTGATGACTGCCATCAGAGCAAAACTCTGCATCATGGTCCCGAGGACGTTCTTCTTCCGCACCAAGCCGCCATAGAACAGAGCTAGTCCAGGGCCCGTCATCATCAGAACCAGCGCCGCAGAAGTGAGCATCCAGGCATTGTCGGCAGAGCTTTTGGCATCGGCCGCCTGGGCCTCAAGTTTCGTGAGACGCGCGGCTACATCGGTCGTAGGGCTGGGCGTGGCAGGGCTCGTTTGGGCGCACAGGACTTGCGCCATCATGACTAGAAATAACGCTGTCACTGACCACGTGATCAGCTTTTTTCGGATGGACACTGGAAGAATGGCTCCCATTGAGCAGATTGTCCCGACTTTTGAGGACGCCTCAATGTATCGTCCGAGCCAGCTTCCCGGAAATCGAAACTATTTATCGTGGCTATCAGGTTTTGTTATTGAAAATTCGCGCCCGGGCCTTGATGTGGCGAGTCTCAGTGCGTACAGCTGAGGAGGTTGGCTTTCGAAATATCTACGGGGTTTCCCCGATACCACGTACATGGAAAACTGCAGATACTGGATTATTGCGTCGCGAACCGTCGGCGCAAGCTCGCTTACAAACGGCAAGGGGCAAAGTGGAGGAATTCCGTAGTGTCGAATAAAAAAGCCAAGGCAAGTACCACGCTTCCAGGGAAAGTCGAGAAAGTCATTCACCCGCATCCCGGATCCGGCGAACCGGAAAAGGCACAAATTGGGGTACAAGGAGCAGATCACCTTTACCGTGAGATTCGAGTACCGAACCGTCTTACGGACGAAGAGGGGCAGAAGGTCAAGTTAAAAGAGGGCGCTGAAGTCGAAGTTAAAATCGAATCCGACTCGGTGGTCACGAACGGTGCACATGGTGGCGGAGAACACCGCCCATCCCAGCGGCCATAATCCCACAAAACTCTATTTCGCTGGACCTTTTTGCTGTTCCGGTGGAGCGGCAGGTTTAACGAACTTTGAGTCGTCCACCGGCACGTTCTGCTTGAGTTCCTTCACCTGAATGGTGAAGACTCCGCTGGGCCGAGCCAAGGTCCACCGGTAGGGCACTTTCACGCCGTCGGAATCGCGGTAATCCGCATAGTCGATTTGCGTCGGGAGCAAGCCGAGGGCGGTGTCAGCATACCGCTGCATGCGGATCAATAAGCCCGATTGCTTCTCGAAATAGAGGTCGATCGGCGGTTTGCCTTCGCGTTGGCCGATCACTTCATAAGCTTCCTGGCCGTCAATCTTCTCGGGCCCTTGCGCCTTGATTGAAGTAAACATCTGCTTCAGATGAGTTGGGAGATGGAGATCTGCGTCGATGGCTGCCGCATCGAGGTCGCTGCCGTGCATCTCGCGCGGAGGACGGCCGGGAAAACCAAGCCAGCCTTCGTGCCCGTTGAATGCAGTCACGCTGTCGCCGCTTGGCATGTGGGTGTATGAAATGCGTTGGTCAGGCGCCTTGGAGTAGATGTCAATCGGTACCGACCGGCCACCGAAATCGATGGTCCCGTTCATGACCCGAGTCGTGACCTTGTCGATCGCCGCCGCGCCGCCTGAGGCCTGCACGAATTTCTCGAGTAGCTCATCGGCACTAGGACCGGAATACGGTTTTGGTTCCGTCGCGGCAGCTTCGGATGGAACATGCGGCTCGGCGACGGCGGTCGCGCTCTCTGCCGTCATGACCACGGGGATCGCAACTGGTCTGGTGCTTCCCCGATGGCACGTATAGCACGTCACCTGGCGTTGCCGGTCGAAGTTGTCGGCATTGATGGCGAACATCATCTCCATCATTTTGCGAGCGATCTGTTTGGGCTTTTTGTCGTCTTTCTCAAAAGCGCCCTGGACGTGGCAAAAGTCACACTCTACGCCCAAAGATGCTGTGATGAATTGCATGGTGGGAAACAACTCGTCGGCAGGCACTCCCTTGAGCACCTGAATATTCTTGAACTGCTGCTCGACCGTTTTCGGAGCTTGACTGCCAGCGGCCTGAGGTTCAGTGACGCGTGCCGAAAGGTTGGGCTGCGCTTTCAATACGCCGATAAAGAATCCACTTGCCGCAATCAGACACGCGCAGGACAAAAGTAAGCCGGATTTCCTTCGGATCATTCCGTTTCCCCCAGATGAAGAGGAAAGTGTAGCAGAAGGGGTCGGTTCTGGACGCGTTCCGGTGAACATGTCGAGCTGAATGGCAGTTCACAACGAGAGCCAAAGCGACTATTCTGTGCCGTTCGTTTAACACATCGCACATGAATCGTTCTCCGGCACAGCAACCAGGGGATGTGGCCGCCCAAATTCGGCACATCCTCAAAGACGGCGGTTCACGCAAGCATGCGGCGGGCGTGCAATGGTTTTTCAAGGACGAGATCAAGTCTCACGGATGGCGTGCCGCCGATCTGCGAAGGAAAGCTCGAGTACTCCGTAAGCAAATCCTGAAGGAACAGGATTTTGATTCTCTGGTGAAGGTCGCGGACAATCTGTTTTCTGGCAGTGTTCTGGAGGAGAAAATTGCCGCAGTCCTTCTGCTGGAAAATTTCGATTCACGATTTACGAATCGAGAATTTCGGCTGTTCGAAACATGGCTTGACCGCATCAGCAGCTGGGCCGATCACGACGCGCTGGTGCATTGTCTGATCGCTCCCATGATGGTTGCTGAACCTGCACGCACTCGGAATGTATTCCGCTGGGCGAAGTCGCGTGACCGATGGCATCGCCGAGCGGCGTGCGTGGCCCTGATCCGGGGAGCGCGGGCCCGGATGTTTTTTCAGGAAATCGTCCGACTCTCGGGAGTCCTTCTCGATGATGAGGACGATATGGTCCAGAAAGGATTGGGCTGGCTTCTGCGCGAGACCGCGAAATTCGATGCGAGGCGGACGGTTCCGTACCTGATGAAGATTCGAGGGCGGGCTCCACGGCTGGTGCTGCGCACGGCTTGCGAAACTCTGCCGAAAGAAGTAAAGAATCTGGTACTAGCCAAAAAAGCATAAACTCTCCATCTTGGCGATTCGCCCAAACTCCCCGCGGTTGTTTACAATAGACGTTTGCCCATGGATCTAGCCGCCATCCAGTCTGCGCTGCGCGAACGCAATATCGACGCGTGGTTGTTCTACGACCATCATCATCGCGACCCGATTGCTTATCGGGTCCTGGGGGTGCCGCAGAGTCTGATGGTCACGCGGCGATGGTTCTACCTCGTCCCTGCCGAGGGAGATCCCGAAAAACTCGTTCACAAGATCGAGGCCGGACATCTCGATTCGCTGCCGGGCAAAAAACGCCAGTATTCCGGGTGGAAGGAACTGTTCGATCAACTGAAGTCGATGCTGGCGAAGCATCGCGATCTGGCGATGCAGTATTCACCCAACAACAGCGTGTTTACGATATCGCTGGTCGACGGCGGCACCATTGATCTGCTGAGGGGACTGGGAAAGAATGTCGTCAGTTCCGCCGATCTGGTAGCTCAGTTTGAATCGACCTGGACCGACGAGCAGATTCAATCGCACTTCGCTGCTCGCGACAGCATCGATTCTATCGTCGCCGCCGCATTCAAAGAAATTGGCCACCGTGTCCGGAACGGTGGGACGACGGAGCACGAGATCCAGAAGTGGTATATGGATGCGTTCGCGCGGGAAAACTTATTGACCGACGATCCGCCGATCATCGCTGTCAACGCGAATGCCGGGAATCCGCACTACGAGCCGCATGCCAGCCGCCCTGTCCCGATCCGCGAAGGGGATCTCGTCCTGATGGACGTGTGGGGCAAGAAGAACACGCCGGGAGCGGTTTATTACGACATTACCTGGATGGGCTTCGTCGGTGGCGCTCCGTCTCAGCGAATTCATGACGTCTTCAACATTGTCCGAGACGCGCGGGATGCTGGAGTGAAAACCGTTCTTGATGCCGTTAGCGCCGGACGCCGTATCGCCGGATGGGAGGTCGACCGGGCCACGCGTGGGCACATTCAAAAGTCTGGCTACGGCGACTATTTCATCCACCGGACGGGACATTCCATTGGCACCGACGTCCATTCCAATGGCGCCAACATGGACGATCTGGAGATTCACGACGAGCGGCAGATCCTTCCCAACTCCTGCTTCTCGATCGAACCCGGCATCTACTTGCCGGAGTTTGGCGTGCGCAGCGAGGTCAACGTGTTGGTGCGCGCGAAATCGGCGGAAGTGACGGGGAAAATTCAACGCGAGATTGTGACCATCTGAATGGCGAATTCCACAGTAAGCAAGACGAAAGCACCATCCAGCGACACGATTAACACCATGTCGCTGATCGCGCCTGCCATTGGATGGCTCATACCCGGAGCAGGGCACATGATCCAGAAACGCTGGATTCGCGGCCTGCTGCTGTTTGCTTCGATCGTCACTATGTTCCTGCTGGGACTCGCAATGCAGGGCCGTATCTACAAGGCAAACGGCGGCGATATTCTCGACATGCTGGGTTTTGTCGGCGATGTCGGGTCCGGAGCACTTTATATTTTGACGCTGGCGAACGACTGGGGACAGGGTGCGATCGCCATCGCCACCGCCGATTATGGAACCAAGTTCATGATCGTGGCGGGGCTATTGAACTTCATCGCCATCGCCGACGCGTATCACATTGCTATTGGGAAAAAGAAGTGAAGTTTCGTGATCGAGCGGAACACATGAATCGGGGATTGTCAGATTGAACATTACGCTCACACATTTCAGCGCAGCTCTTGTGTTTGCTGTCTTCGCGTCGATTGTCTTCGGCATCACGCACCGCGACAACGTGCGCGACATGGTCCGCTATGGTGCTTATTGTTTCGTGATGTTTCTTGGCGGCGTCTTCGTAGCCGGCTGGATCATGTGGCTGCTGCGAAGATAACTTTTCTGCAGAGGTAGCTCGCAACATCTCGGTCCGCATCTTCACCTCGCTCCCGACAAAGACGTTGCGAGCGAGGTTTCGTACGGCTCATCCCTCCCAGACGAACGCGTCGAACACCCTTTTCGTGTCGAAATTAAGCCGCTTATAGAGCGCTACGGCTTTGCTATTGGCTTCTGTGACTGTCAGCGACAGGGAACAGAAATTGCGTTTGCGCAGGTTCCTTTCTGTCGCTCCCAGTAGTGATTCTCCAATTCCGCGCGAACGATATTCCGGCAAAACGCACACCTGGGTGACATGTCCCACATCGTGCCGAACGCGCGAGCACAAAATCAGCCCTATCAGGCCCTTCGACTTGCGATCGCTGGCTACGAATGATGACTCGGCGTCGAACACTCCGCATCCGGGAAAGCGGACGATGTTGTTCAGGAAGCGCAGGGAACCGCTCAGCGTATGGTACTGATCATTGATCTGCGCATCCACGTGTCCCCGGTATGCGGCGGTAATCACGGCGGCTGAGGGCTGATAGTCATTTTCGGTCCAAGGCCGGATTTCGACTTCCAGATGAATGGAAGAGGGCTGAGCGGCCGTCGCCGCGAACGGCAGGACCATGAAAAGCCGCGGATGCCGCTGGAATCCGGTTTCGAGGAATGGCCGCGATACGACGTTCGCCTCGTGCGCCAGCAACTGCGCCTCGACGCGGTGAATTCCGGGCGATTGCTGCAGGGTTTCGATCACGTGCGTCAGCAGCTTGATCTCGACTTCGCGGGCATTGGGCAGGCGCGTGCCATTTGTGACATACAGGTCGCCGATCACGCCCTTGCTGCCTTCGTATACGAAGAACGAATAGCCGAATACCCTGCCACGATCGACCGCGGCGTAGCCCGGCAGAATCTTGGCATCGATATAGCGCAGAATCATTTCCGCGGAGCCGGAATAGTCCCACGAGAGCAGACGCGACCATAACTGGGTTTCGTCCTCAAGCAATGAACGCAGGTCGACGGAAGAGAAGTGCCTGAGGTCGAGAATCTCCAAAAGGGCTCCTGCAGCGGCGGCCCGAAAGCAGCCAAAGTCGCGGCAAAATTCCGAGTGTAGATGGTTCGTTCTGCGGAGGCAAACTTGGCGTATACAGGGCGGCAACAGAGAAAGGCAAGGCGAATTGGCAGCCGGAGAGAGACAGTGATTTCGATCACGCTTGCTGCCCGAACTGGCTGTAACTGAAAACACTTCCGAGAGCGCAAATAAGCCGTAAATGATTGTTGAGCATAAAGTTACACGATATGTTTGTTCGCCTCTTACGGTGCTTCCCCTCACCACGAACTGTGATCGCCGTCACACCAACCCGCGGGACCGCGACGCATAATCACATCCTGCGTAGTTGAACACCCGGAGTGATGGTTACTCCCAGCTGGGGGCTCGCGTGGCAAAAGGACGTGTTTCGATCGTCGTTGAGCGTTGCAAGGCTTGCGGCTTCTGCGTGGAGTTCTGTCCCACGCACGTGCTGGCGCTCTCTTCCGCATTCAACTCCAAGGGATACCACCCGCCGCATGTGGTCCATCCCGAAAAATGCAGCGGTTGCGATCTTTGTGGCATGTACTGCCCTGATTTCGCGATCTACGGCACCAAAGTCGCCGATGTGAAAGCGCAAAAGGCCAGCGGAGGTGAGAAATGAAAGCCGATCCTCGTGGCGTTTTGACCGGGACACATTTCATCGATGGCGATCATGCCTGCTGTGAAGGCGCTTTGGCCGCCGGTGCTAGGTTTGCCGCCGGATATCCGATCACACCCTCGACAGAGGTCGTAGAGCGCTTCGCCTCGCGCGTTCCCATGGTCGGTGGCAGCTTTATCCAGATGGAGGATGAACTCGCGGCTTCGATCACGCTGCAGGGCGGGGTATGGGGAGGAGCCAAGGCGTTCACGGTGACCTCGGGGCCAGGGTTCTCCCTAATGATGGAGCACATTGGCTACGCGGCGATGACAGAGACGCCGTGCGTGTTTGTCGACGTGCAGCGAGGGGGACCTTCCACTGGCCTGCCGACCCTGCCCGCCCAAGCCGACATGATGCAGGCGCGCTGGGGATCGCATGGCGATTACGAGATCATCGCGCTGTGCCCTAATTCGCCCCAGGAATGTTTCGATCTGACTATCAAGGCTTTCAATTTGGCCGAGGAGTTCCGGGTGCCGGTGATGTTCATGATGGACGAAGTCGTCGGGCATATGACCGAGAAGGTTGTGATTCCGGCCGCGGATCAGATCGAAGTAGTTCCCCGCAAGCACACGCATAAATCGGTTGAGGATTATCTGCCCTATGGGACGAACGGAGACATGGTTCCGGAGATGGCGCATGCCGGTGAAGGCTACAAATTTCACGTCACGGGTCTAACACACGACGAGCGTGGCTATCCGAACATGACACCGCAGATCCAGGACAAGCTGGTGAAGCGGCTGCAGAACAAGATCCGCAGCGCTGCCGACCGGATCTGTCTGTTAGAGGAAGATCGTCTCGAAGATGCGGACGTGGTCGTGGTTTCGTACGGCATCACATCGCGCGTTGCTCAGCGTGCGATCGACATAGCCCGAGAGCGGGGGCTGCGCGTTGGCAAACTTCGACTCATCACGGCGTGGCCCTTCCCGGAGAAGAGAATCGCAGAGCTCGCGAGACGAGTGAAGGCGTTCGTTATGCCCGAACTGAATCTAGGTCAGATGGTGCGTGAGCTTGAGCGTGCGGCCAACGGCATCGCTAAAACTTTCGCTGTGCCCCATGCGGGCGGCGGAGTGCACAATCCTGACGAAATTCTTAAGGCCATCGTGGAGGCAAGCCGATGCTGAACGTTCTCACCGACGAAACTGTGAATCCCGTAGAGCCGTTTCTGCGCACTGATCGCATGCCCCACATATGGTGCCCGGGATGCGGCATCGGCACGACGGTTAATTCTTTTGCCCGTGCCTTGATCGAATCGAAGATCGATTTGGAATCTTTGGCGCTGGTCTCCGGCATTGGTTGCACGGGCCGCGTAGCAGGCTATGTGAAGCTTGATTCGTTTCACACGACGCATGGCCGGGCCATCCCGTTTGCTACAGGATTGAAGCTGGCGAATCCGAAATTGAACGTTGTTGTCTACTCCGGCGACGGCGATCTTTCGGCCATCGGCGGCAACCATCTCATTCACGCCGCCCGGCGCAATATCGACCTCAAAGTTATTTGCGTGAACAACCTGATCTACGCGATGACCGGCGGGCAGACCGCGCCGACGACTCCGGGACACGCGACGACTTCGACGAATCCTTACGGCACGTTCGAACCGGTGTTCAATCTGCCGCATCTCGTGGAGGCTGCGGGAGCCGTGTACGTCGCGCGCTGGACGACGTTCCACGTGCGACAGCTGTCGAGGTCGATCAGCGAAGCGTTCCAGAAGAACGGCTTCTCGTTCATCGAAGTCATTTCGCCGTGCCCGACGCTATACCAGCGCCGCAACAAGATGGGCGACGGTCTCGACACGATGAAGTATTACAAGGAAAAGTCGAAGGTGAAAAATGGCGCGCCGACCAGCGAAGTCGGGCTCACACTGAACGGAGAAATCGCGGTAGGTAAGTTCGTGGATCGCGACCGTCCCGATTATCAGTCAATGATGCGCGCTCAGTATGTCGAGTCGCTAGGCGATAGCTACATAGATGAACCCGCAGCCGAATGCTGTTGCGAAGAATGTTGATCGCCGATGGCGAGAAGAGTTTCATTCAACAATCACGAATTCATAATTCCTGAGGTGCGTATGCGGCTAACCGAAATTCGAATCGCGGGCTTTGGAGGGCAGGGAGTCATTCTTTCAGCAATCGTGCTGGGCAAAGCGGCCTCCATTTACGAAAACGGTTTCGCGACCATGACGCAGAATTTCGGACCGGAGGCGCGCGGAGGCGCGTGCAGCGCCCAGTTGGTGGTCTCTGATTCGCCGGTGCTGTATCCGTATGTGACCCAACCCGACATCCTCGTGATTATGTCGCAGGAAGCCTATAACCGTTTCGCGCATGACTTAAAGCCGGGCGGCGTGCTGATTCTGGAAGAAGATCTGGTTCGGGTTTCAAATCTCAACCGCGACAAGAAGGTCTACAGCATTCCAGCGACGCGCTTCGCTGAAGAATTGGGCAAGCGCATGGTCCTGAACTCGGTGATGGTGGGATTCTTCACCGCGGTCACCCAGCTTTTGAGCGCAAACGCCGTGCGAAAAGCAGTCGCTGATTCCGTGCCCGCCTCATTCCGTGAACTGAACTTGAAGGCATTCGAAAAGGGCTTCGACTACGGAGCGTCGGTGCTCGCGGGAAGCCCTCCGCGGCCCGAGTTGGAAGAGCTGACACTGTCAGAAGATTAATAAAACCGTTTTTTTTCAATGAGCATGTGCAGCCGAGTGCCCGCGGCGATCGAAGAATTGCCATTTGTCCATGGCGGCGGGTACAGCCACGTCGAAGAACCCTACCATCATTTCGTCGGACGTCTGATCGCCCCAGTAAACAGTCTTTGTCGGGTCGGGATTGTGCGGGTTGTTCCTGGAATTGTCGTACCAGGCGATGGCGCGCAGCTTCGTTCCCGTTTTGAGCAGCTTCGGTTGCGCCAGCCGATAGCTCAATTGCCAGTGGAAGTGATAATTGACCCTTAGCAGAACCTCGACGCTGCCATCGTCGTGCACAATGTCGTACTCAAAGCGTTTTCCTCGCAGATGCATGTGCGGGAAGAGGCTCATTAAGATTGCGTCGTGAGGAAGCGTTCCTTGTACTTCGACGCGGAAATTGTCGGCTCCGGGAGGAATGATCAGCGCATGATCGTTCAATTGCAGCGTGATGATGCGCTGTTTCGGCGGAGTCTTCGAAAACACAAGCCCGATGCTGGTCTGATCCTGGTCGGCTGTGCCATTCGTCGTGTAGTGCATCTGGAAAACCAGATCCGATCCCTTGGGTACAAATTTTGCCATCCCATCCGGCCACTGATCAGGCGAACTTCCCGGGGCGTATACGAGAAGCAGATCGCTGGTCGTTTCATGCGCCTGCCGCTGCTCGACAGGATCGGTGAGCCTCGATGCCGTGAAAGGCTCTCCAACCGGCGCATGCCGTAACCATGGCGAATCCGGCGGGCGAATGTACACGACCGCGTGATGCACGTGCGACGGGCTGCCCGGGCGGAATTCCGACATCTGCACCCAACGGTCGTCAACGAAATGCGTCGGGACGATTTCGTACGTGTATTCCACAATGCCCTTCGATGGAATCGGCACTGGCTTGGGCATTGTCACGACGAGATCCGGCTGTGGGATATTCCAGCCCTGTGCCCATTTTTTTGGAGGCGGCGCGTCGAGCGAATCGCCGGCGGGCGCGCCTGCATGGTCCCAGGCTGATATCGCTGCGATCTGCTGATCGGTAAGAGAAGGATCATTCGAAAAATGTCCATACCCCGGATCGGCAAACCACGGGGGCATCATCTTCCTCCCGGTCTCGTGCGCAATGGCATCAGCCCACGGACGAGTCTGCTCGTAGGTCACGAGCGGCATCGGCGCGACTTCGCCGGGACGGTGACAGCTCTGACAGTGATCCTGAAGGATCGGGAGAATGTCTTTATAGAAAGTTGGAGTGGCGATTTTGCTCGACTGGGCCGTCAGGCTAGTCTGCCATGCGGATGAAAACAACATCAGACAGATAACTCCGACGGGAATCCCAGCTGCCTTCACGACCGCAGAAACTCCAGGGTCAGCGCCCAGGATTGTCGAGCCGCGCTCGGCTCATAGGCGGAGCGTTCATCGCAGAAAAAGGCGTGATCGGCATTCGAGAATTCAACATTGACGTAAGTCTTGTGTTGCGTGGCAAGCGCATCAATGACAGCTTTCCGATGTTCCGGCGTGATGTGCTTGTCCAGCCCTCCCCAGATCAAGAGAGCCGGGCCGTGCAGCTTCGCCGCCCGGTCAAGCAGCCCCTGAGCGATTCCGCCGCCGTAGAACGATACCGCAGCCTTCATCGGAACCACGGCATCTGCAAGGAACGCAATGCGGCCTCCCATGCAGAATCCGACGCAAGAGATTTCGTCCGCCTTGACCTTTCCATTCGAATGCAGCCAGTCATAAGTGACCTGGATGTCGGCTTCGGCGGCCTCGTTGGTTACGGCCTGATAATGCGGCATCACGGACGGAAAATTCTTGTAATCACCCTCATATCCCGCAGGAGCGGTGCGATGGAATAACTCCGGCGCAATTGCGACATACCCCTCAGCAGCGAACCTGTCGGTAACTTTACGGATATGCCCGTTGACCCCGAAGGCCTCCTGAAAGACCATTAGGCCGGGATAACGCCCGCCGCCACCGGGGCGGGCCACGTAGGCTCCCATGGGCGAACTGTCCCCCACTTTCAGTTCGATCTTCTCGTTCTCGATTTGCATTGCTTTAGTCTCGCACAAACCCGAGGCTGGCATCACTGCACGGCTCCGCTAAAAATGCTAAATTCATGGATTCATGTCTGCGCCCAATTCCAACTTCGTTCGCGCCTGCAAGTCCCAGCCGACCGACCGCACGCCCGTGTGGTTCATGCGGCAGGCTGGACGCTACATGGCCGAGTACCGGGCGGTCCGCAAGCAGCATTCGCTGCTCGAAATCTGCCAAAAGCCCGAACTCGCCGCCGAGGTCACAATCACGGCCGCTGAAATTCTGGGTGTCGATGCCGCGATCATCTTTGCCGATCTCCTGCTGCCGCTTGAAGTCATGGGGCTCCCGTTTCACTTTTCCGCAGGCGAAGGACCGGTGATTGAAAAACCGGTCCGCAGCAAGGAAGACATCGCGCAGCTTCGCACGGATCGCGCCAGCGAACTCGGATACGTTTCCGAAGCCGTTGCTCTCGTCGCGAAGCATTTTGCGGATCGTGTTCCTGTCATCGGATTCTGCGGCGCTCCTTTCACCCTCGCCAGCTACATGATTGAGGGAGGAGGCTCGCGCAACTACGTTCATGCGAAAAAGATGATGTACAACAGTCCCCACGACTGGGAAGCGCTGATGCGAAAACTGGTTGCCGTGACCACCGCGTATTCCGCAGATCAGGTGCGCGCCGGGGCTGATGCGATCCAGATTTTCGACAGCTGGGTTGGATGCCTGAGCGTGGAAGACTATCGCCGGTACGTACTTCCCCACGTCACCGGCATGGTGAAGCAATTGCAGACGAGCCGCGTTCCCATCATTTATTTCGGAACAGACAGCGCTACACTCCTGCCCGCAATGAAAGAAACCGGGGCGGACGTGATCGGCCTCGATTGGCGCATTCCACTGGATGAGGGTTGGAGCCGCGTCGATCATAAGGCGGCCGTCCAGGGCAATCTGGATCCTGTGCTGCTGTTCGCAGACTGGAAGGAATTGAAATCGCGCGCCGAAGGAATCTTGCGTAGTGCGGCCGGGCGTCCCGGGCACATTTTCAATTTGGGCCACGGCATCCTACCGGAAACTCCCGTTGAAAACGTAAAGAATCTCGCGCGTTTCGTTCAGGAACATTCCCCTGATTCCGCCGCAGGTCACGACTCGCGAAAGCCGGGCGGCCGAAGCCGGCGTTCATGATCCGCCTCGCCATTGTCGGAGGAGGCATTTCGGGCCTCTCCGCTGCCTACGAAATCGAGCAGGGCCGGAAAGCCTGTGCCGACGTCGAGTACGTTCTCTTCGAATCTACGTCGCGCCTCGGCGGAGTCCTTCGAACCGAAAAAATAGACGGCTGTCTGGTGGAAGCGGGACCGGACTCTTTTGTGACGGAGAAGCCCTGGGCTGCAGATCTATGCCGTTCTGTCGGCCTAGGCAACGAGCTGATCGGCTCGAATGACGCTCAGCGGAAAACTCACATTCTGACCCGAGGGCGTCTCGTAGAGATGCCCGACGGCCTGATGTTTCTGGTTCCAACCAAAATTCTGCCGACCGGCCTTTCTCCGCTTTTTTCGTGGAAGACGAAACTACGGATGACGCAGGAACTATTTCATCCTCCGCGCGCCGTCGATCATGATGAATCGGTCGCGGCCTTCGTCGAGCGCCATTACGGCAGCGAGATGGTGGATCGCCTGGCCGACCCGCTGCTCTCGGGCGTGTACGGCGGAGAGGCGGCCAATCTGAGCGTTCGGGCCGTCTTGCCCCGATTCGCCGAAATGGAACGCAACCATGGCAGCCTGGGACGCGCCATGCTTGCGGCTCGCAAGAAGATGCGGGCAGGTCCGAGAAGAACCGCACCTCCGCTTTTCACTTCTCTGATGGATGGCATGCAGCACCTGGCGGAAAGCGTTGTTGCGCGCCTCACGCCGGCGTGCCTCATGATGAATGCTCCAGTCGACGCCGTGCAGCCCGAAGCCGGTGGATGGGTGGTCTCGGCTGGACTGAATTCAGATCACTTCGATGGCGTAATCATTGCTCTGCCAGCACTCGCGGCGGCTAGCGTGCTTCGCATTGCCAGTGCGGAGCTTTCGTCGGAACTTGCTGGAATTCGATACACATCGTCGATTACCGTTGGCCTCGGATACGATCACGAAGTCCGCCGCTCACTTCCTCCAGGCTTCGGATTCCTGGTTCCCCGGAGCGAAGGAAAGAAGCTGTTGGCGGCAACTTTCGTCCACAGCAAATTCCCCCACCGTGCGCCGGAAGATCGCGCGCTCCTCCGTTGCTTTTTCGCGGGAAGCAATGCCGAAAATGTCTGGACTCTGAGCGACGACCGGATCGTCGGTATCGTTCGCAACGAACTGCACGAGATTCTAGGGTTGCGGGCTGAACCGCTATTCGCGCGCGTTTACAAGTGGAAGTCTGCGATGGCCCAGTACGGCGTGGGACATCTGGATCGCCTGGATCGAATTGAACGATTGCGGAAGAAACTGCCCGGACTCGCTCTTGCGGGCAATGCCTATCGTGGAATTGGAGTGCCCGACTGCGTTCGTTCCGGCAGGGATGCTGCCTCGCAGCTCATAAAATCCGCCAACCCCACCTAAAAGGTCAATCTCAAGCAGCCGCCACCGGAGTGGTTCCTAAAGCATCGCCGACATCCGTATCACCGACAGGGAGCTGCAATTTCACCATCGTTCCTTTTCCGTTGGATTGGATGTCCAGCGTCCCACCGAGTTGGCGGATTCGTTCTCTCATTCCGCGGATGCCGACTCCGGGGGTTCCCGCATTCGCCATTTCCTCCTGTTTCTCAGGCGGAATGCCTCTGCCCTTGTCTTCGACCTCTACGTCGACTTGATCCTGATGCCGGCGAACGCGGATTCGTGCCACCGGACTACCGGAATGCCGGTGAATATTGGTGAGACATTCCTGGACCACGCGGAAAATGGCTGTTTCCAATTCGGCCGGCAGACGCTGTAGATCCTCCGGCACATCGATCTCGACTTTGATCCCGCTCCTTTTGGCGAACCCATCACCGTACCAGTGAATCGCCGACGATAATCCTGCCTCATCGAGCAGAGGGGGATGCAGCAAGTGGGAAATCGTCCGGACTTCGGTGCTCATGTCGCGGACCAGGCTTTCGCTGTCCGTGAGCGCGTTCGCAATTTTCGATAAGCGCTCGACGTCGCTGCGCACCAGAGCAAGGTTCATCGCCAGAGCCGCCAGAGTCTGTCCAACACTGTCATGCAGTTCCCGCGCGATACGCCGCCGTTCTTCGTCCTGCAGTCTCATCAATCGGGTAGAAAGATCCCGCAGGCTGCCATTGGCTGCGTCGAGGTCGGCCGTGCGTTCCCGCACGCGGAGTTCGAGTTCTCCCTGAGCCTGATGCAGAGCGGCATTCTCGCGCAGCCGTGCCTCGCCGAGAAGAATCACGACGAACGAGCAGAGCACGAATACCAGCATGCTGATCGACGAGTCCAGACTCGGACGCACAAAAGAATGGGCCTTCGGCGCAAATCCAACGGTCGCACCCGCCAATCCGATGACGACAGCGGCGATCGACGGGCCAATGCCGCAGTACCAAGCCGAAACGGCAACTGCCAGGAAAATCAACAGGTAGCAGCCTGCGATTCCTAAGAATGGCTCAAGAAGCGAGCACACCAGCAAGGCCATCAAAGCCGAGAGAACTGCAAGGATATAACGTGAAAGCAGGCTTGCGGAGATTCTTGCTGAAAGAGTTCGAGTCCCCATATCCCTACGCCTGATGATAGTTAAACCGTGATGAAAAACAGCCGCAAATAAGCGTACTGTCGAGGTCCGATAGTGGCGAGCGTTGGGATTATGATAGCAGCACAGGCGCGGATAAGCTCCAGAAATTCAAGGCGGAGGGGTATTGGTAGTGCATGTATCCCAGGCGGGGATTTCGGCTTTTCTTCGACGGAGCTATCGCCGTAAGTGTGCCAGAACCAAGCGGATCTCGTCGTAAGTCACTTCCGGAGGCAGGACTTCCTTCAGTTCCTTGAGGCGCTCGATTTTGTCGAGTCCGATCCGGTTGCATGCTGCCTGGATCACTGCCTGCTTGTTGCGGTCGATCCAGTCTGAGCGAAACTCGGCCTCTCCGCTTTCGACAAGCGCCGTAACCGCGCTCACAACGGTTCCGATCTGCCGCCCGCGAATCTGGGCGATTTCGGCCAGTGTCTTCCCATCCTGGAGTAGCCGCAAGGTCTCCAGAGCGGGCATTGCTTTCTTTACAGGCAGAGTGGCCGCGCGAGCGCCTTTGCGGTAGCAATCCAGAGCCGCGAGAATTTTGTGGCCGTACGTGTCGGCCTTGCGTTCCCCGATCCCGGTGATTGTGCATAACTGAGCAAGCGATGCCGGAAGCACGCGGCAGATTTCGTAGAGAGTACTGTCGTGCAACACGACGAAAGCAGGCACGCCCTGCTCTTTGGCGACGGTGCGGCGCCACTCGCGCATGTACTCCAGCAATTCGGCATCGAGTTGAGCTTCTGAAGCCGTTGCTATTGCCTTCCTGCCCGGCACACCAGGGGTAGCAGTCCGGCGCACGGCCGCGCGGCTCTTCGCGACCGTGAGCCATTCGGGCATTCTTCCACAAACATCGCAGGCTCCGCAGGAGTTCCACTTGGGAGTCTCGCCGAAATGAGTGCAGATCTGCTTGTGCCGGCATTCGCCTGACTCCGCGAAGGCTCGAATCTTGTGATATCGCTGCCAGGCGCGATCGCGCTCGGCAGGGTCGAGAATCTGGTTTGCAAAATACCCGAGTAATCCGGCGTCTTGTTTGCGCCATAGCAGAACACAATCGGCAGGGTCGCCGTCGCGCCCGGCGCGACCCGCTTCCTGGTAGTACTGTTCAATGGATTTCGGCAATGCCAGATGAATTACCGCCCGGACCGTCGCCTTGTTAATGCCCAGTCCGAAAGCAATGGTGCCGACAAGCACGCGAACCTCGTCCGACATCCATCGCTCTTGATTGCGGCGCCGGTCGTCCGCCTGCATTTTCGCATGGTAGGGAATCGCGGGGACACCTTTGTTTTCGAGAAAATCGACAGTCTCTTCCACCCTGCTTATTGTTGGCGAATAAACGATTACGCTCCCGCCGCCATAGCTCTCAAGCGCCCTTATCAGAAGCGAGAGCTGCTCGGCGCTGTCGCATTCCCGAACCACATAGCGCAAGTTCGACCGATGGAAGCTGGCAATGTACTTATCGGGATTCTGCAGCTGGAGCTGCGCCAGAATGTCATGCCGCACGTGGCGAGTAGCGCTCGCTGTGAACGCCGCAATCGGCCGGTTGGGGAATGTACTGCGCAGCCGGTTCAGCTGTCGGTATTCCGGGCGGAATTCGTGTCCCCACTCCGAGATGCAGTGCGCCTCATCGATTGCAAAGAAGGCTATGGGAACGTGCTGCAACCAGCTGATCGTATCGGCGCGTTGCAGGCGCTCGGGCGACAGATAAAGCAGACGGTAAGCGCCTTCGCGCGCCTGCCGTATGACGCGCGTCTGATCTTCATTCGTAAGAGTGCTGTTGAGAACGGCGGCAGGTATGCCCATCTGCGCCAGCTGCGCCGCCTGATCCTGCATGAGCGCTATGAGAGGAGAGATCACAACCGCGGTTTTGCCGGACATCACCGCGGGAAGCTGGTAGCAGAGTGACTTGCCTCCCCCGGTGGGCATGACGACGCAGGCGTCGTGTCCCGCGAGCAGGCTTTTGACGATCCGCTCCTGCAGAGGGCGGAACGCGTTGTAACCCCAGTAGCGCCGTAGAGCGACGAGCAGGTCGGCTTCTGGGGTCATTTCGTCAGTATAGGGCGGGGCGCGCTTTTTCTGCATCCACTCGGCCCCGGCTGACTGTGAGGCTTTCCGAAAACGGAACGGACTACCTTAGCGAACCGCAGCCTGGCTCCCGGAAGCGATAACAGCCTTCGGATACACCTTGCCGAAGATGATCCAGGTCATCGCGATCACGATCAGGCAAAGAATACTACCCTCCGGACCAGCCGAACCACCACTCAGCCAGCTCGGCCCGCCGAGAGAAGAATTGAGCAGGTGCCCCGGCGATACCAGGCCACTGTCAGGCACCGAATAAAAGAACGTCTCGCCCCAGTCCCATGCCGCATGAAATCCGACTGCGAACCATAGGGTCCCGGTGCGCCGTAACGTCAGGCAGAAGAACAACCCTATGAATCCGGCCGCCAGCAGGCCTTCCCACTGCTCTCCTCCGTTACGCAGATGAACTAAACCGAAAGCGCATGACAGGATGACCGCTCCCGGCCAGAAGCCCACGCCTCGGGCGAACGTGAACAAGGTGTATCCACGAAAGAGAAATTCTTCGAAGAATCCCACCAGCAGAAATGCCAGTCCCCAGAAGGCAGCGAACTTGAAGACGCGGGCTCCGTGCAAAACAATGTGCCCGAAGGTGAAGCAGTGCAAGCCGTACAGCGCCCACATCAAAAAACTGATTGCCCCAAAACCCCAGAGACTGCCAATCCAGAATGTCTTGCCGAAAGCAGACCTGCCGGGCAGGCCATAAACTCCCCACCTGCGATGTTCCACACGCGCCAGAATCATCGACGGAATGAGCGCGGCAACCAGGCTTCCAACATTTTCGAGCAGCGAGTTCCACAGGCCGCTGACTCCGAAATCGTGGGACCACGCCAGGTCCACGGCGATCACTTGGAGCACTAGAAAGGCAATGACATAGAACGCAAATCCCCAGCCGGGACGAAGGCCGTCCGGTCCAATGAACAGCGTGTGTGCATAAGAAACGGAACTGGCTGCGCGGAATTCAGGGCCAGTGGGCTTCGGCGCAGGATCCGGCCCACCGTCCCGCTTGGTTCCGAGTTCATTCATTCGAGAACTTTCCCCTAACAGCCTCCGACATGGTAAAACACTCGGCTCGGCCTTATGCGTCCATATTTCACCCGCGAACGTTTCGGACGTCCGCAGTTCCTCGCCGGACTGCTCCTGGTGGCGTTCCTCGGACAGGCGATATGGCTGGTTCATGCCGAACTGAGCGATTTTCACGGCCTCGAGGCGCAAGAGGCAATCCGCATTGGCGAAGGATGGAAGCAGTGGCGCGGGCGCGGCATCGCAGGGGCTCCTTTCAGCGAACCTGCACTGGAGTCGATGCGGAATCCGTTTGAGACGGACATTAGCAGCTACGACACTCAGCATTCGCCGCTCATCTATCTTGCATCGGCGGCTCCTCTGCTCACCTGGCCCCATGATCTTGAAGCAGATACTGCCGCATACTGGCGCTGGCTTCCGCGGCTTCCGTTCCTTTTATGCGGAATGTTGCTGGGTGCCTCTCTGTGGTATGTCGGGCGCCGCCTATGCGGAAATACGGGGGGGTTCGTCGCACTCACCTTCTACTGCTTCTCGCCCTCGCTGATTCAAGCCAGCGCCGCCTGGCATACGGAGCCTGACATCCTTGCCGCATGGGGATCATTCGGAACGATTTTCACCGCGATCGCTGTGGCTCACACGTTGTACGCACCGCGGGAAGTCGTGCTTTGGAATTGGCGCAGGATCGTCCTGCTTGGGGTTTCGCTTGCCATCGCAGTTGGCTCGCAGTTTTCGTTGATCGTTGTCGTGCCAATGGCTCTGGCATCTCTTCTTTACGTCGCACCAGTGCGGCAGAGGGCTGGACTAGTGATTTGGATTGCCGCTTGTGTCGTGGGATTTGCGCTGCTTTTCGCCACGTACTTCTTTCACGGGAATGCATTTTGGCAGAGCCTGCATAATGCAGAATTCTGGGGAGCTACGCGGCGAGGATTTGCCGTTTTCGGCGTTTATAAACAGGTCGCGATACAAATTGGGCGCGCCTGCCCGGCGCTTGCCATTGCGCTGCCAGTGGTCGCGGTGACTTATGGAATCTGGCCGCGCACCCGCTATTTTGGCAACACTGCGCCTCTATTGGTTGCGGTGGCATTCCTGCTGCTCGCGATGGCGCATCCACACGTCGCTGGCGCCGGGTTCTTCCTGGCTGCGATGCCCTTCCTTTTTATCTTTGTCGCGGGAGTGCTCGCAGACCTGCTCGAAACCAGCTACCGCCCGCTTGTGATGGCATGTGTTTTGGCTTTGCTGATCACATATGTTGGACGAACTTTATATGCTATAGCGCAGGTTCCGAAAGGCTAGCGGATTCCCCTCGTCGGACCTTCATCTCCTTGGAATTTGATTTTGATTTTCGGCAGGATGCAGATCTCGAAAAGGCTGGGCCAGAGTTTTCCGGTGACGAACAAGCGATTGTTCGCCGCGTCGAAAGCAATACCGTTGAGGACGGCGTCGCCTTCTTGCAGGTCGGGTTCCTCGATGATGCCGTGGAGGTCGATTACGCCGAGAATTTTGCCGGTTTCAGGCGAGATACGAACAATGTCGTCTGAGTGCCAGACATTGGCGTAGATTTCGCCGCGGATGAATTCGAGTTCGTTGAGGTTCTCGATCGGGTGTCCGGAATCGACGATCACCTGAAGTCGCCGCATGACTTTGAAAGTGCTGGGATCGAGAAAGCGGAGATAGGACGTTCCATCGCTCATGATGAGGTGAGTGGAATCATGGGTGAGTCCCCAGCCTTCCCCGTCGTAGTGAAAAGTCTTGAGTAGGCGGAAGCTGAAGCGATCGTAGACGAAGGCTGTGTGCGCCTTCCAGGTCAATTGGATCAGCGTGCTGCCCCAGTCAGTGAGGCCCTCGCCGAAGTAGTCCTGAGGAAGATCGTACTTTTGCAGGACCCGCCCGGTCGTGAGATCGACCATGCGCAGCGAGGAGCGGCCGTTGAGGCCGGTGCTCTCATAGAGATGACCATCGACGAAGATCAATCCCTGGGTGAATGATTTGGGATCGTGCGGGTAAGTGTGAACGATCCGGAAGGTATAAAGAGGCCCCCCGATCATGGCGGCGGCCACGATCGCGCCAAGAATCGGGGCGAGGATACCGGGATGGGTCATTCGCGACATGTTACCAGCCTGGATTTCTTGACAGAGGTGGCACTGTTAGGTGCAGCAAGAATGGTATGACAGCGAAGTTACACCACAAACAAGTTCCAAAATCCGAACAGGATTTGTCGGTGGCAAGGCTGTTCGAGGGGGCGAGCGGCTACACGCGCCAGTAATCGGGGCGCCAGTTCTGAATCGCTTTTTTGATTTCTTTGCGGGAAGGCTTCTGCGTGAGAGCGTATTCGACCAGCTTCGGGAGTTCGGCATCGGGGGCAAAGCGAAGGCCGCACAGTTGATCGACGGTCAATTCGGGAATGCGGGAGCGCAGCGGCTCGGGAAGAACGCGCGTGAGACGGAGTTGCTCTTCGAGGCGAATCAGTCGGTCCTGCACCTTGAGAGCATAGAGACGGACTTTGAAAACGAGTACGAGCATGGCGAAGGCAAGCACGACCAGCAAAAAGGAGTGAATATTGCCGCGCAACGAGTTTCGGCCGAGATGGGTGAAGAAGTGAACCAGCGCGGTGATCAACACGATGAAGAAGACGGGGCCGAGAAAGAAGTGAAACCAGGGATCGAAGCGCGTGTGATTGGCGTAGGTTTGCGGCGTTCTTTCGGACATGATGGCCTCCCTTTGTGAAGCGAGGTCGAAGCTTAACCCCGCCACTTCCAATGATCACTTCGACGAAGCAAGAAATGCCGTAACCCCATTGGCGAGCGAGAGCAGCGCTTTCCCGCGGGCTTGCGATTCGGCCCGCGCCACGGTCTCGTTGAAATTGAGATCCGAGGGTGCTTTTTGTGCCGAGATATTTTCCGTTGCGTGGCCGGTGTGCACAACGATTCCGGTGCGCACGTCGAGAAGAACCGATTCGGCAATGCATTGCGCGCGCACTTCGTCGGATTTCAGGAAACGGCTGCGCTGGAACGATTGAATCCGCGAACTGTATACGAACAGCAGATCTGCCTGAACCCGGGCAGCCGCCTCTCTCAGAAAAGGCACAGTACGCTTTTCGGGAACAAGCATCGATGGCAGAAAGCGTACGTCAGTGAGTTGCGGCGACGAGCGGAGGGCCTGCTGGAGCGCGTCAAGGTTCTTCGTTTCGATCTGATCCAAGTCCTCGGACCAGGAATTCACGGTACTGAGGCTGAGCACGGCCATGTGATGGCGGTCGGAGAGATCGACTTTAGTTCCGAGAATTCTGGCAATGTCCTGATCGGACAGGACTGCCTGGTCTCCTCGGAAAAGCGACTGCGGCTCTCCTTGGTCCAGGATGCTTTCCGGAAGCGGGGGCGGGGGCGGCGGAGGCGCCATCAGCGCTTTCTTGGCGCAACCGCAGAGGGTCGCCGTCGAGAGTATCGCCGTGAGAATGAACACCCGATTTCGCGGAGGGAGTGGCAGCATTGGCCTTCTGGTGGAGACGAAAAAGTGTAGCAGAATGGAATGCTTGGGCCTCAGAGGATTTTTGACATCCGAGTGAAAAACCGGACGTCCAACGAAAATGCCGGGAATCCTGGCGGATTCCCGGCCTGGACTACCGCGTGTGTCAGCACTACTTCAGTGAGGCAAGGAGAATTTCTTCGGTGCCCGGCACATTCTGCGCGAACATCTCGCCTTCCGACTTGCTCGGCCCGAACGAGTAGACGGCAGCGGAACCCTCAATCTTCATTCCAACCAGGAAGTAGCGGCGCCCGTATTTATGGAAGACAAGCGAGCACTGTGCAGCTGCGTTTTTGCCGTCCGTTGTATTCGCCGGCGCGAGGACAGTGATTCCAGCATGGGCGTTGTTGATCTTCAGCACGCGCATGGTGGGGTCGGTCCACTGGATCGTGGTCTCGCCAAGCGGTATGACGGTGTTGGCTACTGTGTAAGTAAACGGAACGTGCGCGACAACGCGCTGGTTGCTTTGCGTCTGGGCGCCCGCGATTGACGGAATGATGGCCAGCATTAGAACGGCAATCCACTTGGCGTATCTCATACATCACCTCCAGAAGATGTCTGCATCGTGCTCCTGGGGGCGGAAAAGGTCCATGGAGCCAGTCTGAAGCCGTATCAATTGATCTGAAGAAACGTGATTTAAATCCTTGACAGCAAACACCTGTGATAAAAGAATCCGCAAGAACGGGCGCAACGAATGGCGGAACAGAGAGTACGTTTCGGTGAGTTCGAACTCGACTTCGGACATTTCCAGCTCTATCGCAAGGGCGAGGCAGTGAAGCTCGAGGGCTTGCCGATGCAGCTGCTGATGCACCTGATCGAACACAAGCGGCAGTTGGTGACGCGGGAGGAGATTGCCGACGTGCTTTGGGGCAAGGATGTGTTCGTCGATGTGGAGCAGGGGATCAATACGGCAATCCGGAAAATCCGCATCGCGCTCGAGGACAATCCATCGAGTCCGAAGTTGCTGCAGACGGTTGTGGGGCGCGGATATCGGTTCGTGGCGGCGTGCGAGGAAGATGGGGCCGAGATAAAGTTTTCCGCCGAGGAGTTGGGGCGGGCAGTGATGGCGGCAGCGGGGCTGCATCCAGAAAACAAAAAGTAGCGGCGGCCAGGCCGCGTGAATTCCAGGCGGAAAACAGCTGCGGCCCGATACTTCTAGGCCGCCGGACAGCCGAGGCGGTTGTCCCCACATAATCGAATGGCGCCGTACCAGTCGCGACCGTTTAAAATCCTCAGGCTGCGTTTTGCCGGAGTCGTTCGGCACGGTGGTGAATCCAAAGGTCTCATGAAAGCCATTCAAGTCAAGCAAACAGGCGGGCCCGAGGTGATGGAGCTGGTGGATTTGCCGGTTCCGGAGCCGAAGGCGGGGGAAGCGGTCGTGAAGCTGTCCGCTTCGGGAGTGAACTTCATCGACGTGTATAACCGCGAGGGACGATACAAAGCACCGCTGCCGTTTGTTCTGGGGCAAGAAGGCGCGGGCGTCGTCACGGCAGTCGCGCCAGATGTGAACTCCGTGAAGGTGGGCGATCACGTGGCGTGGGTTCATCTGCTGGGTGCATACGCCGAATATGAGGCGGTCGCGGCGCAACGGCTGGTGCCAATTCCTGCGGGCGTGAGCGATCAGCAGGCTGCGGCGGCGATGTTGCAAGGAATGACCGCGCATTACCTGTCGCACGATACATATCCGTTGAAGCGGGGAGAGACGGCGCTGGTGCATGCGGCCGCGGGCGGAGTTGGGCTGCTGCTGGTGCAGATGGCGCACAATATCGGCGCGCGCGTGATTGCAACGGTTTCGACCGACGAGAAAGCGAAGCTGGCGCGAGAGGCTGGCGCGGACGAAGTCATTCTTTACACGCAGCAGGATTTTGAAGAGGAGACGAAGCGGCTGACGGGTGGCAAGGGCGTCGATGTCGTGTACGATTCGGTGGGCAAGACGACGTTCGAGAGGGGGCTGAACGTGCTGCGTCCGCGGGGGATGATGGTGCTTTATGGCGGGTCGAGCGGCGCTGTGCCTCCTTTCGATCTGATTGCGCTGTCGGTGAAGGGGTCGTTGTATGTGACGCGTCCAACGCTGGCTAGTTATACGATCACGCGCGAGGAATTGATGGCGCGGTCGAGTGCAGTGTTCGGAATGATCGCAGCTGGAAAGCTGAAGCTGCGGATTGAGCATACGTATCCGCTGGCCGAGGCGCAGCGCGCGCATCGGGAACTTGAGGGAAGGAAAACGACCGGGAAGTTGCTGCTGATTCCTTAAAAGCGGACCTCGGATTTCGGGCGTCGGACCCGGCCCGGGACTTCGTTCTGATTCGACAGGGCCGCGACATAAATGAAAATCATGAAAGCTATTCGCGTATCGCATACTGGGGATCCGTCGGTGATGGAAGTCGTAGACGTGCAGATCCCACGGGCGAAGTCTGGCGAGGCAGGGGTCAAAGTGCATGTGGCGGGAGTGAACTCCATCGATGCGCAGTTTCGTGACGGACGACTGCGCACGCCGCTGCCGTTCATTCCGGGGCAGGAAGGTGCGGGCGTGGTGACGGCTGTCGGTCCACAGGCGAAGATGATCCGTGTCGGCGACCGCGTCGCATGGAGTGGCACGCTGGGCTCATACGCCGAGTATGTTGCCGTGGCGGAAGAACATCTGGTGCCCGTGCCGGCTTCGATCACCGACGAGCAGGCCGCCGCCGTGATGGTCCATGGGCTGACGGCGCATTATCTGGTGCACGATGCGCACAAGCTCAAGCCTGGTGAGACAGCGCTTGTGCATGCGGCAGCGGGTGCAGTTGGATTGCTGCTGGTACAGATGGCGCGCGCGGCAGGAGCGCGGGTGATCGGCACGGCTTCGAGCGCGGAGAAAGCACGGTTGGCGCGGGAAGCTGGCGCGGACGAGGTGATCGTCTTCACGCAACAGGATTTCGAACCCGAAGTCAAGCGGCTAACCGGCGGCAAGGGTGTCGACGTGGTGTATGACGGCGTAGGCAAGGCAACTTTCGAGAAGAATCTGAATGTGATGCGGCTGCGCGGGATGCTCGTGCTCTACGGAATGTCCAGCGGGGCCGTGCCTCCGGTGGATCCCGCGAAGCTGTCGGAAAAAGGGTCGCTGTATATGGCGCGGACGACTCTGGCGCACTTCACCGCAACGCGCGAAGAGTTGCTGGCACGGACTCACGATCTGTTTGGAATGATTACCGACGGAAAGCTGAAGGTGCGGATTGCGAAGACATATTCGCTGGCCGAGGCGGCTCAGGCACATCGGGATCTGGAGGCGCGGCAGCTAAGCGGGAAGTTGCTGCTGATGATGGAATGAGCTGTCTGCGCGATCGGACGGCAGAGATTCGAAGCCTTGAAAATCCCGCCCATGGAAGTTTCTGGTTGCGAATGTGTTAAAGCAGGCGGAGGTTCGGGAAATCCTGCTGGTAGCGCCCCGGATCAAGCGTGTAGAGGCGGTCGGCATGAAGCGAAGCGTGAGCCGCGATGAGGAAATCCGCGAGTAGCCGCTTCGGGGATGCGCCGCCACATTTACGTCTGCGTTGAGCGTAGGTTCTGAACGCCTCTGCTGCTTTCCGCCACACAGGTTCGTCGAGAAGAAACTCAACGGCAATTCCCGTTTCTGACAGGAATTTATCTACAAAGTTGCGCGGCGCGGTTGGGTGTGCTGCGAGTTCTACGTAGACCGGTCCGGAAATGACAATTGCCCCCAAGCTCCGGGCGCGTTGCAGGTTTTCGATAATGCGTGTGCAACCGGGTTCCGTGGACCAGAGCGCGGAGAGGATGTTGGTATCAAGCGCGGTCTTCATTCGTACCGTTAGTCTTCGTCACGACGCATCTCATCGATCCACGCAGCAATGCCCTTTTCGCCGCCAGGGAAGGAGCCGAGAATGCCACGAAATTTCTCAAACGGGTTTTCCTCCGAACGCGCGGGACGAACTACGACGGCGCCGTCTTCGATGACGAAGTTGATCCGGTCTCCCGCCGTGACTCCCAAATGGTTCCGGATCTCTTGCGGAATAGTGACTTGGCCTTTGGAGCTGATTGTGCTCATCTTTACCTTATATCTTTACTGTAAAGATATCACACTTTACCAAAAGCGGGCAACTGAGACTATTTTTGTCGCGAGTAAGGCCAGACGTAGTTTGGCGTCGCCACGCTCTCATCTAGCTTCGGGTCGTTGATGGGCTTACCTGCTTTCATCTCCAGAGGAATCACCCCGGCCCAGGTGGGGAAAGCCATGTCTTCTTCGTCGTCGATCGGCGGCCCGGTGCGAACTTTCGCGGAAAACTCTTCGATGGGGACGCGGAGCACCGAGGTGGCTTTGAGTTCGTGGTCGTTGGGCTGACGAATGTCGTCCCAGCGCCCGGGAAGGATGTGATCGGAGAGTACGCGCAGTGCGGCCAGTTTCTCTGTCGCGTCTTCGACCAAGGTGGCTTTGCCGAGGATCACGACGGAACGGTAGTTCATGGAGTGATTGAAGATCGAGCGCGCGAGCACGAGCCCATCGAGCAGCGTAACCGTCACGCAGACCGGGACGCCATCTTTCATCTGGCGCAACATGCGGCTGGCTGCGGAACCGTGAATGTAGAGGTTCGAGTCTTTGCGGCCGTACGAAGTGGGGATCACATAGGGCTGGCCGTCGACGGAGAATCCGACGTGGCAGAGAAATCCTTCGTCGAGGATTTGGTAGGCCATTTCGCGGGTGTAGACAGCCCGGTGCGGTTCGCGGACGACACGAGTCCGCGCGGTTGGGACTTGGGATTCAGACATGAAGGAGTGAGCTCCGGGCAAGCGCCAAGGATGGGGGAAGTGTAACATCCGGATCTCGGCATCCGGATCTAGGACTTCAGGCATCGGACTTCGGACTGCGTCCGACTAATCACTGGCCACTATCCACTTATTACTGTTCTCTAGCTATTAATGGCGGCTGGCTGAGGTCTGACGTCCGAGGTCTGATACCGGTTTTCGCGGTATACGCGGGCGAAGATGATGGCCACGATCAAAAGGGCGATTGGCGTGAAGATGCTGGCTTCGGGGCCGACGGTGCCCCCCGTGAGCCAGCGCGGTCCCCTGAAGACACAGTTGAAAAGATTGTGGTAGGGTGCGATACCGCTGTCCGGGACACCGTAGAAAAATGTCTGGCCCCAGTCCCAACCGGCGTGAAATCCAACAGCCCACCAGAGATTGCCGGTGCGGCGCAGGAACAGGCAGAACAACAATCCAAACAGAACCACGGAGAGAAGTCCGGCAGGGTCTTCGCCGGGATTGTTGGCGTGGGCGAGCCCGAACAACCCCGAGAGCACGAACGCAGAGGGCCAGAATCCCATGCCGGTCGTAAGCGTGAATTGCAGATATCCACGGAAGGCGAATTCTTCAGCCAGGCCGACGAGGATGAAGGTCGCACTCCACGCGAGTGTCGCCTCGACGATGGTGTTGCCGTGAATGGTGATGCCGGTGAGGCGAAATCCGCCAAGGGCAAAGATACCGAGCAGGCATCCACTGATGGCGGCGAATCCGACCAGCGTGCCGATCCAGAAATTCTTGCGGAAGGCCAAACGTAGCGGAAGACCGTACTGACCATACTTACGCTTTTCGATGCTCGCCATGATGAGCGCAGCGATCGAGAAGAGGACGAAGCCCACTCCTTCGCTCAGGCCTAATCCGACTGGCGTGAGTTGCGACATTCCGGCGCGAGCCTTCGCGTGAGCGACGAGTCCGATTCCGACGAAGAGCGCAGCAGAGAGGGCGGCCACGATGGCGAGAAAAATCAGGGCGCGCCATCCGGCGCGGATGCCGTTCGGTCCGCGGAACGTCGTGTACTGCGGCAAAGCGGGGACGGTGGTCTGGACTGGTGGCGCTTGATTCGGAGCTTCTGGGATCGGATCGGCCATGAGGATTCCTTTCGGGCGACCAATCATTTTCTGACGGTCGCGGAGAGATACGCAACGAACCCAAGAAAAGATCCAGCGGAGAGGATGTCAGCCGAGCCACTGCGGATTCTGATATGTGCCGTCGAAGTCGTGGCTGATCTTGTAGCGCTCGAACTCGCCGTTCTTGGCGGCGTGCGCGGTCTTGGCGAGAAGAGATGCAACCTCCGCGGAGGACATTGGCTTAAAGCTGCGCGCGGCATCGAGCGCCTGATGCATGATGTCCATCGAGTCGCATCCGGTGATCACAACACTGGTGGGCAGGTTCATCGCATAGTGCAGACATTCGATGGGAGTGGCCGTCTTGCTTTTCAAGATGATCTTGTCGCCCATGGGCTTCATGCCGAGCACGCCGATCTGGTGCTCCACCAGAACCGGCAGGACTTTTTTCTCGAAGCTATCGAAGTGGGCGTCCATGACATTAAGCGGCATCTGGACAGCGTCGAAGGTGAAGTTGTGGGCGAAGGCCGTGTGGAGCATCTTGAGGTGAATGTCGGGACTCTTGTGGCCGGTGAAGCCAATGTACCGGACCTTGCCCTGCTTTTTTGCTTCGAGGACGGCCTCCATGCCGCCGCCTTTGGCGAAAATGCGGTCGGGGTCGGAGTCGCGGATGACCTCGTGAAATTGCAGCAGGTCGATGTGATCGGTCTGCAGGCGGCGCAGGGATTCCTCCAGCTGTTGGGTGGCGGCCTGCTTCGTGCGGCCGTCGATTTTCGTCATCAGAAATGCTTTGTGGCGGTAACCGTCCCGCAGCGCTTTCCCCATGCGGATTTCACTCTGGCCGCCGTTGTAGTCCCAGCAGTTGTCGAGGAAGTTGACGCCGTCGTCGAGCCCGCTGCGGATGATGCGGATGCTCTCCTGCTCGTCGGGCTGCATGCCGAGGTGATATCCGCCGAGGCCGACGATCGAGACCTTCTCGCCGGTGCGGCCTAAGACGCGTGTAGGGATCGGGGATGTTTCGGCATGGGCGAATTGCTTGCTGAGCGATGTCATGAGAGTAGTTGCGGCAGCAGTCTGGAGGAACTGACGGCGATCCATGGTATTCAGAGTCGCGCACCAGAGGGGCGGTTGCAAGGAGTTTTCTTTCGGCCGCGATTTAATGAGATGCGCAGATCCTTTGGCGCGCAAACGGCGCACGCCTCAGGATGACAGACATTTGTATCGAGTTCTTTACCAGTTTACTTTCATCGCGAACTGGAACTGGCGCGGATCGTAGGCGGCGGTGGCCTGTCCGGCGTTGGTGAACAGCGGACTGACAGCGGCCACATTCATTTTGTTGGCAATGTTGAACATGTCGACGATGAAATCGGCGCTGAAGCGTTCGGTGAAATTAATACGCTTCGAGACGCGCATGTCACCGAATGCCGTCCACGGAGTGACGCCGGCATTGCGTCCGAGATTGCCATCGAGTTGCAGAAGCGTGGGGACCTTTCCCGTGGCGACGAAGCCGTTGATGCAGGGCTCCTGGAATGTACCAGTAGGCGAGAATTTCGAGGAGACTGGAGTGTACCCTGCGGCTGTGCAGATCGGATTGACCGTGGTATTCGGGCGACCGGTCAGGGAGGACAGCTGAAAGTTGTCACCACTGCCGGTGATGATGTTGAAGGGGCGTCCGGAACTGAGTTCAAGCAGAGGAGCGAAGGTCCAATCGCTGAAGACCTTTCCGGCGAATCCCATGCCGGAAATCTTTCCACTTTGATAGACGCCGCTGAAGACAAAGCGATGGCGCTGATCGAAGAGCGACGTCGAGCGCTCGAGGCCGGGGTAGTAGCTGTCCTGCGGCGTAGTTGTGGATTGCAAATCGGTCGAGTCGTCGATCGCGTGAGACCAGGTGTATGAGGCGAGAAATTCGTAGTGGCTGCCGAAGCGCTTGCGCAGATTGGCGCTGAAGCCGTGATAGATGGAGCTGCCGTTGGAATAGTTGGCGTCCATGTCGCCGAATGGAACGCATCCCACGAAGGTCGTGGGATCGCAGTTGTGATTGAAACCAGGGAGGCTCTGGACCAGCGCGACCGCTTGTCCAATGCAGGCGAGACCGGGCGCTCCCTGGCTCGCGTAGGCACCGACGATAGAGGGATTCAATCCGCCAGGACGGAAGAAGTTCATCAGAGAGGCGTCAACGTAGGGATACGGGCTAGTCAGAGTGCCGCCGGGACTGCATCCGCTAACGGTGAACGGACTGGCCGGCGGAGTTCCGCCGGAAGCGAGGGCATCGTAGTAGGCGGCTTCATAATTCGCCGTCATCAGATCGCCGCGAATCGTATTGGCGTTGATTGGACGATTCAAATGACGTCCGCCGTTCCAGTTGTAAGCTAGGCTGAGAGCGAAGCCTTTGCCGAGGTCACGCTCGAAGGTCAAATTCGCCTGCTGCGAGTATGCGTAGACAAAGTTTGCCGACTGCGGATATCCGAAGGGCTGGAATCCGAGCGGCAGGAAGGTTGAGTTTGCGGCATTCAGGTAATTCTGGTTAAGGAAGACTGATTGCGGAAAGTTCAATGCCTGGAACTGCTGCTGGTTGGGAAGATATCCGAGTGCGGTGGCGGTGGTCGGATTCAACGTAGCGGCGCAGGGATTCGCGGAGCTGGGCTGATTGATCGGCAGCCCCTGGAAAATCGTAATCGCGTTCAGATTGCCAGGATTTCCCGCGCCGCTGCAGACGGAGGTTCCGGCGAAGGCTAGTTGTCCGCTGGAAGATCCGTCGGATGCATCGCCAAGGAAGTAGAGGCCGAGCAACGGATGGTCATAGAACATTCCGAACGAGGCGCGAACAACCGTCTTACCGTCGCCCTTGGGATCCCAGGCAACGCCGATGCGCGGCTGGATGTTGTTAGCGTCGGTTTGGATCCCTTTTTGCAATCCGAGCTGCTTGTAGGCTGAGGCGGCGAGTCCCTGCGGAGCCTTGAACGTCGGAGGGATTTCGACGTCGTAGCGGATGCCGTAATTCAGCGTTACGTGCGGATTGACGCGCCAGGAATCCTGCCAAAATGCCCCGATCGGGACATTGCGGAATGAATCGCTTGGACTGCCGAGGCCCTGAATGAAATCTCCGGGTAGTCCAGCGCCATAGGCCTGCACTGCGTTGAGCCCAGGGAAATCCGGCAGCGCTCCCGGTGCAGGGTTGACGAATCCTAAATTCGAAGCGCTGAATGAGCCGAAGTCATAAACGCCGCCGTAGTTGACGGTAAAGATGGCCTTCAGCGGAAGGTAATTGAAGTCGAGGCCGAATTTTGTGTTGTGACGTCCTATGGTCCACGAGAAGTTGTCGGTGAACTGATAACGCTGCTCGGTGCGCTGAATGTAGGAATAAGGCTCGCGTCCGAAGTAGGCGAAGCCGGGAATGTTGATGGCCGGGTCGGAGCCTCCGGGGATAGCCGTATTGTAAAAGTAAGACAGCCCGCGGCGGGCGTACTGGAAGCGGAATTCGTTGACCTTGTCGGCACCGATGGTCCAGGTGTCTTGAAACGTTCCGTTGACGTCTCTGTAGGTTTGCTGCGAGGTGCGCGAGTACGCGTTCTGCCCGAAGGGCTGATCTTGTCCGCTGACCTCGATGCCGGTGACGGTGCTGGGGCTGACCCCGACCCGGAACGTCAGCCGGTGATTATTTCCGATGTTCTGATCGAGACGGAATGAGTAGAGACTCGTGCCCTCGAACACAGGGAAGTTGCCTTCCTGCGACGCGAGACTCTGGTATGACGCCGGAACGAAACACGGCGGTGAGCTGCAGCTTGTCGGGAAGCCAGCGATTCCCGGGACGCCTCCGGTGAGTCCGAGAGGCCACTGTCCATTCACTGCCATGCCGGACGATGCGCCAACCAACCCAAGATATTGGCCAACTTCCTGCGCGTAAGCCGGGTTGCTGGCCACTGTCGCATCCACAGCAGGGTTCGCGAGGAAACCGATCTGATCGGAGGTGAGCTGCAAGTTGACGCTTCCCGGGGGTGCACCGAAGAACGCTGAGGCATCGAAAGGCGAGAGGCCGAAGTTGCCTTGGCCGATGCTGGAAAATCCGGTTTCGTGGCGGCGCGTTACTTCATAGGAGAAGAAGTAGTAGCTCTTGTCCTTCTTGATGGGTCCGCCGAACGCGGTTCCAGCCTGCACACGCGTATACGCAGGATTCGGAACGGTGCTGAAGGGGTTTACCGCCTGGAAGTTGCGATTGCGGAGATATCCGAAAACGTCGCCGTGAAACCCGTTCGTCCCGGAGCGTGTGATGATGTTGACGACCCCACCGGCGGCGCGTCCGTACTCGGCGGCATAGTTGTTGGTGATGATCTGGAATTCCTGAACGTCTTCCTGGGAAACGGTGGAGCGGACGCCATTGACGGAGTTGTCGGTAGCATCAGCACCGTCGACATTGACCAGGTTCGAGCGAGCGCGCTGTCCGCTCATGTTGAGTCCGGAGGTTGGAGCGGCGCCGGTGTTGGGAGCGTTGTCGCGGACGACCTGCGAATCGGTGAGGGTGAAGTTGATGTAGTTGCGTCCGTTGATGGGGAGATTGTCGATGCGTCGTTCGCCGATCGTATCAGTCGTGGAGCTGCGCGAAGTTTCGACGAGCGCCGCCTGCGAAGAGACTTCAACGACCTCTTTGCCTCCTGCGACGGTGAGCGTCACGGGAAGTTCGACGAGGCCGCCAACGGTGACGGAGACGTTGGTGTTCTCGACTTTGGTGAATCCGGGAGTCGTCACTGTGACCGTGTAGTTGCCAGGAGGCAGAAGCTGAGCGGTGTATCCCCCCTGGCCGTCGCTGGTTGCGGTGCGCTCGACGCCTTTGGCTTGATCCTGGGCGATAACGGTGGCATTCGTGACGGCGTTTCCCTTGGGATCTTTCACCGTGACGTGCAGGTCGCCAGTGGCGACGCCGCCTTGAGCGAAGGCGATGGCCGAGAACAGCAGAACAAACAGCGGCAATGAAATCTTGTGGATCGTGCGGAACATAAGATTCTCCCTTGCGCTCGCGGACGCGAGCAGACGGTGAGGCCGATTGAGACGGCAAATTCCCGTTGCGGTCACGAAATCGACGGAACGCCCCTAAATTCCCCGGTGGTTTTTATAACAAAATCACGGCTGAAAACAAGTAAGGAATAGGGGTAGGTCGCTCCCGAGTTACCGGGTCAAGTTTCCTGAACAACCTTAAGCAGAAGTGTTGAAAAGTGAAACACTGCCCCGCTGTCGAGTGATGTAGCGGAGCTGTAGAGACGCTATTGTGCAGCCGAAATGCGAACCGGGACCGCGGGATTCTGCAGGCGTCCGAGCAACATGGCGGAGCCGTTGAGGTGTTCGTAGCCGCTGAGAATCGGAACAGCGGCAAGACCGGAATCGGGCCATGCCATCGCGATGTAGATGCGGAGTAGAGCAACGGCTGCATTCATGCGCAATTTGTGTGCGCCGTCGATGAGTTGATGAGCAGCCTGGATGGTACGCATATCGCCGGAGGCGAGAGCGGCATTTCCGATCTGGATGAGGAGCGCGGCATTGCGCGCGGCAACCTGGATATAGGCGGCCATGGCGCGGAGACGCTCGCGCTGCACAGTGCGGAATTCTGTCGCAGGGAGACGTCGGCGGAGATAGTCGCGCTCGGCGGGATCGACGAGGTTGCGGAAGGCTTCCAGGTCGAGAGGCTGAATCTGTCCGGCGATACCTGCGTTCGGAGAGACCTGCAGGCTTCTGGAAACGGAATAGGCAACAATGAAAATCAGCCCAAGGGCTGAGGCGATGATGAGAATGATGGCCAGAGTCATTGGTGGATGAGGCGCTCCAGTTCGCGATTCCAATCGTTCACGGCTTCCTCGTGGTCCTGAGGACTGCCTCCCGAGAATGTACTGGGCGGATCGGAAGGTGGTTGAGTTGGGGGACGCTTTTGCTCGTCCTTTGCCGACAGTGACTTTTTCTCCGGAACTAACCAGTAGTAGTACCAGATCAGCACGCAGATGAGGTGCGTGGACATATTTAGCAAATCGAGAAGGGTGCGGCCCTGGGCTGACGGCGATGCGTTGGCGAGAACTGCCCAGGTAGCGAGATATCCGCAGGAGGAAATACCGAAGCCGAGAAGAGTGCCGAATGAGAGGCGGTCGAATCGCAGATGGAAGAAACCCGCGAACAGGAAGATGAAGAGAACAAGTCCCGACTCTACTAGGAAGACTGTCTGCTCAAGAAGATGCGCGCCCGAGATGAGACGAACTGGACTATCCGTTCTAGATAGGCCAGCGGTCAGCGCCGCGAGAAATACAAGCGCCGCACCCGAACCTCGAATTAGATTTTGCCCAAGTCTGCTAATGGATTTATAGGGCTTGATTACGTGGAAAAACAGCTCTCCGATGACTATGAATTTGAGAGCACTTTCGAACAGAAGGCTGGCCCAATCGATGCGCCAGAAATTAACGGGCGAAACTGAAGGTGCGACATCGGCATAGAAGACAATGAGATCTCCAATGCCGCTGACGAAGGCGAAAACGAGAAAGGTCGGGAACTTACGCCAAAGCCCACGAGCCCAGATTACGCCTCCAAGTAACAGAAGGAGAACGTTCGGGCCGACCCAGAGACCGTTCCAAAGAGGTGAATGCGCCTGCAACATGGGCGGTCAGATACTCTACCGCGACTGACCGCCCACCGCAACATTCCACTGAGTCTTGTTCGGTTTTCGTAAGGAAACGCAGTCCTCTGCGGCAACCGTCGCCTTTATCGTCCAAAATTGATCAACAAGCCAAGTCTAGGGCTTGCAGATCTGGCCGCCGCCGCAATTGGTGCCAGTCCCCCCGCCACCGTCTGCACGTACTACGGTTGGGATTACCAATGTGTTAAGAAACAGGACAGCGGCTCCGAGAACGAGTAGCACACGTTTCACGTTTTTTTTCTCCTTGGGACTGCGATTTGAACGGTCATAGTTTCACGACCGCAGGCTTGTGGCACAATGTGCCCAAAGACCTCTAATTGTTCGGAATTCGTAACAAGATGACTCTAAAATCGGCACTACAGGACTTGAAGGAGACGACGCTGGCCGCCGTTTCCGGTCTGCTTGGAAAACTCGCCTATCTGGCTTCTTTGCGCCGGTCGCACGGCCGTTATGAGCACTGGGGCATGGAAACGGTGCATGGGGCGGAGTCTTCGGAGCGGGCGTTACGTACCGCGCACGGTGAGGTCGTTACGGGAGTCCTGCGGACTCCATTGCCTACGTTGCTTGAAGACTTGCAGGAATCCAGCCGCGGCAGCGGTGTTGCGGCGACGACGTTTGTGGAGAACCTGAACGAGCGATTCGCTGATTTGCTTCCGTCAGGCAGGCAGGATTCGCCGACTGGCAGCCATCTTAGTTCAGTGCTGCTGGCGCTTTCGAAACTTGAGCGGCATCGAGCGGGCGCCACTCGGTCAATTTCATAGCCACTCCAACGACCTGGCCTAGGACTTCGGCTTCCTGCGGATGACGCAGAACGCGCACCGGCACGGGAGACAGAGGATGCGGCTGCAGAATAAGATCCTCACGTCGCATGCTGCACCAGCAGCAAGTGTGACCTTCGCGTGTCTCCACGAAATAAATAGGACGTTCGTATTCGGACCGCCAGGAGCCTTCCACCACGCGGTTTCGCGTCTCATCGACCTGAATGAAACTTCCCGGAGGAAGAATCGGATACATGGTGAAATCCTGGGTACCGACGTATCCGTAAGTGAAATCGCTGTTGGCGAATTGCGCGAGATACGCGACAGGAACGAGTCCCCACTGCTCGACCATGCGTCCGAGATTGGTGGTGCGGCGTTCGTCGAAGCCTGGATCCATGCGCACGGGAACCTGAACGGAAGACAATCCCGCGAGTGCATCGGAGACGTGAGACTTCGGGGGAGAAACAAGACCCAGGTCGGCGGCCGTGTTATTGAGATCGATGCCGTACCAGGCGAGGAGTTCGCGCAGATCGCGGCGGTAGATGACCGAAAGCGTGTAAAGACGGAAGATGCTCGGAAGGATTCCCTTGGTTTCGATATCGGACAATCGGCTCGGCGGAATAGAGTATTCTTCGTTGCGGTAGCGCTCGGCGATGCGGGCGCTGGAGTTTTCTACATCGCGCATGGTAAGACCAAGTTTCTCGCGCAAGGTACGAAGACTTTTTCCCGCGGGCAGCACAGGGAACCCCCTCCAGAATTGAGGAATGATACCAAAGGCTAAGCGTCTTGTATGCCTTTATTCCTGCAAAAGTTCTTGGATGACAATGTTTTGTTACGAAATCCGAACAGATTTGGGAGTTGATTTTGCGCTGTTTTTTGTCAATGGATGGAGCGTAACCGCGCAGTCTGCGCGGGGGCGCGGTGGCTGTGGATATCGTGAATTTGTTCGGAATTCGTAACAAGACAATTTTACGAACGCGCCTGCAATTCCTCGGAATTCTAGCTACTTCTCACATCCAAGACCAGTGCCTCTCCACTGTCCCGGCCTTTGATTCCCCGAAAAGGTACCTAACTCATTGAGAACGGATGACATTTGTCACGCTGCTTGCGTGATGGATGGCACTGGTGCGCCACCTTCTGTTCCGCCATGATGCAGTCAATGAGCGGGAAGAGTTAATCCTTCCGTCGCATGGCGCAAGCCGGGAGCATTTCCGATGATCGCAACGTTAGAACAGCCGCGAAACCTGGACCGTAGCAGCAACGATGCGGTCGTCGCCAGCCTTGAAGGTGTGAACAAGAATTATGAAAACATCCGGGCATTGAGTGGAGTCAATTTTCGCGTGACCGCCGGAGAAGTTGTGGCGTTGCTGGGGCCGAATGGCGCAGGAAAAACAACTGCAGTGAAGCTGCTGCTCGGACTTCTACAGCCAAATGCAGGGAAAGTTCGAGTATTCGGCGGCGATCCTGTGAATCCGGAAAACCGGATGCGCACGGGTGCGATGCTCCAAGTAGGAAGAGTTCCCGAAACGCTGCGCGTCCGCGAGCACATCGATCTATTTTCTTCCTATTACATGAAGCCTATGGCTACGGCAGACGTTCTGGCGGCGGCCGGTCTGGAAAAGATTCAAGACCGGAAATTCGGCGACCTCTCGGGAGGACAGAAGCAGAGAGTGTTGTTTGCGCTGGCCATCTGCGGCGATCCGGATTTGCTGTTCCTTGATGAGCCGACCGTAGGTCTTGACGTCGAAGCGCGGCGGATGTTGTGGGAAGAGATTCGCGAATTGGTACGGCGCCGCAAGACGGTTCTGCTGACGACTCACTATTTGCAGGAAGCCGACGCGCTGGCGGACCGGATCGCGGTCATCAACAAGGGAGAGATTATTGCGGAGGGAAGTCCGGCAACCATCAAGGCGCAGACCGCGGGAAAGAAGATCCGATGCATCACAACTCTGAGCCTGAACGCACTGCGGCAGATTCGCGGCGTGGCGGAAGTCAATGAAGACCGTGAGGCGATTGAGATTCATACGATGGCGCCGGAGCCGGTTCTGCGCGAACTCTTGGCAAAAGATGCGACGCTCTCGGGCCTCGAAGTTACAAGCGCGGGGTTGGAAGAAGCGTTCCTGGCGCTAACCCAGGACAACGGAAGAAATGGGAACGACGCGAACTAAGTTGAATTTCGGGCAGCCGAAATGGAAGAAGGAGACGCGATGAGCACCGCAAGCGTGGCATTAAGTAATACCCAGATTCAGCGGTCCCCGGGACATACGGCGACGATTTATCTGAAAGAGGCGAAGTATGAGTTCATGAAAAATCTTCGCCTGCGCGTGTACACCGCGTCGGTGCTGAGCTTTCCGATCATGTTCTACGTGCTGTTCGGACTCGTACTGAATTCGAAGAATGCGATCGCGGGCACGCGCGTGCCGACGTACCTCATCGCGACCCACGGAACTTTCGGAGTGATGGGTGCTTCGCTTTTTGCGACGGCAGCTGGACTCGCCTCAGACCGCGGCCTGGGATGGCTGCAGGTGAAGCGCGCGAGCCCGATGCCTCCGTTTGCCTATTTCGTCGCGAAGATAGTCACGAGCATGATCTTCAGCGCGATCATTGTTCTCGGGCTCTTTGCACTCGGGATCGGATTCGGGGGAGTACGCATGCCGGTTTGGCAATTCTTGGAATTGTTCGGGACGCTCGTTCTGGGTTCATTGCCGTTCTCGGCCATGGGATTGGCGCTCGGTTATTTCACCGGGCCCAATTCGGCGCCTTCAACCATCAATCTGATTTATTTGCCGATGTCGTTCTGCAGCGGTTTGTGGGTGCCATTCATGTTCCTGCCAAAGTTTGTGAAGCAGATCGCGCTGGCGCTTCCCCCGTATCACCTTTCGCAACTTGCCTTGGGAACGGTGGGAGCCGGGAGCCACGAGTCGGCTGCAACGCATTGGGAAGTGTTGGTGGCGTTCACCATGATCTGCCTAGGCGTGGCGCGGATCGGTTTTCAGAGGGATCAGGAAAAGATGTATGGGTAGGCAATGTTTCAACGTTTCAAAGCTTCACACTTCAAGTTCTGAGTTTTGTTTATGAGCGTGAACTACAAGAAATCCGTTGGCTGGGGAGTTGTGCTGGTCCTGCTCGGACTGCTGGCTCTGATTGGCGGTGACAGGTCGCTGTTGATCTTGGTTCCGGCGGCGTTGCTGGTATGGTACAGCGCCCGGCCGGCTCTTCGGAGTGGCCGGAATTGACCAGAGGGGCGACAATAGGCATATGCCGCTGATCACATTCGATCCCGATGCATCGTATGGGAACCCGAACGTCAGTCACTTCAAGCTGAAGCCTTGGCGAACGCTCTTTCGGGACAAAGACCACGGCTGGAGTCCGTTGCTGTGGGTTGTATATCTGGGATTCTTCTATATCGATCCGGTGATGAGTCATGCGAGCACACGGATCTGGGCATTCGATATCGCCGGCGGGATTGCGTTTGTCTTCCTGTACCTCGGCCTTTTCGCACTGGCGAACCCCAATATCTATTTCCACATCGGCGGCATGCTGCTGCTCGGAATTGCATTCATGCCGATCAACTCGGGCGCATGCACGTTTTTTATCTACGCGGCGGCGATGCTTCCGTTTTGCGTGGATACTCGAACTGCGGCTGTAATCGGCTTGCTCACGGTGGGTGCGGTTGGGGCGATTGAAGGATTTTTTCTTCACATCAACAGCTGGACTCTTTTCTATTCGACCTTGTTTCCCATCATTATCGGAGCTGGGAACACGTTTTTCGCTGAACGTAACCGGATGAACCGGAAGCTGCGCAAGGCGAATGAAGAGATCGAGCATCTCGCCAAAGTCGCGGAGCGCGAGCGCATTGCGCGCGATCTTCACGATGTTCTGGGGCACACACTATCGGTCATCACGTTGAAATCGGAATTGGCGGGGAAGCTGATTGAGCGTGATCCGGAGCGCGCGGGAAAAGAGATTCGCGAAGTCGAAGAGATCTCGCGGCAAGCCTTGTCGGATGTGAGAGACGCGATCCGAGGATATCGCTCAAAAGGACTTGCGGCCGAACTGGCGCAGGCGAAGTCGACTCTCGAGACGGCTGGCCTGACCGTGCAATGCGATGCTGCGACCACCATGCAACTTCCGGCGATGCAGGAAAGCGTGCTGTCTCTCGCGGTGCGCGAAGCGGTGACCAATGTGGTGCGGCACGCGCGCGCCAGTTCCTGCAGATTGCGGATCGAGCAACAGAATGGATCTTGTCGCCTCGAGATAGCCGACGATGGACAGGGCTTCGTCACGATCGAAGGCAACGGTCTGCGAGGGATGCGAGAACGCGTCGAGATGCTGGGCGGAACTCTGGAGCGGCGAAACAAATCCGGAACGACGCTGACAATCACGCTGCCCTTGAAAGAATTACCCGCGAGAAATCTCACAGAGACAGAATCAGACGACCTGAAGCGGGAGCGCGAACTTGAATCCTCCCACTAGCGCAACAAGCCGGAAAACAATTCGAGTGGTGCTGGCCGAAGATCAGGGGATGGTCCTCGGCGCGCTGGCGGCGCTGCTTGAGATTGAGGGCGACATCTCGGTCATCGCGCAGGCACGCAACGGCAAAGAGGCGTTGGAGGCAGTACTGGCGCACAAACCGGACGTCTTTATCACCGACATTGAAATGCCGCACATGAGCGGGCTTGATGTTGCGGCGGAGCTGAAGCGGAGGCACACAGGCACGCGAGTCGTGATCGTGACGACGTTTGCACGCGCAGGATATCTGCGGCGGGCCCTTGAGTCCGGCGCCTCGGGATACCTGCTGAAAGACATGCGCGCGGAAGAGTTGGCTGATGCCGTACGGCGCGTGCATCAGGGGCTGCGCGTGATTCACCCGGAGCTGGCGACGGAGGCTTGGGGCGAAATGGATCCGCTGACCGATCGCGAACGCCAGGTATTGCGACTTGCTGGAGAAGGAATGGCAAGTTGTGACATTGCAGGCGAGTTGGGACTCTCCGACGGAACAGTCCGCAATTATCTTTCTGAGGCAATCAGTAAGCTCGGAGCTAGCAATCGTGTAGAGGCGGCACGAATCGCTAGAACAAAAGGGTGGTTGTAGAAATAGAGCTCCAAGCATCAGCCGATCCCGACTCCAGCTGCCATCTTACTTGCAAGCTTCATCACCCCGGAAGCTGGAAGGGCCGACAGTCTGCAACCGTAATTAGCATTCCCGCACAACGCCCGCTTCCTGTCTCGTCAGCGTTTTATATGCCCACGCCATGCGTGGGGTGTTGTGGGCGATGCCGATGTGGCCTTCGCGGTTGAGGACGATAATTCCGCCGTGTCCATTGACGCGCTGCTTCAGATAATTCATCGCCTCCTGCGCGGACCATTCGGGAAGGTTGCCGGCTTCGATGCGGTCGGCGGTCCATTTGGCGAGAACGAGTTTCATGATGGGCTCTCCCCATCCGGTCGTCGAGGCAGCCGCGCTCTGATTATCGGCGTAGCAGCCGCAGCCGATGAGTGAGGAATCGCCGAGGCGGCCGGGAGCTTTATTCAGCGTGCCCCCCGTGGAAGTAGCGGCAGCGATGTTGCCATCCCGGTCGAGGGCGACGGCTCCGACGGTATCGTGCGAGATGGTAACGTCGTCGGTAGCGTGCTCGAACATCTCCTTGCCATGGCTGTTAGCTTCGGCCTGGTACTGGCGGAGTCGCTCGACTTCCCGCGGGATGACCAGATCTTCATTCTTGCAGAGAGGGATACCATGCTGCGCCGCGAATTTCTCCGCTCCCTCGCCGACGAAATAGACGTGCGGACTCTCGCTGAGAATTTTGCGTGCAGCGCGGATAGGATTGCGGAGGTGCTCGACGCATCCCACGCCGCCGGCGCGAAGCGTAGCGCCATCCATGATGAGAGCATCCAGTTGAACGCGGCCGTCGCGATTGAGAAAGCTGCCGCGTCCGGCGTCGAAGGTTTCGTCGTCTTCCATCACAACGACAGCTTCTTCAACGGCGTCGAGAGCGGGGCCGCCGCGATCGAGCACCCGCCATCCGGCAGCAAGCGCATTATTCACACCCCGGATATGCGCGTCGACCATGTCATCGGGCATGGACCACGCTCCGCCGTGAACCACCAGCACTGGATTGGTTGGCAAGGAATGTCCCCAGACTGAATACGACTGGATAGCATAGCAGGAAGACAGGAGTCCGTTCCGCATTTCCAGTTGGAACGCGCGTTCGGCACCAGGAAGTTCTCCAGCGACCGCTACTCTTCCGGAGATTGGGACTTCACGGGATGGGCCGACACCAATCCGATGGCGACGGCCAGATCCCGCACACGTTGCAGATCGGTCTTAGGAGGAACCTTGCGATTGGCTTCCTCATACCCTTCCACGCCGTAAAAAAGTGCGCGGTCAAAAAACTGGTTCAGCAATTGTTGCAACTCCAATTCGGCGTGGAGTTCCACGATGTTGTCGGCGAAAGCTTCCTGGCGGAGAAAATGCCACAAGTGATCCCGCGTGAGCATGAGAGCCCACGCGAATTGATGAAGCCGGACTCCCTGGGAAAAGCGCAGTGTTCCAATCGCTCGAAAACGCCCGGCGATATCTTTCTCTGTCTTCCGCAGCAGCCAATCACCAAGATTGCGATAAACGTCCCGTGCAGCCCGCTGCAGTTCCTCCGCAGGTATCTTGTGAAAATCAGACGTTCGACCGGAAGTGTGGATGTGCTCGGTTAAACTTTGCGACAGTATTTCAGAATGAGTTTCAATCAGGTGCACCAACTTTAGACCCAACATTATGTTTCGGAACCCCTAATTATGAAGATGCTCCGGATATAGGTTCGGATGCAGGTTCTGCGCGGCCAGATGTATCGCGAGGCGATACGGTTGGGGACGTAATCCGGAAATCCTAGGTTATTTGGGATATTGTGGAAAGCACAAATTAGAGGGCCGTCTCGGAATCTGGCGTGCTGAATTCCGCGGCGGCCCGTGCTTGCAACAACATTGACTTACTGTGAGGATAGTAAAAACCTTTACGGGCGAAAAACCAATACAGCAGATTCTGTAAATAACACTGGAGATATTGTGTAAAAGTTATCTGTTCAACGAGGCGGCGGACGTTGCCGCTATGCCGCCTGGCCTGGTGTCAACGCTACGGGAGGATCCTGAGTGCGAGTCCAGGTATATCGCATGCGATGAATGACCGTGATCGTGCTTAAGACCGCGATCACCCACAACACGGGAGCCATGCGATTGAACAAGGCGCCGAGAATGACGAGTACCAGGCGCTCGGGGCGCTCCATGAATCCGACGCGGCAGGATCCGATGAGGCTTTCGGCGCGAGCGCGTGTATAGCTGACCATGATCGCGCTGATCATCACGAAGGCCGACAGAATGACGTAGAAGAAACGCTCGCCGCGTGCGTAGAACACGAGCAATCCAAGAAATTGGCTGGCATCGGAGTAGCGGTCGACAACTGAATCGAAGAAGGCTCCGAAGCGGGTGACACGGTTCGTCGCGCGGGCCACCTGTCCATCGACCAGATCAAAGAAGCCTGAGAAGATGATGACCAGTCCGGCGTAGATAAACATGCGTTTCTGGTTCGACGCGTTCGCGGAGCCAAACAGGATTGCGGCCCAGGTATTGACGACCAGTCCCATGAAGGTAAGGACGTTGGGGTTGATGCGCGAGAGCGCGAGCCAGCGGACGATGGTGTCGAGAAGGACTCCGCACGCACGGCCGAAGGCGGATGTCCACGAGATGCTCATGAAATCACTATTTTAACCACAAAAGGCAGCAAGTTCCACGCAGGAGACCGACGTCCTCATTCGGCATGTTATTCGCGGTTCATGACTTTGGATTAAGCCTGTGCTTCTTTTGGGCCGTCTTCGACTTCATCGTGAATCGTACTCAGGCTGAGGATTTCCATCTCGCGCTTGCCATTGGGCGTGACCACAATGGCTTCATCCCCGACTTTCTTGTTCAGCAGCGCGCGGCCGATCGGGCTGGTGGTCGAGATCTTGCCGGCTGCCACGTCCGATTCCTCGCTGGTGACCAGCTTGTACTCGACTTCTTCGGCTTTTGTGTTGTCGTAAACCTTCACGGTAGAACCGAGGCCGACCCTGTCTTTGGGGATGTTGTTCATGTTGATCATGGACAATTCGGCGAGGCGCTTACCGAGCTGGCGGACCCGGGCCTTCACGAACTCCTGCCGCTGCTTGGCCATGTGATACTCGGCGTTTTCGCTGAGGTCGCCCAGGGCGGCGGCTTTCTTGATCTCTTTCGGAAGCTCGTGGATCAACTCGTGTTCGAGCGCGTTGATCTCTTCCTGCAATTTGCGCTTGATTTGATCGGTCATTGTGTACTTAAAGGCCGGGTTAAGAACAGGCTTGAAACATTATAACCCTCGGCTTCGGGCTTTGGGCTTCCGGGTCTCGGGCCATACGGATTTCCGGGAAGAGAGGAAAAGAGTTGCGCTTGCTAACCAACAGGACGTGTCCGAACGGTTGAGTTCCGTTCCGATTCGCGATTACCCCCGTAATCTCAGGCGGTTATTTTTAATTCTTTCGCGAATCGAGCGGGCCTACCATCGATTTTATGCGGAAAGAACATGAGGACGGCGATCTGAAGATCCGGCTCGTCCTGGCGGGTTTAACGATATTCGGGATGATCGTGCTCGCGGGCACGTATCAGGGAAACATGGTGCGTGGCGCGGCCTCCGGCCCGGCGCCGCGCGTAACTGCCATCACACAGGTCACCCACGATGGCTACCGCAAAGAGAACCTTCTGGCCGACGATTCACAGCTCTATGTAACCGAGCTGCCCCAGTCGAAGCGCGTGATTGCCAAGGTGCAACTGCCCGGCTCGAACCGGTCAGTCGTGGCGAGTCCGTTCGCAAGTCTGCGCGCGCTCGATTTGTCGCCTGATCACTCCGAACTGCTGGTCTCTTCCCGCTCGGCGTCGGGAGAAAACGAATTCTGGACTCTGCCGGTCGCACAGGGCAGCCCGAAGCGGGTTGGTGATCTGTACGGTCGAGATGGAACATGGTCGGTCGACGGCAAGCTCATGGTATTTGCCAGGGGAGCGACTTTGTACGTCGCCAGCGCAACGGGGATGAACGCTCATGAGCTGTACACGGCAGGAGGAACCGTATTCGCGCCCCGGTTTTCGCCGGACGGAAGAAGAATCCGGTTTACCGTGAGCGACACCGAGCAGAACACGACTTCGTTGTGGGAAGTCGGTCGGGACGGATCCAGTCCGCATCCTCTCCTAGGGGAGTGGCCTTACAAGAAGACGGCATGTTGCGGCAACTGGACCGCAGACGGGCAGTACTACATTTTCCAGGCGAGCCAGTCAATGCCGAATACAAGCCTGATCGTGACCAGCCTTTGGGCTCTCAGCGCTGATGAGGACGCCGCTCCGGCGCAGATCACGGCTGGGCCGATGTCGTTCGGAAATCCTTCTCCGGCACCGGACAACAAGAAGATCTGGGCGATCGGAGTGCAGCCCGTAGTGGAGGTAGTGAAGTATGAGGCGGCAAAAAGGAAGTATGTTCCGCTCATTCCGGGGCTCTCCGCGACGGACGTTGATTTCTCCGCCGATGGCAAGTGGATTTCGTATGTAGCGATTCCGGAAGGAACATTGTGGCGCTCGCGGGCCAATGGTTCGGACCGGCTGCAACTGACGTCCGGAGATGATCGGACGGCATTGCCGCGGTGGTCGCCTGATGGGAGGCAGATTGCATTCGTCAGCATGAAACCGGGAGAGTCGTGGAAGTTGTATACGGTTCCGGCCAATGGCGGAGCCCCACATCCGGTGGTGCAGGAGAGCGGTAGCCAGATCGATGCAAATTGGTCGGCAGACGGTCAGCAGCTAATGTTCGGGGATTACAGCCGAGACGGCGGAGGCATCAACATCCGGCTGCTGGATTTCAAGACAGGGAAACTGACGACGATACCAGGCTCGCAAGGACTGTTCAGTCCAAGGTGGTCGCCCGATGGGAAGCATATCGCTGCGATCTCTCCGGATAACACTACCCTGATGCTGTTCGATTCCGAAACGCAGAAGTGGTCGACTTGGCTGAAGGAGTCGGCCGGATCGGTAAGCTATCCGGTGTGGTCCGCCGATAGCAAGTACTTGTACTTTGACGACCTGGTCAACGGTCTGGAGGCGATTCGCAGGGTAAAGGTTGGCGGAATGTCTGCAGAGGAAGTGTACGAACTGGAGACACTGGATCGGTATCCTGGCGCGCTTGGCTTGTGGAGCGGCCGGGCAGCCGATGGATCGTGGATGTTCGTTCGGGACCGCAGCACGCAAGAGGTCTACCAGCTAAGTATGGAACTGCCGTAAACGGGAGTCCGAGGGACGAGCCAATGGGGAACTACAGGAGTGCAACCCGCCGGGCAAGCAGTAGCGGGATGGTATTCATACTGAGCATCGTTGCACTGGCCGGGCTGTGGAGTGGACTCGCCCAGGCCGCACAAACGTATGAGACAAGCGGAGAGGAGCGGAGGGTGGTCAGCCGCGTCGATCCGGATTATCCGGACGCGCTGAAGCGGCTTTATATCGGCGGAGTCGTGCGGGTCGAAGTTCAGGTTGCTCCGAGTGGAGCAGTCAAGAATACAAAGCTCCTCGGCGGGAGTCCGATTCTTGGTCAATCAACCATGAAGGCCATCAAGCAGTGGAAATACGCTCCTGCCTCGACGGAAACGACGCTGACGGTCAAGGTTGAGTTTGATCCGCACCGGTAGTAAATCTCATCAACGGAGCGACCATCGAACACAGGGGGTTTTCTAACTGCTCGATAGCTGCATTTCCAGTTTGACAAGCCAATCTTTAAAACAACTCATCCTGAGATGGATCGCTTTTATTTTCATTCGGAATTGAAAATACCTGTGGTCGGTCTGGCGCTTCCTCGTTCGGCGGCCAAGGCGACCGTCGCTAGTTCAATTATCGGCGATTCCTGCATTTTGCCAGGATGAGCGTGATGTCATCGTGCTGGTCGCCGAACGTGAATCGGCTCACCTGGTTGGCGATCGCTTCGACCGCGGCCGTTACGGGTTCATGACGGTGCTGGCGCAAGGAATCGAACAGCCTTTCTTCCCCGAACTCCTCTCCCTTTTCGTTGTAGGCTTCGGTGACGCCGTCGGTATAAAGAGCCAACACATCGCCCGGGGACAGTTCCCATTCAGCGAATGGGCAATCCCAATCTTGAAAGAGACCGAGCAGCGTTCCCGTGGACTCCAGGCGGACGCAGGTGTTGTCGCGGCGCAGGACCAGGCCGGCAAGGTGTCCACAGTTGGCGTAGCGGAGCCTGCGGGTCTCATCGTCGTATTCGGCGAAGAAGAGCGACGCGTAGGCGCTGTCGGTCGTGTTCTCGTAGAAGAGCCGGTTCACTGATCGTAGAAAAAGTTCAGGATGAGTCAGGGCATTGGCGCACTGGCTGCGCAGATTGGCTTGCAAGTTCGCCATCAGCAGCGCGGCGGCGATCCCCTTGCCCGAGACATCCCCGATAACTAGTCCGAGCCGCTGCTGGCCCAAGTCAAGAAAGTCGAAGTAATCACCTCCGACCTGGCGGGCCTGCAGACATAGCCCTGCATACTCGAGCGTTTTCGTTTCTGGATGAATCTGCGGGAATAGCCGCGATTGCACCTGCTTCGCGATCTCGATTTCCTGGGCGGCACGGCGTTCGGCTTCGTATCTTTGGGCCAGGACACGGCGTTGCGCTTCAACACTGCGGGTCAGTTCGTCGAATCCGGCGAGACCGAAGCAGTTGCCGTCCGGGTCCGTGAAACGTGTATGCACTCCTCCCCAAGCCGGAGCCTGCGGTGGAAAATCGAACGGGACGCCGCGGGCCTTCCACTCTTCGTACTTGCGGTTGACATCCTCGGTGATAAACCACACACGAGCCTCAGGCCGGATGAGTTTCTCAGGGTCATCTTCGTCCTGAAGCCGGGTCAGGCCCAGATGGGCATTGCCGTCGGCGGGAGCGACTTCGATCCAGCGGAGTCCGTTCTCAAACCGGTGATCGACAACAACGCGAAATCCCAACTGATCGATGTAGAACCGCAGGCTGCGGTCCTGATCCCGAACGTACAGGATCACGAAGTGAAGGCAAAGATAGGGGTCCTTTCCGTCGATACGGAGAACCGATCGGTCTACTCCAAACGGCGCCTCGAAGGTACCCATGGGGCGAGATTATACGGGGATCAGAGACGTGCGGGGACAGCAGATCTTACATTGGCGCTTGGCGTCTGAAGGTTAAGCTACGCCTGGAATTCTGAGGCTTCCGGGAAGCGCAGATTGCACTTGGCGAGAGCGAGCGTCAGCAGTTCCTCGACTTTGGACTCCTCGCAATTGCGGGCCATCGCCAATTCGCTGACTAGCAGGTATCGGGCGCGCTCCAGCATTTTTTTCTCGCGGAAGGATAGGGGCTTCGCTTTGTGAAGTGCGATCAGGCTCTTTAGGACTCCGGCCACTTCCAGAAGCGATCCTGTGCGCATCCGGTCGGAATTTTCTTTGAAACGGTCTTTCCAGTCGCCATTCGCGCCGTTCTCGGTCATAGAAAGCAGGTCGAGCACCTTCTGGATCTCTCCATTGCGTACCACCCGCCGCAGGCCCACGCTGCCGGCGTTCTGGCAGGGCACCATCACCTTCAGGCTGCTGGCTTTGATGTGCAGGAGATAAAACCTTTCCACCGAGGCGCCAATGGATCGGCTGCTAATCTGCTCGATGACTCCGACACCATGGTTGGGATATACGACTTTGTCACCGATGTGGAAATTCAGATCGGAACCATTCATATGTGAGCACCAAGCAGGCGAAGGGTTGCGTGGGGAGGCGTTGAAACTAGCTGGAACTATGCTACTCCTCAAGGGAGGGGAAGGCAAACCCGCTCATTAGAAAATGCAAGTTGCTGTTAAATAAATGATTTATACGCAAGCTTTGACAATCGAAACGATCAGCCGCTCCGCGCCGACAGGGCGGCCTGACGTTACTGGCTGAACCGACGGCTCTCCATCCAGCCCTGCAGGATGAGAATGGCTGCCATACGGTCCACGGCCTGACCTCGTTTCTCGATGGAAAGTTCGGTCTCCCGAAGCAGACGGTTGGCTTCTGCGGAGGTCAGGCGCTCGTCCCAGAAATGCACGGGCAATTTGAAATGCTTGCGAAGGTCATCCGCGAATGCTTGGATCTTCTCGGCCTGAGTTCCCTCAGCTCCAGACATGCGCAGGGGCAATCCGACGACGATTTCTTTGACCTGGTATTGCTGGACGATGCGACGCAGAAATTGCAGGTCGTATTTCTTGTTCTTGCGGTGGAGCGTTTCCAGCCCCTGCGCGGTGATACCAAGGGGATCGGAGATGGCGATGCCGACCCGCCTGGCTCCAACATCGAGACCAAGGACACGGTGGGTAGCTTCAGCTTGCACGGAAGGAATTATAGAGAGCTTCGCGTTTCTAGTGGCCCCTCATCGCTTTCCGGTAGGCCAGCACGTTCTTGTTGTGCTCTTCAATTGTGCGGGCAAAACGGTGGTGGCCCTCGGCGTCCGCTACGAAGTAGTAAAAATCGGTTTGAGCCGGGTGCATGGCGGCTTCGAGCGAACTGCGTCCCGGATTCGCAATAGGCCCAGGTGGAAGGCCGGCATGGCGGTAAGTGTTATAGGATGAGGCGAAGCTCATGTCCGCATGATGCAGTGCGCCCTGGTACGAACCCGACAGAAGTTCCGCGTAGATGATGCTGGGGTCCGCGTCCAGCGCAATGTGTTTGTCCAGACGGTTGTAATAGACGCTCGCCACTTCCGGCCGCTCCGCCGGAACTGCCGTTTCCTTCTCGACGATCGAAGCCATGGTGACGACTTCGTGGGGAGACAGATTCGAACCGGGCGGATCTCCCGCGATCCCGACCATGTTTGAGATCAATCCGATTTGCAACGCGACCTGGCGGAACTGCTTCACCATGGCGCCGGCCATCTCCTGCATAGTCATTGTGCGGGTGAACTGATACGTGTCGGGAAAAAGGTATCCCTCGAGCGTATGTGCCTGCGGATCGATATCGGCGACGAGTGCGGTGTCGTTCTGCGCAACCTTGAGGAAGTCATCGGCCGGACCGAGTCCGGCGGCTTCAATTGCGCGCGCGATATCGAACATCGTGAAACCTTCCGGCACGACAACGGTGTGAAAATAGACGTCGCCGCGGCGAAGGCGCTTCTGGATATCGATGATGTTCGAAGGCTTATCAAACAGGTATTCGCCGGCTTTCAGTGAGCGTCCGTGGTGATAGTAGTGCCACAGGATGAACGCTTCGCGGCTGCGGATAACTCCGGCATTCTTGAGTTCGGTGGCGATGCGGCGCGTGGAATACCCCGGGTGCAGCATGACAGACGTCTGCCTGGAGGGCGCCACGGGCGTGGTGATCGCCCAGGCGAACCAGCCTCCGGCGGCAGCGGCCACGATCAGAATGAGCCAGAGCAGTTTGCGCACAATAAGCCCAGTTTAGACGATCTCCCCGAAAATCGAGGCCTTCCAATGGTGAGTGTCTTTCGTAAGTAGGACTCGGGCAGACGATCAGTCGGCGGCGTGCTGGCTCGTTTCTTCACGGTGCCCACAGGAGACTTGGCGGTAAACGTCCAGAACACGCCGGACAGATATCTCCCACGAGAAGCGCAGGGCCTGCTGATAGCCGCGGTCTTTCATGCGGTCGCGCAGCGTCTTATCTGTCAGAACGCGGTGGAGAGCGCGCATGATCTCGAAGACGTTCTCGGGATTGACGAGCACGGCAGCGTTGCCGACCACTTCGGGTAGGGATGAAACGTTGGAGGTCACCACCGGTGTGCCGTGCGCCATCGCTTCCAGCGGAGGCAATCCAAATCCCTCATAGAGCGATGGGAAGATGAAGACCTTCGCCTCGTCGTAAAAAATCCGCAGCACCTCGATGGGAACGAATCCCAAAAAGCGCACGTCATTCTGGACCCCGCTTCGAACGACGGTGCGGCGCAGATCCGGATTCCCGGAGAGATCGTCCCCGATGATAATGAGCTTGAGGTCGGGACAGAAGTTGTCCTTCTCGAGCTCTGTTTTTAGAGCCGAAAAAGCTTCGATCATGCGCACGACGTTTTTATGCGGACTGATTCGACCGGCGTAAAGCAGAAATGGATACGTGACCTGATAGCGCTGCGCGATCAGCGCCCGATCGGCTGGTGTGGCATGTCCGTGCAGGAAACGCTCGTCGATCGCGTTGTAGACAACCTCGATGTGATTGACGGGAATATCGAACAGCTTTTCGATTTCCGTGCGCGTGAAGTTCGAGACGGCAAAGATTCGGGCGGCTCCGGCAAGAACACGTTTCGTCAATTGAAAGTAAACCGACCGCATGAAGCCGCTATCGCTGCGGCGGCGCGACATGTGCTCGAGCATGTCATGGACGGTCATGACATAGGGGCAAGGCAGAGCGCGCGGCACCGAGAACAGGTTCGGGATATGGACGAGGTCGCAGTCGAGCTTTTTCAGGGCGTGCCGAAACTCGCGATAGCCTTGAAAGGAACGCTCAGGCGCCAGCAATGGGATGGTTTTGAAGTTTGGCGGAAGAGGGCCGATCTCCTCGCTTTTTGCGGGAGTTCCGATCAGAAAATAAGGATTCTCGTGATCAACCCGGCCGAGCGTGCGAACCACGTTACGGATATACGTGCCGACGCCGAACTCGGTCATCCGCCGGATGTCGATGGCGATCTTCACCGAGTGCATTTAACCACAGAGGGCGCACTTCGGCTAGATTCGGCAGCGAATTAAGCGCGTATCTCCGCCTGCGCTTTGGCGCGCCGCTCTGCATAGAGCGGGAATGCTTCGCAGAGTTCGAGCACCTGCTTGCGGACTTTGCTCAGCACAGCGGGATCATTGCGATGCAATAACGATTCGGCGATCCAGTGGCCGATCTGGCGCATTTCGGGCTCTTTCATTCCGCGGGTCGTGAGAGCGGGCGTCCCGACTCGGATGCCACTCGGTTTCATCGGCGGATTGGTGTCGAATGGAATCGCATTCTTGTTGACCGTGATGCCGGCCTCTCCCAGCGCTTTTTCTGCTTCGCTGCCGAGCATGCCTTTGGAGAAGACGTCGATCAGCATGAGATGCGTGTCGGTCCCACCGGAGATAATGCGGAATCCTTCGTCGGCCAGCCTCTGCGCGAGCACTTTGGCGTTAGCGACGATCTGGCGAGCGTATTCGCGAAATTCGGGCTGCATGGCTTCCTGGAAGCAGACTGCCTTGGCCGCCATGATGTGGACAAGCGGTCCGCCCTGCATTCCGGGGAAGACGATCTTGTCAATCGCCTGCGCGAATTCGGCTTTCGAAAGAATCATTCCCGAGCGCGGTCCGCGCAGAGTCTTGTGCGTGGTAGAAGTCACGATATGCGCGTGCGGTACAGGCGAGGGATGCGCACCTCCAGCGACGAGTCCGGCGAAATGCGCCATGTCAACCAGATAGAGCGCGCCAACTTTGTCGGCGATCTGGCGCATGCGGGCGAAGTCGATGACGCGCGGATAGGCGCTGCCTCCGCCGATAATCAGCTTCGGACGCTCGCGCTCGGCAATCTTTTCGAGTTCGTCGTAGTCAATCGTCTCCGTGTCTTTCGTGACGCCATAAGGAATGATCTTGTAGGTCTTGCCGGAAAAATTCAGATGATGGCCGTGCGTGAGGTGCCCGCCATGCGCGAGATTGAGGCCGAGGATTGTATCGCCGGGTTGCAGGACCGCGGCGTAGGCCTCCATGTTGGCCTGCGATCCGGCGTGCGGCTGGACGTTTGCGTGCTCGGCGCCGAATAGCTGCTTGGCGCGGTCGCGGGCGAGATTCTCCACGACATCAGTAAATTCGCATCCGCCGTAGTAGCGCTTGCCGGGATATCCCTCGGCGTACTTGTTCGTGAAGACAGATCCGGCTGCTTCGAGCACGGCTTCGCTGACGAAGTTCTCCGAGGCGATCAACTCGAGACCCTCGTGCTGGCGGCGAGTCTCATTGTCGATGGCAGCGGCGATCTGCGGATCGGATTCGAAGAGCGGACGGTACATGCTATTGGCGTTGGTCATTTCTGGTCCTCAATGCTCGTAGGTCTTAAGTCTTTGCAAGTAATACGGGAGTTTGCCGAGGCGAGTGATTTCAATGCTGTCGCTCTTTCCGGCAGTCGCGTTATTTGCTGACATTACATCAATTCTGTAAACGCGGGGTACGCCCTTTTCATGGTGTCCCACGGCGATTTCCACAACAGCCATGAGGCGGCGGTCCTTTGTCATGACATTCGCCTGCACGACGTCCGGAGCGCGAAGGGACCCCTGATTATCTGCGGCAGAATAGAGGAAGCCCCAACCTATCTTCCCGTCTGGGTCCACCTGCGTCTGAAGCCACTTCTCGAACTCCATCGCAGGAAGTCGCCTATCGAAGTTCGACACCGGTACGCGTCTGATTGCGTTCATCAGGTTCTGAAGCTGAGCATCGGTCATGTCGCGGGAAGGCGCATGCTGAGCGAATGCGGTGACGCTAAGAACGAAAGTGAGAAGCAGGCACGATCCAAACCCTCTGTTCATGAGCGCTCCCTCTTGTAAATTCCGGCGTTGTGCAGCTCCATGTAAAGTTCTGGCAACTTCACCGGAGTAAATCCAAATTGTTTATAAAGTCCGTGGGCATCGCGCGTCAGCAGGATCCAGCGGCGTAATCCCTGGAGCGCCGGATGCCGCATGATGCATTCCATCAACCACTTGCTCAGGCCGCGCCCGCGATGCGACTCCTTCACGAACACATCGCCCAGATAAGCCACGGTTGCAAAATCGCTGATGACCCGCGCAAAGCCCACCTGCGCGCCCTGACTATCATAAATCCCAAAGCACAAAGAATGCTCGATCGACCTCTCTACAGTCTCACGTGGAATTCCCTTCGCCCAGTAGCAATTCGTAAGGAAGCCGTGAATGACATCGAGATCGAGGCGTGCGGGATCGGTGCTGACGAGGAAGCCGTCCCGCATGGATTCGATGACACGACTTGTCACGGGATCGGAAAGCATCATCACATGTTAATCGAGCCGTCAGCAGTCAACCGACGGCGACCAGCTGTTAGCAATAGGCGCACCTGATCGGCCGGATCGGTATCAGCACGGGGCTTCATCCGTGCCGAAGCGGTCGGAAAAACTGATCGGCTTTAGCCGCTGTCTGAATGCTGAGTGCTCCACTCAAAATGCGGTCCGCAGAAACGACGCCAGTTGCCAGCCGTCCATGTATTTGTAGGGCGTTTCACCGGTAGTGTAATGGCCGCAGGGCAGTACGACGACTTTGTGATCGAGTTCGTGACGCCCAAACTCCTCGACCACCTGGCGCGAGAATTCCGGTAGAAACGTCAGGTCGTATGCCGCGTAGATGATTAGCGATTTCTTCGGCCAGCGCGAATACTGCTCAAAATACGACATCGGGCTGATCGCCAGCCAGACGTTTCGCAGTTCCTCGAGATCGATCTGCTGCTCAATTCCCTTGCGGATGTGACGTGTCGATTGCCCATGCCATACGACGTCCGCAAAATATGTCGAGGCGTGATTGAACGCCGCCACGCGCAGGCGGGGGTCGTGAGCCGCCGCGATGAATGCATAGCACGATCCGAGACTGGTGCCAACGATGCCGAGCCGCGTGTATCCCTGGGCTTCGAGCCAGTCCAGGCAGCAGCGGATATCGACCACTCCCTGGCGCACGGCATCGAGCGTTCGGCCAATATTGGCCGACACGGCGTAATCTGCCCGCTTAATCTCCGCGGGCATGCGAATGTCGTGATACGGCATGCTCAGGCGCAAAACGGCGATGCCCAGCAGATTCAGAATGCGGCAGAGACCCACATACGAAACGGCATCGGAGTTCCAGTGGGGCAGGAGCACGACGGCGCGGCGGCCGCCGGCGGGAAACCAGCGCGCATTTACAAGATTATTCTCTAGATAAGGAGTTTTCACCGGAGAAGTGAAGCGCAAAAATTCTCCGTATGTGCCCTTTACCTTAGCTTCGAGTTTCGGATCAGGCACCTCACGCGTGGAGAACACCTGAACTTCCCTCTTCTCGAGGCGGAAATCCGTGGGGCGTGCATACGAATAGAACTCATCACTGGCCGCCACGATGCGGCGGTTGTAATCAAGAAAGAACTTCTCAGGATTCTGCTGCGGCTCGCCCGGATGATGACCGTTACGACAGGGCCAGTCGCCCGCCCATTCTACGCCCCACTCGAGCGGACGCACGACGCGGTTGTTGTCCACCGACGTGAGCCGGTGTTCCCAGTCGTACATCCACTGTGCGTAGCGCGAAGGCATGCGGGACCATACAGTTTAACAATTTGGATGGCGCGATTCGCGCGGGATGCACCCAACAGCAGCAGGCCACAGTCAGTGGGGGAGAATGAGGTGTTAGCCGGAGGTTCGAGGGCCGAAGTCTGAGGCCCGCTCCTAGCTGGGATATCTTCGCGGCACGCGCTTCGAGATATTACAGAGGATCTCGTACGGCGTGCTGTTAGCCAGTTCGGCGTGCTCGATTGCGTCCACGCTCAAACCGTCAGAGCCTCCGAGAAGAATGACTTCATCGCCCACTGCGATACCCGGAATTCCGGTGACGTCGACCAGGGTCAGGTCCATTGAGATGCGGCCAACGATCGGCGCGTAGTGGTCGCGCACAATTACGCGCCCGCGATTGGAGAGCTGCCGGTTGTATCCATCAGCGTAGCCGACCGGCAAGACCGCCACGTGCGCGGACGCCTTCGTGACATAGGTTCCGCCGTACCCCAGAGGCTGATTCGGTCCGAAATCGCGCAAGGAAAGAATTCGGGTCTTCCATGTGAGGATCGGCTTGACCGGCAGGCGAAGCGTTCGTCCGCTGACTTCTCTTCCGGCCCGCTGGAACGGCAGATAGTAGCCGTACAATGCGACGCCCGGACGCACCATCGTATGCCAGGTCTCGCGGCGGGAAATCACCGCGCCAGTATTCGCCATATGAACGAATGTCGGCTCCATCCCGGCTTCGCGCACCATGCGGCAGGCGGATTCAAACCTCTTCTCCTGCTCGGCAACTGAGGGCGCGTCCATGACTTCGGAGTCGGCAAGATGCGTCGAGAGTCCCTCGAGCGCGAGGTGTTTGCTGGCGCCGAGAGTGGCGATCACGCCCGGCAGACGATCCACCGTGACGCCGAGTCGCCCCATGCCGGTGTCGACTTTCAGATGAACAGGATGCCGTGCGACTCCCAGCGATGCCGCGGCCCGATCGAGCGATTCGATCTGCCACGGTTCCCACACCGTCGGCGTAAGTTGCAGGCGAACGATTTCCGTCTCTTCGCCGCGCCAGAAGCCGGTCATCAGAAGAATACTCGCCCGAATGCCGGATTCGCGGAGAGGAATCGCTTCATCCAGCGAAGTGACGCCCAGCCATCGCGCGCCTTCGGCCTCGAGTGCGCGCGAACATTCCACCGCGCCGTGTCCGTAAGCATCGGCCTTCACGACTGCGCAGACCGTGGCGCCGGCGCCGACGTGCTTCTGCACGGTGCGGAAGTTCTGGCGCAATGTAGCGAGTGAGACGTCCGCCCACGTGGGACGCGTTGCGGCGCGGCTAAGGATTTCTGCGGTGGTCGCCACTTCCGCGATTATAGCGGCACGCGCGCGCAGGCTGAGGTTACGCTGGGGCTACTCCTCGCCGTAGCGCCTCGCTGGAATCGCATCGAAAGCAATCCTAGTTCGATAAGGTGAAATTGACTGTGATCTGCGTCTCCACTTCGATCGCTTCTTCATTCAGGATATAAGGCTTGTAGCGCCACCGCCTGACTGCGTCAATGGCCGCCGGAGCTAGCAGCGGATGCCCCGAGATCAGCTGCAAATTCTCGATCGTCCCCGTTTTGCTGATCACCGCTTCCAGTACAACCGGACCCTGAACTCTGGCAGCCTTCGCTAGAGGAGGATACGCTGGTTCGACACGATGGACTAAGCTGCCTTGCAACATGCTCGAAATCCGCAACGGCTTAACATTAACGGCGGGATGAATTGGCACGATCGGACGGATGCCGCTGATTGGAAGAGCAGGACCAACCGAGGGGCTAAATGGAAGAATGTCGCCAATCGTGGGGTCGCCGAAGGCTGGACCAACAGGCCCTGAATCCGGACCCTGCGTAATCCCCTGCGGTATGTATCGAGGCATCATGATCTGGTGCACATTCGGGATAATCTCGACGACGTTGCTGTGAAATCCGCGCGTAGGCTGCAGCGGAACCGGTCCAGGATCTCTGCGGCCCATACTGATGGGGGTGGAAACCGTGCGCACTGCAGGCAGTACGACGTTGCTGAGTAATGGGATCATGAGCAATATCCCGATGGCGATGGCTTGAATTCCGAATGACGTGAGTGTCGTCCAGCTGCGGCGAGAGCGTTGGGCCCATGAAGTCTCGATCAAACTTTCGGCGAACATGGTGTCCTCCTGCGTGAAATCTGCTTGCTGCTATGGACACCACGATTACGGGCACGAGCGCCGCTCTGAGAAGAAAAAAAGGCCGCGTTTTCACGCGGCCGGATGGAACCTTTTGGACACCGCAGGTGTCCGGTTGAGTTACTTCGAGGGCTCAGACGACTTCGGCGCTGCAGGTTTGGAAGTGCCGTTGGGCCGAGGAGCCGCGGGCTTGGCCGCTCCTGCTGGTGCGGCTGGAGCCGGAACGCCCGATTGCGTGTTGTAGGCTTCGACCACCGGCCGCGTAATGTCCACGGCCTCACCCCACCACAGCACGTTGCTCTGCGGCCAAGGCTTCGAAGTGTCGACAATGATACCGAAGCCGTTCTCCGTCGAATACTTCACGATCATCGGCGCCATTTTTTTCAGGATGCGCGTCGCGATGTCTTGCTGCTGGTTGCCGAATTCTTCCTGTGCATCCTGCACCGAACGATCGAAGCTCTTCTGCTTGCCTTCAATCTGCTGCTTCAGGGTAGCCAGAGCGTCTTCATTCAGCTTCGGTCCCTGATCGGTGAGCTGCTTCTTGAGAGCTTCGAGTTCGTCATTCTGGCCCTTGAGTTCGGACTGCTTGGGCTCGAACTTCTTCTGCAGGGCTTCCATGTCGCGGCGACCTTCATTGGTGCCGAAGATCGCTTCCTGAATGTTGATGGTTCCCACTTTCGTACCAGTGCTCGGAGCAGTGGTCGTGGCGGCCGGGCTGGACGGTGTCTCGGCCGGATGGGACGGTGTGGCGGCGCTGCCGGTTTGGGCAAATGCGGAAAACGCGAAGGTCACCGCAAGAGCCAGAGGAATACTCATAAACTTGCTTTTCATTGGATCGGTTGAACTCCTTGGAACACAGTTCCGGGGAATGACTTCGAACTCGCTCTCAGATCGCTTCTTCAGTCAACGCTGGGCCGCACTGATTGAGGTTCCGCTGCGGTTGCGGCCGCCATCGGAAAAGGCGCACTAGATAGCCAGCTTCCCACGCCGGCTTTCGGGCGTGTCGTCCACACCTTTTCCTAGCTTTATGGCATGGATCGGAAACATTATAGTGACGAGCCTTGCGTGCGTCAAACCGAGGTCCCGCGATCAAAACGTCGTCGCAACCGTGAAGCGGAACGTCTTGCGGGGCTCACGCAACAGGAAATTCGGAGAGTACGTGTTGACCGCATTACGGTACGTGTAGTCTCCTGCTGCGCCGGCCGGAAACATGCTGCGCTGAATCGGGATCGGGGGGTTTGCCTGCTCGTCAAGCCGCAGAGGGTTGTAGGCCCAGTATATGCGAAACGGCGCATTGATCACCGGAAGGAACATCTGCAACTCAAGGCCGGTCGATACACGAGGCTGCCAGTTTGTGGAGCCGAGAACCTGGAGGTCTTGCGATGGCAGCGGATTCAAAGGTTTACCGCCCTGGCAGTTGTAGCCCGCATCCAGCGTGGGGCAACCAAACGGGGTGCCAACGACCTGCTGATACTGAGCGAGGGCAATCTGTAATTGTGAGCGCCGGATGATGGGGTCGATACCCATATCAATGAAAGGCGCGAGGGCCACTGGTCCTGCGATTGTGTAGCGATATTCAAGATTGCCCCAAGCGCTGAAGTCGCCACCCGGGAAGACGATCTGATCGACCGGGATCGGGATGGTCCAGTCTCCCTGGCGAGGGTTCAAAGGATTTTTCAAGACAGGAGTTCCGTCCGGATTTCGCAGGATGATCGTGTTCGCGCTGGGCAGGAATGCAACCGGCGAGATCGAGCGGATATCGAATCCGCGGATGTCGTTTTCACCACCCATATAGAAGCGCTGGAATGGAGGGGCCACCAGCCCGCCGAAGCCGCTGATGTACGAAGCGTTGGCATTGAAACCAATGGCATTCCGGCGGTTCTGGACAGGGATGAATTGCTTGTAACTGATAATCGGACGGATCGATCGGACCGTTCCGCCGATGCCGGCGAACTCTGCGCCAAGCGTCATCTGATGGCCGCTATGCGGAGAGATACCGCTGTCGAGCGTGTTGAACGAATAGTTCGGGAAGATTTTGCTGGTGATGATTCCATTCACCGCCTGCGGGCCTGAAATTCCACGGAATGCGATGAAGTCGAACAGCGTCCTCGACGCCGTGCTGAGAGGAATCAGAGTGGAACGGTCCAGCGAATACGTGATGCCCAAGCGCTTGAATGACCGGCGGAGCGGATAACTTAACGAAGTCGTAAATCCGACCGCCGACTGCGAATAATTCTGCAGGTTCTGCAAGACGGTGTTCGGCAGATTCAGCGTTTGACCGCTGAAAATCGAGAGCTGGCGAGCCTGATCGTAGCTGACCTTGTTGCCGTAAACCGTGAACCCGAATTGCAACGGGCGATCAAACATGTAGGGCTGGGTGAATCCGAACATGACGCTGCGGGCCAGATTGCCAAGGCTGACCTGCACCTGCAACGTTTCACCGCGGCCGAGGAAGTTATTGGTTGAATAATTCACGCCAATGAATGCGCCCTCGAGCCCGCTCACGCCGCCGTTGAGTCCAATACTGTTCTTTCCCTTCTCGTGTACGTGGAGAGTTAAGTCGACCTGCCCATTCTTTTCGTCCAGCCTTTTTTCAGTCACGTTCGGATCGTCCGGTTTCAGTTGATCGAAATAGGACAACTGATTCAGGCGAAGCAGGCTGAGTTCCCACAAATGGGAGTTGTAGATGCCGCCCTCTTCGAGAGCCAATTCGCGCCGAATGACCTTGTCGCGCGTGGTGGTGTTGCCGACGAATTCAATTCGCCGCACGTAGAACTGCTTGCCTTCATCAACGTCGATCTCGAGATACGCCAGGTGCTTGTCGTCGTCGAACGTGGTATTGGGGACGGGAGTGAAGTTGATGTAACCGTATTGGCCATAGGCTTTGCGAAGATTGTCGAGGCCCTTGGCGATTTTGTCCCGGCTGAAAATGTCGCCGTCCTTCAACGGGAACAAGGTTCGCAACGCTTTCGTGTTGGTAATCGCCTTGTTGCCCTTGAAGGTAATCGAGCCCAGCCGATACAGATCACCTTCCTCAATGGGCATGGTGATATCCACCGACTTCCCGGCGCCGGCTTGCAGGAGCGGAATGTGGAACCCCTTGTGCCCGGTGTCGTGGATTTCCGTCTTGGGATCGCTGACGTTCGCTTTGAAATACCCGCGGTTCTGGTATTCGGCGCGGACCCGTTCCGTGTCTTCTTCCAGCTTCGTGGCGTCGTAGGTGCGGGCGAAAATGTTTTCGAGGAAGATCGAGTGGGGAATACCAACCGGGCGTAAGTTCTTCATCGAGGCCCGCAGAATGCGGCTCTTGATGTGCTTGTTCCCCTCGAACTTGATCTTGCCGACTTTGACCTTGGGACCTTCCTTGATCACAAAAGTTATTCCGACAGCAGCTGGAGGAATCTGCCGGACTTCGGTCCGGACCGTAGCAAACTGGCGTCCGTGTTCAGAAAGCAACTGTTTGATTGACACTTCCGCTTTCTTGACGCGTGTGGGATCGTACTGGCTCTCGACGACCAGACCGACCTTATCCTGTTTGAAACGGTCCAGAATATCGCTGTTGGACACAGAACTGGCGCCGAGATAATCAATCGTGCGAATGGTCGGCTTTTCTTTCACCTGCACGATGATGCGCCAGCCCTTCGGCGTCTGTTCGCGGAGAAACTTAATGTCCTCGAAGTACCCAGTGTTCCAGAGTGAATTGAAATCGCGTTCGAGGGCGGCAGCGTCGTAAACATCCCCCGGCTTGGTGAAGATGCGTGCCTTGATCGTATCGGCAGGGATACGGCGGTTCCCGGTAACGTCAATTTCCGAGATAACGTCGTTTTGCCCCCACGCGAAGCTAACCGTCAGTAAGAGGAATACCAAAATGGCTCCCCAACTGCAGGCGCGCACACTCCTCTTCTCCCAAATCCGTTGGAATGAAGAAGATGGCCCCCGCGCGGCCGAGCCAACACAGGCCCGCTTGGGCACAGCAAGGTTCTCCGGATGAAAGCGAAAAGGAATCGCTACGACCTCAGACTCTGGGATGTAAGAAAACTGACATTATACGGTAGAGCAAGGGAAAGCGTCCAAACCACAACTCTTATGGTGAATCTGGTTGCTCGAGCACAACGGGATTCCGGTGAGCGGCAAGTCCCCGATTTCCGGTCACCGGATTAATTCCGACCGCTATTTTGTCTTTACACTTGGGCCGGATAACTCTACTTCAACCAAGACGGAATAAAACGTAGCCGAGTTGCCCATGTCGGTAAGTTTTTCTGAGGTTAAGCTGTTAATACTTTGAAATCCTGGTGCAGTTTTGGGCCAGTTAAGACGAGCCGAGACGAGGCCGGCATGCACCTTCCCATCGACCCGAGCCTTGAGAAAAACTTCTCCGCGGCTGTTAAAGACGCGCACGGGATCACCATTTTCGATACCGCGCGCATGCGCATCGGGGGCGGAAATCTCGAGCAACCCGGGTTCTTCCATCACCTGAACTGAAGGAATATTCGAGAATGTCGAGTTGAGAAAGTTGTCTGCCTTGCGCGCCAGCAATTCCAATGGAAAATGTTTCTGTTGGACCGAATGCCGGGACTCATTCGGGGTATGAAATTCTGCCACCGGATCGAGTCCTTGGGCCTTGAGAGCCTCCGAGTATAACTCCGCCTTTCCGGACACGGTGCGGAACCCTCCGTTTGCAAAAGGCAAAAACGGCGCAGTCGCGGTAGCCGACAGCCGGGAGTCGGAAAGCTGCCCATCCGGAAGATTCAGGCGAACATGGCTGTCCTCAAGCCGCGCACGACTGATGCCCTCCATCCAAAGCTCGTCCGATTCGAGCGCGAGGTCGATCATCTCGTCAACGTTTTCTCGGAAGCAGGAGTCCTCGAATCCCATGCGTTCCGCCAGCGCGCGAAACAGGTCCACGTTCGAGCGACATTCACCCAGAGGTTCGATCGCCTGATTCGAGACCTGAACAAAATAATGTCCGTATGCTTTCTGAAGATCCTTATGCTCGAAGAATGTGGTGGCCGGAAGCACGATATCAGCGTAATCGGTGGTATCGGTAAAGAATTGCTCGTGAACAACCGTGAAAAGATCTGGGCGGAGCAATCCCCGCACAACCAGGTCGTGGTTCGGGCAAACAGCCGCTGGATTTGAGTTGTAAACGAACAGAGCTTTCACCGGCGGGTCGTTCAGCGAGTTGAGCACGCGGCCCAGTTCGACCATGTTGACGGTGCGAGCCTCGCGACCGAGGGCCGTGTGCATCAAGTCGGGCCGCTTCAACCCTTTCGTGTTGAATGACGCGGCGCCACTGGTGGACATCTGCAGTCCGCCGCCAACTTCCTTCCATGATCCAAGAATGCAGGGAAGCATCGCGATGGTCCGGGTCGCCGTGCCTCCGCCTTCGGACCGCTGGACGCCGTAATTCAACCGAATGACCGATGGCCGAATCGTCGCGTATTCGATCGCCAGCTTGCGGATATCCTCCGCTGCAATGCCTGTCCATTGGGCAACCCGCTCCGGCGGATATGCCTTTACCTTCTCTCGCAACTGCTCAAAACCGAGCGTGTGCTTCTCGACGTAATCGGCATCGTGAAGGTTGTCGCCAATGATGACGTGCATCATGGCCAGCGCGAGAGCCGCATCAGTACCCAGATTGATCGGGATATGCCAGTCCGCACACTCCGCCGTCCGCGTGCGATATGGATCGATCACCACCAGCTTCGCGCCATTCCGCCGCGCTTCTGTGATGAAAGGCCACAGGTGCACGTTGTTCCCGTGAATGTTCGAAGCCCAGGCGATGATGTACTTAGAATGGCTAAACTGTTCCGGCTCGGTGCCTAGCTTTATGCCGAGAACCGATTCGAGTCCGGCTTCTCCTGCAGAAGAACAGATCGTTCGCTCGAGCTGCGACGCGCCGAGTCGATGAAAGAAGCGGCGATCCATCGAGGCGCCATTCAACGCGCCAAGAGTTCCTCCGAACGAATACGGAAGGATCGCCTCGGTCCCGAACTCAGAAGAAATGGCGCGAAAGCGGGAGGTGATAGCCTCCAGAGCCTCATCCCAGGAAATGCGCTGCCATGCCGAATCGTGAGATTGCGTGCTGGGACCCTTCGGCCCGATGCGCCGCATCGGATATATCACACGGCTTGGGGAATACACGCGATCCAGATACTTCGCGACTTTGGCACACAAGAATCCCCGTGTCACCGGGTGCTCCGGATCGCCCTGAATCTTCGTCGCTCTGCCATCCACAACCGTAATCAGCACGCCGCACGAGTCCGGGCAGTCGTGCGGGCAGACGGCATGAACAACCTTCTTCATGGTTTATCGATTATACGGGGTAGAGAGAAGTGGGGCGTCCGATAAGCAGCGGCAGGATGCCCGGGAAAAATCTACTTCAGTTCGAGGACTTCTTTTTCCTTCGCCTTGCTCATCTCTTCCATTTTTTTGATTTCGTCGTCGGTGAGCTTCTGGATCTCTTCGAGAGAGCGCTTTTCTTCGTCCTCGGTGATCTTCTTGTCTTTCATCGCCTTCTTGATGGCGTCATTCCCGTCACGGCGGATGTTGCGGATCGCGGTGCGATGCTCCTCCAGAGCCTTGTGCAGATGCTTCACCATGTCCTGACGTCGTTCCTGCGTCAACGGAGGAACTGGCACGCGGATCATCTTGCCGTCATTCATCGGATTGAGGCCGAGATCGCCGCCACGGATCGCCTTCTCAATCGCTCCCAACTGCGAGGGATCGAATGGCTGCACCGTGATCAGCTGCGCCTCGGGGGCGTGCACTTGCGCCAGCTGGTTCAGCGGCATCTGCGCACCATACGCATCGACTGTGATCCCGTCGAGCATGTGGACCGATGCACGTCCTGTGCGGGTGGCGGCCATCGCCTTGCGAAAATCTTCGACCGCTTTCTCCATGCGCGACTTCAACTGCGCGTAGGTATCTTTCAGTCCAGCAATAGAAGCCATGATCGCCATAAGTTCCGCTCCGTCCGATTACCTGGTCAAATTACCTGGTCAAAACGTCGAATTATAAACCCGCAAAAAACAAGCCGCCACGGATTCGCACAGATCAGCACGCATTAGCTTAAGAATCCGCGTGAGTCCGTCAAATCCGTGGCCAATTCTAAGCGCAGACCATGGATCCGATTTTTTCGCCCATCACCACACGGCGGATGTTCCCGCGCTGGTTCAGGCTGAACACTACGATCGGCAAGTCATTATCTTTGCAGAGGCTGATGGCGGTTGAATCCATCACTTTCAGGCCCAGCTTCAGCACCTCCATGTAGGAGATCCGTTTGAACTTCGTGGCGCCGCTCACCTTCATCGGATCGGCATCGTAGATGCCGTCGACCTTCGTGGCTTTCAAGATCGCGTCCGCCTTGATCTCCATCGCGCGCAGAGAAGCAGCCGTGTCAGTCGAAAAGTAAGGATTGCCCGTGCCTCCGGCGAAAATTACTACTCGGCCCTTTTCGAGATGGCGAATCGCACGGCGGCGGATGAAGGGCTCGGCTACCTGGTTCATCTCAATCGCGGTCTGCACGCGGGTGTAGACGCCTTGCTTCTCGAGCGCATCCTGAAGCGCGAGGGCGTTGATGACCGTAGCAAGCATGCCCATGTGATCGGCCGAGACGCGATCCATGTCCTTCGCCTGATCGGCTACTCCGCGGAAGAAATTTCCTCCGCCGACAACGATCGCCAACTGCACTCCGACTTTGTGCACATCATTAATCTCGGCAGCGATCTCGTGAATACGCGGCGTGTCGATGCCGAAGCCCTGATTCGCGGCCAAGGCCTCGCCTGACAACTTGAGCAGGATGCGTTTGAAGGCAGGAGCAGTCATGGGAAAGTTTCAGAGTTTCAACGGTATCAAAGTTTCAGTGTCAAAGAGAAACCGCCACAGCGGACATTACACCGTCCGCCTGAACTTTGAAACCTTGAAACAATGAAACTTTGAAACTTGCACAAAAAAGGCGCCCTTTCGGGCGCCTGAATTATTCAGCCTTAGGCTCTGTAGGTTTGGTGATGGCGATGGTCTCGCCCGCATCTCCTACCTTGAACCGCGCGAAGCGGCGTACGGCGATGTTCTCGCCCAGTTTGCCGATCTTGGTCGCGATCAGCTGTCCGATCGAGATGGTCTGGTCCTTGATGAACGGCTGCTCCAGGAGGCAGACCTCTTCATAGAACTTTTCCATCTTTCCCGCGACCATCTTTTCGGCGATGTGCGCAGGCTTGCCGCTCTTGATCGCCTGGTCGAGGTAGATATCCTTCTCGCGCTTGAAGTCGGCTTCCGTCACGTCTTCCTTGCGAACATACTTCGGATCGCTCGCCGCAATGTGCATCGCAATGTCATGGACGAGTTCCTTGAAGTCCTCGGTGCGAGCGACGAAGTCGCTCTCGCAATTCACTTCGACCAGCACACCAATCTTGCCGCCGGCGTGGATGTAGCTCGCCACCGATCCTTCGCTCGTCACTCGAGTTGCCTTCTTAGCCGCCACCGAAACGCCCTTCTTGCGTAGAATCACGACCGCCTGCTCCATGTCGCCTTTGGCTTCGGTCAAAGCCTGCTTGCAATCCATCATCGGAGCCCCGGTCTTCTCCCGGAGATCCTTCACTTGTGCCGCTGATATGTTCACTGTCGTTGTACCCATAAAAGTTTCCAGTTTCGCGTTTCTAGTTTCGAGTGTTTTAAGGAATCCGTCGCCGTCTCAGGACACTCGAAACCTGAACTCAAAGCTATAAAAATAAACCCGCGCCGGACGACCCGCGCGGGTCTCAATACCAAATGCCCGGTTTGTCACTGACCACGTACCACTAGCCACTGACCACTAAACTGTCTGGCTCTCCACGCGAGGGACTTCTGCTGCCTCTTCGTTCGCAACCGGCTTTTTATGCGTTCCCGGACCCAGCACTTCCTCCATGCTGATGTCCTCATTCGCATCGACCGCGGCCGCTTCTTCCGAGTAGTCCGCCGGAGCCACTTCCGCCTGCTGCGCTTCTCCAACGCTCGCCTGCATCTCGGCAACCTGCTTGTCGGTCATCAACTGCGCTCCTTCCGCAATCGACTCCGAGATCTTCGACGTAAAGAGCCGGATCGCCCGCAACGCATCGTCGTTGCCCGGGATCACATAATCCACTTCGCTGGGGTCGCAATTGGTATCGACCACAGCGACTACAGGGATACCCAGCTTGCGCGCCTCGCGCACCGCAATCTGCTCTTTATTCGAGTCGATCACGAAGATCGCGTCGGGCAGGCGGCTCATGTTCTTGATGCCGGCCAGGTTGGCCTGCAAGTGCTTGCGCTCGCGTTCGAGCTTAATGACTTCTTTTTTCGGCAACAGCTCGTACCGGCCGTCCGTGGCCATGTCGTCGAGCTCTTTCAGCCGCTTCACCGATTTCTGCACGGTGACCCAGTTGGTGAGCAGTCCGCCCAGCCAACGCTGGTTGATGTAGAACATGCCGCACTTCTGCGCCTCTTCGGCGATGGCGTCCTGTGCCTGGCGCTTGGTTCCCACGAACAGGACAATCTTCCCGTCCGTCGCCAGATCTTGCACAAACTTCGACGCCTCTTTGAACATCTTCAGCGTCTTTTGCAGGTCAATGATGTAGATCCCGTTGCGCTCTCCGAAGATGAATTCCTTCATCCTGGGATTCCAGCGCTTCGTCTGATGCCCGAAGTGAACACCCGCTTCGAGCAACTCCTTCATGGTGATGGTAGCCAATCAACCTCCTGTTTAGTCTGCATCGGGAGCATACTGCTTGCCCGATTGCTATTCCCGTCCCCGCACGCGAAGTACGGGAAGAATTGAACACCTAAATCAGCTTTCAGCCGTCAGCTCTTACCTTTCAGCCAGAAGCCAAACCTTTGTCATTCCGAGCACCGCGAGGAATCCCTGCCCAGGACTCGGGACCCGCAACTCGGGACGGCAAGCGCTTTAGCGCTTGCTGAACTGGAAGCGCTTGCGCGCGCCCTTCTGCCCGTACTTCTTGCGCTCTTTGCCGCGCGAATCGCGGCTCACATAACCTTCCGACTTCAGCTTCTTGCGCAATTCCGCGTTGAACTGCATCAGAGCGCGAGCAATGCCAAGCTTCACGGCATCGGCCTGTCCGCGCACGCCGCCGCCCAGAACGCTGGCGACAACGTTGAACTGCGATGCTGCCTCGGCTGAAGCCAAAGGAGCCTTCGCTGCCGAGCGCTGCGCCGGAGTCACAAAATATTCCTCAAACGCGCGTCCGTTGACTTTGAAGTCGCCGTTGCCAGGACGCAAATAAACACGGGCAATCGCCGTCTTGCGGCGTCCCGTTCCGTAGTATTGAACCAACTCTGCCATTTTTAGCTATGAGCCATGAGCTATGAGCTGACAGCAAAAACCTCTCGCTTTCAACCCCGCCCTTCCGCTCTTAACCTTTCAAAGTATTCTGATCTTGCTCCCAGCTTAGAGCTAATCGCTCATCGCTGTTTACGAAACCGCGACTTTGCGCGGCTTGTACTCCCGCACTTCCAGCTTGTAATCCTGCGGCTTCTGCGCCTGATGCGGATGCTTGTCGCCCTTGTACACATTCAGCTTCGACAGCATGTGAGCTGCGAGCTTGTTTTTCGGCAACATGCGCCTTACCGCATCTTCGATAATCGCTTCCGGCTTTCGCACCAGCCGCTTCTTATATTCTTCCGTCCGCAGTCCGCCGGGGTATCCGGTATAACGCTGGTATAGCTTGTTTTCAGCCTTCACGCCCGTCGTGCGGATCTTCTCCGCGTTGATCACGATGACGTGATCGCCGGCGTCAATAAATGGCGTATATTTCGGACTTTCCTTGCCCATGAGGATGCGTGCGACTTGCGAGGCCAGCCGCCCGAGCGTTTGCCCGTCTGCATCCACGACGTACCACTTGCGCACAATTTCCCCCTGTTTGGGGAAATACGTTGACATCGGAACTCTCCCAGATTTGAAAAAAGGCTGCGAAAGAAACCGCTCGTTGATTCCCCTGACGAGGACGCCAGGACCATCAGGCGGGCAACCACACTACTACCAAAGCCTTTACGATAGCGTACCGTGCAAACAATTGTCAACGAGACGTTAATTCAAGACACCCGCAGGTACGTTAGAGGGCGGGGCCTTGTATCAGCGTTTCAGAAGACGTTCCAAGCAACGTCTCTACACGAAATTCTACGCTTCCGCCGGTTCCTTTTCGATTACGACCTTCAGGTGCGCCGTCACATCTTTGTGCAGCTTTACCGGAACCGTAAACTCGCCCAAGGTCTTCAGCGGTTCGTGCAGTTGAATCTTGCGCCGGTCGACGTTGAAGCCCTTCTTGGCCAGTGCGTCGGCCAGATCTCCTGAGGTCACGGAACCGAACAGCTGATCGTGCTCGCCCGACTTCCGGGTGAACGACACTGACACTCCCTCAAACTGCTTCGCCAATTCCTCGGCCTGCGCCTTCTCTTTCGCCGAACGACGCACGGCGGCAGCCTTCATCTGCGCGATAACAGCCTTATTGCTCTCGTTGGCTTGAATAGCCAGCTTGCGCGGCAGAAGATAGTTCCGCCCGTACCCCTCAGCGACCTTCACCACGTCGCCGCGCGACCCCAATTTTGCTACGTCTTCCTTCAGAATGACTTCCATGATGGCTCCAATCCTGCTCAATCTCGAGAATTGTTGAATTTTGATTGTTGAATCAAAGGCAGCGGCCATTGCCCGAATGCTTTTATTCAACAATCATGCATTCAACAATCAACAATTGCCCTTAGCTGGCCCGGCCAGCAAACGGCAGCAGGGCGATGTTCCGCGCCTGCTTGATGGCTGCCGACAGCCGGTGCTGATGAGGTGCACAGACCCCCGTCAGCCGCCGCGGCACAATCTTGCCGCTCTCCGCCACAAATTGCCCGAGCAGCCGGTAATCCTTATAGTTGATGTCTTCAATCTTCTCGGTGCAAAACTTGCATACCTTCTTGCGCCGGAAGAATTTCCGCGGTCCGCCCTCGCGGGGAGGTCCGCCTGGTCCGCGTCCACCGCCAAATCGCGGACGATCTCCGCCCGGACGACCACCGCCTTCCGATCGCGGTGCAGATTGTTGCTCTGGTGCTTTCGTCTCGTCTGCCATTGCTTTTTGCTCCTCAGAATTCTGTTCGAGCCCTCACTAAAGGGGCCGGGGATCAGGGGCGAGTAATGCGTTCGGGAAAGAAACTCTGTTCCTAGTCCCTGCCACCTGGCCTCTGCATTTACGCCGTCGCCGGAGCTTCCGCCGCCGGAACCGCCGCGCTTTCTTCCGCGGCCGCCGCGGCAGGTTGCGCGCTGACCTTCTTACGCGCTTCGCGGAGCTTCTTAATTTTGTCGAGACGCTTCCGTTCTTCGTCCACGCGCACAGTCAGAAACTTGATAACCGGCTCAGTAACGCGGAGACGGCGCTCCAGTTCGTGAATGACGGATCCTCCGCCCTCAACCACCATCAGCACATAGATGCCGTCATGGAAGCGCCGGACGGCATACGCCAGCCGCCGCTTGCCCATTTTCTCGACCTTCACTACTGTCCCATCGGTTGTCGGCACCGACGATTGCAGCGTCGAAATCAATTTGTCCAGATCCTCGTCCGTCATATCGGGCCGGACGATGAACATCAGCTCATAAGTACGATTCATTCTGTTCTCCAAAACCGGTGGCTAGTGATTAGTGGTTAGTCGCAGGCTGGTAGCGTTTCACCAACCACTAGACACTAATCACTGGCCACTCTTGTTATTCCGGATCCCTGCGGTTAAACCTATTCATTGCCGCTTCCGGACCATCTTTCAAAATCATCTTCACCGCTTCTTCGGCCTTGTCGAGCATCGTGTCGACCACTTCGAAGTCTTTCTTCTTCATCGGAGCCAGTAAATACTCGGCTCCATCTCCAACTTTCCGCTCGGGCGCTACGCCAATCCGGATGCGCAGGAAATCCTGAGTATCCAGCGCCCCAATGATCGACTCGATCCCGTTGTGCCCCGCCGAACTTCGCCGCGTATGAATCCGCAACGTCCCCAGCGGAAAATCCAGTTCGTCCTGAATCACGATCAGGTCCGATCCGGGATTCGCCTCGTATTCCCGAAGCAACTCGCGAACCGCCAAGCCGCTCAGATTCATGAACGTCTCGGGCTTGGCCAGCAGCACCATCTGATCCGCGATTACAGTGCGCGCCGTGAGCGCCCGGCACTGCCGGTTTCTCACCTCCACGCCCAGGTTGCCGGCGATCCGATCGATCGCCAGAAATCCCAGGTTATGCGGCGTGAACTGATACTCGATTCCGGGATTGCCGAGACCAACAATCAGTTTCACGCCTGAGGACTTGCCTCCGTAACCCAACTGGCCACGGATTCTCGCGGATTGTCACGGATAAAGCTCGATCGATGTTTGACCCATCCGTGCGAATCCGCGGAGATCCGTGGCAGAGCTCTTTACTTCTTTTCCTTCTTCTCGGCCTTCTCCGGAGCAGCCTCGGCGCCTTCTTCCTCAGCCTCCTGCTTGCCCTTCTTGATGACCTCGGGCTCAGCCGGAGCAGCCGCCGCTTCTGCAGCCGCCGCCTCAGGAGTCGCCACAACTTCTTCCTTCACCGACGTTACGTGCGCGACAGGTTGATTCGCGTCGGTCAGGAACTTCAACTTTTCCGAATGCGGCAAATCCGAAACGCGCAATACCTTGCCGAACGTCAGGTCCGCCACGTTGGCATCGATGTGGCTCGGAATGTCCGCCGGCAGGCACTCGATCTCGACTTCGCGCAGCATTTGCTCCAGAATGCCGCCCTCCTGCTTCACGCCAGCCGCTTCTCCAACCAGGAAAATCGGCACGCTGACGCGCAACACTTTGTCGAGCGCGATCCGCTTCAGATCGATGTGCAGTAGCTTGCCCTTGATTGGTTCATACTGCCAGTCCACGATCATGGCCTTGGTCTTCTCGCCATTCATGGTCAAGTCGAAAATCGTGTTGTGACCGGTTTCCGAGTTGAGAATGCGAGTGACCACGCGAGGATCAACGCTGATCGAGAGCGAATCTTTGCCAGCTCCATACACAACGGCCGGAATCTTTCCATCCTTGCGTACGCGCCGCGCGTCATTCTTTGTGCCTGGATCCCGCGGTTGCCCTTCCAATATGTTCGCTTCCAATGCAGTCGCCATAAAATTCAGTTCCTGTCTAATAATCAGTTTCAGGCGGTGAGCCATGAGCACTGAGCAAAACTGGACCTTCGCTCACAGCTCACCGCTCATTGCTCATCGCTATTTACGTGAACAGCTTGCTCACCGAAGTCTCTTCGTGATTGGCCTGAATCGCCCGGCCAATCAGTCCCGCAATCGAGAGGACCGCAATCTTCCCTCCCTTTTCCGTTCTTGCCGCATCCGCCGCGGGACTCAGCGGAATTGTATTGGTGACCACGACTTCTTTGATGACCGAGTTCCGGATGTTCTCCACCGCCGGACCAGACAACACAGCATGCGACGCGCAAGCATATACGTCGTTGGCGCCGTTCTCTTTCAGAGCTGCGGCTGTCTTCACCAGCGTCCCGGCCGTGTCGATCAAATCGTCGATGATGAGGCAGGTCCGTGCATGCACGTCGCCGATGACATGCATGATCTCGGCCACATTCATCTCGACGCGCCGTTTGTCGACGATGGCCAGCGCGGCATCCACTTTCTTCGCGAAGAAGCGCGCTCGTTCCACGCCTCCAGCATCCGGCGAAACCACAGTCAAATTCGGCAACGCCAGCTTGCGGAAATGATCTACCAGCACCGGCGAAGCGAACAAATGATCCACCGGGATGTTGAAAAATCCCTGCAACTGCGGCGTATGTAAGTCCACAATCAGCGCCCGATGCGCCCCAGCCGTCGTCAACAGATCGGCTACCAGCTTCGACGATATCGGGCTCCGCGGCTTATCCTTCCGGTCCTGCCGTGCGTAGCCGAAGTACGGAATCACCGCGGTGATGCGCCGCGCCGATGCGCGTTTCAGCGCATCGATCATGAGCAGCAACTCCATCAGGTGCTCGTCGACTCCGGTCGCGCCCTTGCTGCTGTAGGTGCGGCACGTCGGCTGCATCACGAAAACATCCGCGCCGCGCACGTTCTCCTGTATCTGAACGTAGCACTCGCCGTCGGCAAAGCGCGTTACCTGCGCCTGCCCACGCTGCATCCCGAGAAAGTGGCAAACCTCATCCGCCAGCGGCTCATTTGCCGTGCCGCTGAAGATCTTGAATTTGTCGTCCGCCCGCGGACGCTGCTTCCGGTCCGTCTTCTCGTCGGTCACCGGCGGATTCTTCTTCTCGACCTTTTCGGTCGTCTTGTCGGTCGGCGTCGCCAAAGTAGCCATAGTTAGCTCTTCGCCATCAGCTCTCAGCTTCAGCTACATCCGAGTCGTGCCGACTTTGCCGTCAGAGCTGAGGGCTGACGGCTAACAGCTGACGGCTGGTTCTTGGCTGGGCCGCTAGGATTCGAACCTAGACAAAGTGCTCCAAAGGCACTTGACCTACCATTAGTCGACGGCCCAGTAACCGATTGTCGATTGTTGACTTCCTGATTGTTGAGTGAACGCCCGTACCCGGGCAGTCGTTATTGTTAATCAACAATCAAAAATCAACAATCAGAAATTTCCAGGCCAAATCGGAAATCGTCAATCGAAAATCCGCGACCAGTATGCCCGTCTCGTCAAGGTCACAGTCGCCTTCGCTGCCCAACCCTGTTCCCGCAGCCGAACCACCGCCCGCTCCGCCGACCCCTTGGACGCAAACAGCCCGTAGAGCGTGGAACCGGACCCTGACAGCGACGCATACTTTGCGCCCGCGCGCACAAGCGCGCGCTTCCCTTCACACAGTTCGGGATACTCAGGAAAGACGACCTGCTCGAAGTCGTTTTCGATCCCAGCCCGGACAAGCCAGAGAAGCGGGTTCCCGGCCCGGCCCCTTTTCGTGAAGCTCGAAGGAGCACTGGAGTAAGGCTCGCTCAGCCACGCCGACAAGCCAAGGCCAAGCTCATTCATTGTATCGAACGCGGCGGATGCGGTCAATTTCGGTTCGGCATCCCTTCGGTCCCACTCCGCAAATGCCTTCGGGGTCGATACCCCAACTTCCGGAGTCACCACCACACAGGGTAGGGCAGGCAAATCCGGTAACGGGTACACCTGCTCTCCCCGACCAACTCCGAGCACCGTGCCGCCGACCAGAAACAGGGGCAGATCCGACCCAACATCCGCTGCAATGCTCAGTCTCTCAGCCGCAGGAAGCTTTTTGCACAACGCCCGCTCCAGACCCAGCAACGTCGAAACCGCATTGGCGGAAGCTCCTCCGAGCCCTCCCTGCACTGGTAGTCGCTTATCGATGTCGATGACGACACGCCCCTTGGCCCCGAGCGCCGCCATGGCCCGATCGACGATGCGATAGCACGTGTTGGAATCATCCCGCGGCACGCGCGAATCAGAACATTTGATCTCGATCCCGGATCCGCGCTCCACGCTCACGCGAATGACATCGTGCAGCGCAATCGTTTGATACACCGTGAGCAGCTCGTGAAACCCATCTGCCCGCGCTGCCCCAATGCGCAGTCCAAGATTGATCTTCGCGAACGATCGGCAGGCTATCGCCATAGGCACACATTGTACTGATTGGACAATCTTTCCATCGCCGGGTGCGAATCCTCACGGCGTCTGCTAGAGTACGCGTTCGATTCCAAGCGGCGTGATTACAGGTGGCGCGTGAGACTGGTCTACTATTCATTGGCGAATTTCCCCGACCAAAGCCGCGAGGGCCAATGGATTCAGAGCATCCGCAGCCTGCGCGCTTACAGCCGCTCGATCCCGGTGTGCCTGTTGCTCTTTAATGGCGCCAGCGAGGAGTTGATTCGCGAGGCAGAACGACAGGATGTGCACGTTCGATCACTGGGTAACTACACGGAATTTCTGCAGCGGGCCCATCCACGAGGGTCGATTCTGGCTCTCTATCCAACCTTCCACAAATTTCTCGCTCTGAACAATCTTCCGCTTCAATCTGTAAGCCAACTGCTCTATCTCGATTGCGACACGTTTTTTTTCCGTGACGTAAATCATCTGTTCGAACGCCACACAGCCGATGACTGGTATGCGCGCGAAGAGCCCGGATCCCTGCGCAGCCACTTTGCCTACGATCCCAAGCACGTGGACGAGACCTTGCTCCAATACATCGCCCGCTGCGAGGGACTGCATTATGTCTCGCCGTTCAACTCAGGCGTGTGCCTTCTGAATCAGGGGATCTGGCACAAACTGAACGAACTGCGCCAAGCGTTTCTGAATACCGTGTGGCGACTTCTGTGCGGCCGCGAACTCAGCGGACATTTATTCAACCTGCACGATCCGCAAATTCACCCGGCCGTGATCGATGCAATGACGGAAAGCGACCGCTCCAACGCGCTCCCCTATCCTTCGGCGAACGAATGGATCATCGAGCAGATTGCGCTCTGGCTTACGCTGGGACGACTCCCGGATTCCTCTTTCGGCACTTTCTCTCCAGCAGAAGCTCCCCAAGGCGGCGAATATGAGAACATCCGCGAATCGGGCGACCGATGCGTTCTCAGTCACTATTTCAGCGGCGGTGAAGAATGGTTCTTCTCCTGCGTAGCAAGGATCGAGGATGATGCACGTCCTCGGAAGTCGCGCCCTCAATCTCCCCGACGCAAGAAAGGCGCTCGCCGCTGAGAGATCCCCAAAAACGCTAGGTTCCCAACCGGAAAGCGGGGTACAATCCCTCCCCGACGCGCTCGCCGGGCGGTTACATTTACGGCGCTCTGGGGGAGAGTACCGTGTCCACTGCAAATACAACGTTCACCGCCGTTGAAGGACCAGTTAGCACAACCAATCCGCTCAAGAATTTCTTGAGCCGTTACTTCTATCTCACAATGTCGTTCGTGCTGGCTGGACTCGTAGTGTGGGGCTTCAGCCGTACAGTCGATGCCAGCCTGTTTCACGCAAGCCCGCCGCGGCCCGTGCTGTTGTGGGTGCATGGCACGGCCTTTGCCACCTGGATTATCTTGTTCATCCTCCAGTCCGCGTTAGTGCGCGTGCGCAAGGTTAGCGTGCACCGCTTTCTCGGATGGTTTGGTGCTGCTCTCGCCGCGCTGATGGTCGTCCTGGGCTTCACCACCGCAATTGTGATGACCCGCTTCGATACGGCTGTGCTTCATCAGACTGGCATAGATTCTTTCCTGTCGGTTCCGTTTGCCGACATGATCCTGTTCGGCGCCTGCATGGTGCTCGCGATCTATTGGCGGAAACGGCCGGAATATCATCGGCGGCTCATCTTCATCGCCAGCTGCCAGTTGATGGACGCCGCGCTCGGCCGGTTCGATTTCTTTTTCAACCACAATCTTTTCTACCCCGGCCTCGACTTTCTGATTGCGCTCGGCATGATCCGCGATTGGGTCGTGGAAGGACGCGTGCACAAGGTGTACCTCTACGCGGCAGCTCCATTCATCGTTATACAGAGTCTCGCAGTTTACACCTGGCGCCTGAACCCGGCGTGGTGGCAGGGCATTACCCGTGCGATCCTGCGATGATCTTAACTGGATTGAATGGTCGGGACGGGCAGATTTGAACTGCCGACCCCTCGCACCCCAAGCGAGTGCTCTACCAGGCTGAGCCACGTCCCGACTTGGAAGGATTCCGCCGGTTCACGATCGCTACTCCCGCCCGGCGGAGGGGTTCTGAACGATTCTACACCAGCCCGCGCAGAGTCCCACAGGCTTCAGTCCAGATCTCTCCAGTTCGGCCCCACCCCGATCTCCACGCGCAACGGCACAGCGAGATCGTGTACCCGCTCCATATACTCCCGCACCAGCGACTGCATGATCTCCACTTCCTGCTCCGGCACCTCGAACACGAGTTCGTCATGCACCTGCAGCGTCATGCGCGATTTCATCTCTCGCTCGCGCAGCGCGGCGTCAATGCGGATCATCGCGATCTTGATCAGGTCCGCTGCTGTTCCCTGCAATGGCGTATTCACCGCAGTGCGCTCGGCGAATCCGCGCTGATTCGTATTCTTGCTGTTGATATCGGGAATCGGACGCACGCGACCGAATAGGGTTCTGACCTTCAAATCGCGGCGCGCCTCTTCGAGAGTTCGGTCGATGAACTTGCGCACCCCGCTGTATTTTTCAAAGTAGGCGTTGATGAACTGCTTCGCCTCGCTGGTCTCGATACCCAGCTGCTGCGATAGCCCAAACGGAGACAGGCCATACACAATGCCGAAGTTCACGACCTTCGCCTGCCGGCGATGATCGGCCGTCACCATTAACGGAGGCACGCCGAAAACCTGCGAAGCCGTCAGCGTATGAATGTCATCGCCTCGCCGGTAAGCCTCGACCAGCAGCGGATCTCGCGAGAAATGCGCCAGCAACCGAAGTTCGATCTGCGAATAGTCCGCCGTCAGCAGCACGTGTCCCGGATCGCCGATAAAGGCGGCGCGAATGCCTCGGCCGAGCTCGGTACGAATCGGAATATTCTGCAGATTCGGATTCGCGGAAGACAGGCGGCCTGTCGCCGTCCCAGTTTGGCCAAAAGTCGTATGCAGCCGGCCGGTTGCCGGATTGATGAGCGCCGGCAGCGCATCGACATACGTCGACTTCAATTTGGTCAGCTGGCGATAATCCAACACGATCCGCGCGATTGGATGGTTTTCAGCAAGTTCTTCCAGCACATCGACAGCCGTCGAGATCGTCCGCCCTTTACCGTATTTCACTGGCTTGGGCAGGTTCATCCGATTGAAAAGAACATCGCCTAGCTGCTTCGGGGAACCAACGTTAAACTCCATTCCGGCAGCTTCGTAAACCTCCTTCGCCTTCGCGGCAATCTCGCGTTCCAGTTCTACTGACATCTTCGCGAGAGCCGAGGTGTCAATCTTGACGCCGGTCTCTTCCATTCGCGCGAGTACGGGGACGAGTGGCCGATCGACTTCCTCATAGAGCTTTTCGAGTCCTGCATGCTCAACCTCAGTTCTCAAGGCTTGCGTCAATCTTCCAGTAATATCCGCGGATTCGGCGAGTTCACCAGCCAGCTTCAGGTTGAAGCGCCGCAACGCGACTTCAGACAGCGCGTGTGAGGAATACGTTGGATCGAGGAGGTACGAGTACAGCATCGGATCGTGCCGCACGCCTTGCACTTCAATTCCAAGCGGAGCCAGCACGTGCATCGCCGCTTTGTAATCGTGGACGGACTTCGGAACGTCGGGATTCTCTAGCGCCGCTCGCAGCGTATTGCCCGCCTCGCCTGCGTCGAGCTTCACCATCGTCGCACTGCCCGCACCTGCAGATATGGCCACGCGCCGCGCTGCGGGTTCCGGTGCAGACCGTGTCGCGACACCCATCAACGAGAGCTGATTGTCCTGAGGTTCTTCTTGCTCTCTTTCTTCTTCCTCGGAAGCTGCTGTTTCTCCATGCTCCACGGCCACGCTTAGCACGCCAGTCCTGCCCACCGCCTTCAGCACTCTTTCGATATCAGCGCCGGATTTCGCCTCGCTGCAATCGGTGCCGCTGACCTCCACAACCGGCAACAACTCTTTCAGTAGCGAAGTGAATTCCAGTTCTGTGAACAGAGCCCGCAGCGAATCGACATCCGGCTCCCCCATCCGCATCGAGTTCACATCGAGTTCCACGGGAACATTCGTGTCGATGGTCGCCATGCTCTTGCTGAACAGGATCGCCTCGCGATTGTTCTGCAGCGACTCGCGGTAAGTCTTGCGTTCGACTTCGGCTGCGCGCTCCAGGGCCTGCTCAACCGTTCCGAAGCGCTTGATAATCTCGACCGATCCCTTGTCGCCGATCCCGGGCGCCCCGGGAATGTTGTCGATCGAGTCTCCGCGTAGTGCCATCACATCGATGACACGCTCGGGCGGCACACCGAGAATCTCCTCCACCTTCGCCGCATCGCAGATCAGATTGTCCTTGGGCGGATTCAGAATGCACACCTTGTCGTTCACCAGCTGCATCATGTCCTTGTCGCTCGACACGATGTACACCGGATGCGACGCCTCCGCCGCTTTCCTCGCGAGCGTGCCAATCACATCGTCGGCCTCAAAACGCGTCACGCCAATCATCGGAATGCGATACGCCTCGAGAGCCCGCCGGATATACGGAACCTGCTGCACCAGATCTTCCGGCATCGCTGCACGGTTGGCTTTGTATCCCTTGTATTCGACCTCGGTGAACGTCTGTGTCTTGATGTCGAACTTGCGAATTGTCCCCAGCGTTTCGCCCTGCTCATCGCGAAACGTTGGACCAGCCACATCGAATACGGCCGCAAGATATTCCGGAGAAAAATCATCCCGCAGCTTCCGCAGCATGTTGACGAAAACGTAGATCGCCGCAGTCGGCAGGCCGGTCTTCGTCGACATGGGCCGCTGCCGCGCCATGGCGTGATAAGCGCGGAAGATGAACGACATTGTGTCAATCAGGTAGATGCGCCCGTGGGAAGGAGTTTTCTCTACCTGGGATGTCGACCCAGAACGAGCCGGCCTTTCCGGAGCCTTGTTCGGGGCGGAAACATCCGCCGACGCAGTATTCGAGGATTTCTTACGGGGAGGCAACTTCCATAGTTTAGCAGCAGCAGCGCGCTAAAACTCGAGGCTGAAGTGGGCCTGCACGAACCTGTTCTTCTTGGCGCCCTGCGGATTTCGAAAGACGAGATAGTACTTGACCGGGTGATCCCCGGTCGGCGGCAAATCAAAATTCACGGACTGGTCGTGCGAAGCATCCACCGAAAACAACGCCTGGGTCGGGCCGTTGTTGGCTGCGTCCGCCTGCTGGCTCTCATTCAGAATCGCGAACCCGATATTGGCCGTCTCGTCGGACGGACCATGCGCCTGCCCTGCGAAGGACTGGAAAATGCCATGCAAATGCGGCTGTGCGGCATTCGGCGGAACTTCAAACGGGAATGTCGCTGACGACTTGAGGTCGAATGTCTTCTCCAGCACAGCCTGTGTTCCTGACGCGGCCGCGCCGTTGATGGAAGGCAGATTGAGATGCTCGGATGTGTCCAGTGTGGAAGGGGCTGACTGTTTCTTGCAGGCGGCGCCTGCCAGAATCACGGTCGCGATCAACCCGGCCAGATAGAGTCGCGGCTTCATGCAACTACTGTCCTGCGTTCTTTCCAAACATGGTATTGAAATGCAGCTTGATTTCCCCGCACGTGCCCTGCTCAGGTGAATAGACAACACACGTATCAAACGGACGCGAATACACGTGCAGGCTCACCGCCCGCTGATTGAATTCGCGGGGATTCACAACCCGGTGCACGGGATCCGCAGGATTAACCGCACATGGCTGCTGGATGTTCATCTCAACCGTGTCCGCCGGCTCCAGCGTGCAGCGTCCGCCCGCAAGATCCTGTTGCACGAGATGGAAATTCTCCACCTGCAAACGCCCGATAGGAACCGCCATCCAGCAGTTCTGGTCGCGGTGATTGTGCACCGAACTGGCCTGCCCGACCTCCCAGCAGATCGCCATCAATTCGTAGAGCGGAGTGCGATCGATCAGATTGCGCGTGTAGTGCTGGCGGTCCCAGTTGAGATAGGGCGCGAGGGAATCGGCGTCGACCGGAGTGTCCTGCAGAAACCGCCGAAGCGGCTCAACTTCGTCAAATGCGGCCGCTGGAAATCGACGGAGTTCCTCCGCCAGCTTTTGAATCGGAACCAGTTTCGCGGCTGTAACCATTACTCACTCCGGGGAACTAAGTATAACGTGCACCCCTCTAAGATGCCCCGTGCCTCAAGTTGTTCCACGTAGGTGACGTTTTTTCTCGGTGTTCATCATGAGAACGTAGGCGGGAAGCCAGTCCTGCCGGGTGTGCCGTAGAGCAGCGAGGTCGCGATCATCGCCGGAAGATTGTTGGTGATGCCGCTTGGTGAACGCCGGTGAAGTATCCCTGTTTCTTTGACGGCTCGCTCCAGGTACCGTCTGGATTCCAGTGCCAGCGGCGATGGGGAGTTCGGTGTTCTGGCGGTAGGTGATTGGGGCCCCATCCGCCCGAGAGACATTGCTTGACCATCTCGGGCGTATAGATTTTGTCGACGACGCCGTTCGGGAGAATATCAATGGAGCTGCCAAGCGCGAGATCGGAATCGAAGTGAATCGGGGTGGCTGAGAGAGCGATGCGGACGGTGGAGACATGCGAGTGGTCTGCGCTGGAGCGAGTGGTCCCTTTGAGTGCCCGCGGGACCAGGGTGAAGCGGCAGTGGTGCGGGCCGTGCCGAGGAATTCACGACGCGAGATGCGAGTGTTCACGGGATGGGCGCAAGTATAAACAAAGCCGTCGAGTTCTCGCCCGGACAGCTGAGACGGCAGTCTCTACGCGACGCTACTTAGAAAATAAATTTTGCTGCTAACTGAATCTGGCGGGGGGAGTAGGCGGCGTTTGGCTTCATGAAATTGTTCGGCAGTTCGTAATATCCCGGGTAGGGCGCGATATTGGCCGTAACCGAGCTTTGTACGAACGTACTTGCGGAAGCCACCATGCCGTTGGAGGTGATCGCGACGCGCTGATTGTCGCGATTAAACAGATTGAAGGACTCGGCGATCAGATTCAGCTTATAGCGTTCGCGAAAGCGGACGGTGTGTGTCAGCCTTATGTCGGCGGTGGAGTAGTCCGGTCCGGTGAAGGCGTTGCGGCTGTAACCGGGAAGGCGGTCGTTGAGATCATTGCTGTCCTGATTGGGATCCCCGGCGACCGTGGCATTAAACGGCCGGCCCGTGCCGTAGTTCACGACACTGGAAAACCTCCAATCGTTGAAGAACCGGCCCAGCAGTTCGTGGCCGCGATGGAATGGATGTGGTTCGACAGAAAAGGCAGCGACGAGTCGCTGGCGCTGGTCCGTGACACTGGGGCCACGTTCGGTGGACGGATTGTAGGAGTTCTGCACTGTCGCCGGTTGGCCCGCGACGAGAGCGTCTTGCCCATCGTCGATGGCATGGGCGTAGGTGTAGGAAAGGCGCACATAGCTTCCGCGAGCGACACGGCGGTTCACGGAAAGAGTTGCGCCGCTGTAGTAACTGGAGGCCGCGCTTTGGAATTCGTCAATTGCGCCGAGATCGGCGATGGGCCGGCCAAGAGGATTGATGCAGGGCGGCCATGGGCAGGTGAGCGATTTCGTGTACTGCCACGTCGCGAATGAATCGACGGTGTAATAGCCTCCGGTGAAGATCGATCCGGTCGAGTCGAAGATCGGATACGTCTGAGCCACGGGTTGCGGCAGGTTCACGTCGAGCGCGCGGATCAGGTGCTCACCGCGAACATTGAGCGCGGAGATGGAGACCGTCGTGTGAGCAGCGACTTCTTTTTCCAGAGTCAGGCTCGCTTGCTGCACGCGCGGAGTCACGAAATTCGTCGCAAAGGCAGAAACGTCGTGCGTGACGCCTTCGGTGAATCCGGTTGGCAAGGCGCAGTTGGCCCCATATAGAGGACAGGTCACCAGCGGATTGGGATACTGCGGGAAGACCTGGTGGTCGTAGTAGCCGGTGTTGTTCAGGAAAAGCTGCGAGTCGGTGATGCCATTCTCGGTCTGGATGACTGAGTTGTAGATCTGTGGAATCCGCACGAAAAAGATTCCGTATCCACCGCGAACAACGAGTGGACGCGCCTTTCCGAAGGAGTAGGCGAATCCCGCACGGGGCGCGAAATTGTAAGGCTGGAATGGGACTTTGCCGGAGGGCGGGAAGAGCGGATTCGAAATCAATCCGCCAGTGGTGAAGGTTTGCAGATCCCAGCGCACTCCGAGATTGAGCGCGAGATGATCTGTGACGCGGATCGTGTCCTGGGCGAACGCGGCGTATTCGTTGGTGTCGGGATTCGAAGCTGCGCTGCCGAAGTTCTGAATGTAATAGTGCGGCAGCTCATGCGCGTAGGCGCGCAGCGGGCTCAGTTGCAGGCCGGCTTCCATGGGATCGAAGGTGAATGGATCCACCTTGATCGGATAGAAGAGATAATCTCCGCTCTGCTGGCTGGGGAAGAAATCGTAGATCCATGTGAGGAGCCCGTCGCCGCCGAACCTCCAGTCGTTGCGCGAGGTATCGATGCTCATGGTTTCGGCCAGATGAAGGCGGTGCTCGCGGGTCTGGCGCGGGAGCATGTTTGAGCGTCCCATGCCGTCGAGAATGTTGGGAATCTTCACCTGCGCATCATTCGTGTTGCTGTAGGACCGCTGCACGTCGCGCGAGAATTGAGCGCGCATGTGGCTGATCCATCGAGGAGAGAAGCTGCTTGTGAGGGAAAGATTACCGGTTTCGGTCGAGACTACTTCCTGGCCATTGTCGCTGATTGCGTCATAGGTAACGGGACTGCCGGGATCGAGAAAGACATTGTTCGATCCCCAATAGCGCGTGGTATTGATGCGCAGCGCGAGCTGGTGGCGCGGGGTGAGGTTGATGTCGAGCTTGCCGTAGGAAGAGTTGCCGATTTGCGCGGCGGGATATTCTCCTGCCAAAGACGTTAGTTGCGCGGCCGCAGCGAACACTAGCGCCTGATCAGTAGAGTCGTAATCTCCGGGCGAGTCCGGACCGGTAGCCGCCTGCGGGACGACGTGCGAACTGCCGTCGAGGAATTCGACGACGTTCGGGACGTGAAAGATGTGCTGATCGAATCCGCCGAAGAAGAAAACCTTGTTGCGCTTTAGCGGGCCGCCGATCGTGCCTCCGACTTGCTGCTGGCGATTGTGAGGTTTGAAGGCGAGAAAAGCGTTGGATGCTCCGAAGGAACTGTCGCGCAAGTAGTAGAACGCCGATCCGTGCACGTGATTGGAACCCGATTTGGTGACGACGTTGACGACCGCGCCTCCGGAGCGGCCCTGTTCCGCGCCATAGGAATTCGAGGAGACGCGGAATTCCTGCACCACCTCGGTCGAGAACTGGAAGGGCGCGCGATAACGTCCGCGGGCCTGCGCGAAAAAGGCGTTGTTGTTGTCGCTGCCGTCGACGAGAAAACTGTTCTGGAATCCGCGAATACCGCCGAAGGACAGGTCGCCGTTAGTGGAGGAAGTCAGGCTGCGCGGATCCTGGGTCACACCGGGCGAGAACAGGGCGAGATCGGAAAAGCGGCGTCCGTTGAGCGGGAAATCGTTCACGGCTCGTTCATCTAATAAAGTCGACACAGCGCTGGGCTGGGTTTCTACTAGGTTCGGCGCGGCGGAGACGGTGACCTTTTCTTCGGCGCTTGCGATCTTCAGGCGGAATTCAAGTTGGGAAACGCCGCCGACATCGACGTGCAGCTGCGGCGTGACTTCGGGTGACATGCCCTGCGCTTCGACGCGTGCGGAGTAATCTCCGGGAGGGAGCAGGTCGAGGGCGAAGTTTCCTTCTTCATCGCTGATGGCTGTCCAGCGAGTTCCGCTGTCGGCGTTGACCAGCGCGATCGAGGCCCGGGCGATGCGGCCTCCGGTGGAATCGAGAACGGTGCCGCGAATGGACCCGGTGGCGGAGTCTTGGGGGAACAACAGCGCGGGGAGAAGAATCACGAACAGTACGGCTGGGCAGAGAGATCGCGTCGAAGGCATAGGTCGCCCCTGAGTGCAGAATCGTGCTCGGAGGATTCCCAGCGCGCGTTAACCGGACGCGAGACGGGGCTGCCGCTTCGGAGCGGCCGGGAAACGCGCGGGTGCGCGGGCCGGGACGTTCCTCGCAGCAGGAGAAACAGGTTTGTATAGCATCTGGAGGAGATTAGTTCTGTGATTGGGGCGAGAATTTTTGCGGATTGTTCCCGGAGTGGGAATTGAGGCGAGTTCGTAGAGGCGGATCGATCGCGCGATGCTGCCCTTACGTCCACGTGCGCTCTCGTGATATTTTCAAATTTCTTCTAAAACAATGATTCGATCGTACAAAGGCGTGAAGCCGGCGATTCCTCCCACCTGCTACGTTGATGAATCTGCGCAGATCATCGGCGATGTCGTGCTGGGCGACCACGCGTCGGTGTGGATGAATGCTGTCGTGCGCGGCGACGTGCATGAGATTCGCATCGGAGCGCACAGCAATATCCAAGACAATAGCGTGCTGCACGGCATGAAGCAGCAGTGGGGCGTATATCTCGGCGATTATGTCACGGTCGGGCATTCCGTTACGCTGCATGGATGCGTGATCGAAGACCGGTGCCTGATCGGCATGGGGACGATCATCCTGAATGGGGCGCGGATCGGCGCTGGATCGATTATCGCGGCCGGGACTCTAATCCCAGAGAAAACGGTGGTCGAGCCGGGATCGCTGTGGATGGGCTCGCCGGGGAAATTCCGGCGCAAGCTCGGACCGGGTGAGGACGAGATGATCATGCGCTATGCGCGCAATTATCTTGGGTATAAGGATGAGTATCTGAGAGAAAGCCATCAGCCGTCAGTAATCAGCCGTCATCAAGAACGGCAATGATAGCAAGCAATGCGGACCAAATTGAGAGCTGATGGCTGAAAGCTGAAGGCTCATTTTTCATGATCAAAGCTGTGCGAGGAACTCGGGATCTTCTGCCGCCGGATACGGCGCTTTGGAATTTTGTGGAAGCGGCGGTGCGCGATGTGTTTCGCGCTTACAACTTCCAGGAAATTCGCACGCCGATTTTCGAATCGACGGAGTTGTTTGCGCGCGGCGTGGGGGAAGAGACGGACATTGTTGCGAAAGAGATGTTCACCTGGGAGGATCGCGGACGAGCGGCGAGTGATAAAGGACAATCGCTGACACTTCGACCTGAAAATACTGCCGGAGTTGTTCGCGCCTACATCGAGCACAAACTCTGGGATCGTGGCCTGAACAAGCTGTATTACATCGGCCCGCAGTTTCGGCGGGAGCGGCCGCAGAAGGGGCGTTACCGGCAGTTCTATCAGATTGGGGCGGAAGTGATCGGGCCGGCTTCGGCGGGCAGCGAATCTCCGATGCGGGATGCGGAGATCCTTGAGTTGCTGGCTGCCCTGCTGGATCGGATCGGAATTACTGGTTGGACGCTCGAGCTGAATTCTGTTGGATGTCCGGCGGATCGTGCCAAGTTCAACGAGGCGCTGCGCCAGGCGCTTGAGCCGGTGAAAGACAAAATGTGCGCCGACTGTCAGCGGAGGGCGGTGACCAATCCGCTGCGCGTGTTTGACTGCAAGGTTCCGGAGGATCAGGCGATCATCGAGACTCTGCCGCGCATCAGCCAGTTTCTGGACGAAGGCTGCCGGGCTCACTTCGACGCCGTGCAGGCGATCCTGACGAAAGTCGGGGTCCCCTTCAAATTGAATGACCGCTTGGTCCGTGGGCTGGACTACTACACGCGCACGGCGTTCGAGTTCACGCATGGCGCGCTCGGATCGCAGAATGCAATTCTTGGCGGCGGGCGTTATGACGGATTGTCGGAGGCGCTGGGCGGACCTGCGGCTCCGGGGATCGGATTTGCGATCGGGGAAGACCGGCTCGTGATGTCGCTGCAGGAGAAGTCGTCCGCCGAAAGCGTGATACGCAAGCCGGATGCGTACGTTGCACCGATTCCGGGGATGAACGGTGAAGCTGCGCGGCTGGCGCGCGAGTTGCGGCGGCATGATCTTGTCGTTGAGTTGGGGGATGACAGTTTCCGTCTGAAGAAATCGTTCGAAGCCGCCACTAGAGTTGGTGCGAAATACATTCTGATCGTGGGCGAGAACGAGGTGAAGGCTGACGCGTTCGCGCTGAAGAATCTGGCAACGGGAGAACAGGTTTCTGTCGCGCGTGGCGAGTTGGCGGAGCGAATTCGGCAGAGTTAGGGCCGGCTTCGCGGCACCAAATCTGAACAAAGGGTCTCTCCACTCCGCGTTGCCTTCCGCTTCGCTCCGGCAACGCTCCGGTCGAGATGACAGTAATCACATATGGGCAAAAGCTATTCAGAAATCGATGACGGGCTTGCCAAGTTCATCCGAGGGCAATCGGTGTTCTTCGTCGCTACCGCGCCGGCTGATCCTGAAGCACATCTCAATCTTTCTCCAAAAGGCCTCGACACTCTTCGCATTCTGGATGCGAAGACGGTTGTCTATCTCGATTTGATTGGTAGCGGAGTAGAGACCGTAGCGCACCTTAAGGAAAATGGCCGAATCGTGCTGATGTTCTGCGCGTTTCAGGGCCGTCCGATGGCGCTTCGGCTGCACGGGCGTGGTCGGGTTATCGAGCCGGGCTGCGAGGAGTTTGAGGTTCTCGCGGGGCAGTTTCCGGAGTATGAAGCCAAACGCGCCGTTATTGTCGTCGAGGTGGAGCGGATTTCTACTTCGTGTGGATATGCAGTCCCGCTCTTGAAATATGAAGGGGAACGCGAGCAATATTTTGCCTGGGCGCGAAAGAAAGGCGCCGACGGACTGAAGTCTTATCGTCGCGAGAAGAACCGGCAGAGCATCGATGGGTTACCGGCTTTGGAATTTGAAGAGGAGTTGGAAGCTGCAACCGGGGAGGGCCAAGCATGAAACGTTCTATTGTCGTTTTATCGATCCTTCTTTACAGCCTTGTCAGCTATGCAAAACCGGCGCAATCGAATGCGCCAGACAAGCCTCTGTCTCCGCTGGAGCAGACGCTGATGGACAACGAAAAGAGCTTCATCGCGGCCGCGAAGAAAGGCGACGCTGCCTTTTTTAAGCGGACGCTCACCGATGATTTTTCTTTCGTCGCCTTTGACGGCCAGCTCTACGGGCGGCAGGACATGCTGGACCAGTTCAGCGATCCGGGCACCGACATTCTGCCGTATGACATGCAGGTTGTCATGGCGGGAGACAACACGGCAATCGTTACTTACGATGTCGTGCTGCGAGTCCCGGCTGCAGAGGATCAGGGGCCTCCGCCGCGGTATCAGCACTTCAGCACGGTGTGGGTGAAGCAGGGCGATTCGTGGAAGATGAAGTTCCTGCAAATGACGGCTTCGCATTGGGGAGATTGGTAGAACGAGTCGGCGTGGCTCTGTGATTGGCGACACTGCGGATTTGCTGCGCGAGGATAATATCCGGCAGAGGTGGACGCCATGATGAAAGATACGTCCCGGTCGGTGTCCGGCTTCGGACGAGCCGATTTTGGACGAGCATGGTTCGCACTCACTCTGGCCTTTGCGCTCCACGTTTTCGATGAGGCCACGACCGGATTTCTCAACGTTTACAACCCGACAGTTCTTGCCCTGCGCCAACGGTGGGGATGGTTTCCGATGCCCACGTTTCAATTCCGCGAGTGGCTTATCGGACTGATCATCGCTGTTGTTCTTTGTTTTGCGCTGACTCCGGCGGCGGCCCGGGGCGCGGCATGGATGCGGCCTCTTGGCTGGATCTACGGCATCATTCACTTTTTCAACGCGATGGGACATACGATGGGAACGATCCTCGGGCATACGGTTGCGACGGTCACATTCTCGCGTCCCGCGCCGGGATTTTATTCGTCGCCATTTCTATTCATCGGATCGGTGTGGCTGATGTGGCGGCTGCGGGAGACATCGGCGTCGCGCATGCATGTTGCGCATGCCTAACGCAACGCCGGACGTCCGCTAGCTCTGCTATCATCGCTAGCGGAGTCATTTAGTCGTCATGAGTTTTATCTGCAAACTGCAGGACTTTGAAGAAGAAGACGACGACATCCCCGTTATTTCCGGTAGAGGAGAAGGAATCATGGAGGAAGTTCCCGCCACAGGTTCGGGCCACGCGCGCCGCAATGAAGACATCGCACTCGATCTGATGAAGTTCGTCGCCATGACGACGGGCTATGGACGGACGGCGTCCGGTGGGGTAGGATTTACCGGCTCCGGCTCGGCCGCCAAGCCCGAGGATTATGCCGACAAACTGCTCGAACTCTACGGCCGCTGCCTCGGCGCGGTGAGCGGAAAGAAATAACCTTGCGATCGAGTTCGTAGTCAGCTCGCAAAATTAAAGATGTCCTCAAAACGGTTGTTCTGCGCTCTGCTGTTGGCCGGGGTCGCGCTTTCGTCTGCTTCCGCCCAGTCACAAGCTGCGAAACCCGCTGCTACCACGCCCGATTTTTCCAAAGAAGCCTACGTCATCGAAAGCGTGGATACCCGCATCGACGAGGAGGAAGACGGTACCGGCACGCGCGAAATGGCCGCGCAGATCAGGGTACTGGCCGATGCCGGAGTGAAGGCTTTCGCCGTTCTGAACTTCACCTATACCAGCGCAAACGAGAATGTCGAGATCGACTACGTCCGCGTGCGGAAGCCGGATGGGACCATCGTCAAGACTCCGGATTACAACATCCAGGACATGCCCGGCGAAGTGACGCGCACCGCGCCGCTTTACAGTGATATTCACGAAAAACATGTCGCGGTGAAGGGGCTCGCGGTTGGAGACGTGCTGGAATACCTGGTTCGCATACGAGTCGTGAAGGCGCAAGTACCGGGGCAATTCTGGGATGAATTTTCGTTCACCAAGGATGCGATTGCGAAACAGGAGACGTTCGAACTCAGCTTCCCTATCGGCAAGTACGTGAAGATCGTCAGTCCTGAATTCAAGCCGCAGGTCTCAGAGAAGGCTGAGCGAAAAATCTATCGCTGGACCCACTCCAACCTCATCGTGAAAGTGAAGGAGCCGGGGGAGATGCCGCGCCGCATTCCGCCGAATCCGGATATTCAGATCACCACGTTCCGCAGCTGGGAGGAAGTCGGCCGCTGGTACGGCGACCTGCAGAAGGAGCCGCTGCAGGTCACTCCGGCAATTCAGCTGAAGGCGAACGAGCTGACGAAGGGGTTGAAGACCGACGAAGAGAAGACGCAAGCGATCTATAACTTCGTCGCGCTGAAGTTGCACTATATCGGGCTGGATTTCGGGATTGGGCGATATCAGCCGCACGCCGCGGACGACGTGCTCGATAACGGATACGGCGATTGCAAAGACAAGCACACGCTGATGGCCGCGCTGCTCAAGGCGTCGGGAGTAGATGCGTGGCCGGCGCTGATTCACGCCACGCGGAAGCTCGATCCGGATGTTCCTTCGCCGGCACAGTTCAACCACGTCATCACGGTCGTGCCGCAAGGAGAGAACTACCTGTGGCTCGACACCACTCCGGAAGTGGCACCGTACGGAATGCTGTTGCTGGGGCTGCGCGGCAAGCAGGCGCTGGTGATCCCGTCAAATAGCGCGGCGAGGCTGATGACGACACCTGAGAATGCGCCGTTCGAGCAACAACAATCGTTCTCGATGGAGGGCAAACTCAACGCTGACGGCAGCTTCGCGGGGCATGCGGAACAATCGTATCGCGGCGACAGCGAGGTTATTTTTCGATCGCTTTTCCGGCAAGTTTCCGAATCGCAATGGAAGGAAGCCGTCCAGCGGCTCTCGTATCGGCTGAATTTCGGCGGCGACGTGAGCAACGTAACCATGACGCAGCCTGACGATCTCAGCAAGCGGTTTCATCTCTCGTATGACTACGAGCGAAAGCACTACAGCGACTGGGATAACCGGCAGATCACGCCGCCGATTCCGCCACTCGGCGTGGAAATGAGTCTGGATTCGAAGAAACCCGGGGAGCCGGTGCTGCTCGGCGGGTTGGGCAAGGTGATTTATCGGGCGAAGGTGACTCTGCCTTCGGGGTACGCGGGAACTGCGCCCGCGAACGTCGATTTGGTGCGCCCGTATGCGGAGTATCACGCGACGTACAGCATCGATCATGGAGTGTTTTCGGCGACACGCCGGTTCGTGATCAAGAAACAGCAAATTGAGCTGGGCAGTTGGGAAGACTATCGCGATTTCGGCAAGGCGATTTCGGATGACGAGAATAAGTACGTGCGTCTGGATGGTGCGGGTGCGAGCACCGGCGGAGAGTCCGACGGTTCCGGTAACGGCAAGGATCCGGGTGAGATCCTGGGGGTATTTACTCAGGGCACGATTGCGCTGCAGCAACGCGATTTCCAGAAGGCGCAGGAATTGTTCGAGAAGATCATCGCGAAAGATCCGAATTACAAGGGAGTGCATTTCAATCTTGGCCTCGCTCTGGTGGCGAGGGGCCGAACGGAGGACGCGATTGGGGAATTCCGCAAGGAAGAAAAGATATCGCCCGAGAACCAGCGTTCATATCAGGTTGTGGCGGCCTTTCTGATGCGGACTGGCCGCCGCGACGAGGCTATGGAGGAATGGAGGAAGTTGCTCAAGGTCGATCCGGGGAATCGCACGGCGGCTTCGTCCCTCGCCGGATTGCTGTACCAGGCGGAACGGTATCCCGAGGCGGTGTCGGTTTTGGAGGCGGCGGTCAAGGCCGCGCCCGACAGCAGCGGATTGCAGTATCAACTGGGAGAGGCGTACATCAAGACGAAACAGAACGACAAGGCGGTTGCCACCTTTCAGAAGGTCATGGAGCAAAAGAGCGACGATCCCGAGACTTTGAATAACGTGGCATACACGCTGGCGGAGAATAATTTGAAGCTGGATCTCGCGCAGCAATATGCGGAGAAGGCGGTCCGCCAACTGGAGGAACAAGCCGGAGGCAAGCCGTCGGACGATACCGCTCTACATGTGACCTTCGACTTTTCACTGGTATGGGACACGCTGGGCTGGGTCTACTTTCAACAGGGGGACGTAAGGCGTGCAGAACCCCTGGTGCGTTCGGCATGGCTGCTGGGAGAAGACAGCTTGGTGGCGGAGCACCTGGGAGAGATCTATGAAAAAGAGGGAAAAACAGAGCAGGCGGCGCATGCCTATGAATCGGCGTTGGCGGTATCGTCTGTGCCTGCCTCCTCATTTGGCATCAGCCCGGACGCGGCAAGAGCGTATCAAGCGCGCGGAGATGAAATCAGGAACCAGTACCGAAAATTGACCGGCAAGGGCGTGCCCTTAGCTGAGATCAAGCGTCTGCCCAATGGAGAGTGGACGAAGACTCCGGCGGAACAGCTCCGCGCGAGCCGCGAAGTGAGATTGAGCAATGAAGAGAAGCTCTCCGGCTCTGCAGATTTCGTTATCGAATTCGAACCGGAAAAAGTCGATTCGGTCCAATATTTGAGCGGCGGCGACGAACTGGAAAATCTAACGAAGAAGCTGAAGGCGGCGCATTATCCGCTGGAGTTCCCGCCGAATAGTCAAGCGATCCTCGCGGTACGCGTGAGCGTCCGCTGCCAGCCGGGCTCCTGCGTCGGCACGCTGGTGGTGCCGACACCACAGTCACAGTTTGCCGTTCCGCAATGAAAGCGGTGCGGGGTTTGGGACAGAAGCGAAAAGCCGCGCCTCTTGAGAGGCGCGGCTTTCGATTTTGCGGCGCGACAAGCGGCTGGCGTTCATGCGACAGCCGTTCCGCCTTGTGAGCGAGACATTGCGAGCACGTCTCTACTTATAACGCTAGTGACGTTTCTTGCCTTTTTTCTTGGCCGGCTTCTTGGCCGCCTTCTTTGCCTTTTTCTTGGCGGGCTTTTTGGCAGCTTTCTTTTTGGCCGGTTTCTTCTTAGCCGAGGGTTTCTTCTTGGCGGCTTTCTTTTTGGCCGGAGCTTTTTTGGCTCCTCCGCCGCCGGTTGGGGCCGGGGGAGCGGATTTGGGAGCCGGGGGCGTTGCAGGCGACGAGACGGGCTCGGGTTCCATTGCTTCCGGAGCGCCCATGCCGGGCTCTTCTTCCTCTTCTTCTTCCTCTTCGAAATCTTCTTCGAGCGAGTCGCTGTAGGCGCCGCTGTCGCCGAATTCTTCGTCTTCGTCACGTCCGTAGAGCGTGGGGTCGTAGAACGTCATTGCTCCTCCTGATTTCAGTGGCGGCCGGGGGCTGGACAGCGCGCCCTGGCTGCGGGCACGAGAGAAATTTAAAAGACCACCGAGACTTCTTGCTGGAACGGCGGGCGATTATAGCACGACGTTCGGTGCAGCCTGCAAGGACTGCACGCACAGGCCGCTCGCTATTGGGATTATCACAGCGGGATGAGGAAAGGGAAGAGAAAACGTAATGTAGCGCCAGAACTACTGCAGGCTCAGGCTGTCATACATCTTCCAAAGCTTGTCGGCGGTAGCGCGGTAGATAACCCATCCGGTGCCAGAGTCGGAGGTTTCGCGGAAGAGCAGTTCGCCTTGGCCGTCGCCGTCGGCGTCGACGGCGTCAATCAGATCCAGGCGAGGCGTGACGTCCAGGTGAAAGCGATCGGTTACTCCGGCGTAGAGCTTGTGCAGGTTCTGGTAAATATCGGGGTAGGCGACCAACAGGATCGAGTAACGCTGATCGGATTCGATCTCCGAATGAGGCACGCCGGCGGCGGGTGGCATGTGTGCGGTCGCACTGAGGACGACGATTGGGATATTTGAGTTCCAGAGATCGTACGCGACCATCTTTACATTTTCGAAGATGGGCTCTGCCGGCTTCGGGGAGCGGCGGCTAGGGGCAGAGTGCGCGGATTTTGGAGCGATGGTTTCTTTTTTCAGAGTGGCGAGATAGGCATGAAGCTGGTCTTTCGCCATCTGTATCATCTGCTTCTGGCGGTCGCCTTCTTCTCCCTTGAGCCACTCGAAGGCATAGGAGTGTGGAGGAGGGCCGCCAGCGTCGGAAATTGCGGGAATCAGCTTGATATTGCTTAGCGGCGAGGCGGTGTCGGCTACTTTGCCAGCAGAGGCAGAGGCGATTCGGCCGGGCTTGCTATAGCCGGGGATGTCCTCGTCGGCGAAGGATTCGGCTGGCTTGCCACGGCGCAGGATCGGACGATCGGCTTCAGGCGTGCCGCTGTCGGAAGACGGGATCTTCGACTGAGCGTCGGGCTTGGGTTGGGCCGATTTCTGGTCGCCTGTTTTGGAGTCGGCTGGTTTCGAACTGCCCGATGTCGTCTGAGGTGAACTCGGCGCAGGCTGAGTGGAGTTGGGTTCAGCGGATGGCGGTGGCGTGCTCCTGGTAAGGCGCGGTGGTCCGTCGCTATCTCCGGAACTGGTGGGTTTTGAAGGTGGTTCGGTGGGAGCGGGATTGTCCGTTTTAGCCGGGGCGGTTGTCGACGTCGGAGCAGTCGATGAGCTTTTCTTGCTTTCGCGTGTCAGGCGAGGAGGAGCGTCGGTGTCCTCCATTCCAACAGGAACCGTGGCAGCTTTGAGCCCCTTGGTCGGTGCTTGCATCCCGTTCTCTCGCCAAGTTCCGGTGCCGAGCCAAGGAGTCGGAGCGTTAGCAGCGTTGCTGTGCAGCGCGCTGCCGATCGTAAACAAGCCGAGGGAATCTCCCGACTGCTCAGCCTCATAGATGGTGCCGGGATCGAGCGCCATCGGGACGGGATCGGCTTTGTAAGAGGACGCGTCCCAGAACTTACCGTTGATCAGAATGGCGACTGGAATTAGCGACGACTTGCCTTTGTCGGACATTTGGAGCAGGGCAACGGCTCGCGGACCGTTGTCCTTCTTTTTTTGGAGCTTGCGTTCAAGCGGAGTGATTTCCGGGCGGTCCTCCTGAGCGATGGCAATGATGCTGGAGAAAACAAAGCACGCGGCAAGAGTGGAAAACACGAGGCGAGCAAGAGAAATTCTTCGGTGTAGAATCTTTGGAACGGAGCGGTGCTTGGGGCCAGGTGAATATTCAACGCCCGCCTTCGATTTTTCCGGAGACATTCCCATGAACGTCAATGATAAAGCTCCCGACTTCACTTTGCAGGATGAGAATGGAAAAGAAGTCGCGCTGAAAGACCTTCGCGGCAAGACCGTTGTGCTTTACTTTTTTCCGCGCGCCGACACTCCCGGATGAACGATTGAAGCTCGCGGGTTCCGCGACACATACAAAAAGATGCAGAAGACGGGCGCGGTGCTGCTTGGGATCTCCCCGGATACCCCGAAAGCCCAGAAGAAATTCCAGGAAAAGTACGATTTGCCGTTCAGCCTTCTGGCCGATGCCGACAAAAAAGTCGCGAACGCGTTCGGTGTCATGAAAGAAAAGAACATGTACGGCAAGAAGGTGATGGGAGTGGCGCGGACGACGTTCGTCATCGGGCCTGAGGGCAAGATCGAGCATGTTTTCGAGAAGGTGAAGCCGGAGGGGCATGCCCAGGAGGTACTCGATTATCTGAAACAAGCAGGCAAAGGGGCGGCATAGGCGGCCCTCACGTTTGCCTCAGGTCGTTGGAGGGTAAGAAGACCATTCCCGGCGAATTCGAGACGGAACTAATGGCGGTTGTTCGGCGTATCATTTCGTGGGAAGTCTTTCTTCCGAAGTCCGGGAGGGCGTTATGCGTGGTCTTATTCGGCCTGTAGCTATTCCCGCTATCTTCCTGTTTGCTTTCGCAGCCGTCGTTGCAACACAGAGAGCTTCAGCAGACGACCGCGATTCTGTCGTGATTACATACAAGGACGGGCATCATCAGAGCCTGTCTGCGGCCGAGATTGCCCGCATTGATCTAAAAGCGCCGGCTGCCATTGTTTACAAAGACGGCCACCGGGAAAAGATCGCCGCTGCGATCGAAAGAATCGACTTCAGCGATTCGGGCATGACCGCCATGACGCCGAGCCGTTCTCATTTCTTCGGGAAGTGGGAGGTCGGCGACGGCAATGGCAGGAACTTCTACATCGTTCTCGATGAGAACGGGAACGCAAAGAAGAGCATCGGACCGGAGCACGGGACATGGACTTTAGTCGATGGCGAGGCTCGGATTGTTTGGGATGATGGCTGGCACGACGTGATCCGGAAGGTCGGAAGCAAGCATGAGAAGCTCGCGTTCGAGCCGGGAAAATCATTCAGCGACGAACCATCGAACGTGACGGCGGCCAGGAACACGCAAGCGAAACCGATCTAGTGTTGCTGTTTTGGCGCCGCAAGCGCATGTAAGATTCTGCTGCATGCCTCGCCAGTTAACTCCCATCTTGAAAACTGGAATCCGTCCTCTGGATCGCGCTTTTTACGCGCGAAATCCGCAGCGCGTTGCGCGCCAGCTTCTGGGAAAAGTTTTGGTTCGTAATACGAGCAGGGGGCTTTTGACCGCACGGGTTGTAGAAGTGGAAGCATACCTTGGAGAGGAGGATCCGGCGGCACATGCCGCTGCGGGGAAGACGCCGCGAAACGCGGTACTTTTTGGCCCCCCGGGACACGCGTATATCTATTTCATCTACGGCAATCACTATTGCTTAAACGTCTCGTGCGAGCCAGAAGGTCGAGCGGGATCGGTCCTCTTCCGCGCGCTGGAGCCTTTGGCTGGCATTGAAGAAATGGCCCATGCCCGCAGAGTGACGATTGTCAGTGAAAAAGATCTCATCAAGCTCACCAGCGGTCCGGGGCGGTTGTGCGAAGCATTTTGCATTACTCGGGCTCGCGATAACGGGCGGGACCTGACGTCGCCGGGAGAAAGCCTTTGGATCGGCGACGATGGCTATGAGGCGCGAGGCATCGTAGCCACAGCGCGGATCGGCATTACCAAGGCGGCATTGCACCCTCTGCGCTATCTGTTGGCGGGGAATCGATTTGTATCGGGACGAAAAAACATCATTCCGATTTGACACGGGGTGTAGACTGTCGTCCGGGCTGGGCTACGTCAAAAGCCTTGTTGGGAACGGCTTTTGAGCTTTCCGCGATTTTGCGATCGACGGAACGCTGCCTGAGAATTTCTCCGCAACCAGAGTTCTGGCTCAACCATCTCACACGGCGAGGAGTTCACGCGTGTCGGTTTTCACGCGATTTCGTTTCTCCGGCGCGGTCATGGCCGCGTTCCTCTTGATGCCGCTGTTTTCGGCTGCGGCCGACGGCGGCATTGCCGAAGGTTCTCAAGCGGCGCCTCGATATATTGTTGTGGGTTTTGTCGGGGGCTTCGCCCGGCGCGACAATCCCAACCAGGGTCCGGTCAAGCTTGCTGCGAAAGCCCGGAGGGACCTCCCTAATGATGCCTACGTTCGTGTTTTTGAGAACCGCCACCGCAAGGACGCCTACAAGACCATTCTTCGGCTACTGGACCGCGATCACGACGGAACACTGAGCAGCCAGGAAAAATCGCAGGCGCGGATCATCTTGTTCGGCCATAGCTGGGGCGCTTCTGCGGTGGTGTTGTTAGCGCGCCAACTGGACCAGCAGGAGATTCCAGTTCTTTTGACGGTTCAGGTTGATAGCGTACGCAAGCCCTGGCAGCACGATGGCATAATTCCGGACAATGTCGGAGCGGCGGTAAATTTTTATCAGCCACACGGGATCGTGCATGGACGTTCGACGATCGAGGCGGCTGACGCGTCAAAGACGGAGATTCTCGGCAACTATCGTTTCGACTACCACGAGACTCCTGTGAAGTGCGTTGGGACCACCTGGTTTGACCGGACGATCACTCCTGACCATATGCAAAGCGATTGCGACCCGCGCATCTGGTCGCAGGTCGAGAACCTGGTGCGCCGGTACGCGGAGCGGGAGCCGGGAATCGCAGCGGTCGGCCCGATTTCGGGGAATCTCGGGATCACATTCCCGGCATCTCATGACCAGGAAGTTTTCCAGAAGCCGGCGAGAGCAAAGGATTGAACGCTGAACGGCGTTGAAACTTCCTCATCGCCGCGATAGCAGCAACTTCCTGCGTGAACCTGGGTTTACGCAGGAGTAAGATTCTTACAGGCGGTTTGCCCACCCGGGGCCTTGATCCGCCAAGTAGGTGGAGGGACCTGTCATGCCAAGATCCACCTGGTCGAGCACTCTTCTGGCCGGAATTGCTTCTCTTTCCCTTATTTGTCTTCCCTTGACGGCAGTTGCGCAGCGTGGCGGAGGAGGCCACGGCGGAGGCGGAGGATTCCATGGAGGTGGAGGCGGAGGGTTCCATGGAGGCGGATTTGCCGGTGGTGGGTTCCACGGTGGCGGGGGCGGCTTCGGCGGATATCACGGGGGCGGTTATGGGGGCTACCGCGGGGGTTCTTTTGGCGGGTACCACGGCGGCGGGTATGGCGGCTATCGTGGCGGATACGGTGGTTACCGGGGAGGATCGTACGGCGGTCGCGGTGGCGGGTACGGCTATGGTGGTCGTGGATTTGGAGGCGCACGTGGCTCGTTCGGCGGGATGCGAAGCGGCTCATCGATGCGAGGTGCCGGATCATCAAGATCGTGGGCATTTGACCGGGGTGGCAGCTTCCGTAATAGCTCGCCGGGATGGCATTCGTTTCAGAGAGGAAGTAATGCAGGCAGCATGTCCGCGAGATCTGGCGGCGCCGGAATGGTGGGAAGACCTGGCTCGAGCGGAATAAATCGGGGAGGGGTCGGGTCCCATGCGGCGATCGCCGACGGAAACTGGCATGGATTCGGTCGGACGGCCGCAGGCCGCTCAGGAGGAACTCTAGCCTCGAACAATTTCCGATCAGGAGCTGGGGGCTTTAATCATGGCGGCTTCAGGGGAGGAAATGGTAATTGGCGCGGTGAGGGATGGCGAGGCCGCGGCTGGGGCGGTGGCTGGGGTAATCGGTGGGGATGGGGAGGAGGCTGGGGTTGGGGCGGCGGTTGGGGCTGGGGTTTAGGCTGGGGCGGTTGGGGTTGGGGTCTCGGCTGGGGTTGGGACTGGGGTTGGGGCGGCTGGGGACCGTTCTGGGCTTGGCCTCCGTATTCGTACAACCCGTGGCTTTGGGACTATTCGCCCGAATACATTTATCCGAACCCGTAAGCTGATTGTTTGTCAGTGGTTGGCCGCGCGCGTTGGTTGAAGAAGGAGATTGTCAATCAGCCGCGTTGTCCCTACATACGCTGCTACCGCGACCAGCGCTCCATTCGACACGTCCTTCACGGGATCGAGTGTTTGCGGGTCAACGAGCTCAAGATAATCAAGACGCACTGCAGGCTCCCTCGCAAGCTCTTCGCGACCGGCCGCCGCGAGTCGCTCGCTGCTGCTTTCACCATTCCTTTGCAGTTCCTGGACCCGCAGCAAGGAATGTTGCAGGACCAAGGCCTGCCGTCTTTGCTCACCATTTAGATAGGCGTTGCGGGAACTCATGGCCAGGCCGTCCGGCTCGCGCACGATCGGGCATGCTGTGATCTCCACTCCGAAATTCAAATCTTTCACCATACGCCGGACGACTACGACCTGAGCCGCGTCCTTCTGGCCGAAGAACGCCATGTCTGGCTCGACGATATGAAACAGCTTGGAGACGACGGTGGTAACACCGCGAAAGTGCCCGGGGCGGGATCGACCATCAAGCTTTTCGCTGAGTTCCTCGACGGTCACCCAGGTTACGGCGCCGGAAGGATACATTTCCTCGACTGAGGGCGCGAAGATGAAATCTACGCCTTCGTGATCGAGGAGTTCGCAATCTCGTTCCAATGATCTGGGATAGCTGGCAAGATCTTCGTTCGGGCCAAACTGAGTGGGATTCACAAAAATCGAAACCGCAACCAGATTGCTTGCAGCGCGTGCGACTCGCACAAGAGAGAGATGTCCCTCATGAAGTGCGCCCATGGTCGGGACAAGTCCCAGGCTCTTTCCTGCGCGCCTTGCCTCGCGCGAAGCGCTTCGCATTTCGTCGATGGTCCTGATGATTTTCAAGTGCTTGAGGCACTCACGAATTCAATGCGTATCTCGGGGCGGGACGGCGAGTTTGCAGTCCGACGGCATTATGCGGAAGGCACCCATCGGACCGCGATGTGCGCGCCGGTCAGCAGTCCACCGACAATGCCTTTATTCTTCCGAACAGCAACCTGATCCTGTTCTGAGTCCTTCGTCTCATTCTCAGCAGCGGCAACTACGCGTCCGTAGGGCCAGTTCGAGACTGGCAGCTTCGCCAATGCGGGCAGTAACTCGTTCGTCTTCAAAATGATTTCTGCGCTGTCGGCGACATCGAACAATGCCACGCCATCGGAGCGGACGATCAGGTAAGGATTCCGCCAGGTTTTCATATCGCGGACATGTTCGTATTTGGCGGAATCGGCAGGAGGAATCGTCTGCAACGATGCGAGGGGGTCAGGGTTTTTTGCGGCATCCTGTTGCGAGCAAGCTAAGAGTGTGAGACTGGCAAGGACCAGAATTACGAAGCGCGCATGCCGAAAGATCACGGGCCGATATTACCTCACCACCAGGGGAACATCGTTTTTCGCCGCCCAGACGAGCGCGACAATCCATCCTATGACGCTCCAACCCAAGAAAAGGTTCAACAGAAAAATTGCCAGAGTGTCACGTTTCCCGCGAATCAAAGCGATGAGCGACGGCAAAAAATACAGCAGAAACGGGACACCGAAGCCAAAACCGAAAAATGGAAAAAAGAATATTGAGAGAACCATGCCTGCCTCCCTATAGCCTAGCACCACCAGTGCGAGAGTGAAATCAGGAACCCTTCACCCACCAAATCCCCACAGTCAGATATACGCAAACCATAACCTCCGGGTTCCCATTGAGTGAGATGCCTGCTTACCGCCGCATGGCGCGCTTGCGCTCAAGCACGGTTTCGAGCGCGGCTTTCGTATCTTTCGGGAGGTGATACGACTCCTCGTCCGACGGATACTGGTGCGACCGAACATCCGCCCGGTATGCTTGCACTGCATTGGTGATCAGGGCCGCCGCATCTCCGTAGCGGCGCACGAACTTGGCAGATGGTGCGAATGTCAGATTCAGAATGTCATGGAACACGAGGACTTGACCGTCGCAATCCGGGCCAGCACCGATGCCAATCGTCGGCGTACTTACCTCGGCAGTGATCATCGATGCGACTTCGCGCGGAATGCCCTCAAGATAGAGGCAGGAGACGCCAGCCCGGTCGAGAGCCACTGCATCGCGCATCAGTTGTTCGATCCCGCTCAGGTTTTTGCCCTGGACTTTATAGCCGCCCATCATATTTACAGATTGAGGAGTGAGTCCGATGTGGCCGGCAACGGGGATTTCGGCATCGATGATGTGGCGGATAAGGTCGGCGCGCTTTTCGCCGCCTTCGATTTTCACGACTTCAGCTCCGCCCTCCTTCACGAAGCGAGTGGCATTGATGACAGCTTCTTTGGCGTCAACGTGATACGAACCGTAAGGCATGTCTGCCACGAGCAGCGCGTTTTTGATGCCGCGCCGAACCGCTTTCACGTGGTGCAACATTTCGTCGACGGTGACGGAAAGCGTGTTCTCGTATCCGAGCATCGTTTGGGCGAGCGAGTCGCCGACGAGCACCATGTCAACGCCAGCCTCATCGACCAAACGGGCGGCCGCGTAGTCGTAGGCTGTGATGCAGCTGATGGGTTCGTGGTGAAGCTTCAGGTCTCGCAGAGTGCCTGTCGAAACCTTATGGCGAGGTTCGCCAATCGGAGTCAAACTCATGATGTCCTCCAGTGCCCCTCCGCCTTGGCGGATAGAGCCTGTGTACGCATCGTGGCGTCTACGAATTTGGATGACGCTGCAGGTATTGTAGTTGCAAAACTATGAGCCGTCGATCTTCATTTTACCCTTTATTTTCAATGTATTGCAGGTCGAAAGCATATCTTCTATTAGCGTGGTCGGGTGATCGCTCCTTGCGAGGCGGAAGAAACCAGGGCAGCATACTTCGCAAATACACCGGTGGGATAGCGGGGCTGCCGAGCCTTCCACTCCTTCATGCGCTGCTGCAGGACCTCGTTGCTGATCTCGACCTCCAGCACGCGCTTTCTCACGTCGAAGCGGATCATGTCGCCATCGCGAACCGCGTTGATCGGGCCTCCGAGCGCGGCCTCCGGAGAGACGTGGCCCGCCATCAGACCGCGAGTCGCGCCGCTGAAACGGCCGTCGGTCAGCAACGCGACTGAATCACCGAGGCCTTCTCCGACAATCGCCGCTGTGACACCGAGCATCTCGCGCATGCCGGGTCCACCCTTTGGTCCCTCGTTGCGGATGACGACTACATCTCCAGCTTTGATCTTTCTCGCTTCCACAGCCGCCATGGCGTCTTCTTCCGAATCGAAGACGCGCGCCGGGCCGCGCTGCTCAAGGCGCTCGTGACCGCTGATCTTCGCCACGCAACCTTCGGGCGCAAGATTTCCTTTCAGGATTACAAGCCCGCCCGTGGCTTTTAGCGGCTTATCAAGAGGAGCGACCACTTCTTGTCCGGGAGTCTCGACAGCTTTCTCGGCTTCTGCCGCGATGGTCATTCCCGTCACCGTCGTTGCGGATCCGTGCAGGTATTTCCCGCTCATCAGTCGCTTGGCGAGCAAACGAATGCCTCCGGCGCGATGCATATCGGCGGCGACGAAGCGACCGGAAGGCTTGAGATCGGTCAGCAAAGGAGTGCGTTCGCTAATCGTCTGGAAGTCGTCGATCTCGAGCGAGACGCCTGCTTCACGGGATATTGCGAGCAAATGAAGGACCGCGTTGGTTGATCCGCCGGTAGCGGCAACCGAAGCAATCGCGTTTTCGAATGCGTCGCGAGTCAGAATGTCGCGCGGCTTCAGCCCGTTTTTCAGGACGTTCATGACGATATTGCCGCATTCGAAAGAGACTTCGTCTTTCTTCGGATCCATCGCGGGAACGCTGTTGAATCCCATGGGCGACAGGCCGATCATCTCCATGACAGTCGACATCGTGTTCGCTGTATATTGTCCGCCGCAGGCTCCCGCGCCCGGACAGGCAGCGTCTTCGAGTTCCTTCAGTTCAGCGTCGCTCATTTTGCCGGCGACGTTCGAACCGATCGCTTCGAAGACATCCTGAATGGTCACGTCTTTGCCGCGATAGCTGCCCGGGGCGATTGTGCCTCCATAGAGCACCAGACCGGGAATATTCATTCGCGCGAGCGCCATTGCGGCTGCGGGAATCGTTTTGTCGCAGCCGACGACGCAGACGACCGCGTCAAACATCTGTCCGCGGCAGACGAGTTCGATCGAATCAGCAATGAGTTCGCGGCTCACCAGCGACGCACGCATGCCCTCGGTGCCCATGGTCTCGCCATCGGAGATCGCGATCGTGTTGAACTCCATGGGCGTTCCACCGGCGGCCCGGATTCCTTCTTTCACCTTGGCCGAGAGGCGGCGCAGATGAAAGTTGCAGGGCATGGTTTCGATCCAGGTATTCGCCACACCGATGATCGGGCGGCTCAAATCAGCATCGGTAAATCCAATCGCTTTGAACATGGCGCGGGCGCCGGCACGGTCGCGCCCGTTGGTGATTCCACGGCTGATATGCTTGGGATCCATGATGATTGCGTCTCCTCTCGAAACTCAAAAGCATAAACCACGAAGGCAACGAAGTACCATGAAGCGGTTGCGCTGAAGTGCTTTTTCCGGCCAACGCGCCTTGTACCTGAGCGTTAAAAAAACGGGGAACCCGCGTTTGCAGGTTCCCCAAATTGCATGACGCTGCCCAGAAATCGTCATGCTTGCCCAGCTATTCCAAACTTGCCTATGCGCGGGCTGCTGCGCGTGCTTCTTCGATCGACACGCCTGCTGGCGGATGATGCGATGCCCACTCAGCATGAGACGCGCCCGAGCCCACGTGAGTGACATCCGCGATGGAATACCATTCGCGATAGAGCTGGCCGACCTGCTTTTGATTCACATCAAGGATCAGAGTGGCCTGATGCTCGTGCTCGATCGGCTGAGCAGTGACTGAAGGCAGATCGAGTCCGCGCCTCGAAGCCGCATTCAGGATGCGCATCAGCGTGCCTTGCGTGTTGCGATAGCGAATGTGAAATTGCATGTCGTGATCCCCCATTGCGCCGGCTCTGCCGGCAGTTCATGCCGCAAACGTCCACCGCGTTTACTTTTCTTCCAGCAACATCTCTGACAAAGCCGCGCCTGCCGGAACCATCGGGAAAACGTTTGCCTCCGGTGCGCAGTCGAACACCAGCAATTCCGGGTCGGGCGAACTCAGGAAGCGATCGATCTGATCTCCCGTCTCTTGCGATACCGGGAACTCGCGCATGGCATCTTCCCGCATGCGAAAGCTATGAATCTTGTAGGCCTTCGCGATCTCGACGAAATCCGGGTTGTCGCTCAAATCGGTTTCGGCGTAATTGCGCTCATAAAAGAGCTGCTGCCACTGCCGCACCATGCCGAGATACTTGTTGTCGATGATGACCATCTTGATCGGCAGGCCCAGCCGGTGGACAGAGGCAAGTTCCTGGATGTTCATCTGAAATCCGCCGTCGCCGGAGACGCACAGGACGCAGGTGTCGGGCTTGGCGAGTTGAACACCGACCGCGGCGGGCAGGGCGAAGCCCATCGAGCCCAATCCGCCGGAAGTAATAAATCCGCGCGGAGATGATGATCGGTAACGCTGCGCCGCCCACATCTGGTGCTGGCCAACGTCGGCTAGAACTACGCTATCCTGCGGCAAGCGGCTGAAGAGTTCGTCCAGAAAACGGATAGTCGGCTGCGCGAGACCGCGCGGATCAAGTTCAGCACGTTCCGGCCCGCAGGCGGTCGCACGCCAATCTTTGAAGTCAGGAATTGTGTGCCGGCGCAACTCTGCATCGAATGCGGGAACGGTATCTGCCAGATCGCCGATCACAGATAAATCACACGGGCGCACGCGATCAAGCTGAGCAGGATCGATCTCGAAGTGAACAATCTTGGCGTAAGGAGCGAAGCGCGATGGGTCGCCCGTAACGCGATCGTCAAGGCGCGCTCCGAGGACCAGCAAGAGATCCGTCTCGTGCAGCGCCATATTCGCGGCGCGGGTTCCGTGCATGCCCACCATGCCGAGGTAATAAGGAGCTTGCGGTTCGACGGCGCCGAGCCCGTGAACCGTCGCGAATGTCGGAACGTTGAGCTTGTCGAGCAGGCGGCGCAGATCAGGGATGGCTCCGGAGAGCTTCGCTCCTGCTCCTACTAACGCAACCGGCTTCGACGACTGCTGCAACAGGGCAACGACGGTATCGGTGAAGCCCCCTTCGGCTTTTGCATCAGCGGGACGCACGTGCGGAGTGAACTTCACCGGCCCCGAGAATTCCTTCTTGGCCTTCAGCAGGTCAGTGGGGATGTCGATCACCACCGGCCCCGGGCGTCCGCTGCGTGCCCAATAGAAGCCTTCGGCGATGACATCGGCGATTTCATCGATGGTGCGAACCAACCGGCTCCATTTAGTGAGAGAAAGCGTGACTCCGAAGACGTCTGTCTCCTGAAAAGCGTCCGTGCCGATCAGCGCGCTGCGAACCTGCCCCGTAATGCAGACCAGAGGAACGGAATCCATCTTGGCGTCGGCGATTCCGGTGACAAGATTCGTCGCGCCCGGGCCGCTGGTCGCCATGGCGACTCCAACTTTGCCGGTGACCCGCGCATATCCTTCAGCCGCAAAAACAGCGCCCTGCTCATGCCGCGTCAGGATGTGCCGCACGCCGCTGCCTTCGAGCGCGTCGTACAACGGCATGATCGCGCCGCCCGGATAGCCGAAAACGAGGTCTACGCCTTCGGCGCGAAGGCACTGCAGGACGATGTCAGCGCCTTTAACCATTCGCCGCCTCAGCGGCTAAAGCCGCATCTGGGGAGAGCGTCGACGGCACGGCTAAAGCCGTGCCCTTCCCAAAACACTTTCTGGAAAACGCTTTAAGCATTCACCACCTGTTTTGTGGAGTTCTGGGGAGCGGCCTGCTTTTTGCCTTCTTTCGGAAGCCAGCTCATCATGCTGCGAAGTTGCGCACCCACGATTTCGATCGGGTGCTGCTTCTCTTTCTCGCGCAGCTTGTTGAAATTCGGGCAGCCGGCTTTGTTCTCGGCAATCCACTCCTGCGCGAATTTGCCGGACTGGATGTCGGCGAGAGTCTTCTTCATCGCTTGCCGGGTTGTGTCGCCGACAACTTGCTCGCCACGGGTGAGGTCGCCGTATTCCGCCGTATTCGAGATCGAGTAGCGCATGCGCGCCAACCCACCTTCGTAGATCAGGTCGACGATGAGCTTCACCTCATGCAGGCATTCGAAATAGGCGATCTCGGGCGCGTAGCCAGCTTCGACGAGAGTTTCGAATCCCTTCTTGATGAGCGAGGTCAATCCGCCGCAGAGGACGGCTTGCTCGCCGAAGAGGTCGCTCTCGGTCTCTTCTTTGAATGTCGTCTGCAGCACTCCGGCGCGGGTGGAGCCAATGCCGTGGGCGTAGGCGAGACCGAGTTCGTGGGCGCGTCCGCTCGCGTCTTGGTGTATCGCGAGCAGGGCGGGCACTCCGCGGCCCTCGGTGTAGACGCGGCGGACAAGATGACCAGGACTCTTGGGCGCAATCATGACTACGTCAACATCGTCCGGCGGGACGATGGTTTTGAAATGAATGCTGAAACCATGGGAAACACCGAGAACTTTTCCGGGATGCAGGTACGGCTTGATCGACTTTTCGTACAACTCGCCCTGCGTCTCGTCGGGAGTCAGAATGTGGATCCAGTCGGCGCGCTTCGCGGCCTCATCCGGCGCTACCACAACCATGCCGTCGCCGCGGGCCTGAGCCGCACTCTGCCGGTTCGGGTCGAGACCTATGATGACGTTCTGTCCACTGTCGCGGAGATTCTGGGCCTGGGCGTGTCCCTGGCTGCCATAGCCAAGGATCGCGATCGTCTTGCCCGTCAGTGTGTCAGGCTTGGCGTCGCGTTCATAAAAAATGGTGACTGCCATCGTGCTCCTCTCGTTGCACCTGCCGCGGACTGGAGAAAGAAAGCCGCTCGGGAATGAAACTCGTGAATCATTCCGAGGAAGTTCCCCCAGCTGCGAAAAACCGACCGGTCGGTCGGTATCTGGAAATGCTACTCACCCGCCTTGTTGATGTCAAGCGAGAACTGTGGTGCCAGCTTATCTTCCGCCGTTTGTTGGCTTTCCACCGATAACTATTTAGTATGTCGAGCGATGGCACGCGAGACCCTGATTGATTCCCGGCAGGAAATTCTGCGCACCGCAGCACGCCTCTTTCAGCAGCGCGGCTATGACGCAACGTCGATGAACGACGTGGCGGCCGCGCTCAAGCTGAGCAAAGGCGGTCTCTATCACCACTTCCAGAGCAAAGACGAAATTCTGTTCGAGATCATGAATCACGCGATGGAGATCACGCAGGAGCGCGTGCTCGGGCCTGTGCGCACGATTGCCGATCCAGAAGAGCGGCTGCGCTCGTTGATACGTTTGCATATTGAAGTCGTGCTCAGCCCGCGCGACCGTGAGATTACGGTAATGTTGCATGAGAATCACCCCCTGCAGCCAGCACTGCGAAAGCGCATCAACGCGCGGAAAAAGGAGTATGTGCACTTTGTGGAAGGGTTGATCGCCGAGGTGCAGCGTACCCGGCGCGTCAAAGGTTCGGTAAGCCCACGCGCCGCCGCTTTCGCGCTGCTCGGCATGATCAACTGGATCTACCAGTGGTACAAGCCGGAGGGCGAACTGCAGACGCACAACCTCGTGCCCCAGTTCACTGAATTTGTGTTCGGCGGGATCCTCTCGTGAAAACGCATTTCGCGAAGTTGGCCGAGATCGATCGCCAGCGCTCGCAGAGTGGCAAGTTGTACCGCGAGTTCCTGCGTGTTCCGTCAATGAGTGCGGGGCTATATGTTCTGGGAACCGGAGCGACCGACCCCCAGCGCCCACACCACGAGGACGAAATGTATTACGTGGTTCGCGGACGTGCGCGTTTTCGCGCAGGGGATCAGAACACTGACGTGTCAGCCGGAAGCGTTCTGTTTGTAGCCGCCGAGGTCGAGCACATTTTCTACGACATTGCCGAAGAATTGGCAGTGCTGGTCTTCTTCGCTCCCGCTGAGACTTGAGTTCTGGTGAGTCGCGCTACTTGTGCGGCGGGATCCAGTAAACCTCTTCCTTCACCGTCCCTTTCTCAACAAATCCACGCCGCTTGAGGATCGCCTTGCTGTGCTCGATCATCTCGGGATGCCCGCAGAGATAGGCGACGGTGTTACTCGCATCGAGTTCCCAGTGGTCGGCGTATTTGCGCAGGATGTCATCCGCGCGCCCGATCTCGCCACCCCAGTCCGCGTGATCCCAGGGGCGGCTGACTGTGGGTACGTATTTGAACCAAGGCAGCTGTTTATCAAACTCGTTGAGCTCTTCGAGATATCCAAATTCAAACGGCCGGCTCGCGCCGTTGAGCAAATAAAGCTGGTGGGCTCCATCGAAACGGCCGTCTTTCCATTCCTTCGCGAGCCAGCGCACGTAACTCACGAACGGAGCGACTCCGGTGACCGTCGAGATCAGCAGATGATTCCGCCGCCCGTTGTGCATGTCGAGCGAGAACTTTCCCTTGGGAACCTTCCGCATTAACAATTCCTCGCCCGGTTGGAGCTTGTAGAGAAGCGGAGTGAGTGCGCCGTTAGGGACTAACTCAAAGAAGAATTCCACTTCATCTTCGGTTGGCGACGAGACGATCGAGTACGGGCGCTCGATACGCCGCCCCTCGACCTCGACGCCAAGGGTAGCGAATTGTCCCGGAACGAATTTGAAGTCGCCTCCGGTTTGAATACGAAACATCCAGAGATCGGAGGCGAAATCGATGCGCTTCGCCACGCGTGCACGAAAGAATCTCTCGTCGGTCATGCTCTGCTCTTTTAGTCGTTCGATGCGTGTATTCAAAACTGTCAAAATGTCCAGAAACCTGGACACCTTCCCCGTATTTTGTATGGATAACCATTAGATGTTTGGCTCGGCATCGATGACTCGGCTTGCAAGTCGATGTCCAACCGAACGGTCGTACGGTGAGTTGAGTTGCGACATCCTAGCTGGAATTCGGGGCTTTTGGAAGGGAATTTTTTCGCTCGGTCCGATCAGGATTAAACCCCGGGGAAGGGGATGATCTCAGCGAGCTTGCGACGCTTCTTCGGCCGCGAGTTGTTCGAGCAGTGTCTTCATCGCACGCAAAACTTCTTCCGCCGCCGGGGCTTTTAGCGTGAATTTCAGCAGTCCATCAGGGGTGAAATGCGCGCCCTTCTGGCCCGAAACAAATCGTGCCAGCTGCTCGGCATCGACTGCCGCATTCTGGCGGAACTTGAACGTGACCGACTCGCGTTTTCGGTCAATTGCATTCACGCCCACTCGCATGCATAGCAGCTTCAGCGCAGCATAGTCGAGCAGATTGCGGACAGCGGGCGGCGGAGGCCCGTAGCGATCTTCCAACTCGGCGGCCACGTCGGAGAGCTGCGACTCGGTTTCGACGCCGGCAACCCGCTTGTACATTCGCAGGCGTTGATTCTCCTCGGGAATATATTCGGCCGGAATCCGGATGTTGAGTCCGAGATTCAGCTGTGTTTCAGCCTCGTCTGGCGCCACTTCGCCCTTCATCTCGCGGACAGCGCGATCGAGCATCTGGGTATAGAGTTCGAAACCGACGGCTTCGATGTGGCCGCTCTGCTCTCCGCCGAGCAGGTTTCCAGCGCCGCGGAGTTCAAGGTCCAGGGCGGCGATCTTGAATCCCGCGCCGAGGTCGGAGAATTCCTTCAACGCCGCTAGCCTGCGCCGAGCAATGGGCGTGAGCTCAACTTCCCGCGGAATGAGCAAATAGGCGTACGCCCGGCGGTTCGAGCGGCCGACACGACCGCGCAACTGATAGAGCTCGGAAAGACCGAGCCGGTCGGCGCGGTTGATCAGAATCGTGTTGCAGAGAGGAATGTCCAGACCATTCTCAATGATCGTGGTTGCGACCAGAATGTCCGCTTCGTGATGCATGAACTTCAGCATCACTTTCTCCAACTCGCCTTCCGACATCTGCCCGTGGCCGACGATAATCCGCGCCTTGGGCACGAACTCCTGCAGCTTCGCAGCGATCTCCCAGATGCTTTCGACGCGGTTGTGAACGAAATACACCTGGCCACCGCGATCGAGTTCCTGCTCGATGGCTGACTGGATCAGCTTGTCGTCCCAGCTGGCGACGACGGTTTGAATCGCCATGCGGTCTTTCGGCGGCGTCTCGATCACGCTCATGTCGCGCAATCCGACGAGCGACATGTGAAGCGTGCGCGGAATCGGCGTGGCCGACATCGTGAGCACGTCCACCTGCTTGCGCATCTGCTTGATGCGTTCCTTGTGCCGCACTCCGAAGCGCTGCTCTTCGTCGACGATGAGCAGGCCAAGGTCGGAGAACTTGAGGTCTTTCGAGAGAATCCGGTGGGTGCCGATCAGAATGTCGATCTTTCCGGCTTCCGTCTTTTGCAGGATTTCTTTTTGCTGCTTCGGATTGCGGAAGCGACTGATCATTTCAATCGTGACGGGGAACGGACCGAAACGTTGTTTGAAAGTCTCGTAGTGCTGGAAAGCCAAGACGGTGGTCGGAGCCAGAACGGCAACCTGCTTATTGTCGCTGACCGCCTTGAATGCCGCGCGCATCGCAACTTCGGTCTTGCCGTACCCGACATCGCCACAGAGCAGGCGGTCCATGGGCAAAGTCGATTCCATGTCATGCATGACATCGGTGATCGCTTGCGCCTGGTCCTCGGTCTCGTTGTATTCAAACGTGTCCTCAAACTCGCGGACGAATTCATTTCCCGCCGGGAACGCATGGCCCTGCGCCATTCTTCGCTGGGCGTAGAGCTTCAGCAGTTCCTCGGTCATATCCTTCATCGCCTTGCGAACACGAGCTTTCGTCTTTGCCCACGCCTGTGTGCCGAGATGGCTGAGCGCAGGCTTTGCGCCTTCCGAGGAGCGGTATTTCTGAATGAGATCCAACCGAGTCAGCGGGACGTACAGGCGAGCGCCTTCCGCGTACTCGAGCAGCATGAATTCGGCGTTGCCGTCGCCCTGATTGATCTCTTTTAGTCCCTGGTATTGTCCGATCCCATGTTCGACGTGGACGACGTAATCGCCAACCTGCAGATCGCGAAAGTCCGAGAGAAACGCCGAGACTTTCGATTTTTGCCGCTGTGGACGCGATGCCACGGCGTCGGATTCATCGAACAGATCACGAGAGCCAAAGATCGCGAGGCGCGCGTCGGGGAAGACAACGCCGTCGGGCACGTAGGCTTTCGCGAGCGTAGTTGTGTTCACCTCTCCGGCGAAGTAACTGGTCTCGTCGGCGTAGCTTTCGCCGCCGCGCGTGCGGCTTCCGAGGCGGAAGCTGACGTTGTATTCGGTGAAAATATCGGCGAGGCGTTCGACCTCTCCGGTATTTGGCACCGAAAACAGAACCTGATTTCCTGCCGCCGTCAGCTTCTGCACTTCTTCGAGCATCGAGGGAACTGCGCCATGGAAGCGCGGTGTGGGCTGCGTCAGGAAAGAGATGGTCGAGTCCTCTTCGCCGTGCGTGATTCCGAGATGCTCGAGATCGGCACCCGTGAGCGCGGTGATTTTTTGCCACCAGCCTTCCGGCGGAAGATACAAATCCGTCGGACGCACCAGATTCCCTACTCCGCTGCGCTCGTGCGCTTCTTCGACACGGGTCCAGAAGCGGTCGAATTCGGAGCGAAGCATGTCGGGTTCGTCGAGCAGCACAACGGATCTCGGGAGAAGATCGAACACGGTGCGGTCTGCGCCTGCCACTGGCGCATAAAATTCCCAACCGGGAAACACGGTGACTCCGCCGGAACGCACGGCAGCTTCGACAATCTCGTCGGTGGTTCCGCTGATGCGTTTGCCGGAAAGCCGGGTATGAATCGCGCCGAGCAACTGATCGCTGACCGGAGTCTCGGTGAGCGGCAGAAGAAGCGCTTCGTCAATCGGGTTGGAAGACCGCTGCGACGTTGGATCGAATCGGCGGATGGAATCCACTTCGTCGCCAAAGAACTCGATGCGGACCGGACGTTCTGCCTCGGGCGAGTAGACATCAAGAATGCCGCCGCGAAGTGCGTACTGTCCGGGCATTTCGACGACATCGGCCGCACCGTAGCCGACCGTATTCAAATGCGCGAGCAGGTTCTCGACATCAAACGATTCGCCGCGACGAAGCGTGCGGGCCAGGTCTGTATAGTACTCGGGCGACCTCTGGAGAATTGCTGTGGCGGCAATCGGCGACACGACAATCGACGCTTTCCCTGTAGCTACCTTCCACAGCGACGTCGCGCGTTCTTCCTGCAACTCCGGGTGCGGCGACAGATTTTGGAATGGCAGGACGTCGCGTGCCGGAAGGGAAACTACCGATTCCGGATCGCAAGCGGAAGTCAACTCGCAAAATCCGCGGAGAACCGGAACAAAATCCTCCATGGCGCGGTTATCGTTGACAACCACGATCAGCGGACGTTCCGCCGCCCGGCGCAAAAGCACGAGCAGCAAGGCTTTCGCGGTGGGGGATAGGCCGGAGACACGTATCCGCCCCGTGCCCTCTTTCAGGTGGGAGGCTGCACGCAAGAAGCCGGGAAGAATTTCAACGTCCGCGAAGAGTTCGCGGACGAAGGGAAGCAGCATCGCACTTTGATTTTATCAGGAAGAAGCGGTTGCAAATAGAGAGTACTAAAACAGAGCGACACTTTTACCAGCGGGTGACCGAAATGTTTTATATTCACGGCGATGTGCGGCAGATTTCTCCATCGGCGCTGGATGGTAATATTGTTGAATTGGCAAGATTTTTGGGAGGTCAAAACCTGGTCCGGATGGTAAGGTCTGCCGGAGTTGTCGGGACTGAGGTTAAAAAGGCTGTCGGGAGATGAAAAAAAGCTTCCTGGGATTTGACGCTGACAAGTGCTGGGATTACGAGAACGGTTTCTATCTCACCAGCCATCTGACCCGATTATCAAAAATTCTGGCACATTATGAACTTTACAAGACAATAGTCGACCTCCCAGGGCATATCGTCGAATGCGGTGTCTACAAAGGCTCATCCCTTCTCCGATTTGCGAGCTTCCGAGAAGTTCTTGAGAGCCCTTATTCGCGCAAAATCATAGGTTTCGATGCGTTTGGTCGGTTTCCTGTGGACGAGCAAGATGAAAACGACAGAGCTTTCGTCCACCGCTTCTCCACTGAAGGAGGCGATGGGATTAGCCGATCATCTCTTCTCGACGTTCTGGCGCACAAAGGGTTTGACAACATCGAACTCGTTGAGGGCGATATTTGCTCGACCGTACCTCAGTATGTCGCGGGGCATCCGGAACTAAAGATTGCGTTGCTGCACATCGATGTCGATATTTACCGGCCGACGCAAATCATATTGGATCAGTTATTTGATCGGGTAGTTCCTCGGGGATTAGTTGTGCTGGATGACTACGGGACAGTTGCAGGTGAGACCCAGGCCATAGACGAGTTCCTGACGAAGTCCAAACCCCAGCGGATAATAGAAAAGCTCCCGATCGCTCACATCCCTGCTTACATCAGAAAATAGTTTGTAGGTGTGCAGCTCCAACCACGAGGACCCCAAACGGTATGCAAAAGAGACAAGTGAATATCGAGTCTATTGTGGCTAGCGAACTGCCCAGCTTGACGATCGGATCGCGTCAAATCGGCAGGCAGTGCCCGCCTCTTGTGATTGCGGAGATTGGGATCAATCACGAAGGTAGTTTCCAGAAAGCTGTACGGATGGTCGAAGAAGCTGCTCGCGCCGGGTGCGAGTGTGTCAAATTCCAGGCCCATGTCATTGAAGACGAGATGATTCCCAACGATGTTGTCCCAGGCAATGCTAAGGAAAGTATCTGGGACATCATGAAGCGCTGTGCTTTGTCAGGGGAAGAGGACGCAGCGCTCAAATCGAAAGTCGAATCTCTGGGAATGATTTATCTCTCGACTCCGTTTTCGAGAGCCGCGGCTGAAAGACTGAACAAGATGGGCGTGGCCGCTTACAAGATCGGGTCGGGTGAGTGCAACAATTATCCTCTCGTCGAACATATTGCGAAGTTTGGCAAGCCGGTATTGCTTTCGACTGGAATGAATGACCTTGCGTCAATCTCGCTGGCAGTGGAGATTCTACGTCGGTATTCTGTACCGTTCGCTCTTTTTCACTGTACTTCGATGTACCCTACTCCCTATGAGAAGGTGCGACTGGGCGCGATCACGGATCTGGAACGAACATTTCCCGACGCGGTGCTAGGCCTGAGTGACCATTCTCTAGGAAATTACACGTGCTACGCCGCCATCCCACTGGGCGCTAGTATAGTGGAAAAACACTTCACAGCGAGCAAGGGATGGCCGGGGCCCGATATTGAGATTTCAATTGATCCGAACGAACTGCAACAGTTGATCGATGGCACAAAGGCGATACATGCAGCGCTAGGCGGAAGCAAGATCATTTTGCCTGAAGAACAGCCGACGATCGACTTTGCTTATGCGTGTGTAGTGACGACTCGGGACATCGTCGCGGGGGAAGAGTTGACCAGAGAGAATATCTGGGTGAAACGGCCGGGTACTGGAGAGATCAAAGCGCGCCACTATTCGGATCTCCTGGGGCGAAAGGCTAACGAGGCGCTTCCACGAAATTCTCAACTCAAATGGTCGAATATCGTCTGAATTCGCTATGACGAAGCGGAGCAAGCGAAACATCGCGTTCTTGACGGCGACTCGCGCCGACTTCGGCAAGTTGAAGTCGCTGATGAAGGCTGTATCTGATTCAGATGAGTTTGAATGCTCGATATTTGCGACAGGCATGCATATGCTTGCTCGCTATGGATCGACGATCAATGAAATTTATAAGAGCGGCTTCCACGATGTGCATCCTTACATTAATCAAGATGGCTCAGTGAATTCGCAGATGGACTTGGTATTGGCCAACACGGTGAGCGGTTTGGGTCTCTATGTGCGAGAGTCAAAGCCGGACCTCCTCGTCGTGCATGGCGATCGCGTGGAGGCACTCGGTGGAGCGATCGTGGGTGCTCTCAACAACATCCGGGTGGCTCACATAGAAGGTGGCGAAGTGTCGGGAACAGTCGATGAAGTGCTTCGACATGCAGTGACGAAGTTATCCCATCTCCACTTTGTCGCAAATGAGGAAGCTGCCGCGCGGCTTCGACAAATGGGAGAAGCATCAAATTCCATTTTTGTTATAGGTTCCCCCGATACAGACATTATGTTTTCGGATTCCCTTCCGACTCTGCAAGAGGTCAAAAATCGCTACGAAATTCCGTTCGACAGGTATGGCATCGTCCTGTATCACCCAGTGACAACTGAACTCGAACACACAAGGCGCGACGCAAGCGAACTAGTGAGCGCATTGATTGACTCTGGGATGAACTTCGTGATCATCCATCCAAATAACGATCACGGTGCAGAAGCGATTCTTCAGGAGATGGAACGGCTGAGAGGGGTGCCGAGATTTCGTTTTATACCTTCCATGCGATTTGAACATTTCTTGGTGCTAATGAGGAATGGTTCCGCAGTGGTTGGTAATTCCAGTGCCGGTATTCGCGAGGCTCCAAGTTATGGAGTGCCGACGGTGAACATCGGGACAAGGCAGAACCGCCGGTTCCACTGCGACTCGATTCTGAACGTCGACCCAGCCCGCGACGCGATCCTGAGCGCTCTGACTGAACTGCCTAAAGGATTTGCGCCAGTCCATCATTTTGGAAAAGGCAATTGCGGACCAACATTCTTGAACGTACTTCGGGATGAAGCAATATGGGCACTCGCGAACCAAAAAGTATTCAATGACGTGTCAGGATTTGCAACGAGTTCCGCAATCTGAAAGGGGTTCAACTGCCTGACCGGATGGGAAGATTGTTTCCCGACTCGGCAAACCAGGATTACGAGTCTAGCGCGATATCAGCAGTCGTTCCAGCGCCCGCCATTGTTCTTCAGTGTCCAAATCAAACGCTTCCTCTTCGGGTGACACTGCTCCCAGCATCCGTTTGCATTTCAAAGAGCGTTCCGCGAGGATTTTTTCTGTTCGGGCCAGGAAAATGCTTCCATCCGCATGGAAGGCCTGAGGAAGTTGCTGCCGGCACGGGACTTCCGGTTTGTCTCCCACGCTCGGCCGCAGTAATCCGTCAGTATCCGCGAAGTAGACCCAGTATGGGTTGTGTTCTGTCGGGACCGGGCGCACTGACATCACGCTGTCCACATCCCGATCCCACAGCAGAGAGACGCAGCGGTCAATGGTGGCGGAGGTTCGCAGTGGGCTTGTCGGCTGCAGAAGACACACCGCGTCGTAATTCAGACCTTGATCTCGGAACCAATGGATGACATGCAGGACAACGTCGATCATCGGAGTTGAATCGATGGCGAGTTCGGCAGGCCTGAGAAACGGAACTTCCAGACCGGCGGATTTGCCGATTGAAGCAATGTCAGGGTCGTCGGTGCTTAGCAGAATGCGGGACAAACCAGTCGCGCCTCGCGCGGCATCTGCCGTGTAGGCCAGCAAGGGCTTGCCTGCGAGGAGACGGGCATTCTTTCGCGCAATGCCCTTCGATCCGCCACGAGCCGGGACGAGACCTAGGATTGTGCCTCGTCCTTTTTGAGTCTCCATAGATTAAAGAATAAGCCGGTCACCTGCGCTAGCCGCGCATGTCGCTCGAGGTGCCGCCCGCCGAAGGGACGTAACACTTCAGTGTGTAGTCCATTACCATGCGGTCGGCATTGAAACGCCAGCCCAGCGTGCGGATCGTGCGTTTCATGCGTTTGATCCAGCCGCGGGGAAGGCCGTCACGATCGCGCTGATAGTAGAGTGGAATCACTTCTTCGCGTAGCGCTCGCAACAAGTCTTCGCCGTCGCGGGAATCGTGGACGCTCATGTTGGAGTGAGTCTTTCCGGTTCCGATCGCGAATCCGTTGATGCCATCGAAGGCTTCGGCCCACCATCCGTCGAGAATGGAAAGATTGAGACCACCGTTGAGCACGACCTTCTGGCCGCTGGTCCCCGAGGCTTCCAGCGGACGCCGCGGATTGTTCAGCCAAACGTCTACGCCTTGTACGAAGCGGCGGCCAACGTTGATGTCGTAGTCCTCTACGAAAACGAATTTGTCGCGGAACATGGGGTCGCGCATCAATTCGGCAATCTGCTGCAGAACGCGCTTGCCGGGTTCGTCGAGCGGGTGTGCTTTGCCGGCGAAGACAAATTGCACGGGCCGGTTTGGATCGTTCACCATCGAGGCTAGGCGTTCGATATCCGTCAGGATCAGATTCGCGCGCTTATACGTCGCAAAGCGGCGGGCAAAGCCAATCGTGAGAGCATCAGGGCTCAAGACGCGCTCAAGCCGCTGCAACACTTCGTGGGACTCGCCCCGGCGCTCAGCCTGGTCGACGGCCCGCTTGCGGACGAACTCGATGAGCTGCGACTTCAGGTTCAGGTGCGTTTCCCACAGCTCTCCATCGTCGACATTCTCAATTCCCAGCCAGGTCTTCGCTTCGCTGCCTCGTTGTAGCCAGTCAGTTCCGAGATGGCGATCATAAAGGCGGAACATTTGCGGAGCGAGCCACGACGGAACGTGCACACCATTGGTGATGTGGCCGATGGGGACTTCGTCCTCGGGCTTGCCTTTGTACAATCCCGTCCACATCGCGCGCGAAACCTCACCGTGGAGCGCTGAAACCGCATTTGCACGGCGCGAAAGGCGGAGCGCGAGAACAGTCATGCAGAATAGTTCGTCCTGATTGCTGGTGTTCTCACGACCGAGGCCCAACAGACTTTCCTGGGACAGGCCCAATTGTTCGCGGAGCGGCCCGATGTGTTCTTCTACCAACCTCGCATCGAAGCGATCATGGCCGGCAGGAACTGGAGTGTGCGTGGTGAAGACGACCTCGCGCGAAACTCGCGGAACGGCGGCCTCGAATCCGATGCCTTCGTCCTCCATGCGCATGCGGATTGCTTCGAGCACCGCAAATCCGCTGTGGCCTTCGTTGAGGTGAAGAACACCGGGAGAGATTCCCAGAGCTTTTAGCGCGCGCAGGCCTCCGACTCCCAGCAATACTTCCTGGCGGATCCGGATCCGCAGGTCGCCGCCATATAGCCGTGAGGTGAGTTCGCGGTCTTCCGGGGCATTACCATCGACGTCGGAATCCAGCAGCAGCAGATCGCGCCGGCCAACCTTCACTCGCCAGACCTTTGCCTGAATACGGCCGCTGCGAGTTTCGATTTCGACCACTACCGGACGGCCATCCTTTCCGATTGCTACCTCCATCGGCAATTGATTGACGTCCGTCTCGAGATATTCTTCGCGCTGCCAGCCGTTCAGATCGAGGCGTTGGCGGAAATATCCCTGGCCATAGAAGAGGCCGATGCCGACAAGAGGAATATCGAGATCAGAAGCACTCTTGATGTGATCACCGGCAAGCACTCCCAGACCGCCGGAATAGACGGGCAGGGACTCGTGCAGACCGAACTCGGCGGAAAAATAGGCGACAGGATGCGGCCGAAGGACACCGGCATGCCGCGTTCCCCATGTACGGTCGGCCTCGCGATATTCGAGCATGCGGCGATAAGCATAGTTGACACGACTGTGAAGCATAAGCTCGGCGGCGCGGGTCTCGAGCTTCGCCAGCGGAAGTTCGCTCAGGAGCGCAACTGGATTATGGTTCAGCTCGCTCCATCGCGTCGGATCAAGGTCAAGGAAGAGACTGGCAGAATTATGATCCCAGCTCCACCAGAGATTGCGCGCAAGGGCCCAGAGACGTTCTTGAAGAGGCGCAATGAAACGATCCAGCGTTCGTGCTTCGCTTACAACCGGGGCGACCTGTCTGGCGACCTCCGAAAGCATTCGAATTTCGTCGTCACCGAAAACACGCGCTTCAATGGTCTGGACCACGAGAACACCCTGCAGAATGCCGCGATCGACCAACGGCACGCCCAGGAAAGACTGGTATGCATCCTCGCCCGCATCGCGGAAGTACTTGAACCGAGGATGATTCTTGACCTGGCTCACGGCCACCGGATGAACCTGTTCGGCGACAAGGCCGGTCAAGCCTTCGTGAACGGCCATCCGGAGGTTACCGATGCATTCGCGCCGAAGGCCGACGGTCGCGGCCAGAACAAGGTTGGCGCGATCGGGTTCCAGCAAGTACGCCGAGCACACGTCGGTGCGAAACCTCTTGGCGATCAAAGCGACCAGGTTCATCAACGTCTCTGCCGCTTGGCCCCCTTCAGCGGCCAGATTCGCGACTTCTTCGGCGGTGAGGAGGCTGTTCGCTCCGGTAGCTGCAGCGCTCTGATCCGTTTGCTCTACTGTTTCGAATCCGTCCAATCTGGTTTGCTACGCCTCCATACGTCTCTTGTTCGTTGAATTATGGCGATGATCAACAAAGAAGGATTCCAACTATTGTACGGGCTATCCGCAAAATTGCGAACTCTGGCCGGATCGAAAAAAGAAATTGTTGCAGTCGGGATTTGTGCAGGATCCTTCTTCACGAAGGGATAGGAAGGGCTCCGCAGATTGGTTCACTTGTATTCCCGCGAAAATGGTAGAATTCTGCAATCCTGTCACCCAGCCTGGGCAGCATTGGCATCCGACGTGTCTTTATTCGACGAAACACATAAAATCAAATCGCAGCTGGCTGCAGATGTGCTGCGATCTTCGGGCGCTGTACGACTGAAGGTTACTGGCTGGAGTATGCTCCCGAGTGTCTGGCCTGGAGACACGCTCGTTGTTGACCACGCCGCCTCCACCCAGCCGGTCTCCGGAGATATTGTCCTGGTGCTACGAGAAGGCCGGCTCTTTGCGCATCGATTGATTGGAGACGGGGCCGATGATGGAGATGCTCAGATTTTGACTCGGGGTGATGCTATGCGGAGCACCGATCCGCCCGTTCACAAGAGCGGTCTGGTGGGTAAAGTGACCCGAATCGTCCGAAATGGAAAATCCATTGCGCCCCGTCGTGCGCTGCGAGTTTCAGAGCGCGCTATCGCAGCAATCGTTAGGCGGTCTGATTTGGCTGCTCGCGTTGTCGTGGGCGTCCACGGGCTTTTGCGGCCTACAAACGTTGAAAGTTGATCAGTGAGATCTGACTTTGCCAGAACTGATGACCGAAGTCGTGCCTTTTAGCCTCGTCATTGATATCGGGGGTGTGCCGGTTCGCGTGAACACGACCGACGCCGCCTTCGTAGGAATACTACAGGATCGTTACGCCGGTTTTATCGGCCGATCCGACCGGCCAGAGATTGTATTTGATATTGAGATTACATCGAGCCATCTTGCGAACCCGGACGATGACGTTCGCGTTACTCAGCAGCAAGGCCGGTGGACGTTGCAGCGCGGCGATTTTCGCGCCGAGTGGGAGCCGGCAAAACGGCGCGGATGGATCCGGCAAACGGCCAATCCCTATTCGATCGATGCGGTATTTCGAATCGTTCACACTCTTGTTTTAGCAAAACAAGGCGGGTTTCTGCTGCATTCGGCGAGCGCGATCCGCAATGGCAGGGCATTCCTCTTCGCAGGTGTGTCAGAGGCGGGCAAAACAACAATTTCGAGACTGGCTCCTCCCGATGTAACGCTCTTGACCGACGAAATCTCCTACGTGCGCCAACAGAACGAAGGCTATGTGGCGTACGGAACTCCGTTTACCGGCGAGCTTGCCAAGTTGGGAGAAAATGTCTCGGCGTCTGTTTCTGTGCTTTATCTGTTATCGAAGGGTCCTGAAAATCGGATCGAGCCCGTCGAGCCGGCTGATGCCGCCCGTTCCCTGCTTGCCAATCTCCTTTTTTTCGCAGAGGATGAGGAACTGGTTCAGGCAACTTTTCATTCCGCATTTGAATTCGTGAGCCGGGTACCGGTGCGCCGGCTGACATTTTTCCCGGATAGCCGGGTATGGGAGTTGATTGGGTGAGCAGCATATATGTGGCACGAAATCCTCGAGTTGCAGCCCGCGGTCTGGGCGGTGAAATGATGATTATGTCCGGGCGCGATTCGACGCTTTTCACTTTGAATAAGACGGCGACGATTCTTTGGCAGTCCGCCGACGGTGAAACTCCTCTGGAAGAAATCGTCTCGCGGAAAATCTGCAGCGAATTCGACGTCGATCCCAAAGAAGCGCTGCGGGATGCCGAGAGTCTTGCGCGCGAGTTGGCGGCCCACGAGATTTTGCAGGTATCGGAAACGCCGATTCTTCAAAGCCATTCCGGAGCGGACAAATCGAAATGAGCGGACTGCTGGAAGAGATGACCGCCAAGGCGTTGCAGTTGAATGTTCCGCTGAACGTTCAACTCGACCTTACCTATCGTTGCAACGAGAAGTGCGTGCATTGCTATCTCGACCACAATGATCATGGCGAGATGACTACGGCGGAAATCAAGCATCTACTCGACGAAATGGCGGACGCCGGAGTTTTCGTACTCACTTTGAGCGGCGGAGAGATTTTCCTGCGCAAGGATTTCTTTGAAATCCTGGAACATGCGCGGCGTTTGATGTTCTGCGTCAAATTGAAGACGAATGCCGTATTAGTCCGCGAGCGCGAGGCAGCGCGGCTTCGCGATCTGGATGTTGAATCGATCCAGATCAGCATCTACTCTCATCGTCCGGAAGTGCACGACGCTATCACTCTCGTCCCGGGCTCGCTGAAGCGGTCTGTCGATGCGATTCGATTCCTCAAATCGCAGGGGTTGAAAGTCATTATTGCGAACGTCCTAATGATTCAGAACATGCAGGACTATCCGGGCGTGCGGGCCCTGGCGGAAGAATTGGGCGTCGAATGCACGCTCGATCCGACAGTAACGCCGATGATGGACGGCGATCGTTCGATTCTGACTCTTGGAGTCGATACGGCTGCGCTCCGTGACGTATTCCGCGATTCGGCGCTGGTCGGCGACGTCGACGGATTCTGCGCTATACCCGACGAAAGCGGCGAGAGTGCGCTTGACGCCATGCCGTGCAGCGCCGGACATTCTGCCTGCTACGTTTCGCCGTATGGAGACGTTTTTCCCTGCGTGCAATTCCCACTGCCAACTGGAAACGTGAGGAAGCAACGGTTCATTGACATCTGGCGGCACTCCGACCAGATGAATGATGTGCGGTCGATTCGCGTGAAAGATCTCACAACCTGTTCTTCGTGCACGCACGCGGCGACTTGCACCCGATGCCCCGGGCTGGCGTATATGGAGGGCAACATGCGCGGCCCGTCTTCGCAGGATTGCGAAAAATCGTTCGCGCGAACAGGAATTCCATCGGCCAATATGCTGGCGAAGAAACGTGCGGGAATTAATCTCGTACAGATTCGTCCTGCTGTCCTCCCCGCCGGCGCGATTGCGTAATCTTGAGCTCGACGCATCTGCCTACGGAGATATCGCCCCACATCGCCGTGAACAGCTCCAAGCGCGGCAATGAGTGGTCCCTTCTACTCGCAGCCTGCTCGACAGACTCCCTCGAGGAAAAAGCGGCTCGGCTTGGATCGATCCTTTCGCAGCTCCTGAACTGGGACGAGTTATTAGCTCTCGCCGATCGCCACGGAGTTCAGCCACTCATAATCCACAACCTCTCAAGCCTCGGGGATGCCGTTCCGACAGGGTTTATGCACGTCCTGGCGCAACGGTATCAAGCGAATCTCCATAAGGCTTTATTTCTCTCTCGCGAGTTGATCACCATTCTCGATTGCTTCGGCGCTGCGGGAATCGAGGTCTTGCCATACAAAGGGCTCGCGCTCGCCGAAATGATCTACGGCGACATCGCCCTGCGCCAGTCTGGAGATATCGATCTGCTGATCCATCCTCAGGATCTTCCTCGGATCCGTCAGGCGCTTGCTCCACTGGGTTTCGTGCCCCACGAGAATTTCTCTGCTGTAGAGGAAAGAGCGTACTTGAAGTCCGGATACGAATCTGCCTTCGATGGACCGGCAGGGAAGAACCTGCTCGAAGTGCAGTGGGCGATCCTCCCGCGGTTTTACGCAGTCGATTTTGATATGGGTGCAGTTTTTCATCGCGCCGTGATGACAACAGTTGCTGGACGCGCAATCAAGAGTCCTTGCATCGAGGACCTCTTCATCGTTCTCACTTTGCACGCAGCCAAGCATGTCTGGGGACGCTTGATCTGGCTTTGCGATCTCTCTCGCATGATGAATCTTCCACAGCTGGACTGGAAACAGATCACCTCGCAAGCGGAAGAACTCGGGATCGCGTGCATTCTGCGCGCAACTGTCCTCCTCGCCAACCGGCTACTCAACGCCCCCATCCCGGAGTCAATGCAGCACCTCACACAGGACAATGACCTTCGGGCATTATTGGCGGAGATCAGTGCGTACATCGAAAGCGAGACAGAATACGACGTCGAGTCTGCCGCCTATTTCCGGCTGATGTTACGCCTGCGCGAAAAGCCGCTCGACCGATTGCGTTTTCTGACTCGTCTGGTCTGGACGCCCGGCCCGGGAGAGTGGGCGCTCGTTCGCCTCCCAGCCCCTTTATTTCCTCTACATCGAGCCGTGCGTTTCTATCGGCTGGCTGCGAAACTTCTTACTCGCTAGACTCACCCATCCGACTGATACCGTCCGCGGCCAAGCTACGCGCTCGCCGCCCGGGCTCCCACTTTCGAAGGTATAAAAGAAACATTGCTGCAGAGCCGAGCAGAGGCACAAACAGGCCTGCTTGAAGTGTTCCAAATCGAGTTCCAGCAATCCCAACAATCCAGGGCAGCAATGCTCCTCCGATATTCGACAACACAAACATCAAGGACGCGATCTGTGTCGCTGCGGGTCCAAATTCTGTCGACAACATTCCAATTGAAATCGGATAGACGCACGAAAGGCCGACTCCCGCGGTGCAGGCGCTGACGAGCACTCCAGCGAGCCCATGTGAGAGCATCAACCCGCCCGTACCGGCGCACGCAAGAACTAATCCAGCACGCACGAGAGTGACCTCGTTCACAATCCGGAGCAGGGCCGGCGCCAATACTCTGCCGAGCATCAACGACGCGTAAAAAAACGACGGCGTAATGAGCGATATCGCCGGGCTCAGGGTGCCGAGCGTCTTTGAGTAGGAGGCAACCCATCCCCCGAATCCGTTTTCTGTGCCTACGTAAATAAAGAAAACGGCTGCCAAAAATAGGAACGACATCAGCCTTGATCGGATTACGGGAATAACTTCAACTCGCGGATGAGTTGCCACCGGCGGCTCGACGACGGAGGGTGGCATCAGTGCGAATCCCGCCGCAACCAGCAGACAGCAGGCAGAGAGCAACGCGAGAAAAAGCAGAATGTGATGAGCCTTGACGGCGGCGGCTACAAGAAATGGCGACGCGACCGCTCCCGCGCTCCAACAGAAGTTCAGCCAATTCAGTCTTGCGCCCCGACGTGCGGGATTCGCTTCAGCCACAAGCAGATTTGCAGCGGGAACAGCAATTCCGAGACCAGCACCAAGCCCGGCGATGCAAATGATGCCGAGGGTCTTCGGGCCGGTGAACAGGAATGCGAGTGATGCAGCTGTCAATATCAGACCGAATTTGATTCCGAACCGGAAGCCGCGGAACGATACGACCAGACCCGAGAGTGCTACCGCGACTGTCGCGGCGATGTACTGGTCGGTAAAAAGGGCTCCGGCTTCTGAGTAGTTCAGCGACCAGCGCGCGGAAAGCGCGGGGAGCATGGGTCCGAGAAGCACATTTGCGATTCCAATCGGGAGGAAAGAAACATACGCGGACCACGTGAGGAGGTTCGCAGTGCCTGAAGCGTCCTGAGTTCTGGCGGAAGGCGTTACTGCCTGCAAAAATTGCATGCCGCATCTACGCGAAAGTCGGCGGCGTGCTTAACAAGCGCCGCCTGGCGCTTTCGCCGTGGACTCCCGCACGATCAGTTCGGGCTCAATCGCGATTTCCGATGTGTATTCTTTCTGGTTCTCGATCCGTTCGAGGAGGCTTTGAGCCGCGACTTCTCCCATGCGGTTGAGAGGCTGCCGCACCGTGGTCAGGCCGGGAGTATGAAAAGATGCGCCAGGAATATCGTCAAAGCCAATCACAGAAATATCCTGAGGCACTCGCACTCCTTGCTCCTGGAATGCGCGGATGGCTCCAATCGCAGAGATATCGTTATAGGCAAACAGCGCCGTAAAAGGCTTCTGGCGCGAGAGAAGTTGTTTCGCAAACGGATAGCCCAACTTGGGCGTTGGATCGTCTGAATCAATTTGGACGGTCAGATCCGGGTCGATTTGCAGTCCGAGCTGGGCTGCGACACGGCATATCGCTTCCCATCGGTCTTTTGCATCGGAACTCAGCGGATGGCCCTTCATGAAAGCGATGTGCTTGTGGCAAAGATCCTTAAGATGCTTGAGGGCCAGATTGGCGGCGTTTTCGTGGTCGATCACGATGTTAGTGACGCCCTTGAGTTTCTTGTGACCCGCTATCGCAACGGTGGGCAGCATAGGCGCTTCTTCCACTGTTGTGTCGACGGTGATAATGCCTTCCACGCCACGCTCCGAGAGAAGCTGGGCGTAACGATTGAGAAGCACTGGGTCGTGCCTGTGCACTACGGTCAGGAAGAAATAGTTGCGGCTGCGGAGGTATTGCTCGATGCCGCTGATGATCGGGGAACTGTAGGAGTCGCCAATCTCTTCCGCGATGACCCCAATCGTGTAGGTGCGTTTGTTTCGAAGGGTGCGGGCAAAAAAGTTCGGGCGGTAATTCAGCTCTTTCGCCGCGGCGCGGATGCGATTCTTGGTTTCCTGAGGAATCGAACGAGCGGACGGCGAGTCGTTGAGCACCGCGGAAACTGTTCCCGGAGTGAGGCCCAAATGCTGAGCAACCGCCTTGAGCGTCACCACTGCTGGTTTTTGCTCCGGCTTCTTTACCTGAACCATATTGTCGTAAATCGTTTTAATTCCCCAACCTGAAGCAAAAGAATTTTATCAGAGCCCACGATCTTGTCAGTGATTTTGCACACGCCATTGTCCTGACAACCCGCAAAGGCTCGCGCTTCACGCTTTGGCGTAACGTTCGCTGTTGGGCTTCGAACCACTCAACGCGAAGAACAGAATGTACAGATAACAAATCACCGGAAGGAAAAACGCGTGATGAAGGCCGATGCGATCGGCAATCCACCCCTGTGCGAGCGGGATCAATGCGCCGCCGACGATCGCCATAATCATGATTCCGGAGCCATCGCCTGTAAGCGGACCTAGCTCTGCCACCCCAAGTGTGAAGATGCTTGGGAACATGATCGAATTAAAGAGCCCAACCAGAATGATGCTGTACATGGCTATGTGGCCGTTTGTGAGCATCGATGTCCCAACTAATCCGGCGGCACAGATCGCGCAGAGCCCGAGTAATCCTCCGGTCTTCACCTTCTGCAAGAGCGCTGATCCAATAAAACGGCCGACCATTGCGCCTCCCCAATAAAAGGCAACGAAACTGGCAGCGACTTTTGCCGAGAGCCCGCCGATCTCGGGTTGACCGAAATAATTCACGAGGAAGCTGCCAATGGAAACCTCAGCACCCACGTAGACAAAAATCGCGATGGCGCCGAAAACCAGATTGGGATGTTTCCAGATAGAATCATTCACCTTCTCCCCGAGATGATGCTGCGCGTGCTCGATTTTCGGGAGCTTGAAACTCCCGATCGCAATCGCAAGCACCACAAGGGCGATTCCAAGCCCGACATACGGGGCTTTCACCGTTGACGCCTCATGTAGGCGATACGCTTCCAACGCTTCCGGCGCCAGCGCTCTCAGTTCAGCAACGGTTTTCGGTGCTGCGCTCAGAATAAAGAGGCTTCCGAAGAAAGGCGCGAGGAATGTTCCCAGAGAGTTGAACGCTTGTGTGAGATTCAGGCGGCTGGAGGCGGTCTCCGGTTTTCCGAGTATGGAAACATACGGATTCGCGGCGACCTGGAGACACGTAATGCCCGCTGCCAGCACGATCAGAGCCCCAAGAAAAAGCGGGTAAGATGCGGCGCTCGCCGCCGGCACGAAAAGGAACGCCCCAACACCCATCGTCAACAGCCCGGCAACCATGGATCGTTGATAACCGATCCAGTCGACGATTCTTGCCGAAGGGATCGAGAAGATAGCATACGCGCCAAAGAACGCGAACTGAATCAGCTGCGATTTGGCGTAGTTCAGGTCAAAAATCGATTTCAGATGCGGAACCAGGATGTCGTTCAGGCATGTGAGAAATCCCCACATGAAAAAGAGCGTCGTGACCGTTGCCAAGGGAGCGATATAGCTCTGGCCGGAAGCAGACGGGGCGCTGCTTGTACTTGTATTGGGAGCTGAAATGGCCATAAGTGATTAGATCCCTTGAAGCCTATGAACGCGTTAACGCCGCCATCATACATCGGCGACCCTCGATTTTGCTCGTTTTTCTTCCGGACCAGCTCGAATTCGCCCTCTACAAAATCGATTCTCTAGCTTGACATTCGCTCGTGCCTTGCCGGACACTTCACTCGATTCCAATCGCCTTCATTTTCGCAGGTCTACTCATGTCCAGGGTCTTCGTCTGTGTGTTTGCACTACTCTTTCTGTTTGTTCTTCCTGCGATGTTCGCGCAAGAAAAGAACAGCAATGTGGTGGTTTTCAGAGAGGCCGGATTCCCCTCCGCCGACTCGGTTGCGCCATCGTCCGAGCAGTTGTCATCGCTTCTTGCGGAGGCGAGGCTCGTCGATGCCGATCATCTCGGCGAAGCCCTGGCAACAGGCTCAGCACGCCTTCTGGTTCTGCCATACGGCTCAGCTTTTCCCGAAACAGCCTGGCCTGCGATCAAGCAGTTCCTGGATCGCGGCGGCAATTTACTCGTTCTGGGCGGAAGACCATTCACTCGTGCCGCCTATCGGGACGGTTCCGGCTGGCATCTGCGCGAATACAGCGTGCGCTTCATCCGGCCGTTAATGATCGATCAGTATCAAGACACCCCTGGATCCGATGGTTCGAAATTCGAACCGAATCCAGAGGTGACACTTCAGCTCAGTCCATTCCGATGGAAGCGTGCATTCAGCCCGGTGATTCGCCTTAGCGCGATCGATCTTTATCATCGCGGAGGATCGGCCGGAGCGATTGATGCCCGGCTCGATACTCTCGCCTGGGGCGTTAAGGATGAAATCAAGCTCTCCGCTCCGGCGATCCAAGTCGATCACTATCAAAATGGCTTCGATGGGGGCCGCTGGATCTTTGTCGACGCCGATCTTTCTTCGGAGTTCTTCGAAAATTCCAAGCTCGTGCAATCTCTCGCTCGACGCGCGATGCAAGGGGAAGAAGAATTCACTGTTCGCCCAGTGTTGCCTTTGTATCTGCCGGGAGAACCGGTCGACCTTCAAGTCCTGTGGCACGCGGCAACACCAGCGCCAGGTCCGACAACTGTAAAAATCACGGTCTACCCCGAAGATCAGCCGCGCAGTACTTCGACCGTAACCGCAGCTGTCCCCGCAAATGCGCCCGTCGTGTTGCCCCCGCCAAACGGCAAGGGGCTCTTCGTCATCGAAGCTCGATTGATGGAAGGCGATCACGTCCGCGCGATCTATCACTCCGGATTCTGGATTCGTGATGAGGACTATCTCCGCTCTGGCCCGCGGTTGAGCGTCAATCACGATTACTTTGAACTCGACGGGCACCCGCTCGCGGTAATTGGCACCACGCACATGTCCAGCGAAGTGCAGCGCCTGTTTTTCGAGCACCCGAATGTTTACGTGTGGAACCAGGACATGGCGCAGATTCACGATGCCGGGCTCAATATGATCCGCACCGGTTGGTGGACCGGCTGGGACAAATTCTGTGATGAAAACGGCCAGCCTTACGAGCGCACCCTGCGGACACTCGAAGCCTATCTGATGACCGCCCGCAAGTACGGTCTGCCCGTTCAGTTCAATTTCTTTGCGTTTCTGCCTGATGTTCTCGGAGGACAGAATGCCTTCCTCGATCCAGAGGCGGTTCACAGACAGCAAACGTTGATTTCGGCGGTCGTCTCTCGTTTTCACAATGTGCCGTTTCTCGCTTGGGATCTGATCAACGAGCCCAGTTTCTCGCAGCATCTATGGACGATGCGACCCAATGGCGATCCCATAGAACTGGCTGCGTGGAATGCGTGGCTGAACGAGCGTTATCCGGATAAAGCAAAGCTGGCGGCATTGTGGAATGTTCCTTACGGCTCGGTAAGTGGGACCATCGCGCTTCCGTCTGACGATGAATTCGCGCCGCGAGGAATGTACACCGGCACGAATTCTCTCCGGATTCACGACTACTATCTCTTCGCGCAGGAATCGTTCGCGAACTGGGTTCGCACCATGCGCAAAACAATTCGCGCCGCCGGATCGCAACAACTAGTCACGGTCGGACAAGATGAAGGCGGACTTCAGGATCGATTGTCGCCTGCCTTCTGGGGATCCGAGGTTGATTTCACGACGAATCATTCCTGGTGGCAGGACGACTACCTCTTATGGGATTCGTTGGCCGCCAAGCGGCCGGGCCAAGCGATGCTGATCCAGGAAACCGGGCTGCAACGCGGATTGAATCTTGATGAAACCTCCCGCCGTGCTCCCGAGAACGAGGCGGCTCTTCTTGAACGCAAAATCGCCTCATCCTTCATACAGGGCTCGGGAGCCATCGAGTGGCTGTGGAATACAAATTCGTATATGACCGAAAGCAACGAAACTCCGATCGGGGCTGTGCGGACGGATTACACCGAAAAGCCCGAGGCACTTTTGCTGCGTGCATTCGGGCGATTTGCGCCGGCATTGCAGCAACACCTTCGGGATCCCCAACAACCTGCAGTGGCGATCGTTACCTCGCAAAGCACGCAGTATTCTGTCATGGCTGATTTCCAGTTGGAGGCCCAACGTCGCGCCGTGCGGGCTCTCGCGTATTCCGTTCATCTGACGCCTTACATGATTGCTGAGAACCAGATCGATAGGCTGGGTTCGCCGAAACTCGCGATTCTGCCCTCGCCACAGGCGTTGAGCGATCCCACATGGCAGGCGCTCATGCAATATGTCGATGCAGGCGGAAATCTACTCGTCACCGGTCCGGTAGAGCACGACGAGCACTGGCAGATTGTTCAGCGATCCGCAGACGCCGGACTTCAGGCTCACATGGAACCACTTGTTTATCATAATGCCGTGGTCCGGGTTGGCGGCGGCTCCATCCCCCTCGTCTTCGGTCAACAACAACAAAACTGGCTGGAGTCGCTGCGATTCGGCGATGGCTCAACGTTTTGCGAAATCCCTCGTGGCAAAGGGCGAATCTTCTGGAGTTCTTATCCTGTGGAACTCAGTGAGGACCTCGAGTCGACGGCGGACCTCTACGCGTACGTTGCGGGACGCCTGAATCTGAATCCGATGTTTACCACGCAAACTCCCGTGCCGGCCGGGGTCCTGGTATTCCCGACAAAATTCGCAGATGCAACGCTGTATGTCTTAATCTCTGACTCGGCCGACGACGCGGCGATCAACATTCGCGATCACGAAACCGAAGTGCCGATCACTTTCACTCTTCCCTCGCAGCACGCCGCCCTGGCTCTGATCGGGAAAAAAGAGAAGAAGATCGTGGCAAGATACGGCTTCTGACGATCATTCGCCGAGGCATGCAGTAAAGACCCGATTCCGGCCTAAGGTTCCGTCCTAGATATTGAGATTGTTCTTTTACTCCACAGAGCGATCTGACGAGATGATCAACTGATGGTATCGCGGTCTTCATCCCGCAAATGGAAATGGCTTCTCGCCATTACGGTGGCGATTCTTGCGCTCATCGCCGTTTGCGTTCGAATTGTCATAATCCGGGCCGAGCCGATCCTGCGGACGCGAGTCATCGAGACTCTTTCCACGCGTTTCAAAAGCCGGGTCGAGCTGGCCGAACTTCATGTCTGGATCGAAAACGGCATCAATGTAGAAGGTAAAGGCCTCAAAATCTTCGGCGATACCGACCCCAATCCTTCGGAAAGCGGAATACAACCGTTGGTTGCAGTCCGCTCATTTCATTTTCAAACAGCATTGCGCAATCTTTTCCGCGAGCCGATGTATGTTGACACCGTCTTCGTAAACGGCCTCACGATGAACATCCCGCCCAAGAATGACCGAGCACAGATGAGCACGTTGCGGCGCCGCAGTGGGAAAATGAGCATTTTTGTGAGCCATTTTCTCTGCACAGATACGAAGCTCATGGTCAATACCGATAAGGCGGGCAAAGCGCCGCTGGAGTTTGACATCAGCCGGCTGCGGATGCAAGACATCGGGCCCGCGCGGCCGCTGGAGTTCGAGGCAAACCTGATCAATCCAAAGCCGGTGGGAGATATTCACTCCACCGGATTTTTCGGTCCTCTCAACGAAACGGATCCCCGCGACTCGGCTGTAGAGGGGGAATATTCGTTCACTCACGCCGATCTTTCCACTCTCAAGGGAATCGCCGGAATTCTCTCATCGACCGGACAGTATGCCGGAACGCTTGGGCGTATCGAAGTCAACGGCGAGACCGACACTCCGGATTTCCACCTCGCTATTACCGGGCATCCAGTACCGTTGCACACGCAGTTTCATGCGATTGTGGATGGCACCGATGGCGATACGTATCTCGATCCGGTCAACGCTCGAGTTCTGGACTCTTCGTTTACGGCCGCCGGCAAGGTGGTGCGCACGACGAATCCGCGCGGACACGACATTGAACTCAAAGTGACTCTGGGCAATGCCAGAATTCAGGATTTGCTGCAACTCGGCGTTCGGACCGAGCCGCCGATCATGACCGGGCATGTGGAAATGACCACCAGATTGACCCTTCCACCCGGAAATGCCGATGTGGCGGACAGGCTCAGGCTCTCCGGCACCTTTCACCTTCCTGCCGCTCATTTCACAAATGAAAAGCTCCAGACTCGAATCGACGCCTTGAGCCTGCGAAGTCTTGGGGAACCGAAGCTTGTGCCCGAAGCGGCGACGATCAAAGTTGGCTCTGATTTGAGCGGCCGTTTCCAACTTCAGCAAGGCCTGCTTTCCTTTTCCTCCCTTCAGTTCGAAGTACCCGGCACGCGCGCCAAGGTCAGCGGCAATTACAGCCTCGACGGTAAGACCTTCGATTTTCACGGCAAACTTCAGCTCAATGCTAAGGCCTCTCAAATGACGACCGGCTGGAAATCGCTCCTGCTAAAAGCCGTAGACCCATTCCTCAGCAAGAACGGGTATGGAACAGAGGTCCCTTTCAAGATTACCGGCACCGAATCCGAGCCACACTTCGGTCTCGATTTTCATTCTCAAAATGATGCCTCGCGCAAGAGCGAGGAGGGGGCGATGGAAGCTGAAGACAAATAGCCTTGTCGTACAGAATCTGGGGTATTGTCTGCGTCGGCTAGAAAAAAATACCGTTCAAGGTATGGCCAGTGAATCCTCCTCCGCTCGGTCGCTGGAAACAAAGGAGGCATGTGATGCAGAACGATTCATTGCGGCGGCTCTATATTGATGAACTGAGAGATTTGTACAACGCCGAAACTCAACTGGTGAAAGCACTCCCGAAGATGGCAAAGGCGTCATCGAACACTGAACTCCGCCAGGCATTTGAAGAGCACCTGCGCCAGACGTCGGAACAGGTTTCGAGGTTGGAACAGATTTTCGAAAGCCTGGAGGAAAAGCCAACGGGGAAAAAATGTCTGGGGATGGAAGGTTTGGTAAAAGAGGCGGCGGAAACCATGCGTGAGGAATATGAAGATGCCGTGATGGATGCAGCCGTCATCGGTGCGGCCCAACGCGTGGAGCATTATGAGATCGCCGGTTATGGCACTGTGAAAGCATTCGCCGAATTACTAGGTGAAGAACAGCACGTTTCCCTGATCGCACAGACTCTCCAGGAAGAAAAATCCGCTGACGAGAAGCTGACCGCACTCTCCGAAGACATCAATTCGGAAGCAGAGGAAGAAAGCGGCATCGGTCAAGAAGAAGAGCAAGAAGAGCAAGAAGAGCAAGAAGAGGGAGTCCGGCATTCAAAAGCATCCGGGAAGCACTCGCCCAGAAGAGCTGCGTAGCGACGTGGAAGGGTGCCAGCCCTTCCACATTCTTTTCCGCCCCACCTGTCGGCGTTTCATTGTGGAAAATACCGAGATCACCGTATGTGAAGGGCCTAGGTAGTACGGTAGCTTGCTGAGAGTTGAATGTCCCGAGATTTTTTCCGCCTGACTGTGGCTCTACGCAAGGACTTCTCATGAACGAACCTAGTGCTCGACCTGCCTCGAATTCGGGCCCTTTTGGCTGGCGACTTTTATACGAAGCGGCTCTCTTTGAAACCGACCGGCAAAAAGTGCCCTAGTGAATTGCTGAAGCCGAAAGGGCCATTCTCGCGCGGGTGAAGGAACTATTCTTCGACCCTACGGACCACATCGAAGAAGATCAGGTTCTCGAGGACGCGCTTTACACCCTGCGTGCGTTGCGCAGCTGCGTCATTTCTGAACCGAAAGCCGCGTAGATTTTTCTCCGTACGCACTTCCCCTCTCGCTAAGGAACTCTTAGGCAACCAACGTCTTGATGTTCCGGGCATCCCTGTATTGTTGCGGAGCGTGAGTGACCTTACATTGCGATTAGCAGTTGAGAAAAAGTCGAGTTTTCCTCTTATGACAAACAAAACTCCCGAACGAACCATACCTGTGGACAAGCAACTGAAGCGCGCGTTTGAAAGCGCTGTGCACGACATTTACAACGCGGGCTTGACGGGCAAAGCTTCGCGGTACCGGACCCCTATTGTTCAACGTGCCGGCATTGGGTCTTCAGAGTCGTACGTCAGCGCTGAGAAGAGAGCTCTCTCGGACGCGGCGAAAGCCTTAGCGCAGCTCTGGAAGGTTTCTCCCAGCTCCAGATAAGCGCGATCCAGCAAGGGCGGTTCCTTCAGAGAACTAGCGTGTTCACCTTCAGCATGGAAGGATGCAAAGGCGGAACACTCTGTGGAGACGTCTTTTTGCGCAGCGCCAGAAGTGCAGCCGCGAAAAGCACTACCACAACCACGAATGCTATCGCGATGATCTTGCGGCCCGCGCGTGGATTTCCTGCAATCAAGATTCTACTTTGCCAAAACCTTCCTGTTGAAAATTAGATTTCGAATAGCCCCAGGTTTGGTTGTGATTTGTACCTGGGGCTTATCGAGAAACGCTAGACAGCTTTCCGCAGCGTGTCGGTACTTTCGGTTCCGCGTTGCTCCGCCGACTCGCCTGTGCACGTATGACAAGTCGCGACTGCTTCCTTCCGCCGCTCTCTGAGCCGGCTTTGGAATGTATCCCAACGATCGCCAATCCCGGAAGCACTCATACTGATCACAACGGCGTCGCTGCCCGCCGGGATGATGCGGTCGGTCGGAGAATCCGCCGCTTCGATATCGGCTTCTCGCTCCGCATTTGTGCTGATGCGCGTTGATGCTGAGGCCATTTTGGGCGAGGGCCGTCCGTGTGCCTGAGCGGCGGTACGCTCTGAATCGAGATTGCCGGACTCCTGCAGAGTGGTCGGAGTGATATTGCGGTCTGTCTCTGCACGATGCATGACCGGATCCGTAACCCACTTGGATCGATAGCTCCGTTCATAGTTCGACCACTTGCTCTCGGATTCGAGATGGGATTCGTTGTAGGGTGGAAAATTCTCGATCTGCTGCTTGGTCAGGCTCGCTTCGAAATCTTTTTCGTGTTTTGCCGAAGATCGCAATGCGTCAGCAGGCACAATGAATTTCTTGCTGCTGAGCCAACCGCCTGTATCCACCACAACATAGCGAATATCTCCGCTGGAATGATCGAAGATGACGTCCTCGATCTTTCCCAACTTCTCGTCATTGACGCCGTAAAGATGGGAGCCGCGAACATCTTCGCCCCATTTAGCGACCGGAGTGTCTTTTAGAGTACCGTAGTGTGCCATGCGTTCTCCTTTAAGTGCTTTATTGCTCAGGCCTCCAGACAGGCCATCTTCATTACACGCTTACGCGCAGATGAGTATGGTTCGGCGAGGTTTGGGTAGCAATCGGCAGTTCACTGTATCGGCAGCATGCCTCGTAGGCTAAAAGGCACTCAAATCTGGCTGGGAACCGCGGGCTCCGGTTCGCGCACCGGAGCATCAGGATTCTCCGGCGGATTCTCGGGCTCCCGTACTGGCGGCGGCGCCGGGTCGGATGGAATGCGCAGCCAATAACGGAAATTCGAAGAGCCTTCTGCCTGCATGCGATTCAGATGCAGAAAAGAATGGAACGGAAGCTGGGTTTCTGGCTGCGCTAATCCAGGCGCTCCGGGATGGAAGGCCTATCAATTACGAACTGAAGACTTCTTTCGCGGCGATCACGGTATTGCTGTGAATCGTAACCGTGTCTTCTACTTTCTGTGCATAGCCGCCCGCGTAAGTCACCATGATCGGAATGTCTCGGGCACGCGCGACTTTGAAAACCAATTCGTCGCGCTTCTTGAGTCCGTCGATCGTCAGGTCAAGGCCTCCGAGTTGGTCTTCGCGAAAAGGGTCTGCGCCGGCGATATAGCAGATCAAGTCGGGCTCGAACTGTCGAAGCCCGGAACTGAGGGCATTATCGAGCCACGCGAGATAGTCGTCATCGCCGATCCCGTCGGGCAGGTCGACATCAATCGAGGACGGCGGTTTATAGAGAGGATAGTTGTTGTGCTGATGAAGCGAGATCGTGAACACCTCGCCGGCATGTGCGCCATGCATCCTCGGCGGCCGGCCTGGATTCAGTGTTGATCCAGAGACCGATGGCAGTGGAACACTCTCGGTGCGCGTCCCGGCGAAAATCGCGGCGGTTCCGTTGCCTTGGTGAACATCGCAGTCCACCGTCATGGCGGTGCGGATCTTGTCGTCGCGTTGCAGGCGCCGAATCGCGACCGCAACGTCGTGGATCATGCAGAATCCTTCCCCGTGATCGGGAAACGCATGATGGAATCCTCCGCCAATGTTGATACAGACTTTATCTTCGAGAGCGCGGCGGGCGGCGAGAATCGACCCCCCAGCGGAAAGCCAGAATGCCTCCACCAGGTCGCGTGAATAGGGGATCTCCATCTCCATTTCTTCGCGTTGGCTGAGCGTACCAGATCTCAGCTTCTGCACGTATTCGGGCCGGTGAACCAGAAGAATGTCGCGATCATTCGCCGGTTCGGGCTCGAGAAAATCGCCGGGCTCGGCGACGCCAGTTTCAATCAATCGATCATGAATACGGCGATACTTCTCGGCGGGGAAAACATGACTGCCGATTGGCAGGTAATACGCGTCGCTGTAGATGAGCTTGAAGGGGAGCATTCCGTACGAGCGATCAGCACTCAGCGGTCAGCATTCAGTCAATGGCAACCGCGACTGACCATCATACTCGGATCGGGTGATCGACGAGCGGGTACAGAAGTGTAACCTCTGGGGTCGAGCGTGGCGCGGACTATCGTTTCTTATTCGGCTCAGGCGCGACCACCGTCCGTCTCACCGGCACAATCGCGCCCTTCGATGGGTCGGCTGCCGCCGTTGCGCGTGTCAGCACTTCCTGCTGGATGTATTGCACGAATTCCTGGATCTGCCGCTGCATTTCCTCCATGCGCTCACGCATTTGCAGGATGATCGCCATTCCCGCGATGTTCACGCCCAGATCGCGCGCGAGCGACAGGATGAATTCAAGCCGCTGCAGATCTTCATCGGTGTAGAGCCGTGTGTTGCCTTCGGTCCGCGAAGGTTTCAGCAGTCCTTCGCGCTCATACAATCGCAGTGTTTGAGGATGAATGCCGTACATCTCGGCCACGGTCGAGATCATGTACGCGCCTTTGGATTTGCGTTTGGTCACCGGGTTCTCTCGCCGTATTCAGAGTTTTTGCATGTGGAATTTCGACGGTCGCTCAATCATCACAGTTCATATTTATCAAAAAATATGCGACGAGAAGAAAACGCGTCAGTTCCCGATGAAAGGTCGGACAAAGTCGGACATTGCCCGTTCCTGTAGGAACCGCTTGACCATCTCCGCCGACGGAAGCCGGCACCGCAAATATTCCGTCGCGATTTCGTCCGTGAAATCCGCGCTCCGTGTATATCTCAGCTCCAGGTGCTTGTCTTGGGCGACAGCCGTCATGGTGGGGAGAGTACCATCAACTAGCGCCTGAACCAAGCCCTGGTGGGCCGCACGTACAGCCAGCATTCCCAACAGAAACGGATCCGTGGCTCCGACAGGTGGCAAGGCATGAAACAGCATCGGACCGCTATCGAGCCCCGCAGTCAGCAGATGGATTGTCGCACCAACGTATTGCGGTCTTCCATCATAGAGTGCCCAGAAGTTCGTGGAGCTCCCTCGGTAGAATGGTGAGACTCCCATGTGGATGTTGTAGGCGCGATGTTGAACCAGAAAGTCCGCCAAGGCACCCTTGATGTAGCTGCCGCCGAAAATCACGAAGACATCGGATTCGAGTGCGGGACCAAGATCGTGCAAGTCCAGCAGATTCAGATCTCCCATGCGGATCGCCAGTTGCCGAACGTTCGGTGGACAAAAACCTCCACGGCCGAAGACAGCCCTTTCCGCCGCCATCACCTGCTGAAAGTAATCGCGCATAACTTCGGACTTGCGGAAGAAGTCGGCCACTTGCCCGGGACGGGCAGTTGTGCACTCGTGAATCGAATATACTTCTTCGGCGTACGACGCCAGGGTTGTAACCAATGCGAGATGGCGCGGCTGATTACTGGTAAATATGGTGATCTTCATACCCGGGAGTCGCACATCTGTTTCATCAGATCGGCATGATCCTCGCGAGGATGTTCCAGACTTCGATCCACATATTGTGGCAGCCAGATCATATTGGCCCGGAATCCAACCTCAATCCCAAGCTCTTTCAGAATCGCGAGGGTCGAGGCGTTATACGAATTACAGGGGTGAGACATTGCTCTTGGAGGAGCACCGATCGTTTGTGTCACAAATGCGTGGTTTCGCTCGTATTCGGCCCTCTGATCGCCATGCGAAAGCCGATTAAGCCGTGTTGGGTGCGTATGCGAATGCAGTCCGACGACGTGTTCCTGCCCAGAAAGAATGCGAAGCTGCTCGGCTCCGATCCATAGCCCGCGGCCGAGTTCTTCATGACTCAGGTTCGCAGAGGCGATCATCCGATCCATGACGGCCGAGTACCGTTCAGGCCCCAGCACCTCATCCCGCATAAATCGAAAACGGCGATCGGAGTCGCTGTAGAACGAACACTCTGACAGATAAGTTGCCGAGTCAAACAGCCGTAGCTGCTGCCGAACAAGCGGGGCCTCCGAGGATCCCTCGATCGCCTCGTGGAATGCCTTATAGAAGTCATCAACCGACTCAAACTGTGTCGTTCGGAAGTATCGATATACCTCGAGTGGTTCAACTTTGCCTTCGATCACAGATGTGTACGCAAACCAGAACGCGGTCAGCCCGAACTGCTGCAGGACGGGCAGGGCGATATCGAACTGGCACATCAGATTGTCGTCAAACGTGAGGCAAACATCCTCCGAGTTCAGCCGATTTTCGATCGCTCGCTGGAGCCACTCTCGTGCGGAGAGGATCCGATGCGGGCCGACAAATTCCAGCAGATTCGCGAGATCCTCGGCGGAAATGGACCCTTGTCCGACTGGATGACTGCCTCCGTGGAAATGATGAAACATCACTCCGTGAGCAACATTCGCCGAGCTTTGCGTGGTTCTTTCCGTGCCGACGGTTTTTCTGTTTCCCGTGAGGTGCTTCACGTGATCGGCTTCTGGATATGGCTTCGACTCTACAGTCAAAAGGCAATCCTCCTATGCACGAACGACGGGCGAACCATGTTTGGGACGCCGCAGTTACTAAGATATCAGGATACCCATTGCGGAGACCTGGAACGCTTTTGGTGTCTATTGCAAAGAGGACCGGGGGGTATACCGATCCTTTCTTGTGATTTGTTTTTTCTTTGTTCGGAACTCGGCGATCAGGCGGCGGGTTGAGGTTTCTCGGAGGCCTGTGCTGACCATCCTTCAGGCTTTAGCGCACGGTTGACGAAATAGGCGACGACCCCGGCCACGATCAGGATCATACCGAAGGCGAATGAACTCATGCCCAGGATGGATTCATGCTCGCTTCGAATGACCGAGAACGCCAGCAGAAGCACCGGCGGAATCCCAATAGCAATGGCACCTGACAAGCCTCCTGGGACTTTGAACGGACGAGCGAGATTCGGCTCCCGGAACCTGAGCACGACCAGCGCAACGAACTCAAGCGCTAAGCTGCCTCCGTAGAGAAGAATATCCAGCGTTACGAGCCGAGCGAAGCCAAGCCCAAGACACAGCGCCCATCCGAATGCCAGCGCGACAATCGCAACCCACGGCGCTTTCGATTTTGGATGTAGCGTGCCGAACATCTTCGGTAGCATGCCATCTTGCGCCATAGCGAGAGGCAGGCGTGAGTAACTCATGACCAGCGCGTTGAACATGCCGAAGCCGCTGATCATGCCGCCCAGCACGACGCCGATCCGAAGCAACGGGCCACCCATCAGGCCGGCAATATCCGCCCACGATCCGGTTTCCCACGCCGTTGATTTCAGTCCCGTTGCCCACATTGCAGCAAAAGGCAAAACATAGCTGACGGCCACGATGCAGACCGCGGCCAGCATCGCCCGAGGATACGTGCGCTGCGGGCGCTCGACTTCTGTGGCGATTGTCGAGGCGTTATCCCACCCCATGTAATTCCACATGCAGATGAGGAGGCCACCAAGAATGTCGACCGTCGACGTTGTTGGCTTCGTAACGGCATTCGCGAGTGCCCCGACCTTGAAAGGAGATAACAGAACAACTGCGATGAAAGGCGCCGAAAGCGCGAGGAACAGCCAGAGCGACGTCAGGGAGACGACTTTGACACCGGCAATATTGAGCAGAGCGCAGGCCACGACCACTACCAGCGCGACCCACCATCCGCGATCGCCTTCTTGAAACCACGGGAACATGCGAGTCAGGTAGGCCACGAACAGGGTGGGATAAATCGCCATATCAAAAATGGAGGCGATCAGCGACAGCCAGGCTTCCTGAAATCCCCAGAAGTTGCCCATGGCGCGGCGTACCCAGGCGTAATATCCGCCTTCGAAGGGAAGCGCGCTCGAGAGCTCGCCGATCATGAAAGCCGTCGGCAGGCTCCAGAGCAGTGGAGTGATGAGCAAGATCAGGATGGCGCTTCCGTAGCCGGCGCCGTGCACGATGTCTTCCGTGCCATAGGTTCCGCCCGATACCATGAAGAAGGTGGCGGCGACCAGGGGCCAAAGCGTGAGGCGGACGAACTTCTTCCGGCTGGGGACGACGGTGAAGGGCTGGGGAGTTTCTGGACGTTGCGCGCTAGCTGTTGCCAATTTCTATGGCTGCCTCCTTGAGCGACTCACTCTCACCACCGCGTCTCCCTTGACTTTCGTTTTCGCAGCTCCCGGGATTGAGCGATTTCCCGGGCATCTCGGCGGAGTTAGTTCGCAGTAGTGAGATTACGGGAATTTTCCACAGATGCAATAGTTTTTTGAATTAATTTAGAAAATTCTTGTGAGCGGGAGGTGTGGTACGGGAGTAATGCATTTACCACCATTGATTTCACCACAGGGAGCACAAAGGAACACAGAGGATTACTTCTGCCAGTCTTCGCCGTCGACCATGCGCTTGATGCCGTCTCGGAGGTGAAGTACGTTGAAATTGATCAGCAGCCCCACTCTTATGCCGCTTAGCCGCATGTAGGAGAGAAGCTGTGCCTCGTGAATCGGATGAATCGTCTCCACCGATTTAATTTCTACAATTACGCGATGTTCAACGAGCAGATCAATGCGATACGCAACTTCCAGTTTCCGACCTTCGTAAACTACCGGTAGAGGAACCTGCAAGGCGACCTCGAAGCCGCGCCTCCCGAGTTCATGTGCGAGGCAGGCTTGATACGCGCTTTCACGAAGCCCCGGAACGAGAGCCGAATGTACCTTCATCGCGGAAGTGATGATGACGCCGGTTATTTCGTTGATGTGGAGCGGATGTGAACGTGCAACAGAGGCCATAATTACTGCATATCACGAATCCCCTGTGTTCCTCTGTGACCTCTGTGGTGAAAAGCTCTGGACAGTTTCAAATTGGGAAGTACCTTATCCAGGCCCATTCTTCCAGAACTCCGCGAGATCTGCGTCAATCCGTTGGCCTTGCTCGCGTCCAGCCTTGGCTGCGGGACGCCGTGTTTCCGGGGACAGCGGATTCGGTCCGATGGCCCTTCGCGATTTCGCATCGGGAGTGATCAGATACGTCCGACCGCCTTCCTGCTGAAGGACTTCGACCTGCTCTTTCAAGCCGAGGCCGCCGATTCGCGGAAGCGTTGTGCCCATGGGCGAGAGAATCACAACCCGTGCGTAACCTTTCGCCAGGTCGGCGTTCTCGGCACAGCGAACGCCTCCGTCGATGTAGCGTCGCCCGTGTATCGTCACCGGTGGCCAAATGCCAGGCACCGCGCAGCTGGCGGCGACGGCGTCAATCAGATTAACTCCAGAGTTTCGGTCGAAGACGCGAATCTCGCCAGCCTCGGCATCGATCGCAACAATCCGCAGATCGTGATCGGGCCAAGTGTGGACTGGCAGGCGTGCCTCGACTACTTTGTGTCGTTCCGACTCCGAAACTGTGGGCGTTTCGAGAGCCCACTTCCCAATTCGGCGGATTCGCTCAGCGCGGTCGGCTATCGAGGAAAAGGAGGAGCGTGCATTCTGGAACGACTCGAGCACTCGGGGATCGGGCGCGATCTCTCGCCCTTGTGCGGACGGTTCAACCATGCGGCGAAACAACTCCTGAAGCGATGCCGCGCCGAGCTGGGCACCGAGGGTGGAACCGGCGGACGTCCCAATAGTCACTTCGGCCTGGCGCAGGTCGAGATTCTGCTCGCTCAAACCGAAGAGCAGGCCGGTCATCCAGGCGATTCCGGCAACTCCACCCCCGCCAAGGACCAAAGCGCGATCTTTCATTCGTTAACTCTCATGTGGGGCGTGGAGAAACTGCAAGACTGGACCAGAACTGAGACGCAACTAGACCTTGCTCCACAAATCGGCTCTGGGATCTTCGGGATTCAACTTTGCCAACTCTCGCAGGAGTTCTTTGGTGCGCTCATCCCGAGGCATGGGAACGGTTACGGCGATTTCGACGATCTCATCGCCGCGAATGCCTTCTCTTGTTGCGGACGGAACTCCCTTTTCGCGCAGACGGAGTTTCTGACCGGACTGAGTGCCGGGCGGAATCTTAAGCAAGGCGCGGCCGTCAATTGTCGGTACTTCAATCTTCGATCCCAAGGCCGCCTCCGATGCGCTAACGGGAACTGTGAGAGAGATATCGTCGCCGTCGCGATGAAATACCGGATGGTCACCTGCGCGGATGATCACGTAAAGATCTCCGGGCGCGCCCCCGTGGGCGCCGGCATTTCCCTTGCCGGGAAGACGAATGCGCTGGCCGTCGCGCGTGCCCGCTTTGATGCGAACCTCGAGCGGCTCGGTGTGGGTGACCGTGCCATCGCCGTGGCAGGTCGGGCAGGTCGTCAGATTCTTTCCTGTGCCATGGCAGCGCGGACATTGCACGTTGAACTTCATCCGTCCGCCGGTCTGGGTGATCTGACCCGTGCCATTGCACTCCGGACACTTTCCCGGCGCTTCGAGCGCACCCTGCCCGTGACATTGCGGGCAAACGTCCTGCCTGGTTATGTTCAGGCGCATAACGCCGCCGCGAATCGCCGTCCAGAAGGGAACGTTGACCTGATATTCGAGATCGGTGCCCGGCTCGGGACCTTCTTCGGCCGCCGTACCGCCGCGTCCACCTCCGAAAATTCCAGAGAAGATGTCGCGAAAGCTCCCGCCGCCACCGCCGGAGGATTTCTGGCCGCGCCCCGTATTGCCTACGAAGTCCGAGAAGTCGAATCCACCGAAGTCGAAGTGAACACCACCCTGACCGCCTTGCTGTTGCGCGCCGCCGGGAAAGCCTCCCGGAAAGCCGCCGAATCCCCCGGCGCCGGTTGCGCCTCCCCGGGCATAAGCCTCAGCGGCCGCAGGATCGATGTTGTCCGAGTAGAAGCCGACCTGATCATAGATCTTGCGTTTTTTCGGATCGCTCAGAACTTCGTTGGCCTCGGAGATGCTCTTGAATTTCTCTTCTGCGGATTTGTCTCCGGGATTGACGTCAGGATGATATTTGCGAGCAAGCTTGCGAAAGGCCTTGCGGATATCCTCGGCCGAGGCGGACTTTTTCACGCCCAGAATTTCGTAATAGTCTTTTTTCGTCGTTGCTGGCATCGTTTGTCCGCTAACGCGCGGACGCGGGCTGGGAAGCCCGCGCCACACTCAATTTACGACCTTACGTCGCCGCTTGTCTTCTATTACGACCTTTACTTCATCGTCATCGTCGACTGCTGGCGCGTCCTCGTAGACCGGAATCCGCCGTGTTCCGTTTGGAGTCTCGACGTACAGCAGCCATTGCCTCTCGTCATCGGAGAGGCCTAGAAAATATGTTTCGTTGTTGACCTGGAAGTCCAATGTAATTCCCCCTCAAAAACCTGCCACGGATCTACGCCGATTTTCACGGATCTTGCTTTATCCGTGTCGATCGGTGCCAATCCGTGGCCGATATTTCCCTATTTCTTATCTTCGACATCGACGTACTCAGCGTCGATCACGCCTTCGTCTTTTTTGGCCTGGCCGTCGCCACCCGGCTGAGGCCCTCCGCCGGCCGACGGACCCGGTCCGCCTTGCGCTCCTCCTTGCGGCTGAGCCGCTTTGTACATCTGCTCGGCCAACTTGTGTGACGCTGCCGTCAGCTGTTCGCGGGCCTTGTCCATTTGCGACTTGTCGTTGGACTCGAGCGCCTTCTTGGCATCAGCCAGGGCGTTTTCGACGTCGCCCCGCTCGGAGCCGGAGATCTTGTCGCCGTGCTCCTTCAGCATCTTCTCGATGTTGTAGACCATCGAGTCAAGCTGATTCTTGGCTTCGATCGCGTCCCGCTGCGCCTTGTCTTCGGCGGCGTGGGCATCGGCTTCCTTTGCCATCCGCTCGACTTCGTCCTTCGACAGGCCGGAAGACGACGTGATCGTAATCTTCTGGTCCTTGCTGGTGGCCATGTCTTTCGCCGTGACGTTCAGAATACCGTTCGCATCGATGTCGAAAGTGACTTCGATCTGCGGCACGCCGCGGGGTGCCGGTGGAATTCCGGTCAGGTGGAACTTCCCGAGCGTCCGGTTCTGCGCCGCCATGGGGCGTTCGCCCTGCAGCACGTGAACCTCGACCGAAGTCTGGCTGTCGGCTGCGGTCGAGAACGTCTCCGTCTTTTTGGTCGGAATCGTCGTGTTGCGCGGGATCATCGGCGTGGATACGCCGCCCAGCGTCTCGATCGACAACGTCAGCGGAGTCACATCGAGCAGGAGCAGGTCTTTTACTTCGCCCTTGAGCACGCCGCCCTGAATCGCTGCGCCGACCGCGACGACTTCGTCCGGATTGACGCCTTTATGACCTTCCCTTCCGAACAGCTCTTTTACGAGTTGCTGGATGCGAGGCATACGGGTCTGTCCGCCGACAAGCACGACTTCATTGATCTTGCTGGCATCGATGCCCGCATCTTTCATGCACTGTTTGCAGGGACCGACGGACTTCTGGATGATGTCTTCGATCATCCCTTCGAGCTTCGCGCGCGTCAGCTTCTTCACCAGGTGCTTCGGACCGCTGGCATCCGCCGTGATGAATGGCAGATTGATTTCAGTTTCCATCGTGGTTGAGAGCTCGATCTTGGCGCGCTCCGCCGCGTCACGCAAACGTTGGAGAGCCATCTCATTGCCCTTGCCGCGCAGGTCGAGGCCTTCGTCCTTCTTGAACTCGTCGATGAGCCAATCCACCAGGCGCTGGTCGATGTTGTCGCCGCCGAGGTGGGTGTCACCGTTGGTGGCCTTCACTTCGATTACGCCTTCGCCGACTTCGAGGATTGAAATATCGAACGTTCCGCCGCCGAAGTCGTAGACGGCAATCGTCTCGTCCTTGCCCTTGTCGAGGCCGTAAGCGAGCGCCGCCGCCGTGGGCTCGTTGATGATGCGCTTTACTTCGAGGCCGGCAATCTGGCCGGCATCTTTGGTCGCCTGCCGCTGCGCGTCGTTGAAGTACGCTGGAACGGTGATGACCGCTTCGGTGACCTTCTCGCCCAGATAGTCTTCCGCGGCCTTCTTCAGCTTCTGCAGAATAAGTGCGGAGATCTGGGGCGGGGTGTATTCCTTTCCCTGTGCCAACACTGCGACGTGATCGCCCTGACGCACGACCTTGTACGGCACCATCTTGATTTCTTCCTGGACTTCGTCGAAGCGGCGTCCCATGAACCGCTTGATCGAATACACGGTATTCTCGGGATTGGTGATTGCCTGCCGTTTGGCGACTTGCCCGACGAGTCGTTCGCCAGTCTTCGTGAAGCCGACTACCGATGGGGTAGTCCGGCCCCCTTCTTCATTGGCAATGACCTTCGGTTCGCCACCTTCCATGACGGCAACACAGGAATTGGTGGTTCCGAGGTCAATTCCGATAATCTTTGCCATAAAAAAACTCCTCCTAAACTTGATAACTGCTTTGAAATCAATGCGTCTATGATTGCGCCGAACACAATCCTAAGACTTGAGTCAACTGCTGTCAAGTTTTAGATGACGCCAAGCGCATTAAGGATGCCGATTTCTTCGTCAGGGATAATCAGGTATTCAGGCGTTTGTTTCAAGCAGTCCGGGCCGGAGGTCGTCAACGAAGAGCCGGAAATTTCAGTGGGGCGCTTTGCACGCCGCCTCGAAATCCGAGTACGATCCCGGCACCAGCGTCACTGGAACAATTTCCCCCATATACGGGCGCTCGGGCTGGCCTCCGTGATAAACGCTCCCGTCGGAGTTAAACGCGCGCTGAATGCTGCTGTGGTCGTCCATCACCAGATTCGGATTGTGCCACTGCCCCCGCAATTCGATCCCTGGACGATGGTCGGTGGTGAAATTCCAAAAGACGAGTGGACGGTAGTACATCCCTAACGAAATCTTCTCCCCGTCGGTGTTCAATCCCAGCCCGCGTCGCATCCCACCACCAAGATTCATGCGAAAGATTTCTCCTCGCGGAGTACACAAATATCCGCTACCCTGCAATGACGAACCCGGCAGGACATGGCTCGAATGGCTGCTGGGCTCGAACTGCACGTACACGACGTATTTCCCGCTTTTGGCGTGCATGGTTCCCCATCCCTGCCAATATGGGATGATGTGGAACTTTCCTCCGAGGTAGAACCCCCACGGTGCAAACACCGCCGTAATCGCCAATACAAGCACGACCCCAAACGCGAGCACAAGAGCAAGCCGCGGTAGGCAGCCCAGACATCCCCAAATCGGATGGCGGCGTGACGTTGTCATGATCTGCGGCAGTGTAGCGATTCGACGTTCGCTAGTCTAGATCCGCTTTCCACAACGGCTGCCCGCCGAGAGAGTGGTAGAAGCCCCAGCCTGCGATGGCGAGCACGCTTAGCAGAGTGAGAAGGGTAGTACCCATATACCACTGGGACGTATCGGCGGTGAAGGGCACGTTTCCTAACATGTCCACCGTGAATGCCGCAACGGCGAGTGGAACCAAACCAAACCGGAAGACCAGGAGCGCGACCAGGCCATAAATCACGGCGTAAAGAGGAACCTCGACGGCAGGATGGGAACTCTGCAATCCACGCATTGCGACAAAAATGGCAACAAAGGCGATTGCGGCGATCCAGTCTTTTCGCAGAACAACCTTCAAACCAAGCAGTAGAAAGAAAAATTCCAAAGTACCCAGCACGGAGAACGGAAGTTGTATCAGCCATTGCCCGAGCGCAATTCTTCCGCCCATCAGGTACGCCATGGAACCGACCTGCGGCGACGCTCCGCTGCGAGTCAAGTAAAAGATTGAAGTCTCAAACAGCAGCATCCAGAGCACGGCGAACCCAACACCTATCAAAATGTCTCGCCCCACCACCGCATCCCGAAACTGCCCCGAGAGAATCCTGTTCCAGGAGATCAGCGCATGGGGCCAGCGCTTGCGAATCCAAGGCTCGACCGCCATGTAAAGCATCCACATCACTGCGCCCCACAACAGGCCGGACGCAATCGCCAGCATGAGGATGGCAAAAATTTCAAAACCGCCGACGAAATGGGACTTACATATCGCCAGCAGAACCTCAAGTACAAGCAGGAATATGCCGAGTCGCATGGCGCCTTGACGATCTCCACGGCCATGCCGGAAGTTGCGCCTTGCCAGCAGCGCCCCCGAAACCAAGAGGACGATTAGTAACGACACTCCCGCAGCCTGCGCAAAGTGGGCCTTCCAGTCGTCGGGCGACTTCGGAGCTACCATCCGCCAAGGCTTGTTCCACTCCCCGATCGTGGCGAAGAAAACCGGCTTGCCATGCCACGCGGCGGCTTCCACTCGCAACGGACGCGTCGTTCCCGGCCAAAATCCGGTCCATGCCGCACGAGCGTCCGCCGCTCCCAACGAATTCCACTCCGGAGTTGCGGCCTGCAGCTTCGACGCATCAAGGTCCGCCGCGGCAAACAAAGGGTTCCAATCGGGAGCAGCGGTTGCAGCCGGAGCGCTATCCTTCTGCGGCGGAATGGCCTGGAAATAAATGAGCCTTCCATTGGAATCCAGCTTCACATTGATCATTCCAGACAGAGTCGTTGCCGGGTGCTCTTCCCTAACGATGTCTGGAATCATGAGGAAGTCCTGGTAATCCGAGGTGATCATGGTCTCTGGACTCTGGCGGTACCAGAACAGGAGGGGATCGGGACGACTCGTGAGGACTTGATTCCAATCGACACGTTGTTTTTGTTTCTCGACGAAATCTAGATAGTCGCTGTCGAAATCAAATCCTGACGCAGTGTCGGCAGGTTTCTCCTTGTAGCCCAGGCGCTCTACTATGTCGCGTGCTTTCGCGGATAGCACGTCCGGTGGCTGCTGCGGATCGATCTTCTCGACCGCGTTGTAGCGCGTTATGAAGAACACTCCGCATAGAAGACCGATCACTACCGCCGCCATGCAGGCCAGCGCAATACGGGGACGAAAACCGACCGTTTCGCCCGAGGCCGCAACCAACTGGGGCGACGGCGTCTCCCCCGCTGCGAGAGCAGCCGCTAGAGGATCTCCGCCGGGCAGCAACGCTGCCACCGCAAGCGCGGTCACAGGACGCGCACCCGGATCTTCTTCCAGGCAGCGCAAAATCACTTTTTCAATAACCGGATCGAGGTCCTTCACCACCGATGACGGCCGGCTCGGACTCCGGTCTCCATTGCCACGCAGCGCGCCCGCCACTTTGTCGGCAAATGCCCGCTTCCCCGTGAAGATTTCATAGAGCACCAGGCCGAGCGCGTAGATGTCACTTCGCATGGTGACTTCTTTTCCGGAAATCTGCTCGGGAGCCATGTACGCCGGAGTTCCACTGCGAACCTCCGGCCCACGGATGTCGTCAGCGACTCCCGCCAAACCAAAATCCGTGATGACCACCTGCCCCCGCCCATCGAGCATGATGTTGGCTGGCTTCAGGTCGCGATGCAGAACGCCCTTAGCATGTGCCGCGGCTAGTCCGGCGCAAAGCTGGCGCGAAATCTCGACAGCCTTGTCCTGTGGAAGACGGCCGATCCGGCGCAGCAACGAGGCAAGATCTTCACCGTCCACATACTCCATCGTGAAGAATGTCTGCCCGTCCACTTCTCCCACGTCGTATACGCGGCATACGTTCGGATGCGAGACGCGACGGGCGATTCGCACCTCGTTGCGGAAGCGTTCCAGCAGCGCTTCGTCAGATGCGGCCGCATCGGGCAGAAACTTGAGCGCAACCGCCTGGCCGAGCGTCAGATCATCAGCGCGGTAAACCTCGCCCATGCCGCCTTTGCCGAGCAACGCGATGATTCGATAGCGGCCCGCGATCAGCCGTCCGGGAAGGAATCGCCCCTCGCTGATCGCATATTCCGGAAAAGTCGAGCTGCGTGAAGATGCCCTGGAGGATGATTTGGATGATGCTCCTGACGCCGGACGCGCCGGAAGTGGAGAAGCCGCCGTCGCGAAGTCGAGCGTCGCAACATCATCGGTGTTCACGACCGGCTTTCCGCAGGCCGAGCAAAAGCGGACGTCGGGCGAGAGTTCGCTCCCGCAGAAAGCGCAATAGGACATCTTAGAATTCCCCGCTACAGGATAAACCAGTCCTTGCGTTCGTATCAGAGCACCAATTCGGATCTTGGCTGCATCTGCGGCAGGAGGGCTGAGGTCCGAGTCCCCGCTTTGTATTACTATCCACTGAGATGACTTCACGCTTGGCCCGCCGGTGGCGGGATCCCTTATTTCTTCTCTGTCTCGCGGCGGGTCTCCTCGCCTTCGTAGTTCAAGCCGGCGAACTGGGGAGCGCCGACACCACGCATCGCCTCCAAACCACGCATTGGTTATGGACTTCCGAGCCGCAGGTTTTTCCCAATGAGTATCCGGAGTTCGGTCTGCACGGTCGCGGTGGACAAATCTTCAGCTGGTACGGCATCGGCCAATCGCTGCTGATGCTCCCGTCCGATGTCGTGGGAACATGGATCGCGCACTGGCACGTTTTCTCGGAATACGAAGACGACCCCTCCGTGCGCAGCATCTTTGTCAGCTACACGATGAATATTCTGGTGAATGTTCTGACGGCTCTGATCGCATTCCGTTTTCTGCGGCAGCTTCGCTTCGAGGTGAAGGAATCAGTGGCAGGAGTGCTCGCCTTACTTTTCTGCACCACTCACCTGCATTACACGCAGAACATGATGGAGAACAACTACATCATGCTTCTTACCTTGGCAGGATTTTCTTATCAGTACGAATGGCTGCAAACCCAAAGCCGCCGTGCTCTTCTGATCGGGTCGTGCGCGCTGGGATTTAATCTGCTGATCCGCGTAACAACCGCGCTCGATCTGATCGCGGCCGGGGTTTTTCTGCTGGGCGTGCTCTGCTTTAAACAGATCCGTGGGCGTGATTTATGGAAGAACTTCATCAACTATTGCCCGATCGCCGTGCCGATATACGCATTTTTCACGCTGATCGAGCGCGCCTACAATTTCTATCGCTTCGGTTCGTGGACGCAGACGTACATTCCTATCTTCGCCCGCGAGCAGCGAGCGCAGGATCCAACCCTGCCGGCGAATTTCCCATGGAGCACTCCCTTCCATGAAGGATTCTTCGGCGCACTATTTAAGCCGGAGAAGTCGATCTTCCTTTTCGATCCGCTTCTGATCCTGGCCTTGATTCTGATCGTGTGGCTGTGGAAGCGTCTCGGTATCGAAGTTCGAGCGTACGCCTTGACGTCGGTTTTGCTTCTGCTCGGCTACATCAGCTTCTATGCCCGATACACGTACTGGACCGGCGACTTCGCATGGGGCGACCGCTACGTATCGACTGCCGTGGAGATGATGGCGCTGTTGGCTATTCCGCTATTGATGAGATATCGCGTGAGTCTCGGCCGCTGGATGTGGCGCGCCGGACTCGCGCTGATTGGCATCAGCTTCGTCGTGCAATTGGCTTCGCTCGCCTTCTGGCTTCCCCTCGAGATCTATCAGATGGAAACCTTCGGCCATCCGACGTTCGTCATCGCGCTGCGCTTTAAAAACATCGTCGCGTTCGCGTTGGGCAAAATGCAGGCATGGGGATTGAACACTGAGGCAATGGCACAGGATCCGTGGGATTACGTGCACATCACCTGCTGGAATTTCCTTCCGTTTCTGCTGCGGAGGGTCGGAGCGGTGCCGCGCTGGGTAGTTGATGTGGCGTTTGGAATTTGGATCGCAGGAATCGCGGCACTGAGTGCGACGTTGTGGCGGCTGCGCTGCGTGCTAGAGCGCTCGCAAGAACCGAGTTAGAACTGCTAAAGGTATAACGGTATAACCTATGGTAGAATGGTAGAATCATGGGGTTAAACATTAAAGACGAAGAAACTTATCAACTGGCGCGCGAGTTGGCGCGCCTCACAGGGGAGAGCATGACCGCAGCACTCAGGGAAGCCCTTCGGGAACGTCTCGATCAGCTTCGCAGTAAATCGAACGGGAGCCGAGCGGAACGCATACTACAAATTGGGAGAGAGTGCGCGGCTCACTTGAAGGAGCCATATAAGTCGATGGACATTGATGAATTGCTTTATGACGAAAACGGAATGCCGAAATGATTGTTGATTCCTCAGCGGTAGTCGCCATCTTACGTGCCGAACCTGAAGCCGGCCCTTTTTCAGGGGCGATCGATTCGGCTCGACCATGCCATATCTCCGCGGTGAGCTATGTGGAGGCCGCAATCGTTATTGACCGGGCCGGAGATGCCATCGCGAGGCGCCGATTCGACGATTTCTTTCGCGTTTCACGAATCGAAATTAAGAACGTGACTCGTGAACAAGCCGAACTTGCGCGAAACGCATACCGTGATTTCGGGAGGGGGAATCACAAGGCCGGCCTGAATTTCGGAGATTGTTTTGCCTACGCGCTTTCCAAGGAAATGGATGAACCTTTGCTCTTCAAAGGAAACGATCTCCAGCGAACCGATCTCAGGGCGGCGAAGTACTGAACCTTGGGCTCTACTCCACCGTCACCGACTTCGCGAGATTTCGTGGCTGATCCACATCGCATCCTCTCCTGACCGCGATGTGATACGCCAGCAGTTGCAGTGGCACAATTTCCAGAATTGGCAACAGTTCCTCCGGTGCGGGAGGAACATAGATGACGTGGTCGGCCGCTTCTTTGATCTCTTCGTCTTCCTCTGTCGCCAAAGCAATCACCACGCCCGATCGCGCCTTCACTTCCTTCAGATTCGACATCGTCTTTTCATAACGCAGCACTGAATCGGGATTGTTCTCGTCTCGCGTCGCGATGATGACGACTGGCAAATTCTCATCAATCAGCGCGTTGGGCCCATGCTTCATCTCTCCCGCCGGATATCCCTCCGCGTGGATGTACGAGATTTCTTTCAGCTTGAGCGCACCCTCGAGAGCAATCGGATAGTGAATGCCGCGGCCGAGGAAAAGAAAGTCATGCACTTTCTGATAGCGCTTCGCTAGTTCATCGCAGTCTGCATCGTGCGAGAGGATCGTTTCGAGCTTCGCTGGAATGCGCGTCAACTCCAGCATCGCCGCGCGCGATTGCGCCGGTGCCATGACTCCGCGTACCTGCGCCAAATACATCGCGAAAATATAAAGTGCAGTCAGTTGGGCCGTGAAAGCCTTGGTCGAGGCCACTCCGATTTCGGGGCCCGCGTGTGTATAGATTGTGCCCGCCGCTTCCCGCGTAATCATCGATCCGACCACGTTACAGATGGCCAGCGTCTTCGAACCCTTTGCCTTGGCCTCGCGTTGCGCAGCGATGGTGTCCGCCGTCTCACCGGACTGAGAAATCACCAGCGTAATCGTCTTCGGGTCAACAATTGGGTTCCGATATCGCCATTCGCTGGCATAATCGACTTCCACCGGAACCCGTGCCAGCGACTCGATCATGAACTTCCCCGCCTGCCCGGCGTGCCAACTCGTTCCGCAAGCGATGATGTTGATTTTCGGAGCCTCGCGGAACTCCTCTTCTGTAATCTCCATCTGCTGGAGGAAAATGCGCCCGGTATCTTGCGAAACGCGGCCCAGACTGGTTTCTTGAACCGCACGCGGCTGCTCGTAGATTTCCTTGAGCATGAAATGCTTGAAGCCGCCTTTTTCCGCCTGGATCGGATCCCAGGTTACGTGTTGCACCTGCCGCACCACCGGCTTGCCATCGAAGTCAGTCAGTTGCACGCCATGCGGCGTAACCACAGCCATATCGCCATCGCCCATGAAGAATATGTCGCGAGTGTGATGAAGAATCGCCGGCACATCCGAAGCGACAAAATATTCATCATTCCCTAATCCAATTACCGCCGGAGGACCGTTCCGTGCCGCGACGATCTTGTTTGGATCGTCCGTCGATATCACGGCAAGAGCAAAGACTCCGGTGAGTTCCTTCAGCGCTTTCCGCACCGCGTCTTCCAGATGCGGCCGGTATCCATTAGTCGGCTGTGAATACTTTTCGACCAGGTGCGCGATGATTTCAGTGTCGGTTTCGGTCGTGAACTTGTGGCCTTCCTCAGCCAGCCTCTTCTTCAAACTGAGATAGTTCTCGACGATGCCGTTGTGCACGACGACGATCTTTCCCGTGCAGTCGCGGTGAGGATGCGCGTTCTCTTCGGTTGGGCGTCCATGAGTAGCCCAGCGCGTGTGGCCGATGCCGTACGTCCCATGCAGGGGCTTGTGCTTGATTGCTTCTTCGAGGTTTCGAAGCTTGCCCTCGGCGCGCCGGATCTCTAATCCATCTCCGTTGCCGGAAACCGCTATACCCGCCGAATCGTAGCCGCGGTATTCCAGCCGCCGCAGGCCTTCAAGAATGACTGGAACGACACTTTTCTTGCCGACATACCCGACAATGCCACACATGGGAAAACCTCAAGGTCTGACCGGGCTCTTACTCGGCCAGGGAAAAACGGAACTCTTCTATGACAGGGTTAGTGAGTACTTCGCGCGCAATCCGTTCAACTTCTGACTGCGCTTCTTCTCGGCTCAAGCCGCCGTCCAGAGTCAGCTCGAAATACTTTCCCTGCCGCACGCTTTCGAGGCCCTTGTAGCCCATCTTCTTGAGTGCGCCCTGAATGGTTTTGCCTTGGGGATCGAGAACGCTCTTCTTCAACGATACGTAGACGTAGGCAGTCATAAAGACCATTATTATACGCGGGCTATTGCACGAATCAGGATTCGGAACCTGGAACAACTAATCCGCGGCGGATGATGTGACAGCGCCGGGTTCAGGTTCGGCGCAATGTATCACTCCCGGCGCGCCGAACTTCAATATCCCATCCTCGATTCGGCTAAGCCTCATCGTGAGCATGTCGAGGATATAGTTCTGCTTGATCCACCAAGGTTTCCTCCCCGCCTGCTTCGGCAAGCTCTCGGCAGCTCGTGTGACATATCCGGAAGTAAGGTCTAGGAGTGGCTTCGGCTCCATCGATTCAAAATCGCAAGCCGGAACGCAAGTACGATAGCCCCGTCGCTCCATGTGATTCAGCAGCCGGCACACAAAATTCGAGGCCAGATCCGCGCGCAACGTCCACGAAGCATTCGTGTACCCGATGCAGAACGCAAAGTTCGGAACATTGCTCACCATCGTTCCTTTGTAAATGAATGTTCGGCCCGTATCGACGGGCACTCCATCGAGAATCAGGTGAATACCTCCAAGAGCGAGCATCTGCAATCCGGTAGCCGATACAACAACGTCTGCCTCGAGTTCCTCCCCGGATTGCAGCCGGATTCCCCATTCGCTGAAAGTGTGGATTTGATCGGTGACAATCGACGCTTTCCCCGAACTGATGGCTTTGAAAAGATCGGCGTCAGGTACCAGGCACAGCCGCTGATCCCACGGGCGGTACCGTGGATTGAAGTGCGTGTCAACATCGTATCCTTTAGGGAGATTTTTGATCGCTCCCTTGCGCAACTTGCGCCGCGCGAATTGAGGCGCCCACCGGGCGATCTGGTAAATCCCGAGATTGATGCCTATGTTTTTCCAGCGAATCAAACGCAGTGCGGCACGCTCCGGCAGGCAACGCCGGATCAAGTCCGCGAGTGGGTCCTGATTGGGCAGATCGAGAATGTAAGTTGGCGAGCGCTGCAGCATCGCGACATGAGCAGCTGTCTCGGCCATTGCGGGAACCAGGGTGATAGCCGTCGCTCCACTTCCAATGACGACGACTTTCTTCCCGGCGTAATCCAGATCCTCCGGCCAATGCTGCGGATGCACGAACCTTCCCTGAAATTTCTCCACTCCTGGAAAGCTTGGCGCGTAACCAGAGTCGTATCGGTAATAGCCGGTGCACCCGTATACAAAATCGCTGGTGTATTGGGTGGGCTCTCCCTTTTCGCCAGACTGCGTCTCAATCAACCAACGCGCTTCCTCTGACGACCACGAGGCCGAAACCACGCGCTGTTGAAAACGAATGTGACGGTCGATGCCAAATTCCTTCGCTGTCTCGCAAACGTACTCCAGAATCTCCGGACCGCCTGCGATCGACTGCGCCTTCTTCCACGGCCGAAAAGGATATCCCAGCGTGAACATGTCCGAATCGGATCGAACGCCCGGATACCGGAACAAGTCCCACGTGCCGCCCATGGCCGACCGCGCCTCAAGAATGACGTAGCTCTTGCGCGGACATCGCGTCTGCAAGCGATATCCGGCGCCGATCCCGGAGAGGCCGGCACCGATAATCACGACGTCGAAGTGTTCAATAGGCACAAACTGGCCCACAGTACTGATTTGCTATATTACTTGAGTGGGTCAAACGCACGATTTCTGTTGGCCCAGCGGTACATCGGTTTGACGTTCAGGCCAATAAACGCCAATCTCGCCCGCCTCATCCCTAGTGTCTGAAACGAATTTGCACGTCGCTTTGATTTCGTTGTAACAGGACAACTTCTTTGACGTTCGGTAAGTATCTCGTCATTCTATCCATCGTATTTTTCGGATCCATCGGAGACGCATTCCTCGCCCGTGGCATGAAACATGCCGGAGCGATCGACATTCACCACCTTGGCAATGTCTTTGTCGTCTTGGGCAATCCATTTGTAATCGCAGGAATTCTTTTTCTCCTCGGATTCATGTGGAGCTACATGACGGCGCTCTCGTTTGCCGATCTGAGCTATGTGCTTCCTGCTACTGCGATCAGCTACATCGTGATGGTGCTGCTTTCGATCTTCTGGTTGCATGAGCACGTGAGCCGCCAGCGCTGGTCCGGAGTGGCCTTCATCGTCACGGGAGTCGGAATGGTCGCCGGTGGCCCGGAGCGTACAGAAATTCCGCCGTCGCCGGTTTCTGATCCTGAGGCTGTGGAGGAAGAAGTATGAAGATGCTCTACAGCTGGACGTGCATCCTGGTCACGGTCGTCGCAGCCGCCGCCGGTGACGTGCTCGTTGCCCTCGCCATGCGCCGCATCGGCGATCTCGGCGAGCTTCGCCGCCGCCATGGCTTCCCTGCGGTCATTGCGCGCGTCGTCTCGAGTTGGGTGCTCTTTGCCGGCATTTTCTTCATGGCAATCGCATTCTTCAGCAATCTCGTCGGACTCTCCTGGGCTGACCTGAGCCTCGTTGGCCCGGCATCCGCCGCTCTCACATTTGTAGCCAATGCCTTCGCCGCCAAGTACTTCCTGCGCGAAAATGTGGACACCCGCCGCTGGGTTGCGACCATCCTCGTCTGCTGCGGGGTGGTTCTGCTCACCTGGTAGTAAGCCACATTCAACCGAGAATCGGAGGGAGCGAAACCTGAAGGCGAAGCCCCGTCCAGTCTCCTTAGAGCGAGCACTGTCAGGCCTAAGTTGGACCTCACCGCAACGGCTCGTTAGAATCAAATCTGCGTCTCCTATGGATTCAAGCACCACTCCCCACATCGGAACTTCAACCAGCACCGGCGCGACTTCTGCAGCAACGAATCGCACTCATGGGCTGATTTCGGACTGGCGCATCTCCGTCGCAATCTTGATAGCCCTGTGGGCCATCATTTATATGGTCGGCATTTCCCGGCCGGCATTGCTCGACGACGTCGATACCGTACATGCCGAAGCCGCCCGCGAAATGCTTCAGCGTCACGATTGGGTGACCCTTTACACCGACGGCATTCGGTATCTGGAAAAAGCTCCGCTCATGTACTGGAGCCTGGCCATCAGCTACAAGCTCTTCGGCGTAGGCACCTGGACCACCCGCCTTCCTTTGTTGCTGGGAGTGCTGGCCGTGACGCTCGCGACCTATCGATTAGGGAAATACACGTACGGAGAGATGGCCGGCCTCTATGCGGGGGTCGTGCTCGTAACGGCTCTTGGAATATTTGTGTACACGCGCTTTCTAATCCCTGAGGTCCTGGTCATGCTCTGGCTTACTCTCGGCTATTACCTGTTCTTACAAGCACTGGAGCAGGAGCAGCCGAGCCGCTCTGTCTGTTGGGGATTCGCCGCTCTTTGCGCGTTGAACGTTCTCACCAAGGGATTGATAGGCCTCGTCTTTCCGGGAGCAGCGATCGGACTATTTCTTCTGCTCACGGGCAGGCTTGCAATCCTGAAAAAGCTGCGCCTCGTTTCGAGCACGATCGTATTTCTCGCGATCGCCGCCCCGTGGCACATCCTGGCGGCCATCCGAAATCCACCGCAAGGTCAGGCTCGCGGATTTCTCTGGTTTTACTTCATCAACGAACACGTCATGCGCTTCCTCGGCAAGCGCGTTCCGCCGGGATACGACACCGTTCCACTTGCCATCTTCTGGGGACTGCTCCTGGCTTGGCTTTTCCCCTGGAGCGCATTCTTTCCCCAATCTCTTCGTGATGTGCCCTGGCGATGGCGCGAGTTCCGCAGCAAGCTCACAGCCAAGTGGGACCGCACACGCTCCGCGAACCTTCTGTTTCTTCTCTGGCCGCTGGTGATCGTCGGCTTCTTCAGTTTCTCGACGCGCCAGGAGTACTACACCATTCCTGGCCTGCCCGGAATGGCCCTGCTCGTCGGCGCCTGGATGACACGGGAATCCACTCCCGCCGCAACGGACTGGGATCACAAAGCCGGCAGGATCTCTTCCATAGTGTTGTTCGTCATTGGCGTTCTGGGTTTCGCCGCCGGAATGTATCTTCTTTTCGTTTCCAGTCCGCCCATTCCCGGGGCCGATCTCGCCGACCTTCTCAAGAAGAATCCGCAAGACTACAATTTCTCGCTCGGCCACGTTTTCGATCTCACTCCGCGAGCGTTGGGGGCGTTCCGCGGATCCCTGCTGGCCGTCTCTCTCGCTATGTTGCTCGGCACCGGAGCGAACTGGCTGTTGCGCATAAAGCGCCGCGCGTTCTGGGGAAATGCCTCGCTGACCGCCATGATGATCGTTCTCCTGGCCTCGATCCATTCCTCGTTCATCACGTTCTCGCCGATTCTGTCTTCCTACAATCTCGCCGAAGCGGTTAAAAAATCCTATCGACCGGGCGATGTGATCGTCATCGATGGCGAGTATCACGAGGCGTCCACACTGAATTTCTATACCGGCATCCCCGTGCATGTTCTGCACGAACCGAGCGGCAATCTCTGGTATGGCGCCAAGTTTCCCGACGCGCCCCACATCTTCGAGACTCGTGAATCGCTGGCCGCAAAATGGGACGGCCCCGGCCGCATCTTTGTCTGGTCCGATCAGGAACAACCGCAGGACCTGCAAGGCCTCACCTACTTCGAACTGGCCCACAGCGGTGGCAAGTTCATCTTCACGAATCGTAAGTTAGACGGATAAATCAGGACGGCCCCCGGCTGTCCCAATCGAGAGCCGAAACAAACAGCTGCCATTTGTGGAACCCTCGTCTTTTGTTAGACTAACCAGGTCGAGAGGAATGCTGTCGATTCACGTTGGAAGGCTCCTTTTTGTTGCTGACGGAAAAGCAGTTCTCCACGCCTTTCACAGCTGACTGTTTCTAAGGAGTGCTTGCTTGATCATTGCCTACGTGATCCTGGCCCTTGCGGTCTTCGGGACCATCACCTCAACCGTCGTTTTCGTTCTTGCCGTTCTCGGCGCCATCAAATTCCGCGGATATCGCGGCCGTGATCGCAAGCAGTACGAGAAATTTGCCGCTCAGTTGCCGCCTGTTTCTGTCCTTAAACCGGTGCACGGCAATGAGTCGCGCCTGAAGGAAAACATCGAGAGCTTCTTCCGCCAGGAATATCCGCACTACGAAATTCTTTTCGCAGCCGACGAACCCGATGACGCCGCAATCCCAATCATCCAGGAAATCAGTTCGCGCTACCCTCACATTCCGAGCCGCATTCTCGTGACCGGCCAGCCGCCTTGGCCAAACGCGCCGAATTACTGCTTCCACCGCCTTTCTGAAATCGCAACATACGACATTCTCGTCACCAGCGACAGCGATGTTGAAGTCGCTCCCACGTACTTGCGCGACCTGGTCCCGCCATTGCTCGATCCAAAAGTTGGAGCGGTAACCTGCGCGTTTCGCGGCAAGAGCGCCGGGGGAATTTGGGCCAACCTCGATGCCATCGGACAATCCGTCGAATTCACCGCCGGAGTCCTGATCGCTAATCTCATGGAAGGCACCAAATTCGGTCTCGGCCCGACCATCGCGCTTCGCAAAGATTCCATCGGGAAAATCGGTGGCTATGCGGCCGTCCGCGAATACCTCTCGAACGATTTCGTTGTCGGAAATTTCATTCACAAAGCTGGATACGAGGTCTGGCTCTCCAGCCACGTTGTCGATCACGTCTCTCCGAAGATGACGTTCCGCCGCATGTGGGAACGGCAACTGCGATGGGCCATGGGCACGCGGTACTCGCGTCCCAAAGGCCACTTCGGCTCAGGGCTAACCTTCGCCGTCCCCTTCGGTATTCTCGGCCTGATCGCTGCATCTCTGCTGGGACATCCGTGGTTGGGCTTTGTGCTACTCGCCGCCTCCTTGGTAAATCGAATTGTCGAATCGTGGATTATCGGTTGGTGGGCTGCTGGCGATTCGGTGGCGAAGCGCGCTGCGCTGCTCTATCCGATTCGCGATCTGCACGGGTTCATCATCTGGTGCGCCAGCTACCTGAGCAAGCGCAGCCTCTGGCGCGACAATAACTATGTCCTGCTGAAAAAAGGCAGGCTGATCGCCCGCCGCGCCAACGGCGCCCTCGTGACGCCGGATGCGCCGCAAATCGCCGCGTCAGAGCCACTAGCCCGAGCCGAAAGGTAGGGAAGGCGCGGGGTAAAGAGTGAGTTTGAACCCACGAAGAGTCTCAGCATTCTAATCTGTAAAATTGGTCGGGGAGAGAGGATTTGAACCTCCGACCCCCTGGTCCCGAACCAGGTGCTCTACCAGGCTGAGCCACTCCCCGACTGTTGCAGAGGCGCAGAAGACCAGCTTGCGCTGCTTGGAAACGGAAGATTTCCGTTCACGATTATAGCATTCTGCGAAGAGAGGTTCTTTCAGTTATCGGTTACGTTCGGTGGGTGTGTGTTCTTCAAGTATGGACATCTCATCGCCGGAACCACCTTGTTGGTTCCGAAGACGAGACCAGTAGCTCCCACGAAGACATGCTTTTTCACATCACACCCGGCGCCAATGGCTGATGACTACGCGCGTTTCGCGCTTCCGCCGACGTTGTACGAATGCGTGGATGCGACTACGATACTTCTTCGCTTCCACAATCCCCATGAAGACCGCATTCACCGCCCGCCGATTATTCACCCCTACCGAGGAAATCTCCGATCCGCTGGTCGTTGTAGAAGACGGCCGAATCGCGGAACTCTCTTCGCGCGCAGGGAAAGCCGTTGCCGTGAATGCCCGAATCGTCGACTTCGGGGATGCCACGCTTGCACCCGGATTTCTCGACATCCACATTCATGGTGGGGCGGGGATCGACGCCATGCGTGCCCCCGCTTCGGACGTTCCTCGGCTGGGAAAATTCCTCGCAACTCACGGCGTCACTGGATATTTTCCCACCACGGTTGCTGCTCCTCTCGATGCAACCTGCGCAGCACTGGAACGCCTGGCCGATGCCATCGAAGCGGCGGCCAACCAGAACTCGAACGGTGACTCAGCTTCCGCGCGGCCCCTCGGGATTCATCTTGAGGGACCTTTTCTCAGCCACAAGCGGCGTGGCGTGCATCCACCAGAGTATCTTGCCGCTCCGACCGTTGAGATCTTCGATCGGCTCTGGCAAGCCGCTCGCGGTCATGTTCGAATGATGACGATCGCACCGGAAATTCCCGGAGCCATGGAAGTCATTGCCGAAGCGGCGCACCGCGGCGTCTGCGTGAGCATCGGACACTCCGATGCCGAGATGCCGATCGCGCAACAGGCCGTCAAAGCGGGAGCACGCCACGCCACGCACACGTTCAACGCCATGCGGCCGCTGGACCATCGCGATCCGGGCATCATCGGCGAAGTGCTGAGCGATGACACGATCACCGCCGACCTCATCGCCGACGGAATTCACGTATCGCCTCCGGTCGTAAAGGTATTCCTGCAGGCGAAGGGTGTGGAGCGCGCCGTGCTGATCACCGACGCAATCTCCGCGACGGGCATGCCCGACGGGCGCTACAAACTCGGTCCAATCGAAGTCGATGTCAAAAACGGTAAGTGCACTGCGAATGGCAGCTTAGCGGGCAGTGTCCTGACGATGGACCGCGCCGTACGGAATGTGACCCGGTTTTCGAATTGGACTTTGCGCGATGCGGTGCGGGCTGCGACGCTGAATCCGGCGCGTGCTGCGGGACTGCCGTCCACGCTGGGTGTGCTCGCGCCCGGAGCACAAGCAGACTTCACTGTGCTGAATTCTTCAGGAGAAATAATGAAGACGGTTGTCGGCGGACGGGGATTCTAGCCAGGCGACACGGCCGTGATCTAGTTCGGCTTGCGCTGTTTCGCTTCTGCGAGATGATGCAACAGCATCAACTCATCCGCGCGTGAAAGCTGGTCGAGAAAAGTCTTTTCGACTTTCGGTCTCTCATCGCTTGCCATTTTTGCCGCCCCTGCCTGCCGTAATTTGTCGCCAAGTTCGGGCTCGTTATTCATCACCTGAGAATAGAACCACAGGAAGTGGCGCATCTGGTCGAGAGCCACGCGCAGCGTCTCGATCGGCTCAGTTTCAGAAAGCGAGTTTAGGGCTTCCATCAGCTCCGGATCGCTCGGAGCCTGCATCGCGGCGCAATTGAGTTCCTGCTGGATCGTGCGCAGGTCTTCCGTGACGCGAGCAATTCTTAGATGAAGATCGTCCATTTCGTCGAGGGCCATTCGTATTTGCCATCCCAACATCTCATCCACAACCCGACGTTAACAGATGTCCCACGGGCATAGGCTTTCGTAATTCCATGTGTTACTTCAGGTTACGCAAGGGGACACCGAGCGCCAGAAGCCTTATTGGGCGCGGTTTTCGCCGGACAAATCGTTTGTCATGTGCACGATCGAATGAGTGGCATTTGTCAGAGGAACGGCGGTTTGTGATACAAACGCGCGATGCCTGCAACCGTGCAGAACGGAACGTCCAGCGAAGGACTCGTCCGCGCCATCAGCCGCTGGAGCATGGCTGCGCTCATCGTGAACTGCATCATCGGAAGCGGAGTTTTCGGCCTGCCGTCGGTACTTGCCGGCCTTCTCGGTCGCGCCAGCGTGCTTGCGGTCGTTCTCGGTGCAGTCGCGATGGCGGTCATCATGGCCTGCTTTGCCGAAGTGGCGTCGCGTTTTTCCGAGACCGGAGGAGTTTATCTCTACGCCCACGAAGCTTTCGGCAGATTCATGGGAATTCAGGTGGGATGGCTTGTGTGGTTCGTACGACTCACCGCCTGCGCCGCGAATGCGAATCTGTTTGTCGTCTATGTGGGCGAATTCTGGCCCCACGCGACGCGGCCCATCATGAAACTGGCCATTCTCACCCTTCTGATCGGAATACTTGCCGCTATCAACTTTCGAGGAGTGCGTGCCGGAACGCAGGTCAGCAACTCGTTCACAATCGCGAAACTGACCTCGCTAGGCATCGTCGCAGTAGCCGGAGCAATATATCTCATCACGAAACACGCCGCGGTTCGAGAGGCCACAGTTCCGGCAGGCGCGAACCAATGGGCTCGTGCCATCGTGCTGCTGGTCTTCGCTTATGGCGGATTCGAAGCGGCTTTGATCTCCGCGGGCGAAGCCAAAGATCCTCGGCGCGACATGCCTTTCGGATTGTTCTTTGGCCTGATCACCTGCGCGGTGATTTACGGGCTGATTCAATGGGTCGTAGTCGGAGTGCTGCCCGATCCGGCACACAGCGAACGCCCACTGGCCGATGTCGCGCAAATCGTGATGGGACACGGCGGGGCCGCGCTGATCTCAATCGGAGCGCTGGTCTCGATCTACGGATATCTCGGCGGAAACACGCTCTCGACCCCGCGCGCCACATTTGCTCTTGCCGAACGCGGAGACTTCCCCTCGCTGTTTGCGGCAGTGCACAAACGCTTTCACACTCCGTACTTCTCGATCTTCGTGTTCGCTCTGCTGGTCTGGCTGTTCGCGCTCTTCGGCAGTTTCGCGGGAAACGCAACGCTTTCGGCGGGATCGCGGCTGTTCTACTACGGGATCGTTTGTGCTGCGTTGCCGGCTTTGCGCAGAAAGCAAGAGAAGACGGCGCTAGTGCAAATCCCCGGAGGAGTCGTCATCGCGATTTTGGGAGTTCTGCTTTGCGCCGCTCTGCTGACACAGATCGAATACGACAAATCTCTGATTTTGGTCGCAGCAGTCGCGGTGGCACTGCTGAACTGGCTCGCCGTGCGGAACAAGAAACCTGTCCTTCCGGTGTAAAGGCCCAGCTTCCTACGCCCTTCGCCATCTCCAGCCTCACTCCCGCCACTTCACGCGCTCTGCTCCATTTTTAGCAGCGTTTTCTTCCGTTCGATGCCGAAGCGGTATCCACCCCTCGAGCCGTCTTCGCGAACCACGCGATGGCAAGGAATCTCTACCGGAACCGGATTCGTGGCGCACGCCCGTGCAACGGCGCGAACCGCAGTCGGGCGACCGATGCCGGCAGCAACTTCTTTGTAAGACTTCGTGTCGCCGAACGGGATTGACTGCAGATATTTCCAGACCCTCCGCTGAAAGGCCGTCGCACGAATATCCAAAGGCAGCGACGAATCCAGATTCTTGCCGCGCATGTGGGCGAGCAATGACGCAGTCCACGCGCGGAGACCACCCTTGTCCTCTTTGCGCGCAGCGAATGGGAACTCGCGTTTCAAGCCTTCGAGCAGTTCTGCGTCCGTGCGGGCGAATTGAATGGAGCAGATACCCCGGCCGGTGGCGGCAATCAGCATGCGTCCGAGAGGCGAGTCCGCACAGGCGTAGCGGATCGTCGCAGCAATCGCTCCGCGGCGATATTTATCGGGAGTCATGCCAAGCTGCGATGCCGTCCGCTCGTAGAGTCGGCTGCTCGAGCCATAACCGGCGTCATACATGGCGCGTGTGACGGAATCTCCTGCCTGCAGATTCCGCTTGAGCATTCGCAGACGGCATGAATCGGCATACTCCCGCGGCGTAATGCCGGTCAGGGCCTTGAAACGCCGCTGCAGGTGAAACGGGCTCAGGCGAAATTCTTTCCCTAGACGGGCTAGCGTGACCGGTTCGTCCAGGTGCAGCTCGACGAATCGGCAGACCGCCTTCGCGAAATCAGCTTCTTCGTTTCCGGTGACCGCCTTCGGAAGGCAGCGCAGGCACGCTCGATATCCGGCGTTCTCGGCTTCTTCCGGACCGGAGAAGAATTGAACATTTGACCGCCTAGGACGGCGTGCCGCGCACGATGGCCGGCAATACACCCCAGTCGACGAGACGCCGAAGACGAATTCGCCATCGCGCTTCGAGTCTCGAGCGAGCACAGCGTTCCAGCGGGATTCTTCAGCGGATTCTGCTGCACCTGGTTTGGAGAATGAAGGCATCAACGTCACGCTTTCCGTTGCGAGTATGGCATTCGTGGTCGTCATGAGCCAAGGCTATTCCCGCTCGCTGAAGTGGACTATCCGAATCTTGCGGTCGAAGTTAATTTCATCAGAAGTCCGAGAACGAACCACCGAGGTCACAAAGGAGTACGAAGGAAATGCAACGCAACCTTCGTTCTTGCGTTGCGCATTTTCCATGAACCGATTAGAGTGGCCCGGAGCATTTTGATCACAATTTGAGAGATGAAATCCATGAAGCCCTTTGTTCGAACTGCTGTAGCTGTCTCGATATTGATGATGGTCGGCTCTACATTGGCGCAGCAGGCCACCAAGCACGTTCTGACGAGCGATGAACTGAAAAAAGCGGTGCCTTCGGAATACTTTTTCCGCGGGCAGAAGGCGCCGGTGCAGTTGCGGAATGCCGTCGGTTTCCAGGCGGCGGACGGCAAGATGATGCTGGCCGCGCTGGTTGACGCCTCGGGATACTCAACCTCGATCCAGCAGAAATATCAGGGGCTCTTGATCACCGAGGTCAAGCTGAACATCGGCGGGTCGTCGCTCCCACCGGGGCAGTACGGCTTTGGCTTTGCAAGCGATGGACAATTCGTGGTCATGGACGTCGGCAACAATGATGTTCTGTCGACCGCGTACCAGACCGACGAGGCGCTGAAACGCGCAGTGCCGTTAAAGCTTGTTGCATCCGACGGTGGCTACAAGCTGTACGCCGGAAAGAAGTGGATCGAGATCAAGCCGGAGTGATCGTCGGCTGACTTGGTGCGCCGTGCCCCCTATCTGGTCAAAGACTAAGCCAGTCAGTGGGCCAGAGGTTGGAATGGGCTGAAAACCGCCGTGATGCCGGCGCGTTTGCGGAGTTCGGTCAGCAGCGCGCTGGCCGCATTCTGGTAGGTCTTGCTAGGATCGGAAGGATCGGCCCACACGGCGTCATAGATGATCTGTGCTGCTTCCTTCAATTCGATGTGAAGCGCGGCTTCGCAAACGTCCAGGCGTTCCTGCAGTTTCTCGTAGCAACCGGTGCAGATTTCCGCCGGCGCCGAGTCTCCCGCGCGTTGCTCTCCAAACTTGCATACAGCTTCCGGAGCGTTCGCCAATTCGGCATGCGCTTCGCGCATTTGCTCCTTAAATTGGCGCAGAAACTCTTCGCGCTCCTTTTCGAGAACCTCGTTATCCGGAGCCGGGGCAGTCGCTGTGTCGGCGCGTTTTGGAGGGATCTTCGGGACCACAGGCGAGACTCGTTGGTTGTGTTTGCAGGTCGGGCAGACGTCCAGGTCGGCGGGGTAATAAAGGTGGCATTTCGAACAGGGCAGGCCCATGCCGGAAGGCTTGTGCGGCGAGCCCGGGGCGACTGGCGAAGTGTCGGAGCGGCGCACCCCCGCTTCTTTTGCGATGGCTGCGTGGACGGCAGCGGCAGCGCCCGTTCCCGTTGCATGAGACTGGTTCAAATTCATCCCCATAACTTCTACCTTCTCGGTTCAAAATCCGCCCACTCGAGTCTAGGGAGTTTCAGCAAGTCCGCTATTCACCACTCGTACCATCGCATGCCGTGACCAACCGGACAGTCTCGGCCTCGAATCCGTTCAGCGTGTACTGGTGTTCTTCATCAGCTTCAATAATTCTTCGCGCCGGGCGCGATAGAGCTGGCGTTCTGGATCGAGCTGCGCCGCCACTTCGAGTTCCGCTAAAGCTTCCTGATAGCGGTCCAGGCTCATCAGGCAGGCCGCCAGAGAATAGTGATTATCAGCCGAAGCATTCACCCGCAGCGCCTCGCGAAATTCCTTTTCCGCCGCAGCGAACTGCTGTTGCTGGAAGAGAACTGTTCCGAGCAGGTGATGCGCCACGTCGGAGTCCGGATTGAGCTCCACGGCAATGCGCAGCTCGTGCAGAGCCTCATCGGGCTTGTTGTCGAGCATTAGAGCCTGTCCCAGAGTGCGGTGCTCGGCGGCACCTTCGGGATTGTGCAGAACAGCTAACCGCAACTGGTCGACGGCAGCATCGTAATTGTTCTTCGCCATGTAGGCGCTGGCCAAACACGAATGTCCCTGCTGCCATTCTGGATGCTCGCGGTAGAGCTCTTTCATTTCGGCGATGGCAGCGTCGAACTTGCCTTCATCGCAATACGTGTTTCCCAGGTTGTTACGGACCGACGCTTCATCCGGAGCGATGCGTTTCGCCTCGCGATATTCCGCCACAGCGGCGGGAAAATTCCCTTCTTCGTGGCGAATCAGGGCGAGATTCGAATGAGCTTCCCAGAAGGACGGCCTGAGCTGGATCGCTTTTTCATAAGCGGCAATGGCACGAGGCAGATTTCCCGCGGCGTACAGCGCGATGCCCATATCGTAGTAGGTATCGGCGTTGTCGCGGTCCCGGAGAAGGGACTCGGTGTAGGCGTGAATTGCCGCTTGGTAGTCGCCAAGCGAATACTGGCCGAGGCCGAGGTATTGATACGCTTCGGCATTCTGCGGATCGATGCTGAGCGCCGTCCGCGCTTCGGCAATAGCGTTTGGACCGTCGTCGATACGATAAAAGAGATAAGCCAGGGCGCTGTGATTCTCCGGCAGGTCGGGCATCAGCCTGAGAGTGAGATTGAACTCATCGTCTGCGTCGTCCCATTGCTCCTGCTGGCGCAGCATCACGCCAAGCGCGAAATGAATGGCGGGATCGTTCGAGCCCGCGTCCACGATCTTCCGCAGCTCGAGTTCAGCGGAGTGATACTGCTCATGACGCGCTTCCGCAGCTGCTTCCAGCAAAGCATCCGGAATCTGCGGCCCAATCTTGGCGGACTCGGCATTACCCGAACTGAGAACCGCAATCAGATCTTTGTCGGCGCCAAGGGATTCTAACTGACGCAGTTCCGCGTGAATCGGCAGATACCCCAAGCCTCGATCCTTCACGATCTGCGCCAGGCGGGAACTGGTGACGCCGCCAGTGAGCCAAGCCGCAATCTGCGTCGTTGTGACGGCGCGGGAGTTTTCCGTCTGAGCACCAGAATAAGGAGCGGACGCGATCGCAAGGACAGAAAATAGGAATAAAGAAATAAAAGAGGCCTTAACTCTCACCGAACTCCCCAACGAGTGGATTGGCTTGCCGTTGCGGCTCGGCGGAAATGCCCAACTAGAGCGCTTTCGGAGAGCCCTTCTGAAAACATAGTCCTGACGGGAACTCGCGGGTAAGGTCACGAAGGTAACAGCACCCGAGGCCGCAAACCAGAGAATCGCACCTGCGGAGGGGAGCGACATGTGATTACAATCACGGCTCCTCGTGGCAGGATTCACCGAAGAACCCCCAAAATCCATGTAAAACATTGAAAAAGCTATTCGAAGCCAGGCCGGAATGGGTTGACCTTTCGCTGCACCCTCGAATAGCGTATGATTTAGCTGGCTTATATCCCTCGGAGGCTCCGATGTTAGAAGGTCTATTTCAACCGATGCACCTGCTGGTCATCTTCTTTATCGCCTTGCTGGTGTTCGGGCCGAAAAAGTTACCTGAGCTGGGCAAGGGGCTGGGTGAGGGGATCCGCGCCTTGAAAGATGGCATGAAGGACACCCCGCCGCAGGCTTCAACCGACCAGACCAAGAAGACTGAAACGAAGGCCTGATCCGACTTCCTGTCGAGAACCATCGCTGGCTGCAGTCAGCGCCTCTTTGTCTCTGTTTCCATAACTTTGTTCTCTAGGCAGTTCTGGGCTCCCATTCGCTTCACTGAAAAACTCTGTACGCTGGAGGTAAGGCCGTGTTGCGCAAAGTTTCATTCCTCATTGTTACCCTCCCATTCTTTTTTTCGTCCACTTTGTTCGCGGACCAAGTCACGCTGAAGAACGGCGACCGCCTGACTGGAACCGTCGTGAAGTCCGACGGAAAGACACTGGTGCTTCATACCGACGCAGCCGGAGATGTCACCATAAAGTTCGACGCGATTCAGGACATAAAGACCGAGCAAGAACTGCACGTCAGCCTGAAGAGCGGCAAGACTGCTGTCGGTCAGGTCAGCACAACCGATGACAAGATCGAGGTCGCGACGAAGACTTCCGGGACCGTCGAGGCGGCGAAGAGCGATGTGACCATCATCCGGAACGATGCCGAAGAACAGGCCTATGAAAAGTCACTGCATCCCGGATTGATGCAGGGATGGAACGGCGGCGTGAACGTCGGATTCTCGGTGGCGCGAGGCAACAGCGAGACGGAAAATCTGGCGCTTGCCTTCAACGCCGTGCATCCGACGCTGAATGACAAGATCACGATGTATGCAAGCTCAATCAACACCACCAATAATCTGGCCTCTCCCAGCACCGTCGCCAATTTGGAGCAGGGCGGAATACGATACGACCGGAATGTAAGTGCAAGGGTCTTCTGGTTTGGCTCGGCGGATTTTATGGCTAACGCACTGCAGTTTCTTGATCTGAGGCAGATATACTCGGGCGGCTTTGGATATCACGCGATCAAGAACGATCATACGGTTCTGGACTTCCTGGGCGGTGTAAACTACACGCACGAAACGTATTCCAACGGCCCGCAGATTGATTCCTCCGGAGCATTTGTTTCGTACGGCACGACCAATCGATTCGTGGCTCTTACGCTCGGCGAGGAATGGGACCAGAAACTCGGCAAGAGCACGGCGGTGACGCAGAACTTTACTATTTATCCCGACCTGCAACAAACAGGTGTGTACCGCTTCACTTTCAATTTTGGCACGGTCACAAAGCTGAACAAGTGGTTCGGATGGCAAAATCAGTTCGGCGACATCTACGTTTCGAATCCACCGACCGGAGCGAAGAGCAACGACGTGTTGTTCACGACCGGACTTAACGTTTCATTTACGCACTAGAAGTCTGCCGCATCACACGACGGCGCGCTTTCGAGCGCGCCGCACGCATGTTCGACAACAATCCAGAAGTTGTAGCCCCTCCCATTCGCAGAACCTGCGCCAAATCATTGCATGTTCCTTCGTTTTCCTCTAAAAGGAAATATCCACCACGCTTGATTGATCGTTTGTAGTTCGGGTTACGCGGCCAGATCGAATGCGGAAATGGCCGTAGTCCTCTGGCCCCATTCCTGTTCGTCGATTCTGAATTTATGCGGAGGTTGTTGTGTCATGAGGAAGTATTCCCCCACCCTGTTCACCTTATTGGCAATCGTTTTCTCAAGCATAATCGCGATGTCCCAGGCAAACGGCAGTTCGAATTCAGGAGTTGTCGTAACGATCACACCCGACACCGCCACTTTGCAGTCTCTCGGTTCGCTGCAGTTCACAGCGCTGATCAGAAACACGCCGAATGTGAGAGTCGTTTGGTCGGCATCGGCGGGAACCATTTCACGTACCGGCCTTTATCAGGGGCCGAAGGTGAGCACCGACACGAGCGTCACCGTGAAAGCAACGAGCGTCAGCGATCCAACGAAGTTCGATACAGCGTCGATTCTGGTCACGGCCCCTCAGCCTGCTAAAACGAGCGCCGCCAACCTCAGTTCCAGTTCAAGCAGCACGACCATCAAACAGTCATTCTTTGGAGCCGACTTCAACGGTTTTGGTACCTGGCCTCCCACAGACGGCCAGCATCAGATTGCAACCCTTGGCGGTATCCGGCTCTGGGACGACAGCGTGAAGTGGGCGCAGGTCGAAACTTCGAAAGGCGTCTACGACTGGTCGAAGCTCGATGAATGGATCAGCAAAGCTCAGGCGCAGAATATGGACGTTCTCTATACGATCGGAGACACTCCGAAGTGGGCCGGTTCGATTCCGAAGGGAAGCCCTTGCGGCCCATCGGGCTCCTACAGTTGCTCGGCGCCAACCGACGTCAAGACTGACGGCACCGGAAGTGATACCTATTTTTCGGACTTCATTACGGCTCTGGTCAAACGCTACAAAGGACAGATTGCGTACTACGAGTTGTGGAACGAGCCGGATTGCACGTGCTTCTGGGCCGGCACGACGGCGCAGATTGTCCGGATGGGAGCCGACGCAGCGTCGATCATCCGTTCGATCGATTCGAACGCGAAGATCCTGAGCCCATCGGCGCACGGTCCCACCATGAAGTCGTGGTTTGACGGCTACGTTGCGGCAGGAGGAGCGGCAAACTTCGACATCGTCAACGCACACCTCCGCGGGACCAACTCGACGAATAAGGACCCTGAGGCCTTTCTGACGATGTATGACGACGTAACGGCGGAAACGCAGAAACGGAATCTCACCAAGCTGCCAATCTGGGACGATGAGCACGGCATCAAGAAAGGCCAACTCGCGGATCACGACGAGCTTGCGGGGTACGTGGCACGGTCGATCATTTTGAGGGCAGGAGTCGGGTTGCAGCGACAGTACGTGTACACATGGGATCAGACTTCTCCCTATGGCCTGCAGGGCAACGAATCCGGAACCGCGTGGGACGTTGTCGCCGGATGGCTCATTGGCCACACGATCAGCCCGTGCCAGGCGAGCGGCACAGTGTACACGTGCACTCTCGATAATGGATTAATCGTGTGGGATACGGCGCAGTCCTGCAGCAATGGTAGCTGCAGCACTTCGAAATACACGTATTCGAAGACCTACACCAAGCAAACCGACATCACCGGAACGAAGACGAGCATGAGCGGATCGACGGTGAAAATCGGTTACAAACCAATCCTTCTTACATCGAAGTAAGCATTCCCCATCGGACCGCGCCCGCATTGCGAGCTGCCGGCGCGGTCTTTTTCCTGTGTAGCGGTCGCCGCATCGGCAGCCCGGTGAAGTCCACCGATCAGTCGATGCCATGAATCCTCATGCTCACTAACTGGTCTACGCTGAGATTCCGCATGCCGAGCGATTGCATGTCGGTAATGTATTCCGGCGTGACGTTGTGAATGCGCATGGCGATCAGCTCTTCGGGATCAGGATGCGTGTACCCGAACGACTGCAGTTTCTGAATGAATTCCGGCGACACTCCGTGAATCCGGAATGCAATGAGCTTCTCCAGATCGACGTGATCGCGGCCGCATTGCGTGAGCTGCTCGTGGACCACAAAACGCGAAGAGTCTCGAGTTCGGAGGCCGTGGCTTCTGCGGAGAACGTGTCATGCCAGGGACAACACTACGAAAGTGTTCGTAGTGTCAACGAAAACCTTCGTAGATCGGAAGCCTTGGCAACAGCCCCTGGTTCCCGTTACAGTAAGGCGTCATTTTTCAAGCCTTTCCAGTTCCGTCCAAACAGGAGTCTGCACCATGCGTCACGCTGTGATTGTGCTGGCGACCATTGCAGTTCTCAGTTCCCTGGCATATGCGCAAACCGCCGACGAACTTGTGAACAAGAACATTCAAGCCAAAGGCGGTCTAGAGAAGATCCATGCCATTAAGACCATCCGGATCACTGGCAAACTGAGCGGTGGCGGCGGGTTTACCGCAGCGACTCTCCAAGAAAATCAGCGGCCGAACCTGGTGCGCGAGACTTTCTCGCTGCAAGGCATGACCGCCGTCACGGCCTACGACGGGACGACCGGCTGGCAGATCCAGCCCTTTGAAGGACACAAAGATCCCGAACTGATGGGCGAGGACGACTTGCGCGATCTGCTGCTCGACGCCGATTTCGACGGCCCGCTCGTTGATTACAAGGAAAAGGGAAATACCGTCGAGTACATGGGCCATGACGTCGTCGATGGCGATGACGCCCTGCGGCTGAAAGTCACGCTTAAGAATGGCGACATCATTTATTACTTCCTCGATCCGGACACGTATCTGGAGATCCGTAAGGAGATTCAGGAATTCATCCGCGGCTCGGTGCGGGAGAGCGTAGTGGAGATGGGCTCGTACAAGCCGGTGGCGGGAGTGATGTACCCTTATTCATTTTCTCAGGGATCGAAGTCGAATCCCGCCGCGCAGACGACCACTGTCGAAAAGATCGAAGTGAATGTGCCGATCGAGGCAGTGGATTTTGCAGTTCCCGCGTCGCTCAAGCAAGGGGCCAAAGCGGACGCGGAAAAGAAATAGGGGAACGTGGTTTCAGCATTTTTTAGAGATTGAGTCCAGAGGATTCTTCCATGAGTGCTCGTCAAGAAGATCATATGATGTTCAGCAAATTGCGGAGATTGGTGGTTGTTCTGGTCTGCACAGCAGCGGCCTCGGCCCAGGCCAACTACAAATTTGACGCGGCCACTGTTTCAGGACTGCCCGCTCGCAATATCGGTTCAGCCACGATGAGCGGTCGCGTTGCAGCCGTCGATGCCCTGGAACAAGACGGCCGCATCACAGTTTTCGTCGGCTCCGCCAGCGGAGGAGTATGGAAGTCCGTGAACGGCGGCACGACCTACCGGCCCGTCTTCGATCGCGAGAGTGTGCAATCGATCGGCGCTGTCACAATCGATCCGTCCAATCCGAAGAATGTCTGGGTGGGAACCGGCGAAGCATGGGTGCGCAACAGCGTGTCGGTCGGTGACGGCATCTACAAGTCGACCGATGGCGGCGAGAACTGGACGAACGTCGGTCTCAAAGATAGCGAGCACATTGCGAAAATTCTGGTCGATCCCGCGGACAGCAATCACGTCCTGGCGTGTGCGATGGGACATTTGTGGGACGACAATCAGGAACGCGGCGTTTACAAGACGACCGATGGCGGAAAGACTTGGACGAAGGTTCTCGCCGGCGCGAACGGATCGACAGGCTGCGCTCTGCTCGCGATGAGCGCAAAAGAACCCAAAACCATCTACGCCTCGATGTGGGATTTCCGCCGGCAAGGCTGGACATTCCGCTCTGGAGGCCCCGGCAGTGGACTGTTCAAGTCAACGGATGGCGGAGATCACTGGACCGAGATCCAAGACAGCAACGCGAAAGGCCTTCCGCCAAAACCGTGGGGCAGACTTGCGATCGCCGTTGCCCCGTCAAAACCCAATGTCGTTTACGCCAACATCGAAGCAGAAAAAGGACGCGGTCTCTTTCGCTCTGACGATGCCGGAGCGACCTGGACCAAACTCGACGCCAGCAACTACATGGTGTGGCGTCCGTTTTATTTCGGCAATCTGATTGTCGATCCCACGAACGAAAACAAGCTATTCAAGCCGGATCTCATCCTGCTCTACAGCACAGACGGCGGCAAAACCTTCAATGTCGTTTCCGGCGGCGCGCACGGAGACTTTCACGATGTCTGGATCGATCCGAAGAATCCGAACATCGTAATTACTGGCGACGACGGCGGATTGTGGCGCAGCGAAGACGGGGGCACTCGCTGGAAACATCAGATGAATCTGCCGATCTCGCAGTTCTACCACGTCAGCACCGACAACTCCGACCCATATCACGTCTACGGCGGATTGCAGGACAACAGTTCCTGGGTGGGAGATTCCTCGTATCCCGGCGGCGTCTCAAATTCGCGATGGGAAAACATGTTCGGCGGTGACGGCTTCTGGATGTTCGAAGATCCTTCGGATCCAACCTACATCTACGCAGAGGCGCAGGGCGGCGAGATCGGCCGCGTGAACCGCTACACGCACGAGATGCGTGGGATCAAGCCGCTGCCGAACTATGGCGAAAAGAAATTGCGCTTCAACTGGAACACTCCAATTCACATGAGCCCGAACGAAAAGGGCGCGATTTATATCGGCGCGCAGTATCTATTCCGCTCCCGCGATCATGGGCAATCGTGGGACCGCATCTCGCCCGACCTCACGACGAACGATCCGGAAAAGCAGAAACAGGAAGAATCCGGCGGAGTGACAGTCGACAACTCTTCTGCAGAAATGTTCACCACGATCTATTCGATCTCCGAATCGCCGAAGAACGGGCAGGTCATCTGGGTCGGCACCGACGACGGCAATGTACAAGTCACGCGCGATGGAGCCAAGACCTGGACGAATGTCGCCGCAAACGTTACCGAAATTGAAAAAGGATTCTGGGTATCAACGGTGGAAGCCAGCCGGTTCGACGAGGGGACCGCTTACGTCACACTCGATCGTCACACTTTCGGCGACATGAAGCCGTACGCATACAGAACCACAGACTACGGTAAGACGTGGGCCGCTCTGCCGTTGGAGCAAAGCGGTGTTCACGGCTACGCCCACGTGATCAAGGAAGACACAGTCAATCCAAAATTGCTGTTCCTGGGAACGGAATTCGGACTGTGGATTTCGATTGATGGCGGCGATCATTGGGCACAGTACAAGGGCAGCAATTTCCCGGCAGTGGCTGTTCGCGATATCGCAGTCCAGGCTCGTGAGAGCGACCTAGTTCTCGCGACGCACGGACGAGGAATCTGGATTATCGATGACATTTCAGCCTTGCGGGCCCTGACTCCCGACCTGATGTCGAGAGAGGCAGCGCTGATTCCCGGGCGGGCCATTCAGTATATGGACACCTGGGGCGGATGGGCGGAAGGCGACGAATCGTTCACCGGCCGAAATCGTCCGTCGGAGGCGCAGATTACCTATTACCAGCGCAGCCGCCACATCTTCGGCGATCTGAAAATCGAGATCTTCGATTCGCACAACAAGCTGATTGATACCGTACCCGGCAGCAAGCATCGCGGTCTGAATCGTGCCAGTTGGTCGATGCGCGTCAAGGCTCCGGCCGTGCCACCGGCTGCAACAGCGTTGTTCGAAGCCGCGCAAGGCCCGCGCGTCCTGCCCGGCACCTATACCGTAAAGATGACGAAGGGCGAAAACGTTTACACCGAGCAGATCAATGTCGCGCTTGATCCGCGGGCAAAGTTCTCTCTGGACGACCGCAAGGCACAGTACGAACTCGCGATGAAGATTTATCACACGATCGAACACATGACGTACGCAGTCGACTCGATCGAGGGAGTGCGTGACGCGGCAAACGCAAGAGCATCTAAGCTGGCGGAAAAAGATCCACTGAAGAAGCAGCTTCAAGGCCTGGCCTCCAAGTGCGATGATTTGCGCTCGAAAATCGTCGCAACGAAAGAAGGCGGCATGATCACCGGCGAAGAACGCATTCGCGAGCTTCTAGGACAGCTTTACGGGTCGGTAAACGGTTACGAAGGGCGTCCAGCGGATTATCAGACTGCGCGAGAAGATTCGCTGGCGCACGAACTAGAAGACGTAATTGGCGATTTTCAAAAGACGACTCAGAAAGACTTGCCCGCGATCAATTCAGGCTTGAAGAAAAAGAAAGCAGAACCGATCACCGTCTTGACGGAAGCCGACTGGCAGAAGACTCGCGAGGCCGCGGGCAGCTCCGGGTCCGTCGCAGGAGTCCTGGAGCGCGCGGGCAATTTTCCCGATATGGACTAGCTGGCATAAATCGGGATCGTTAGCCAATGGCGCCTTGTCCTCCTGGGGCAAGGCGCTTTTTCCAATTCTGAACCTCGAAATTTTCGCAATTCTGTGAACTCCCAAACCGGCGAGATTGATTCCCGGCTCTGGTGCGAGTAGATTGGTCTATCCCATGGAAGCTAGCTCCAAAAACCCAGGAGAATCCCAATGCTGAAACGTTTTACTGCAATTATTTTTGCGCTTGTTGGGCTCGCCAGTTTCTCGCTGGCCGCAGATCAAAATCAGAATGTTTGCAAGGGCGATCCGGGAAAGTGGCAGCAACTTTTTAACGGCAAAGATCTGACTGGATGGAAGCACGTAGGTCCGGGCGGCGACACTGTCGAAGATGGATTGATCCACACGCATGGCGGCATGGGCCTGCTGTACTGGACCGGCGGCCCAATCGGTAACTGCGAAATTCACGTCGTCTACAAAATGCGGGATACGAATGACAACTCTGGAGTATTCATCCGCATTCCCGTTGAGCCGCGCGAAGAATGGATGCCCGTACATTACGGATTCGAAGTGCAGATCGATAACCATCCGGAAACTTCCGGCGAAGACGAATATCACCAGACGGGAATGCTCTATTCCCTGACCAAGCCGCTGGTGAACAACGCATGGAAGCCGGGACCGGAGTGGAACACGATGGACATCACGCTGGATGGCCCGCGGACAATCGTGGTGCTGAATGGCCAGAAAGTCACGGACTACAAAGATGGCGACCCGGTGCCGCCGCGGAAATTCGACTTCGAGCCGCAACGCGGCCCGCGTCCGAACTTCGGCTGGTTCGGCCTGCAGAACCATAGCGACAACGACATCGTGTTCTTCAAGGAAGTGGCGATTCGACCATTAAAGAAGTAGGGATCGAGCAAGAGCAGGTCGCAGTTAATTCAATCTGGAGGTATTTTGCATGCAAAGCTATTTTTCGCGACGCGCATTCTTGCAAGGCGGCGCAGTGGCTGCAGGCGGGCTGCTGGTTTCAAAAACAGTCATGCTGGAAGGTAAACCGATGCCGAAGGCCGTCGCGCCGAGCGACCGCGTCCGGTTCGGAATGATCGGCATTGGCATGCAGGGATCGGGCCTGCTCGGCATGGCGATCACGATCCCTGGAATTGAGTGCGTCGCGGCCGCCGACCTTTACGACGGACGCCACACTCTCGCCCGCGAGATCACGGCCAATCCGAACCTGCCAGTGACGCGCAATTACCAGGAGTTGCTCGACCGCAAGGATATCGACTGTATCGTGGCGGCCGTGCCCGATCACTGGCATCGTCGCGTTGTCGTTGATGCCTGCAACGCGGGAAAAGACATCTACTGCGAGAAGCCAATGTCCCACACCGTGGCTGACGGTTGGGCGATGGTCGACGCCGCGCAAAGAAATAAGCGCATCGTTCAAATCGGCTCGCAACGCGTGAGTTCGACCCTGGTCGAAACGGCGCGCGATCTCTATTCGAAGGGCGCGATCGGCGATGTTGAAATGGTCGAACTCACACTCGGCCGGAACGATCCGACCGGAGCCTGGGTCTATCCGCCTCCGACGGATCTTTCTCCGCAGACGCTCGATTGGGATACGTGGCTCAACGACGCGCCCAAGATTCCCTTCAACAAATATCACTTTGCGCGCTGGCGCTGCTGGAAGGCCTACGGCACGGGAGTTGCCGGAGACCTGATGGTGCATCTGCTCAGCGGCATGATGGCGACATTGGGATGGAATGAGATTCCGCGCTCCGCAACCGCGCTGGGCGGTATTTTCCGTTTCGACGACGGCCGCGACATGCCGGACTTCCACACCGTTTTGTTCGATTATCACGGCATTCCCGTCTACGTGCGTCTGGATCTTGGCTGCGAGACGCCTGAACTGGCGCGCTTCATGGGTCCGAAGGGGATTCTCGATGCCGGCGAATTCGAGTTGCATCACGCGACGCAAACCGGCGTCGATAACGATCCCAGCTATTACAGCTTCAGCTTCCCGGCGAAGATGCGCGAGCAATACGTGAAAGAGTGGCACGCCACGCACGATCCGCAACTCGGCCACGAGCCTGTGCACGAAGACACTGTCTACCGAGGACACGATTGGGACGATATGCGTCCTCACCTGAATGTCTTTTTTGAGTCGGTAAAATCGCGCAAGCCGGTCACGGAAGATGCGGTATTCGGGAACCATGCGGCGATTGCCTGCCACATGGCCAACGAATCCTATTTCCGGAAAAAAACCGTCACGTACGACGAGGCTTCAAAGTCCATTAAGTCGTAAGTCGCGGCTCATGCGTTTCATCCGGGCAGAATCGGAGCGAGCTCCGGTTCTGCCCCCTTCTTGCGACGGTTGCAAATGCAAAGGTCTTCGTCGCGGGGTATTGTTGATTTTTGATTGTTGATTGTTGAATAAAATCCGGCCTGAAGTTCATCGCGGGCCTTCGTTCAACAATCATCCTTCAACAATCACCAATTCCGAGGTATATGATTCTCGTAAGGCAGCATTCTCGACCACTGTAGTTCCCTCGGCTCTGGAGTTCGAAATGGCTACGATTCGGCTCGCAATCAACGGAAAGCGTTATTCAGTCGACACGGATCCCCAAACCAGCCTGCTGACCGTCTTGCGCGAGAAACTCGACCTGACCGGAAGCAAATACGGCTGTGGAGAAGGGCAATGCGGCGCTTGCACCGTGATCATTGACGGTAAGTCGCAACGATCGTGCGTTACGCGAGTCGGCTCGGTCGCAGGAAAAAAAATAACGACCATCGAAGGAATCGCGAGCGGTGATCATCTTCACCCGGTACAGGAAGCCTTCCTCGAGGAAGGTGCGATGCAATGCGCCTACTGTACTTCGGGGATGATTATGTCCGCCGTTGCGCTGTTGCAGAAAAATCCAAATCCCGACCGGGCCGCGATTATCGACTACATGGACGGCAATGTCTGCCGCTGCGGCACCTATCCGCGAATCATAACGGCGATTCAGAAGGCAGCAACCGCCATGAGCAGGAGCGCGACCATGAAAGGAACAGGCCGGTGAGCGAGAAAACACAGATCGTCATTGAGCCTGAACGCTACGAACTCCGCGCCGCCGCTCCCTACCGCTTCGACCTTGACCGCCGAAATTTCTTCAAGTTCCTCGGAGCGGGAGTCCTCGTAGTCTCGATTCTCAAGCCCGTTGCCATCGCGCAGGAGTCCGGTGGTCGACGCCGCGAGCGGGGAGAAGCTCTGCCCAAAGAGATTGACGCGTGGCTTCACATTGGCCAAGATGGCAAAGTCACGGTATACACCGGAAAAGTCGAAATCGGACAGAACATTCGCACATCCTTGAGTCAAGCCGTTGCGGAAGAACTGCACGTGCCCATGGAAAAAATTGAGCTCGTCATGGGAGACACGCAGCTTACGCCGTTCGACATGGGAACTTTCGGGAGCCGCACGACTCCGACCATGAATCTGCAGTTGCGGAAAGTCGCGGCAGCAGCCCGCGAAACGCTGATCGGACTTGCAGCCGCACAATGGAAAACAGATCGGCAAAGGTTGACGGCCGCCGACGGGAAGATCATCGACTCAGCCAATAACCACTCAATCGAATACGCCGCGCTGACCAAAGGTCAGCAGATCACGCAAGACGTCTCATTCGATCCGGCGTTGATTCCTGCCGCGGACTGGAAGGTCGCGGGGCGCTCGGCCCCCAAAGTAGATATCCGTGCCTTCGTCACGGGCGGCCACCGTTACCCGTCGGATCAGACGCTTCCTGGAATGCTCTACGGCAAAGTCCTGCGTCCGGCGGCGTTCAACGCGACACTGACTTCGTTGGACACGCAGAAAGCCGAGCAGATGGGCGTCACTGTCGTCCACGACGGCAATTTTATCGGGGTGGCTGCGCCGACTTCGGAACTGGCGACCGCAGCCGTCGAAGCCATGAAAGCTGAGTGGAAATCAGATCCCCAGCCGTCCAACAAAGATCTCTTCGGCTATCTCAGAAAGAATACCGAAGAAGGCACCGACCCTACCGGCGACGGCGACCGATTTGATCAGGGCTCCGTCGACCAGGCCTTGGCATCGGCCGATCACAAATTGCAGCAGACGTACACGGTGCAGTACATCGCGCACGTTCCCCTCGAACCTCGCGCTGCGCTAGCCAAGTGGGACGGCGACCATCTCACCGTCTGGACAGGAACGCAGCGGCCATTCGGTGTTCGCGGCCAGCTCGCCGAAGCGTTTCACCTGCCGGAAGATCATGTGCGCGTCTTCATGCCTGACATGGGTTCGGGATACGGCGGCAAGCACACGGGCGAAACGGCCATCGAAGCAGCGCGCCTGGCTCGCGCGGCGAAGCGTCCAGTGAAGGTTAATTGGACGCGCGAAGAGGAATTCACCTGGGCCTATTTTCGTCCGGCCGGCGTCATTGATGTAACCAGCGGAGTCCGCAACGACGGCACAATTACCGCTTGGGAATTCCACAACTACAATTCCGGATCCGCGGGAATTCGCACCTACTACGAAGTTCCGAATCAGAAAATTGCTTTTCACCCTGTCCGCACGCCTTTGCGGCAAGGCTCATACCGCGCGCTCGCGGCGACTGCGAACCACTTCGCGCGCGAATCGCACATGGACGAACTCGCGCATGCGGTAAAGATGGATTCGCTCGAATTCCGCTTCAAAAATCTAAAGAACGACCGCCTGCGCGCCGTGTTTGAAGCCGCAGCAAAGCAGTTTGGCTGGGGAAAGAGCAAGACCCCCGGGCAAGGCTTTGGTATGGGCGGCGGCTACGAGAAGTTAGGCAACGTCGCCACATTCGCCGAAGTGAAAGTCGATCGCAGCAGCGGCGACGTGCAAGTCGTTCGGCTGGTCACAGCCTTCGAATGTGGAGCGATTGTCAATCCCGATGGCCTGCACAATCAGCTTGAAGGATCGAACGTCCAAGGCCTGGGTGGAGCGCTGTTCGAAGCCATTCAATTCGACAACGGAAAGATCCTGAACCCCAGGCTGTCTCAGTACCGCGTGCCGCGGTTCAGCGACCTGCCGGCAATCGAGGTGGTCCTGCTCGACCGAAAAGATATTCCGTCTGTGGGGGCGGGAGAATGTCCGTTGATCGGAGTAGCACCCGCAATCGCGAATGCGATCTTTGATGCGACAGGCGTCCGGCTGCGAGCGTTGCCGCTTGTGCCCGACGGATTGAAAGTCACCTAGCTGGCTCGAACTTTGCTGTGCATAAGTCCAGTACGTAAATTTCATTTGTTGACCGGAGCAATTCATGGGGGATTCCTCTTCGATGGATCGTCGTACTTTTCTGGAAAAATCAGCAGCTGCAATCGCCGGAACCGTAGTACTGCCGCGGACCGCATTTTCATACAGCAGAATTCTCGGCGCGAACGATCGCATTTCACTCGGACACATAGGCAATGGCAGCCGCGGCAGGGACCTCGATCAGATTGCGTCACGTTTGAAGACCAGCCACAACGTAGAGATGGTCGCAGTGTGTGATTTGTGGACCGTGAACCGCGAAAAAGCCGCGGCCACGAACGGCAAGAACTACGGCCGCACGCCCCACGCCGTGCAACATCCCGAAGAATTGTTGGCGATGAAAGAAGTCGACGGAGTTCTGATTTCGACGCCCGAACACTCGCATTCGCCGATCCTGAAGCTGGCAGCTGAAGCTGGAAAAGATGCGTACGTCGAGAAACCGATGGGGAACGTTCTGAGCGAGGCCAAGGCCGCCCGCGACGCAGTGGTTCAGGCGAAAACGATTGTGCAGGTTGGCACCCAGCATCGCAGCGAACCTTATCAGGTCGCAGCGCAGAAAGTCGCCCGAAGCGGCGCTTTGGGCGACGTCAGCAAAGTTGAGATCGTCTGGAATTATCACGGCCCACGCTGGCGCGGACGTCCTCAGGTGAAGGAGATCCGCGAACAGGATACGGATTGGAAGGCATGGCTAATGACGAAGCCGATGCGGCCGTTCGATCCGCAACGCTATTTCGAATTCCGCCTATACCGCGAATTCTCAAGCGGCATTCCCGATCAGTGGATGAGCCACGCCATCGACCTGACGCACTGGTTCATGGACGATGATTATCCCAAGTCGGTCGTATCGCATGGCGGCGTCTTCGCCTGGCACGACGGCCGCGAGAACGCGGACACGTTCCAAACGCTGCTCGAATATCCGAAAGGATTTCTCGTTAGCTATTCCACGAGTTTCGGAAACGATTCGCCGAGCTTCACGCGTTACATGGGCAAGAAGGCGACGTTAATCAATATTGGCGGCGAGGGAAGCCCGCGGTATCAACTGGTCGAGGAGAAAGGCACGCACGAAGACAATGCCGACATCGACGCGCAGCGGCATTCTGAATACATTTTGCTTCCGGGAGAAAAAGGCCTGCCCCCGATGGGCATCGACGATCTCACGCTTGAGCACATGGGCAACTGGTTCGACTGTATGCGTTCACGCCAGCAGCCGCATGCAACCGTTCACAACGGATTCGCGCATTCCGTAGCGTGCATGATGGCTGCAGAGGCGTATTGGGCGGGCAGGAAAATCTACTGGGACGCGAAGTCGGAGACGTTCTCCGACGCCGCTCCGAGTTCAGTCTAGACCGCAGGCGCGGCGATTTCCTGAGCACTGTCCCACGACGCGGGCGTAGTCTGCAATCGCGATCTCCGGATCTTCGAGATCCGGATGCCACACTTTTTCCCACTCGAAGCAGTAATAGCCCTTGTAGCCGATGGACTGCAGCGCCTTGATCTGGCGCTCGATCGGCACATTGCCTCGCCCAGTTAGGACGTAATGACGATCTTCTCCTGTTCCGACCGAATCCTTGAGATGCGTATGGCGAATCCACTGGCCTAGCTGTGCGACCGTGAATTCCGGATCTTCATTCGATGTTGCGAATGTGTGATGCGCATCCCACAGCAGGCCGACGTGAGGAGAATTCGCTGCTTTCAAAACATCCTTCAGCGTCGCCGAGGAAGTAAAATGATCGTGAGATTCAAGAATCACCGTGACTCGCCGCGAGCCCGAATATTTTCCCAGTTCATGCAATCCTGAAGCGACGCGAGCCTTCGTTTTGTCGTCCGGCACCGGACTATTGTCGTTCGGCGCCTTGCCTCCAAAAACGCGCACATAAGGTGCACCGAGCTCCGAAGCCAGATCGATGAACCGGCGTGCATCGGAGAGTTCCTTGGATCGCTTCTCCCGATCTTCAATGTACAAATTTGCCGAACTGCTGACACATGCAATACGAAGCTTGTGCGCACGAATCTCATTCTTCGTCTGCGCCATGCGATCCGCGGCAAAGAGAGGATTGGAGGGCAAATCCATGTTCCCCTGTAACCCGCGAAGCTCAATGGCTGCGAATTCATGCTGCTGCGCGAAGTCCAAGATTTTCGGCCATTGCCATGCGGGACAGCCAAGCGTCGAGAAGGCAAGCGGCAGATGGCTACCGCTCTTCTTCGCCTCCAGCAAATGCGGAAACGCGGACGCTGCCACCGACACCGAGAGCAGCTTCACAAATTCGCGCCGGTTTGCCACTAGATGTCACCCTTCTTCATCTGCTGCACCGCATAATCGCAAGCCCGCGCCGTCAGAGCCATGTAGGTCAATGATGGATTCACGCACGATGAAGAAGCCATCGCCCCGCCGTCAGTAACGAAGAGATTCTTCACGTCGTGTGCCTGGTTGTACGAATTGAGCACCGACGTTTTCGGATCGCGTCCCATGCGCGCCGTCCCCATCTCGTGAATCGAGAATCCCGGCGGCTCATCCAGTGCGAACGGTCGAATGTCGGTCGCTCCGACAGCAGCCAGCATTTCCGAGGCCGTGATCGCCATGTCGTGGCGCAAGGCAAGCTCGTTCTTACTCCACGCGGAGTGAATTTTAAGAGCCGGAATTCCCCATGCATCGACTTTCTCTGTGTCGAGTTCGACGTAGTTGTCGTGGCTGGGCAGGCACTCCCCAAATCCGTAGAAACTGAAGCGCCATGGGCCGGGGCCGCGCAGAAACTTCTTGAAATCCGCTCCGAATCCGGTTTGCGAAATACCGCGCTCCCAACCTTCGCGGTAGCCTCCTCCTTGAAATCCGTAGCCGCGCAGGAAGTCGGGATGCTTCGACTTCACATTGCGGAATCGCGGCATGTACACGCCATTCGGACGCCGCCCGAACTCTACGCGATCTTCATTCCCCGGAATCACGCCATCGGCACCCCCGGCTTTAATGTGATCCATCACGTTGTGCCCCAGTTCGCCGCTCGAGTTGGCCAGCCCGCTGGAAAATTCAGGAGTGGAGGAATTCAAAAGCAACCGTGTCGACTCCAGAGTTGAAGCGCACAGAAAAACGACCCTCGCATGAAACTCCAGCGTCGCGCGCGAGTTGGCGTCAATTACGCGAACGCCTTTGGCTCGCCGCGTTTTCGAATCGAAGATCACGCTATGCGCAACACTGAATGGCCGAAGTGTGAGACGGCCAGTTTTCTCCGCGGCCGGCAAGGTCGCGTTGATGCTGCTGAAATAAGAGCGCGTGATGCATCCGCGCTCGCAAGGACCGCAGTAGTGGCACGCCGCGCGCTCGTTCAGGTCTTTCGTCAGAATCGCAGCGCGGCCAATCGTCAGCACCCGTTCTCCGCCAAAATGCTTCGAGACCCTTTCCCGCACCAACTTCTCGGTGCAGTTCAATTCCATCGGAGGAAGGAATTTGCTGTCAGGCAACTGCTGAAGTCCCAGCGCCTCGCCGGTAATGCCTGCGAACTGTTCGACGTAGTCGTACCACGGCGCAATGTCGGCATAACGTATCGGCCAGTCAACCCCAATTCCGTCGCGCAGGTTCGCTTCGAAATCGAGATCGCTCCAGCGATAGCTCTGCCGTCCCCATGTGATCGAGCGGCCTCCGACCTGCCGTCCGCGAATCCACCGGAACGGCTTTCCCTGTGCCGTCGTGTAAGGATTTTCCTTGTCGCTGACGAAAAATTTCGACGACCATTCATCGCACGCATAGCAGGTGCTTTGAATCGGCTGATCTGCGAGCTGCTTCTTGCGATCGCCCAAACCGCGGAACTTCACCTCCCATGTGGGAACGTGCTCCACATAATCCTGCTCAGGAACGATCGGCCGCCCGGCTTCGAGCACTAACGTCTTCAGTCCTTTCTCGGTAAGTTCCTTGGCTGCCCAGCCGCCGGTGATGCCGGAGCCAACCACAATCGCGTCGTAAGAGGTCTGTTCGCTCACTTTTGCTCCGGAACCTCCTTAATCGGCGATGCAGACTGGCATCCGGCGAACCGGCCGGGAATCATTTCGAAATGCAGTTCATCAGTAGCGCCCGCCTCTGACGTGTAATAGGCGGTCAACGTAAGACGACGCAGCATAGGATAGAAACTCATATCGCTGGGGAACTCATGCTCAACGCGAGATTGCTCTGCCGATTCTTCGATCATCTTCTCGCCCAGGGTCCTCAGCATGTCTCGTTGCTGAGCCGCCGCGCAGTCGACAAAATCCTTTCCAAATAAGGCCCTCGTCTGTGAATCGACGTCGGCCAAGCCCTTGAGAAACCGAGTGCGATCATCGTCGTCGTACCACTCGCTCAACATCAGATCAATAAACGCGCTCGCCCCAACGTCAGTCGCGCCGGGAGTATCGGTGCGCGGGATGATCATCTCCGCCATGGCTTTCACGGTGGCATCCTGGTGTGCATCTAAAGTTCGCAGAGACGAGGTGTCGATCAGGGCGCGCGCTTCTCGCAAGAACATCAGCAGCTTCGAAGGCGCGAGTTGCAGCGCAGTACCCGTGGCAAGAATTTGTAAGACTTCACGTCGTCGCATAGGAATGGTTTGAGGCTTGCTGTTTATGTTACCTAATTTGGGTCGACGATGTCGGATTTGTTCGTATTAAAACGAATTAGTCGGTGTCTAGCGACTGGCTGCCATGCGCCCGTCCAAGCCTGAATTGCCTTCAAACGAACAATCTCAGTGTTGGGATAGTAGTGGTTCAGGATCTCTTGAAAGCTTGCTCCCGACTCCGCCATTGCCCTCGCTCCGGCTTGGCAGAGGCCGATGCCGTGGCCGTAGCCGCTTCCCTGCAGGACAATCTGATTCCCATTCTTCTTCGCAACGAAGTCGCTGCTCGGAACGCTGCCCCATCCTAGTCGGCGAGTTACCCGCAATCGTGCAGATTCATCCGAAGCTCGCAACCCCGCGGCGTCAGCTGTGGACAATCGAGCTGTCCACCGGGCCGGGTGCGCGATGCAGTGCGAACACTCCACCGAGTAATAAGGATAAGTGCCCCTATGCAACCCCTCCTGCGCCGGAGTTCGCGTATGCCCGCTGCAACTGCGCGTGTACATTGCCGCGAATGGCTCTGTGTTGTAAGCCAGCACGAGTCCCTTCGTTGCTGCGGTTGCCCGCGCCGCAGCGCTAGTTGCTGCCGGAGCCTCCCTAAGAAATTGGCAATGCGTCGTGTCGCAGAAATCGAACTGGGTATGGCGCCCGTGGCTTGAGACAAGGTACGAGCGGACCGCGACAGCCTGCGCTTTTAGCGCTTCGAGAGGAGCACCTGGTGCGCTTTCCGCGGCCACGATCGAAGCCACAGCCATCTCACGATCCATGGTGACGACCGCGATCAACTGCCCGCCAGACGGTTTGATCTCGAGCGATCCGCGATAATGGCGCGAAAGTTTGCCGGGGACGCCCAGAATGAAATCGCCCGGCTCGCCGCTCCGGTCCGACACAGTAACCTTAGGGCCAACGACGGAGCGAGTGCCCGCTTTCAACGAAAGGCTAGAGTCAATAAGTGTCACTTTCGCAACGTTCAGCCCGGAGCTCGTTTCAAGCGTCGCGGCCTGATCGCCGGCTCTCAGAACAATCGCGTGGCCGTCCATCGCTCGCACCGTCAATTCGCGTGGATGAAAAAGCCCGAGAACGCCAATGCGAACTTGAGGGCGAATCTCAGTGCCGTCGAAACTCTGGACGGCTGGTGGCCCAGACGTAAATGCGACGCAAATTGCCACGAATCCGATCAGGCGGACCGGCAGTCGCAAGAAACCGCGGCAATCCGTTTGCATTCGGCTAATCCTCAATCTTGTGCAGCATCAAGCCGGCAGTTTTAGCAGCTTGCGATCCCGGTACGCCGTGAACCCGCACAAGCAGCAGAACCTGTGGCTCATCGGCAGGGTACAAAGCCACAGTGAATCCATCACCTGGAGCGTGTCGCGAATGAGTACAAGCAGCAGTTCCGGTCTTAGCGAGCGCATTAGGGAAAGAGAGAGCGCGATCCACCTCGGCGGCGGTTCCTATTCGAGCCGATTCCGACATTCCGACAAGGATCTGCGCTGCCTCTCTTCGCTGTTGATGGCCAGAGAGCTCGATATATGCCCTCGCCACATGCATCGGAGCGATTTTCCATGAAGATCCGAAGCCGGCAAACTCAACTCCGGAAGTCTTAGGATCGGGCGTTTCTATTCCAAACCGCTCTGCGACGGTAACTATGTCTGGTGCAATCAGATCAGCTGTCAGGGCCCGGAAGTACGAATTACAGGAGTATGCGATTGCGGAACTCAAGCCGATGGTTCCGTGACCATCCGGCCGCCAGCAACCGGATGCTGTTCCGCGACAGGTGTGAGTGGGATATCGAAAATCGTGATTCTGCCCGTATGCCAGCGCAGCGGACGGCTTGACCAGCGATCCCAACGGAATTGGAGTTTCCGGATGATCCCACCGCGAAGCCAATACCTCACCCGTCCGCGCGTCGAGTAGCAAGAAAGAAATGTCGCGGCCAGGAAAGTCGCGATCGAGCGAACGCGCCGCGGATTGAGCAAAGAGCGAGGGAAACTGATCTTCGACAACACCTGACTCCGGCCCGCCGCGTGAAGGCTCGGCGAGCAAACAGATCAGAACCAACGGCAATGCCATTCCCTTTATTGCGACCATTCGTAGGTGACGGTCTGCCGCACCACGCCTTCATCACTGCGAATCTCTATGTGCTCCGATGACATATCAGCCAGCGTCGCACTGAGGCTCGCCATGTTGCCTGAGAAGAATTGAGGCTCGTGCCGATCGCCTCCCGTGCTCGGCCGGTCGATCAGGCTGGTGAAGCGCGTAAAGTTCCCCCGCTCCCGCTGATGATTGAATCCACCAAAATACTCTAAGGCCTTTCGTTGAGACACATGATCGAAATTCGCAAGCACCGATTCCATCAGCGTTCCGTCATCGCTCACGATCAGGTATTTCCCCCGCACTGAAACCGCGATGGGCCATAATCCGTCCAGCTGTCGATACCAGGATTGTTGGCTCCACGAAACTCCGAGACGCCCGGCCGTGAGACTCGGGCTGACGAACTCTGTTACCGCAGACTCAACCGCATTCTCGTTCCAAGCAGCTGCGGATTCCAATATCACAGCGGAATGAGTCCTCACGAACACTCCTGCCCGATCTCTTGAGCTCGACTGCGCCTGCAACGCAGCAAGAACCGGGTTCTTCTCCAGCAACGCTTTCAATTCGGCTCCTGACTGCAACGCCGCAGGATTCACCGCTGCCGGCTGATCGATACGCGTTTCAAGATCGGTGCTCGAACCCTGTTCTCCCGACGTCAGCTGCACTTGAGGCGCAAACTGCGCGCCAGGGATGGGACCTACATGAGGTGCCAGGATTTTCGTTCCGAGCAGGTCAAAACATTCCTCCGCGCTGGGATTCGCACTCGCAACATACAATCCCGCAGTTGTGGGAACAAGCCGCGAAAGATCGGCAACTGCTGCTAGCGCTTCCTGTGAAGGAGCATTTTCACGTTCCTCCTTTCGAACCAGAACTCGCTCCTCACGGTATTGCTGCCTCGATCGAAAGAGATCAGAAACCGCGGCAGAATAGTGCGACAAATCCGTGATGTTTTGCTGAACCCAGTACGTCCGGAAATAGCCGTTGGGGACAAGGCTGCGCATATCGAGCACCATGCGAAGATCTCCAGCCTGTCCGGCCGCCGCGGTGGATTGCGCGAACCACGGCTCGCCCTTCACAGTTCGCTGCTGCTGGCCTGAGATCAATTGCAGTGCCCCTGCGATCAAGTCCTCTCGAGTCGCCAGAAGCAGGTAATCCCCGGAAATCGCGAACGCCACTTCCCGCTGCGATTCAGGATCGCGGCGCAGATAAAAATTCACCCCTCCGGAATTGCGCGTCTCAAACTTCGCGCGCGTTTGCCAGAGATTTGTCTGCATCGATCGCGCCGAAGGCAGATACGTGATGTAGAGGAACTGCAGCTTGCCGATGTCGTACACGGCAAATGCACTGCGGCCGCCCGCAACCTGCGTAAGAAAGTCCATGTCAGGAGGAAGCCCAGCCGCCGCAGCGAACTGATCGCCAGCCCCCTTCAACCTCAAGAACAGCCGCGACCGCGAGAAGACTTCATAGCTGTCGCTTTCGACCCACTGATGTTTCTGCGGCGAAGAATTCCAGTCTCCGAGCAGCGACGAGAAGTCTTTCGCTTCGAGATAAAGCAGCGCTCCCGCTGGAACAAAGTGGGATAGCGATGTATCCGCACTGGAAGCGGCACGGAAAGCCGCAGTGCCGGCCACAGAACAAGCCAGGGCAATGGCGAAAATGATAAGCAAGCGCTTCATCGCTTCACGCCTCCTTTCGGCAAGGCGCCTTTTGGTGCGGATGAAACGCGAGCCACCAATCGCGGACGAATCACGCGATCCTGTTCCAGCGCTTCATGCAGAATCGGTTCGCGTGCTGCATTCTCGTGCTGAATCCGCAAAATGGATTTCATCTCTGTGATCCTTCGCGCCAGCGACTGACGCGGCGAAGCAGCGCTCTGCAAATTAAGCGCCGTCTGGTAATACGACAGCGCGTCGTTGTATCGCTCCAGCCGCTTCATCGTGTCGGCAATCATCTCGGCGACATGAGCTTGCTGGGCCCGGTTCAGCTGCGCGCTGGCGGTACTGCGGACGTTGGAATCAAGTAGTGCGTCCTCGCCTTCGTTTGCGGAGCTGGCGACCTCGTCTTCTTCGTTGTCAGTCGTCGAGGGTTGATTGCGAAGGAACTGCGTCTCGAAAAGCGGCTCCACGACGCCGAGACCATATTCATCAGAATGCCTGGCGACGGAGGCTTCGAAGAGCGGCACGCGCGCAGCGTCACGTCGCGGAAAGTCGATCACGCAATGACTCAGCAGCTGAAATTTGGTCTGCGAATCTCTTGCCTGCTGAGCGGCTTTGATGCGAGCTTCGTAGTAATAGAATTTGTCAGCATCGCTCCCAGTAATGGACCCAGCGTCGGCGAGAAGATTCAACTCTCCGCTGCCCAAATCCGGATGCGCTTGTCCCGCCATTGCCGCACTCGCCTTAAGCCGTAAGTCGTAGCTCGTGGCGGGCGAAGCCGCGATCTGCATGAGCGCTGTCGTCGCGTTTGCCTTGTCGATGCTGGCAGCGAGCGTGGCCTTTGCCAGACGCAGCCGATACGATGGCTCCCAAGGAGCAGATTTAACCAGCTGATCCAGGAATTCGATCGCCTCCGCATTGTGTCCAGTCTTCTCGAGCAGGGCCGCGGCCGGATCAAGATTCTCAAATGGATTGCCCACAGCTACCACCAGGCGATGCAGCAGGTCGAGCGCTCCGGGAGGGTCACCCGAGGCAAGCCGAATTTCGGCGAGTCCAAGGAAGTTCGTCGCAACGAGCCTGTGATCCTCGATTTCGCGGGCAAAGACCTCTTCCAGAATCTTGCGCGCCGATTGCTTGTCACCAGATTCAAAAAGCAGAGATGAAGCATTGCGCAGCAAATCGTCAGGCGGAGCACTTTGCGGTTCGGTGCGATATCCAGCCAGTTTCGCATCCAACGTTCCGAGTTGCGCGGCAGTCTCAAGTTCCAGTGGAACTATAGAATTTTTTTGTGCCTCACGCGTTTCCTGAGGCAGAGCGGCAATCGCAGCCGCTGCTTCGGAATACCGTTTGGCGCGAACAAGATATTGGATCCAGCGTTCCCGCCACGAATCGAGATCCTGTTGCGCGTTCTCGCGCTCCAGCCCCTCCAGTTTGCCAACCTCAGCTTGCTTCAATTCAAGAATCCGCTGGTAAATGGGCGCGCGCTGAGCAACCGGGATCCACGACGCGTCGGCCACGTCGCCAAGCACACGCGCGGGATCGGAAGCTGACGACGACACATCCAAAAGCCATGCTGTCGCTGACGCCGCATCGTGCTGCGCCGCGTATGCGGAGTGGATCACGGCATTTGACATCCACGTACCATTGTGCCGGAGATAAGTACGAACAATGGCATCGGCGTCGGGCTTGAGCTCCGCAAACAAGTGCCGTGTACGCAACTGGTCGCATGTGCGCCCGAAATCCCTCCAGAAACTTTCGGGAACGCGCGCACTATTCAGCTGTTTCGTCAGCACCGCGAAAGCTTCTTTCCACTGCGCCAACGCTGTCGCGTGGTCTCCCTGCTTATAGTACGCAACCGCAAGCTTGGCGTAGATATCTGGACGCTCTGGCGAAAGTTCCAGCGTGCGATCGTAGTCGGCGATGGCTTTCTTCGTATCGCCTTGGCCGGCGTAGTAGTCAGCGAGCGTTAAGTATCCAGAGGCGCTCGCCGGGCTCTCCTCGAGGATCGCCGGCAGAAAATCATCGGGATTCCGCAGCTTTGAAATCCCCGCGTATTCGCCATACCGTGAACCGTAATAGAACCAGGTATTCCCGGCCACTTGCTTCGCGCGATCGAGAGGTTTTGTAAGTCGCACCCCAATCGGATCGTCCCCAATCGCGGCGAGGAACGAGTTGTTGATCTCGGGAGTGGGCTCAGAAAAATACAGTCCAACCAGCGCGTTGTACGCGCTCCCCCACACCGGCGCACGTGACTTGCTGCGCGCCTGAACCACTGCATGCGCCAGGGCGGCGTCCCCGTATTCAATGGCGTAGTTTGCCGCCGGTTCGCTCGACGGAGAATTCCAGATAGCGGCGATCCGGACGAGTTCTTGCGGTTTCTTCTCGAGCAGCAGATGAAAATAACGCTGCTGCCGCTTGGAGTTGAGCATATTCGCATTGAAAACGGCCGACAAAGTACGCATTTCGGACTGTTCATCACCGGCGGAGCGGTATGCGTCGGCGGCCGCTTCCAGTTCCGATATATGTTGCGCGCTCACGGTTGCAGCTGCGAGTTGTTCCATCTGCGAACCAAGTTCGGCGAAGCGTCCCCGGCGTCGCTGCAAATCGACGAACGGCTGAATGTTCGGATACTGATTCGGCCATGCCGCTCTGCGCATCAATGCCTCAAGCCGCCAGCGCGCTTCCTGGTCGGCAAGATTAGCGCTGACGGCAAGCGGAATCGCGAATTTTTCCGCATCGTCAGCCAACATGATCCTGTGCTTGGATTCTGCGAACTGAGCGAAGGCCAGCCGCTCCTCCGGCGCGAAATAAGTGTTCACGGTCGCGCCCATTTCGCCGAGGCATGCTTCCATCCCATTTCGCGCCGTCTCGATGCGATTGCGCCGGACATTCTCGCGCCATTGCGCGTCGGTAATTCCACTGAAGCCCTGTTTTGCGACCTGTTCTTTCAGAACCGGAAGGTTCGCCGATGAATCGTCGAGCGCCTTCTGCAGCTTCGCGTACGCAACCTCATGCTGGCGAAGTCGCGTCATGATGCGCACATAAATCCGAGCGCCATTCTGTTGTTCACCCTCGGCCAACAGGTCAGAGCCGGATTTCAACACGCCCTGTTCGGAGAAACTGCGCGCCTGCTCCAGCATTCCCCAGCTTTCCAGGCGTCGCGCAACCTCGAAGTAGTTCGCGGCATTTTCGGGACGCCCGGTGATCAGCGCAGTTTCCAGCGCAGCCACCGCGTCCCTCATTCGGCCTTGACGCGCGCGAATGGAAGCGACCTTCTTCATCCATTGCGGATCCTTGTACGCAAGCTGATAAATCTTCTCGTAATCAGTAGCCGCATTATCGAAGCGCATCAGCCTTTCTTCGAGGCCCGCTCGAGCTATGTAGAGATCGGTGCGATCCGGCCGGATCGTAATCGATTTCGTGTAAGTCTCAATTGCCGCCGGATAGTTCTCGAGATTCGTCTGGATTCGCGCCAGCACCATCGACCAGCGATAATCCCGCGGAGACTGAGTCACGGTCTTGCTATAGAAATTGATGAGCTGCTCCTGACGCTGATAACGCAACGCGTAAAGGGCAGCTTCCGTCGCCAAAGCATCGTCTTCCGGAAAATTGTTGATCAGCTCGATGTATTGATCGACCGCGCTCGAATAATTATTCATCCGCGTGAGCGCAGGGATAAGTCCGCGTCGCAACGTTGCGATCTGCGCCTTCTTCGCATCCGCCGGTAAAGGCGAAGTGCGGAAGGCCGCGATCTTTTCCCGATAAAACTGCTCGAGCCCCTTGTCGTCGCCAGCTTGAGCGTAGGTGTCGGCTATGGCCGCCAGGTATTCGCCGTTATACGGAGAGCCGTTCAACAGTCCGCGGAGCAGGTCGCGCGCCTGCTGGAACTGCTTGGCCGCGGTCGCTTTCCGCGCCGCTTCATATGTGAATTGCGTGCTCAAAGCCGGATTCGCGTCTTTCGCGGCTTGTAGCAAGACCGAAATCGCCTCCGGCTGCATTTTCATGCGCCAGTAAAAATCAACAGTCGCTCGAACAACTCCCAGGATTTTCGGATTTTCCCGATAAAGTGCCTCGACATCCTTCCGTGCCGAGATGAAATCCTTCCGCGCCTCGTACAGCCGAATCAGTTCGTAGCGAAGCTGTAGCCGTGCAACCGGATCGGTTGTCAGCGCGGCCTGCTTTTCGATCGCATGCTGCCGAACCGCTTCCAGTGATTTCTGTTGCGCTAGGGATTCAACTTCTTCCGCTTTTTGGATGGAACTCGTGCTGTTTGCGATCGAATCGAGAAACGATTCCATCTCCGGCTTTCGATTCTGCGCCTCAAGAACCTTGACGCGCAGATTCACCGCTGCCATCGATGGATTCGGCAGCGGTGCAATGTTCGCGGTTCGCTGGTCCACCAGATCGTGCAGCTCGGACCGCCGGGCCAGTTGAAGCAATCGAGACTCTGCCGACGACTCCGGCGACCCGAGCGCGCCTTTCACGTATTCATCAATCGCGTGAGCATAATCACGCTCATTCTCATATATCGCGCCCTCCTCATACGCATACAGATTGGGGTTCGCCAGCTTCTCACGTCCCGATGCCAGCAAACGAAGCGCGTTGTCGAAGTCGAAATAGTCCCAGTAGATCGTGGCGGCATCGAGATATCCGCTCGACTGTCCGGGCGACACCTGCGGAATGCGCTCCCAGTACGGAGCAGCCTGCGCAAATTGTTCGCGGTCCGCGTAAATGTCGCCGATGCGAGCCATCGTCTCCGTGTCGCCCGGATTGGCTTTCAGAAAGTTATCTTCGATCTTGGCGGCAATCGCGGTATCCGCTGGTTCAAAATATGCGAGAGAGCGATATACGGAAGAAGCGGTATGAGCCATCTCAGCCTCCGCCGGATATTGCGAGGCGAGCGATCTCAAAATCGGCGCGCTCTCTTCAAAATGCGAGCGCCACAAATCCGCATAAGCAATGAAATTCGCGGCGGCAGGATTCTTTTCCCACGCGGCAGAATCAGGCGCCTCCTGCCGAATAGCGTTTAGTTCCGAATCCAGCCGGTGGCGGCTCGAAAGAAATTCGAAAAATTCGTTTCGCAGATCGGCATCTTCGAAACAGTGTTGCCGCAGCAAAGCTTCCGACGCTGCCAAGTCGTAAGTGGCCGGCGAGCGATACGCTCCAAGCAGATTGCGCACGAACACGGGATTATGGGGAAAGCGCTGGTTGGCATACAGATTCAACCGCAGATAGAGCTGAGGGCTTCCGCCGACGACATTCTCGAAATACCGCTCAAGCTCGCTGCCTTTGAATGTGTCGACCGCCTCGCGCGTCAACTTTTCGAATTCCGAATCCCGCCTGTGGCGCAGATAAAAGCGTGCCAGTTTGTCGTACCACGATCTGTCGGAGAAACGAGAAATCGCTAGCCGGTAGACTTCTTCCTGCTGCGCTCCGAGCCGATTCTGGTCGAGAAACACCGCAAGACGTTCATACAATCCCGGATCGTTGGGATTGCGGTCGATCTCGCGCCGCAAGACTCCAAGCGCGGCCGGAATCTGTTTCATCTGTACGAGGCGCGCGAGATATCGCTCCAGCACTTGCGAATATTCCGCTGACCACGGGGCCGCCTGCCGGCTTGGCGGACCAGGCGCGCCAAGCTGGAATGACTCACTCGCTCTACGACGGGGAACATTCGCCGATTCCGACGTTTCGGACTGTGTCAATTCCACCTCAGACTCTGCGGCATTTGTATCCTGACCGCCATACGCCGCGCTCGAAGTTCCAAGCGGAACATTCTGCGCACTCGCTGCTAGTTCTTGAAGAACCGAATCATAGATCGAGAATTCCTTGCTGGAATCATTATTTCGCGCGTATGCGTCCGCCATCAGCAGAGCGACGGTAATCCGCTCCGGAGCATTCGGAAAACTGGCCAGGAACTCGCGGCCTCCCTGGATGACGGCATCGCTTTCTCCGGAGTTCGCATAGAACTGAAGCAGTTGAGCGTGCAGTTCCGCCCGCCGCGGCGAATTTGGACATTGTTTATCGAGCAGCGCCAGCAACTCGGCTCCCCGCGCGCGATGAAAGTACGGGATCGCCCGCTGCTCTTCTTCGGAATGCTGCGAAGCGGGCTGCGTCGTATTCAGGATCAGCGACAAAATGCCATTCAGATACCCGGGTCCCGGATCCAAAGTCGCGATGTCCCGATACATCCAGAGATCCCCTGCTCCGAAACGAATGGAAGTCTCCGGCGCAGTCAGCAGAATGCCCGTGAGTCCCGCGATCGCAGTCTCCTGCGCATTCGCCATTTCCTTGCTGTTGTAAAGCGCGAAGTAATAACGCGCGGACTCTGGGTACGCGTGAATGTCTTCCAGCAGCCGTGCACACACAAAAAGTTCCTGCGACGTCCACGCTGATTTGCGAGCATCCTTATGTAATCGAAGCTCGGCGATCGCCTGCTGCGCCGCATCGAGCTGTCCTTGTTGCTGGTAGTAGTAAAAAATCCGCGCGGTCGCATTCAGGTCTTCCGGATTCGCAACCAATGCGGCCCGTGCATCGTCGCGAAATTTTCGCAGATTCTGCGTGTCCCGCAACAGATCGAAATAACTCTTCACCAGCTGCGGATCCCACAACGGCTTAAAACTCTGCTCGTAAACCGCCAAACCCTCGCGCACCGATCCTTGCCGATACTCAACCATTGCCTTCGCCTTTACGGGAAAGGTCTGGTCGTTCGGGAATTGCTTTCGGTAATCGTCGATCAGGCGCTCGGCCGCCGCATATTCCTTTTCGGAAACGAGGAACTGCATCAACCGCCCGTAGAGCAATTGCTCCGCGGGATACCGGACGATCCAAGCGCGATACTGCGCGATCGAAACCTCCTTCGGCAAGCCCTGCGCCTGAATGATCCCGAAGATTCGTTCGAACGCTTGCCATGACCGCTGTTCCGGAACAGGAGTAAGTTTTTCCGCGGCAACTGGCGGTGCCGACGCAACCAGCGACAGGATTTTGATTTCATCCAGCGGACGCACGCGCCGGTGATAAAAATCGGCCAGCGCAAGTTGTGCTCCCGCTTTGTCCGCCGGGCGCTCGACGTAAACTTTCCAGTCTGATTCCGCCGCGGCGAAATCGAGATCCTGCTCATCTTCGAGAGCGCGCAACGAGTACAGTTCGGCATTCTTCGAATCATTCTCGATCAGCTCGCTCAGCGCCGGACGAGTCTCATGCGGAGGACGTCGGAACGCAACCGCGCCGTTCGGCAACGACATCATCCGAAAGAAGACCGCTTCCACCGCGCTTTTCGCTTCGACGTTGCGAATCCAGTAGGGCAATTCAGCGAAGGCGCCGACCGTCGCGCCAATGCCGGCTACAAAGAGAGCCACCAGCAAATAGCGCACGCGGCGCGTGGAGGCATCAAGGCAGTACTTCAATCTGCACCTCCTGCGTACCAATATTGTGAGCGATGTCTTCGGCCGTTACGGTCAGCTTGTACGTTCCCGGAATCTCCTGCTCCGGAATCGTCAACGTTCCGGTATTTGCGGCAGCATTCGGATCCCACCTCAACGCGACGGGATTCGCACCGTCCATCTGCGCGACTAGCGATCGCGTACTTTCTGACGCATTAACTTTTAGGTTGATATTCTGACCGCGATGGAAACGGATCCGGTCGAGTTTCACGCGTACCACCGGCGGCTTGCTCGCGATCACGAACGTCTTCGATTCCCGATACGTATGCCCAACCTGATCGCGCAGAATCAGCCGAACCGTGTAGGTTCCATCCTGCATATCGGTTGGCGCGAGAAAGCGCGTTTGCCAGATGTCCTCCGTCGACAAGTGACGTAAAGGCTGCACCAGGCCGAAAGGAAACAGCGCGACCACCGACACAATCGACCCGTCCGTTTTGACCCGCAGAATCGGATCTCCCGGACGAATCACCCGCGGCCTTAGCAGCGCGCGGGGCACCGCCAGAAACGATGTGTAAGGCGTGACGAACTTGTACTGGCGCGCCAGTCGAATTATCTCATCAATACTGGCCTGATCCTCGCCATCACGTTCAATCTTCGCCAGCAGGGCATCCACGCGAGCACGCGCCCATAACCGCGGCAATTGCGGATGATCAAACGATTGTTGCGGAAGGTTCGTCTTGCCAGTCAGCGACACGGCGGTCCCGTCTCGCACTCCATGAACGACAAAGCTGACGTTCTCCTGCGGCGCCCTGTAGCGGCCCACCCAAGAGGCCATCGACCCCGAGAACATTGAATCTTGCAGCGGATACACCGTATCGACGGCGGTCGGCGGGGAAACCGCGAGATCCATCTGCCCGATCGGACTGCGCCCAATCTTCGACAGGAACGAATTCAACTTGAACTCGATCGGTTCGGTCGAGAGCACTTGTTCGAGCACGCCATCCTGCTGCGCCAACATTCGGAACAGCGGCAAATTGGCATCGTCCCCGACAGCCAGAATGTAAGTGCGCGGCCGCTGCGTCTCGGGAATCTGATTCCACGCCGAGGCATACCACGCTGCCAGCTTGCGATTCAGAATCGGTCCGCGGGTCGCCCCGCCGTCGCTGAGAATCACCAGGTATGTATTGGTCGCCCCGGGAGCCGTTGCCTGCTCCAGTCCCGTGCGCAACGCCAGTTGCAGATCGGTTCCTCCGCGCAGCCGGCTGGCTCGCACCGCATCAATGGCCCGCTGCACATTGGTTTGATCTGCCAAACTCAGCGGCACTATCTGCGTTTCGGTGTTGAACAGGATCAGCGCGAAATGATCCGCCGGCCGCAGCGAGTGCAGCACCGTCTCCAGTGCCTGATAGCTGCGCTCCAGCTTTTCCCATTGCATCGAGAGCGATGTGTCGAAAAGCACGACTACCGTTTTCGAAGGTCCGCCACTTCCGTTCTGAGTCGGAGCGCCCGTACTCCCGAAACCAAGCAGTGCCTCCGCCTCGAAGAATCCCGGCTCGTTCGTGCTGCGCACGGGGGACATCTCCGTGGGCGACGGCTGCCCGCTCACCGGACTCCGGTATGTCAGCAACTGCAGGCTATCCGCCGCGGCCGAATCAAGATCCCACGTCGCAACGAAGTCCTCGCCAAGATTGACGTTCTCACCTTCGAAGTGCCCTTGCACAAGATGCGGCGTGTTCTGATCCAGATGAAGAGGAAATGTCTTCGCGGGCACTTGAAAATTCCGGATCGCATGCGCGGAATGAAATTCGAAGTTGATCCGGAGATGCCCAGCCGCCTGCGCTGCGTACGCATCGGGCCTGAGTGGAATCGCGAAATATGATTTCAGATTTTCGACTGGAATCGATTCGTGATACTCGATTTCCAGCCGCTTCGTCCCAAAAGGTGCGATGGGCACGATCTTGGCGCTGAACACCGAGCTGCGCTTGGCTTCTTCGGACCCGCGTTCTCCCTGCTGCAAAAGTCCTGGATCGATCGCCTGCTGCTTCAGCTGGTTGTACAATTCCTGCGCGCGCTTACGCTCAAGAATCACGGCGGGCAAACGCACCGGACCGTCCCACGTCGCGAAATCCGAAATCGCCGCATGACTCGGCAGCGCAAAAATGTAGTTGCCTTCTTCAATCGCCGCCGTGTGATTCGCGAATACCTGCCGGACGAACACTCGCGCATCCCCGTTATCAATGCGTACCGTAATCTCCATCTCTTCGAGCGACAGGATCGCCGGGTTCGGTTGTTGCTTATCCCGCGGAATCAAAACTCCGGCATCCGCGAAAAGAAAGGGAGCGATAAGAGCCACAACACACAATCGGAGAACGTGTTTCATGAGTGCAGCTTCTGCTCTGGTATGCGGACCAGGCCGTTATCCGTGCCCATATAGATGTAACCGTTCAGAAAAGTAAAAGCAGTGACGTTCATCGACGGCAGTCCGTCACGAATCATGGACCAGCGTCCCGATTGCCGATCATAGAGATAAAGCCCGTCGCCCAACGTCCCCGCGAGAACATAATTTGCCGTAACTAGCATCGCGTTCGGATTGATGTCGATTGGTCCCGTCGCGAGATCGAATGCATGAAATCTGCCCGACGCGTCGAGCCCCACAACGCCAGCTCCATAGGTTCCGATCATCCATTCCGATCCAACGGGAACGACCGAAGTGATCCAGTTGTGCTTCAGGTTGGAACTTGCCGTCGTGTAGTTGATCTTGACGTCGCCGCGATCAAGCTGAGAAAGCCCACCCAGCGTACCGGCCATTAACTCATCGCCCGATGCACCAAGCGCGTACACATGGTTGTTCACAAGCCCGTGGAATGCATACAGGCTCCGCGCGCCACCGGCGTCGAGAAACGTCAGACCCGCCGGAGTCGCGAGCGCCAACCCGTCCTTGTAATCCGCGATATCGGTGACGTGGTCGGCAATCAGCCCATCGGCGCGAGTCAGAATCTGCTGTTCGCTTCCCGCCTCATTGAAGCGCACCAGGCCATTCGCCGTAGCCACGTCGATCACGTCGCTCTTCGTTTCCGGAAAAATCCGGTTCACGCAGAAGACGTGTTCATCTTCCACATGACGGGTCTGTGCGCCTGCCGGAAGCACGTCCAGGCCGCGATCGAAATATCCCACCCAAAGTTGCCCGTTGCGATCTGCCGCGAGAGCCGAGATGTTGCGGTCGCTGAGGACAGAAGTCCCGGACTGAAGCACACGTTCCCATCCGAGTCCATGCCGGCCCATTCGATAAACGCCATCCCGCGCAACTGCGAACACCACATCGCCGGAACGAAAGATCTGGTGCACCTCCGCCAGCTGCCCTTCTTCGCCAACATTTGGATTCGGACGGCGTCCCTCCAAAGGAATCGTGATGATCCCTTGATCCTCCGATCCCACTAAGAGCTGGCGAGCCGTAGCGAATAAAGCCGTAACGAGCACTCCCGGCGCCAGCACCCGCGAAAAACGCCCACCCTGGAACACTGCAACTCCGGTCGCCGTGCCGACATAGGTTGCATCCCCGGAGATGGCCAAAGCCTGCACTTGCGGATCGGGCAATCCATCGGCTTCGGCCAATGTGTCTACCGAGCCGGCATGAAAGTGAAGAACTCCGCGATTCAGTGTTCCCACCCACAGATCCGACTCCTCTCCGGCCAGAGCCGTCACATACACCGAATCCAGCCGGGGATGTAGTACGGTGATGTGCTTTCCGTCATAAATAAGCACGCCCCGCTTCTTTGTCCCGAAGAGAAGATGTCCGGACGCGACCGGCAAGATTGCCGTTATCGCGCGGGCGTCGGAACTAACCGGCAAGATGTGCCGGAAGGATTGTCCGTTGAAGCCGAGGATCCCTTGTCCCGCCGTGGCGATAACCAGCTCTCGCTCATGCGAGTCGGCCAGTAGCCCAGTCGTGACAGCAATCAACGGCGAGCCTGGCAGATCGCTTCCAGCCGAATATCGGTGGAGCAGAGACCCGCTCGGGTCGTATTCCATCAATCCCGCAGGCCCGGCAATAAAAATGTGATTCTGAAAACGGGCGGCCTGAAGAAATACCTGCGGAGAACGGACGGTTTCGAATCCCGGATTTGCAGGCGGAGCGAATGGCTGAGCCGTGAAACGGAACTCGTGCTCCTCCTGGACGTCCTGGGCAGCTTGCTTAACCGCCCTCGACGCCCTCCACAGAACCCCCGCCCCGAAAAGCGTGCCGGCGGCCAAGGTCGCGGCGATCGCCGCGCGCACGGATAGAGTGGGCATCCGCTTCATCGTTCCTCTTGACCGGGACAGTGAACTATAAACCTCAAACCCGGCGCTGCAAACGACAAAGCAAAATGCCGACCAAAGGCCATTCCGCCTACACCCTAAGGACTTCCGCGTCCCAGAAGTCGACTACGGGCGTGTTCAAGACAGGACACTGTTTCAACCGTGACACGTGGCGGGGGACGGCAACTCAAGGCAAATAGTATTCGAGGCGGGAATTCTCGCGCCGAAGAATTTCCTTCCCGCACGGCCCGAAAACGCCGCAAAACCTGCATCTAACTTGATATCCAAGGGTTTGCTCCGGCGATTTACAATAGCCGGACGGGTCAATTCCAAAACTTGGGGATGATAACGTGGGCTGTGGAGTCTGGCCGCCGCCCTATGGTTGTGGACTGTCTGGCACGGGTTAGATGGCATAATTCCGATTGACCTTATGCGTTTATGGTTCTTTGTGAGCTTCGCCGCCACGGCGATATTCCTCCCGTTCGCAGTCGGGACGGCGTCTGGTCAGGCCACCACGCTGATCAGCCTTGATCAGGCCATCGATCTCGCCCTCGCGCATAACCATGCCATCAAAGCCACCCGCACCCAGATCCAGCAAAACGAAGCTCTGGAAATTACGGCGAACCTGCGGCCCAATCCCACATTCGGCGCTGATACCCAGTTCGTTCCTTTCTTCAGTCCTCAGGATTTCTCTGGCAACAATCTCAACGAAACGCAGCAGTTCGACATCGGCCTCAGCTATCTCTTCGAACGAGGGCATAAACGTCAGCACCGCCTCCAGGCTGCCCGCGACGCCACTGCCGTCACTCGCGCCCAGGTCTCCGACGCGGAGCGCACACTCGCCTTCAGCGTCGGCCAGCAATTCGTCAGCGTACTGCTTGCCGAATCGACGCTTCAGTTCGCGCTGGAAGACCTCAAAGGCTTCCAGCAGACCGTCGATATCAGCGAAGAGCAGTTCAAGGCCGGATACATCGGCGAAGGCGACTACCTCAAGATCAAGCTGCAGCTCCTCCAGTTTCAGACCGACGTCTCGTCGGCGCGCCTGGCAAAAGTTCAGGCGCTGGTCGGACTTCGCGAGTTCCTTGGCTACGACGCCGTTCCGGCAAATTTCGACGTCATTGGCGAACTCGCATATCAACCAGTGAAAGCCAACGTCGAAGATCTGCAACTGCAGGCATTGCACAATCGTCCGGACTTTCGCGCAGCCGAATTAGGCATTACCGCCGCCAAGAGCCAGATAGCCTTGGCAAAGGCCAACGCCAAGGTCGATGTCACCGGCACATACGACTTCACCCACGTTTCCGGCGAAAATACCGCTTCAATCTTCGCCAACTTCCCGTTGCCTATCTTCGACAGGAATCAAGGCGAGATCGCCCGCACCAAGTTCGCTCTCACCCAGGCGCAAGAGCAAAAGCAATCCGCCAGTGATACCGTTCTCTCCGACGTGTCCAATGCCTACGAGGCGGTCAAGAGCAACGACGAAGTCGTCCAGCTCTATACTTCCGGCTACCTGCAGCAGGCGAAAGATTCGCGCGACATCAGTGAATATGCCTACAAGCGCGGCGCCGCCAGCCTGCTCGACTTTCTCGACGCCGAGCGCAGTTATCGCGCCACGCAGTTAGCCTATCGTCAGGCTCTGGCCTCATATATGACAGCACTGGAGCAACTGAAGGAAGCGCTGGGAACGAGGAAGCTGCCATGAAATCACGAACCCGACAACTCGCGCTCTTGTTCTCCGCCACCCTGACACTCGGGATCACCCTCGCCGGTTGCGACAACACCGGATCGAAAGCCTCGGCGAATACGCACAATCCCAACGATGCCGAGCTTTTCACCATTCCGCCCGAGCAGATGTCTCACGTGCAGGTAGTGAAAGTTCAGCCTACAACACTCACCAGAGTTCTCCGCCTTACAGGAGCAGTCGCCTACAACGGATTCCGTACGACTCCAGTCATCTCGCAGGTGAGCGGACCAGTGAGCCGCGTCGTCGTCGTTCCCGGGGAGCACGTGAAGCAAGGCGCCCCGATGCTCTATGTGGCGAGTCCGGACTACTCCCAGCTTCGGACGAATTATCTGAAGGCGAAAGACGCCTACGCGCTCGCCGAAAAAGCCTATCTCCGCGCCAAAGACTTATACGATCACAAGGCCATTGCGGAACAGGCTCTCGAGCAAGCTCAATCCGCCGAGGTGCAGGCCAGTGGCGATCTTGCGGCATCAATGGCCGCTCTGAAGGTTTTGGGGATCACCGATCCCGACGCTCTCGTTTCAAGCCCGCCCTCGTATGAAGTTCCGGTAAAAGCTCCGATCGCTGGCGAAGTCGTCGAGCAGGATGTCGCCGCCGGACAACTGATTCAACCGGGCGCCACGCAGTGCTTCATGATCTCCGATACCAGAAACGTATGGGTTCTCGTCAATATCTATCAGAAGGATCTCCCGTACGTGCACATCGGCGATCCCGTCACGATTCACACCGAAACCTATCCGCAGGACTTTCATGGGCGGATTGCCTACGTGGCGGCGTCTCTCGATCCGAACACGCGCACGTTGCAAGCGCGCATCGACACCGTCAACCCCGGCGAGAAACTGAAAAAAGATATGTACGTCGTGGCGACCGTAAATGCAGGAAAAGTTCAGCACGCCATCGCATTGCCCGACGCTTCGATCTTGCGCGACGCTGAGAATCAACCGTTTGTCTACGTCCAAATGCAGCCGAACCAGTTTGGCCGCCGCTCCGTGTCACTCGGAGAAAGCATCGACGGCCAGACGGAAGTGACCAGCGGCATCAGGCCCGGAGACCAGGTAATCGGAGACGGAAGTTTATTCCTGCAGTTTGCGAATTCTCTGCAACGGTAAGCGTGGGGAAGAAGGAATTTCTACAAGTGGGGATAGCGTTCTCGGCATCTGAATGATCCATCGAATTGTCCAAGCAGCCCTGCGGCAACGGTTTCTGGTGTTGATGCTGACCGCTTTCATCACCGTCGCCGGCATCCTCTCGTTTCAGCGCATGCCCGTCGACGCCTATCCCGACCTCTCTCCTCCACAGGTAGAGATCATCACCCAGTGGCCCGATCATGCCGCTGAAGAAGTCGAACGCCTCGTCTCCCTTCCGCTCGAAATCGAAATGAACGGCGTGCCACACATGACTGTGATGCGGTCCATCTCGCTCTACGGATTGTCCGACATCATCCTCACTTTTGAAGAGAACACCAACGATTACTTCGCGCGGGAAATCGTCTTCGAGCGCCTCGGCCAAGCCACTTTACCAACCGGCGTAACGCCCACGCTCGCTCCATTGTTCAGTCCAAGCGGACTCGTCTACCGCTACGTAATCCAGAGCCCTGATCGCACTCCCCAGGAATTGAAGACCATCGAGGACTGGGTGGTCGAACGCGCGTACCGCTCCGTGCACGGCGTTGCCGACGATTCCGGGTTCGGCGGAACCGTCATGCAGTACCAGGTCCTCCTCGATCCCGCGCGCATCTACGGATATCACCTCACCGTTCCGCAAGTCACCGCCGCGCTGGCTGCCAATAACGCCAACGCGGGCGGCGGGTTCTATTCCCAAGGTGGACAGTTCTATTACGTGCGCGGCATCGGATTGGTCCGCAACACCGACGACATCGGCAACATCGTGGTCGGAGCCAATAAAGGTGTGCCGATTCGAGTCCGCGACATAGGCGATGTCACCATTGGCCACGCTCCCCGCCTCGGGGAGTTCGGATTCCAGAAGAATGACGACGCAGTCGAAGGCGTCATCCTCATGCTTCGCGGCGAGCAGACCCAGAATGTCCTCAAAGCTGTCGAAGCCAAAACAGAGGAACTGAACCGCCAGATTCTCCCCCCCGACGTAAAGATTGTTCCCTATTACGACCGCAGCGAACTGGTTCACCTGACCACCGACACGGTCGAAGACAATCTCCTTCGCGGCATGGTCCTGGTGCTGATCGTGCTGATCTTCTTTCTGGTCAGCTTCCGCGCCGCAATCATCGTCGCGCTCACCATCCCGCTCTCGCTCTTGTTCGCGTTCATTGTGCTCCACGCGCACGACGTGGCGGCGAATCTTCTTTCTATCGGCGCCATCGATTTCGGCATCGTCATCGACGGCACGGTGGTGATGATCGAAAACATTTACCGCGAACTTGCGCTGCGCGAAGGCCAGGAATATCGCCTCAACGACGTCATTCTCGCCGCGGCCCGCGATGTCGACCGTCCAATCTTCTATTCAGTCGCCGTCATCCTCGCCGGATATCTCCCCATCTACGCTCTGAGCGGACCGGCCGGAAAACTGTTTCACCCGATGGCCGAGACAATGTCATTCGCTCTCGTCGGAGCTCTCATCCTCACACTCACTCTGATCCCAGTCCTCGCCTCGTACTGGTTCAAGAGCGGCGTTCGCGAACGTCCCAACCGCGTTTTCGAATGGATGAAGAGCAAGTACGCCATCCAGTTGGATTGGGCTTTGAATCGGCCGAAGACCACGATGGTGATCGCCACGATCATTTTCGGCGCCACGCTCCTCCTGATTCCTTTTATCGGCGGAGAGTTCATGCCGCACCTCGACGAAGGCGCGCTCTGGGTCCGCGCGACGATGCCGTACACAATCTCTTTCGAAGAAGCCAGCAAGATCGCGCCGCAGATCCGCGATATTCTGATGTCGTATCCGCAAGTCACCGTCGTCGGCTCGGAACTCGGACGCCCCGACGACGGCACCGATCCCACCGGCTTCTTCAACTGCGAGTTCTACGTCGGCCTGAAGCCGTATAAAGACAAATCCTGGCACGGAGACGTCAGCGACAAAAAAGAACTGATCGATTCCATCAACAAAAAGCTCACGACCTTTCCCGGAATCATCTTCAACTACACGCAGCCCGCCGAAGATGCGGTCGACGAAGCCCTCACCGGCCTGAAAAGTTCTCTAGCCGTCAAGATCTATGGCGACGACCTGAACGTCCTCCAGGACAAGGCGATCCAGATCAAGAACACTCTCGCTCGCGTTCCCGGGTTCACCGATCTCACTGTGGTTCGCGAGCTCGGTCAGCCCAGTCTCCTCATCGACGTCGATCGCGCCAAAATCGCCCGCTACGGAATCAACGTGTCCGATGTCGAGGCCGTGATTTCCGCTGCCGTCGGAGGACAAGCCGCCACCCAAGTGATCCAGGGAGAGAAGTTGTTCGACCTGGTCGTCCGCATGCAGCCGCAATTCCGCAGCAGCGCGCACGAGATTGGGAATCTATTGGTGGGTACGCCGGACGGTCAGCAGATTCCCCTGAGCCAGCTCGCTGATATCAAGCAGGGCAACGGCGCGTCATTTATCTACCGCGAAAACAATTCCCGCTACATCGGAGTGCAATACAGCATCGAAGGCCGTGACCTCGAGCGCGCCGTTCGCGACGGTCAGGCCGCCGTCAGCAGAGCCGTGCGGCTTCCGCTGGGATACCGCCTCGCCTGGGGCGGAGAGTACAGCCAGTTCCTCGAAGCCAAATCGCAAATGTACTTCATTGGCCCCTTGGCTGTCGTTCTGATCTTCATGATCCTGTTCGCGCTGTATGGGAATTTCAAATTCCCGGTGAGCATCGCTCTCGGCGTCATCATGACCGAACCAGTAGGAGCGCTCGTCGCCCTGAAGCTCACCCACACTCCCTTCAGCGTTTCTTCCGTCCTCGGATTGCTCGCGCTCCTCGGAGTCTCCGTCGAAACCGCCGTTATCCTTGTCTCCTACATCAACAAGCTGCGTCAGGAAGGCATGGGAATTCGCGAAGCCACGCGCGAGGCCTCGCTGCTCCGGCTGCGCCCGATTATGATGACCGCCCTCGTCGCCTGTCTCGGCCTGCTCCCCGCCGCCCTCTCGACCGGTATTGGCTCCGACACGCAGAAGCCCTTCGCCATCGTCATCGTGGCCGGCCTCATCTCGCGCCTGTTCATCGGCTTCTTCGTCAATCCTGTGTTATACGAATTGGTAGCGCGCGAAGGCGACGTACTGCAGATCTAGCGAACCGACAGATGGTCGCAGCCGCGGAGCGGCGACAGAATGCAGCCCACGCCGCAAGGCGTGGGTACCCAGCCGAAAAACGACCCAGCCCCGAAGGGGCGAAAGAAAACTCACAGCGCAAAATAAGTCTTTTTGTGCAACCAACTATTCTCGTCCCCAATCACGAAATGATCCGGCCACGCCGGCATCGTCCGGATCAATAGCTGCAATCCCGCCGCATCCTTCGGAACGTGAAATTCCAGCTCTGTCTGGTATGACTCTCCCGGCGTCAGAGGCGTCATCAGCGCCGTCCCCGCGCTCGATACCGGAGCATACTCGTGTCCCGCGCGATCGATCAGTTGCACCTCTCTCGGCGACGGCATCAGCGGAGCATCTTTCGGGCGGTTCGGTGCAATTGTCTTCTCATCAAACCGTGTGCGCAGCGTGACCACATAATCCGTTGTTCCGCCCTCCAACGACGTCTTCACATCCGCCACCGAGTACGCCAGGTGGCAATCGATCTCGCAGAAATACTTTTCCTGCCCCAGGGCAAGCATTGTGCTGTGGCTGCCCGCGGAGAATCCCACCAGCAACGCGAGATATACTGCCGCCCCGGCTCCGATCGTAATGCCCACCGTGCGCGCAAATTTCGGCTTCCGCGCAAACAAGAAGATCAGCACCGCTAGAGTGGCCAGGAACAATCCTCCACACGCGCCCAGAAATCCGAGGACCGCCAGCGGAGCAGGGAAGTTGATGTTGCTCGCAAAATGTCCGCCGCCGTTCATCACCGCAGTCGCTGCACCTTGCCCGCTGGCTGGATACGGATAAATCTCGTCCGCAATCCAATACGTTTCCACCAGCATCGAGAAGAGCGTGCCCACGATCCACAACGCCCACCGGATTCCTCGCCACCTCGCCTCGGGCGCGAATGCCTGCATAAACAGGTCCGCTGCATACCCGGCGCAGTAGCCTGCATTCGCCAGCGCCAGGAACACCACCGTCCACAGCGCGAACAATCCCAGCGATCCGCGGAAGTGCGGCCACGTGAAAATGACCCATCCCAACACTCCCGCCAGAAGAATTCCGCTATACCACAGGCGCCGAGGCTCCCAGAATCGCACCGCGACGCGCAAACCGTGACTTCTATTCGAATTTGTCATATTCATGCAATGTACTTTCTGTTGTAAAGTATAAACGCAAAATTTTTTATTCCTGCTCCCGCGTCACCCGGATCCACTCCTCCATCTGATCCAGATACTCCGCCAGCGCCTTTCGCCCGGTTGACGTCAGCCGGTACTCCGTCCGCGGCACCCGCCCTTCAAAAAATTTGACGCACGAAATGTACTGCGCCTCTTCGAGCTTTCGCGCGTGCACGCTCAGGTTGCCGTCGGTCGTCTTCAATACGCGCTTCAGGTCGTTGAAGCTCAACGAATCGTTCGTTGCCAGCGCGCTCACAATCCCCAGCCGGATCCGTTCATGGATCAGCCGGTCCAGCTCGGGTAATTCCGGGGCTTGTGCCGCCGCATGTTGTCTCGTATCTTCGCGCCGTCCATCGTGCGCCCGGCTCTCATGCTTCGGGTGTTTGTGTTGTGCCGATACTGCCCTACCCACCGTGCCTCCTCGCGATCAGAAATCCAAATACAATGTGCAATCCGCCGAATCCCGCGGCCAGAAACCAGTTGCCCCAGCCCGCCGGACCGAGTACCGCCAGCCCTCCCAGCAACATGAAGCACAATCCCATCACCGGAACAATTCGCACCGAAAACGCCCCACCGGTCATGATGCCCGCCCCGTACAGCAGCAGCCACATTGCCGGCAGGGCCGAATCCATTCCAGCGCGAAACAACAAAAATGTCAGGAACGCGCCCGCCACCAGCGGAGGAGCCAATCCCAGCGCCACCTTTCGCGCCGGACCCGAGAACAGCGGCAGCCCGCGCCGGTTCGCCTTCCACGTGCACGCCAGCAGCCCGATCGCTACCGCCAGTATTCCCTCCGCCAGCCACACCCGCAGCCACGCGAAGGGTGTAACCTGCCGGGCAGCAAGCATCGCCGCCGCGATCGCAGTAAACCCGAGCACAACCTGCCCCCACCCGGACACGGCCGTAAACGCCGCCGACCTCTCCATCGTGTCGCGGATGAAGCGCAGATCGTCAGCCAGGCTCGGAACCGGCTCCGTCGTTGTTCTCCACGACGGCCGTCCCGTCCGATGAAACCGCCGGATTCGATGTCCCCGCGGATCAAACATAAAAGCAGCCTATCTTCAGATGCGAGTGTTGTCAAGTACTTTGCAGTGCAAAGAAATGAGCCCTTGAACGGCGCCCCAACCTCAAATCCGTAGCCCGGGCTGTGCTAGTCTGCCTTCTATGTCAAATGCCCCTTCCACGACTACGCAGGAGACAGCCCACCGCAAACATTTTCTCAGCGACAGAGTGTCTCACTTTACCGAGTCCGTCATCCGCGAGATGACGCGGCAGGCGATGCTGTATCAGGCGGTCAATCTCGCGCAGGGATTTCCCGATTTCCCCGCGCCCGCCGAAATCAAGCAGGCGGCTCAGCAGGCCGTCGGGGGCGATGTAAATCAATACGCAATCACTTGGGGCGCCAAAAATCTTCGCAACGCGATCGCGCGGCAGATGGCTGTATGGCAGGGACTCACCGTCGATCCGGAAAAGGAAGTTACGGTCTGCTGCGGATCCACCGAAGCGATGATCTCGACCCTTCTCGCCGTCTGCAACACCGGCGATGAAGTTGTCATCTTCGAGCCTTTCTACGAAAACTACGGTCCGGACTCCGTTCTCAGCGGCGCGAAGCCAAAGTTCGTGAAGCTGCGTCCGCCGAAAGACGACACCGGCGAGTGGACTTTCGACGAAAAAGAACTCCGCCGCGCGTTCGACAAGCACACGAAGGCAATCATCCTCAACACGCCGAACAATCCAACAGGCAAGGTCTTCACCCGCGCCGAACTCGAATTAATCCGCGATCTCTGCGTCGAATTTGATGTGCTGGCCATCACCGACGAAATTTACGAGCACATCATTTACGAGGGCACACAGCACATTTCGATGGCTTCGCTCGGCGGCATGCGCGACCGCACCGTCACGATCAACGGCATGTCGAAAACCTACAGCGTCACCGGATGGCGCGTGGGGTGGGCCGTAGCACCGGAGAAGATCACGAACGCCGTCCGCAAGGTGCATGACTTTCTGACGGTAGGCGCTCCGGCGCCTTTGCAGGAAGCGGGCGCCGCGGCACTGAGCCTGCCGGCTGAGTACTACGAACAGTTGGCTGAGAGATACCGGGTACGACGCGACCACCTGATGCCGGCGCTTACTGCGGCCGGGTTCAAGTGCTTCCGACCGCGGGGCGCGTATTACATCATGACCGACATTTCCAGGTTCGGGTTCGACGACGATGTCGCGTTCGCGAAATACTTAGTTCAGGAAATCGGTGTGGCAGCCGTCCCCGGATCCAGCTTCTACCGCGATCCGCGCGACGGCGCCCGGCAAGTCCGGTTCGCCTTCTGCAAGCGCCCCGAGACCCTGGATGAAGCCGCCCGGCGTCTGGCCAAGTTGAAGGTTTAGATTCGGGAATTGACCGTATTGTTAGCACAAAGCGCGGATTTCTCCACAAAAATCTGGAGTATACTGCGGGTAAGTTGGAATTCTTCTTTGGGGATGTGTATTTATGGCGTCGAACGCGATCGAACAGGTGCCACAGCAGGTTCCGGCCGATGATTTTCAGGCCCTGGAAGAGAAAATCTATCGCACCATAGAGATGTACAAAGCGGCGCGTCAGGCCCAAGCCACTGCCGAGCGCGACGCACAACGCCTGCGCCAGCAGATGGAAGATCGCGAGCAAGAATTGGTCCGCCTGCGGCGCGAAAGTGTGCAACTAAAGAAAGAGCGCGAGGATATCCGCAGCCGCGTCGAAAAAATGCTGGCCCAGATCGAATCGCTGGCCGAAGCCAGCTAGCACGAACGGCTCGCACGCGAAAAGAAAACTTCGTCTCGACGGAGACTACATGGCGACAGCAACCAAGGACCAAATCGTACGAGACGCGCAGAATGCCAGCGTGCGCGTGGAAATTTTTGACCAGGCCTACAACCTGCGGGGCTCGGATCCGGAATACATCCTGAAGCTTGCGGAATACGTTGACGCCAAGATGCGCGCCGTTGCCGAAGCCACGAACACCATCGACACGGTTCGCCTTGCTGTGCTTGCCGCCTTGAATATCGCCGACGAATATCATCTGCTCAGGAAAAAACAGGATGGGGCCGGTGCAACCGATTATCAGAAGCGCGCGCATCTATTAGTACGTGCACTCGATGAAGTGCTGCAGGAAGAAAACCGCAAGGCAGGTTAATCTGCGGCGCCTGGCCGCTTTCCTCCCTTTCGTGCTCCTCGTCGTGAGCGCTTTCGCTCAGGAAACTACCCTCCGTTCCCAGACCAACCTCGTTTTGATCCCCACTCTCGTGAAAGACAGCCAGGGCGAGACTATCTACGGCCTGCAGGCGAAGGATTTCATCATAGAAGACAACGGCGTGGAGCAGAACGTCCGCCTTGACGATGCTCCAGAAGGCCAGCCCATCTCGCTTGTGCTGGCAATTCAAACCGGACGGCGCGCTTCGTACGAATTCCCACGCATGGCGGGCCTGAAGACGATGCTCGATCCGTTGTTTGCGCAGGGCACTGCGCGAGTCGCGGTCGTCGAATTCGACAGCCAGATCAAGATGGCTCGGACCTTTACGAAAGACGAGAGCTTGATCGACGCGGACCTCGACAATCTGCAGCAGGGAGACGGCGGAGCCAGAATCCTGGATGCCGTGAATTATTCGGTCGGGCTCCTGAAGAAGGAACCGCAGGACCGCCTGCGCGTGCTGCTGCTCATCAGCGAGACGCGCGACCATGGAAGCCGCATCAAGATCGAAGACGCCGTCGCCGCGATCGGTCAGAGCAATTCCGTGATGTACGCGCTGGTGTTTTCCCCGGGACTGTCAAATATCCTCGATACTGCGCGGGGAGTGAACACTCCATTTGATCCCAATGGGAAGAACGAGATGCACCCCGGCGTCGACTTCATCGATCTCGCCTATCAGGCGGTGCAAGCGATGCGCAAGAACGCACCGAGCACCATCGCAGCCATGACCGGCGGCGAGTATGAATTGTTTGCGACGCGCAAGAAATTCGAAATCCGCATGAACGACTTTACGAATCATCTGCATAGCCGCTACCTGCTGAGTTTCACGCCGCAAGATCCTCATCCCGGACTGCACCAGATCCGCGTGCGATTGAAAAACAACAGCGATGATGTGGTGCTCGCGAGAAGCAGATACTGGGTTCAGGCTCCGAAATAGCCCGCCTCTATTCGGCGGCGAATGGCGTCGCCGAGTCGAGAACCTCTCTGACCTTCGCCACCAATGCCGAGAGCGTATAGGGCTTGGGAAGGAACCACAGTCCACGGTCCAGCACTCCGTAGTGGACGATCGCGTTGTTCGTGTACCCGGAAATGTAGAGTACCCGTACTTTCGGGCACAGTTTGACAACTTCTTCCGCGAGTTGCCGCCCGTTCATCTGCGGCATAACAACGTCAGTTACCAGAAGCCGCAGGCCGCTGGCATTCTCTTTGCACACTGCAAGACCCTGCTCGGGATTCGCGGCGATCAGCACCTTGTAGCCGCAATGCGACAGAACGGAAGAGCTTAGTTCGCGCAACTGGGCGTCGTCTTCTACGAGCAGGATTGTCTCTGTTCCGCGCAGCGCTCTTTCCGGAGTCTTTTCTTTCGCGATCGCCGTCGCGGGCTCGTCGACGCGAGGCAGATAAATCTTGAACGTGGTGCCGCGTCCCGGTTCGCTGTAAACCCAGATGTTGCCTCCACTCTGCTTCACGATTCCATACACCATCGAAAGGCCGAGGCCAGTGCCTTTTCCCACATCCTTGGTTGTGTAGAACGGTTCGAAGATGCGGGCCTGCGTTTCTGCGCTCATGCCTTCGCCAGTGTCGCTGACCGCGAGCATCACGTAAGGTCCGGGCTCCACCGGTTGATGCTCCCGGGCGTAACTCTCATCGAGAGTCGCATTCGCGGTTTCTAGCGTGAGTTTGCCGCCATTGGGCATCGCATCGCGGGCATTCAAGGCAAGGTTCATGATCACTTGTTCGATCTGCCCAGGATCGGCCTTAACTGCTCCGAGAGTCCCGTCCGGTATGGTGAGCACTTCGATATCTTCCCCGATCAGCCGCCGCAACAAAGAATCCAGATCGAGCAGGACGTCGTTGAGATTGATCACGCGCGGCGTCAGCACCTGTTTCCGGCTGAATGCCAGTAACTGCCGTGTGATGCCAGCAGCCTTCTCGGCGGCCGATTTGATTTGCGCCGTGCTGCTGGCAAGCAGGCTGCCCGACGGTACGCTGTCGCTAAGGATTTGCGAATAACCGAGAATGACGGTCAGTAGATTGTTGAAGTCGTGCGCAACTCCGCCTGCCAGCCTGCCCACCGCTTCCATCTTTTGCGATTGGCGAAGTTTCTCTTCTAACGCAACGCGCTCGGTCACGTCCTGCACCAGCGAAGCAATGCCGAGAACGCGCCCGGAATCATCCACCAGCGGGGTGTTGTACCACTCGCATGAGATTGTTCGGCCACTTTTGGTGACGTTGTCGTTTGTGCTGCGCGATCCGCCGCGCTGCTCAATCAACTGGTGCCAGGTGCGGTCGACCTGTTGCCGCGCCTGCGGCGGCACAATAAACGCACCGTACTGTCCGAGCGCTTCTTGACGAGAATATCCAAAGATGCGCTCCGCCGATGGATTCCATTCCGTCACTCGGAATTTGAGATCCCACTCCACGACCGCCAGCGGAGTATGATCCAGATGGATTCGCAACTTCTGCTGCGATTGCCGGATCTCTTCTTCCGCTCGCCGCTGGGTGGTGATGTCGCGGCAAATGCCCAGCAATCCGATCACTTGTCCGCCCGGATCGCGGAACGGTCCTTTCGTCGCCGAATAGAGCCGCGTCACTCCTGCCGCCGTTCCGAATTCTTCGTAGGTCTGCGTCTCCCCGGATTTCAATACGTCACGGTCCCGTTCCATGATGATGCGGCCGATTTCCGCGTCGAACATCTCTTCGTCCGTATGGCCGGTGACTTCTTCCGGTGTGCGGCCAAGGAATCCCGCACCGGCGCTGTTGATCATCAGATATCGGCCCTTCAGGTCCTTCACGAAGACCGCGTCGGTCGTTCCTTCGGTGATGCCGCGAAGCAGAGCCAGATTTCTTTCCAGCTCGCGCGAGCTGGCGAGCAACTGGCGCTGAACCACGAAGAGACGCCCGCTTGCCGCCGCGAACGAAACGATCACCAGCACAACCGACCAGAAGAACTGCTCCTGCGAAATGCTCAGCACCAGGGCAAAGACGATCGCCGGAATCAGCAGGGGTGAGAAATCCGCCACCAGGCGCAATCTGCGCGACTGCGGCTCAGGCACAGGCTCGCTTTCGTCAACGTTCCACGTACCGGCAAATAGAATCAGCAGGCAGTAACTGATTGTCCACGTCAGATCCGGCCACTCGCCCTGCCGGTACGTTCCCGAGGCCTGCCAATAAAGCGTCCCGTTCAGGACGACGGCGTGCACCGTCAGAAATATCGCCAGTCGCCCAAAGAACGCTTTTTCGGTTCGGCTATCCGTCAACAGGGTTCGGAGGATGAAGCTGAGAGCAATGAACCCGAAAAAGAAAATTCCAGCGTGGAGGGTGCGCTCCTGCATGGCTCGCCCCGCGGCAAGCCAGCGGGATGGTACATAGATCTGCGACAACTCCACCGCGAGCACCAGCGTGCAGACCTGCACGAAGTCGCACATGCGCAGCCAGCCATATCCGGCGCCGCGATCGCGCGGGCTCAGAAACACGGTCATCAGGATCGGAACGACCCAGAACAGCACCAGCACATCGCTCGGCCAAAGCGTCCCGAGCGGTGCGTGAACGTAGTCGAAATAGTCGGTGTAGAGGCCCTGCCCAATGCCGGTAAGCAAGGCGGAGAAGGCAACTAAACGCCAGACACGCCTGCCAAACAGGCCTGACTTGCGGGAAACCAGCCAGCAACCAATCGCGGCAATGAGAGGAGCGAGAGTGTCGATCCAGTCCCCGACGAGCGAGGCGGTGTCACTGCCATACTGAGCAATCACCACCGACACGTGGATCGCGAGTAAAAACGCTGCTGCCGCGACGGCGGACGTGCGCAGCTTCGACATTTTTTGAGACGCTCCGGTGCCCGGCCGAGGAGTAGCCGGCGCACATACGGACACGATTTGCGCCCTGAGTATATTGCACAGCTTTCCAAAAGAATCAACTACTTCCACATATATGGCTTCCCCGAGGCGCAATCTGGCTGCAAACCTCCTGCCATCTTTTTACCTTTCGTGACTTGCCAAGTACGCGGAAATGCCCTTAGCATCCAGATGGAAGCCGGCCTGCCGGGTTGGTGATGGCGGGTCACCGATATTTGAACCAATGCAGAATGAACGGGTGCTTGACTCGTATTAAGATCCGGTGAGCGACGCTCCGCCATGCGGAGATGCCTAAAGGGTCTCGGCGGGTGCCCAACGTCTACCGACGGGTTCATTCTCGGCCCCGTCACACGGCTTAGTGGGTCGGCTTTTTCAAAGCAGTTCTCCGTTGCAAGCTCTCAGTTCCGCAGAAGCAAATTCATAAATGCTTTTCAGAAGGGCACGGCTTCACTCCTGCCGCCAAACCCCACTTGGTGGAAGGACGCGGTTTCAACCCTGCTTCGTGGAAGGGCACGGCTTCAGCCGTGCCGCCGAACCCCACCACTATGCGGGCTTCAGCCCCTGAGGTCCCTTTCCTGTTAGACTGATCAAGTAGCGAATCCACCTCTTCGCGCATCCAATAAATCAGTGTTTCCCCAACTCGTTCATATCGGAAAGTTCTTTCTCCCGACGTACGGCTTCCTCGTCTCCCTGGGCGTTTTGGTCGGCCTCTGGATAAGCGTCCGCAATTCCGAACGCCTCGGCTACGACGGCGATAAGGCATGGAACCTGGGCATTCTCGTCGTGCTTTGCGGCATCCTCGGCGCCAAGCTGCTCTACGTCATCAACGAGTGGGGATACTACTCGGCGCATCCCGGCGAGATATTCAGCATTAACACTTTGCAAGCTGGCGGAGTTTTCTCCGGAGGCCTCCTCGCTGCCTTCGTTGCCGCCGCGTGGTATGTGTGGAAGCACCGCATGCCGGCACTCGGGACTTGCGACGCATTCGCCCCCGGCCTTGCCCTCGGGCACGCCGTTGGACGCGTCGGCTGCTTCGCCGCCGGATGCTGCTACGGCAAGCCGACGCACCACTTCTGGGGAGTCACGTTCACCAATCCGCTGGCAAATTCCATCACCGGAACTCCGTTGAACGTGCCGCTGGAGCCAACCCAGCTGTTCGAATCCGCCGTAGAACTCGCGAATTTTGTCTTTCTGATGTGGCTGTTGAAGCGCAGGAAATTCGACGGCCAGATCATCGGCGCCTTCATGTTCATCTACGGCATCGCTCGCTTCCTGCTGGAATTCATCCGCGACGACCCCGGCCGCGGTTCCGTCTTCGGCGGTGCCATGTCAGGGACCCAGCTGATTTCGATTGGCCTGGTCGTGGCAGGTGGAGTGATCTGGTGGCTGCGCCCCGCCACCAAGACCATGCCGCGAACCGCTCCAGTCCGCCAGTCCGCGCACTAACTTATTCATAAAGGGTTTGGGGGAAGGGCACGGCTTCAAGCCGTGCCGCTAAGACTCCGAAGGATTCGCGGCTTTAGCCGCTGAGGGCGGCACACGGCCTCCGCTCTGTAATATCCTTCTCGCCGAATGATGCAATGTCTTCCCACCGCGATCACCGTTCCGACCGAAGCGAACGGAGTGCGCCTCGACCAATTCCTGGCCTCCCACCTCGACGTCAGCCGCGCCCGCGTTCAGGAGTTAATCCGCGAAAATAAAATCCTGCTAAACGACGCTCCCGCGAAAGCCGCATTCAAATTGCGCGGCGAAGAACGGATCACCATCCTCGCCCCGGCCGCCCGCACCTCGCTCCACGCCGTCCCAGAGGAAATTCCTCTCGACATCGCCTACGAGGACGACGACCTCGCCGTCATCAACAAGCCTGCTGGAATGATGGTTCACGCCGGCGCCGGAACCACCGACGACGCCCGCAATCGCGGCACGCTCGTCAACGCTCTCTTGCACTATTTCGCGAGCCTGTCATCCATCGGCGGCGAGACCCGTCCCGGCATCGTCCATCGCCTCGACAAGGAAACCAGCGGCCTGATTGTCGTCGCCAGGAATGACGAAGCCCACCGCAAGCTCGCCGCCCAATTCGCCGGCCGCCAGGTGAAGAAGAAATACATCGCCCTCGTGCATGGATGGCCGAAAAAAGATTCCGGAACGATCTCCGCCGGCATCAGCCGCGATCGCGTCCGCCGCACGCGCATGACCACGCGCCACACCGGCGGACGCGAAGCCGTCTCGCACTACACGGTGATCCGCCGCCTTGATACCTTGTTCGGCAGGTTCACCCTGATCGAAATCAGGATCGATACCGGCCGCACGCACCAGATCCGCGTTCACATGGCATCCCTTGGACATCCCGTCGTGGGCGACACGCTCTACGGGGCCCCGGCCCAGTTGCGCCCGCAAAAGACAAGCAACGTTCCGCCGCTTTCTCTCCAACGGAACTTCCTTCACGCGGCCCGTCTGGAACTCATTCATCCCACAAATCAAACCCCGCTTTTCTTCGAGAGCCCGCTGCCCGTGGAACTGCAAAGCTTCCTCAATACTCTCGAATGCCCGGCAACCCACGCGGAAGAGAAAAATCTCTGACCATGCGAGGCTCCGGACCACCCGCCAGACGGGCTATAATGCTGGAAGAGATGCACACATTGGGGACGAAACTTACCCTGCGCGCCGGGTACGTTCTGCTGGCGTTACTGGTCGCTACCGCGACCGCGCAATCCACTCCACAAGCAACCACTCCCCCTTCCGCGACGGCCTCTTCATCGGCTCAGTCGCCGGGAAATTCCAGCGCACCTGCGAATGGCACTGCGACGCAGCCGGCAACAGATCCCAACTCTAAATCCGATTCCGACGCGGTCACGACGATTCGCACCACGACTAACGAAGTGAACGTAGTGTTCACGGTGACCGACAAGCACGGCCGCCGCATTACCGATCTCAAGGAAAAGGATTTCAGCATCTTCGACGACAATAAGGCGCCGCAGGAAATTCGCAGCTTCCACGCCGAGACGAATCTTCCTCTCCAGGTCGGCCTGCTGATCGACGCCAGCAACTCCGTCCGCGACCGCTTCAAATTCGAGCAGGAATCGGCCATTGAATTCCTGAATCAGACGATCCATCCGCAGTACGATCAGGCCTTCGTTGTCGGCTTCGACGTAACTCCTGAAGTCACGCAGGATTTCACCGACGACACTTCGCTGCTGGCCAAGGGCGTTCACGAGTTGCGTCCAGGCGGGGGCACTGCGATGTTCGATGCCCTCTATTTCGCATGCCGCGATAAGTTACTGAAAACGCCAAAGACCAGAACCGTGCGGCGCGCGATCATCCTGTTGAGCGATGGTGAAGACAATCAAAGCCATGTGACCCGCGAAGAAGCCATTGAAATGGCGCAGCGCGCCGAAGCCATCGTTTATACGATCTCCACCAACGTCAGTGGAACCAAGGGCGCCGGAGACAAAGTCCTTGAGCGCATCGCCGACGCAACCGGCGGGCGGGCATTTTTCCCGTTCCAGATTCGTGACGTCGCCAACGCCTTCGCCGAAATTCAAGACGAACTTCGCAGCCAGTACGCCGTTTCCTACAAGCCCGCAGATTTCAAGGCCGACGGACACTATCGGACAATCGAGATCGTCGCCAACGACCGCAAGAACTTCCGCGTGCGCTCCCGCCGCGGCTACTACGCCCCCGGCCAGCAATAAACCTGCTTCGTATTCCTTCGTGGAACTTGGTGTCCTTTGTGGTTTAAGATTTTTTCGCGTCTAGGAAAATCTCATGCCCGGATACTCCGGCACGCCACTCCCCAAAAAGTTGGGCATAAAAGATGGCACAACCGCGTTCCTCATTGACGCACCCCCAGAAGTGCAAGCGGAATTGAAAACCGCGCTCTCGGCCTGCAAGATCGTCAACGCCAACAAGGCCCCGCTCGACTTCATCCATTTCTTCACGAAATCAAAAACCGCCCTCACTAAAGATTTCAAGCGCCTCGCCAGGCAACTCTCTCCTGCCGGAATGTTGTGGATCAGCTGGCCGAAGAAAACTTCCGGCGTCCCCACCGACCTCGATGAAAACGTAGTCCGAAATATCGGTTTAGCCGCTGGCCTCGTCGACGTAAAAGTTTGCGCCGTCACCGACGTCTGGTCAGGACTCAAATTCGTGCGCCGCGTGCGAGATCGCTGAAACTCGGGTAATAGTGCAGTTTGTTTGTCATCCTGAGCAAGCGTATTTTGCGCAGCGAAGGACCTGGGCGAGCCGCGCGATGCGTCGCGCTTTTGCGACGCAATAAGACGCGCGTCTGGCTCGCTTCCTTATCAAACTGCACCAGTACCAAAACTCGGCTACACTTGACTCCCGCTTCGTCAGCGCCTTCACAAGGAACAAATCATGGTCAGAGTCGGACTCATCGGATTCGGTCTCGCCGGACAGGCTTTTCACGCCCCCGTCATCCGCGGCGTTCCCGGCATGGAACTCACCTGCATTCTCGAACGCCACACCAATAACTCGAAGCAGCGCTATCCGCAAGTCCGCGTCGCCCGTTCGCTCGACGAGATGCTCTCCGACAAGACGATCGACGTGTGCGTCGTCGCGACTCCCAACGATTCGCATTACTCCTACACCAAAGCTTGCCTCGAAGCGGGCCGCCACGTCGTCGTCGACAAACCGCTCACGCCGACGATGCGGGAAGCCGAAGAACTCGTCCAACTCGCCGCCAGCCGCAAGCTGCTGATGACCGTCTATCAGGACCGCCGCTGGGACGGCGCATTTCTCACCGTCAAAAAGCTGGTGAATTCCGGCGCCCTCGGCAAAGTCGCCGAATATGAAGCCCGCTTCGACCGCTTCCGTCTCGACGCCAAGCCCGGCGCATGGCGCGAGGTTGCGGATTTCCCCGCCGCCGGCGTCCTCTGGGATCTCGGTCCACATCTCCTCGACGGCGCTCTCGTTCTGTTCGGCGAGCCGGAGTCCGTCTACGGAGCAACTCTGCTTCAACGCGAATCCTCCACGGTCGATGACGCCTTCGACGTCATCTTTCAATATCCCAAGTTGCGGGCAACGTTGCGTGCTCGCATCATCGCCTACGCCCCCAGCCATCACCTGCTCCTCCACGGATCGCAAGGATCGTTCGTGAAATACGGCATGGACCCGCAGGAAGAGATCCTGCGCAGCGATCACTATCCCGACGGACACGACTGGGGCAAAGATTGGGGATTCGAACCCGAACAGCGCTGGGGAACCCTGACCCGTGTCAACGAAAAGCCCCGCAAGATCGAAACCGAACGCGGCGACTACCGCGGCTTCTACGCCAACGTAAGAGACGCAATTGAGAAGAAAGCCCCACTCGATGTGACACCAGAACAATTCCTCCGCACGCAACGCGCCCTGTTACTTGCGCACAAGAGCAGTAAAGAAAAAAGAGTGGTCCGGTGGAATGAGCCGGTCCACTAATTTCGCGCGTTCGTCGCAATCGAAGACCCGATTGCCTCCATACGAATTTTTCATTCTTTCTTTACGGCATACTTATACAGCGCACCCTAGTCTCTTCGGATGCGTTTGCAGAAAGACCTTCGCCCGTGTTCGCGATTGATCTCCCTGGGAATTGCTGTGCTTTGTGCGTGCTCGTTTGTGCGAGCCCAGTCGGCTCCAGTTGGCGATCGCGATAGCCAACAGACACTTAACATTGCACCGGCGGCTGCTTCCGACAGCGCCGCCGCCGTCGTCGCCGCGCCTTCGCATCCGTCCACAGGGAACTTCTTTCGCAGATTCATCAAGGCTTGTGCCGACGATTGGAAGGCGCAGCCCTCCACGGAAACCGCGCCGCAGTTTCGCGGAACTCCTTCGCCCGTCGATGGTCCGCCGTTCCCATTCTCTGACTGGCCTTACGGAGGCTCGGTCGTCATCTCGAAGCCCTGGACGCAATCCGCTCCGTTGATGCAAGCCCTGTTGAGTGGGCCTCACGCGGAAGAATGGAAAAACAGCGGAATCCAGATTTATGGCTGGATGAATTTCGGATTCAACGTCAGCACTTCCAACAAGCCGGGCTACGCTAATCTGCCTGCAGCTTATGCGGAGAGACCAAATAGCATCCAGCCCGATCAGCAAGTGCTCTACATCGAGCGCCAGCCAGACACGGTTCAGACCGATCACTTCGATTGGGGATTCCGCGTCGCGCAACTTTACGGACTCGACTACCGGTTCACCACTGCGAAGGGTGTCTTCAGCGAGCAGCTGCTCAAGCACAACCGCGAATATGGCTACGACCCCGTGATGGTGTATGCCGACTTGTACTTCCCTCACGTTGCGCAAGGAATGGACGTCCGCATCGGCCGCTACATTTCGCTTCCCGATATCGAAGCCCAGCTCGCCCCGAACAATTACACCTACACGCACTCGCTGACATACACCTACGATTGCTACACGCAAAGTGGCATCAACACCACGACTAAGATCACCGATCACTGGATGTTCCAGGCAGGACTATCCGCAGGCTGCGAAGCGGTGCCCTGGACACGGCCCGATTCCAAGCCGACCTTCAACACCTGCTTGTCCTACTCGTGGCACACAGGCGGCGACAACGTCTACCTGTGCGCGAATTCGATTAACGACGGCAAATACGCCTACAACAATCTCGCGGCGTATTACCTGACCTGGTATCACAAGATCAACGCGACCTGGCATACAGCCACGGAAAGCTGGTACCAGTACGAGAGCCAGACGCCAAATGTGCGGAATCCTGCGGCATCGTCGCTTCTGGAAACCGGCGCGAATGGCGCCGTGTGCGCCACCGTCACCCAACTCACGTGCTTCGCCCCGGAATGGGCTACCGTGAACTACGTCGAGAAGGAACTTTCAAAGCACGATTACCTCAGCATCCGTAACGAATACTTGGACGACATGCGCGGCCAGCGCACCGGCTTCAAGACGAGATACACCGAACACACCATTGGATGGGGCCACTGGATCGGCACGACGGTGTTGTTCCGTCCCGAGCTGCGCTTCGAACGCTCATACGATACGCCGGCCTACGACGACGGAACCAAGAAGAACCAGTTCATGTTCGCCGGCGACATCATTTATTTCTTCTAGCCCGCAAGATGATTCGTCACGAGGAGTCAGAAACCCCATGCAACACCGCGACAGACGGAACAAACGAATAACCATCTTGCAAGGCCCGGCCTTCGTGCTCCTTGCGATCGCTGCCATGGCCGTGTTCAATCTTTGGGCATTTGTCAGGTTTTCCGGGAGGTAATCGTGCAGCCAGCAGTTGGGACACCCGTCTTTCGCGCAGGCGAGAATGTAATAGGGAATGAAACGGAAGCCCGCTTGTGCGAAATGTTGGCCGCAATCGAACGCAACTTGAATGACCTGGTGCAGGCCCTCAACCTGCTCGGCGTGAAACGTTGCGGACACTGCAAGAAGTTCTTTCGGACTTCCAATCCCGGCGCGCTATTCGCTGCCGCAGGCGAAGTGGTCTGCTTCGAATGTATTCCCGCGTGGTGGCCCTTGCGCCGCGAACAACTCACTTGCGAACAGCGGCAAGACACCGAAGCCAATCTCGTCTTCTGGCTGCGCAATTTTCATAGCGCCCGCACGTTGCACGGATCTGCCAAGCTCAAGCCGAATGTAGATGTGAAATTCGAACTGCTCGCGAAGTGCTTGGAGTGCCGCGGAACCGGGACCTATCTCGGCGACAAGCGTTGCCGCTATTGCTCCGGCCCGGGAACGGTCCGGGTGATCGTACCTGACAATCTCCGGTGAGACGGGCCCTGCTCCCGGGAGCACGCGTGGGATTCACTTCTGGAAATGACTTAGTGCAGAGGAATTCTTCTGCGCCCTACCCGCCGGCCTTCAACTCCTGCAGCACCTGCTTCGCGATTTCCTTCAGCGTCTCGAACACGCCCACGCCCTGGAATGCGACTGCTTCGACGATGGGTTCGTTCTTCTTTCGCAGTTCCGTCGACAGCATGTCAACCGGCAGGATGTTCGGAAGGTCGCGCTTGTTCAGTTGCAGCACATACGGAATCTTGTTGAAGTCGTAGCCGTGCTCCCGCAGATTCGACATCAGGTTCTCGAGCGCTTCGACGTTGGCGTCCATGCGCTGCTCCTGTGAATCGGCGACGAACACAATGCCATCCACGCCGCGCAGAATCAGCTTGCGGCTGGCATCGTAGAAAACCTGGCCGGGCACGGTATAGAGGTGAATGCGCGTCTTGAAGCCGCGCACCGAGCCGAGATCCAGCGGCAGAAAGTCGAAAAACAAGGTTCGCTCGGTTTCAGTCGCGAGCGAAATCATCTTGCCTTTCTGCTGGTCCGCAGTCTTCTGATAGATCACCTGCAGATTCGTGGTCTTGCCGCCGAGACCGGCGCCGTAGTACACGATCTTGCAATTGATCTCTCGGGCTGCGAAGTTGATGAAACTCAAAGGCTTTCCTTGGTGCGGGCAATCCCCTCAGGGCATGCCGCACGCTCTCTTTCCTTATGGAGGCTTCGGGCTTTTTATATCACATGCGGGGTACTGCCCGCAGGTTACTCAGGTGACCCCGGTTCGGATCACGCAAAAACTCGGCCCATTCCTGCCGAAATCAATGCACCGTGGGCACTGGATAATACCCCGACTTCGTGTAGATATCGAGACCCCGCTTGTCGACCAGAACCTCGATACTCCGATAAGCCGAGCTCCCACCAATCGCTTTGGGACTATACCCAAGCGTGTATTGATTGCGTGCCTCGGACGTGATCTGCGCGTACGCCTCTTCAATCGAGTTCCGCGATAGTTCCGTAAACACGTCTCCGCCACCTGTGGCGTTCGTATATTTTGGCAGAATGTCCGCGTATCCCTGGCCCCAGATGTGATGAATCTTCTCCACCTGCTTGTAGACCGGCAATGCCCCCTGATCGAGCACAATCGCCTTTACCTGGATGTCGTGCGTTTGCAGAACACGCAGAACCTCGCGATACCCGGCTTCGCTGCCGCGTTCCCGGCCGTCGCTGATCACCATGATGACCTTGCGGCGGGTAGGATCTCTCTTGCTCAGGTCGATCGCCGCCCGCAGAATCGCATCATTCAATACGTGCGCCGTTTTCGCCGGAGTGTAGATCGGTGGCGGACCGTTGGTTCCGACAGGCATGCCGTTCACCATGGGCGGCTGCGGTCCGAGCGGTCCACCGAGCACCGGCGGCCCGCTGCTGCTTCCGCGCACTACCTTCATCGAATCGAGCACCCCGGCTAGGCGTTTGGCATTGCCGGTGTAATCGACGGCTTGGCTAACAGTGCTGCTGTAGGTGTAAACCGAAACCTCGTCGTAGGGACTGAACGCTCCTATCAGTGCGGCATAGGTTTGGTTCACGTTCTGCACGGCGACATCCGACATCCCCAGATCGATAAGTATCGCAACCGAAAGCTGAAACGGATCGCTGGTGAAATACGTCAGCGGCTGCGGCTTGCCGTTTTCCAGAACCGTGAAGTCCCTGGGCAGAAGACCTTCGACTTGCCTCCCCTCGCTATCTTTCACCATGACAGGAATCTGTACGAAGTTCGTCGTGACCCGCAGTTTATACAGATTCTCCGCCGGATTGATCTGGTTTCTTGGCGTCCCCTTCGACGTGCGGACCGGCACGCTCCCTTCAGGCACCGTCTCGACCGGAGGCATCTTCGGAGGCGGCGGTTCCGTGAAAGGCTGCGGCTGTTTTGCCGGAGGATTCGCCCCAGGAATGGGCTCGGTTCCCTGGTTTGGCTGGGGATTGGTAGGGGTTGCGGCTGGGATCTTCGGAGCAGGCGGCTGCACAGCCGACGGTGCATCAGGAATGTCCTGATCAGATTGGGCATTCGCGGGCGCCTGCGTCTGGCTTTGGCTGCCCTGCGACTGGCCCTGAAGGTTCGGAACGGCCAGAAAGACCGCCAGGACCAGCAAAATCAATGGAATTCTAACCGTACTTACCGACCTTGACCGACCCCGCGCCACCGTCATCCGCCTCCCGCCCCAAGGAAAAACACTTGTCTATCTCTTCGGATGCCAATCTAACTCAGTTTGGTGCATCTAAAGCTACAGGATTAGACTAACAAAGAATCTCCCTGAGAGTCCCGGAATGTTAAAACGCCTCTTTTCCCCGTGTCGAGCGCTATTTCTGACCGTCGTGCCCATTCTGGCGGTTGCCCAGTTTGCCGCTGCCCAACAGCAGAACTCATCGCCCGCAGCCAATCAGAAACCGGCCCAGCAAACCGACAACTCCCAGGAACCCACTGAGACCCTGAAGGTCAACGTCAACGTCGTGCAGCTGTTTTTCAATGTGAAAGACAAGCACGGGGCGCTCATTCCTAATCTGAAGAAAGAAGACTTCACCATTGCGGAAGACGGCGCTCCGCAGACCATCAAGTACTTTACCGCCGAATCAAATCTGCCGCTCACGCTCGGCATGATGATCGACTCCAGTGGCAGCCAGCGCAATGTCATCGACATGGAAAAGGAAGTCGGCGGCGCCTTCCTCCGTCAGATTCTCACCGACAAAGATGAAGCCTTCGTGATCAGCTTCGACATTTCCGTCGATCTGCTGCAGGATTTCACGCGCGACACCCATCGCCTTCAGGCCGCGCTGAACAAGGCAAAAATCAATGTGGACTTCACCAGCGGAGGCGTACCGGGAATGGGAGGCGGCCCCGTTCCGCAAGGCGGCTACGCCCCGGGAACGCTGCTCTACGATGCGGTTTACCTTTCCGCCCACGACATGCTGTCCAAGGAAGTCGGCCGCAAGGCAATGATCATCCTCACCGACGGCCAGGATGAGGGCAGTCGCCTCAAGATTCAAGACGCCATCGAAGCCTCCCAAAAAGCCGACGCCATCGTCTACGTTCTCCTTTGCGCCGATCGGGGCTTTTACGGCGGCTTCGGCTATTCCGGCGAAGGCGAAATGAGGCGGCTCACTGAACAGACCGGGGGTCGCGTCATCAACGTCGGCAACAAATTCGACAAGCTCCGCGACGCCTTCGATCAGATCGCGGCCGAACTGCGCAGCCAGTACAACATCGGCTACACGCCGACCAATACCAAGCTCGACGGCACCTACCGCAAGATCGAAATCAAGAATAAAGAGAACTACAAGATCCAGGCTCGCGCCGGATACTACGCCGGACATCATGAGGACCAATGAGCCGCCGCTCCTGAATTCTGGCTCGATTCTTCCAGAACCCTGCTAAACTCCTGTGCCTGGAGGGTTCGCATGCCACGATTCTCCCGCCGCTCTTTCCTGCAGCTTTCCGCGGCAGCATCCGCAGCCAGCGCATTCAATTTCATGACCGAGCCGATGTTGGCTGCGGCCGCGCGCCATCACGCTCCGCCCGCAAATGCGGTCGTCATCGATGCCAACGAGAATCCCCTCGGGCCGAGCCAGGCCGCGCGTCAGGCAATGGCCTCGATCATCCCGCGCGGCGGGCGCTACTCCACCGAACTCACCGACGACCTCGTTTCCACCTTCGCTCAGATGGAAGGATTGAATCCCGACTACGTTGTGGCGACAGTCGGGTCCACTCCTCCTCTGGCTCTCAGCGTTCTCGCCTTCACTTCGCCGCAAAAGAGCTACGTCACCGCCGACCCGCAGTTCGAGCTGGGCATGATGATCGCGCAGAACAGCGGAGCCCGCGTCATCAAAGTCCCCCTCACCAACACGTATGCTCACGACGTCAAAGCCATGCTCGCCGCCGACTCGAACGCCGGCGTCTTCTACATCTGCAATCCCAACAATCCCACCGGCACGCTCACTCCCCACGCTGATATTGAATATCTCATCGCGAACAAGCCCAAGGATTCGGTTGTCCTCGTGGATGAAGCGTACATCCACTTCTCCGACATGCCTTCGGCGCTCGATTTCGTGAAAGACGGCAAAGACGTCATCGTCCTGCGCACGTTCTCAAAGATTTACGGAATGGCCGGCATCCGCTGCGGACTCGTCATTGCCCGGCCCGACCTGATCAAGCAACTCTCGCAGCGCGGTCTCTGGAACTTCATGCCGATCACGGCGGTCGCCGCAGCGAGCGCCAGCCTCAAAGATTCGTCGATCGTCTCAGAACGCCGCCGTATCAACGCCACCATCCGCCAGCAGACGTTCCAGTTCCTGGACCACAGCGGATTCACCTACATTCCCTCGGAATCGAACTGCTTCATGGTCGATACCAAGCGCCCAGGAAAACAAGTTCGCGATGCCATGGCCAAAGAAAACGTCCTGATCGGACGCGTCTGGCCCATCATGCCAACCTGGGTGCGAGTCACAGTCGGCACGCAACCCGAAATGGACAAATTCCAGTCAGCCTTCCTGAAAGTGATGAGATCGAGTGCCTAGTGGATAGTGGCTAGTAATAAGGGATCGGCCTTCGCCTGCACCCGATTGCGGAGAGAAATTTACTAGCCACGATTCACTATCCACTAACCACTGCTCCCCGAAAATACTCCCCCGAGTTCCGCCGCAGCAGCACCCACCCAATCACCACCAAAAACAAGCAATGCACAGCCAGCGCATAGCTCACTGGAAACGCGCTCAACACAACATGAAACGCCATCCATGCCAGCGCCAGCCATCGCGCCCAGTTCTGCCCCCGCAGCATGAACGCTCCCGCCACGATCGCCGCAATCTCCGTCACCGCGATCAACAACCCATCGCGATTGATCGGCGCAATTTCGTGGAAGTGCCCGATCAACCCGCCGACGCCGACCAGCAGATAGAGGCACGCCACAATCGTCACCGCTATCGGACGCTTCTTCTCATTCATGGCAGCATCTCCAGCACGGCGTCGCTTGGCTCCAGGCCCTCGACATGAGGAGGAATCGCCGCTCCAGCATCCAGCAGCGCGCGGATCGTTCCCACGAAATCTCCCGTCTCGCTGCGCCATCCATTGCCTGACCCGAACACCGCCCACGACAGCGCGGTCCCGGGATATTCCTTCGACTTCAGTTCCATCTCTGGATGAAACCTCAAGATCTCGCGCGCCATCTCCACATTCCCGTTGAACCCCGCCCAATGCAGCGCCGTCGCACCAAGATCACCTGGAGTGTCCACCGGCCAACCCGCTTCCAGCATCAGCCGCACCGCTTTTGTGTTGTTGCTCTGCGCCGCATTGGGCAGTTTCCGCTGATCCTCATCCGAAAGATTTTTCGCCGCACCCGGATTCTTCGCCAGAAATTCCAGGAACGCTTTCTCATCTCCTAACTCGCAAGCCAGCGCCAGCTTCAAATCCTCCGGCGTGTGCTTCATCAGGAGATCGAAAATATCTTCGTGCCCGAAGTCGCGCGCCACCGTGTGTGCCGTCCGGCCTGCACCAAGCGTCCATAGATAAATCGGGCCACCCGACCGCGGATTCTTCTTCGGAAACCACTCCGCCGAAACGCTCATGCGAATGCAATTCGGATCGCTCTTCAGATGATGGCGCACCAATTCCACATCGCCCAGCGCCGACGCCATCAATATGTCAGTCTTGCATCCGCGAGCCACCAGATACCGCGCCACATCCTGCCGGTCTTTCGGATAATGCCGCTTCTGATCCACGCGCAGCATGTATTGCGACGGTGTCGACTCATGATCGATATCGAGCGCGTCGATCTCGGCGCCATTCTCCAACAGCAACTCAGCGATCTCCACAGTCGATGCGAAGTGCAGCGGCGTCTGTCCGTCTCCTCCGCGCGCATGAACCACGTCCGGATCTGCGCTCACGAACTCCCGAAGCTTCTCAACCATCCCCAGCCGCGACGCCGAATGGGCATCCAACTTCGCGCCGCGCTCCACCAGAAAATTCACCAGCCCCGGATCGCAATCGTCCAGCACTCCAAATCCTCCGGCCCACCAATCGGTCCGTTTACTAATGTTCGCTCCAGCCTTCAGCAGCACGTCGATCGTCTCCCGATCGCTTCGCTGGACCGCCGCAAACAATGCCTGTACGCCAAACGAATAATCCGGCAAGGGCTCGTCGATTTTCGCCCGCAGCTCAGGATGTTTCTTGACCACTTCCCCTACGCGCGCCGCATCCATCGCAACTACTGCCGCCTTCAGCAACTCCGCCGGACTCCGCCCCAGCGACTCCACGTGCAGCTTCAGCGCCGCCCACGTCGCGAAGCCATAGTCCTTCGCTACGGCGTGCTGTACATCGGCAAGTTTCGCCCCAGGCATGGTTCGCAGCAATTGTTTGGCTTGTTTTTTGAGAAATTCGAGGTTGGGATTTTCAGGCAGTTCGCGAGACATTCTTCCTCCTTCTATGGCCCGGCGTCCGCTGTCTCGGGCAGAAGAGAGGTCAATGCTCGGAACTCAAGAGCGTATGCAGGTGGGATAATCCCTTTCCGCGGACGGGGTGCAACCTGGATTGCAGGCCTCCACTATACCAAACTCCGCGGGCTGGCCAACGCGTCTTTTCAATGACTTAGAAATATTCAAAAATTCTCTTGACAATCTATACTGTGTTACATACAGTATGTGTCGTACACTATATGTCACCCGGTAGCGACCAAATCGGAGAAGTTTTCGAGAACCTCAAGTTGGAATTACGCCGCGGCTGTCTCACGCTCGCGGTCCTAACCCAGCTTCGCACCGAGCGTTACGGATACACGCTCCGCAAAGCTCTCGCCGACGATGGCCTGGAGATCGACGAAGGCACGCTCTACCCCCTGCTTCGCCGGCTCGAAAGCCAGGGACTGCTTGTCAGCCAGTGGCGCGAAGAAGACAAGCGCAATAAACGTTTCTATCGCCTATCACCGACGGGCGAACAGATTCTCGAGCAGCTTTTAAAAGAGTGGCAAAGCATCAACTCGTCATTAAACAAGATTCTTCAAGAGGCATAGCACTATGAGCACATCCAGCCGCAGTCCCAATCCCATCGATCTCGTCGATCGTTACCTGCAAGCTGTCCGCTTCTGGCTGCCCAAAAACCGCCGCCAGGACGATCTCCTCGCCGAACTCGGCGAAGACCTCCATTCTCAAATCGACGCCAAGGAAGAAGAACTCGGCCATCCGCTAGATCAGGCCGAAGTCTCCGAGATCCTCAAGCGCTGTGGCAGTCCCATGGTCGTCGCCTCGCGCATGGGGCCTCAGCGCCACCTGATCGGCCCCACTCTGTTCCCCATCTATCTCTTCGTCCTGAAGATGGTCGTGCTCTGGATTCTCGTCCCAGTCTTCATCTTTATCGTCGGCCCCGTGAATCTGGCCAACGCCAACGGAGACTGGTCCTCCGCAATCCTCAATACCATGGGGGGTCTCTGGAGCGGAGCCCTCATCGCCGCCGCAAACATTACGCTGGTCTTCGCCATTCTCGAGCGAACCAAGGCCTTGGCCCATCACGAATGTAAATGGGATCCAGCCAAGCTTCCGCCCCTCGCGAAAACGGAACGCAAAACTTCCCTCGTGCAAACTGTCTGCGAACTCGGATTCCAGGTCTTCGCGCTGGTCTGGCTGCTGCTCATCCCGCAGCATCCATTCATGATTCTCGGCCCCGCCGCCGGATTCCTCAAAGCAACGCCCCTTGTGCACGCTTTCTATCTTCCAGTCGTGCTGCTGTGGATGTTCTCTGTCGCGCGCTCCGCCTCCATCCTCGCCAAGCCTGAGTGGACGTGGCTTCCCCTCGCAAGCCAGCTGTTCCAATCCATCGCCACACTGACAATTTTGAATTTCTTCCTCCACGCCGTCACGCAAACTCCGACAGGCATGTTCCCGTTCGTGGTTCTCGCAGATTCCGTGCGCGACTCCGTTCACTACATCAAAATCGCCGCCGTCGTGAATGTCTCCATCCTGATCAGCGCCATCGGCGCCTGGATCGGACTCTCCATCGCCACAATCGTCCAAACCTGGCAACTCCTGCGCCACATCCGCAAAAATCGCTCGATCTCGCATCAAGCGATCTCAGCTCAAGCGAGATAGCGTTTTGTCTCGGATGAAATTCGCCAAGTGATTTTGGGGAAGGGCCCGGCTTCAAGCCGGGCCACTGGCAAGCATAGGAAATGCGGGCTTTAGCCCCTGATGGGCCCGGCGCCGCGCGCTCTTGTGGCACACTGGAACCCATGCTCCGCATCACTCTCGGCGACTTCGAACTCACCGCATTCTCCGACGGAACGTACGTACTCGACGGCGGAGCCTTCTTCGGCGTCATCCCCAAAATCATGTGGTCGCGCAAAATGTCAGCCGACGACCAGAACCGCGTCACCTCCGGCCTCAACTCACTGCTCGTCCGCACCGGCAAACAAACCGTCCTCATCGAGACCGGCATCGGAAACAAGCTTTCCGACCGCATGATCAAGTTCTACGGACAGCCTGCCGAACTCCTCAACAATCTCTCCGCCGCGGGCATCGCGCCCGACGACATTGATATCGTAATCAACTCGCACCTGCACTTCGATCACTGCGGATGGAACACCATCCGCGACAAGACCGGAAAAATCGTCCCGACATTTCCCCGCGCCAAGTATTACGCCCCCGAAGGCGAATGGCAGTACGCCCGCAATCCCAGCGAGCGCGACTCGATCAGCTTCATCTCCGACAACTACGATCCGCTAGTCGCCACCGGCCAGATGACGCTCCTCAAAGGCGGAGAAGAAATCGTCCCCGGTATCCGCGTCCAAACCTTCCGTGGCCACACCGCGCACATGCTGGGGATTGTGGTGCAAAGCCCCGGTGCAACTCCTCGCGGACCTTCCACCGCCTGCTACATCTCCGACCTCATCCCCACCTCCGCCCACGTCGACCTCACTTGGGGCATGGGATTCGATCTCTACCCCCTCGACACCGTCGCCAGCAAAAAGGAGTACTATGCCCGTGCCATCCCCGAGAACTGGCTGACCGTCTTCACCCACGATCCCAAAACGCCGTGGGCCCGCATCGAACGCGATGATTCGGGAAAGATGGTGGCTAAAGGAGTGTAAGTATGTCGGCGAGCTTTCAGCGAATCTCGAAAATCTGTTTCCTGCTCACCCTCGCATTCGCCTTCTGTTTCGCCGCGCAGGCCCAGAAAACCCAGCCCGCGCCCGCCAAGTCCGACGTAACCGGACATTACGAGGGCCTCGCCAAAAATGCCGCCGGAGAAGACATCCACGTCGCCTTCGATCTCACCGAAAAAGACGGAGCGATCACAGGAATGATCAACTCCGACCAGGGGAATTTCCCCATCACCGGCGGATCGCACAAAGCCGACGCCGTCACCCTCGAGTTCGACGCGCAAGGAACCGCGGGTACCATCCAGCTGCAACAAGCCGACGACAAACTCACCGGCAATTGGACCGCAGGCGACGACGGCGGACCGGTCGACGTCAAGAAAGCCGCACCCCAAGCTCAACCTCCAAAGGAAAAATAGCCCGGTCTATGACAGGACTGCCAGCTCTCAGCGCCTTCTTTCCAACAGTTCTGGCGATGGCTGCTGTTCTGTCTCCAACTCCGCGCTTTCAGTCCGCCGAAGCGCCCCCTCCGCTCGATCAGCAATTGAAGTACTACGCCTCTGCCCATCCCTATCTCGATGGTCCCGTCGGTACCCTAAGAAAAGCAGTCCCCAGCTTGGACGGACTCAAACCCGCGAAAGACCAGCAGCTCTTGGCCCAGATTCTCTCGAAAACATCGGCCGACCTGGACCAACTCCTCGACCGGCTGCCAGATCTCGTTGCCGAAGAATCCGTCACTCAATTGCACTGGCAGAACGCCCAGGACGCGGTTGCAAAATGTACAGGAATGTCCGGCTGCCTCGACCCCGTGCCCACCGTGCAGACGAACAAAAAATTCAGCTACATCATCCTCCCGCATCGCGCTTCAGAACATCGCGTGCGCCTTGAGGAGTACCGCACAACACTTAATGATCAACCCGTCAAAAACACGAACGAACCAAACTTTCAAGGCTTCGCATCCTTCTGGATTATTTTCTCTTCCTCGAACCTGGCGGAATCGCACTTTCGATTTTTAGGTCAGCAGAAGAGAGACGGGCACGCCGTTTACGTCGTCGCCTTCGCGCAAATTCCGGGGTCGGTAAACTACAATCCGCAGATCGTGACTCGCGGCGGCACGGTCCCGATGCTCCTGCAAGGAATTGCCTGGATCGATCGCGCGAACTTTCAGCTGATCCGACTTCACACCGACCTTCTCGCCCCTCAGCCGGAGATCGAATACACGAAGCAGACCTCAAGCATCAAGTTTGGACGAGCCCGCATTCCAGCGCTCGGTCTGGATCTCTGGCTTCCAGAAGATGTTCGCGTAGAAACCGGCGTCCAAGGCCAACTCTGGCAAGAACAGCACCGCTACTCCAACTTCCGCCTCTACCAGGCGAAGAGCAAAATCATCCTCTCGCCAGAGTAGCCGCCTGGCAGAATCGGCTAATTGTGTGATTTTGATTTTGAATTCACGGGAAGAGAGAAGAACGTGTCGCCGTGTCACGGACTTAGGAGTTACCCGTATGAATACGAATTGGCTGGCTATACAGCCGTAGTGGAGTGAAGCCGCGCCTCAAAAAACTCCTCCACCCGGCTCAGCACTTCCGGCGCGCTCTTCGACTCATAAATCGCCTTCCGCAGGTGCGCTCCCCCGGGCACCCCATGCGTGAACCACGACGCAAACTGCTTCATCTTCCCGACCGCATCCGGCAGCTCTTCTTCAATCAGCATCCGGAAATATGTCCGGATCATCTCGTACCGGTCCGCCTCGCTCGGCTGCTCGTATGTCGGCACAGGACCCGGCTCTCCCGTCGAGCGCAGCTCGACTGCCCGGCAGTACTGCTCAATCTGCCGAAAGATCCACGGATTCGACGGCGCCATCCGCCCGATCATCACCGCGTCGCATCCCGTCTGCGTCACCATCGCGCATGCATCTTCCGGCGTCCGGATATCCCCGTTCCCGATCACCGGAATTTTCACCGCATCCTTCACCGCAGCGATCCATTCCCAGCGCGCCTGCCCGCTATAACCCATCTCGCGCGTCCGCGCATGCAGCGCCACAGCCGCCAGCCCGCACGACTCGGCCATCCGCGCCAGTTCCACGCAGACGATTTCTTCGTCATTCCACCCCGCGCGAAACTTCACCGTGAAGGGAATCGTCACCGCCGCCCGCACCGCCTCGAAAATTTTCCCAATCGCCGGCAGATCGCGCAGCAGCCCCGACCCGCCATTGCACTTCACGACTTTCTTCGCCGGACACCCCAGGTTCAAATCCACCAGATCGAATCCGAGTCCCTCAACCATCCGCGCGGCCTCGGCCATCACCTTCGGATCGCTCCCAAACAGCTGCGCCGAAATCGGATGCTCGTCGTCATAAAAATGCAGATACCGCTTCGCCTTCTGATCCTTCTTCCGCAGTACGCCGTCCGCCGACGTGAACTCGGTCATGATCAGCCCGCACCCGCCGAGATTCCGGATGAATCGCCGGAACACGGTATCGGTCACCCCAGCCATAGGCGCCAACACGGTAGCCGGAGAAATCGTCACCGACCCAATCGCCAGAGAAGCAGGCACAACGCGCGAGATGCGGCCAATGTTGTTCGCGGCCACCCCAGCCGATCCCGAGTTATCCCAAAACTTCTTCATTCAGAAAGATTTTATAGGAGGCAACTGCCAGCATCCGCAGAGGCCTGGCCGAAAGCCAAGCCCCGAAAGCCGAAGAAAAAGCCCCCGCCAAAGCGAGGGCCAATTTTCTCCAAAATCCGTGGAAATCCGTGCCAATCCGTGGCGAAGGTGTTACTTCTTCGCCGTCTCCACCTTGGCGTACTTCCGGCGGAAGCGCTCCACGCGGCCTGCGGTATCCATCAGCTTCTGCTTGCCGGTAAAGAACGGATGGCACGACGAGCAGATTTCTACCGCGATGTCGCCCTTATGCGTCGACCGCGTCATAAATGTGTTCCCGCAGGCGCAATGCACGCGCACTTCGTTATAAGACGGATGAATAGCTGCTTTCATGTGGCTTGAAACCTCGATTCGAATCTTTAGATTCTACCGGATTTCCACAGGATTCAGCAAACCCGCGGGTCTTTTGTGGGGACAAACGCCTCGGCTGTCCACCGAGCAAAGCCGAGGCCTGCGCCCGGGGCTTGCCTTTGCTGACAGCTGATAGCTGACAGCTGATGGCTCACTGCTCACTGCTCACTGCTAGAATCTAAACATATAACTCACCTTCACAAAGAATTGCCGGCTGTCATTCATATATCCCCGCGCCGTATTCGTCACATACCCCGGCACGCCCGGCATTCCCGGCACCACATTCAAATTCTGCAGGTCGCTGTTGTACCCCACATAAATCGCCGTCCCCGGATGCACCAGATACGTAACCAGAAAATCCGCATTGAATTCCTTCTGCGTCGGCAGATACGTATACGGAGACCCCACCCCCGGCGTCCCCGCCAGCAGCGCGTTGTATTGCAGGATCAGCCGCAACGAAAGCTGCGGCGTGAATTGCCAGTTCCACTTGCTGCGCAGGATGTGATCGTTCAAAATGCTCCGCCCCGCGCCCGGATATTTCGCCTGCAGAAACGCGGCCGTGCTGTCCTGCGCGTCGAGCCGCTCAAACAAATATGTGTTGTCGATCTTCAATGGCTTGATCGGACGCAGCGACAGCTCCGCCTGCCCCACATCCTCGCGCGCAACATACGGATGTGCGTACGGATTCGGCACTCCCGGCTGCGCCACAAAATTCACGGCATCTCCAAACTCATAGCTCGCAAGCAGAGTCGCCTTCTTGAAATAGCTCGTCTGAATCGACCCGCCGCTCAAGCGCTCGTGATAATCCTGTGTCGGATAAATCGTCCCCGTCTGCGCACCCGGACACGCCCCGAATCCGTAGAAACAAAAATCCTGTGGCCGCAACCGCTCGCGAAATTCTTCATACGGATGCACCGCAATAATCGTCTGCCCGCGCCCCTGTATCACGAAATACGGACTGTAATCCGTATCCAGCCGCAGCCCCGTGTGATCGAAGTCGTACCGCGCAATCAGCGATGGTCCCCAATCCACCACCCACCCACTCTTAGGACGAAACCTGTAGTCGATATCCTGATTCGTCTCGCGAATGTCCACGCGATTAATGAACCCCGGCATCGACACGAATCCCGAGCTGATGTCGTTGTATGTTCCGTCGTAGGTCAAGTGCAGCCCATCGCGATGCAGCTCCAGCTTTTCCGCCGGCCCGGAATAATGATTCCCGTTTCCCTGATTGCCCGAGCTGAACGGAAAATAATTCGCCTCGCAGTTCGCCGATGAGTACGTGTTCGCGTAATAATTCCCGAAAATACTGCTCGTGCTCGTCACTGCCTGCCCGTCGAGCGTCCAGTTTGGACTAAACTTCAATCGCGTATCCACGCCGCCGATGCGGTTGTACTCGCCCGTCGTCGGACACTCCCAATCCGTGTACAGTGCACCCACGCTCGACTGCTTGAAAATGTCGCGGCTCACCCGCGCAATCGTGAAATACGATCGTATTCCCGAGAGCGGATAGTAATCCGGCAGCGCCAGCCCCGGACTCCGGTCATCCGACGTCATCAGTCCCACCGAATACGGCCCATCTTTCCCCGTCAGCCGGATTCCCGCCGAAGGATCCCCAATATTCCGCGTGAAAAATAAATCCATCGGCGTCCGGAAGAAATCCTCGTTCTCCAGAAAGAAGGGCCGCTTCTCCGGAAAGTACACCGCGTACCGCTGATTCACCGTGATCAGCGGATCTTCCGATTCCACCTGGCTGAAATCCGGATTCGCCGTCAGATCCAGCGTGAAGTGATCATGAAACACGATCTTCGCGTCCATCCCCGGCTGCCCCTGGATCGCCGCGTTCTGAAAATAAGGATTCGTCGGATCCCGCGTATCCAGCGCCCGGAACCCGCGCGCCAGGCTGTACGGCATCAGTTCAATATCCCGTCCCGGAGAAATTCCCTCCAGCCCATACAGCGTCGCCGCCTGACCCAGCCGCCCTTCCATCTTGAGCGAAATGTGCGGCCAGAACGAGTCCTCCGTCTTGCGCGTGATTCCGCGATACAGAATGATTCCCCACTGCTGCACCTTCTCCGCCGGAAAGCGCAGGCTCTTGAACGGAATCGAGATCCACACGACGAATCCCTGGTTCGTCACCTTCCCCTTCGAATCCCACACCGTATCGAACGACGTATCGAAATGTCCCTGCGTCTCCTCCTCGCGCGAAGCCTCGGTCCATATCGCGTCCCACTGCACGCCCAACGGCGTCGTCTGAAACGCGTAAGCGCGCCGCCGGTCGTGAAACGTGTCGAGCATGACTTCGACCTGATCGTCGTCGTACACATCCTCGCGAACCGACATGCGCGCCCGCACCTTCTTCGGATCGTCGAAACACACAAACACCACGTATAGATTTTTCTGGTCGTATCCGAGATACGCCTCGGTCGGCTCCGACACCGGCTCGCCATCATGCGGATTCCGCTGCGCGAACCCGGTGACCTTCACCATCTCCAGCGCCGTCTCTCCCTGTGGCTTCATCGACAAGAAATCATCGAGCGACGGCGCATGATGCAATCGCGGAATCATGAGGCTCGGCTGCTTCGACTCGCTCTTGACCGCAGGTTTGACCGCGTCATCCTTCTCCGCAGAAGCAGGGCTCAGCACCGCCTGCGCGGCCTGCCCGCTCATGTTCGAAGTCATCGCCTCCGGCTTCACACCAGCCGAAGCGGCCGCACTGCTCTGTGAACTGGATTGGGGATTATCTGGGGTAGGACTCTGAAATCCAGGCGCGGCAGAAAACGCGGAGGATCCCTCCGCGATCAAAACACACGTAATCATCACCGCCAGCTTGACCGCAAAGCCGGCCCTTCGATGCAGGACTCGAGACAAACGCAAAGCTCCCTGACTGCGGCGCACCCTAACGGGAATCCTGCAAGATACACCATCCCGCCCCCAACGAAACAAAAAACCTTGTTCTGTACCGAATCCGTAAGTACGTGTCGGCCTGGCGCCGGTGCCCCGCCTGTCCGGGTTTTTCAATCACTAAATTACCAAATTACAAAATGCCTTTTCCTATTCCGCTTCCCCTGAATGCCCATCCAGCGCTACACTTTTCCGCTGGAGGCTTCCCCATGTCCGCCACAATCGTCTGGAGAGCGTTTCTCGTATCGTTATTCCTGGCCCCATGTCTGGCCGCGCAAGCCAATACCGCTTCCGCCGCCACCGCGACCACGACCTGCAATCTCGACGATGGACGCCAGGTCTACGTGCGCTACGATCCCATCCCCAACAGCAAAGAAAAGATTTCCAACGGCAAGCCTTGGGCGCCCGGCGGCGTGCCCATGACGCTGTTCACCGAAGCTCAACTCACGCTCAACCACTCGCTGATTCCGATCGGCGCCTACACGCTCTATCCCATTCCCGCGCGCGGCAACTGGACGCTTGTCGTCAACAAAAACGTCACGCCCGGCGCAGCCTACGACGAGAAGCAGGATGTCGCCCGCGGTCCCATGGAGTCAGCCCAGGTCGAGCAACCGTCCGATAGCCTGGAAGTCGCCTTTGCCCATGTCGGCCCAACCTGCAGCCTGCGCATCTACATCGGCAAGACGGCCTCTTTCGCCGACTTCACCGCAAAATAAGATTTGAGTTTTGTATGAGGGCACGGTTTCAACCGTGCCGTTGCGGCCCGATTTCAAAAGAGTGCGGGCTTCAGCCCGCGCCGCTTATTTTCGAAGAATCCGTCTCATTCCGATGAAGCACGCAGCGCCGGCGAGGAATCCTTCCCCTCCGCATCCGCCGTCTTCTTCCCATCCCGTGTCCCCAGCCCAATCACCATCGCCATATCCTTCGGATACACCACATCCCGTCCGCGCTTGAGAAAGCGATAATAAATTCCCGTCGCCGCTCCATACGATCCGAATCCCGCCGCTACAATTCGCGAACGCGCCGCCAGCCCCACAATCGTTCCCACCAGCCGGAATCCCGACGCTCCATTCGCCGCGCTTCCGCCCAGATCGCCGCCACCGCCTGCGCGCGCATCGCTATCGGGCATCGCCGACCCCGCGGCCAGCGCCACCTGAATTCCCGTCGTCAAATAGCGCGTCTTCGGTGTCGTTACCTGCGCGCCGCCTTCCGCATCCAGCTTCAGATGTTCTCCCTTCGAGACCGCGACTCCTTCCAGGCTCGTCTCCACTTTCTGTTCGAGCCCGTTCGGCGGAGCCACTTCATGAAACAGGATTCGCAGCTGTCCATTCCGTCCCAGCCTTCGCGCCGGCTGCGACTGCATCACCGATCCGCGAATAATGCTTCCCTCCGGCAGGATCAAGTGATCCGACACGACCAGCGGCTGCGTGATCAGCGCCTCGACTTTGTCGCCCTTCTTCGAAGTCGCCGAATTCAGCGGCGTCACCAGCCGCGCATGTACCACGCTGCCCGATGGCGGAGGCGTCCCAATCTGCATCAGCGCCTCCGGCTTCACCGACTCCGTTCCGAAATCCAGCGGCTTCACCAGGTCCGCATTGAAGCTCGTCCCCACATCCATATATTGCGGACGCACCGGCAACTGCTCCAACGCCAGCCGTTTTAACCGGTGCATCTTTCCCGGCTGATGAACTTGCTTTTGCAGATCGCTCCACTGCTGATGAATCTGACTCTTTGCCTCGTTCACTTTCTTCGAGGCCATGTTCCCAACCTTGCTCTTCTTTTCGGTTTTCGCGGAAACAAACCGCAGGACGCCATTCGGTGCCGGAGACGCCACTGTCTCTATCGGCACGTGCCGCCCATCCGCCATCACCAGCTCATCAAACTGCACGTGCACCGCCCGGACCGGCGAAAAATTCCCATCCAGCGCGTCCATCGTCCGCACCTTGCCCGGCACTCGATCAATCGCCGCAATCTTCCCATTCACTGTCGTCCCCGCAGGAATCAGCAGCTTGTCAAACGCATACACCGGCTCCGTCGTTTTTCCGTGGATCGCCTGCCCCGCCTTCCGGATCCGCACTTCCGAATCCAGCGCCACTTTGATCGGAGTCCCCGCCGGAACCCTCATCGACATCATCACTGGCGTCGGTGCAGCCACCTTCGGAGCCTCTTTCTTTTCTTCCTCACGCGAACGCAGCTTCAGCGCCTGTCCCCATCCCCAACTGCTCGTCACAACCAGCAGGCACATCCCTGCCCCTTTGTAAAAGTTCCGATACATAATTTCCCCAAACCACTAGATCTGCGCCCCGCATGGCAAGGCAACGTTTCGAAAGGAATCCATCGCCGGACGCTCTGGCGACGGGATGAACACGAATGGCGCGGCAGACAAAACGAACTCCTAACTATGAAGTCTCCGCCCAAAGAATGGTTGCAAGATTCTATACCCCGGATGCCGGGCGCCGCTTGCCCACTTCCGACGGGGTGCCCCACTTCTGGCCGGTTTTGCCAGAAAGCCTGCCCTGAGCCTGCCGAAGGGTGGGGATTTTGACTTCAATGCGAAAATGCCCCATGCGCCTGCTGCTGGTCCTGCTCCTCGCCGCCTCCCCCGCCGCCCAATCCCCAACCCTCCAAACTTCCCACTCCACCGAAAGCCTCCGTGCCGTCAGTGCCGTCTCCCAGAGAATCATCTGGGCCGGCGGCACCCACGGCACCTATCTCCGCACGATCAACGGAGGCCGCACCTGGACTCCCGCCCAAGTCCCCAACGCCTCCGCGCTCGACTTCCGCGGCGTCGTCGCCTTCTCCGCCGACGAAGCCTTCCTCATGTCCTCCGGCCCCGGTGACCAATCCCGCATCTATCACACCGCCGATGCAGGCCAACACTGGCAGCTCCAATTCACCAACACCAACCCCAAAGGATTCTTCGATTCCATCGCCTTCTGGGACCCGCACCACGGAATCGTTCTCGGCGATCCCATCCCCGGCGAAAACGGCAAAGTCAAATTCGAACTGCTCGCCACGGATGACGGCCAAACGTGGCATCAACTCCCTCCGGAACACTTCCCCGAAGCCCTCGACGGAGAAGGCGCCTTCGCCGCCTCCAACACCTGCCTCGCCATCGTTCCACCAGTGCCGGCAGCCCGCCCTGAGCTTGCCCAAGGGTCTCGCCGTCTCTCGCACCGGCAACCCGCCCGCACCGACCGCAACATCTGGTTCGCCACCGGAGGCAAAGCCGCCCGCGTCTTCCACTCCCCCGACGGAGGACAATCATGGCAAGTCTTTGACACTCCTATCACTCACGGCCCCGAGTCCGCCGGAATCTTCTCTATCGCCTTCCGCAACGCTCTCGACGGCGTCATTGCCGGCGGAGATTACAAGCGCCCCGCCGCCGATGGCCCCAACCTCGCCTTCACTCACGACGGAGGCAAAACCTGGCAACTCTCAAAATTCCATCCGCAATCCTACTTCTCCGCCACAACCTACGGAGCAAATGATCTTCTGTTCGTGCTGGCGCAAGATTCGGTCCTGGAATTCACTTCCGCACCGACCCCGCGCCGCCTAACCCTGAAAAGTAGTCCGGCCCCATTCAACGCAATTGCCGCACTCCCGAATCAAGGCGCAATCGCGGTAGGAGCACAAGGCGCAATCGCCCCGATCCCATAAGCTCTTAGCGGATTATTCCTGGGCACAATCGAAGAACCCGATCATTTCTCTGTGCCCTCCGCGCTCTCTGCGTTGAAAAGGTTTCTCCCGACTCCCAACCCCTCCATTTACATTTGTTTACACACCAAGGTCGCTCCCCAATTGTCAGCAGCAGAATCCATCAAAAGATGCGAAAATAGGATTACCCAAGCGGTAGAGCGCGCGCCGATTGCATCTCTTCACACGCAAGCCCAATGCAACGTCGTGCCTCTATTTCGTTTCTAAACGACAGGCGGATACAACCAGACCCAGAGCATGCCGATCACGCAAATTCCATTTCAAGATCCGGTCGCTCCGCCTGAGAAGCACGAGCCCGAGCAGCTCGGTCTGTACGACACCCAAGACTGGGAAACGGCCTACCGCGAGCTCGACGCCCGCGTCCCCCATCTCCTCATTCAGTTACAGGACGATCTGGCGCGCTCCCGCCGCCGCGAAGCCGCCTGGATCTCCATCATCGCCCACCTCGTTCTCTTCATCCTTCTCTGGAACCTGCCTCTCATCGAGAAAACCATTGGATGGCATCGCGTGACTGCCATTCCAGTGAATCCGATGCAAGACAAGAACATGACGTTCCTCGCGCTTCCGCCCGATCTCGAGAAGCCCGCGCACAAGCCGAACACCAACATCGCTTCCGACAAAGATCGCATCGCTACCTCGCGTCATCCCACGCTCGATCCCAAGGAATTGCAGAAGATCCTCGCCACTCCGCCTCCCGGACGCCCCGGGCCTCCGGGGCCTCGCGCGCCTCAGGCTGCTCCCGCTCCTCCGCCGCAGGCGATGGCACAGAATCAGGCTCCGCCTCAGCAGCAGCCGCAGCAATCGGCGCAGCGTCCGCAATTCGAAAGCAATGAGACAGCGCAGATGCAGATGCCCGCTCGCCCGGAGAATTCTTTCAGCAAGTACGCGGGAGGCATGAGCGCCGGATCCGCAATTCAGCAGGCCGCTGCAGCCGCCGCCGCGCGTAGAGCCGCCGGTGGAGGAGGCGGCCAGGGAGGCGATTTCGGATTAGGCAATGGCGCCAAAGGACGCCAGCTCGGCGCGCTCGACATCCTCAGCGACACTCAGGGCGTCGACTTCGGCCCTTACCTCCAGCGCATTCTCGAAGACGTTCGCGAGAACTGGTATAACCTCATCCCGGAATCCGCCTCAATGAAGAAGGGCAAACTCGCGATCGAGTTTGCCATCACCAAAGACGGCAAGGTCGCCGACATGCGCCTCGTAGCTCCCTCCGGCGACGTAGCTCTCGACCGCCCGGCCTGGGGAGCCATCACCGCATCCAACCCGTTCCCGCCGCTCCCCAGCGATTTCACCGGTCCTTATCTCGCGCTCCGTTTCCGCTTCTACTACAACCCCGACAAAACCGACCTCCAATAACCTCGCCCAACCCCCTTCGTGCTCCTTAGTGTCCTTGGTGGTTAGATTGTTTTTTGCAAGCGCAAGAGGAGAACGAACCTGCCGCTCATGAATAAGAAATGAAGAAGGGAACTGAGGATTAAAACCCAGCGGAATGCAGCCGCCCTGGAATGCTGGGCCCCGTATCAAGGCGCTTGGCCTTGTATCGGGGCACCGCTTCAGCGGTGCCGCAAGAGCACAAAAAAGACCCGCGCCTTAGGCGTTCGCTCAATCCTAGTTCGGCGTCGGACTCAAAGGATCGCTCAACGCAATCAACCGCCCCGGTGGATACTCGGCCTCCGTAAGGGGGCCCGAAGGATTCACAATCGTCAAAAGCTTCCCGCTTCGCACTCCCTGGATGGTCATGCTTTGATTCTCTACAGCGACCACCCGGTACGTCTCTTCAAAGATGTCCCTCTCTTTGGGCCTCATAGCCGATTCGGATGCCGATTCCGCGGGGTATGGTCTGCTCCAAAATTTTACAAACCCTTGCCAAGGCATATTTAGGCGTCGCATCTCGTTCTCAAACCCAACGCAGTGGAGAAAGTTCCGTGCAGTCGTGGGTGCTCCACTTCTGGCCGGTTTTGCCAGAAGTTGGGGTTTTTCGCAACCCCAATCACTGCGTCCCGACCAAAACCAACCCATGCAGAAAAATCGGGTGCTCCACTTCTCCCCGATTTTGGGAGAAGTGGGGGTTTTCGCCGACACCCAACTCGACAGATCTCAGCAACAAAAATTAAGACCCGAGAAGAAAGCCCGGATGGTGCATCCGTAATTGCACCGATTGACTACATCGTTTTCAACAATCGAACTCCCCAATCTGCACCAACGCTGGTTCATCCATTCACGAAAGTGCGCTCACTGCAACTCTCCTTGTCAATTCCGCCTCCAACCTTTATGCCCGGGACCGTTCACACGAGCGGAAAATCTTCCTCCACCCCGGCCGCACTCCTCCTTTCCCATCGCGCACTGGTCATTGCCGCAAGCATCATCCTTCTCGCGATCATCGCCTTCCTCGTCATTCTGCACAGCCCGCTCTGGCCTTTCGAACGCGCAAAAATCGTGAAGCAATTGTCCGAAGCGAGCGACAGCCAGGTCACAGTCCGCGATTTCCGCCAAACCTACTTCCCCCCCGGATGCATTCTCGACACCGTCGAGTTCCATCACGACAACATCAAGTCTCCCCTGATCACCATGCAACAGCTCATCGTCAAGGGCAGCTACCTCGGCATGCTCCGCCATCATCTCGATCGCGTGACGGCCGTCGGAATGCACGTGCTGATTCCCCCCATCGGAACGGGCGTCACGTTCCACACCGTCAACACGCATATGATCATCGACGAATTCATCGCTGATGGATCAACGCTTGAGATTGCCGAACGCGAGAAGCATCTTCACCCGTTCCTCTTCACCATTCACAAAGCCGCTGTGCGCCAGGTCGCCTCTGGCAGGCCCATGCAGGTCAAGCTCCAACTCCACATGCCCGAGCCCCCTGCAGAAGTACAGGCGAGCGGCGAATTCGGCCCCTGGCAAACATCTGGCGAGACGCCTATCTCCGGCGAATACACTTTGCGCAACGCCGATCTCGGCCACTACGACGGAATCGGCGGCATGCTCTTTTCCAACGGAAAATTCCGCGGCACCCTGAAACACCTCAACATCTCCGGAACCACCGACGTTCCCGATTTCGTGGTCAAATCCGGCGGACACAAAATCCATCTCCTCGCCAACTTCGATGCCTACGAAGACGCGCGCCGCGGCGACACGTTCCTGAAGCGCGTCGACGCTCATTTCGGAGGCACCGAACTCATCGTCAATGGAAGCATCGCCGCCGTTTCGGGGCGCCCTGGCAAATTGACGAAGTTGGCGCTCGATGCGCCGCAAGGCCGCATTCAAGACGTGCTCCGACTCTTCGTTACCCATCGTCCGCCGATGTCGGGCGAAACCGCCATGCAGGCCGACATCGAAATTCCGCCCGGCAAAGATCCGTTTCTCCGACGGGTGAAGCTGCGCGGAACTTTTGGCGTCGAAGAAGGGAAGTTCGCAAAAAACCGAACACAAACCGATGTCGACAAGCTCAGTGCCGGCGCTAGAGGAAAGAAGAAAGATGACGCTCCAAACGTCCTCACTGACCTCTCCGGAAACGTCTCCCTCGATGAAGGCACCGCCACATTTACAGATCTTCGCTTCGCCGTCCCCGGAGTGAAAGCCCGGCTCCACGGCACCTACAACATCATCAACGACCGCATCGATCTGCACGGCCCCATGCGCGTCGACAAGAAAATCGCCGACACCACCAGCGGCCTCAAATCCTTCCTCCTGAAACTTATCGACCCGATTTTCAAAAAGAAGCGAAAAGGGGAAGTCGTTCCCATCCACATCGGCGGCACCTATAACCATCCACAATTCGGACTGGATTTAGACGAGAAAAACACGCCGCACGCCGTGAGCAGGAACCAGCCTCCATCTCGCCAGAGAAAATAATGCCGGGATTCCGTTCCGGCAATGTCCCGAGAGCAATTCGAAGCCTGCGGGTGTATATTTGCCTTAGCACGCAGATGCAGTCCCCATAAAGCTGCTTACTCAACGTTTCTGAGAAACGTCTCTTTCAGCACATCACCGGCGTACGCCGCTTGGCGACGGTCCTTTGCCGATCCAGACAGGAAGGCTTCGGACCCTTATGCCAAAGCGCAAGCGAAAACCTCTCTCTACCCCTGAACTCTTGATTCGCGCTAACGAACGCCTGAATCAATCAAGGCACGATCTCTGGGATTTACGCCGAATGATGCATCACTTCGAGAAGCGTTATTCGGACCGGCCCTGGAGCATGCCCGAATCAGTGCTCAACCACGCCGCCATCATTGCCCAACGCGAATACATCAGTCAGTTGCCTCTCGGCAATCTCCCCATCGACATCACCGAGTGGCTGACGCAAGCCTCATCGCCAAAGAAAACAAAAGAGAACAAACCAAGGTAAGAAGCATGAGATAGCTAAAAGACGAACCGGGCCGCCGGGTGTCCGCACCGGGTGCCCCACTTCTGGCCGGTGTTGCCAGAAAGCCTGCCCTGAGCCTGCCGAAGGGGTGGGGGTTTTTCGTTCGGCCCCAAATCGAACTCCGAACCTTCCCTACACCGGACGATCCGGATACACCGCCTTCGGAAATCGCCAATGAATCAATCCCGCACACACCACCAGCGCCACGATTGACAAGATACTCCCCTCCGGCCCCGCCGTCCCCCCCGTGATCCAACCGGCTCCGTGTACCGACGAATTCAAAAATCTCCCCACGCCCAGAAGTCCGCTATCGGGCGTGCCGTAGAAAAATGTCTCGGCCCAATCCCACGCCGCGTGATATCCGATCGCGAACCACAAATTGCCCGTCCGCCGGATCATCAGGCAAAACAGCAGCCCCGTCGCGAACACGTGAACAATCCCAATCACGGTTTCCCCGTGATTCCCAAGGTGCGCCGCGCCAAAAGCCACCGAAAGTATCATCGCCGCGCGCCAGAACTTTGCCCGCCGCGATATCACAAATAACCAATATCCCCGGAACGTGAGTTCCTCATGCAAGGAGACCGCTAGAAACGTCGCGCCCCATGCCAGCGCCCACTCAAAGAACCGCGCCTTCGGAATCCCGATCGACTCCACTCGAAAAAATCCGCCGGCATGCAGGGCCAGCAGGATCAACGACAGCATCGAGAAGCCCCAGATTATTCCCTCCCAGAACTTCAATCCGAACGCCTCCCCCATGGGAATGCCGTATGCAGAAAGCGGACGCTTCTCAGCGCGCGCCACGATCACGGTGGCCAACGCAACGAAAAACGCCAGAATCCCCTTGACTGGCAGTTCCGATCCAACCGTGATCTCGGACCGGTTTTTCCCCAGGTGAAACCCCAATATCAGCAGGGGTGGAATGATCAAGGCGACCACCACCCACAGCAGAAAATGATTGCGGTCGGCGCGAGTCCAGCGCGTCCCGGCCCGGTCGCCTGATGGTTTCACTTCGTTTTCCTGCGGATTCGATAAGTCGGCTTGCATTTCTTTCAGCGTTTCATTCCTCTCATCGGTACTAGAATAGGAGCACTCCGGCTCACCCATTTTCGACACAAGCTTCCGCTACTTCTTCGCTCGCCGGCGGGATCATGAGTGAAATGGAGACTCTCTGACCACAAAGTAGCAGGTTCCGGAATGGCGAAATGGAAGATGCTGCTGATCGCGTCTCTCCTGGTAGCGCTAACAATTTTCGCGGCTGCGGCATTCTTGATCCAACGCGGCTTTCGCGCGACCAGCGATCCGTCCCCCGTCGAAGCGGGCATTGCCCGGCGCCTCAGAAATCTCGCCATCCCCGGCAAGGCCCGCCGTCAAAAAAATCCGTTAACTCCTTCATCCGAATACCTGCAGGCCGGCCGCGAACTCTTCCTCGCGAAATGTGCCAACTGTCACGGCATCGACGGCAAAGGCATCACGCCCGTCGGCCGCAGTCTCTATCCTCGCACGCCTGATCTTCAATCGGAACAGACCCAGATCCTGACCGATGGCGACCTTCATTACATCATTCAGAACGGCGTTCAACTCACTGGAATGCCCGCCTGGGAAAACTCGCGCCAACAGCCTGACGACCTCTGGAAACTCGTCCTCTTCATTCGTTCCCTGCGCCCGCTCTCCACAGAGGAGCAGTCGCAACAGGCCGGCATCGCATCAGCCCACTACGTCGGATCTCAAGCCTGCGCCAAATGCCATGCGGAAATCTACAGCCGCTGGAAGAAGACTCCCATGGCCAACATCGTGCGCGATCCGCGCGAACATCCCGACGCCATCATTCCGAACCTTGCCGCCAATACAGTCGCGCCATTCTCTCGCGAGCAGGTTGCATTTGTTTACGGCAGTTTGTGGAAGCAAAGATATTTCACCAAGATTGGCGACGACTACTTCCCCCTCCCCGCCCAATGGGAGATCAAGAATCACAAATGGAGCAAGTACTTCGTCCGCGAGGGCGCGGACTGGTGGGCGCCTTTCTATCCTCCCGACAACATGAAGCGGCCGACCGGACCAACATGCGACGGCTGCCACTCCGTCGGCTACGACATTCATACGAAACAGGTCGCCGAGTGGAACGTAGGCTGCGAGCGCTGTCACGGCCCCGGCAGTCTGCACGCGGAACATCCTTCTCGCGCGAATATCCTCAACCCATCTCACATGGGCTACGTTGCCGCCAGCGACACCTGCATCCAGTGCCACTCGCAAGGACGCCCGCGTACCATACCCATCGAAGGAAAATATTATGACTGGCCCGTGGGCTACAACGTAGGAAGCAGGCTACAGGATTACTGGACGTTGGAAAATCCCACCTTGGGCAAGACAGACTTTTACTTTTTCCCCGACGGCACCGCCCACAAAAATCGCATGCAGGGGAATGACTTCGTCCAGAGCGTCATGTACCGGCGCGGCGTCACCTGCTTCAGTTGCCATGACGTGCACGGCACCGGCAACTACGCCCAACTGATCAAGCCCGCAGACAAACTCTGTCTCGACTGCCACGGCCCGCTCTCCCCCAATGGACCGCGCACCGCAACTCTCGAGGAGCACACCCATCACAAGGATGGATCGCCGGGAAGCCAGTGCATCGCCTGTCACATGCCGCAAATCGAGTCGGAAGGCGTCCCGAACACCTTCGTCCGCTCGCACACATTCCGCTTCATCACTCCTCAGATGACGGATAAATACGGAATACCCAATCCGTGCACTTCGTGTCACAAAGACAAATCCACCGCATGGGCGACGGAGGCGATGCGCTTGTGGCCGGAACGATCGCCCTGGCGAGATTGACCGACCATTGAAAGATCTGCAAACATCCCGCCTGTGGTTGCGGCCGCTTGAACTCACCGACGCGCCGCAGACCCAAATTTTGTTCCCACACTGGGAGATCGTTCGCTTTCTCGCGAACACCGTACCCTGGCCCTACCCTCCCGACGGCGCGTTGACGTACTACCGCGACGTCGCCCTACCCGCCATGACGCGCGGAGACGCCTGGCACTGGACACTCCGCCTGAAAACCAATCCAGACCAACTCATCGGCAGCATCTCGCTGATCCGGTCAGCCAACGAGAATCGCGGCTTCTGGCTCGGCATTCCCTGGCAACGACAGGGGCTTATGAGCGAGGCCTGCGAGACGGTCACCGATTTCTGGTTCAACGTTCTGAAATTCCCGGTGTTGCGCGTTCCCAAGGCTATCTCGAATACAGCCTCTCGGCGCATCTCCGAAAAGCAGGGCATGCGTGTAATTGCCATGATGGAGCGCGATTATGTAAGTGGACGCCTTCCCTCCGAGCTGTGGGAGATTACCGCCGAAGATTGGAATCGCGCACCAAACCGGAGTACCCGCGATCATTCACGTTTTTTCTGAGCAACCGATCCCGCTTCTCGCAATTTCAATCGAGCCGTATAGCATTCGGTATGCACAATATTTCCGTATTCATCTTTCTGGCCGTTCTCCACTGAAACAGGTCTGCCACATATCCAGCAGAACCGGGTCGACCCCGGTGTTATTACAGCCGACGACTGCATTGGAGTCTCCTTGCGTGCCGAGGTAATTAAGTCGCACAGGAAACCGACGCCCGATTCGGGCATGACGGAAGGATGTGTACTTCGAAAGGAAGTCTACGGACAGGTCGGATCACTGGGCAGTGACCAGAATCACGCGGCTTGAAAGCCACTATCGAATCGTTGTCGATCCACGCAATCGGCATGTTGCGCCGATCACTTTCCCGACGACCCCGATTCTGCCAGCCGGATCGCCTCTTGCGCCACCGCTTGCAAAGGATGGGCCTTGATCTGGTAAGGATGCGCTGCAGACAGGGCCAGTAACAGTTGGGCAGCGCGCCGCATCTGATATTCGCGCAACCGGTCTCCAATCGCTCTCTCCGGTTGGCCCAGGAACTCGTTCAGGTAATGCCACAAGAACTGGCGAAGTTCGTCGACCGCTGCCTTGAATGCCACCAGTTCGTTCGAGGCATCGCTGTCGAACAACGCGGAGGAGAGCTCCGCCGGTTGCGTTGCCGCGCGCTTATTTAGCTCGTCACGGATAAGGTAGAGTTCTTCCGTAATCTCTCGAATTCGTGTCAGCGTCGGATCCACAAGAGCCTCCTGTTCACACGCGCTCATTCCGAAAAACATCCCCACCCCGCCGCGAGCGCAGCGGGATGGGGACACGAACTTACGGAATTGCAGTCGCTCCATTCGGATTGCAAACAGTCGCTGACGTTGTCCCGCAGCTGCTGGTTGTGAAATCCGGAGCGCCCAGCACCGTCGTGGCGCTCATGCCATTGGTGAACGGTCCAGCGTACATCACCGTTCTGTTGTTATCGTAATCGGCAACATAGAGGTTGCCCTTGTTGTCAAAGCTTACGTCGTACGGATCCCACAGACCCGACGCCGTCGTCGAGCCGGTCGACGAAGTGAAGTTGGCTTGACCGATCACCACGGTAGCGCTCATCCCAGTCGTGAATGGCGCCTGGAATTCGAGCACGCGATTGTTGGTATAGTCGCCCGTCCATAAATTTCCGTTCGCGTCGAACGCGAGTCCCAACGGGCTGTTCAAAGCCGAAGCGCTGGTTCCGCAATTCGACGAGGTCAGGTCCGCCTGGCCAATGGCAATCGAGGCCGCCATGCCCGTCTTGAACGGTGGTTGATACTCCACAATCCGGCAATTGCTGTAATCGCCTACAAAGAGATTCCCTTTGCCGTCGAAAGCAAGACCTTCCCACGGATAGCACAACGCAGTCGCGCTCGTCGCGCAGGTCGATGAATTCAGGTCCGCCTGCCCCAGCGCAATACTGGCAGCCATGCCGCTGGTGAACGGTGCCTTGTATTCCACGATTCGGCTGTTGTCGTAGTCAGATACCCAGAGGTTTCCCTGGCTGTCAAATACCATGCCGCTCGGGCAATAGAGCGTCGTCGCTGACGTACCGCCCGTACTGGTGTTCATGTCCGGTTCGCCAAGCACAATGCTGGCACTCATTCCATTCGAAAACGGAGTTTTATATTCGACCACTCGATTGTTCGAGCACTCGGCAACCCACAAGTTCCCGGCGGAATCGGCAACGGCTTTCACCGGATAATTCGATCCGCTCGCCGACGTCGCGCCCGTGCTGCTGGTGAAGTCGGTCTGGCCAAGCACGATATCCGCCGCTTGACCACTGCTGACCGGAACAGAATAGAGCAGAACTCGGTTGTTGCTGCTGTCTGCGACAGCCACATACTTGGTCGGCGCGACGGAATTGTTTGAACCGCACCCCGTCAATGTAGCGGCGATTGCTGTCAATGCAATTAAGCAGACATACGCCCGCTTCTTCGGCATACCTTTCCTCCCACGTCTCTTCAATTTTGTTGAATTTGAATCCCCACAAACTAAGGCGAGTCGTCGAATAATCGCACTTATGCCGTGAGCGTGGAAAATTACGGAGGTAATTACAGAATCAACAATTCGCAGAACGCTTGCTGATCACACATGCGATGAAAAGGGCGATCCTGCCCGACAGGCACCCGCGCCTCAACGCCAGAGGTTCGCGCAAGCGGCTTCGGACTGCGGGCAAACCCTCAATCGTTCGCTCTCACGACGCAGACGAAGCTTTTGCAGTGAAGATTCCGGAAAGCAGAGACGGCTCCCTTTAACGCGTGGCCGGCCTCCCCGTTCCTTGGTTCCGCAGGACGACATGCGTGGCCTTCTCCGACGCTACGAATTCAACGCATTCGTATCCCAGACCCCGCAAGTCAACCCCTTCGAACAGCGGCTCGCCCCGGCCGAGCAGGACCGGCGCGATAGCAATCTGCAGTTCATCAATCAGGCCCTCACGAAGATACTGCCGGATTGTGTCCGGCCCGCCGCCGATCCGCACGTCCATTCCCGCAGCGGCCTCGCGTGCACGATCGAGCGCCTCGCGAATGCCTCCCGTTATGAAGTGGAACGTCGTGCCGCCTTCCATCTCTAGGGGAAGACGAGCATGATGCGTCAATATAAAGACTGGAACGTGATACGGCGGATTGTCTCCCCACCAGCCTTTCCAGTTCGTGTCCGCCCAATCCCCGCGCTTGGGTCCGAACATGTTCCTTCCAAGAATCCAGGCCCCAACATTCTGAAAGCCACGGGCTGCGAAATCATCGTCAACCCCGGTCGTACCGCCTTCCTTGCCGAACAACGTCCGCTGGAACGTGCGTGTGAGCCTCAGCCACTGGTGCAGTTCCGTCCCGCCAATGCCGAGCGGATTGTTGATGTCTTGATTCGGACCTGCTCCATACCCGTCGAGCGAAATGCTGAAGCACGCAACCCGGACTCGTGTCATCCTCTGCCTCCGTTTCCACCCCCAACTTCTATATACACGGGATTTTCTGCGTCGCTTTTACGACCTACCGTGAATGTCGTTGCCCCAGAAACGAAAACGTCTGCCGATCCTTCGGCACTCACCCCGGAGCCACCTCGACAACCGTCGTCATTGAACTTCATACCACAAGACTCCCGGCCCAGTCCCCGCTGCGGCTTTTCCAAACAGTTCCAAATTGGAACGGCAATCTCACTCCCGTAGTCCCGTAACGGGAATCCTCACAAATCCCCACCCAATCAAGCCCTGCCAAGCGTACCTGTCGCCCTCGCAACCGCTTCATTCCCCGCGATGTCTCCCCGGTCCTCACGAAGGTACATCCTCCGCCCCACGCGGAGCATTGATTGCACCGCAGCCAACCGAATCGCGAATCTTCGTCACGCCGGGTACCGCCTCACTTGGCTAGCAGGCGAATCGTGCGCAACGAGATTCCGGTTTTAGAAAAGGAGTACTCCCCCAAATGAAGCAAGTTGTCTTGTTCTTTCTTTTATTATCGACTCTCGCTCTTTCAGCTCAGACCGTGAAAGTCGTACGCCGCCCTCGCTCCATGGCGATCACCGGCGGCAGCACTCATCAGGTTTCCCTTTCCTGGAATGACACCACTCCCGGAGTCACCTTCAACGTTTATCGTGGAACGTCTCAGGGCAACGAAACCTTGTATGCCACCGGTCAACCCAGCGCGACTTTCGCGGACACAGCCGTTGTCGGCGGCACCACCTACTGGTATTACGTAACCGCAGTTCTCAGCGGAGACGAATCCGCCGGTTCGAACGAAGTCAGCGCCAGCGTTCCCAACAATCCTCCGCCCCCGTCCGGACTGACGGTGACAAGTGTGAAATGAAAACTTTCATCGTTGCCCTTCTCCTGCTGGGGTCGACTTCGTTGGCGACCTCAGCGCATTCCGTGAGCCTGGCATGGCATCGAGGCAGCTACGCCAGAACGGTAACTCTTCGTGTCTGGCGGCAGAAAGGCCAGGGCGCATACGCTCAAATCGCGCAATTGGGCAACGCCGCGACGTCATGGCGGGACACCGCCGTTGTTGCCGGCGCTCAGTACTCCTATTACGTTGTTGCTTGCGACACGAAGACCTCGGACTGCTCGGCAGCCTCCAACGTCGTCAGCGTCACCGTCCCGTGACAGCGGTGCGGCAGTTCCGGTGAACACATACACCCGGCACGCCGGTTGGCGTGCAGGTGCTGTGCTCTGTGGTTTGATGATTTCAGGTTAGTGTCGTACGGATATCGTGTGCACGCTCGCTTGCCACGAATTCGAAATCACCCGAGAAGCCGTCTCATCGGGGAGACTCCGTACACCGCAGTCAGAATCGCGCTCGCGGCCAGGCCGGTCAGCACTCCTTTCCACTTGTAACTGAGTGGTGCAAAGATGGCCGCTGCGGCTGCCGCAGACCCCACCGCCAGCCGGATTTTTTCTTCAGTCGAGCCCATCGTAAAGTCCTTCACAATCATCCTCCATTCGCGGTGAATTCCTAGCCCGCCCGCTCAAGAAATCCGAGCCGGTCCATGACCAGCCTCCGACACCTGCACAGGCGCAAAGCACTAAGCTAAGTCCCCCCGCTACGTAATGGCATTGAGATGACACCCTCCGTCTTGGGGTTTGCCCCAAACATCATTGCTCCCCTCACGATTCTCTCGGCCGCAAACACCTCAAATTCCGGCCCTTCTTTCATTCCCGACCGCCCATCCCTCTGTCATCCCGAACGAAGTGAAGGATCTCTTACTCGTTCGGTCAGAACCCGCTGGTACAGAAGCCGACAGACTCACGCGTGTTTGAGAAATCGCAGATAGAACGCCGCAAACACCAGCACGATTCCGATGTTCACTATCAGCCGCTCCCAAAAATGATCCCTGAAGATCAGGACATCTACACACACAATGACGGCGACCATCGCCAGAACGTAAGCCACGGCAATCATCGATCGTGCCGCCATGATTGATAAGGTGTGCACCAGCTATCGAGGAGTTGCCCTCGACTTTTCCCTTGCACTCACGGTTTCACCCTGACGCCACTGTCTCACTCCTGTCATCCTGAGCAAAGCGAAGAACCCCCAACCGCCCCCGCCTCAAATAATGCAGGCAGGCATTCTCCCGCTGCTCCCTCTGCGGACGGCCGCCGAAGCCAGCGATCCGAGAGACGGCCCTTGACGCCCATGAGAAAATTCCTGCCATCAACATCTCCGCACTGCAAGCGTCAAAGAGAGGATTCCATGAACACCCTGAACCGATCGTTGTGGGCAGTTGTTGTTCTTCTTCTCATCACGCACGCCGCCAACGCGGCCGAGCCTCCCGCAAACCTGTGCTCGCTCCTGCCCGTCGCCGTAGTGAACCAGGTCCTCGGCGCTACTTACTCGAGCCCCGCGAAAACCGTCGCGCCACGCCCCTTTCCAAATACCAACGAAGGAACCGACTGCACCTACAAGTCTTCCCATCACACGCTGTTGTTCCGCATCTACATTGATCCTTCTCCCAAAGCCGCCACGGACCTGTTCGCCAAACTCAAATTCTATTTCGGATCGGGATCCACCCCGGTGACCAACTTGGGCGACGAGGCCTACATCGACGCCAATCACGGACTCCACGTCCGCAAAGGCAAAGCCCGCTTCTTCATCGACGGAGAAGCCACCAACCAGCAGCGCGAAACTCTCGCCACCGGCATCGCCGGACAACTCTAGTACACGCCACCGTTCCCCGTGTGAGTTGTCGGTCGGTAACAGGCGGCGGGGCTTACTGAGAGTTCGGGTGCAATGGCGATGTCTCGCCAATCACGGCGGGCCTGTCGCTTATCATTCAGGGGCATGATCAAGTTTTTTGAATCGCCGTTTGGCCTGTGGATTCGCGTCGTTCCTTTTTTCTTCATATCTCTTTATCTGTTGCGAACCGGTATTTGGCCAAACGCGGACGAATCCGCCAAATGGTACGATCGTGCGATCCGGATTACTGGAGGTGTCATCTTTGGCTCAGGTGCGCTGTTCGGAAGCGCGCGAATCATGGGCTGGGTCAAATGAGATTCCAGTAACCACCCATGACCAAGGTCGCTTCCCCAACCCGAGGCACCCCATGCACTCCGCCAAACACATCATCCAAAGATTCGTCGACGAACTATGGAACGCTCGCCGTCTCGACGTCGCGGACCAGATTTTCTCCGACGACTGCATCACCCATCAACTCCGCTCTGGCTTTCCGGTTGAACCCGCCCATCGCGGACCCCAAGAGATGAAGGAGCACATTTCCGGCTGGCTCGCGAGCTTTCCCGATCTGCGTTTCACCATCGAGCAGATGATCGCTCAGTCCGACCACGTCGTGACCCAATTACTAATGGAAGGCACACATCAGGGGACATGGATGGGAATCCCGCCGACCGGCAAACAACTGCAAATCCGCATGATCACGACCCACCGCATCGCCAACGGCAAAATTGCCGAGGACTGGGTCCTGGTCGAATCGCTCGGCCTCTTTCAACAGCTCGGCGCCGTCCCCGATACCCCAGAACTCATCCGCAACTTCGTCCGGCATTCCGGCGCAGGGTCTAATTAAGTAGATCGTATCTGCCGATAGTGCACCTCGAGGGATTTGAGGGTAATCTCTATTTTCAGTAACCATGTTGAGCATTAAGAAATTCTCCGCTGGAGATAGAAACCATTCAGATATTAAGATGACCTATTCGATGAAGCTAACCCGGCTCGCCGCCATACTAATTGCATTCGTCACTACAACCGGAGTGGCATTCGGTCAGGATCAGTTCTTCCACAGCTGGCAGAATCGCGTACGCTCGACCTTGGCCGAACAGCCGCCCTGGCCTGTCCCTCTCTTCGCCCCCAGCTGCAGCATTGCGCAACTGTTCCGCTACGACGTCGTCCGTCAAATCACACCCGCGGGAACCGACACCTGGAATTACGGCTTTGGCAAGGGCTTCGATCTGATCCCTTGGTATCGCACCGAAGTCGATATCAATATTCCGCCTTACATCCAGCACAACTCCAAGGCCATCGACGGCTCCGGCGACTTCAGCACTGTGCTGAAATACCGCCTCGCTTCCGCCAATCTCGATAATGGCGCTTATTCGGTCGCAGCTTCGTTAGTCACTACATTTCCTACCGGCAGCTACAAAAACGGCGCGGCACACGCCACGCTCGCCCCCACTCTTCACGCTGGCAAGGGATACAAGAATCTCGACGTGCTGACCAGCATTGGCGCGACCTTGCCAACCGCTGATTCTGATCTCCTCGGCCGCCCGGTTTCATGGAACGTCGTCGCGCAATATCGAATCCACAAAATCTTCTGGCCCGAAATCGAGAACAATGCCACCTTCTTCCACGGCGGGCCCAATGATGGCCGCGTCCAGAACTTTGTCAGCCCAGGCCTTGTCGTGAGTCCATTGAAACTGAAACACGATCCCAAAGACCGCCTGGGCTTCATCCTGGGAGCCGGTATGCAGATCGCCACCGCCCACTTCCACACCTACAACCACGCCCTCATGCTCGACGCCCGCTTCATTTTCTAGAAGCCATCTCATCGTGGTTTTGGACGCCCCCTTCTAAAGCCGACGGTCAAGTGGTTTTTTGGGGGAAGGGGGCTTCTAGCCCGGCCGTTGGTTCGTGAGAGGGCACGGCTTCAGCCGTGCCGTCAGAGCCAGGAATAGATGCGGGCGTTAGCCCCTGAGGGCAGCGGCTTTTGGCGCGCAACAGATCCCGAGGACGCCTCACAAGACTCGTGCAACGTCTGAGCATCCGACGCCTGTCCACTCCAGAACACTCCGGTCCACTACCGGACGCTCCCCTGAAACGCCGCGTTGCAACCACGAGACTTCCCCTCGCCTCAACCGGAACGCCGCATGCTGATGTGTTCTCCATTCATCCCTGTGAGGTGTCCCTTGAAAACGACCGAGCGGGCGCGCCAGATGGTTTCGGGTCCAATCGAATCCATCGACTTTCAACAGCGTTCAGACGCAGGCTGGAAGCTGGTCGCGATCGAGTGGGAGCGCGAGGTCGAGACCGCCGCCGATCCGTTGCCGGCTGAAGTTCCCTTCGGACTCCGGGTCGGCCCGGAGAGTCGGCGCCTCGAACAGGATCCCGCAGAACGTGAAATCTTATTGCAGCTGATGGAACTGATTGTTCAGGAAGGCTCGTACGCGCACATTGCAGACGAGGTGAATCGTCGCGGACTCCGCACCCGCCAGGGCGAGCGGTGGACTCCGGTCTCCATCTTCGAAATGCTCCCCCGCCTCATCGAAGTAGGCCCGCAACTGTTCCACAGCGCCGAATGGCAACAACGCCGCCAACACATCCCGAAACAACCCTGAAACAACGTTTCCCTGTCATCGATTCCGTCCCTCTCGAAGCCCCTCGGGGGATCTTTTGGCGATCTGCTCTGCACATATCGTGGAGCCCGAGGCTCATGTAAAATCGGCCTGCCACGCCTCCTTGCGAAAGTGGGTATATCCGGCAGCTGGAAATGGAGCTTCTAAATGCGGGAAGACGTCATCCATGCTGTCGAATCGCATCTGAACGGGCTCGGGGCAAGGGATATCAGCGCATCGCCATTTCACCAGGACATAGAGTTTGTAGGACCGATTGGCCCTCCCATTAAGGGAGCATCCACAGTGCGAGCAGTCTTCACCGGATTCTTCCCCACCATTAAAGGCATAAAGATCAATCGGCACATAGTGGACGGCGAGTGGTGCGCCACCGTCTTTGATTTCGATACCACGTTCGGCATCATCCCTATGATCGACTGCTTTCACGTGGTAAACGGGCAGATCCTCTCCATTCGCGTCTATTACGACCCGCGCCCCATTTTGGAGGGCATGAGCAAGGCCGGGCCTCCACCCTCCTCCTGAACCCCCATCATCACTGTTGAGATATCAGCGATCTCATCGTCGACCGGATGATGCCTGGAATGGCGACGTTTCGCCTAAACGGGGACGGACGTTTCTCCTCTCGTCCAGGTTTCAATTCACAGTGAGAGTCAGGCTCGCGCTGTTGCCGCCGCTGGAGCAACCGAAGTCGGCGGAAGTGCCTGCGGGAGTTTGCACGTGGACGCTATAGCTCCCGGGACCAGCGATCAGAGAAGATGTAACGGTGGCTGTGACCTGAGACTTGCTGTTGACCGTAGTCGGCACCGTGGTGCCGTTGAACACAACCACCGACGAGGAAACGAACTGGCTGCCTGTCAGGATCAGAGAGAACGTCGGTGGAAGTTGCGAAAATGTAACCGTCGCCGGAGATAAAGAACTGAGCAGAGGTTCAGGACGTGCACTTCCACACAGCGGATTCAGGCTGTTACACCCGGGCAGAAGCACTAGCAAGGCCAGCAAAGGTACGAACCGCATAGCGGAAGACATACTCTGGTCCTTACCATACGACGTTCAAGTACCATTTGGGCACTCCTAAAACAACAAGGCCCCACCAGAGTAAACAGAGTGGGCGAGCGTGCCGCCGAAGCCCCGCGAAGATGTGGGCCTTCAGCCCTGAAAAAAACTTATTCCAGTCTCCTTCCTCGTCTACACGATTGCTTCACTTCCCGCCCCGCTCCTTCAATAACCGTCTGTGACTCTAATTACAGACGCTTGCTGCGCCTCAGATCGAAAATCCATAAATATTTCGGCTCACCTTGAGAGGGGACGATGAGCGGCAGGTTCGCATCCCGCGCATATCGCGGGCTGGCTCTGATCTGGTCTGCAACGACCATCTTGTACTTACTGATTCTCTCCGTGGTGATCATTCACGATGCCAGCTTTCGTTTGGACATCGGCGTGATCAAGATGACCGGAAGATCTGCACTGTGGCCCGTTCTGCTTCCAGCAGTAATTGGCCTGGCCGGACTCATCCTGCTTCTCTGGCAGGTCAGATGGGGCGCATGGCTGCTTGGCGCCTATTCATCGTTTTGGGCCGGCACACTAATTGCCGGATTACCTGCAATCTGGAATGCGAAGACTTCCTTCTGCACGCGCACGATATGCATCACAACGCCCTGGCTCGGACGCCTGCTTCTGTTCGCTCTCGCGGCATGTTTTTTCTTGGTGGCATTGTGGATTTATCTCACGGCCCGTCTTAATCCCCGCAGTGCCCGGTAGAACCTGTTGCAGTCCTACCCCTGTGCAAGGATCAGAAAAGAAAAACAAGAGTGGTTCCTGAAGAAGAACGAAATCCACCGGGCTAACCTAGTTCAGTTGCAGAAATGGCATCACCGATGGAACGCCATTCGAGTTGACAATCACCAGCATGTAATACCCCGGAGGCGCTTCACTCCCATTCGCAGGAGCAGTGGCGCTGATCGTTCCGCTGCCGGCCGTGAAAGCCAGATCCACATACCGTTGATCGAAATCATCGGCATGAGTCGTCGCCCCCGGCCGAACCAGCGCTACGCGCGTGATGCTCGTCGCATTCGGCGTCGTAATCTCGAATTTCGAGTTGTAAGCGAGAGTAGTCGGAGCCGTCTGGATGACCGGCCGCGGCCCCTTAAACAAGTACGGCGGACTGTAGATCTCGTACGTCACCTGTGTCGTTGCGCCGTTATCCGATCCCGCGGAAACAACTCGCCCATCCGGCAGCAGAACAGCAGTCGAATGATAGGTCCGCTGAATTTTTTGCGACGCCATCACGCTCCACAGCCCTGTGTTGGGATCGTACGACTCTGCTTGAAACACGGGATTCGCGTAACGCCCACCCCCACCGCCGCCGCCCACGGCCAACACGGTACCGTCCGCGAGCAGCACAAGATTTTCGTTGTAGCGGGCATAGGTCATCGAGCCGGTGTACGACCAGGCCGGGGTAGCGGCGGACATGTCAATTACTTCGGCAGTGTTCGTAGCCGCCCCGCCGCCATTCGTATTAACGGAAGATCCACCCGCCACCAGGATTTTTTCCTCTCCCGGTAACAGGACGTGCGGCGCGAAGTAACGAAACCCGAAATTCACGTTCGCGACGTACGACCATTTATTCGTCGTCGGATCGAATTGATACGATTGCGCCGCAGGCGATGACAAAAATATTTTCCCGCTGGGCAAGAGCGAGAGACGCGGGTACACCTGGGCAACCGCGCCGGGCAGGTTCGCCGATCCCGGCAGCGGCGCCCAATTGCCGCTTGTCAGGTTGTACTTCTCCAACGCCAGTTGTACGAATTGACCGGTCTCGTTCGTGCCCGAGAGCTCGAGCAGCGTGCCGTCGGTGAGTTCAATGCTGCTCGGATACCAGCGCGCATCGTTCATGTCATTTCCCGTCGACCACGTCGACGATCGGGGATCAAAGATCATCACGTTCTTGGTTCCACATCCGCTCGCAGTGTGGGAACATTTCACCCCCTCCACATTTCCACCCGTCACCAGAACCTTGCCGCTCGAAAGGATCGATAGGCCGGAACAGAAAATATCCTCCGACACCGGTAACGCCACGTTGGTCAAATGACCCGTAACCGGATCGAGCACCATCGCCTGCGAGTTCTGGGCGTTGGCCGCCGGATAGTAATAAAAGAGCACTTTTCCCGTATTCAACACAGCCGCATTCGCGCCCACCAGGCACGGATACGTGCAGAAATTAACCGGCGCGGCCCACTGTCCGACGGTTGCCGGTGACGGGGACGAACTCGTCCTGGTTCCTCCAAATACCATCGTGGGCACGAAACAGGCGAAGAAAAGAATCCAAATGCTTCGCTTCCAACTCAGGGATTCATTGCGCAGGAATTTACAGAGGCCGGAATCGGCAGATTTCATCTCGGTGTTCCATTTCTCCAACGGCGCGCCCGGTCTTCTTCGAACCTGGCGGCGCGATTCAAGGATGCTCACTAGACCATGCAGGGACCAGCCTGTCAAGATGAACGATTTTGCGGCTTGCGTCGGGTCTGTCTTTCGCTCGCGCGCGTCGGCTATTCAATGTCACGGTAGGAACAACTGTGTTTTTCGAAACAAGGTTGAATCTTCCGGCAATATCCAGCGACGATCGGAGCGATCGAATTTCGCCGCACTCGGCAGACACACCGGTTTCGAATCGCCCACTACGCCGGCTGCCACAACTCAATCGGATTCCCCTCCGGATCATGCAGCCTTGTGAAGCGCCCGATATTCGCATACGTTTCCGGATCTTTCACCTCAATTCCCGCCGCTCGCAGCTGCGCCACCATCTTGTCCATGTCATGCACGCGAAAGTTCACCATCCACACCTTATTCATGTCCCCGAAATACCCGCTCTTCTCCGGAAACGGACTGAACGCCGTCGGTCCAGCCTCTTGCTGCCAGGCGCTTCCGCCCTCGCTGGTTGGTGTCAGCGAGATCCCCAGGTGTTGCTCGTACCACTGCCCCAAAGCTTTCGGGTCATGCGCCCGAAAAAACAACCCTCCAATTCCCGCCACCTTTTCCATCTTCGTTCCTTTCGCTTGTTCCACAACCGCCTTTGCACCATCCGCTGCACTCGCCGGCGCTGCAGGCTTCTGTGCCGCGATCGCCAATTCATTCCGCTGCAAAATGAACCGGGCCCCGCAAGCATACGACAACACTTGAAGTAATCGCCGCCGTCCCAAGTTCATTCCATCCATCCTCCTTCCAAGACTTGATGCAAGTGAATCTACCCAACCTGCGCCGATCGAGTTCTGAAAGTGTATAGCGGATTCCGGGCAAGACTTCACCACTCGGACCTGGCGTTGCGCACGCGCAGGGTGCCCCATTTCTGGCTGGTGTTGCCAGAAGTGGGCCTTTGAACTTTGTCGAAGAAATGAATGCCGAGTATCTCCGCCGCGCTCGCTTCCTCATATATTGATGACGGCAACCTGAACCTGAGCACTACTCAACCCCGAAAGGACCACCCATGTCCTCCATCGATTCTCTCATTCCAGGAATTCGCGCATTCCGCCCTTTCCTCCCCGCCAGGGATTTCGAAACCAGTCTCCGCTTTTACGAAACGATCGGTTTCCACGTGTACCGGCTCGGAGACACCCTCGCCGAGCTCAGCTTGGGCTCGCACGCTTTTCTTCTCCAGGGACATTACGTCAAGGAATGGGCTGAGAACTCCGTAATGCATGTTCTCGTCACGGACGTTCACGCTTGGTGGCAACACCTCAATTCCCTCGACCTCGCGAATCAATTTGGCGTGACCGCTCCCGCGCCGCCCCGCGCCGAGCCTTGGGGGCTCACCGTGACCTACCTATGCGATCCCACAGGAATACTCTGGCACTTCGCACAGGTTACAAACTCGGAAGGCAACAAGATCTAAAGAACCTTCGTGCCCCTTCGTGCCCTTTGTGGTTGATTTTCTTTTGCGTGAACAACTTCAGCGCGATTTCACTCCGCGCCCGCGCTTAGCATCAAAACAATTGCCCACGAACCCTATGGACCTCGGAGATCACCTGCGCCTCACCGGCAACGCGCTCAAGAATTGGGCCGTCGCCCAACTCCTCGACTCACTCACCGTCGGCGCGCTCTGGTTCATCGGACTCTACATCCTCCAGATCCCGCTCGCTCCACTCTGGGCGCTCCTCGCCGCCGTCCTCCAAATCGTTCCGCATCTCGGCCCGATCCTCAGCCTGCTCGGCCCCGTTCTCACCGCCACCATTAAATGGATGGACTGGAAGCACCCTCTCGGCGTTCTCGTCCTCTACGTCTTCATCGCCCTGCTCGACGGCCTCCTGCTCCAGCCCTACATCATGAGGAGAACGGCCAAGGTCCCCATCTGGGCGTCGATCCTCGCCCCCATCGTCCTCGGAATTCTCTGGCCCTTCTGGGGAGTCCTCGTCGCCGCCCCCTTACTCGCCCTCGTGTACGCCTACCGCGCACACTACGAAAAAATCGAACAACCCGATCGCAGCCACAACGGCAACATTCAGAATCAATAACTGTAGTGTGATTTTCGCCAGCGACTCATCCATCCAACACTGATGCTGTATCATCGCTGCGAAAAACACCGAAGCAGCGGCTCATCATCGATGTCCCACTACACAGCAGCACAGTTGCGGAATGCGTGGAAGCCGGTGATGCTCAGGCTCGGCTTTCGGATCGAGCGTTCGTCCTTCGTGAAGCGCTGTGGTGCAGTCGAGCACTCCGTCGTTTTTCAAAGGCGTCCGTCATCGAGCGATGTTCTCGTCAAGCTGTTCGTATGCGTCGCCGACCCATTCGAGTCCGACGAGGCATTGCGGAACCGTGTCTGCCTGCATGCTTACCTCCACCGTGATGGGACACATTTCTTCTCAGCACATTGGGGTGAGAGCGAACTCGCAGGGAGCTCAGCCGTCTTTGAACAGTTCGGACCGCCTTTCTTCGAACGCTTCAATACCATCGAAGGCCTGATCGCAATGGTCGAAGCTGCACAAGCGGAATTCAAATCTCCCGAGACATATTTGCGCGGTCCGCTTCCAGCGCCGGACGATCCGGTAGCGCGCGAGTTCCTCTCCAGTCTGCCGAAAAGGCGGCCTGCTCCGATCCCCGCCAATGAAGAACTCCTTGCTCTGCTCTACTGGCACAGCGGCAATCCTGCCCGCGCCGTGCAACACGTGCGCCGTTACCTGGAACTGCTTCCCGAAAATCACAGGATGAAGGCTCGTCTCGCCGCGATGACGCAGCCACTCATGTAGCGGGCGGGTGGCGCAGCCTTTGCTTTCGCGAGAACCACCACAGAATTGGGTGCCCCACTCTTCGCGCATTTTGCGAAGGGTGGGCGCGACGCGGCATGGAGCACCGATTTTGACTTCGTCGAAATCTCAGGTGCACGATGCATCGCAACGCAAATTTACATGCAACTACTCAACGCTCCGCCTCCCGCTTCAACGCCGAAAGCCACGACTCTTGCGATTTCTTGAGGTCTTTGGAGGAATACAACACCTTCAACATGAAACCATTCATCGACTCTTTGGTATCCACCAGGGTGCCTCCATGGAGCGCCGGACGCAGCTGCCACACATGAATTGCGGTCGCGTGCATGGCTGTGCCGGTCCACGCCAATTCCTCGACTGGCTTTACAAGAGCGAGGCGCGATGTGATCCTTACCTTGCCGGCACTCCACGTAAAGCTCGTACCCCTCTCCAGAGAACCAGCGAGTTTAGCGGACGAAATATCGGGTTGCCATTTGGGCCAGTCATCGATTCCCGCCAGCAAACTCCAAACTTTGTCAGGAGACGCGCTAATCAGAATTTCGGAAGTAGCCTTCACCGAAGCGTGATTGTCAATTTGGCCATTGCGAGCGAGCGTATCGGCATGGTTATCGAGTGCTAAGCAAAAGACACTTACGAAAAGGAGGACTGGCCAGTAACGTCGAATTCTCATGATCTCGTTAGATGCGCTCCACGCATCTGTGCACCCCGCAGACAGACGGAACGTTCACCATTTCTCTGGAGACAGCACCCCCCGACTGCTGACCTGACCGCCGTAATCCGCAATTAAAATCTAATTGGCAAACGAAAAGTTGCGCCGCGTCAATCACTCCGGGAGGAATCCCATGCCACTCATTCGTAAGTGCCAGTCGTGCGGGAAGCCAAACCGGGTTCCGGCGTCGCATCTCTCCGACACCGGACGCTGCGGAGCGTGCAAGGCCCAGATTCTCCGGTCGCCGAGCCCATCGAAGTCAACGAGGACGAATTCCAGCAGGTCATCCGCGACAGCAAAGTTCCCGTCCTGGTGGATTTCTGGGCCGCTGGTGCGGACCCTGCCGCAGGGCCGCTCCGCACGTCGCCCAGACCGCGCGCGATCTCGCCGCACGCGCCGTCGTCCTCAAAGTCGACACCGAAAAATTCTCCGCCCTCGCCGCGCAGTACAACGTCCGCGGGATTCCCAACTTCGCCGTCTTCTCCCACGGACGCCTTGTCTTCCAGCACGCCGGCCGGGTCGACGCCGCTACAATGCAGCACTGGCTGACGCGCGCAGCATGACTGAGCTATGAGCTGTGAGCAATGAGCAACGGTTTGAAGTCATGGAGAAAGCCGCCACGTAAAGATTTGGGGAAGGGCCCGGCTTCAAGCCGGGCCGCCGAGGCACCGCACTCGAGTGCGGGCTTCAGCCCCTGAGGTGCAGGCGGTTCCCACAGAAACCGCTTTCGGGGCTAGCGCCCGTCATTTTCTAGTCCGGATGTTCTGCGATAAACACCGCGAAGTTCCTCTACTTTCCGATCCGATACCGAAGGGAATCGTTCGGCAACATCCCCGACCCTGGCTTTACAATCCGTCCATGCAACCCGCGCGCATTGCCGAGCTGCTTGCGCCATTCCTGGGCGGCGAACAACTCACAACCACCGACCTCGATCATATATCGATGTATATCGATATACTCCTCCGCTGGAACGCGCGCATCAATCTCACCGCCATCCGCGACCCCGAACAGATCGTCACCCGCCACTTCGGCGAAAGCCTCTTCGCCGCCCGCCACCTTTTTCCCCGTTCCTCCGCGGACTCTGCGCCCTCTGCGATGAAAGGTCTAGCCGATATCGGCTCCGGCGCGGGATTCCCCGGCATTCCCATCAAACTCTGGGCCCCCCACATCGCCGTCACGCTCATCGAATCGAATCAAAAAAAGTCCACCTTCCTCCGCGAAATCGCTCGCGCTCTTACATTGACGGACATCAATATACAAAACGCCCGCGCCGAATCCCTGCCCAAAGCCTCATTCGACGTAGTCACCCTCCGCGCCGTAGAACGCTTCGACCAGATCCTTCCCACCGCCGCAGGCCTTGTCACCCCCGCCGGCAGCCTGGCCCTCCTGATCAGCTCCTCCCAACTCTCCACCGCCCGCGAACTGCTCCCAACCCACACCCTCTCCAGCCCATACCCGATCCCCGAATCCACCAACCGCATCCTCCTTATCACTACCCGCTGACCCCCATCAGCCGCCCAGCCTGTCCGGCCCGGAATAAAGATAGTTAACAAGTGGAGCATATTATCAATAAACGACACATAACATCATTAATATGAGGCAACAGTTTAACTAAGTGGGAAATATCTTATAAATTCTCAATATGATACAGTTTACTGGCAAGTGTTCCTGCAGGAACACTTCGTCAAATTGTCGCACAGTGAAATGTTCCTGCAGGAACACATCGTCAGATTGTTCCGCTGCGAAAGTGTTCTCGCAGGAACACATCGCGCCATGAGCCTAGCCAAGCACGGCTGATCCCCGCCAGGCGCATCTCCGCGCCGGCATCGCATCAGGCAAGATGCTTGAGCCTCCTCCAAGAACGATCTCAGCGTCGCAAGCGTCAAGAAGTGTTCCCGCAGGAACACTCTGACGCCGGCACCGCAACATGCCTACTCCGCCCGCCTCAGGGCAATCAAAAGCGACTAGCCAACTGACGCGACTGACCAGATGTTCCTGCAGGAACACTGCTGCAGTTCGCGGAGCGAGTATGCTTCCAATGATGTCCCGCGATATCGTGCCCGTTTGTTTGCGTCCCGCACGATCCGATCGTCAACGCAATGTTCCTGCAGGAACACTGGGACGTGTTTTGCACATCAATTCACTCCTCTGCACAGCACTTCTTCATTGCTTTTGAAATGCAAACGGCATTATGCTTCCTGTGCTCTGGTTCTTCCTGACAACTTCATATGGGACGCGTAATCGCTGTTGCCAATCAAAAGGGCGGCGTGGGGAAGACTACGACCGCGATCAACCTGGCTGCGTCATTCGCGGCCGCGGAAGTCAACACGCTGCTCGTCGACTGCGATCCGCAATCGAACGCGACCAGCGGCCTTGGGTTCGTCAAGGATCCTGAGCGCGCCAGCACTTATCACCTGCTGATGGGCGCGGCCACTGGCGAAGAGGCGCTGCTCACCACAGAGCTTGAGCAGCTCTGGCTGATTCCATCGCACAAGAATCTCATCGGCGCAAATTTAGAACTAGTAGACCAGGAGGCGCGCGAGTTTAGGATGCGCGAGGCGCTTGCGCCGCTGCGCGATCGCTTTCAGTACATCGTGCTGGATTGTCCTCCTGCGCTTGACTTGCTGACGCTGAACGCGCTGGTCGCCGCTGACGCGGTGCTCATTCCCATGCAGGCAGAGTACTTCGCGCTGGAAGGCATCAGCGAGTTGCTGGATACGATTGAGCGCATACGCGCCGCGCTGAATCCTGATTTAGGCATTGAAGGCGTGGTGCTCACCATGCTTGATGAGCGCACCAACCTGGCGCAGCAAGTCATGACAGAGCTGCGGAATTTTTTTGGCGACAAGCTTTGCAAGACAAGTGTGCCGCGCAACATACGCCTGGCAGAGGCGCCAAGCCATGGCAAAGCCGCGCTGGTGTACGATCCGCGATCAAAGGGCGCAGAGAGCTATATCAAGCTGGCGAAGGAGCTGATTGAACGCCAGCCATCAGCTGTCAGCCCTCAAGAGGCGTTCGTCGCTGAACCTGAGCGCGGCGAGGCTACGGTCGAGGAGATTTCTGCGCCAGCTGCGGGAGAGATGGACAAGAGCGCTTAGTATATTGATGTACGTCTATATTGATAGCGGTCAATATATTCTCGTGCGAGGTCGTGGTCAGGCAGGGATCCTTCGACTGCGCCGTGACTCCGCTTCGCTCGTCACGGCTTCGCTCAGGATGACAGATGCGGGGATTTGTGGTGCGGACGGACAGCAGATTCCTCCTCGGCGCTTCGCGCCCTGTCGGAATGACAAGCGAAGTTCGGGAACAGTCCGACAATGAAGAATCGGTGACAAACGAATTCGGCGACAGTTCGGCAATGAAGAATAAGTAAAGAGGAACAAGACAACAATGACGGCGGCGGGGAATTTGGCGGGGCACTCGGATAAAGATAAGGATAAAGAGAAAGACAAGACCGGGATGCGGCGGGCTTTGGGGCGCGGGCTGGCTTCGTTGCTGCCTGGACCGCGCGTGGTTCCACCGGCTGCACCGGCTAGTGCTGCGGGTGCGCCAGCGAGTTCGGCTGCCAGCACTGCCACTCCGCCGGCTCCGGTTGCCCCGCGCGTGGCGGCTTCTCCGGCGACCGCTCACGTGGTTCCTTCCCACGCTCCGCATCCAAGTGGTCCTACGTCAGGATCTCAGCTCTCGCAGTCTGCTGGTGCGTCTTCTGTCGCGCATGCAGCTCCGACACAGGTTTCTCCTGTTGAACCTCCGATTGAGATACAGGCTGTGGCGGATGAGGAGGGGGAGGCTGCTTATCTGCGGTCGATCGCGGCTGAGTCCACGTCGGCAGAAACGACTTCGGACTCTGCTGGAGACGGGCCCATTGAGTTGATGGCGGCGGCTGATACGGGGAGTTCAAGCGCGGCGGCAATAGCGCACGAACGGCAAACCGGGGTCAGCGTGATTGCGCTGGCGATCCGGGATATCGATCGGAATCCGTTTCAGACGCGGCTTGTGGAGCACGACGATGCGCTCGAGGACCTGGCGAACTCGATCAAGGCGCAGGGCGTGGTGCAGCCGATTGTGGTGCGTCCGTCGGAAGAAGAAGGACGATACACGCTGATTCTCGGTGAGCGACGGTTGCATGCGTCGAAGAAGGCGGGCCTGACGCACGTTCCGGCGATCGTGCGGAGGGTCTCTCCGCAGCAGGCGGCGGAGATGACGATCATCGAGAATTTGCAGCGCGAAGACCTGAGCCCGATGGAACAGGCGGAAGCGTTTCGCGTGCTGAGCCTGCAATTCAAGATGACGCAGGAACAGATTGGCACGCGCGTGGGGTTGTCGAGGGCATCGATCGCGAATTATATGCGGCTACTGAAGCTGCCGCGCGAAGTGATGCAGATGCTCATGGAGAAGCGGCTGAATTTCGCCCAGGCGAAAGAGTTGCTCAAGCTCGAGGACAACGACCGGATCGCGGAAGCGGCGCTCTATGCGGTGAAGAAGGGCATGAATATCGAGCAGGTCGAGATGCTCGTCTTGCGGATGGAAGGGCTGCTCGATCCGCTGCCGGATATGCCCGGAGCGAAGAAGAAAGAAGAGCAGACGGGCGGGGCGCGGTGGGTGGATCCGAATGTGCGCGCGGCGCAGGTGGATCTGGAGCGGTTACTTGGTGTGCGGGTGAGGATTCGGGATCGCAAGGGCAAAGGCAAGATTGTGATTGAGTACTCGACTGTGGACGATTATGAGCGGGTGGTGGGGATGATTCGGGGAAAGAAGTAGAGCATTTTGTAACTGGGTAATTTTGTAATTTGGAATTCTTGCCGAGAGGTCTTTAGACGGAACGGACGGTAGGTGACACCTTTGGGAATTCCGATTCGGGAAAAATCATGGAGGGACAACCCTGCGCCCCATTGTTTTTGACGCCTGAGAAATGGGGTCAGTTCCGTCTGTCCCCTTTTTCCATGTCCCCTTTTTCCAATCACTTTGTCGGTGACTTTGACGTTGAGTATAGGCAGTTCAATTTCACTTGCGTCTGGATTGACCAATACCACCGTGCCGCCGACCTTCTGTTGGTCCTGAACGATATTCACCGTAATCGCCGATTTCTTGGTGACCCGGCTAATGCGGGTTTGCCATTTGCCAACGAAGGGGGATTGCGGCATACCAACGGCGAACGTAGTGGCAAGCAGTGTGACAGCGGCAATAGGAAATCGCATTAGGTTGGACTCTACACCTCTGTAGACACCGGCGTCGGTGATTTCGGTCGGCTCAGTTAATGAAAAATGCGGATTGCGCTCATTGAGGGTCGCTGTGCTTAGGTTGGGCTTCCGCACCATGCGCGCGGTTCTTCCAATATTCAGCCTTTAATCGACTCGATTCGACGACGTTGTACAGGATTTCGCAGTCGCAACAGGCTCCTTGCGCTCTGAGGACATTGAAAATGTCTTCACAATCACCGGAATCAAACCCTGATGCTTCCAAGACTCGCTCGGAGATTCTGTAGTTCCCGGCGCAAACCTCACGCTCACCCGATTCTTCTTTCGGGCACAGGACATCATCAAGGCGCTCGAAAAACAGGGATCGGCGAAGACACGTCATCACATCGGAAGCGATTGAGGAAATCAGATCCGAATCCGCGCCGCCGTCCATGCGCGTGAACATATCACCGCGTGAGGTAGTATCGCAAACAGCCGTCTAGATCAGCCGGGAAAAAAGGGGACAGGAAAAAAGGGGACAGACGGAAATGCCCCATTTTTTTACGATCATGCAACTGACGTCAGGTTAAGCTGGCGCAAGTCGGTTTCGGCCCTGCTGGGACGACCTCTTCTTCTCAAGGCCAACGGACGCAACGTTGCAGCTTCCAACTCGGTCACGAACTCGGGAGTCCCCAGCGGCCGGCCGGTGTGAGTGAACTGTCGCAGGACCTCCAGTGCCGCCGCCGACTCTGCTTCTGCGAGAAACGATCGCCACTCAGCCACGGTCCATCGCTGGCTCCAGCGCTCCATTTTGAGTATCGCGTCAGGGGTGGTAAACCCGCAATGCGCGGCAGCGCTCGACCACGGCCACTGCTCCGGCGTCTCGACCATGTGGGCACGCACCGGGTTCAATTCGACGTAGCGCAGAGCTTCCCACAAGTGCTTCTCGTCCAGCGGACAGGAATAGAACCGTCCTTGCCAGACGTGCCCGGTCGAGGAGCGATGTCCATTCCAATACGCGGCGAAGCGTCCGTGCGCCTGTTTCAGCGAATGCGAAAGCGCCGTCTCGCTATGCGGAACGGCAATGAGATGCACGTGATTCGACATCAGACAATAGCCCAGTATGGAGAGGCCATAGAAGGCGGCATACTCCCGCAGCAGCGCCAGATACGTCAAGCGATCGGCATCGCTGGCCAGAATAACCTGTCGCGCATTCCCCCGCTGCGTAACATGATGGGGAACATCCACGACGACAACGCGCGGAAAGCGAGCCATAACCCGAACATATCAGAGATGCTGATGGCGAGCGTAGACAGAAGAGCGGATTAT
>DASYZZ010000021.1:0-183025 GCA_035945695.1 Candidatus Sulfotelmatobacter sp. | reverse complement strand
CCGCCAAAAAATGTTGGAAATGCTCCTCGATCGGGATTATCTTCGCCATGGGTGTAGGTCTCCTTTCGGAACGGCTTCGCTGGTCAGGCAAAGCCAACTTACACCCTCTCGCTTTTTACACAATCAACCTTACGTCACCGCAACATGGTGCAACCTTTACGCTGCACAAGTGGCCGTGATATTCTCTAAACGTTACAAAGACAATCGATTAAAGACAGGAGTGCAGGAACTGAGTGTTAGCCAGAGAGCAAAAGAAATCCCTCATTGACCAGTACGGCACGCATGCGAGTGATACGGGCAGTCCGGAAGTTCAGATCGCCCTGCTCAGCGAGCGAATTGGCCAACTGACGGAGCACTTCAAGACGCACCAGAAAGACCACGGCTCGCGCCGCGGGCTTCTCATGCTGGTCAGCAAGCGCCGTAGCCTGCTGAACTATTTGAAGAAATACGATTCCGAGCGTTACAAGACGGTCATCGGCAAACTCGGCATCCGCAAGTAACGACTTGGCCTGGGGCCCTTTTTTATTCATTGCATTCGACAAGGGCAGGCATTCAGAAATTTTCAAAGCACAGAGCGTTTCATCTTTCCTTTGAGAACTTTGAAACCTTGAGCTTTGAGATTTTCCAGCCATGAAGCTTTGAATCCCAGGCGATTTCTGAAAAACCGTCTCCGGTGAGACGGCCAGCATCGAGGAAATCTCCACACGTGCGTTTCTCAAGCGCAAGCGATTCTTATCCAGTCGAGGGGAGCGGTGTCTCCGCGCCCCTTACGGCTTTCTCTCAGATGAAAACACGAAGCTCAGAGCTCGTGGCTGACAGTTCATCCTCTCCGAAGGAAAATCAATGAAACCAGAACCAACGACAGTTACAGTCAGTCTTAGCGGCGGCAAAACCATTTCCTTTGAAACAGGAAAGCTGGCCAAGCAGGCCGGCGGATCTGCCGTCGTACGGTTGGGCGAGAATGTGGTTCTCGCCACGGCCGTATCCAATCTCGACCCCCGCGAGGGTATCGACTTCTTTCCCCTCACCGTCGATTACCGCGAATACACCTACGCCGGCGGGCGCTTTCCCGGCGGCTTCATCAAGCGCGAAGGCCGCATGAGCGAGCGCGAAGTGCTCACCAGCCGCCAGATCGACCGGCCCATCCGGCCCATGTTCGCCGAAGGATTTAAGTGCGAGACGCAGGTCATTGCGTTTGTGCTGTCAGCCGATACGAATAACGATCCTGACGTTTGCGGCATCAATGCTGCTTCGGCCGCCCTGCATGTCTCGGACATTCCGTTTCTGGGCCCCATCGGCGCGGTGCGCGTCGGACTTGTGGAAGGACAGTTCGTGGTCAATCCCACGTACGACGAGATGCGCCAGAGCCTGCTGAACATTATGGTCGTCGGAACCAGCGAAGGCATCGTGATGATCGAGTCGGGAGCGAAGGAAGTCTCGGAAGAGACTGTGCTCGATGCCATCGAATTCGGACACACCGAGATCAAGAAAATCTGCGCGGTGATCAATGAACTGCGCGACAAAGCAGGGAAGCCGAAGCGGAAGGTTGAGCCTCCCGCGTTTGACGACGCGTATTACAACTCGCTCAAGAGCAAGGTCGGCGCGGATCTCACCGATGCGCTCGATACGAAGAAGCACCCCAAGCTCGAGAGCTACACGCTGGTCAAGGAAATCAAGAAGAAGCTCCAGGCCGAGCTGCCGGAAGACGACGAAGACGCCAAACGCAAGCTCGATCATTATTATGAGACATTGCGCGAGCGCATATTCCGCGAGCAGGTGACAAAGCAGAGGCGGCGTCCGGATGGACGGCAGTTCGACGAGATCCGCGAAATCTGGATCGAAGCGGGCGTTCTGCCGCGCACGCACGGCAGCGCGATCTTTACCCGCGGCGAGACGCAGGCGCTGGTCACGACCACGCTCGGCACCAGCGACGACATGCAGCGGCTCGAAGGCTTCGAGGGCGAGGCCAAGAAGCGCTTCCTGCTGCACTACAACTTCCCGCCATTCTCGGTGGGCGAAGTGGCATTTTTGCGCGGCGCTGGCCGCCGCGAGATCGGCCACGGAGCCCTCGCCGAGCGCGCAATTTCCGCCGTACTTCCGACAGAAGAGAAGTGGCCTTATGCGATGCGCGTCGTTTCGGACATTCTCGAGTCCAACGGATCGTCTTCGATGGCGACTGTCTGCGGAGCGTCGCTCTCGCTGATGGACGCCGGCGTTCCGCTCAAGGCTCCCGTTGCCGGAGTAGCGATGGGACTGGTGAAGGAAGAGGAGCAGTACGCCATCCTCACCGATATCGCCGGAGCGGAAGATCACTACGGCGACATGGACTTCAAAGTTGCCGGAACACGCGACGGCATTACCGCGCTGCAGATGGACATCAAGGTTACGGGCATCACGTCGCAGATCATGCGCGAGGCGCTCGACCAGGCCAAGCGCGGACGCATGTTTATCCTCGGAAAGATGGAAGAGATCATTTCGGAGCATCGCGCGAAGATTTCCGACTACGCGCCGCGCTTCTACACGGTGCAGATCCCGACCGACAAGATTCGCGATCTGATCGGGCCGGGCGGAAAGATGATCCGGTCGATCGTCGAGCAGACTGGAGTCAAGATCGATGTGGAAGATTCCGGACTGGTGAAGGTTGCGTCGAACGATCAGGCATCGGCACAGAAGGCGCTGCAGATTATCGGCGACATCACGGCGACGGCCGAAGTGGGGAAGACCTACCTCGGAAAAGTCACGCGGCTTGCCGACTTCGGAGCGTTTGTCGAAATCATTCCGGGCACCGAAGGTTTGCTGCACATCAGCGAGGTTGCCGAGCATCGCATTGCCGATGTTCGCGACGAACTGAAAGAAGGGGATCAGGTGCTGGTGAAGGTGCTGGCCGTTGAGGGCAATCGCATCCGGCTATCGCGCAAGGCGATCCTGAAAGAGCAGCGCGCGAAGATGGCGGCTTCCGGCGGCGGCGGAGAAGCTCCGGCAGCGGCGAGCGCTGAAGCGGAGTCTGCTCCCGGGGGTACGCTGGTGATCGAAGGCGGCGGAGATTTTCCGGACGAGCCGGATGAGCCGAACTTCAACCGCGATACTCCGCATGGCGGTGGTGGTCACGGCGGCGGGGGCGGCGGCGATCGTGGTGGAGATCGTGGACGCGGAGGAGATCGTGGACGCGGAGGACGGCCCGGTGGCGGCGGTGGTGGACGACGCGGCCGCGGCGGACGTGGTGGTGGACGCCACGGCGGCGGTGGTCATGGTGGCCACGGCGGGCATGGTGGTGGCGGCGGCGGCAACCGGTAAATCCTGGCCACGGATTTGCGCGGATCACACAGATAGAGCTAAAGACAAAAGGGCTGCGATTGAAAGATCGCGGCTCTTTTTGTTTGCAGGACAACTGAGATGTGCGGGAATAGTTTTCTTCTGCTGAGCAAGAAATGCTCGGATGTCTCCGCTGATGGCGAAGCATGCGCTACAGGCTTTCGCGTAGCCTGCTGCGAAACTGGCTTGAGATGCTTTCGAGAATTTCTCTGACTGTGCCGCTAAACCGTGCCGTTGCAACGTGAGTGTTTGTAGAACGATTTGTTTGTACTAGTGGCAGACCGGTTGCAACAAACAGTCAAGATATGAGCCGCAACGGCTCCTGGAGGATTTGTGAAGAAGTTTCAATACCCATCGTTTCTCGCCACCCTGGCGATCGGGATCGGCATGATCTCCTGGGGCGGCGTGCTCCACGCGCAGACGTCACCGTCGACGACACCAAGCCAGACGCAGCCTTCGTCGCCGGGCGCAACGCCGGGGCAGCAACCGTCGACTTCACCAAGCCAGACGCAGCCTTCATCTCCATCAAGCGCAACGCCGGGAACGGCGCCGCAGCAGGCTCCGCCTACGCCGGAACAGCCGCCCGCGTCGCAGCAAACTCCGCAATCGCAGAATCCGAACAACACGAACAATCCGAACAGCACACCGGGCGCGAACACTCCGCAGTCGGGAACGCCGGGATCCAACAACCCTGGCACTACACCGAATTCAGGGACGACGCCGGGCGCAGCGTCACCTGGCGGAAGCGCCGGATCAGCCGGTGGTCCGGGTGCTGCCACCAGCGACACGCAGACCTTTACCGGCACGATCGTGAAGCAGGGCAACAAGTATGTTCTGCAGGACGCGTCGGGCAAGAGCTATGACATCGATCATCAGCCGGAAGTTGCCAAGTTCGAAGGCAAGCGCGTGCGCGTGCGCGGCACGCTTGACCAGACCGGCAACAAGATCATGGTGAAGTAAGTCTTCGCTTAAGAGTTGTCTCCGCAAGGGAAAGGCGCCGCGAATGGATGCTAACCCGCTCCATTCGTTCGGCGCCGATCTTGTTTTTGGAGAGCTTTTCAACGCAGAGGGCGCGGAGGCCGCAGAGGAATTTCGGATATCCCAACTTCGGGGTGCCCACCCCAGATCGCAGAGGATGGCGACCCGGATGCCGCAATGTGTGAGATGGGCGGAAAATCGCGGCTGGCAGTATAGTTTTGCGGTGACCGTTCATCCAAATAAATCGGCTGCCGACTGGATTAACGAGCTAATGCTCGAACCGCATCCTGAGGGCGGGTATTTTCGCCAGACCTACCGCTCCGATCTCATGATCGCGCGCGAGGCGCTGCCGCCGGGATTTGCTGGAGCGCGCGCCGCATCGACCGCCATCTATTTTCTGCTCGAAGGCAAAAAACTTCTCGGCATTTCATCGGCTGCGCTCGGATGAGGTCTGGCATTTCTACGCCGGATCGCCGCTTGCGGTCGAGGTGATCGACCGGGAAGGGAAGTGCTCGAGGATTCTTCTGGGGAACGATCCCGGAGCGGGACAGGTGTTTCAGGCAGTCGTGCCGGCCGGGTGCTGGTTCGGATCGCATGTGGCGGACTGGAAATCGTGGGCGCTGGTCGGGTGCACGGTGGCCCCGGGATTTGACTTTAAGGATTTTGAGATGGCGAAGCGGGCGGAGTTGGTGCGGGAGTATCCGGAGCATCGATCACTTATTGAGAGGTTGACACGAGAGTAATCTGCGGTCGTGAATCACGGCGCAGGGACATTCACTTCAGTAAGCAGGTTTTCGATATTCCAGTTGTGCCGGCCAGCCTGATCCCGGCAACATAGATGCACGATGCGAAAGACTCTCTGGATTATTCCTTTACTCCTGCTGTTTATTGTCGGCGGCGCGTTCGCTGCCGATACGGTGTTAACGTGGCCGCCCGATGGCAAGAACGCGATCCTGCGCTTTTCGGTGGGGAAGTTGCGGCAGATCAGTTCAACGTCAGGCCAGAACGATCTGCTGGGCGAGGCATGGGCGGAAAATCTGAGCTCGAAAGCGATTCCTTCTGCGTCGTTCTACCTCTATCTGCTCGATAAGAGCGGCAAGCGGGTCGGCGAAGGATACATCGAAGTCACGAATCTGGCAGCCGGACAACGGGTGAAGATCCCGGTCACCGCTCACACGATGGGCTCTTTCTCGACGATGCAGCTGGAGGCGCAGCATCTGCCATCGGACGAGCCGATGAAAGTCAAGATGCACGTGAACAGCAATCCTGCTGGGGCCACGATCAAAGTTGATTCGCAGGACGCGGGCGTCACGCCGCAGGTGGTGCCGATTGCTCCGGGAAAGCACACGCTCGAGTTCAGCAAGGAAGGCTATGCTAACGGCAGCGCGTCCGTGGATATCGCGGCGAACTCCATGCCGGGAGCGGTCGACATTGACTTGACGCCGCTGACGGTCGATACCGTTGTTTTGCGGGATGGAACGGTGCTGCTGGGGAACGTTGTTTCTATGAACAGCGCGAGCGTGAGCGTCACGGTGAAGGGGAAGACCACGCACCTGGCAAGGAGCCGAGTCGCGCGGATTGTGCTGGGGGAGAAGAAATCAGCCGCCAAGCATTCTTCGCGGAAGTAATGACCTCAGCCGGCTATGGAAATGAGTAAAGAAGCTACGAAACCAAAGGTCTCTCCACTTCGGTTCGAGATGACGAAGAAAGATTCCTCTCTGTCCTCGGCGTCCTCAGCGGTCTTTATTTTCAGGGATTACCTCGCTGCGACGGCTTTCTTGGGGAACATCTCCCCGATGCGGCGGATCTGGGCGCCAACGCCTTTCAGCTTTTCTTCGATGTGCTCGTATCCGCGGTCGATGTGATAGACGCGGTCGATGATCGTCTCTCCGTCGGCTACGAGCGCGGCGAGCACGAGCGAGGCTGACGCGCGCAGATCGCTCGCCAGGACTGCGGCTGCGCTCAGTTGAGTCTTGCCGCGGACGACGGCGCGATGTCCCTCGATCTTGATATTTGCGCCCATGCGCACCAGTTCCTGGGCGTGCATGAAGCGGTTCTCGAAAATATTCTCGGTGATGACCGACGTGCCTTCGGCCTGCGTCGCCAGGGCCATGTACTGCGCCTGACAATCGGTCGGAAAGCCGGGATGCTCTTCGGTCGACATGTCCGAGGCGGTGAACGGATTATCTCCCATCACGCGGACTGCGTCGTCGTTCACGCGAGTCTTTACGCCGACCTCATGCAGCTTTGCCAGGAGCGCGGCGAGGTGTGAGGGATCGCATCCGGCAACGTTGAGATCGCCACCAGTCATGGCACCTGCAATGATGAACGTTCCGGCTTCGATCCGATCAGGAATGATTCGGTGCTTTGCGCCTTTCAGCTTGCACACGCCTTTGACGCGGATAGTCGGCGTGCCTGCGCCCTCGATCTTCGCTCCCATTTTATTGAGGAGATGCGCGAGGTCAGCGACTTCGGGCTCGCGCGCGGCATTCTGCAGGATCGTCTCGCCTTCGGCGAGCGTCGCAGCCATGAGCAGATCTTCGGTGCCGGTCACGGTAATTTTGTCGAAGGTGATTTCCGCGCCTTTCAGGCGGGTGGCGCTGGCCTCGATGTATCCGTGCTCCTGGGTAATTTTCGCGCCGAGTTGTTCGAGACCTTTGATGTGAAGATCGATCGGCCGGGCTCCAATGGCGCAGCCTCCGGGAAGCGAAACGCGCGCGCGTCCGCAACGGGCCACCAGCGGGCCGAGTACGAGCGTTGAGGCACGCATGGTCTTTACTAATTCGTAGGAAGCTTCGGGCGCGGCGAGATTCGCGCAATGAATCGTGGTGCGGTGATGGGCGCGTCCGTAGCCGAGTTCGACGTCGGCGCCCATGGCGGCGAGCAGGTTGCGCGTGGTCTGAATGTCGCGCACCTGCGGAATGTTTTCAAGGATGACCGGCTGATCGGTGAGGAGCGCGGCCGCCATGCAGGGAAGCGCGGCGTTTTTCGCTCCACTGACGCGCACCGTGCCCAGCAGCGGTTCTCCGCCGCGTATGACGAATTTATCCATGAGGATTCCCTAAAGTTTGATTGTAAACGGGCGTCGGCGGGGATGGGGGTTGACTTGGTGGGAACGATAGGACAGGGGCTGCTGGGGAGGACGCTGAGGAAATGCAGAGATCCTTCGGCGCCAAAGACTGCGCCTCAGGATGACAAGGCTCGACAAGCTACGTCTCAGGATGACAAGGCTCGATAAGCTGCGCCTCAGGATGACACGGCTTTCTTTCGCTGGTGCGATAATGGCTCCGCCCAAATTCAGACTGGAGGCATTTCCATGTACAAGGCCCCGTTTCTCGCCGCGGCTGTTTTCGTCGCGGCTACTCTCGCCCTGCCCGCACTCGCTCAAGACACCGCCAAGAAGGCTCCCAAACAGGCCGATCCGCCGTCGAAGGTCGTGCTCGATTCGTGGAACGATATCGGGCGCAAGCTCATCGCCATGGCCGAAGATTTTCCCGAAGACAAATATGACTTCAAGCCGACGCCCGCGCAGCGCTCGTTTCGCGAGCAACTGCTGCATGCCGCAGGTGCGAACTACTACTTCATCAATCCGGTGATGGGACAGAAGCCTCCCGCGGAAGAGGACATGAAGCCTGATCGCTTCAAGACCAAGGCTGAGGTGGTCGCGTTTGTGAAGAAGTCGTTTGCCGATGGAGCCGACGCCATTAAGTCGAAGGGCGACGCCGGGATGACATCTACGATCGTGGATCCGTTCGGAAATCAGGAGGTCCGCGTGTACGATCTCGCGTACGGATTCATCGAGCACTGCGGAGAGCATTACGGGCAGCTGGTTGGGTATTACCGGCTGTCGGGATTGGTGCCTCCGGAGTCGAGGCCGAAGAAGTAGCGGACTTCATGTGAAGGTTGACACTCCCATCCTGAGATCGCAACGCACGCGATTTCAGGATGGGGCATTGGCGCTGCGAAATGCATAGGTCCTTCGGCGCTAGAACCTGCGCCTCAGGATGACAAAACACGCGATAGTGCAGGATCCACTGAGGTTCTAGCGGTAGGCGTAGGGGTAGCGTTTCTGGCGCTCGCCGAAGAGTTTGACCATGACCAGCCCCGAGGCGAAGCCTCCGACGTGGGCCCAGAAGGCGACGCCGCCGACGTCTTTTCCGGCGTGTTCCATCGAAAGCGTGGCCGCGCCGTAGAAGAACTGCAGGACGATCCATTCCCCAAGGACGATCCAGGCCGGCAGATAAATTATGAAAACGAAGAACCACGTCAGCACGCGTGCTCGCGGATACAAGAGAAAATAGGCTCCCAGCACACCTGCTATGGCCCCGCTGGCTCCGACGGTGGGAACATTCGAGTGAGGATACATGGCGACCTGCGTCGACATGGCCAGCAGTCCTGCCAGGAGATAGAAAACGAGATATTTGAAGTGTCCCAGGTAGTCTTCAATATTGTCGCCGAAGATGAACAAGAACCACATGTTTCCGAGCACGTGCATCCAACTGGCGTGCAGAAACATAGATGTGAAGAATGGAACTACTACTTGAGGTAAGGTGTAGCGTGACGTTCCGGACAGGAATGCCGACAGGTGCGCCGGAACTTCTCCGAACTGGCGTACCATGAGGTCGGCACCGCGCGGGTCGGCCGCCTGCTGGGACCACTCCAGAAAATAGATAAGGATGTTCAACCCGATCAGAAACCAGGTGACGTAGGGCGTACTGTACCGCGGCTGATCGTCCTTGATTGGCAGCATGTCGGGGATTTAGTAATTTGGTGATTGAGCGATCGGGTGATTGGTTGAGCGACGAAATCGCCAGATCACCGGATGACTCAATCGCCAAATTACCCGATTACCAAATTACCAAATTCCATGAACGGCGTCCTGATTATCGATAAGCCAGCGGGCATGACGTCACACGATGTCGTGAATCGCCTGCGGCGGATTCTTGGGCAGCGAGCGGTGGGACATCTGGGAACGCTCGATCCCATGGCTACGGGAGTGCTGCCGATGGTCGTCGGAAGCTTCACGCGGCTGGCACAATTCTATCTGGATTCGGAAAAGATGTATGAGGGGACGATCCGCTTCGGGGTCGCTACCGACACCTACGATGCCGAAGGCGAGCCAACGAGCACGCTGCAGACGGTCGAGCTACAGCGAGACGCAGTGGAATCGCTGGCCGGGAAATTTCGCGGAGTCGTGGAGCAGATGCCGCCTCCGTTTTCGGCCAAGAAGATCCAGGGCGTTCCTGCCTACAAGCTGGCGCGGAAACATAAAGAGGTTGTGTTGAAGCCGGTGCAGGTGGAGGTCAAGGAGTTCGAGATTCTTGCAGTCACAGCCGATCGCGCGCAATTTCGGGCACGGGTTGCGTCTGGAACCTACATGCGGTCGATTGCGCACGATATGGGACAGGCGCTCGGCTGCGGAGCGCATCTGGAGTCGCTGAGGCGTACCGGAGTCGCGGAGTTCCGCGTCGAGGATTCCCATACGCTGGACGGACTGGCCGCGACGGTAGGGAAGTCGCGTGTGGAGGATTCGTCTGAGTTCTTCGTGCATCCGCGGAGGTTGCTGCCGCAACTTCCCTCCGTGACGGCGGACGAGGCTACGGCGGCCCGCATTCGCTCGGGACGCACCGTCAACCTGCCTGATCTGTCTCGCGCGCGCCAGGTCAAAGTCTTCGCCGGACAGCGCGACTTGATCGCAATCGCCACCCGCGTGGCCGGGACGCTGTTTCATCCGAAGATGGTGCTGAGCGCTCAGCCGGTAACGGCTTCAGTTGGGTGAAGGAACGCGAGGAAGACTTGAGCAGCCGACGTGCAGGACCGGAGAGGGGCGAATGCCCGTGTGTAGAGGCCTACTCCCAACGGGAACAATCAGGCTCCGCGGTTCGTTTGATTGCACCTACTGTGGAAGGCCCTTGCAAATCAGTAAGGCTCACGAATGGACAGTAAGGATCGCTGCTCTCCCCGTCGCATTGGTCGTTCCTTGGGCAATCGGTTTGCACGGCATCGCGATTCTGTACTAGGGTCCACAGGCTGGCGGAGCTTCGCTCCGCCGGACAGCCGAGGGCGGCTATCCCCACGTGCTTAGCCCTTAATGCAATGTCCGATAACATGTATTATGTAAAGTGATGTGCAGGATTATCGAATCGTCTCCAAATGATGTTCCTTTCCTTTTCCGAAGAATTGCTCGATACCCCGGTCCAACGTAGCCAGTTTTCCCTTGTGGTGAATAGCCAAGGCCAAGAGGTACGCATCGGTGACTTGCTTGTGCCCCATTACGTGAGGTCCCAGGTTTTCCCAAACCTGCGCCAGCGACAACGAATCGGGCCAAAAGCTATGCGCAGGATGCCTCGTACTTTCTTCTAAGGCCGCAGTTGCTTCTTGTGGTGTGACAGCGAGCGGCGAGAACGCGGGATTCGAGAGAATCCTCACAAAACCCGCTTCGACGAGAGGACATGTCGACCAACCCTTCGAGGCGTTACGCGCAAACCATCGTTGAGCCAAATCGTGGAATTGATGGTCCGGCCAGGATAATGCGATAAGAACGTTTAAATCCAGGAGATAACCAGTCATTCGATTTCAGATTCGAGTTCTTTCACGCGCTCATTCGTGATGCGCGGTCCGCCAGGCGGCAGATCAAACACAACCAGGCCATTCACGATACGAGTCGGGGTTGCACTAGAAGCTCCCCTGCGCACCAATTCAGAAGCGGCTTTGCCCATCGCCAGAGATCGGGCCTCAGAGTACCGGCGAACCAGTTCCAAGGCATCATCATCGAAGTTTAGAGTGGTGCGCATAACGACATAATGATGTCATACTCCGATGGTTGATGTCAATAGATTTGACAAATCATCAACGCAGCGGTTAAGGTGCTGAACTTCCCAATGTATGGTCGGAGTCTGACGGCTGAAGGCTGATAGCTGACGGCTGCGTTCTCACATCTTGTACTTACCCAGATCCTCGTCGTTCAGGCCTTCGAGCCATTTGCGGAGTTCTTCGCTGGTGACGCGGTCCGACATGTTAGCCGCCAGCTTTGAGGTCTTCAGAACGGTTTCTTCCACGAATATCGGACAATCCACGCGCAGGGCTAGCGCCAGCGCGTCTGATGGGCGCGAATCGATGCTGATGACTTCGCCGCCGCGATCGAGCCAAATGACGGCATAGAACGTATCTTCCTTCAGTTCGGTGACCACAACCTTGTGCACCTGCGTTTCCAGGCCGGTCAGGACGTTTTTGATGAGGTCGTGCGTCATGGGGCGCGGCGTCGAAACTTTCTCCATCTCCAGCGCAATCGCGTTCGCCTCGTAGACGCCCACCCAGATCGGCAGCACGGTCTCTCCGCCGATGTCCTTCAGGATCACGATCGGCATGTTGCTTACCGGATCCATCATCAGGCCGCGGATTGTCATCTCTACTTCCATCGGAGCCTCCGGACTTCTCCTTATACCACCAATTCGCCGCCCAGACTGTTGGGAAAGCTGCGCGTGACGAGGACTTGCGCATAACTTCCGATGCGCGGCGAGGCGTTCGCGTCGGCGGTGAAATTCAATGTTTTGTTCTGCGAAGTGCGGCCGACCCACTGGCCTCGGGCTTCGTTACGTGCTTCAACCATTACTTCAAGTGTGCTGCCGACGTAATTCTTGTAGCGGCTGATCTGGATATCTCGCTGGTGGGCCATCAAGAGATCGAGGCGGCGCGATTTCTCTTCTTCCGGAATGGCATCGTCGAGGCCCAGCGCCGGAGTGTTGGGGCGGGCGGAGTATTTGAACGAGAAGACGCCGTCGTAGCCGACCTCATCGAGCAGGCTGAGAGTTTCGGCAAAGTCGGATTCGGTTTCGCCCGGGAAGCCCACAATCACATCTGTTGTGATGCTGATTTGGCGACTGGCGGATTTCATCCAAGTGATGCGTTCGAGATATTGTTCGCGGTTGTAGAGGCGCTGCATGGCGTCGAGCATGCGGGTCGATCCGCTCTGCACGGGCAAGTGGACGTGATCGCAGAGCGAGGGGACGGCGTCGATGGCGTAGACGATGTCGCGCCCGAAATCGCGCGGATGAGAGGTCGTGAAGCGCACGCGGCGGATGCCCGCGACTTCTCCGACGGCGGCGAGCAATTCGGCAAAAGAGCACTTCCCTTCCGGATCTTTATAAGAATTTACGTTCTGGCCGAGCAGCTGAATTTCGCTGTAGCCGAGATCGGCCATCTGGCGCGCCTCGGCGAGCACTGAACTCGAGGTGCGGCTCCGTTCTTTGCCGCGCGTGAAAGGCACGACGCAATAGGCGCAGAACTTGTCGCATCCCTCGATGATGGTGATGTATCCGCGATGCGGATTGTTGCGCGCCGTGTATTCGGTCTCGAAACACTTGTCGGTCTGGCGGTCGTCGAGTCCGGTGATGCGCACGAGCTGCGAGTCGCGAGTCGTGAGTCCCGCGTCGCGAGGAGTCTCGGCTGAGACGGCGTCGAATGCTTCATTCTCAAGACCGGTGCTTTCATCACTTCCAACTGCGTCATTCCGAAGCCCTGCGCTTTTACCGGCAGGGCGAGGAATCTCGCGCGCAGCAGCGCCGGAGCCCGACTCGAGCTGTACCAGCATCTGTGGGAGATTCGTGTACGAGGCCGAGCCGCACACCAGCGAGACGTGCGGAGCGCGCTCGAAAATCCTCTCGCCTTCCTGCTGGGCGACGCAGCCCAGGACTCCGAACTTCTTGCCTTGCGCCTGCAGCTTCTTGTAGTCGGCGAGGCGGTGGAAGACCTTCTGCTCGGCCTTGTCGCGGATGGAGCAGGTGTTGTAGAGGATCAGGTCGGCCTGCTCGACCGATTCCACCTGGCGATAACCTTCCTGAATGAGCGTGCCGACGACTTTTTCGGAGTCGTGGACATTCATCTGGCATCCGAAGGTTTCGAGGTAAAAAGTCTTTTGCGCGTCCCCAGACATATACGGCAAGTATAGCGGGATGCGGGCGTATCGCGACAGCCGTCTCGGTTCTTGGGATCACACGCTGGGGCGGACGCGGACGCCCGCCGCCACAGCCGCCGGGACGGCGGCGCTACGGTCTAGTGAAAGCCTTTCAGGAATTGTTCAAGGGTTAGTTGAACGTCGCTCTTTTCGTCGAGTAACGGGCGCGGGTTGTATCGGCGCGAGTACAGGAACATCTCGTCGAGATTCGTATCGATACGCCAAATCCACTCCTGCCACTTTTCGGTGTTGTAGACATACATGAGACCGTCGTCTTCATCGACCGCGTAGAGACTCCATCCTTTCGTGAGGACCAGCCGATAACCGAGAGCATTGCGATGGAAGTGGGAGCCATTCGTCCAGTCCAGAATCAGGTTCGCCTGGTCAGCCTTGGCATAATCGCTCGGCCTGCGACTCATGGCGACAAACAGTAGCACGGTAACAGGATGTGATTGTTACTCGAGGACGATTACGAGAGCACATGTACGGGGGTAATCAAGCCTTGAATAGTGTCTGTCAACTCACGGATTTTGCGGACTTGGTTCGGCGGAGTACGCAGCAATCGCAACTTCGTCGGGGTCCTTAATGCCCCGGCCCACGATGATGAAGCGATGGAACAGGCAGCACATGGCGAGCTTGTTTTGCTGAGGCGATGCAGCCCGGTAAAAGACGAGGGCGGCCAACTGCGCTGAGCACCGCTGGCTGCAGGGAAATCCTACACCACCGTAATATCCGCCATCCTTGTCCTGAAAGCCATACATGATGCGTCGACGATTTTTGCTAATCGATCTTGCGGTGCAAACCTGCGCGTCCCGTAGTACCCATCGTTCGCTTAGCCACGCTGATAGCAACCAAAAAACGCCAATGAGAATGGCCTCGAGCAGCATCAGCGCGAAATAGGCGCCATTCGCGATGAAGACCTGAATGGGCTTTACGTTCCAAAAAACAATCCACCAGGAAGCACCCTTGGCATAGATGAGCAGGAGTAGTCCGACGGCGAGTACCGTTGGGAGGAACAGCAGCGAAAGACGGATCAGTTCGACCTTCACCGCGATACGGTCGCGCGTCATTTTGCCGTGACCGGGCCTTCTCACGAAAGAGAGCGTTTGTACGTAGAAGATCTCATTTTCGGGACGCCAAATGAAACCGAGGATGACTGCGGCGACGATGAGGACGGCAGCCGCGGCCGCAATCAGATGCATGTAGATCGGCAGCAGGGCGAGAAGCAAGAAGCCTGCGAAACCGAAGACGAAGACTCGCCAGTTCTTCATGCAGAGCTCATTTTCACGAAGTTCAGGTCAGTTGTCGAGCTAGAGCTTGAGAGGAAGCCGTTGGGCTGCCCTAGGTTGATTCCTATTTTTCCGGGGCGAAGGCCAACAGCACATTTCCGTCCATTGCATTGGTGTAACCGGTGTTCACATACACCATGCCGTCGACGACCGCGGGGCCGGCTCCGTTGAGCGAGCCGCCGTGGCCCTTCACACCGTCGGTCGTGTGAAATTGCTGAGCGGTGTTGAAGTCCCACAGGACGCGGCCGGTGCGGCTGTCGTGCGCGCGGAGGTGTCCGTCGAGCGATCCGACGAAGACGACTCCCGGGATCGCCGTGGGAGGAGCCATCTGCGCGGGGCTGCATCCGAACTGGCCCAGACACGCGGGTTTCTCGGGAGTGACGTGCCAGACCTGCTTTCCGTTGCGGAGATCGAGCGCGAAGAACCCTCCGCCGACGGCGGCATTATCAAAATCGAAATCGGAGAGCGGGAAGTAGGCGTAGCGATGATCGGACGCGCCTCCCCATTCGACGCCTCCAAGCGGGCCTCCGTGGCCGATGCGGCTCTGCCAGAGAATCTTGCCGCGAGCGTCGGGATCGAGCGCGTAGATCACGCCAGATTTTTGCGCAGCTAGAAGAATGTCGCGTCCGGCAACGGACTCGAGCAGCGGCGGCGCTCCGAAATCGTAATCATCACCACGCTGTTCGGGGCAGTTGTCTTTCTGCGGAGCAACGCAGCCGCTGTTCCAGACGTCTTTCGGGCCGAGCTGCTGCGACCAGAGCTTCTTGCCGGTATCGAGATTGAATGCCATGACGGCGTCGGACGTCGCGGTGGGCGGATTGGAATAGTTATTCCCGGTCGTGACATATAGAACGCGGCGCTTCAGATCAGCGCTGGGCGTAGACCAGACAGCGGCGCCGGACGGTCCGTAGTATTGGACTCCGTTGGCATTCTTGCGCGTGGGCTTCGGCAGTTCGGTGATGGTGTAGGTCTTCCAGATCTGCTTGCCGGTTTCGGTATCGAGGGCGGCGACGCTGCCTCGGAAAGTGCAGCACGGATAATTGGGATCGGCAGATGCCCCTTCCTCGCCGGACGAAACTGGTACATACAATCGCGTATTGACGAGAAGAGGAGATCCGGTAATTCGAGCGGCGGAATGGCCTTCGGGATGCGCCTTCCAGATCAAAGATCCGTCCGAAACTTTGACGGCGTAGACGATGCCATTTGTGTCGCCGAAAAAGGCGGCGCTGCCGTGATTGCCGACCGAGATCGCGGTCTTGACCGTGGCCGAAGCTTTGAAGCTCCACCAGAGGCATCCCGTGGCGGCGTCGAGAGAATAGACGGTGCCGTCTTCGCTGCCGACGAAGACGCGTCCGGCGAAGGCGGTGGGCTGGCCGTAGGTGGCGGCGGCTCCGGGAAATGCGAAGGCCCACTTCAGCTTGAGATTTGGAACGTCGGCGGCGGTGAGTCCTGCGGCCGTGGCGGATTGAAAGCGCCGGTTGCGGGGATCGGCGCCCCAGCCGGTCCAGGTAGGAGGGTTCGGCGGCGGATCAAGATCGCGCGCACAGTAAGAGTTCGCCGCGATGGTTGGAACGGCAGGCGCCGCAAGATAGTCCGCGATGGCGTTCTTCTTCGCCTGCGAGAGAAACTTCCCTTCCCACTTCATGCGTCCGGTTTGAAGCGCGGCCAGGATTGCATCCTTGCTCATTTCGTGCAGAGCTTCCGGCGGAGGCGCGTACATGTCATTCTCCGGCTGATGGCAGCTGGCGCATTTCTGAGTAAAAAGCGCGGCCCCGTCGAGCGGAGGAGCGGGTTTGCGGGAACACGAGGCAAGTCCAAGGACGGCGCAGAGCGCGATAACGATTACAGCGCGATCGTTCTTCAGTTGGCGTGGACGCAGCATTCGGGCAATAGACGTTCTCATCCTTGCGAAGTTAGGCGCGGCTTATTAGATGCTGGGACTGGTGTGGAGAATGTTTCTCAAACGTAAAGAAGATTAAAGATTTTCTCCAGAAGAATAAACCCCGGGGCTGGGGAAAGGTTTTGTTTTGTGGAGATACGCGGGGGAAATGCAGAGATCCTGAGGCGCCAAAACCTACGCCTCAGGATGACAAAGAGAATCGGACGGCCAACCCGCATGGTGCACCCACAAGGCCCTCTTTCCCCGGAATGAGTCATCCCGAGCGGAGCCGTTTTTCAGGCGGAGGGAGGGATCTGGCGGGAGTCCTTTCCGACGGTATGTTCGCTCAACGAAGGTCACAGGCGTTACGCGCGAGATCCCTCGCCCCGCTCGTAAAAGCGCGGGGCGTCGGGATGATGCAGCCTGGTGTGACGGTGCAATCAGGAGATTAATTCTCCAACCGGAGTCATCCTTCGGATCGTTCCGCAAACGCTTGCAGCCAGCCCAGCACTCTCTTCCAACCCTCGCCGTGGCCCTTGGCGGATTCGAGATTACCGGCGAATCCTTCCTGGCGCAGGCGGACGCGCGTGCCCGTCCCGGATTTCTTCGGGCCGCTTGGATGGAGTGCGTTGATGGGCTCGGGTTCGAGGTCCCAGTAGACAACGGTGTCGACGCCTTTGTAACTGCTGACCCAGGTGTGAACCAGGCGGCGCGGAGGATCGACCTCGAGATATTCTCCCTCGACCCAAAACGTTGTTCCGTCCGCGCCGATGCCTTCGCTGCGCCACTTGCCGCCGGGGCGCAGATCCATGGTCGATTTCGTGACTTCATAGACCCCTTCTTGCCGCCACCATTTGGGAAGCTGGTTGGGATCGCTGATCGCCTGGAAAACGCGGGCCGGAGGCGCGGCGATGAAGATCTCGGCCAGCACGGTGTTCTGATCGGGAGTAATGGTGGCGGTGGCCATTTTGTGTGAGTGCTCCTTTTGAAGTCAGTGGTTAGTGATTGGTGGATAGTGGCTATATATACCTAGCGCCTTTCCACAAATTTCTTCAGCATCTCGACTACGCCCGGCCATCCGTCGGAGTAATCCTTCCGCGCGATCGGCAGATTGCTGAGACCGCTGTGTGTGACTTTGACGTGCGTGCCACTTACCTGCTCGCTGAGCTCCCAGCGGACCAGCGTCTGCCGCGTGGAATCGTCGTGCCAGTTGGCGTACCACGTATAGGCCAGCACGCGCGGCGGATCGAATTCCGTGATGTGTCCATGGCACACGAATTCGCGAATTCTGTTGACCTCGACCGATCCCTTGTCAGTGGTGAAGCGATAGGCGCCATCGAGGCGTGCGTCCATCTCCCATGTTTTCGCGGGACACTCGGGATTGGTAAACCAGCGCTGCAACTCCGAAGCGGTGGTGAGAGCTTGAAAGATGCGTTCGGGCGGTGCGGCGATGTCGATCTCGCTGACAATGGTGTCGACGTCTGCATTTGTAATGATCGTGGCCATGGATTCTCCTGGTTAGGCTTCGCTTGCCTGCTTGATTTCCTGCAGGACTCCGGGCCAGCCCTGCGCGTAGTCTTTCGAGGATTCAGGTTCAGAGGCAAGTCCTCTGTGCGTCATTTTGACGTGCGTTCCCGACTTGGTCGGCGTCAGTTCCCAACGTACGATGCTGCGATGCTTGGGATCGTTGTGGAAATTCGCGGTCCAGGTATAAACCAGCAGCCGCGGCGGATCGAATTCGAGAATTTCGCCACCGTGCCGGACCATGCTCTTGCCGCGATGCGGCTGGTACATTTCCAGAAACCATTTTCCGCCGACGCGCGGCTCCATCTCGTACGCATGAAGCTGAGGGGAGCGGCGGCGAATGTCGGTTGCGTCAGAGATCGCTTTGAAAACTCGCTCCACAGGAGCAGCGATATCAATCTCGCTGACGATGGTGTCGTGATCGGGAGTTACTGTCGTAGTTGCCATGATTCTTGAGTCCTAAAACGTGCCCGCCCTTTTGAGGCGGGCACCCAGATTACATTTTGCGGTGAAGGTCGAAAAGCTCCTTGTGAACCTTACCGTGGTCGTTAAAGATCCATTCTTCGGTGTGATGGTTGTCGTCAAGCATGGTGAGAACCATGCTCGTCATGTGGCCGGCGTCGGGCGAGGAGAGATTCGTCGCGTCGACGTAGTTGAAGGTAATGGTTTTGCCGTCCGGAGAAATGTCGGCCTGCATGCGCGGCTGGTTCCCCGCTCCGCAATAGTGCGTGAGCAGCAGGCGGTTGGGGCCGTCGAGATGAATCATCGAGATCATGTCCTCGTTAGGAACCATGATTTCGCTCATCACCGCAGATCCGCCCGAGACAACCTTGAAAGTCACGTCGAGCGTTTTGCCGTCCGGCATTTTTTGCTCCCATGTGCCCGGCAGAGTCTTGATGGAGGCGAAGGCTTTTTGCGCATCGGTTTCAGAGGGCGGCTGTGCTGCGGCCGCTGCCGCGGCCAGGGCTAGAACGGCAAGGATCAGGAGTTGGTAGCGATTCGATTTCGTCATCGGCTTCATCGTCATAGGAGTTTCCTTTCTTGGATATCTCGGTTGCATTCCTTTAGTGCTTCTTCCCAGCGGATTTTGGTGGTTCGGGTGCGAGCCCGCCTTCCGCGGTCTCGCGCTCGTATTCGGCTTCGACGAATGCTTTCAAGTTGTTGAGGCTTGCGGTCCAGAAGACGCGGTACTGCTCGATCCACGAGTCGACCGCGCGGAGCGGCTCGGGATTGAGCTGGTAGACGCGATTGCGGCCTTCCCGGTGCTCACGGACAAGGTGAGCCCGGCGCAACAGGCGCAAGTGCTTCGAGATCGCAGGACGGGAAATGGGAAACGCCCGGGCAATTTGTCCGGCGGGCTGGCTGCCTCGCCGAAGAAGGTCGAGGACAGCACGGCGGGTCGGATCGGCAAGGGCCTGGAAGGCGGCTTCCGGATCTCGCGCGGCAGAATATGTAACCGATCGGTGACGCATAATGCGTAACCATACAGTTACATACCTGCCCTGTCAATGGAAATGTTCATGTGCTTCCATTTGTCTTACTGGTGGTATAATGTAAGCCATGGATAGACAGATAACATCTGTAAGCACTAAAGGACAGTTCGTTATTCCCTCCCGGATGCGGGAGTCCTTGGGCATCAAGCCGGGTACGCGGATTGCCGTCACGCAGGAGGGATCTCGCATTGTCCTGGAACCGGTGTCGGAAGAACTGGTGGACAAAACGGTAGGACTGTTAGCGGGCGGTACTTCGCTCTCCGCGGAACTCAAGCGCGACCGGCGGCGGAAAGAGCGATGGTAACGTACGTTCTCGACTCCAGCGCGATATTGCGTTACCTCGATGGCCAGCCCGGGGCTGCCCGCGTCGCCGACATCATCAAGTTGCACTTGGCGGGAAAATGTGCGGCCATCATTGCGGCTGCACACTGGGGAGAGATCGCTGGAATCACCTGCAAGGCCCGCGGGAAGCCGGCGATGGAACTCGCGCTCTCCCGCCTGGGCGCATTCGGGATAGAGGTCGTAGCGGCGGATGCGGACCGTGCAGTCCGTGCGGCCTTGCTGAAACTGAAGACTCAAGTCCCGTACGTGGATGCGTTCGGAGTGGAACTGGCAGCGGAAACGCGCGACCGCGTATTCGTAACCGCCGACTTTGATTTCAAAGCCGCGAGCGGAGAGGCAAAAATCGAGTTGCTTCCGGCAAAATAGGCTCGGCGCAGTTTCACACCAACGGGTAGGGAAAATACGAGATTTACCGCAAAATCCCCTTTACCAAATCCAGAAACGCCTGGTGCACGCGCGTGTCCTCGGAGAGTTCCGGATGGAACGTCGCGGCCATGGTTTTTCCCTGGCGGACTACGACGGGATCTTTGCCCTCGGTGGCGAGGACTTCGACGCCTTCTCCAACATGCGAGATTTTCGGCGCGCGGATGAAGACCATCTCGATGGGCGACTCGTTGTGATCCGTGCCGCGAAGCTTCCCTTCGCGGATGGAACTGTCGATCTGGCGTCCGTAGGCGTTGCGGCGGATGCTGATGTTGAGCGCGCCCAGTCCGGCCTGCGCAGGGTTCTCTACCTCTTTCGCCAGCAGGATCGCTCCTGCACACGTTCCGAATGTCGGCTTCAGGCGGACAAACTGCTTCAGCTTTTCGAATCCGGCTTCCCCGAGAAGCTTGAGGAAGGTGCCGGATTCGCCTCCGGGGATGACGAGCCCATCGATTTCGTCGAGTTGCTCGGGCTTGCGGACGAGCACAACCTTGGCGCCCAGTTCTTCGAGCCGGCGTCGGTGCGCGTCGAAATCGCCTTGCAGGGCGAGCACTCCGATGGTCATGGTTTCTCGTTGGTCGTTGTTTCGCTTGAACGCCTCTCAACATATTAATCGATGGAAGCGCATGCGAATCCTGGTCGGGATCTGCCGGCGGACTTAACGCTGAGGAGGCGGGGGCGGAGGCGTCGTTTCCGGCGGAGGTGGCGGAGCGTTGTTATCTCCACCTCGTTCGAGCGAGGGGTCGGTGACGGGCCCGTTGGTTTTGACCAGCGCAGTTTTCACTTCGACCTTCTGATTCGCCGTGGGATTGATTTCCGTCTCAAACGTCTTGTATCCGGGCAGAGCGATTTTGATTTTGTGATTGCCGGGCGCGACTTCGAGCGAGCGTCCCAGGCCGGAGAATTCGCCGACGTGACCGACGAAGCGTCCGTCGAGGAAGACGGCGGCGCGCGTGGGAAAGACGTCGATCTTGACGATCGACCAGGCGGCCGGGATCGTGCCAGTGGCAGCTTTCTCCATCGATACTTCGACATTCAACTTCTGCCCCGGATGCATGGTGACGGTCTGAGTGAAGTCCTGATATCCGTTCTGTCGGACTTGAACGGTGTGCGTTCCGGGCAGCAGAAGAACCTTCTTCTTTCCTTTGAGTTCCTTGAGGTAGCCGACGTACTGGCCGTCGATCCATACGCCAGAAGTCTTCTCGATCTTGGTCTTGCCTTCGAGATGGAGCTCGCCCATGACCTGATTGTCGGAACAGAAGGCGGGAATGGTAAGTAAAGCGATGATTGCGACCGCAAGCACAGGAACACGAGGGGCCCGAAGCATAAATCCCTTCCGGAGGCGCTGCGTAGTGGATGGCGCCCGGAGAGAAAGAGTTGCGGGGGAAATGGAGGATTATCCCCTAGAAACCTCGATGGCTCCGAGTGATCCCGAGCCATCGCAAACGTGGTGTTAACGGCACTCTATCCAATCTGAGTATCTGTGCGGCCGGCGCGGGAATCAAATTATGGATGGCGCTATCGGGACTGGATCCTTGTATCCTTGTCACACACCTTTCCGGTGGAGACGCACCATGAAAACGTATCGTCCGCTGATTGCTCTGCTGTTGCTGTTCGCGCTGATCGCTGTGGCTGCTGGATCGTCGAAGCATCGCCACTCGAATCACGCGAGCCAGGGAACTCCGGGAGTGTTCGACTACTATCTGCTGACGCTTTCGTGGTCGCCGGAGTTTTGTTACTCGCATCCGCAGAAACCGGAGTGTCAGTCGGGACATCATGGCTTCGTCGTGCATGGCTTGTGGCCGCAGTATGTGCAAGGGTATCCGGAGAACTGTTCGACTGCAGCAGGACTGGCGAATCCGGCGGCGATGGAGGACATCATGCCCGACGCGGGCCTTGTCGCTCACGAATGGACGACGCATGGAACGTGCAGCGGACTCGATGCCGAAGCGTATTTCAAACTTTTGCGGCGGGCGTTTCAGTCGGTGAAAGTGCCCGAGCGCTTCGCAGCTCCGCGCGAGAATTTCTCGATTCCTCCGCAGGACGTGAAGAGCGAATTCGTGCGGGACAATCCGAAGTTCAGTGCGGACGAGATGACGGTCAGCTGCGGCAATAATTATCTGACGGCGGTTTCGTTTTGTGTGAGCAAAGACCTGAAGCCGACCGCCTGCCAGAATCTGCGAGACTGCCGGGCGAATGTGATTCGGGTACCGGCGGTGAAGTGAAGCCTCTCATTATCCGCAAGAATGCATTTTCTAAAATCGTATGATCGGCCCGAATGTAATCCGGAGATTGTGGCGAGCGCCGCTGTTGAAATAGATTTCATCGCCGGCTTCGAGGCGAAGGCCCAACGGCCCGAGCGTCGCGCTGATGCCAGCGGCAGGATACAAGGCTACGTTCACGTTGGAGGTTCGCAGGCCGAGAATTGTGCTCGCCAGGTTGCTGTAGGGGAGCAGGCTGGGGCTGAGGCGAAAATCGATGAAGCCCGCTTTCATCGTCGCGAACGGATGAAAATGGCCGGCGCCGCGCTCGAGCGTGGGACCGAACAATCCGTGCGTGACGCCGATCGAGGTGCGTTCAATCGCAGTGATATTGCCGGTCGTGATGTTGCGATAGGCCTCGTCGAAGTTGATGCCGTAATCGTAGGCCAGCTCGCCTTCGAGCATGACGTCGTGATGGACGCGGTATCCGAAGCGGGCGCCCAGCCCGACGTTGTTGCTGCTGGTTTGGGAAATGCTCAGCGAGTCGAGGAAGATGCCGGCTTCCATGCGCGATTGCGCAGAGGCAAAAGAAGTCAACAGGATGGGTCCGAGAAACAGCGAAGCGAGTATGCGCATGAGTTGGAGGCAATACGATGAACTCTGATTTCGGCGGGTTGACTGCGATTCGCGGTTCCCTGTTTGAAGCCGACGTTCGAGTTCAGGCTACGGAATCTTTACGTGCAGGGTTGCGAAGGGAGTGAGCAATCGGTGATCGAGTCCGAGCACAACAACGGTGATGGTGTGGCTGCCGGGAGAAAGTTGCTCGAAGCGGAGCCGGGTATCGGTGGTGACCACGGGCGGGCACTGGTCGAGCTGATACCGCAGGATTCCCTGCTGAATGCCACCCTGTGGAACGGGGACCGGCCGAGTAAGCCAGATTTTCTGAACCTCCACTTCGACGGCGGCGGTGTGCTGCGCGGCGTATGTCGCCTCGTCGCGCAGCCGAGCGCGAAGCTGCACCGAGTCAGGCTGGCCCTGCCACAAGGTCCAGTCCGCTGTGGGGGGAACTTCAGGAACCGGCGCAGGTTCGATCTGGGCGATGCACGAGCAAGAAAGAAGCAAGAGCGATATCAGGAAGGTTGCAGATTTGAAGATCGCAGATTTGAAGGTTGCAGGCATGGATGGGCGTTAAGCAGTGCGAAATTTAGATGCAGTCTTGGGGCAGAACGGTGTTGTGCTGACACGAGCACCTTTTGAGAACGCTGAATCTCTTGGAGTTTGATCTAGCAGTCTTCGCTATCGAACGGCGAATCGAGATCTCGCGAGCCGTGCAATACACGCACAACTTCAATTCCGCGTTCTCGCGGGATGTAAAAGATTACGTAGTTGCCAATGGGAATGCTTCTGACATTATGCATTAATTCGGGCCGGGAACGGCCCATCGATGGCTGTTTGGAAGCTGTGCGGAGCAAACGATCCACGCGGGTGGCAAAGGCGTCGGCGTGTTTTGGGCTATCTTGCGCGATGTATGCCCAGATATGGGCCAAGTCAGCCAGAGCTTGTAGGCGGATTACTAGAGAAGGCATCTAGCGAGCAGCAGTCAGACGCTTGCGTCCTTCACGCTTCATTGCCGCGGGACTCCACGGCTGGGCGGGCCCGCTGTCAAGACCTTCGCGAATGTCCCGGCGTAATTGCTCCAGCTTCAAAACGCGCAGTTCGTCTTGCGTCTGCATCAGGCGCAAAGCTTCGCGAACGACCTCGCTGGCCGAGTTGTAGCGCCCGGAAGAAACCTTCTGGCGAACCATTTCTTCGAGCTGAGGGGTCAGATTGATATTCAGGGGCATGGGGATTCCAAGAGTCAGGAGACCAGAATACGGCTGCTGTCAATCATTGTCAATCATTGACAATGACGGACCAAGCATGCCAAGAATCCCTCGATGGCCAGAAAAAAAGACTTACCAGCCGCGAGTCTGCAGCATCTGCGCCTCGTCCAGCGCGCTGACGGCCAGACCCTTCATCGCTCCCTGCAGGTCTTCGCTGACTTCAAGTAATACTTTAGGGTCTTGATAGTGGGTGGCGGCGAGCACGATGGCGCGGGCGCGCTTGGCGGCTTCTTCCGGATCGGCGAATTCGGTCGAGTTCTTCATGAAGATGCCCGATCCGACGAAGACCGCCTCGGCTCCGAGCTGCATCACGAGCGACGCGTCGGCCGGGGTGGCGATGCCTCCCGCGCTGAAATTCGGGACCGGCAGCTTCCCTGCCTTCGCGACCATCTTGATCAACTCGTACGGAGCCTGATGCTCCTTCGCTTTGGCGTAAAGTTCTTCTTCGCTAAGCACGGTGAGAATCTTCATCTCCTGAACGATCTGGCGGATGTGCTTCACGGCGTGAACGACGTCTCCGGTGCCGGCTTCGCCCTTGGTGCGGATCATGGCTGCGCCTTCGGCTATACGACGCAGAGCTTCTCCGAGGTTGCGGGCGCCGCAGACGAATGGCGTCTTGAAGGCGTGCTTGTCGACGTGGTGGGCCTCGTCGGCGGGAGTGAGGACTTCGGACTCGTCGATGTAGTCGACGCCGAGTTCCTGCAGGATCTGCGCCTCGGCGAAGTGTCCGATGCGGCACTTGGCCATCACCGGAATCGACACGGCGGCCATGATCTCGCGGATCTTTTTGGGCGAGGCCATGCGGGCAACGCCCCCTTCGGCGCGGATCTGCGCGGGCACGCGCTCGAGCGCCATGACGGAGACGGCCCCCGCCTTTTCGGCGATGACGGCCTGCTCGGCGTTGGTGACGTCCATAATGACGCCGCCCTTGAGCATCTCGGCGAGGCCGGTCTTGAGACGGAGAGAAGTGTTGGTCGAATTACCGTTGTTTTGGGACATGGTGGACTCCAGCTGTCAGCCTTCAGCAGTCAGCTCTCAGCTAACCCTGTTCAATTTGATGATTCGGGGAGGGGTTCGCCGCTGTTTCATTGTATCGCGGGGGAGGAGATCGCGGAACCCCGGTTTAAGTCTGCCACGGAGACCGGACCCAAAAATGCCGCTTTCATCTGGTTCCTGCTACCGCCGAAACAGGAAGATCAATGCCACACCTAGCGCGATGAAGCTCCACAGGCTTGCAGCAATAATGCGTTCAATTCTCTGCACACGCGGAGAGCGTTTTGTTTCCTTAGTCGATTTATAGACTCCGTGTAGTCTCAGCCCGAGTGCCGTCGCAACGAGAATGGCCGTAGGAATGCGAATGGAATTGGGAGCTTCCCACCAGATTGTTTTGTCAAGCAATGCCACAGCGGACGGATTGTAGCAGGGACGGATTGTCCGCCGCGAAACGAACTGTGGGGAGTTGGCTGAAAGCTGATGGCTGAAGGCTGACAGCTACCTCTCCACGAACTTTCCAAACATCTTTTCCGGATCGATCGCAATAAAGATCCCTTTGCTGCGGGCCAGCACTTCGCCAGCTTCATTCATGATTTCGGCCATGTTTACGTGCTGGCGGCCGTGGACGCTGACTTCCCTGCCCTCGACGCGCAGCGGCTTTTCCAGCGGGACCGGCTTCAGGTATTCGACCGTCATCTCTTTCGTGACCGCGACCACGTTGCGCAGCTTGTTGGCCTTGCCCATGGCGTCGTCGAGGATCGTGGCGATGATGCCTCCGTGGCAGTGGCCGGGAGGTCCGGTGTAGCGCTTGGGGAGCGTGAAATGGCAGACGAAGGTGCGGCGCTCTTCGTCGAGCGTGAATTCCAGATGCATGCCTTCAGGATTGTCCGGTCCGCAGACGAAGCAGAAGTTCTTCTTGAGTTGGATCTGCGGCGTTTCGTGTCCATGGATCTTGTGAGCCATTGGAGAGCATTTTAGCGGAATGGGGCGTCGTGGGGAGAATCTGTGGGATTATGCGGCCAAAGTCAAAAGCCCCATCCTCTTTCGCACAAAACGCGAAAGAAGGATGGGGCACCCTCGGTTTCTCTTGTTACATACTTTTCGACTGCTTCTCTCTGTTCTTCGACGGCGTTTTCTTTGTCGCGCAATTTGCCGTAGCGGATGGCTGCGCCGACTCCGACGCTCATGATGCCGAGCGGCGGCACGAGCATGACCAGAATCGCGCGGTTGATGGCGCGCTGTCCTTCTTTCGGAGTGGCTTTGGCGTTGGCACGGCACATGGCGCATCCCTGGGCGAAGGACGGCGCGGCCCAGAGCGCGAACAACAGGGTGAGAATCAGGCGAGGATGGCGAAGAAGTTTCATGGCGTAATCAGTGGACTCCCAGGGTTGTGATGCGCCCCGCGTCAGGGAAGAAAAAGAAATACATGATGATGAAACAGGCGACCACCGCGATGGTGATCATCCAGCGCATCAGCGCGGTTTCGAACTTCATGTGCATGAAGTAGGCGATGATCAGCGCGGACTTGATCACCGAAAGCACGAGCAGGATCTCCAGCATGCGGACGGCCTGGAAGACCTGCTTGTAGGCGAGGACGACCTCCATGCCCGTGAGGACGAGAAGCGCTCCCCATACCCAGAAATATTGGCCTTTGGCGTCGTCGTGATGGATGGCTACCTCGTGCATTGTGTGTCCCTCGCGCAGCGGCTGATGCCGCGATTTTCTAGCTTGATGCGGCACGGCTAAAGCCGTGCCCTGATACGAATTCTCACCGCGGCACGGCTTGCGGCGTGCCGTGAACGAACTCTTACTGAATCTTGGTCGACATCAAATACACCAGCGGGAAAATGAACATCCAAACCAGATCCACAAAGTGCCAGTACAGCCCGGACACTTCGACGTCGTGCGCGTCGTAATCCTTCGGCTTCAGAAACAGGATCACCGCCGAGATCACCAGCCCGAGCAGCAGAACATGAATGCCGTAGTGAAAAACGTTATCCGACGGAATGAGCAGGTATCCGGCAAGCCAGATCGCTCCGAGGATCGGCAGGAAAAGTTTGCGCAGCGAGACGACGCCGAGATAGATCACGCCAATCGTGACGTGCAGCATGTGCATGGCGGTCAGCGTGAAGAATGTCGCCGAAAATTGCGGGACGTTTTTCGAAACTTCGGCCAGTTCCCCGCTGGCGGCGGTGGCGGGATGCGGGAATCCCGGGATCGTGAGGCCTTCGCCGATCAGCTTGGTCCACTCCATGCCGTGCAGGACGATGAAGGCGGTTCCGAAGACCATAGTGGCGAGCAGCCAGTTGCGGGTCCATGCGCGGTCGCCGCGTTGGGCGGCGAAAACTCCGAGGACCATCGTCAGCGAACTCGAAAGCAGGCAGGCCGTCATGATGGTCGCGTTGGTGATGCTGGCGACGTGGAAGGGCGTCGGCCACGGAATGGTATAAATCCGGTTGTAACTGAAGGCGAACAGCAGCGCGCCGAAAGTCAGCGAGTCAGAGGCGAGAAAGAGCCACATTCCCACCTTCTTCGAATAGGCGCCGAACAGCGGCGCCTCGTAGGCTCCGGTCGCTGCGTGTGCGTGTTGAACAGCTTCATGCGGCAGAGTTGTTGCTTCGGCCATTCGAATCTCCCAAAGGCAGTGGCTAGTGAATAGTGATTAGTGAAACCATTTCCCCAGGCAGAAATCTGCTTTACTAACCACTAGCCACTAATCACTGATCACTTTTTCTATCGTGCGAATGCTAACAACGCGAAGATATAAATCCACAAGACTGCCATGAAGTGCCAGTACCATGCCGTAATATCGACGGCGATGCGGCGCGACTCGGGCGGCTTATGAAAGAGCGACGAACTCGACGCCCAGAGCAGTGCGATGACTCCTCCCGTGAGGTGAATCGCGTGCGCCACCGTCAGAAGAAAGACGAATGAACTGCTGGGACTGGTATTGATGTAGAAACCGAAATCGTTCAGGCGCGACCATGCGAGCCACTGCCCCAGCAGAAAGCAGAATCCGAGAAGAACAGTCAGGCCGAGCCAGGGAAATTCCTTTTCATCTTCCAGCGTGATTCCTGGAATCGAGCGCACGGGAGCGAGCGCCGCTTGGCGCGCGGACTGACGTCGCGCGAACTCCATGCTCACGCTGCTGCCGAGCAGGATGATCGTGTTGATAACCAGCAACGCCCAGGGCATATCGACGCTGCCCCAATCCTTGACGTAGCTGTTGGAGGCTCCATCGAACGTGGGCAAACCCCGGCGAAAGACGTAAGCGCTGGTCAACGAGATGAACAGCATGCAGACTGTCGCGATGGCGCAGATCAGACCCAGGCGTGCACGGCGCAACCGCGCTCCGTAATCAGGAACGTCGCCGCGCCCGTCATTTCCTCCTCCGCCGCCCGGATGTGGAGGCGCGGGAGGTTTATTGCCAATATCGTTAATCCGGGTCGTCGGGGTGAAGGTCGCCATAAATACTTAGTGCGTCAGTGCGCGGAACTGGTTGCCGGATCGGTCTGCATAATAAAGTCTTTCGGCGCACCGGGGACCCCATACTCGTACGGCCCATGATGTACCACTGGAGTTACGCCTCCGAAGTTATCGTGCGGAGGAGGAGTTGCGGTGGTCCACTCCAGAGTCGTCGCCTCCCAGGGATTGTCGCTGGCCTTCGGCCCTTTGAACATGCTCCAGAAAAGATTGATGACGAAGATGAACTGCGCCGCGATGGTGATGAACGCCGCGTAGGTCATGAACGTCTGCAGCGGAATCAGCTTGGTTTGATATGCAACTTCGGTGAATTGCGAGTAGCGGCGCGTCTGGCCCGCCATACCGAGATAATGCATCGGCATGAAGATCGCGTAGGTTCCGGCGAGCGTGATGAAGAAGTGAATGCGGCCCCAAGTTTCATTCATCATGCGGCCGAACATCTTCGGGAACCAGTAATACGTTGCGGCAAAGATGCCGAAGATCGCGGCCACACCCATGATGAGGTGGAAGTGTCCGACGACGAAGTACGTGTCGTGCAGCTGGATGTCGAGTGTCGGCTGCGCGAGGAACGGTCCGCTCAATCCGCCGGAGACGAACAACGAGACGAAGCCGATCGCGTACAACATCGGCGTATCAAATCGTATTCGCCCTTTCCACATCGTGCCGAGCCAGTTGAACGTCTTGATGGCCGAGGGCACGCCAATGCACATCGTCAGGATCGAGAAAGCGAAGGCGGAGTAGGGGCTCATGCCGCTCATGAACATGTGATGGCCCCAGACCATGAATCCCAGGAATCCAATCGCAAGCATGGCGTAAACCATGGCGCGATAACCGAAAATCGGCTTGCGCGAAAACGTCGAGAGAATTTGCGACGCAACGCCCATGCCCGGAAGGATCGCGATGTAAACCTCGGGATGTCCGAAGAACCAGAACAGATGCTGCCAGAGCAGGGGCGACCCGCCTTTGTGCCCCATGACCTGGCCGTTCACGACCACGAGCGGGACATAGAAGCTCGTGCCGAGATTGCGATCCATCAGCAGCAGAATTCCAGCCGAAAGCAACACGCCGAAGGCGAGCAATCCCAGGATCGCGGTAATGAACCACGACCAGCAGGTGAGCGGCATGCGCATCATCGTCATGCCCTTGGCGCGCAGGTCAAGCGTGGTGGTGATGAAGTTCAGAGCGCCCATCAGCGAAGCGATGCAGAAAATCGCGATGCTGGTTATCCATAAATCGGCGCCGAGTCCCTCGCCCGGCCCCGCGCTTGGAAGTGCACTCAGCGGAGCGTAGCCGGTCCATCCATGCAACGGTGCGCCGCCGGTAACGAAGAACGCGGCAATGATCGTGATGAAGCCGACGAAAGTCGTCCAGAACGACAGCATGTTCAGGACGGGAAAAGCCATGTCGGGCGCGCCGATCTGAATCGGGAGGAAATAATTGCCAAATCCTCCCTGGGGTGCCGTCGTCAGCACGAAGAACACCATGATCGTGCCGTGCATTGTCAGCAGGCTGAGGTACGTTTCCGGCTTGATCTCACCCATGAGCGGCAGAACGGCCGTGGGCCAAATCAGGTGGATGCGCATCAGCAACGACAGAAACATCCCGACGAACACCGCCGTGAGCGCGAGGAAGTAGTACTGGATGCCGATGACCTTGTGATCGAGGCTGAAAATGTATTTCCGGATGAAACCCTGAGGAGCGTGCGAGTGAAGCGTAACCGGGGTCGCCATTATTGTTTCTCCGCCTCCCGAGCCGCGAGCCATTTATCAAAGTCGTCCTGGCTGACGACGTGAACCATGCCGTGCATCTTGTAGTGTCCGAGTCCGCAGAGTTCGGCGCAGGCAATTTCGTATTCGCCGATCGCGGTCGGTTTAAAGTGCATGTGGATGTTGAGGCCGGGTACGGCATCCTGCTTGAAGCGGAGATTTGGCACGAAGAAGCTGTGAATCACGTCGACCGAGCGCAGGCTGAGATCGACTTCGCGGTTGACCGGCAGATACATGGTTCCGGTGACGATGTCGTCTTTGGCCGAGGGATCGGTGGTGTCGAGTCCGACGGCGCCTTCGCCACCGGTCGAGGGATCCATCAGGCTCGCCTTGGTTCGCGCGTACGTGCCGTCAGCGCCCGGATACCGGAAGTACCAGGCGAACTGCATGCCGGTGACTTCTACCTTGACCGAGTCGGGCGGGGCAGCGTCCCAACGCTCGCTCGCCCAGACATTGGTCCCCATCAGATTGAGGCCGATGAACAGGACGGCAGTGAGCGCGGTCCAGACAATCTCGAGCGTCGTGTTGCCATGAATATAGGCGACGGGCGGAGAGGTTGGAGTTTGGCGGTAGCGCCACACAATGTATCCGAGCGATACCTGGGCCGCGACAAAAATGATGCCCATGATCACGAAGGTGAGCGCGAATTGATGGTCGATCCAACCAGCCGCGGCAGAGGCGCCGACCGGCAGCCACCAGGTTTTGGCGACGAAGAAGTACGTGCTGACCACAGTGATCAGCCAGATCAACAGCATTAACGCGAGGCCCATTCCCCAGTACCCCCTGGGCACGAACGATTTCCCCACGGCCGATGCCGCGTCCCACAACGCGAGCAACAGTCGGCGGCGAGTTTACCACAGGGTGAAGGAAAAAAAGCAAGAGGGAGTTTGCACAAGGGATCAGGGATTAGAGACGAGGGGCTAGAAAATCGAGGTGAGCATGCTAAGGCGGATGATTAAGCGCCAAGAAGCTAGTGGTCAGGGACTAGGGGTCAGAAATTTGCACGCGTACGCAGCGGCAGTTTTTCTAACCCCTGGCCCCTAGCCTCTGGGCTCCTACTTCCAGTCCGGCACTCTGCCCGGCGTCCACGGCGCGCCTGCGGCTTCCATGTCTTTCTCGAGTTTCGCTAAATCGACTTCGACCAGCGTGTGCAACTTGGCCAGGACGTCCGCGAAGTCCGAGGCCGCGATGTTGTAAGAGTCGATGTTCGATTGCGTGGGCTTGGCCAGCGAGAAGCGTTCGCCGTCCATGATCGAGCTGACGCGGTCGCTGATTGACGATGAAATCGGCTCACTGCGGCGCGCGATATCGACATCTCCGCGCAGAGCAATCAGCAACGCCCGATTGCGCTGCTCGAGCGAATCGGCCACGGGCGAGAGTTGCTTCTCGGCTGCAGGAGTGTAGTGCAGCGCTTCGCGAATCTGCTTCAGCCGCGACTCGACATCTTCCGCGGTGTGGAGCGATCCCGAAACGGCGCGATAGAGCCGTGAGACTTTGCTTAGAAATTCTTCCTGCGCGGCGCGATCGCTCGCCGGCATTCCCGCAAGGCCTTCGGTGACGACTTTGAACGATTGCGGTCCGGCGACTTCGGTGATGGCTCCGTCGATATTTTCAAACATCCGCACGGAATAATTCCCTGAGAGCACTAGCGGACCCAGATCGGCGGAATCCGCGAAATCTTCTTCCAGGCCCTCGTGAGGATGCCCGACCTGCGGTGCGGGATAACGGAGATCCCAGGCGACGCGCTGGAATCCGGCTCCGGTACTGCCGTCCACGCGGCGAATCGCATTGCCATTCTCGTCGTAAACGATGAAGTACAGCTGCGGTTTCGGCTCTTCGGCTTCGGCGCGCAGTTCGTCTTTCGAAGGATACGGCGCCGTCTGGTTTTTCTTCGCCGCTTCCTTCTCGGCCTCCTGCCGTTTCTCTTTCTTCGTCTTGATCTTTTCTTTCAGGTACGCGGTGAATACCGCTCCGTACGGCGGATTTTCGGCCGTGTAGAAGGCGTCTCCCTGAAAACCGTGGCCGGGCTCGCCCAGCGGATGGCGCTCGATGTAGAGCAACGCATCTTTCACCGGATACATGGCCGCGGCCTGCTCGGTGGACTCGGGCTTGAATTGGCGCAGCGGCAGGATGTTGTCGAGAATGTAGTATCCGCGGCCGAAAGTGGCGATCACCAGATCGCTCTCGCGTGCCTGGATGACCATGTCGCGCACGGCGATCGTCGGCAGCCCCCCCTTCAACTGGACCCAATGATGTCCGCCGTCGATCGTGAAAAAAGCGCCGTACTCGGTTCCGGCGAAAAGCAGATTGGCGTTAACCGGATCTTCTGCAAACGCCAGCACCGGACCATTCTCAGGCAGATCGCTGGCAATCGAGGTCCAGGTCTTGCCTGCGTCGGTTGATTTCAGAAGATACGGTTTGAAATCGCTATTCTTGTGATTGTCGAAAGCCGCGTAGACCGTGTTCTCGTCGTGGTTGGAAGCGGCGAGGCGGCTGACGTAGGTCATGTCCGGGATGCCGGGAAACTTCTCGTACTTCGTCCAACTGCCTCCACCATCGCTCGTGACCTGAATCAGGCCATCGTCGGTGCCGACATAGATCAACCCTTCCTTCTTCGGTGATTCCGCGAGCGCAACGATGTTTCCGTAGAACGACGTTGATTGATTCTTTGCGACCGCATCCGCACCCCAGATTTTCCCCATGACCGGAAGCTTGTTGCGATCGATCTGCCGCGTGAGGTCGCCGGAGATGGCTTTCCATGTGTCCCCGCGGTCGTCGCTGCGGAAAAGTTTGTTCGCCGCGAAGTAGAGCCGCGTGTGCGAATGCGGGCTGATGATGATGGGCGAATCCCAATTCCAACGCAACGGCGGCTCGCCCTTCCCTTCCAGCGGCTGCAGCACAAGTTCCTGCCCCGTGGGAACGTCGTAGCGCACTAACACGCCATACTGCGATTCGGAATACACCGTGTTCGAATCAACCGGATCGACCTGCGAGCGGAATCCGTCACCGCCCGTCGTGACGTACCAGTCGGAATTCATGATGCCGTTCACGTTCCTCGTGCGCGACGGGCCGCACCACGAGAAGTTGTCCTGCGTGCCACCGCAGACGTGATAGAACGGCTGCGCGTTATCGACGGCGACGTCGTAAAACTGCACTGTAGGCAGATTCGCCTTGAACTCCCAGCTCTTGGCGTCATCCCAAGTCTCGTACATGCCGCCGTCAGACCCGAGCAGCCAATGCTTCGTGTTGTCGGGATCGATCCAGAGCGCGTGATTGTCACCGTGATGGTTGACTTCGTTGACGTGATGGAGCGTCTTGCCGCCGTCGGTCGATTCGCGCAGTTGTACGTTCATGACAAAGATGCGGTCGGCGTTCTTCGGATCGGCGACGATGCGGGCGTAGTACATGGCTCCGGCGTCGAATTCGTTGCGGCGTTCCCATGTCGCGCCTTTGTCATCGGAGCGGAAGATGCCGCCCTTGCTATCGGCGGCCTCGACTGAGGCATAAACGACATTTGGATCGGCAGGGGAAACAGTGAGACCGATGCGTCCGAGATCGACAGTGGGCAGGCCGGACTTCAGCTTGTTCCACGTGGCACCCGCATCGGTGGACTTGTAGATTCCGCTCTCCGGCCCGCCGTCGATCAGCGTGAACACGTGGCGCCGCCGCTGATACGCCGCGGCGTAGACGATGTCGGGATTCGAGGGATCGAGCGCGACATCGGAAACGCCTGTGTTCTCGCTTATGGTGAGGACGGCCTTCCAGTTCTTTCCGCCGTCGGTCGACTTGTAGAGTCCGCGATCGCCGCCAGGGCCCCAGAGCGGGCCTTCGGCGGCCACATAGACGACCTTTGAATCGCGCGGATCAACCAGAACGCGCCCGATGTGCTCGGATTTTTTCAAGCCGAGATTCTGCCAGTCTTTGCCGCCGTCGTCGGAGCGATAGATTCCATCGCCGTAGGACACGCTGCGCTGCGAGTTGCTCTCGCCTGATCCGACCCAGACGACCGAGGAATCGTTGGGATCGATCTCGACCCAGCCGATCGAATAGGAGCCTTCGGAATCGAACAGAGGAGTCCAGGTCGTGCCGTCGTTCACCGTTTTCCAGACTCCGCCGGAAGCGACGCCGACGTAGTATTCGAACTTATTTTTCGGATTGACCGCGATCGACATCACGCGTCCAGAGGCCACGGCCGGACCGATCAAGCGGAACTTCAAGCCCGAAAAAGTGGCGGCGGTCATGCCGCCTTTCTTCTCTTCTTTTGGCTCGTCTTTCTTTTCTTCCTTCTTCGGCTGCTCTTTTTTCTGAGACTTCTTGTTCGCCGCGACTTTCTTGTCGGAGTCTTTGTCCTGCGGCGCGGGTGTCGCGGACGATTGCGCAACTGCGAACGGTCCGAAGGCGGACAGAGTGAGAAGGAAGAGAGCGAAGGCTTTCATCGAGGCTCCAGAGTGAAGCTGGCAGTGGATTTGCGAAAACGATTATGTATACAGGAACGGAGGGCGGGAGAGAAAGAGGGACCCCGTCGAAATCCCCCGTTCCCAAATCCCTTATAATAGAAAGATTCTGTAGTGCATTTGGACGGCTCTGTGGGTGGTGCGGGCTGTCCGTGTGGAATTTCGGCCCTTTTCGATGTCTTCTACTTCGACCCAGACAGAAAGCATTGTTGTTCGCGGCGCCCGCGTCCACAATCTCAAGAACATTGATTTTGAGGTCCCGCACAACACGCTGACGGTGGTGACCGGCGTGTCGGGATCGGGCAAGAGTTCGCTCGCCTTCGACACGATTTATGCCGAGGGACAGCGGCGCTATGTCGAATCCCTTTCGGCTTATGCTCGGCAGTTTCTTGAGCGCATCGAGAAGCCGGACGCGGACACGATCGACGGCATCGCTCCGGCAGTAGCGATCCGGCAGAAGAATACGACGCGCAATCCGCGGTCGACTGTCGCCACGGCGACCGAAATCTATGACTACCTGCGACTGCTGTTCGCGCGCGTGGGGCGGACGTATTGCGTAAACTGCGGGCTCGAGGTGAAGAAGGATACGGTCGACGAGGTCGCGGAGGCGATTCTCGCACTTGAGCCGGACACGCGGCTGCAGGTTCTGTTCCCGCTACAGCGAGGCGGGACGGTTCAGGCCGAAGCCGAATCGAAGACACGGGGACGCGACCGTTCGACAGTCAGCGGAACGCCCGCGCTACGCTCGAAGAAAAAGCCCGCTGGCGAGGCGCTCTCTGATGCTCTGAAAACGCGGCTGTTCGATCTGCGCAAGTCTGGCTTCAACCGGCTTTATCAGAACGGTCAGATTTTTGAATTCTCGACTCCCGAATCGCTGCTCGATATCGATTTCAGCCAGCCGGTTTTCATGCTGGTGGACCGGCTCTCCGTCTCTCCCGATTCCCGGTCGCGCATCGTCGATGCGATTGAAACGGCGTATCGAGAATCAGGCGAAGTTCTGTTCGAAATCCCCGCTTCCTCCGAACCTGATGCCGCAGGAAAAGCCAAGCCCGCCAGGACGCTTCGCTTTGCCCAGCGCTTCGAGTGCAAGCGTTGCAATCTGCGCTACGAAGAGCCCGAGCCGCGGCTGTTTTCGTTCAACAATCCGTATGGGGCGTGTCCCAAGTGCCAGGGTTTCGGAAACACGATCGACTTCGATCTCGACCTCGTCATCCCCGACAAGCTGAAGACGTTGGCCGAGGGCGCGATCGAGCCATGGACCAAGCCGAAATATCGTCCGCTGTTCACCGATTTAAAGCGCTACGCCAAGGCCGCCGGGATTCCGCTCGACATGGCCTGGATCGACATGGCCGAGGAGCATCGCAATCTGGTGCTCAATGGCGAGGGCAAATTCATGGGCGTGCGCGGATTCTTCGCGCATCTCGAGCGCAAAAAATACAAACTGCACGTTCGCGTCTTTCTCAGCCGCTATCGCGGATATTCCGTGTGCCCCGACTGCAACGGTTCCCGGCTGCGCATGGAAGCGCGACAGGTGAAGATCGACGGCAAGAATCTTTGCGAAGTCTGCTCCCTGACCGTCGAAGACGCGCTGAAGTTTTTCGAGAAGCTGCACCTGACCGAAGAGCAGGCGGCCATCGCGGAAAAGCTGCTAGAAGAAATCCGCGAGCGGCTGCATTTTCTGAACGATGTGGGTCTCGACTACCTGACTTTGGATCGGCTCTCTTCAACGCTTTCCGGCGGCGAGGCGCAGCGCATTCAGCTCGCCACTTCGCTCGGATCGCGGCTGGTAGGAACGCTCTACGTGCTCGATGAGCCGTCGATCGGCCTGCACGCGCGTGATACTCATCGGCTGGTCAAGATCCTGCACGATCTGCGGAATCTGGGAAATACGATACTCGTCGTCGAACACGACCCCGACATCATGCGCGCGGCCGATTGCATTCTCGATCTCGGGCCGGGTGCGGGCGAGAACGGCGGCAAGCTGATCGCCGAGGGCACCTACGACGAGATCCTGCATAACCCAAGTTCTCTGACCGGAAGATATCTCTCCGAGGATCTGCGAATTCAGGCTCCTCCTGCGCGGCGCAAGCCAGGACCGCAGCAGATCAGGATGAAAGGGATCCGCGCAAACAATCTGAAGAATGTCGACATCAATATTCCGCTCGGCATGCTGGTGGCCATTACGGGCGTTTCCGGATCGGGCAAGTCGACACTTCTGCACCAGGTTCTCTATCGCGCACTCGCGCAGGCGAAGCAGCAGCCGGGCAACGGCACAAACGGTCCAGGCGCGACGACGGCCGCGAACTGGGAAGTGCTCGAAGGCGATGGGTACATCGAAGAGGTCGTGCTGGTTGATCAGTCTCCGATCGGACGCACTCCGCGTTCAAATCCCGTGACCTATATCAAAGCCTTCGATTCGATCCGCGATCTGTTCGCTTCCCTGCCCGAGGCCAAGAAGCGCGGATTCAGCGCGGGACATTTCTCCTTCAACATCCCCGGCGGCCGCTGCGAAGTTTGCCAGGGCGACGGAACGGTCACGGTCGAGATGCAGTTCCTGGCCGACGTCGAGCTGATCTGCGAAGAATGCAAGGGCACGCGCTACAAACCGCAAGTGCTCGAGGTGCGGTATCGGGGGAAAAATATTCACGAGGTGCTGAACCTCACGGTCAAAGAGGCTCTGAAATTTTTTGCCGAGGCTCCGAAAGTGACGGACAAATTGCGCTCGCTTGAAGAGGTCGGCCTCGGATATCTGCGGCTGGGACAATCGGCCACGACTCTTTCCGGCGGCGAGGCGCAGCGGATGAAGCTTGCCGCTCATCTGCTGCCGGCACAGCGGGACGCGGCCCGGCCGGGCGAGAAGGGCAAGCGGCGTGTACTCTACATCTTCGACGAGCCCACAACCGGGCTGCATTTTGACGACGTCAGCAAACTCCTGGCGGCCTTTCGCCGTCTGATTGAAACAGGGGGATCGATTGTCGTTATCGAGCACAATCTCGAAGTTATCAAGACAGCGGATTGGGTCATCGATCTCGGCCCGGAAGGCGGCAATCGCGGAGGCAAAATTGTGGGCGTTGGGCCTCCGGAAGCAATTGCCAAACTGTCGGGCTCGTACACGGGAAAATTTCTGGCGCGCGTTTTAAACGGCAATGGAGCGTCGCGTGGCAATGGGCTTGGGTAGAGTTCTCGGCATTGTCGCAATGTTGGCCGCCCTGGTGTGGACGAGCACACCTGCCGCTGCCCAGCAGACTTCGAATCAGGAGTCCAGTAGCAGTTCTCATAAATCGGTGCACCATGTCAGGATCGAGGAAGAAGAAGGGCCTGATCCCGACCTGACGCAGGCCGAGGCGTTCATCCAGAAACAGAACCTGATCGACGCTGAGCCGTTGCTCCATAAAGTCGTGGCGAAAGATCCGGCCAATTATGTGGCTTGGTTCGATCTCGGATTTGTCGAGAATGCGCTCGGCAAAATGGACGAATCCATCGCGGCGTATCGGAAATCAGTTGCGGCCAAGCCGGATGTCTTCGAGTCAAATCTGAATCTCGGACTGCAGCTCGCAAAATCCGGCCAGCCTGATGCGGAACAATATCTGCGCGCGGCGACGAAGCTGAAGCCGACCAGCCATGCCGCCGAAGGACAAGAGCGGGCCTGGCTTTCGCTCGGCCACGTCCTCGAACAAAAAGCTAATGCCCCAAATACCGCTTCCAGCCCGGACAAGCGTCCAACCATCGACGATGCGATTGCCGCGTATCAGCATGCGTCCGCGTTGCAGCCGAAGGATCCCGAGCCGCATCTCGCGGCGGGGCAGCTATTCGAGAGCGAAAACAAGTTCGCCGATGCCGAGCAGGAATACAAGGCAGCTTTAGCCGCCGATCCAAAATCGTCAGACGCGATCACCGGGCTGGCCAATATTTATATGCGCGGACGCCGCTTCCCCGAGGCCGAAGCCGAGCTGCGCAAAATCGTGGCGGCGCATCCGGAAATGACGGCGGCACACATCCAACTGGGTCGCGTGCTGGCCGCCGAAGGAAAGAATGATGAGGCAATTGCAGAGCTGCTGTCCGCGCAGAAAAATGCTCCCGGCGACGTTTCCTTGCAGCGCGATCTCGCCGACCTGTACTCCGCAGCCGGAAAGAACGCCGATGCAGAGGCCGAATACCGGGCGCTGATCGCGAAAAATCCGAATGACGCCGACCTTCGTCACGGCCTTGCCCAGAGCCTGATCCGTCAGAAGAAATACGCCGACGCACAACAGGAGCTGCTTACCTGCATAAAGCTCAAGCCGGATATGGGTGCTGCCTACGGCGATCTCGCATTTGCGGCCAGCGAGAATAAAAATTATCCGCTCGCGATTAAGGCTCTCGACGTACGCGCGAAGCTGATGCCGGAAATCCCGATCACGTACTTTTTGCGCGCATCGGCCTACGACCATCTCCAGAACGTCAAGCTGGCGGTCGAGAATTATCACAAGTTTCTTGAAGGGGCGAATGGGAAGTATCCTGAACAGGAGTGGCAGGCGAAACATCGCCTGATTGCGCTCGAACCGAAGAAATAACAGAGACGTAAGGCTTGGGGTGGACGATGTCGCTGTACATGGCAAGGCGCGGCCCGGCCTTGTGGCAGCAAGGCTGGTCACGTTCGCGCGGGAACGCGCATCATACGAAATTGAAAATGCGTGGTTGGGGTGGATTCGGCTGGACAAGGGTGGCGGTCTTGGTGGCGCTGCTCGGAGCAACGGCATCGAGCGCCTTCGCCAAGGCCGAACCCACAGTCGATGACTTGAAGGCCCGGTTTTCTTCCACCAGCATCAAGGACCGGCCTCATCTCTGCGTCGAGATTGCGCGGAAGCAACTCGATGCCACCGACAAGTTTTATGCCAGCTCCGATTTTGAAAACGCCCAGACCTCGCTGACCGACGTGGTAGCGTATTCAGAATTGGCGCGCGACTACGCCATCCAAGGCCATCACTATCAGAAGCAGGCGGAGATCGCGATGCGCGAAATGACGCGGCGGCTAACCACGATCCTGCACTCGCTCGGGCAGGCCGATCAGGGACCGGTGAAGAGCGCTGTGGGGAAATTGCAAAAAGCGCAGGATGATCTGCTCTCGTCGATGTTCAAGAAGGTGAAACATGACTAGCCGCATAGCGCGTTGGGCAAGCATCCTTCTGGTCGCTACCACTGCGGTGCCCGCCCGGGCGCAGAGGCATCATGATCCGCTGACCGAGGCCGAGATTAACCAGATTCGCGACACCAGCTGGGAGCCCGGCCGCAGGCTTCCGCTCTACGTGGGATTCGCGCGGGCGCGCCTCGTTAAGATGGAGCAGATGCGGAGCGATCCGAAGACGAAGAACCGCGGCCAGCAAACGCACGACCTGCTCGACGAGTTTCAGGCGCTCTATGACGAACTGAATGACAACATTGATACCTACGTCGATCGCCGCGATGACATTCGCAAGCCTTTGAAAACGGTGCTCGACGCGGATACCGAGTTTCAGTCGAAGCTGCGGGCGCTGAAGGATGCCGCGAACGTTTCTCCCCAGGAAGCCGCGATGTATGAATTTGTACTGACGAATGCTATCGATGCCGTCGACAGCGCAACCAACGATCATCGCAAACTCCTCAACGACCAGGAAGAGCAGGCAAAACACAAGCGGCTGAACAAGCATCCGTCGGAAGGAACGGGAGTAGCGCCGGAGTAAGAATCAGTGATCAGTGAATAGTGATAGTAAATGGCAAGAATGATCCTCCGTTCGCAGGGTCTCTAATCACTCCCCACTAACCACTGCTTGCTAGCCCCCTAGTCTGTAGCCCCTGGCCCCTGCTACGCTAACTGCACCGTGCGTGAAGGTCTGCTCGAAATTTTCCAGGAAACCTATCGTGAACTGCGGCCCGGCACTCCCTTGCCCGAGTTGAAGATCGAGTTTTTCGCCTTCGCCAACGTCAACAACACGATCAGATTGAGGAATGGCAAGTTGCTGGTGCGGCTCTCGGATCTGCTGGAAGGCGCGCCGGAGGCGGTTTTGCGCGCCATCGCCCACATCCTGCTGGCGAAAATGTATCGTCGCCCCATCGATCGCGGACAAGCGGCGCGCTACCGGAAATACGTCGGCAGCCACGAGATCGTCCGGAAGGCCCATCTCGTCAGGCAGATGCGAGGCCGTAAGATGCTCCGCCCACCGCGGGGACATTATTACGATCTCGACGCGGTCTTCGAGGACCTGAACACGCGCTTCTTTCACGGCTTGATGGCGCGGCCGCGCATGAGCTGGAGCCAGACCAAGACCCGCCGCATCCTCGGCCATTACGATCCCGCGCACAACGCCATCATCATCAGCCGGATCTTCGATCATCCTGGCGTTCCCCGCTACGTGCTCGATTACATCGTCTATCACGAGATGCTGCACCTGAAGCATCCGGTAAAGCTGCGCGGCAGCCGCCGCTGCGTGCATTCCGCCGAGTTTCAGGCGGAAGAAAAGCTGTTCCCTCGCGTGACCGAGGCAAACGCGTTCCTGAAGCGCCTGTAAGAGCGTTCTGGTCTAAGATCCAGCCTCAGGCCCCCGTCCCTTGCAGCGGCAATTCCTTCATTTCCTACGGCATGCAGGGCGCATCCAACCTGCTCGCAGCACCGTTCAGCGCCCGATTTCTACCGTGTGATCCTAATCACACCGGGTTGTGAGGCCACGGATTGACGGCCTCCGCCGGGGGAGAATATCCTTGAAGTTGAAATTGAAATTCATTTTCAAGATGGCACGCTCCTTCTCGCGCTAGAAACCACTTTTTTCACATTTTGCGGTACGGAGCATCGAGGCTGGCTTCATGATTGACGCATTTATCATCACGCTGCGCGAAGGGGTCGAGGCTGCGCTGATCGTCGGCATCACCCTGGCCTACCTGACCAAGATCGGGCGCCCCGAATTGCGCAAGACGGTGTATGCCGCGCTGGTGGCGGCCTTTCTGGGAAGCATCGGCGTTGCGGTCGTCATCTCCCGCACTCATCTCAACGAAGACGTTTTCGAAGGCTGGATCATGCTGGTCGCCGCCTTTTTCGTCGTCACCATGGTCATCTTCATGATGAGGACGGGGCGCAAACTTAAGGGCGAGATCGAGGGCAAAGTCGGCCTGCTGGCGGGCAATGACGCGTGGTTCGGGCTGTTCGCCTTCATCTTTCTGATGGTGCTGCGCGAGGGCGCCGAGACTGTGCTGATTCTCTCGGCTGTCACCCTGAATTCCACCGAACTGATGAGTTTTCTCGGGACGTTGCTGGGCGTGCTGGCGGCGATCGCCTTTGGCGTGATGTTCGTCAAGGGCAGCGTGCGCATCAACCTGCAGAAGTTCTTCCGCGTCACGACGGCGATCATGTTTCTAGTCGCGGCGCAGTTGCTTGTGTCAGGACTGCATGAGCTTTCCGAGAGCGGCGTGATTGCCTCCTCCAAGCGCGAGATGGCGCTGGTTGGTCCGATCGTCAGCAACGACTGGTTCATCTTCGTGACGATCTTCGCGCTGGCGGCGCTGATGGTGCTGTTCGACGCGAGGCGGCGCTCTCCTCTGCCCGAGTCGGGGTCTTCGGCCGAACGCCGGAAGGCGATGTGGACCCAGCGGCGCGAGCGCATGTGGATGGCCTCGGTCTACACGTTTTCGTTCGTCTTCATCGTCATGGTGACCGCGGAATCTATCTACGCGAAGAACGCCAGCGCACTCTCTCCGGCAACTCAGGTAGCGTTCACCAACGGGCAGGTGAGCATTCCTCTCTCGCAGGTGTCTGACGGCGAACTGCATCGTTTCGAAGCGAAAGAAAACGGCGTCAAGGTGCGTTTCTGGCTGATGAAGCGGCCCGACGGAAAAATTGCCACGGTATTCGACGCCTGCGAGATCTGCGGCGCTGTCGGTTTCTACAAGAACGGAACGGGCGTGGTCTGCAAGAATTGCGCGGCACCCATCAATATGCAGTCGGTCGGCGCGGCCGGCGGATGCAACCCCATTCCGCTGAAAGCCGTGCAGACGGCCGACACGATCGTCATTCAGGAGGCCGACATTGCGGCGGGCAGCCGCGTGTTCGCGCAGAATTAACCGATGTTCGTGAGGCTCGTGTATGAATCGTTCCGGCGGCAAAAGCGGCGCAAACTCCTGGCCGGAGCTGCGATCACTCTGGGCGTAACCGTCGCTACGGCGATGATCGGAGTCGCCACCGACATTGGCGACAAAATCAACCGCGAACTGCGCACCATCGGCGCCAACCTCGTCGTCACTCCACAGGAAGATTCCCTCGACGTCGAAATCGGCGGCGTGAACCTCAAGCCGCCCAGCGACGGCGCTTATCTGAACGAAGCCGACCTGCCGAATATCAAAGGAATTTTCTGGCACAACAACATCACTGGATTCGCGCCCATGCTGCCCGTCCCTGTACCGCTCGAAAGCAAGGGACAGCGCCAGGATGTGACCCTGCTGGGAACATATTTCGCGAAGACGCTCAAGTACGGAACGGACGAGTTCACGACCGGAGTGCGAAGCACCCACCCGTGGTGGAAAGTCACAGGCGCATGGCCGAAGGATGATTCACGCGATGTGCTTGTGGGAGAAACGCTGGCGCAGCGGTTGGGCGATAAGGCTGGCGACACGCTCACAGTTGCGGGACGCGATTTGCACGTCAGCGGAATTCTCTCGACCGATGGAGCGGAAGACAATCAGGTCGTCGGACCACTCGCGCTGGCGCAGGAAATCCTGGGAAAGCCGGGCGCGGTTCGGCGAATTTTCGTCAGCGCGCTGACCAAGCCGGAAGACGCCTTCGCCAAGCGCGATCCCAAGAGCATGTCGGGCGCGGTCTACGATCGGTGGTATTGCACACCGTATCCGCAGGCGATTGCGCTGCAGCTGACCGAAGCGATTCCGCATTCGCATGCCGAGCAGATCCGGCAGGTGGCCCAGAACGAAGGCGCAGTGCTGACGCGGATCGAAGGGCTGATTTTCCTGATCACCATCGCCGCACTGTTCGCTTCGGCGTTGGCCGTTTCTGCGGCGATGGCGACCGCAATCTTCGAGCGCCGTGCTGAAGTTGGATTAATGAAAGCTCTCGGCGCCGGGAAGCTCGCCGTAGCTTCGGTCTTCTTTGCCGAAGCTGCACTGCTGGCCCTGATCGGCGGCGCGGTCGGATTCGCCATCGGAGTCGAACTGGCGCACCAGATCGGACACTCGATCTTCAATTCGCAGATCACGATTCCCCCGGTGCTGCTGCCGGTCATCCTCGCGATTGCCGTGATCGTGACTTTTGCCGGAAGCGCGGCGGCAATCCGGCGCGCGGTCAGCATGGATCCGGTATTCGCGCTGCGAGGTGAACTGTGAGCGCGCCCATGTCCCATCAGGCACGAGATCTCGCGGCGAGCCGTGCGCACGCCCCGCACGCCTCGATGTTCCTGCGCATGCTCTGGCGCGCAGCGGTATTGCGGCGCGGACGCGCTCTGTCGGCATTGTTCGCGATGGTCGTTGCTGCGGCAGTCGCCACCGCGATGTTAAATCTCTACGTCGATGTGCAGGCGAAGCTACGACGCGAATTCCGCAATTACGGCGCGAACATCATTCTTGTTGGGAAGAACAACACTTCCCTTCCCGCGGATTCGCTCTCTCGCGTCGATGCAACGCTTGGTGCGCGCGACCTTTCTGCGCCGTTTGCGATGGTCGTCGCGCGCACTTCGGATGGGCAGTCCATCGTGGTCGCCGGTACCGATTTCGACCGCGTGCGGCAACTGGATAAATGGTGGTCAGTGAGCAAGTGGCCCGTAGAGAGTCAAAACCCCCACTTCTCCGAAAACCAGGGAGAAGTGGGGCACCCTTCTTCCGCACAGGCGTTGGTTGGGGTGCGTGCGATGGCGGTGGTCTCGCCGAAGAATCAGCCGTTCGATCTCAGCTTTCAGGGGAAGACGATCCACGTGACTCCTGCCGGCACCGTCGAGACTGGAGCATCCGAAGACAGCCGCATTTATCTTTCGCTCGCGGATTTTGTTCAGTGGACCGGAGTGCAGCCGTCAACCATCGAAGTCGCCGCCACCGGATCGACGGCAGATATCGACGGCATTATGAAGCAGCTTTCATCGTCGATTCCTGCAGCCGAGGTTCGTCCCGTGCGGCAGATCGTCGAAGGCGAAGCGCGAGTGCTGGGCAAGACGCGGGCAACTCTGCTCGCTGCCGCAGCATTAATCATTCTGACCGCCGCGCTGTGCGTGCTCTCGACGTTAATGGGATGGGTCTTCGACCGGCGTCGAGATTTTGCGATCATGAAAGCTCTGGGTGCTTCCGGCCGGTTGCTGAGCAGTTTCTTTGCGGCGGAAGCGGCAGCCATGGGAGCGATCGGCGCAGTCGTCGGATTCCTGATCGGACTCGGGATTGCCGCGTGGATTGGCCGCGTGAATTTTCATGCTACGGTGGTGCCGCGGTGGAGCGTGCTTCCGTTCGTGCTGGCGGGGAGCATTGCGGTAACCCTGCTCTCGGCGATCCTGCCGATTTCGTTGCTCCGGCGCGTCGAGCCGGCCGTGATTCTGCGGGGAGAGTGAAATGATTCAGATCAAAAATGTGACCAAGCTCTATCCCGCGAAAGAGGCGGGAAACGGCGCGGGCAAAGAGAGCAACGGCGCAATTCACGCGCTCGACCATATTTCCCTGCACGTTACGCCGGGCGAATGGCTCTCGATCATGGGGCCTTCCGGTTCCGGTAAGTCGACGCTCGTCAATCTGATTGGATGCCTCGACCGCCCGTCGTCGGGCGAAATTTGGCTCGACGGGCAGAACGTCGCCGGAATTTCCGCCGCACAACTGAACCGCGTACGCGCCGAGAAAATCGGATTCATCTTCCAGCAATTTCATTTGATTCCCTTTCTCACCGCCGTCGAGAACGTGATGCTGGCACAGTATTTTCACAGCATGACCGACGGGAAGGAAGCGGTCGAAGCCCTGGAGCGTGTGGGTCTTGGCGATCGTGCGCATCACCTGCCGTCGCAGCTTTCGGGTGGCGAGCAGCAGCGCGTCTGCATCGCGCGGGCGCTGATCAACGATCCGCGAATTATTCTTGCCGATGAACCGACGGGAAATCTGGACGCGCAGAATGAAGAGATCGTGCTCCGTCTGCTGCGAGAATTCCATCAGCAGGGACGCACGATTGTGATGGTCACCCACGATCCAGTGGTGGCGCGGCTGGCCGACCGCCGAATCGAACTGCATCACGGAAAAATCGCGTCCCAGGAAGTTTTCTCCATGGCCGACGAAGAGCAGCTCGACGAGGTGCTCGAAGAACTCTGGGTACTGGCCGAGCACGGAGAAATCGCCGAAGTCGAGCGCATGGAAGTGCACGGCGCACTGCCCGTGAGCATGGCGGTCGAGAAGATGATCGAAATGGGATTGGTCGTCTCGGCGCCGCATCCGCCCCAGTCGCACGATCACAAGCCGTTCGTGAATCCGTGCCACGACGCACTGAAGCCTGTTTCGGCCTCAGTGGGCGATGGCACCATGATCGTAGAGTTGACTCCGCGCGGACGCGAGCGTGCGGGCAGCATCATCCGCAGGCATCGGCTGGCAGAGCGGCTTTTCACCGACAGCCTCGCCATGGACAGCGAGACCGAAATCGAGCAGCAAGCCTGCAAGTTCGAACACATCCTGTCGCCCGAAGCCACCGACAAGATCTGCGCGTTCCTCGGCCACCCGAAAACCTGCCCCCACGGCGCGCCAATCCCGCCGGGTCCGTGCTGCGGGAGGAATCCCGAGCCTTCGAGCATTAGCGTGAGTGCGGCTAGGGTGTGAGAGTAGATCGTCGTAGCGAAGACTTGGCCGTTTATCGGAACGGGTTTTCGATCTTCAGGCTGCCGATGCGTTGCCCGTGCTGCATATCCTCAGTGTAGAGAATCAAGCACTCGGCTTGTTGTGCCGCCGCGACAATCAGCGAGTCGTACCAGGAGAGGCGATATTGGTTGTGGATTCGCAAGCCATCTAGAAAAAGTTTGGGCGAAGACTGGATGGCTAATAGAGGCTTAAGGATACCCGAAAAATACGTCTCCGCCTCGTTGAGAGGAAGCGGCGTAGCAAAGCGTGTGAGTGCCACACTGAAGAATTCCTGAACAACCTGGTAACTCACTACTCCTCGCTTTGTGGTAATGGCACTCCGAACCAACTCAGCCGCTCGGCGGCTCTTCGCCGGATGCTGTGTATCGAACTCATACAGGAGAACGTTCGTGTCGAGGAAGAACTTACCGTTCATTCATCTCTTCTCGCGTGAACTTTCGGCCCGCCACCACGCGGCCTCGTAATCTCGCCATGATGCGATCATATTCTTCGGCATCCCCATTATTTTGCGTGTACTGCTCGAGCCATTCACGGAAAGCCGTGTTTAACGTCTTGTTCTCCGACAGCGCGGTTTGCCGTGCTCGTTCGATAAGATGTTCGTCCGCACTCAAAGTAATGTTTTTCATACGGCTATAGTGTACACTATTTTCGTGTACACGACAATCATTATCGGAGTGCCCTTATTTTGACTAGTCCATCTCGTTCCTTCCGCCGCCCCACGATCGGCGTCTTCGATTCCGGCTTTGGCGGCCTCACCGTTCTTAAAGCTTTACTTGAAGTCATCCCCGAAGCCGAGTATGCCTACTTTGGCGATACCGCACGCCTGCCTTACGGATCGAAATCGGTCGAGACCGTAGCCAAATACGCTGTTGAAGCGGCGCACTTCCTCGAATCGCACGGAGCTCAGATGCTGGTCATCGCCTGCAACACGGCCACGGCTCTCGCCTTGGACCGCATCATCGCCGCGGCGCGCGTCCCCGTCATCGGCGTGGTTGAGCCCGGGGCCGAAACTGCTGCGTCTTCCACGCGAAATCGCAAAGTTGTCGTGATCGGCACAGACGCCACCGTCAGCAGCCACGCTTACAAGAAAGCGCTCGAAGCCCGGCGGCTCGCGGCTCGGGAGAAAGCTTGTCCGCTGCTGGTTCCGCTGGTCGAAGAAGGATGGGTCGAGCATCCGGTGACGGAACAGGTCGCGCACATTTATCTTGCCGAAGCTTTCTCCGAAGGCTTCCACGAGGCCGATACGCTGGTGCTGGGATGCACGCATTATCCCCTGCTCAAGCCGCTGTTGAAGCGCGTCACGCCGGAACACGTGACCATCGTGGATTCGGCGCAGTCAACGGCACAGGCCGTAGCGGCGCGTCTTGCAGAACTCGTCCCGGCTCCGGTCCGCGACGGTGAAGAGCGGCGTTCCACTCCGCGTCTCAAATTTTTTGCGACAGATTCGACGGAAAAATTCAAGCGGCTGGGCGAGCGTTTTTTAGGACACCCCATCGAGGGAGTCGAGCACGTCGACCTGAAAGAATGAACAAGAATTGAGTGATTGAGCGATTGCGTGATTTGAAAGACGATGCGGGATTGGAGCTTTCAATTACCCAATTACAAAATTACCCGATTACTCAATCCAGAATCACTCACTCTCAGTAGAGGTGGAAGTCGACTTCGACGGCGATCTCGACCCGCACGGGATGTCCGTCTTTCATGGCGGGCTCGAAGCGCCAGTTCTTGACTGCTTCGATGGCCTTTTCGTCGAGGCCCATACCCAGGCTGCCCAGCACGCGAATATTCGTCGGACGGCCGTCGGTGCCGACGATCAATCCTAGCGTGCAGACGCCCTGATACTTCGCCTTGCGGGCTTCTTCGGAGAACTCAGGCTCAGGCTGATAGATGGCGCGGGGTGCAGAAACTCCGCCGCCGACGTGGAAGATGCCTCCGCCGGTGCCTCCGCCTTCGCCAGGACCAAATCCGGGGCCGGTGCCCGACCCCACGCCGCCTCCGCTGCCCGAACCAATGCCGCCGCCCGAGCCTGTGCCGTTCGAAGGCAGCGCCGCATGGGACATTGGGTCGCCGAGATTCGGCATATTATTCATCGCCAGGTGTACCTGCGGCGGGATCACCACCGTCGGCTCAACCGCCAGCTTGGGATGCTCATTGCGGATCACCACCACAGGAGGCGTGATCTGCTGCATCGAGAACTTGGGCAGCTTGCCCTTCGTGGCCTGTAAAACGTCGTGGTCACCGCCGCCACCGCCTCCGCCAACCTGTGTTTTGGACGGCTTCAGCGGAGGCAGATCCGAGGGGTCCACCAGCGTGACAGTAACCTTCTGGGCTTGAGCGGGCGTGACAGCATGCTTCACGATCACGTAGCCGAGCGCGATCACCCCGATAATCAGAAGGTGGATGCCCGTCGATCCGAGCACACCATTGCGCTTGTAGTTGTAAAAGCCCCAGATGTCTTTGACCGGCTCAGGTTTCGATTCCAGTTTGAGAGGCGGCAACTTCTTCGGGAAGAAGAATTCGTCCAGCCCCCGGAACAGGGACTTATAGAGAGGCTCTTCTAACTCTCTGTCGGTAATTAGCAGATGCAGTTCCGGCTCGGCGCCGGGACCATTCGGATTGATTTGTTCGGATCCCATGATTCCCGTCTGGATGTGTTTGCTGCCTATCTAGAAGAGCGTACCTAAACTGCCTGAACCGTGCTCCTTACACAGATGAGCGAGGCCCCCGGCAAGTTGCTTCGATTCCGACCCAAATCCGTCAAGAGGCCGTTGCCGTATCCCCAAGAAGGGTACTACGTACGCCCATTCCTCTGCTGTCATAAAATTGTAACTCCGTTTAGTCCATTTCGACAGTGCATTTCGTTGGCGCACCGTAACCGCCGCAGGGACATGTCTTTGCACCGGCTCATGTGGGGCCGCCGCCTCATCTGTCCAGCGAGGTGAAGAGGATCATGGTATCAGCCATGACCTGATCGCCTGGAGCCGTTGCCCACAGCTCATTGGACTTTACGAGCTCTTGCGGCGCGGGATTTGTTCTTTTTCGGCTGAGGCTTCCCTTCCCGCCTGGTCTGGACGCTGGCTCTCTCTTTGCCGGAATCGATCGGGATCACCTCGCCCGTCCGCTTGATCGACTCTTCGCCGTCTTCGCGAGTCTGGTGGACGCGGTCGACTGCTCTCTTCGTAGTTTTCTCCATGGCATTTGGATGTGAGTCGGAGCGCCGGGTTGGCGGGATTCAGACGATTGACACGACACTGCGGCTGTCGCTCTGCACCATCAGAGCAGGCCGACAGGAAGGAAACAGACGCCTGCTGTGGCAATATTTCACAAAAGATCTATCGGTACTTGATAGCATGACGCTGGGATATGGCAAAGACGCTCGTTCTCTCACCTCGGTTCACGCCCGACTCGGTAGAACTGCGAAATGCTGCTATTGAAGCAGGGTGGGACGTGGAACGATTGCGCACATGGCGCCCTCCTGACGAGCTTGTTGGCAGAGATGTAGTTCCATATGGAGAGCCGTTGTTTGCAGCGGTGGTTGCCGATGTCCTGCAACTCGCACTGATTGAGCCACCGCTTTCGTGGGTTGCTGATTTGCCCTTTGATCTGAGGCTGCGTGGGATTCAATTCACTGACTTGGCGGCAGCCAGGGCGATAGATCGCCGAGCCTTCATAAAACCAGCAGACGACAAATGCTTCCAAGCGAGGGTGTACGCGATGGGAAGCGAACTCCCGGCAACCGAGTCAGTCGGCGCGACTAGTCCGGTTCTTGTTTCAGATCCGGTGTGTTGGGAGACCGAGTTCCGCTGCTTCGTTCTTGAAAAGCGAGCCGCTGCGATCTCGATCTATTCTCGCCAGGGCGATCTGGTGGAACCGGAGGGCGCAGTTTGGCCTGCATCGGCGTCCGAATTGGCGGCTGCTCTGGATTTTGCCAACCTCGTCCTTCAAGATGCGCGCGTTTCCTTTCCTCCCGCGGGCGTCATTGATGTGGGCGTGATTAGAGACCGAGGCTGGGCCGTGGTTGAAGCGAATGCGTGTTGGGGCGCCGGAATCTACGGCTGCGATCCGCATTCCGTCCTGAAAGCCCTTGCAAGAGCTTGCGTAGCGAGAACTGCCTTGACGGAAGTTGATCGACAGTGGGTTCTGGCACGATCAACTTCTATTGCCTAAGGGCGAGGTTCTGGTGGCTTTCCGTTCTTGACTGTCGCCAACCGTCATAAGCTTTCGTCGAATTTACGGGGCAATACTTGTCTCGCGAGACAATCAGCCATCGACTACAGCAAACAATCCTACATACGATCGCCCGCCGCAGGCATCTCTTCTACAGCCTAAAAAGCTGGGGATGTACCGATGGCAGAGCAGAACAACAGACCGGACGACCGCAGAGACAATCGAGATGAGCAACTTCGACTGGAGCAGGAGCGCCGCCGCATGCAGGCGCGGCGGCCCGGCATCGGCTCGGGATGGCGCACGCTGTGGATATGGCCCGTCGTGATCGTCCTGATCCTGCTGGTCTGGTTCGGCTTCTGGGGATGGGGTTCCTACGGCGGATGGTTCTGGAGCCGGCGCCACGAAGGCGGCAACAACGTTGTGACCACCGCCAACAATCGCGTGCCCAACCCGAACAATCAGCCCGAGGCCGTCAACAAGCAGAATCTGCAGAACGGCTCTGCGGTGTTGAATGCCGCGAACAAGCAACAATATGTCGGACAGTCGTTCGAGATCGTGCGCACCCCGGTGCTGCGCAAGGTGAGCAACTCGGTTTTCTGGCTTGGGAACAAGAATGATCCGGCACCATTGCTGGTGGTCATGTCGAATCCGCCCGAGAACGGATCGAACTCGCCGATCAGCGTAGGCGAACCCGTAGATGTCGTTGGACAAGTTCAGAAGGTCCCGCCTCTGCACGATGCGGAGCAGACCTGGCACCTGTCACAGAATGGCGCGCAACAAGTCGAGCGTGAGGGGGCCTACGTCGAGGCATCACAGGCGATGCCACGATAAGGATACTTCTCGCCAGAGCGACTGACTTCGTTGACGTAACAAGTGTCCGCCTGGAATTCGTAACACAAGTACGTCCTCCCTGCAGGCCGAGCGGCAGTTTGGTGTAAGCTGCTAGAACTCCTCGCTGCGTGGGAGGTCCGCTTGCTCCGAGACGTCCGCTATGCCCTTCGCCGGCTTCGCGAAAGCCCTGGCTTTTCACTCACTGCCATTCTCACCTTAACGCTCAGCATCGGCGCGACCACGGCAATGTTTGCGGTACTGGATGCTGTCCTGCTTGAGCCGTTGCCCTTCCCTGAACCGGACCGTCTCGTAGCCGTGGCATCGCAGCCCGACGCCGTCATTTCGATTCCTACGATGCAGGATTACGCCTCGCGTTCGGCGACGTTCACAAGTTTGGCCGCCTACCGCGAATGGTCGCCATCTCAGAAGACACACAACGCTCCTGCAGCGCGGCGCATTCTTGTGGTGACGCAAGGATTCTTCGCCACGCTCGAAGCACGGTTTGCCCTGGGAAGGAGCTGGGCGATCACCGGCAACGAACAGGATTGCTCGTCGCAGGCAGTCGTGAGCGCAGGTTACTGGACACGAATAAATGGAGGCACCAGTCTCGAGAACGGGGCTCTGAACCTCGACGGACGAGACTTCGAGATTGCCGGCGTGCTGGCAGCGGATCAGGACATCGAAGGTTCTTACGCGCTCAATCAGCCGGAAATCTTCGCGCAGGTCGGCTGTGATCGCGGGGCGCGGCCAAATTCCAGAGGCGATAATGACTTTGGCGTAATCGGCAGGCTCCGCGCTAGTGTCACTCTGCCGCAGGCCAATGCCGACCTGGCCCGAGTGGATCGCGATTTGCAGAAGGATTACCCCAACTATTACCGAGCGGCCAACGCCGTCGATCGAAAGCCGACCCTTGTCTATCCGTACCTCGAGTTGCTTGTCGGCACCGAGACGATGCCGGCATTGTTGATGGTCTTTGGAGCGTGCGGTCTATTGCTCGCGATCGCATGCGCAAATCTCGCAAGCCTGATCCTCGCGCGGAATACTCGCCGCCGCATGGAGTTCGCCACTCGCGCCACGCTGGGAGCGACCGCCAGTCAACTGCTCCGGCAGTTATTGGTCGAGAGCGCCATCCTGGTCTGCACGGGCGCGGCCTCGGGAATTGTACTTGCCGCCTTTCTCCTCAAAGTAATCAAGAGCACGACGGCCATTCACTTGCCGCGCCTCTCTCACGCGTCTATGCATCCGCCGGTCCTGCTGTTCATCATTGCTGTGTCCGCGGCGGTGACTGTTTTCCTTGCGATCTCCCCGGCGTGGAGAGCGTTACGCCCGGGACTGCTTCAAGATCTGCAAGGCACGGGAAGCACGTCGGCGGGAAAGAGCGTGCGTTTCGCGAGACGGTCCTTTGTCCTCGCACAGCTCAGCCTGAGTGTTGTGCTTGTGGCGTGCGCGGGATGGATGATTGGGGGCGTCTACCTGCTGCTGCATCAGCCGCTGGGATTCGACGCGGACCACCTGCTCATGATCGAGGCGGAACTCGGCTCGGATCATCCGTCGATTGCTGAAGCGCAGCAATCCGAACTCAAGTTCGGCGAGATTGCCGCCAGCTTGCGAGGCATGCCGGGAATTGTCTCGGTCGCCATCACCGACCATCCGCCCCTCGGGCATGCCATCGATCGCTATACCTTTTGTTCGGACCGGCACCCCGAGGAGTGCAAACAGCAGGTTCATACGAATCCGAATTCGTACGACGTCAGCCCGAGATATTTCTCAACCATCGGACAGGTTCTTCTGCAAGGACGAGATTTCGACGACGCAGACGATGGCCGAAACAATGTTGCAATCGTAAACGAAGCGTTAGCGGCGCGGGAGTGGCCGGGAGAGAGTCCGCTCGGCCATCGCATTCAGAGCGGAGAATTGCATGCGCCGGAAGGACAAGGCTGGGCTACGGTAGTCGGCGTCGTCGCGAACGTGCATAACTATGATTTGGTTTCGCTGCCAGGACCGGATCTGTACCTTCCGCGGTCGGAGCATCCCAGGAACTTTGCGCGCATCATCATCCAGACGCCAGGCGACCCTGCGCTGCTCAAAAACGCGGTTCGAGTTGAGATGAAGAAAAAGTTCCCCGAAGCGCGGGTCTTCGGATTCGAAACCATTCCGGAAGAGATGTCATTCGAGGTCTCACAGCGCGTCTTTCTGATGCAGGTGGCCATCGCATTTGGCGCCGTTGCCCTCTTTCTCTCGATTCTGGGAACGTACGGCCTGCTAGGTTACGAGGTGTCGTTGCGCGTGAAAGAAATCGGCATACGGATGGCCCTCGGCTCTTCAAGGGTGCGGATCCTGAAACTTCTGGTATATGAACATGGGCGCTGGCTTATCGGCGGGACGGTGCTGGGTCTGATCTGCGCGATCGCGGCGGGTTATGCGTTGCGTTCACAGTTTTACGGAGTGAGATCGACATCTTTATTTGTATTGCTTGGTTCTGCCCTCATGCTTGCATTCCCGGCATTGCTCGCAACGGCCATTCCGGCGCGCCGCGCGTCCCTGCAAGACCCCGCGGAGACATTGCGGAGAGAGTAAGTGCAGGCTACTCCGAACCGTTTTTGATTTTCTTCGCACGATTGAAGATCGTGTCCCCCGTGCTACACTCACTCGCAGGAGCTGGGGTATGTCCCTATCCCGCGCGGTCTCTTCCCTTCTTCTGCTCCCATCCCTCCTCATCTTGCTGCAAGCTCAAGATACGACTCCGCAAGCGGACAAGCCTGCCACCTCCATCAAGACGACCGTGCAGCGCGTCCTCGTTGACGTTGTCGTCTCCAACGACAAGGGCGACCCGGTCAAAGGGCTGCATGAGAAGGATTTCGAAGTCTTTGAAGACGGCAAGCCGCAAAAGATCGCCACCTTTGAAGAGCACCACGGCGCAGCTCTGAGTGAAATCAAGCTCCCGCCCATGCCGCCCCACGTCTATACCAACTTTCCTCTCGCGAAATCAGCGGATGCAGTCAACGTGCTGCTGCTCGATGCCTTGAATACTCGGACGGCGGATCAGTCTTACGTACATTGGCAGATGGTCAAGTTCCTGAAGACGATCCCACCTGAAACCCGGGTCGCGGTGTTTACGCTGTCGTCGCGATTGCGCATGATTCAGCCTGTCACCACCGATCCCTCAGAGTTGCTGGAAGCCATGAGGAGCACCCAGGCTCTCCAGCACCAGTCCGGAGTGCTTACGTCAGAGGAAGAGCAGGAAGAAATGCATCACTTGATCGGCTTTCTGCTTGCGAATCAGTCGAGCCCGTACAGTGCGCCTCCGGACCTCGCGCGATCAGAGGTGGATTCTGTCAATGCCCTAAAGGAGTTTCTAACCGAGGCCGCCACACTTCAGACCGGAACCCGCATCGACATTACGCTTCAGGCTTTCCAGGAACTGACGCGCTATCTTGAGAACATACCCGGCCGCAAGAATGTGATCTGGTTCTCCGGTTCTTTTCCCACGACGATTTTCCCGAGTGGCGATCTTTCGAATCCATTTGTTGGACTGGCCGATTTCCAGTCGCAGATCCGCAAGACTGCCGACCTTCTTTCTGCCAGCAGAGTAGCACTCTACCCCGTCGAGGCGGGGGGACTTGTGACGGACTCCGCTTTCCAGGCAAACGGTGAGGAAATCGGGAGCACCCGGCCATCGCAAAGCGACCAGGATCTGGCAACGCAATTGAGGGGCGAAAGCCAGGACCGCGACTTGAATTACGCCACGATGGATGAACTGGCCAAGGTCACCGGAGGCAAGGCCTACTACAATACAAACGGTTTGGGCGATGTGCTCAACCGCGTAATTCGTAATGGCACACACTACTACTCGCTCACCTACGCTCCAAGTGACTCTGTCATGAATGGAAAGTACCGGCACATTCGCGTAGAGCTTCGCAAGAGCAAAGAAAAAGTCACGCTTGCCTACCGCCGCGGATACTATGCCGACAATCTCGCCGTCGCTCTCGCGGCTGCCAAGCCGAATGCCGATCCCTTGCTTCCGCTCGTAGGGCGCAATATGCCGGACTACAGCCAGATTCTCTACAAAGTTCTCGTTCAGCCCGTGACTCCGCAACCGCCGGCGGACGCTCCTCATATCGGCAGCAATCCGAATCTGAAGGGACCGGTTACGCGCTACGGCGCGGATTTCGCCATCGCGATGAGCGATCTCAAGCTCGACGTCGCTTCCGATGGAGTCCGACATGGGAACATCGAAATCGCGCTAGCCGCCTACGATCGCGAAGGCAAGCCGCTGAATTTGTTCAAAACGACGGGCGAGGTCGTACTGAAGCCGAATGAGTATGCCGCGCTCCAAAAAGGCGGGGGGCTTCAGATTCAGGAAAAGATTGATGTGCCCACAGGTTACGCATATCTGCGCACCGGAATCTACGATGTAAAATCGGGCGCCGCGGGTACCCTGGGAGTTCCCCTGGCCGACGCTGTGGGCCAAACAATGAAATAACCCTGACCCGGATCAGTGCCCTCATCGCTCCAACTCCAAAAGATAGGTCGGGTTATTTCTGAACGAGCCACCGAAGACCTGCTCATCCGCTTGGCGCATATCCCAGGCGATCACCGAGTCTGGCGTGAGCCGGACGGTGATGTCATCCCACGCAGCGAACACCGGACCTACACGCGGGTCCGCCAGTGCGGCTTCACTCAAGTACTTGCGATGGATTTCCGCATTGTATTTTCGCGATGGCTCGCCAGAAAGCACGTGCGCTGTACCCGTCACCGTAACTCCGAAGGATGCGGCTGGGTCGCGCGAGTCGACCATCAGCGACACCTTCGGATTCGCAAGAAGGTTCCGTGCCTTCCGACTGCGTGATGCGGTGGCGACGAAGATGTCAGTCCCGTCGAACCAAAACCAAACGGAGACGACGTGGACCGAACCATTCGAATTGTGAGTGGCAAGAGACGCGATAAACCGGCCGCCCAACAACTGCTTCACGTTTGCATCCGACAATGAAGCCATAGCACAATCTCCTTCCGAAGCGCAGCATTCCGTCGTGGGACCGCACGATAATACACGTTTGACCGCCTTTCGCCAGACGAGATTCTTTCCGGGATGAGGAGCCTATGTTTCGGCTTGCCAGACGTCGTGCCCATCCCTTCGCGCTCAATGTGAGACAATTCCGTTCGACGAATGCATTCCGGCGGTAAACGTTCGAGCGCGATTCTCCCAGAGCGGCCGCCCGCTCGAACGCGATGGGCCAGCATCCCCGAGTCGCTCTCTCCTCGAACAGTCTTCTGGTTAGCGTCGGCCCTTGTGGCGTTGGTCGTTGCGGTCTACGTCCGCTCTCTCAATTTTCAATTCGTCCTCGACGACCATCGGTTCACTGCTGATCCTCGCATTCAAGAAGCGGGCCACATCTGGGATTACTTCGCCAACTATGTGTGGGCACAGTTCACAGGCGGCCCTTCGAGCTTTTATCGCCCGGTGTTTGTGCTGTGGGTGAGGCTCAACTTCGTGCTCGCGGGCCTGTCTTCCTGGGGATGGCACTTGCTCAGCATCGCGAAGCACGTTGCGGTTGCGGCGCTGCTCGCTCTGCTGATATGGAAACTGCTGCGCGATTGGTCGGCTGCACTGGCGGCGGCAGCACTTTTCGCGTTGCATCCTGCGCAAACCGAATCCGTCAGCTGGGTCACTGTTCCTGATCCTTTAATGGCGGCAGGAATTCTGGGCGCGCTCCTCTTCTATCTCAAATATGTGCGCTTCGGAGCGCCACACGCGCAGGAAAAGAAATCGCGCAAGAAATCGGAAGAAGCGTCCAATCGTTCCCCCATTTGGATGATTGCCTCAGCCGGCACATACTTTGCGGCGCTATTAGCCAAGGAAACCGCCATCGTATTTCCGGCCGTGATCTTTGCCTTTGCTCTCTGCGTGGCACCGAGCCAGTCAATCGTGAAGAGCGGCTCGAAGTCAGGCAGCGCGACTCTCCGTTCTCGGGTGGTGCAGGCATTACTTCACTCTCTGCCGTTCGTGGGTGTCACTGTCGCGTATCTTCTGCTGCGGCTCAACGCTCTTGGAGCCCTGCTCGGCTCGGCCACGCAGCATCTGCCTTGGCGTACGGTAATCCTCTCCTGGCCGGTGACGCTTTGGTTCTATTTGAAAGTAATGTTTTGGCCCGTGAAGTCTTATGCCTTTGCCGATCCTACGCTGGTTGACAAATTTTCCTTGCGCAGTGTCCTGGTGCCATTGGCGGCTCTAGCCTGCTGCGGTGCCATCCTCGCGATAGCGATACTTTGGATGTGGAGAAAAGCTCAGGCACTCGGCAATCCGAGGGGTGCGGGCATTCAGGGCGCGGTGGTCGCCGGAACGCTCTTGCTCATTCTGCCGCTTCTTCCCGCGCTGAATTTGAATGCGCTGAACCCCGGCGACTTTCTGCATGGGCGGTATACGTATCTATCTCTCGCCGGATTGGCGCTGCTGGTTGCGTCCGGCTGGATTGTGCTGAAGAACGCCAGGTTGACTCTGCTTTGTGCAGCGGGTACAGCGACGATTGCGTTCGCCGCTTTAACCTTCTCGCAGCAGAGCCAATGGAGGGACGATGCGACGATTTTCACCACCGCTCACCAACTGGCCCCCCACAATGATCCGGTGTCGCGGAATCTTGCCAACACCGTCGTTCAGCAAGCTCTGCAATTGGATGAAGAAGGGCGATGCAGCGAGGCGGTCCCGGTCTTCGAACAGATAACGCGCGACTATCCCGAAGACTGGTATGCGTGGGCCGGGCTCGGGGATTGCTTCGTGCAGCTCAAGAATCTTCCGAGAGCGGAAGAGTCCCTCCATCGCGCTGCCGATCTGTCGCGCAACTCCCGAGTCCTCCAACAGTGGCAAGAATTGCGCGTCGAAATGGGACTTCCGAATCCGCCTCCGGCAAGGTGAGTACAAAATCAACGCAACGCTCATTCGTCGAGCGGACGGCGAAAATGAAGACGACGAGAAGAGTGGCCGAAAAAGTGAGAACCGATCTGCTGACATTCAACGGCGCCGTCGAGCGCGATCCGCGCATCGATGCATGGATGCGAGATCACGCCAGCGAACTGGGCGACATCGCGCAACGGTGGTTTGATGTCATGCGAAAGTGCGGGGACGAAGTCCGCGAGCTTCTGCATGACGGCTGTCCGGTGGCGTGCTTGGGCGATGTGCCTTTCGCATACGTCAACGCGTTCACCTCTCACGTTAACGTCGGCTTCTTTCACGGAGCCGCGTTGCGCGATCCCGCGCACTTATTGCAAGGCAACGGCAAGTTCATGAGGCACGTAAAGCTCCGTCCAGAAACTGCCATCAATGAAGACGCGCTAAACAGGCTCATTGACGATGCCTACTCCGATATCAAAGCCCGCGTAGAACACAGGTAGGAACAAACGCTCGATCCCGGGTGGTTCCGGTTACTGCGCGCCGGCAGTCTCGATCTCAAAACTTGGCCCGAAGGCGATGGACAGTCGATGGTCGAAAGAAAAGGACGGGCTTTAGCTCTCACCTTCGAGTTCATGGACGGTCACTCCCGATCCACCCCAACCCCAGATGGCAATGCCGTCAGCGCAGGCTTCAATTTCCAGCATGTTGTCCGGGGCCGCGCCGATTGGACCAACAGCATCGACTCGCAGTTTTTTGTTTGATTCCAATTCGTAGACCTCACCCCACGGCTCCAAGTAGACCTTAATCCGATGCTTGTTGGTGTTGCTGAGTCTTATGGAGAAATTCTGATCACTCAAAGTCGCACTCCTCTGAAGTCATGCTATCAACTTCGAAGCTGAAGACAACAATTACGAACGAGGCACCGGATTCAAAGTCCCTCTGAACCGTCCTAAGGTTCCTAGGACATTTCAGCTCTTCGAAGTTGCGAGAGCGTCGGACGCAGACCATCCTGCAGCGAAGATCTGGAACCCTTGAATTTAACTACTTGGGCGTTATTATTGAGGTGAAAATGACCGGCACCTCTCACGTCCGCAGGGCAGTACTTTTTATATGTCTGGCAGCGATCTTTTGTGCTGCAGTAGTGCATGCGGGTACCAGCCTTCTAATAGCCGTTCTCGTGCCGACATGGTTCCTCATCACAATGGTTGTCGCGCTTTCAGTCACAAGCGCTGAAAAACACGGCGACATTCGGCCAGCCCCAGTTCTGCCCATCTTCTCTCCTCGGCCTCCGCCGATTCACTAATGCCTTTCGACATTTGACGCGGTTGGCAACGGGTCGATTCGTGTGTTCTATCGCTCGCGTGAGATCGCGGACAACCACTTGAAATATGAACGTCCTGGCCGACTCGGAGAGTCATGGGAGTGAAATCCGTAATGCGCAATTTGCTGCTTGCCTTTTTTCTTGGATTCCGCGCGACGTTGGGAATAGGCATGAGCAGAGAGGAGATCGAGGTGATTCTATTTTCAAGTAACCAGACAAGGGTAGAGGCGACCATTCCCGAGGAGAAGGCCCAATTTCCGCAAATGTAGAAACACAGGTTGGCGCTCAAAACTTCCGCCTGTACCATCCGAGGTTCTCAGGGCACTTCCCCTCTTCGAAATTCCGAGAGCTTTGTACGCGAGCACGTCCCGCTGCATAGACGTTCCCCTCCCGCTCTCCCTATAATGAAAGATTCAACTACTTTCGGAGACGCCACTAGGTGCCGTTAGAACTGAAAAAAACCATCAATCTGCCGCAAACTGCCTTCCCCATGAAGGCCAACCTGCCCCAGAATGAGCCCAAAATGCTCGAACGCTGGGAGGAGATGGGCATTTATCAGCGCATCCGGGAGGCGCGCAAGGGCGCCGAGCGTTACATCCTGCACGACGGGCCTCCGTACACCAGCGGTCCGATCCACATGGGCACAGCGCTCAACAAGTGCCTGAAAGATTTCATCGTGAAGTCGAAGACCATGTCGGGCTTCGACGCGCCTTACGTCCCCGGCTGGGACTGCCACGGCCTGCCGATCGAAATCAAAGTCGACAAGGAACTCGGCGGCAAGAAGCTGCAGATGCCCGCCACGTCGGTGCGCGCGGCCTGCCGCAAGTATGCCGAGAAGTATCTCGACCTCCAGCGCAAGCAGTTCAAGCGCATCGGCGTGTTCGGACGATTCGAGCGCCCCTACGCGACGATGACTCCGCAGTATGAGTCGGTCGTGCTGTCGACGTTTTTTTCGTTCTACGAAAATGGATTCGTCTACAAAGGACTGCGCGCCGTCTACTGGTGCATGCACGATGAGACCGCGCTGGCCGAGGCCGAAGTCGAATACGAGAATCACACCAGCTCGACGGTGTGGGTGAAGTATCGCCTGCTGGATGATCCGGCGCAGATCGATCCCGCGCTCGCGGGGAAAAAAGTTTCGACGATCATCTGGACCACCACTCCGTGGACGCTGCCAGCGTCGATGGCTGTGGCGTTTCATCCGGATGAAGAATATGTGGCGCTCGAAATCCCCACTTCTGGCAAAGACGGCCAGAAACGGGGCACCCAGGACAATGAGGTATTCATCGTCGCGTCGAAGCTGGCGAACGAAGTCGCGACGAAGTGCAGCTTGGCCGACCCCAAGCCGCTCGCCTATTTTCCCGGACGCAAGTTGGAGCGGCTGAACTTTCAGCATCCGTTTCTCGACCGCAAGATTCTGGGCGTGCTCGCCGATTACGTCACGATGGACACTGGAACGGGCGTGGTACACACCGCGCCATCGCACGGCGCCGAGGATTTCATCACCGGCGTGAAATACGGGCTTGATGCGACCAGCAACGTCGACGAAAAAGGAATCCTGCGCAACGGGCTGCCCGAATACACCGGCAAGCGCGTGTGGGACGCGAACCAGCCGATCATCGATCTGGTGAAATCACGCGGCGCGCTGCTGCACACCGAAAAGACGGAGCACTCGTATCCGCACTGCTGGCGCTGCCACAATCCGGTGATCTTCCGCGCGACCGAGCAGTGGTTCATCTCAATGGAAACGCCGATGCCCGGCGGCGCGGGCAAGAACGACACGCTGCGCACGCGCACGCTCGCGGAAATCAAGAAAGTGAAATGGGATCCGTCGTGGGGCGAAGAGCGCCTGTCGAACATGATCGAGACGCGCCCCGACTGGTGCATCTCGCGGCAGCGCGTGTGGGGCGTTCCGATCGCCGTGTATTTATGCGGATCATGCGGCAAGCCGCTCAACGACAAAGCGATAAACAAGAAAGTCGTCGAACTCTTTGCCAGGTCAGGAGCGGACGCATGGTTTACCCCTGAGTCCGATCCTGAGCGCATTCTGCCGGCCGGGACGAAGTGTCTGCACTGCAGTTCGACGAAATTCGAAAAAGAAACCGACATCTTCGATGTGTGGTTGGAGTCCGGCGCGAGCTATCTTGCGCTGATCGCCGAAGAGAAGACCAACGATGAGCCGGATTATCCGTGGCCTTCAGATTTGTATCTCGAGGGCGGCGATCAGTACCGCGGATGGTTCCAGTCTTCCCTGCTCTGCGCCATGGGCACGAAGCAGACGCCGCCGTACAAAGGCGTGGTCACGCCGGGGTGGACGCTCGACGAAAAGGGCCAGGCGATGTCGAAGTCGCGCGGCAACGACGTCGATCCGGTGGATATCTCAAGCCGGCTCGGCGGAGAAGTTGTGCGACTCTGGGTCGCCTCGGTGGATTTCCGTGAAGATGTGGTCGGCTCGGAAGCGCTTATGCAGCGGGTGGGCGAGAACTACAAGAAGATCCGCAACACGTTCCGCTACATCCTGGGCAATCTCGAAGGATTTGTTCCTGAGCGCGATGCGGTTCCGTTCGATGAGATGGAAGCGCTCGATCAATACATGCTGCGGCAGACCGTGTCGTTCGCCGCTGACGTCCGCAACTATTACGACGAGTTCTCCTTCCATAAGATCTATCACCGGCTGAATCACTTCTGCATCGTCGATCTGAGCGCGTTTTATTTCGACGTGCTGAAGGACCGCCTCTACATCTCGGCTCCGAAGTCGAAGGCGCGGCGTAGCGCTCAAACCGCAATCTGGCGGATCGGCGAGGCACTGACTCGACTCTTGGCGCCGATTATGACCTTCACCTCCGAAGAAATCTGGAAGTACTTGCCGGCTGTTGCTTCGCGCGAGCAGAGCGTTCATCTGGCGCAGTTCCCTGCTGCCGCCGAGATTCTTGGAGGTACATCGACTGCCGCGACAGACTCAAAATCCGACGAGGACTGGAAGAGTCTCCGTGGTGTGCGCGATGAAGTGCTCAAAGCGCTCGAGGCCGCGCGCAACGAGAAACTGATCGGCACCGGACTCGAAGCGCAGGTGCTGATCACTGCGTCCGATCCCGTTTATTCGCTGCTGAAGCGGTACGAAGATCAGTTGCGCTACATCTTCATCGTCTCGCAGGTGCATCTCGCGCAAGGATCGGGCAACGGCACCGGAAGCCTGCACGTCGAAGTGAAGAAGGCCGATGGCGCGAAGTGCGACCGCTGCTGGAACTATTCCGTCCACGTCGGCGAGGACAAGGACTATCCCACGGTCTGCGAACGCTGCAGCGCGGTGCTGAAAGAAATCGAACGGGAGTCCTCGCGGTGAACGCCTCGGCTGCGTTGTTGCCGCAGGGAAAGAGATCGCGTCCGGCCGCGGCGATTTTGTGTGCGGGGCTCGTAAGCGGAAGCCTGGACATCACCGCCGCATTGGTTGTTTACGGCCTCTTTGGGCTAAGGCCCATTCTGCTCTTACAGGGGATTGCGGCTGGACTGTTGGGCCCGCAGCGCGCGCTGGCGGGCGGCCTGCCAACTGCCGCGTTGGGGCTCGCGTGCCAGTACTTCATCGCTTTTTCGGCCAGCGCGGTTTATGTTGCGGCCTCCGACGTCATCGGATTCCTGTTGAAGCATGCCGTCATTTCCGGCGTTCTATACGGAATTGCCGTTTACTTTTTCATGAACCGGATTGTGGTGCCGCTCTCGGCGGCGCGGAAATATCCATTCTCGTGGGAAATGATGCTCGTCGGGGTTACGATCCATATTTTCTGCGTGGGGCTGCCCATCGCCCTGCTGGCGTGCAAATTTTCGGCGTGACCAGCCGCAAGAACATCGAAGACATAATCGAACATGACATTGCCATCCGGCGGAGAATCCGAAGCGTGCGCCATCGAGCCAGCCCCCACTATGACTCATAACAACACCGCACGCGTCGTTCACTTTGTGATCGCCGCTCTCGTCATCGGGCTCGACCGCTGGACGAAGTGGCTGGTGGCGGCGCGCATCCCGATGTACAGGCACATCCAGATCATCCCTGGATTTTTCCGCATCACGCATACCGAGAACACGGGCGCAGCCTTCAGCCTGTTCGCTGACTCAACCTCGCACTGGCGCACCACGCTTCTGATCTCCTTCTCGGTCGTGGCAATGGTCGTGGTGATCTATCTTCTGTGGCGGCAGGTGCGGGCTCTCTCGATCACCGGCATTGCACTCTCGCTGATTCTCGGCGGGGCTGTCGGAAATCTGTGGGATCGTATTGCGCGCGGCCGTGTCGTCGATTTCCTGCTCGTGTATGTAAAGCAGTATCAGTGGCCAGTGTTCAATCTCGCCGACAGCGCGATCGTGGTGGGAGCGGTGCTGCTGGTTTTCGAGATTCTCTTCATGCATCACTCCAACAGCCAAGAGTCGCTCTCGCAGTAGCGAGTTCCGTCATCCCGAAGAGCCCGCGGTTTCTCCAGCGGGTCGAGGGATCTCGCGTGCAGCGGGCCGTCTCGCTGACCCGCGCAAGATCCTTCGCTCCGCCTGAAAAACGGCTCCGCTCAGGATGACGCCGCAGCGCGTCACGATGCGAGCCATGCGATTTGCGAATCGTGCTTAATTAATCTCGATTTGCCCGGCGCCGATGTGGGCGTGCAGGCGCAGATTGCCGGGGCCGCTGCGCTCGAACGAGCGGAACAGGCCGCCTTTGTGGATGTCGAAGGCATCGGCGTCGATCGCTCCGCTGTTCACCGAAGCATCCACGTTCGAATAGCTCTGGGGTTTCCCAGCCTCGATGTTCATCTGGCCGAAGGTGAGTTCCGCGTCTTTGTCGCCAGTGATCTGGTTGATATTGAGTTGCCCGGCGAACATGCGGACGTAGAGTCCTGACGACTTCGGCACTTCGATTCGCGCGCGGAAGTTATTATGCGGGCATCCAGTGAGGCGCAGGTCGGCGCGGTTGCCGGTCACTTCGATTCGTACGCGAACGTCGTCGCGTTCCGGATGATAAGAAACGCGCACGACAGGATCATTGGTGCCGACAAGGTCGATGCCCCCGGGACAGATCGTCATGTGAACGCTGCCTCCGGGAGCAAACTTGGCTTCCACGGGACTGTCGCCGGTGCGGTCGATCTTAACGTCCTGCGCGGAGATCAGGGCGGCGGAGAGGCACAGAAGCGCAAGCAGAGTTGGGCGCATGGACAGACCTCCAGAGGTCGGCTTCGAAGGAAGATACGCGCACGTTGCGAAATCAGTTCCGCTAAGTCCAACAAATTTCAGTGTTCGGAGCGTCGACCTGGCCGCGCTGTGGATTGCCCGTCGCCGAGCTTCACGTCAGAATTCTGAGCCGATCTCGCGATGAGCGGAGCCTAGCTCTGGCCCAGCACTCGAAGCCTCGTATCGGCGCATTAAATCGGTTTAACTTTCTGATCTATATTACTGAAAATAAATCACTTACAGTGATACATTTACACAGTACTCCGAGGGGCTATTCCTTCTAATATCAGCGGGTTAGAGGGAAAACGCACTTCGAATGGTGCAGTTGGGATACTTTTGTGGTCTTGACTTTTGAGGCCTGGGGTGACCCCAGTCGCGAGTCAGAGACCGTCGCCGTTAGTTCGAGTTTTGCGCCCCTTTTTGGAATGCGCATCCCTGAATCGATCCGTGAAAATCCGCGCCAATCCGTGGCCAGTTTACGGCGTGCCATAGAGCTGCCGGTACACCGCCGCATTCCGCATGATGGCCTGCACATACTCGCGAGTCTCAGTGAACGGAATCGACTCGACGAACTCGGGCGAATCGCGGTACGGCCCCTGGCCCATCCATTCTTCGACGCGATCCGAACCGGCGTTGTAGGCGGCAAGCGCGTGCTCGAACGATCCGTTGAACTTGTCGACCATGCCGCGGAAATAATGCGTGCCGAGTTCAAGGTTGACCGTGGGCGTGTAAAGCTGGCTCGAGTTGTAGTGACGCAGGGATTCCTGGCGCGCGACCACGCGCCCCGTAATCGGCAGCAGTTGCATCAGGCCGACGGCATTGGCGCGGGATACCGCCAGCGGATTGAATTCCGATTCCTGCCGAATCAGCGACGCGACCAGATAGGGATCCAGCCCGTTCGCCTCCGAATATTTTTTCAGATCGTTCCAGTACGGACGCGGGAAAAGCGCTTCCCAGTACTCGCGCGGCAGCATCGGAATATCAACGGCAAAGTAGCTCGGGACAGAATGCTTCATCACTTCGATCGCGCGATCGAAGTGGCCGGTGTCGGTATAGATCTGCGCAGTCTCGGCGAGTTCCCAGTTCCCTTTGTCGGCATCGGCGGCGGCCTGCAATTCGCGAACCGCGAAGTCCACGAGGCCCCCGTTGCTCAGCAGGCGCGCTTTCTGCAGGTGCAGATCGTCGGTCGGAGGATCTTCCAGCTCAATCTTTTCGGCATGTTCGAGCGGAGGAATGTGGTCGAGGATCGGATACGTCCCCGGCGGATCGTTCGTTTCCGGAAGCTTCTTCAGTCGATCGCGGCCGAGCTCGGCGTAATAGTAATTGCGATAGCGCGCCGACAACTTCTCGTAAAAGGCGCGAGCCATGCCTGGCTGATTTTCTTCTTCCGCCAGACGGGCGCGCCAGTAGAGCGCATTGGAAGTTTCGTTGCCGTTGGGGTAAAGCGTGATCTGCTCTTCGAACTGCTTCTTGGCGTCTTCGATGCGTCCCATGCGCAGCGTGAGCCATGCGGCCTTCCAATGCGCGTAGGAAGCGCGCGCTCCGGTGGGAAAACGCTGCTGCAGTTCGCGGAAGGCGTCGAGCGCCTGATCTCTCTCGTGGTGCACAAGGTGCAGATTGGCGACGAGCAACAGCGCCGACTCGAACCACGAGCTTGTAGGCTCCGTCTGTCGCATCTGGTCCACTGTGCGGTAGAAGAGATCGTTATCGTCCGAGCCCCAGGCCGCTTCGGCAAGAATGTAGAGCTTGTGCGCGTCCTGTTCCGGCGTCGGATTCGAAATGCGGGTGAGTTCGGCTTTTGCCTCGCGGTGGTGGCCGCCCCGATAAAGGGCTTCGGCGAGCGCGAGTTCCGCGTTGTTGCGTCCTTCCGGCGTGGCATGGATCGCGAGCTCGCGGTATTCGGCGATAGCGTCGTCCCAGCGCTTGCCCTTCATCAGCAAGTCGGCGCGGGTGTGGCGCTGGGTCCAGGTCGGCTCGGATGCGATGGGGAGGCGTTTGAGTTCGTCGCGGGCGGGGTCGGCTTCCGCCGACATCGGCATGGTGTAGTAGATGTTGGCGAACGCCTCAGCCGCTTTCGGATATTGCTTCAGGGCGGCATAGGCGCGTCCGAGTGCGAGTTCGATCTCGGAGCGGGCGGGCAGGCGATCTTTCTCGAGAATCTCGGCAGCCTCGGCGGCGCGGCCGTCGCTGATGAGCGCGGTGGCATAGCTGAGATGAGCATCGCGAATCAGTAGCGAATCGGGATAATTTGTCGCGAAGTTGGCGAGTGCCGCAAGGCCCTCGGCTTGTCGTCCCATCTGCAGATAGCAGGTTCCGAGATAGTAAGTGACGTAGTCGCCGAGATCCCCGGCCAGTGGCTTGGCGCGATTCAGAGGATCAATCGCCTTCGGGCATTCGTGGTCGATGACATGCGCATATCCGACGACGAGCCATGCCAGCGCCCCGGCGTCTTCTTTCGTATGGGCGCGGGCGTACGCTTCGACTCCGGCGTAGGCAGCGGGCGTGCGATCCTGAATGAGTTGCTGCGCCATGCCACGCAGGCTCGCCGAGGCGACAAACGCCTGTCTGATTCTGCGCACTCGCGGGGACATCGGACGACGACGATGGCGCGCACGGGTGTGTGCGGGAGTCTTCTTTGCGGACTTCTTCGCTACAGGTTTATGTTCTGCGGATTGCGCTGCGGTGCTGCCGGTAGATTGCGCTGAGGAATCCTGATTATGAACGCGCGCGTTGAGATGCAGGCTGCTTGCGAGCCCGAAGAATCCGGCCAGAGCAGCAACCGCCCACCACTTGAGACCCAATCGAGACACCTTAATAATTTTTCGCGCGGAGACGCGAATGCCAGAACCTGAATGCCGGGGCTAAAGCCCTACAATCTTATGATGCGCTGAACGCGGCACTAAAGTGCCGCTCTTCCACACGCCCTTTTTCGCACAACGTTTACTTCTTGAAATTCGCACCCATTACCGACATATCGTCTTCGGCAAGGCTGCGGACGACTTCCTTCTGGAAATAATCACCGCTGGCCGCCGCAGTGCTTCCATAACGTTTCTGGAAGGTCGCGCGGCTCTTGTCGATATCTTCCTTCAGGCGATCGTACAAATCTTTGTGACGCCGCCCTTCGGACACTTTGGCCTGGTTGTAGAGCTTGATCTCGTCGACCAGCAGGCGTGCGAAGCGCTGCGCCTTGCGATGGGTGTCGGCGTCTTCGGCGGAGAGTCCGGCAAAGGGATCGGCGGCGGCAGCAGGCGCCGAGGCCGCAGCACCAGCCGAGCCAGCGTGCGCGACTTCAACGACTTCTGCCGGTTCCGGTTCGGGAGTCGGCTTGGGAGCGATGTGCTTCGGTGCGTGCGACGCGAAAGGATCGGAAAATGAGCTGACGGTCTGCACGGGCGCCGCCGCCGGCCGTTCCATCGCGGGTGCCGAAGCGGACTCGGTGATGTCCTTCTGCATCTGCTTGCGCAGGGACGTCACTTCGAGCCAAGCGCTGGTCGCCATCACGAGAACTTCGAGCGATGCGGGATCAAGAGCATTGGTCGATCCGCCATCGGCGTAGAGCAGGGCCGCGACTTTTTCTTTCAGCACGAGCGGCAGAACCAGGATCTGTTCGTTGTCGGGCCCGCCGAACTGCTTGACGAACCGCGGATCCATCTCCGCAATGTTGGCCGGAGCGGCCACGCGGTTCATATACGCGTGCGAAACCGGCCCGCTCGACATGTCGAGCGGAAAATCTTTGACGGCGTCGTCTTCGCCGAGGCCGCGGCTTTGCCATCCGCTGGCCGCGCCGCCCTTCACCACAAAGAGCGCCACGCGCGCGGCATGGGAACTGCCGGCATCGAGCAGGGCGCGGAGAATTTCTTTTTGCGTGGTTCCGGCATGGATCGTGGCGACCGACTGCACCAGACTCGACGCGCCCGCGGCTGCGGCATGAGACTCGGTGGGGGCGCTCTGCGCGGGCAGTTCGGCCAGAACGCGGCTAACCAGTTCCGACTGCAACTTCGGAAGCTGGCGCTCAAAGACCTGCGCCACGGCGCGCTCAACGATTTGCTGGAGTTCCTTGCTATCCGCCATTTCTCAGGAGACCATTTCCGGGATAAAGTCTTCCTTCCGCAACAGGTAATACTGACAGTACTCTAACCGCTGATTATACGGAACTTGTACGACAATCTCTTGAGTACTTCGGTACCTGTTCAACTGAGCCAGGGTCACTTTTCTCACCGATTTTATAGCAAGCGCGGAGGGACGAGAGATGGATCGTGGGGAAAGGATTGTTCATCTTGACACCCTCAGGACAGTTATCCGTTTATCCATCGTCAGTCATCAGTACTTCGTTTCAGTTCAACGGCGAACTGTGTCCCGGAAGGCCCATCCTCCCGCACAAGACGCGAGAAGGATGGGGCAACCTCTTCTCGTTCGCTTATACCCTCAGCGTGTGTCTGCGTTTCGCTTCGCTCGCCGGACAGCCGAGGCGGCGATCGCTACGCAGGTCAAATTCACCCGATTGGGCAAAATGGCGGCTTGCCGTTAGAATAGGGTTACCTTCGAACCGGTTGATTCGTCGGAAAATCTTGCATCGTCGGAACCATGGGAGCCATCCAAAACAAACTAGAAGAGCCCGTTAGCGAAGAGCTGGCGCTGGTACGGGCGGCGAAGAAAGGTGACGACTCGGCTTTTGAAGAGTTGGTCCGCCGCTACGACCGGAACGTCTTTCGGATCGCGCAGCACATCACGCAGAACCGCGAAGATGCGGAAGACGTGGTGCAGGAAGCGTTCCTGAAGGCGTACGGGAATCTGGCCAAGTTCCAGGAGCAGTCGAAGTTTTATACCTGGCTGGTACGGATCGCCGTTAACGAAGCGCTGATGAAGTTGCGCCGGCGCAAGCCCGAGCGCACGGTTTCGCTGGACGAGGACATTAAGACGGAAGACGACTCCCTGCCCCGCGAGATTGCGGACTGGAGCCCGAATCCGGAGCAGCAGTACACGCAGGCGGAACTGCGGGAGATTTTGAGCAAGACGATTCAGGGCTTGCCGCCGGGATTCCGGACGGTATTCGTCCTGAGAGATGTGGAAGGTTTGTCAACGGAAGAGACCGCGGCGGCGCTCGAACTGAGCATTCCTGCGGTAAAATCCCGGCTGTTGCGGGCGCGCCTGCAACTGCGCGAGCGGCTGGGACGCTTCTTTCAGAGGCGTGACAGCGGAGAAAACAGCAAGACCGGGAACACCAGGAATGGAGATGTTAAAAACGGCGATGTCGCGAGCGGAGATGGCAACCAGTGAAATGTTCTGAGTTTTTAAACGAGCTGACCAGCTATCTGGACGGCGTTCTCGACGCAAAAACAAAAAGCGAGTTGGAGAATCATCTTTCCTGGTGCCACAACTGCTACGTCGTCTGCGACACTACCAAGAAGACTATCGAGATTTACCGCGACTCCCAACTTTACGAACTCCCCGAAGACCTTCGCAGCCGGCTACGATCGGCGATCATGACGAAGTGTCAGCAGCAGAAGAAGCGCGGCCCGCAGAGCGTGTGACCCGCTTCACTGACTGCGGCCGCAACTAACCGCTAGTATTTCCCCCATGTCACAGCGCGTTTGTCCGTGGTGGATCGGGTATTTGTTATTGAGCCCGGTGCGCCGCTGGATGCAGGATCCCGTCGAGATGCTGCGGCCTTATGTGAGCGCGGGAATGACCGTGCTCGAACCCGGGCCTGGCATGGGATTCTTCACCATTCCGCTGGCGCAGCTTGTGGGTGATTCCGGGCGAGTCGTAGCGGTTGATCTGCAGCCGAAGATGATCTCGACGCTGAAACGGCGCGCGGAAAAGTTCAGCGTGGCCAAGCGCGTAGATGCGCGCGTGACTGCGGCGGGCAGCTTGGGGATTGATGATCTCGCGGGACGCGTGGATTTTGCGCTTGCTTTTGCGATGGTTCACGAGCTGCCGAGCGCAATCCGATTCTTCGAAGAAGTTTCGCGGACATTAAAACCCGGCGCGCCTCTTTTACTCGCGGAGCCGCGCGGACACGTCAACGACGCTGATTTCGCTGCGGAGCTGGCCGCTGCCGCTGGTGCGGGGCTTGAAGTGAGGGCTCGGCCCAAGGTTCGCCGATCCCATGCCGTGGTATTAACTAAGAGATGACATCTCAGGCGGTCAGACCGGCTTGCAGTTCTCCCCCAAGCTTATGATCTTAGAGAGTTTAGTAATTACTAACGATTAGGGATTATCCCTAGGGAAAACCTAAACCCTTTTCCCGGGTTTTGAATCTAAGTAGATGAGTGCAGCGTTGCAGAATGTGGACAGTGAGGGGGCGCGCACTCGCATCAACAGAGGTCTTTACTTTCGCTCAGGTGGAAGGTGGGTCATGATTGCAAAACTGGTCGATGCCGTGTTCGGCTGCAAACACTCCCGTTATAGCTTTCCCGTTACAGTACGTCACGCTGCGCACCGCCCCCAGGCCGCCGCGTTGACCGGGACCTACGTCGTCTGTCTCGACTGCGGAAAAGAATTCGCGTACGACTGGCAGGAGATGAAGGTCATCACGTCCCCCGAACGCCACCGGCAGCATCTGGCAGAACTGGCCAAGCACGCGGCGTAGGGCACGCGAAATCCGCGGATATCCCGGCCGGTTCGTGCAAGCGGAAGTTTGTTTGGAGAAAAGAAATGCCCCGCAAAATCTGCGGGGCATTTTTATTGATGTCTCAGTTCTTCGTCAGCTTGTAGACTGTGCCCGTGTGAGCCGGTCCACCGTCCCAGGTGGTTCCGTACAGATTTCCCGACTTGTCCGTCACGAGACCGGAACCGAGCTTCGCCGGTCCGGCCGCTGTGAAGAGAACACTTTCGGCCCCCGAGGTCGTGATTTTGAAGATGTCTCCGTATGGTTCCGGCTGCTGGCCATTTCCCTGGTTGATGCCAAAAATGTTTCCCGAGGAAATGTGCAGATAACCTCCGGGGTCGGCTCCATCCGCGCAATTTGTCTGAGAGCAGAAGTTGTAGAAGATAGAGTAATTGTTAGAACTGTCGAGTTTGAACATCACCCCCGATTTGCCGGTGCCGCCGAATCCGGTAGTTCCGTACAGGTTTCCAGCAGAATCCTGGGCCAGATTGGACGAGGGAGATGCTCCGTCGGTGCCGCCCGTGAATGCGTGCAGCACGGTCTCATTTCCGCTGGTGTCCAACTCAAACACTACTCCGCAACCGCCGGCCGAGCATGAGGAGTCTCCGCCGTATTCGGTGATTCCGTAGATGACACCATTCGATTTCACTGTCGGACGATAAAAGGGTGAGTAGCCGTCCGTACAGCCGCTCAGCTGGCAGAACGTATAGAGCGTCTTGTACTCCCCCGCCGTAGTGACTTCGAATACGCTGCCATTGATCGCGGTGTCGTATCCGTATAGATTGCCGGAAGAATCCATGACCAGGCCGCTTCCGCCGGATACAGAAATCTCCTGCGAAAAATTGTGGAGAACGCTCTCTTTACCGCCGGGTGTGACTGTGAAGATGGTGCCATAGTTGTAGGTGCCACCGGAAAAAGTTTCGCCGTACAAATTACCGGATGAGTCGCGGACCAAGGGACCGTACGGATTTCCACCATCGGTCGAGTTCTGGAAACTGTATAGGATGGAAAGCACGTTTTTCGGTGTCACCTTAAACACGCTGCCTACACCGTATGTACCGCCGTAAACCGAGGTTCCGTAGAGATTACCCGCTCCATCGATGATGAGTGGGTTAGGATTTCTTGGGCCTTTCTGGGAGTTGTTCTGGAACTTCACGATGGTTGAGAAGTTATAAGTTTGTCCGAAACCGAAGACTGGGAGAAGTAGGAACAGCGCTAGAAGTTTGCTCTTCACCTTTCATCCTCTCTATTTTTATTTTTCACGATGTGGCACACAACAAGGGAAAGAGATTAAAAAGTGGCCCTGAGGCGGCTGTCGGGGGAGGCTGGAATGGTTATGGCCCAGTCACCTTCTCCATTCAATGCAGTGAATCCTGTAGTGCGACCAGCGAAACACCGCCATTGATTCAGTTCTCTGCGGACCGGGGAGCAGGCGCACACGGATTCTAGACCATACCGAGCGATCCGTCGGTCAGCGTCAGCAACTTCTTCTCCCGCTGCCTTCTCTTGCGTTGACCTTAAGGGATTGTCATTATTGAGCCCATGCAAACTGTCTTCGAAGCAGCGGGCGGCAATGACGGCATGCGCCGTCTGGCTCACGCGTGGCATAAGCGGGTGATGGCGGACGAGGTCGTGGCGCATGCGTTCAGCCACGGATTCCAGCCTGATCATGTCGAGCGGCTCGCCGCGTACTGGGCGGAAGCGCTGGGTGGGCCGACGACGTATTCCGATTCCTACGGCGACGAAACCAGTGTCGTCAAAATTCACAGCGGCAACGGCGAACACGAGGAAATGGATGGGCGCGCGATTGCCTGCTTCGATCTGGCTCTCGCTGATGTCGGATTAGCGAGCGATGAGAGATTGCGGCAAGTGCTGCACGACTATTTCGCGTGGGCGACGACTACGACGATGGCACGCTACCACAAGTCCGCCGACGATGTGCCGGAGGGCCTCAGCATCCCGCGCTGGTCTTGGGATGGATTGCAGAAGTAACACTTCCCTGCCCGCACTTAATCCAATACCGGCTTGAATGGCGCCGCGACGTGCAGAACGCCGGAGGGCTCGCGCAACTGCATTCCTGTTGGTCCGGTCGATCTGCCATAATTAGTTCCCCATGTGCGGACGGTACCGACTCTCGAGACGAAAGCAGATCGTTGAAGAGCGATTCGATGCGGCGGGCGACGAGGACTGGGAGCCTCGGTACAATGTCGCGCCGACCCAGCCGGTACCCATCATCCGGCAGCACCCGAAAGGACCGAAGCGTGTGATGTCCCTGGTGCGATGGGGGCTGATTCCTTCCTGGTCGAAAGATGAGTCGGGAGCGGCGAAGATGATCAACGCGCGCGCGGAGACCGCACATGTTCTCGTGGCATTCCAGGATGCGATGAAGCGCCGCCGTTGCCTGGTTCCGGCAGACGGATTTTATGAATGGCAGAAGCGCGGATCCGCGAGGCAGCCGTATTGTTTTGAAGTAAAAGATGGCGAGCTTTTCGCCTTTGCAGGATTGTGGGAGCGGTGGAAGGATCCGAATGGAAATTGGGTTAAGACTTGTTCGATCCTTACGACGACTCCGAACGCGGTGACGGCGGCGGTTCACGACCGGATGCCCGTTATTCTCGAGCCGGAAAACTATGACCTCTGGCTGGATCCGGGCATGACGAAGGCCGAGGCATTGACGGAAATGCTGAAGCCATTCGATGCGCGACTGATGCGTTGTTTTCCGGTGAGCACGCGCGTTAATCAGGTGAAGAATGATGACGCCGAATGCGCCAGACCGGCCGAACCGGAAACTCCACGGCAGAGCGAATTATTCACATGAAGAAGCCAGCGATTCGCGTTACGAAATGGCTGCGTGATATTCCGGTCGAAGCGAGCTGCACGGCGTGTCCTGGAATTTCCTTTCGAGCGCAACGAGCGAGCCATCGTCCCAGCCGCGAGGAATATCAACGATCATTGCAAGCGCAATTTGATGCTCACTGCAGGACGGCGCATCAGCAGGAAGTGCGTCCCTCGGAATGATGCAGGCCGGCACGAGTGCCGCGGCGCTGGATCGAGAAGCGCCTATGTCTTGAGCGGCAGACTGCGCGCGCGGGCATTTCCCAGCAGAAAATCGAAGATCGGCAGAAAGATGTTATAGCGCGCATTCGGAACATCATGGTGGCTCATGTGATACGCGCGCGCATAGCTTAGTCCGGGGGGAAGCCAGCCGTTCATGTGAATCCGCCAGTGGATCTCCTCGGTCAAAACCAGATAGAGCATCCAGCCGATGTAGACGCCGGAAAGAATTCCCCACAATCCGGCCAGCAGTGCAATCAGGAGCGCGGGAACGCTATTGACCGCGAAAAGAAGAAAAACGTTTAGCGGAGAGCTGGCGAGCGATACGTAATCTGCTTCGACGTCAGTTCCGATCTGCGCATGATGCTCGCGATGCCCGGTTCCCAGCGGATTGCGGCGGTGATGCAGGAGCCAGCGATGGTAGGCGTATTCAAAGCCGTTGGCCCACACCAGGCCGATCAGCACGCCGGCAGCGAAATGCTTCCAGTCGACCGATGAATAGAATCCGAGCAACGCTGCAGGGAGGATTCCGCAGAGAAGTGCAGTGATGGCGTTGTTGCGTTTCCGGATGAGTCCGTCACGGACGGCGGTCGCGCGGCGAGCGGTTGGGAGGTCTGAACTCATGGACCTAAGCCGATTTTACAGGAGGCGGAAGGAAGTTGCTGATAAGCTGTTCACTCGCCGGGAGGCCGCAGTGAAGATTTATTTCGCACTGGTCTACGCCCTACTTACCGCTGCTTGCTGCGCACAAACTGCTCCTGCGGCATCCTCTATAGCCAAGGGCGACTCAGTCTGTCTAGATGAGATCCTGATTAGCACTCCTCAACCTTACGATCCCGCTCAAGTCACCGAGGCTCAGCACAAAGCAGACCGCGTGCTTGAGACTATTCGGAAGGGCGCAAAATTTGAAGACATTGCAAAAAAGTACTCCGAGGGTCCATCCGCGGCCTACGGTGGGGCGATCGGTAGTTTCAAGCGTGGGCAACTTGCGAAGAGCATGGAAGACAAGGTCTTTGCTATGAAGGCCGGTGATGTTTCGGACATCATTCGCGCGAAACAAGGATTCGTGATTCTGAAAGTCACAGACTGCAGTTTCACCACCGCCAGCGGCGCGCTGGGTGGCGTCCAAATTATCAGCGATACGCGAGGAGTCGACTTTAAACCATATGTTCGGGTCATTTCGAAAAAAGTTGAATCAAATTGGTATCGCGAAATTCCTCTATCCGCCGAGACCAAGACGGGCGACGTCACAGTAGAGTGCGTAATAGCTCGCGACGGCAGGCTTACAAAAGTTGAGTTGATAGCTGGGTCTGGCGATAAAGTTCTGGACCGGGCCGCGACTCAAGGAGCGGTCGACTCAAGCCCATTCCCTCCGCTACCCAGCGGGTACACTGGCCCTTACCTGATTTTGCGCATTGGTTTCCGCTATAACCCGGATAAGAGCGCTCTCAATTGATACACAGGGTTAGACGGCGCATGAGAAGACTATTCTGCGCCGCGTTGTTCGATGTACGGACGTGGGGATAGCTATGTTGCGCGTTGGAGGAAGTCGCATATTAAGCATTTGCTCGTCGTGGGCGTGATTTTCGTGTCTCTGGCTGCGGTCGCACAACAGGGGCCGACGAATTCTCCGCTGCTGGACCATCTGGCCGGAAAGTGGGTGATGCAAGGGAATATTGGCAAGCAGGCTGCGACGCATGAACTGGATGCGCAGTGGGTGATCCAGCACCGGTACTTGCGATTCTATGAAGTTTCCCGGGACAAGAATGCTACACGGCAAAAGAGAATGAGCTCACCTTCGTTTTCAAGGATGAGCATGGCGAAACCAGCTTCACGAATAAGTTCATCTACAACCCTAAAACGAATACGTGGGAGAACCGGTTCGACAATATCGTGAAAGGTGAAGCCAAACCGTTCGCGCGGTTTCAGCTCATCAAAGCGTCAAACTGACAGGAATGAAGACTGACCGCAGCCGAAGATGTTTCTTGGGTATGAGACCCGCTTCCGGTAATTACAGACTGTCTTTAGGCCGGGAAAAATGCAGATACAGGACAAATGCGAGAGCTAGTCCAAATAGTGGCAGCATCCAACGCCACGAAACGATAGTCGCGAAAACGGTCAAGACTGCTCCGGCCAAGACCAGGCGGCGAATCTGCCAGTCGAGACTCCAAAATGCTGTCCACCAATCACCTGGACGCGCGTTCTGCTGAAGCACCCATATGACCGGGCCTATCAGGGCCCACCAAATAGCTTGACGTGCGGCGGTAACTGTCGGCAGATGCTCACGATGGAATGACGAACTGTAGTGCCCGACTCCAACGAAATGCAGTTCCAGGAAGATAACCACATACGCAACGAGGTAAGCGTAGCAGCCTTCGCGAATCAGTTGGGTTCGCGTAGTCCGGTGACGAATCCGCCGCGACAGCGACATCGTTGGGGAGAATGAAAGGACTTCCTCCACCTTTCAAGTACTTATCTCGTGTCTATGCGCGAGTAAAAGAAATGCCCCGCATTTCTGCGGGGCATCATCGATTGCAAATGTAGATTCCGACCCTAGCGCGTGGGGTACTCCGCCGGGATTGGCACCGGGACGCGCTTGTCGATCGGGATGAATTCGCGCTCGCCCGATCCAGTGTAGACCTGGCGGGGACGCGCGATTTTCTGCTCGGGATCGCGCATGAGTTCTTCCCATTGCGCGAGCCATCCGGCGGTACGCGGAATCGCGAACAGCACGGTGAACATCTCCGGACGGAATCCCATCGCCTGGTACATGATCCCGGAATAGAAGTCCACGTTGGGATACAGCTTGCGCTTCACGAAATATTCGTCTTCGAGAGCGATGCGTTCGAGTTCGAGCGCGATGTCGAGCTTCGAATTGCGCCCGGTCACCTCGAACACCTGCTCGGCGCTCCAGCGGATGATTTTCGCGCGAGGATCGTAGTTCTTGTAGATGCGGTGTCCGAAGCCCATCAGCTTGATATGGCCTTCCTTGACGCGCTTAATGTAGGCAGGCACGTGATCCTTAGTGCCGATTTCATCGAGCATCTTGAGAACTTCTTCGTTGGCTCCGCCGTGCAGCGGGCCAGCGAGAGCGGATGCCGCGGAGGCGACCGAGAGATACGGATCGCTCTCGGAACTGCCCACCGTCCGCATGGTGCTGGTGCTGCAGTTCTGTTCGTGATCGGCGTGCAGGATGAACAGAATGTCGAGAGCGCGGGCGATGGCCGGGTGGGCGACATATTTCGGCTCGACCATCTTCCACAACATGTTCATGAAGTTCTCGGTGTAGCTCAGATCGTTGTCGGGATAGACATAGGGGAATCCGACATTGTGCCGATACGACATGGCCGCGATCGACGGCACTTTGCCGATGAGCCGGATGATCTGGTGCATGCGATCTTTGGGGCTGCGGACGAGCTTCGCGTCGGGATAAACGCTGGAGAGCGCCGCGATCGTGCTGACGAACATCGACATGGGGTGGGCCGAATAACGGAACCCTTCCATGAACTTTTTCGTCGTTTCATGCAGCATGGTGTGATGCGTGATGTCATAGACCCATTGGTTCAGTTCTTTCTCAGTGGGTAACTCGCCGAACATCAACAGGTATGCGACTTCCAGAAAAGTGCAGCGCTCGGCGAGGACTTCGATGGGATATCCGCGATACCGCAGGATGCCTTTGTCTCCGTCGATGTAGGTGATGGCGCTCTTGCACGACGCGGTGTTCATGTAGGCCGGGTCGTAGGTCATGAGGCCGAAATCTTCGGGGCCCGTTTTAATCTGCCGCAGATCCATGGCGCGGATCGTGCCGTTGTCGACCGGAACCGTATATGTCTTATTTGTGCGATTGTCGGTAATAGTGAGGGTATTTTCGGGCATTGAAGTTTCCGCCTTTATACGCGCGCTCTAACAAGCATAGCCGAGCGTATGACCGTTTGACAGTCGAATCTGTGATTTAAATCACACCCAAATGTGAATGTAGATGCAAACACGAGCGGACGGGTGGGCTGAAGTACGGGATGAATTTGCGGAGGCCATGGGTGCTTCACCGGCTGGAAGCGGGTTTCAGAGCGTAATAGCCCTCGCGCGCCTGAATGGTCAGCTTTTCACCGGTGTTCAGCCGGACTTTCAGCTTGTGAAACTTGCCGTCGAGCTTCGGGGGAGAGAATCCGAGGACGTAAATATATTCGGGCTGATCGGCGGTGCGGCGGAATCCTTCGTTGAGATCGTTATTGTTGTGGAAGAAGGTGCCTCCGGTGCTGTAGGCGAGATCGGCGAGAACGTCGCTCTGGGCGGCGTCCCCTTCCCGATCGTACCGGAACTGGACGACCGGGTTGGCAGAGCGCTCCTGATTCGCGGGGGACATGGGAGTGACGAGACCGCGGACGTCGAGCGTATTGATGACGATCTCGGAGCGCAGGGCGGCGTCGGTGAGATCGCCGATCGCCTGGCGAATCTCGGGCGCGAGCATCAGGAATCCGGGAGAGACGAGAACGACGCTGCGGCGCCCGGGAGCGGTGGCAATTCGCTGGAAGACGTAATGCAACACGTTCATCAGCGACTGATTCTCGGCGCTTGAGGCGCTCGCGATTTCGATGGCGGTAGATCGAGCGATCTGTTCGGCACGCATCAAATCGGCGCCCGATGCCGGCCCACCAAAGGCGCAGTTGACGGCGTCGCGCGTGGCAAGGCCTAAGGCCTCACGATCGTTCTGATTGACGATCAACTCTGCCATGTACGGGCTGATGGGCGGGCACAACGCTTCGTGGACGATCGGGTGGGGGCGAAGCGATTTCAGGGCTTGTTGCAACCTGGCGGGATCGTTAGTGAAGTCGAGCGTGACCTGCCCCGAGGTTGTGTAGATGGCCGCGCGATCTTCAGGCTGCAACCCGGACAGATGGTGAGAAGCGGCATTACGCGCCGCAGCCAGATCTTCGAAGGAAGTATGTATATCGTCGAAGAGATAGGCGACGTAGCGGTCGGGCGGGGGAGGTGTGGGAGGGGGTTCGGTCGTTGTCGCAGGCTGTGCTCCGGCATGGACAACTGTGGCGTTCGATTTCTCGATTGAGAAGGTCTTGATCTCCTGCGGCTTGCCGTTGTCGAACAATTCGAAATTTTCTTTTTTCAAACTTCCGACAGTCTTTCCTCTCGGATCACGCAGGACGACGGTCACGGGGACGAAGCGAACGCTGAATTTCAAAGTCGTCTCGGGCAGTGGCGCCGGCGGTGTAGCCTTCGCCGTCACCGCAGCCGCTGCCATCGTTCGGCTTTCGGTCTCAAGACGGGATAGCCGGCCGAGAACTCGGAGAGTAGAGGCGTCTTCCTGATTCCGCAGTTCGGAGTCGAGGAGCGCCTGATCCTCGCGGATGGCCTCCTCACGGAGGACGGCGTAGAGAGTTTCCGCTTGTTCGAGTTCACGCTGCGTAATTGAAGCCTCGGACTCAGAGCTCTCGGCCGATATATCTGATTCCTTGGTGGAGAGGTTCAGGACGATGTGCGCCGTCGCGCGGAATTCGTGGCAATTGGTAAAGCGCACGACATTTCGCGTAGGATCCTCACCTTTGGAATGAGAAGCCACGACAAAACTGGTGGGCAACAGAAAGGAACCTGCCGAGCCGAAAGGCACATTCTCGTAGTCGATCGTCTGGGAGGCGGACTCGATGGCAAACCCACGTGGAATTTGAGTCGCGGCAGCGTCAAAGTGCAGAATCCGGCCGGTTTGCTGATCGATCCACAGTTCTCCACCATATGGCGGTGCAACCATCTGATCGGCTGTGTGCAGTCTCCACAGCGGATCGGTTTGCTTCAGAATCTGGTACGAAAAAATCCAGACAAGCTGACCATCAGCCGAACCGTCTTTGACGAATTGAAATATTGCGTGGTTCAACGGGTCAAAGATGGAGCGGAGATTGTTGCTGCTAAACTCACCCGTCGACCAGAGGCCAGGAGACTGGGAGAGGCCACCGGAAACCGGCTGTCCGTTGCGTTGGATTTTGGAATAGAACTCGCGTCCGTCCTGGTAGCGCACGGAAGCTTTGATCAGATCGAAGGGGACCTTGTTTTTGCCCCGGAAGCGCGAGGCATCCTGATCGCAAATAAAGTTCGGCATCTTCTGAGCCACGGTGTTCGCAAACTGACAGACGCCACGCAAAGCTTCGGCGTGAGCGATGTCGTTGGGCAGCCAGTGACAGGGGTTGTTGTTGGCGGTGAAAACTTCTGGAACACCAGTTCCCTGTCCGGCTCGGGCTTCCTGGGCTCTTTCGGGATACGGAATGTCCCCTTTTTCCAGTTCGCCGATCGCCTTATGCGCAAGGTGACTTAGCGCCGCCCAAGTAGCGGACTCCAGCGAACTCGGATCATCCTCCTTCGTGGAACCTAGGTCAAAGGGGACTCCATCTGAAACCCGGATCAAGCGAGATTCGACTGTCGCCGAGAAAACAGGCATGTAGTCCATATCTGAACCCGCACCGTTGTAGGTGAGCACGGAAGAGTTGCGGGCGTCGGTTAAATGCGTTGAAAGCACGAACTGGCAATGCTTTTGTTCAGCTTCTGCTGCGGCTTTCACGCCCCATTCATTGTCGAGGGGAACCACCTCGATAGTCGCGTTGAGCTTCTTGTCCCGTTTGTGTTGATTAAGTTCCTTGACGAGGCGGTCGCGCGCCTTTGTTCCCGATACGGTTTTCGGACCAGTCAAAAGAACGGTGACCCCGATGCGTAGAACGGTGTCCTGGCAAAACGAGGGGATTGCGAACCGCGAGAGCAGCCCGAGCAGGATCAGCGTGCGACGACAGCGCATGGTGAACGGCAGTCCCATGATCTAGGGACACAGCCATCATACTCCGGCAACCGGCCGGCGCAGCGGACCTTCGCTCCGCCGGACAGCCGAGGCGGCCTGTCCCTACGGGAGTTTGCGTTGACTCGGACTGCGCGTGCGCCCCTTCGCTAGCGTCTTTCCCGTTTTGGGCAATCCGTGAAATTTATCCGGCTTTTCTATCTCGCGTCACATCTTTGTCGAGTTCAGCCCGTTACATTCACGTTTGTCCTCGGAGGTGCGTTTATGAAAACTCTTTTAGCAGGGGGGATCTTGTTGGCCGTCCTCAGTGCAGCCGGACAAGATGTCCCGAAGATTTTCGTTAGCTCAACGTCGACGGGAAATACCTGGGCAGCGTTCCGCGATCAGTCTCAGGAAGTAGCAAAGGATTTTGAAAAAGATTGCCCCCAGATCCAGGTAACCGGGGATCGGCAGAGTTCCGACTACTTTATGGCTTTGGCACACATTGAAATTGGCCTGTTCAATCGGATGAACCAAATTAAGATCGAAGACATGCTCGGCAACGTGTTGGTGGCGAAGGATGTGGGCAGCATCCGAAGCGGCGTGAAACAAGCCTGCGCTTTTATCCTAGCAGACTGGAAAGATCAACCGGTCATTCGAACACGACTTATGAATTACATCAGTTCCTCATTTCAAAAAGAAGGCGTTCTAGGCTACGTAGAGGTCATCGGCAATGACTTAATCGTTCGTAGCGAACGCGCAAGCGCTATGCGTTTCCGGATGATTGTGGCGAATTCAAAGTCCGTTTCCTATTTACGACGAGCGGGCATTGTGGCTTACGTTTACACCAACGACGGGGACAAGAAATTTGTGTACGACGTAAACTCTGGGCAGATTTCGTCAGCCCCTGAGTCGCCCGTGGCACCGCAATAGTGGTCATTCCCCATTACGGTCGCCTCAAGCGGGCTGAACAGCCGCAGTTGTCCCTCTGTAAACACAATAAAACCGGCGGCTGTGGCCGCCGGTCGGGAATTACACGAGATGAGTTAGTTGTTGGAGTCGTCGCGGCGCTTCAGGGTCGGACGATCATCATCATTCTTGTCGTTCGAGGTGTCGCTGGTGTTCGAGGTGCGGCGCAAGCTGGGCTTCGAACCGTCCTTCTGGTTGAGCAGCTTGTGCTTGTTCTCGATCGAGGCCAAGCGGGCTTTGACTTCGTCGAACTCCGATGTCGTCACGATGTACTCGGCCTTGGCGGGAAGAATCTTGCGGATTTCTTCCTGCGATTTCTCGATGCGGTCGGGAGTCTGCGGGTGGGTGTCGAAGGCTTTCGACAGGGTGCCCGGCTTCTTCTTTTCCATCGCCTGAATCTTTTCGAAGAAGGAGACGAAAGCGGAAGGATCGTATCCGGCCCGGTACATGTATTCGATGCCGAGGTAGTCAGCCTCAGCCTCGAATGTGCGCGAGAAGTGCAGGAAGCCAAGCGGAATGCCGATTCCCATGCCTTCGTAAATGCCGTATCCGATCGCCCCGCCCATGAAGATGGCGGGCAAGGAGGCAATCTGGAGCAGGTTGGCGCGGGTCATTTCGCGCGCATAGTGACAGGCGGCGACGTGTGCGATCTCATGCGCCATGACGCCGGCCATCTCAGCCTCTTCGTCAGCGGCGAGGATCAGGCCGGAATTCACGTAGAAGAATCCGCCGGGCAAAGCCATTGCGTTGACAACGTCGGAGTCGATGACCTTGATCGTGAACGGAACCTGCGCGTCGGAGTTGCGAACCAGATTCTGGCCGATGCGGTTGACGTACTCGGTGATTACAGGATCGTTAATAAGCTTGATTTGCGATTCGATCTGCTGCGCATATTGGCGACCGGTGGCGACCTGCTTTTCAACGGAGTACCAGTTCCCTACACCGCGTCCGCAGCCGACGTTGCGATTGCCGACGGCGTCGACGTCGGTCTTGCCGCCGTCGTGCTTGATTTGATCGTCCTGTTGGGTGGGGAGTGCCGCGGGCTGCTGCTTGGGAGCGTTCTGAACATCACCTGCTTTGGGTTGCCCTTGATTGGGATCGGTGCCTGGAGCCTGGGTCTGGGGCGGATTCTGCCCGGGAGTCGTGGTTTGCGCGACCATCCAGGGCCCTGCGCTGAATGCCGCCAATCCTAGCGCGATTGCCAGCGATCGGAATTTCATAGGGTACTCCTTGAGCCTGATTATACGCCGGGTAGGGAGACACCTGGCCCCTAATCTGAGCCGTGTTCGTTAGACGCAAACGGCTTCAGCGGGGTTATCCGGAGGGGGTGAAAATCGGCACGGTAGGTGACCGAGAAGGTAAGTTTTTCAGTAGCTTCCGGAACGGGGCGGCCATTCTCACACGCTTACTTGTCCGCGCCCGAGAGGAGGCCGTAGACCGTTAATTTTGTCTGGGTTCCGACGTAGACCTTGCCATTTGCGATCGTGGGCACAGTGAACTTTACGGCTGGCCCGGCGCTGTCGCGGCCGGAGTTCTGGCTGCTGTTGTAGAGTTCCGTCCCCAGATTCGCAGCCTTGTAAGCGTGCAGGACGGCATTTCCGCCCGTTTTGTATCCGGCGTTGTTGAGGGCCCACAGGATGGCATTGCTGGTTTGATTCGCCGAGATGGAGGGCGTTGTGCCCGGGTACCCGAATTTTTTGGCCGATTGCGAGGCCGGGGTGGTTGATAGCAGGCCGGTCGCCGTGTTGAAGGAAAAGCCTTTCAGGACATCGCTGCTGGCACCAAAGTAAACGTTGTTGTTCCACCATGCGGGCGAGTTCCACATGCCGTTGTCGACAGCGGCGAGGAATTGCACGATCTGGTCGTTATTGGAGGAGTTGTAGTGGCCCATATTGTCGCGGTTGACGAGATAAATGTTTCCGACCTTGTCGCCTTGTACCAGCAGGTGAGTGTGGGGACCTCCGGTCTGATCGGGCAGCAGGAGCACGCCGCCGGAACCGATGTCGTGATCGCCAGAATCGAGATTGGTACCGTCGTAGGGCTCGAAATAGTCGGAGACCGAGAAAGTACTGTTTGCAGGCGGAGCAAGTTTCATCAGTGCCTGGCCGTAGTCTTTGCCTCCGGTATTGACGTCAAACGTGCCGTTGGAGACGGCGAAGAACGTGTTGAACGAGGAGTCACCGGCCGGGCCCGATCCCGACTGCCAGATCGCACCTTCGGAACCATTGGCAGTCGTAAGCCAGGCCGCTTTCTGCGCGAGCGTCGTCTCGTTATAGGCCATCAGCCAGCCGTGGTAGGCGCCCTTGTCGCAGTGTGATCCCCAGGCAATGTAGACGAGTCCGTTCTGCAGCAAGAGAGCGGCGCGCTGATTTTGAATCTGGGAATTGAAGCTGATCATGCCGTTGACGGATCCCTTGCCGGTTCCGCTGACCGAGGCGCTGATCACGATGGGCCCGCCGAATTCTTCGGCGCCGCTGGTGATGTCGAGCGCATGCAGGCGCTGATAGAAAACGCCTGACTCCTTCGTGCGGGCAATGACATAGAGCGTGCTGTTGGACGTATCGATGACCGGAGTTCCCATGATGCCGATTTTGGTGGTGATCAAGTCGCTGCAATTCACGTCGCTGGTGGAAACGGTCGTGATTCCCTTGGCCGGATCGGTGAAATTGACCTTCCAGAGCGGACTGGCATTGCTTCCGGTATTGCTGTCGGCGTCGAAGGCGTAGACGGAATCGTTCATCGTGGCGACGAAGACGACGTTGTGAGTCTTAGCGCCGATTTTTACGTTCGGAACATACAGCGGCTGGGGGTAGATGAATCCGTCGACCGTCTGCGAAAAGAGTTTTCCGAACTGGGTGGAGTTGACATTGCTCGGCGTGAGCGTGGTTTCGTTGAGATTTTGGCCCGTGCGGGAGTTGTCATTGTGATAGGTGGCAACGGAGACCTGGGCGGTGGCGCAGAGGCTCAGAGCGGCGAGGAAGATGGCTGATTTCAATGCTGGAATAAATTGAGGTGGGCGAGGCGCAATGATGCTGAGCATATTTTGTTACTCCAATCCGGAGGCAATGCGAACAGAAAGTGACGGTCAGAAGACTGACTGCGAGCCAGGGGAGAACAACGAGGAATCCGGGTGTTATCGGGCCGAAACCGATTCCATCTTTGGCCGAGGGCGCGGGGCGCGTCAAGATGAACGAACTTGCATCGTTGCGGGGCTAAGCAAGTCCGCGGACGTTTCCATTCCGCCGCGCTCGGGATGGTTCAGGCTCTTTGGTTTATCCTCTGGCAGTGGGAATCCTACTGTTCCAAAATCCGGACAAGAATACGATTTCCGACGCAGGGTCGAAAGTTAGAACGAGACTGCTGGTGTTCCCCCATCCCAATTCAAGTGTGCTCGAACGCGATTTCGTACGCGCAGGGCAATGTCGGGCTAGGATCTGCGACGCCGCGGCACAGGCGGGGAGATGTGTATGAAGAAAGTGGCTATTGTGTCCGTATTCATTGTTTCGCTGGCCGCGCTTTTCCCGGGGGCGGCTCGCGCGCAAAGCGCGCCGACAGCATCACCGAGCAGGATCGACGTGACTCCGGTCAATCTGCAGAACGAACTGGGATCGGATGTTCCGCTGCACGTACAGTTGCTGGATGCAAATGGGCGTCCGGCGGAGGCGCATAGGAACTTCACCGCACAGGTCAAAGTGCAACAGCCTTCCGGACAAACCGCGACATACTCGTTGAACTTCGCGCAGGGCGAGAGCACAAAAGAGATCTCGGTTCCGATGAATGAAGCGGGCGTGGCGAAGCTCACAGTTTCGCAAACGGATCAGGAGTTGATTGGAGGATCGAATTTTGTGCTGGTGCGTGCTCCGAAGGAGCAGGTCAAGGAGCCGGGCAAGCCGAAGCAGGCGGCGAAAAAGAAAGATCATTCGAAAGGGCGGGGAGCCCGGATGTATGACTTCCCTTCCCGGCCGCGTCCGAGATTGATATTTGCGGCCTTCGCGCCGCCGCAGGCCGCAGTTCCGGCAGGAAGTCCCGCCAGTCCAACTGCACAGTTGATGCTGACCGTTTCCGGCGAAGATGCGAACGGCGGTACGCGGGCCGATGGAACAACCTGCGCGCGGGTTCAGATTTTTTATCTGGCGCCCGCGGATCTGGACCATGATCTCGAGATCTGGCTGAGCCCGAGCAACGGGAATCTCGACAACAATCCGATTGTCATTCATAAGGGGACGGCGGTGGGTGCGGCGTGCTGGACATCGCAATACCCGATTGCGGCAGCGACGCTGACAGCGGCTGATCCCGCGGGATACACGTTTACTGAGCGGCCGGGCGGTGGCGATCCGCACCAGGTGGTGCACAAGTTCACTGACAACATTACGGGAATTGAGTTCGCGAATGCGCCCAAGAGCATCACGATTGTGGACAGCTTTGGCCTGATTGCGCGGTTTGTTGGTCCAAATGGGCCGGTGCGGCTGAGCGATCAACGCGAGGTGCATTTCAGCGCCGATAGCCCGGTGCTCAGCTTGAATCCGTTGCAGACTGTCGTGCAGCCCGGCGGATTCGATTCCTCGACGATCCTGGTTCCCACCTACTTCGGATCATCCACCGTACAGGTGTTTACGCCAGGATATCCGCCGGCGAAATCGGAGATCGCGATTACTTTTTTCGGCGTGCTCTGTGCCAGCCTGTTCGGAGGATTCCTCGGCGGATTGTCGGCGTGGATCAGTTCAGCGGGCAAGTTGTGGGTGCGGATTGTTACCGGGATCATCGTTGGACTGGTTGGGAGTTGGGCCTACGTAATCGTAGGCTTGCCGAAGGTGGAGACTCCTTTGCTGCACAATCAGCTCAGCGTTTTGTTTGTCGCGTTGCTGGTCGGGTTCTCTGGGGTAAAGGGATTGAGTTTCATCGCTTCAAAATTCGGGCTGCCGAGTTTTTAGCTCGTGTAGAGTCGTGAGTCCGGGAGCGAAAAACAAACGAACCACAAAGGGCACGAAGTCGCACGAAGCTTAACCGATGCACAGATCCTTCGCCGCTAAAACCTGCGGCTCAGGATGACAAGACGCGGATTTGGCTAATGGAGCAAAGTGCCGCGTGAAGAAGACGACGTGATATAACGTTCGGCGAGTCCGGAGGTGTGTGATGCTCGACCGCCGTCGTTTCCTCTCTGCCGCCGCTGGTGGAATTGCCGCTTCCGTTGCCTTGCGCGGCAGCCTGTTTGCCCAACTTGAAAGAGTCCCGGCGCTGCCAGCGCGGTCTCTGCTCGACAAGAATGAAGACGCCTACTGGGCCGAACTGCGCAGGCAATTCATCATTCCCGAAGACGAAATCTATTTGAACAACGGAACCGTGGGGTCGAGCCCGGCTCCGGTGCTGCGCGCGATTTTTGACGGATACAACACCACGGAGAAGATGGACCAGGAGGATCCTGAGGATTATCCGATCTGGGGATACGCGGCGTGGAATGAATTTCGCGATCCGCTGGCGGAGTTTGTTGGATGCAAGCGTGACGAGATCGCGCTGCTGCGCAACGCGACCGAGGCGAACAGCTACATCGCGAACGGCATCGACATGAAGCCGGGCGATGAAGTGCTGATGACCGATCAGGAGCATCCGGGCGGCGAAGGTCCGTGGAACCTGAAGGCGAAGCGCTACGGCATCGTCGTAAAAAAGGTGACGCTCGGGCGTCCGGTGAAGGACACGGCGCAGGTGCTGAACCAGTTCAACGATGCCATCACGCCGCGCACGCGCGTGATGTTCTTCAGCCACATCACAACATTCTCCGGAGTCGTGCTGCCGGTGAAGGAACTGGCGGCGCTGGCGCGATCGAAAGGAATCCTGTCGGCGGTCGATGGTGCGCATGTGCCGGGGATGATGCGGCTCAACGTTCACGAACTGGGATGCGACATGTATTCGTCGAGTCCGCATAAATGGCTCATGGCGACTAAGGGATCGGGATTCTTATATGTCCGCGACGAAGTCATCGATCGGCTGTGGAACACGATCGCGACCGAAGGATGGGACGAGCCGCAGATTCGCGCGGAGCGCTTCCAGCGGATTGGCAGTTCGAACGTACCAGCCTTGTGGGGATTGCGGGCGTCGATCAAGTTTGCGAATGACATTGGGATGGAGCGCATTGAGCGGCGCCATCGGGAACTCGCCGATTACATTCATGCCGAGATGATGAAGCGCGGGGCGGAATCATGGACATCGCCGGACGCCGCGCTGCGATGCGGGATTGTTAGCGTGCTGGTGCCGCCGGTCGACCGCATGGACCTGGAGAACTGGTTGTGGAAGACGCACAAGATCCGGATTCGCGGGGGCGATCCACACAAGCTGCGGTTGTCGACGCCGTATTACATCCAGCGAAAAGACATCGACCGGTTCCTGGCGAAGTTCGACGAGTATAAGAAGATGAAGACGGCCTGAGTCGCGGCAGGAGCGACGAACCATTCCTACGGGGGAAGACATTCTGCTGGCGGCGGAAGGCCGCGTGCGCAGCCACGAAGGGGAACTGCGCAGAGAACTCGGCACGCTCGATCTGGCGCTCGCTCAGATCGCCTACATGATCACGCTCGAGTTCTTTGGGGCGGCGACCAAGGCGGGTCCGGCTCACAGTTTGCTTTGGCTGACCGGGATTGCCCTGTTTTTCATTCCGCTGGCGTTTGTCGTGACATTTTTGAACGACCGCATGCCGCTCGAAGGCGGACTCTATGAATGGGCTCGCCTCAGCTTCAACGAGGGCGTCGGGTTTCTGGTCGCGTGGAATCTCTGGCTTTACATCATCCTGCTGGTCGGCGAATACGGATTCGTGCTGATCACTTATGTCGCCTTTGCTTTTGGCGACAAGGCGCAATGGATGATGGCCAGCAAGGCTGCGACCATGACGGCTTCGGTGCTGTTCGTTGGGGCGCTGGTCGTGATCACGGCACTCGGCCTGAAGATTGGGAAGTGGGTGATCAATGCGGGCGGATTGATGACCGTTTTTGCGCTGGGATTATTGATTGCGCTGGCGGCGTCGCGGCATTGGATTCCTGGCGATTCCGCGGCGAAGGCGCTACCGTTGGCAGTTCCTCCGCCCAGGCTGCTGAGCGTCAGCATCTTCAGCAAGATGACGTTCGGCGCGTTGTGCGGCTTTGAATTCGTGGCCATTCTCGCGGGGGAGTGCCGCAACCCCGCGCGCACGATCCGGAGGTCCGTACTGATTTCGGCTCCGATCATTGGCGCGCTCTACATTTTCGGGACCAGCGCGATCATGGCGTTCGTGCCCCCTTCTCAGATCAATCTGATTGGGCCGGTGCCGCAGGCGCTGAGCCTGGCGCTGCAGTCGTCGCGGGTAGCGAGGATCGTTGCTCCGATTACAATTCTGTTGCTGTTCAGTAATGTGTTTTGCACCGGATGCCTGACGTTTGCAGGCAGCGCGCGGTTGCCGATGGTCGCCGGATGGGAGGGCATCGTGCCGGAGTGGTTCACCCGGCTGCATCCGAAGTATCGAACGCCGCTGAACTCCGTGATGTTCGCCGCAATCGCGACGCTGATTGCATGCGTGATCGCGCTGGCGGGCGTGAATCAGGAGGAAGCTTTCTCGCTGATCCAGATCTGGGGGTTTACGCTGTATGGACTCGTGTATCTGGCGATGTTTGCGATTCCGCTGGTTGCGGGGCGAAAGCTGGGAGTGCATGTAAGCCTTGGCATGAAAGTGGCGGCGTTTTCCGGATTTGTGGTTACGCTGATCTTCGTGGTGCTGTCGGTGTTCCCGGTGATCGATGTGCCGAATCCGGCCGAGTATGCGTGGAAGACGATCGCGGTTGTGTCTGGATTGAATGCGGTGGGCGTCGGGCTGTATCTCAGAGCGAGAAACGCGCAGTCCACGAAAGGCGCGTAGGTAGAGATGCGCAGCCCTTGCCCCCTCGAAGCTTTCGGAGTAGATTACTGCCACTCGTGGGTGACACGTCTAAATCAGGTCGTCTTATTCGTTGGAGTGACGTCTATCGCGAGGCGGAACTCTACAAAGCTGCAGTTCGCGTATATACCAAGCCGCTGTTTTTCTGGCGGAAGGCGCTGCACGTTTCCACCGATGGAAAAACGCTGTATGACCTCGCGGCTAGCGGCCTCAACGGGCTTGCGAAAATGCACCGGGAGTTGCGCGACAGGTCTTTTCATTTCCGGCCTTCTGTTGGCCTCAAATACAACTTCAACGGAAAGCGGCGGACGCTCTACATTCCTCCATGGGAAGAGCGAATCGTAGATCTGCTGCTCTATCGGCTCCTGAATACGAGATTGCACCGCTGGTTCTCGCCTTCGTCGTACGCCTACCGGAACAACACGTACTCGCTCGATCGCTGCCAATCACGAATTGCTACCATCTTGCGGTCTGCTCGGCGGCCCATCTACGTGGTGAAACGCGACATCAAGGACTACTTCGCCTCGGTAGATCACGAGATCCTACTCGGCCAACTGGCATCGCACGTCGATTCAAAAGATTACCTGTTCGATCTTTTCTCGGAACGGACTCGCTTCGAATATCAGGACGAGTCGGGAAGCCACCGGGCACCCATCGGGATTCCGTTTGGGTGTGCCAGCGCGTGTGTTTTGGCGAACCTCTATCTCACGGAACTGGACCGGTCGGTCGAGAGCATCCCGGACGTTCACTATTTCCGGTATGCCGACGACTTGCTGGTGCTGTCGAACTCGCACGAAAGCGCCATCTCCGCGATTGAGCGAATGGAGAACGTCCTAAGCAAACTGCGCCTGGCGACAAAAGAAAGTCACGGACAGGATCTGCTGCTCGCGCCCAGCTCTGTCGCAGATAGTGGCCGTTTCCGACATGACTCTTCGTTTCGCCATCTGGGCTTGCAGTTCGGTTGTGGCGGAGTTACGTCACTGTCCCGAGACAAATCGCGAAAGATCCAGAACCTGTTTCGTTTTGCCTTTCGCCGCAGCCGCCGCCGTTGGAAGAAGATCGGTGATCCTAGTGAGCGAGCGCGCACTCTGGTGGCAATTGCATCGCAGACGATCGATCGCGGCGTACGCAACGTCGCCATCCTCGATTACTACTTGAGGCATGTAAGGGACTTGTCCCAAATGCGACTCCTCGATCGCTGGCTGGCCGAGGAAATTCTCAGTCTGGTTTTTGGCGGGCACCGGAAGGGGAATTTCGCCAAGATTGGTTTTGACGATCTTCGGCGCTTTGGCCTGCCATCGTTGGTGCACCGGCACCGGCTGATTCGCCACGGAAAGATCGAGAGCCCTTTTTTCATCTGGCAGCAACAAAAGATTGGCAGAGCCTTCAAGGGGACGGTTGCCAGTCGGAGGCCGAGTGTGGTTTCCGACTTCTCTCAGAACCCAGAAGCAGCGGCCCAGGAAAAGTCCGTGGGAGAGGATGGCCGTCTGTACATGGGCGCGATGGAATAACCTGCCGCTAGAAGCGGAGGTTCGTTTGTGAAACCGTCCCCTTGAGTGCTCTGCAACGCAGGAAGCGAAACGATGGGACTACTGGATTTTCTACGAAATCTGTTGAGTGGCGGGGAACGGATACAGTGTCCGAGTTGCGGAACCCCTGACGCGCGCAGAACAAAAGACCGGCTGATCACCTGCAAGAATCCGACGTGCCCATATTTCGCCCGCGCAGGCCAACGGCGGCACGCAGAAACGACGGTTCCGACGGTCGGAAATTTTCGTCCCGAACACCCAATTTCGATACGCTATCGAAATTTCGCCGGGCAGGATAGAGACTTCTCCGCCGAATTGGGTTCGATCGTCCGCAAGAATAATCATCTGGTAGCGCGCGTGGCTCCCACGGGAAGGAAGATCGCGTTATCGCGCGACAGAATCCAGAACCTGAACGAAGTGGAGTCGACAAAACCTCAGCGGGTCGCACAGGATCAAGCCTGGCCGACGCCGCGCGAGCGCCAGATTCTCGGCTATCACAAGAAGCACGGGACAACATCGCCGCGCTATGAGCAGGTGCGGGCGAAATATCCAAACTGGTAGTCGTCGCGGGCGAGATGGCGGCAGCAAATTGTGTTGGCGATGAGACTGAACGCTATGGGGTGGCGGCCTACGCTCGAAGATGCGAAACGCGCGTCCCACGAAAAGCGCACAGGGCGGGACAGGTAGTTCCTCATTAGAGTTGGTTGCGAGGGTTCATGGCAGATTATTTACTCGCGTTTGGAGCGGCCTTTTTGGCAGCCATCTGGCGCGTGACTAAGGTCAAGAGGAACGCTCCGAAGGAGAAGCATGCGGTGACCGAGTACGCGGATGCGTTCTTGTTTCCGGACGAAAAAGAAGACGAGTAACGTCTTACCAAACCGCACGCAGGAGCGGACAAGCGAGGATGCGCTGGTCGTGAGTAATGAGTGTCAGGCCGTATGCACGAGCAGTCGCTCCGATGAGGCGATCGGCTGGATCCTTGGGGTAGCTGTCGGGGAAAGACACGGCTAAGTCTGCAATTTCAGGTGTTATGTCCAGCACTTTCACGTTCGTGTCGTCCAGAATGCTGCGAATGGAGTTCTCGATTGTTCCCGTTCCGCGCAGACGACCGGTCTGGAACAGGAACGCCAGTTCCCAAAGGGTCATGGACGCAATGGCGCAGTTCCGATCGCGCTGCGCCTTCTGAATTTCCCGACCAGCGGATCGAGATAACCGCGCCGGATCGGATACCATCCAGGCAAGCACGTGCGTGTCGACGAGGATCACTTCAGGTTCTCCCAGTCTTCCAAGGGTGTGATCGGTGAAACGATATCGCCCAGAATTTCGATTTTTCCAGCGAGTCGTCCAGGAACCCAGGTGGCGGCGGCTTCAACCGGCACAAGCTTAGCTATCGGCTTTCCTCTCTTCGTAATCACGACAGGAGTTCGAGTGGAATTCACCTGATCCATCACCTGCAAGCAACGAGCCTTGAATTCGCCGGCGGGCATCGTCTTGATCGACATAGTCACCTCATCATGACCATAGTCATTATATCATGATCGGAACAAGAGAAGGCCTTTCCCGGTTTCTCTCCTCCTGGGTGACTTTTAAGACAACCTAGCCGAAAAAACAAACCACAAAGGGCACGAAGTAGCACGAAGGAATTCACGCTAGCGGTTTTTCTTCGTGTTAATTCGTGCCCTTTGTGGTTTACGTTCTTACCGGTTAGTCGTAGTACTCCAGCCCCAGGTGCGTGATCAGTTCTTCTCCCTTCAGGTGGCGGAGGGTGTTCTTCAGCTTCATTAGTTGGATGAACAGGTCATGTTCCGGATAGAGACCGGGAACCGTCATCGGGGACTTGAAGTAAAAGCTGAGCCATTCCTGGATGCCGAGGCCTCGCAATGTCGAGCAGCGGTGCGCCAGGTCAAGGAACAGGACGAGGTCGAGGACGATGGGCGCGGCCAGGATCGAGTCGCGGCAGAGGAAGTCGACCTTGATCTGCATGGGGTAGCCGAGCCATCCGAAGATATCGATGTTGTCCCAACCTTCCTTGTTATCTCCACGCGGCGGGTAATAGTTAATGCGAACCTTGTGGAACATGTTGCCGTAGAGTTCGGGATAGAGTCCGGGCTGTAGGATGTGCTCGAGCACGCCCAGTTTCGATTCTTCTTTGGTTTTGAAGGAACCCGGATCGTCGAGGACTTCTCCGTCGCGATTGCCGAGAATGTTGGTCGAGTACCATCCGCTGAGGCCGAGCAGGCGCGCCTTGAAAGCGGGGGCGAGCACCGTCTTCATCAGGGTCTGGCCGGTTTTGAAATCCTTGCCGCAGATCGGGGCTTCGTTCTTGCGCGAGAGTTCAAGCATTACTGGAAGATCAACCGTCAGGTTGGGAGCGCCGTTGGCGAAGGGTATGGCTTCCATGAGCGAGGCGTAGGCATAGATCATCGACGGGGCAATGAATTCATCGTTCTCGCGAAGAGCCTTTTCAAATGCCTTGACCGATTGATGCGCCTCGGTGGGCTCGATGTAGGACTCAGTCGACCCGCACCACATGGTGATCAGGCGGGATGCGCCGCTGGTCTTCTTGAATTCGCGGATGTCGTCGCGAACCTGCTGGGCGAGATCCATCTTGTTCTTGCCCTTCTTGACATTCGGTCCGTCGATTTTCTTGACGTAGTTGTGATCGAAAACCGCGGCCCGTGGCGTGATCGAAGACAGAAACGGCTTGAGCTGTTCGAGGAGCCGATAGTCGAGAACGCCTGCATTGGAGGCGGCTTCGTACATGTTGTCTTCGAAGATGTCCCAGCCGGTGAAAACGAGGTCGTCGAGGCCGGCGAGGGGGACGAACTCTTTTACTTTGGGCGAGCGGGCGTCGGTGCGCTTGCCCAGGCGGATAGTGCCCATCTGGGTGAGCGAGCCGATGGGCTTGGCGAGGCCTTTGCGGATGGCCTCGACGCCGGCCACGAAAGTGGTCGCGACGGCTCCCATGCCGGGGATCATGACGCCGAGTTTTCCTTTGGCGGGATCGATGGTGCCGCCGTCATCTGCCTTGGGGGACCGCTTGGCGCCACTGGTGCGGGCGGCCAGCTTCATTTCGCGCGTGGCGCGTTCGGCGTGGGCGAGAGCGGTCTCACGGTGCTCGTGCTCGCGGGCTGCGGCGGAAGTGGCAAATTGCTTGCGGTGGCGGCGGCCGTCGGCATCCCACCAGTCGGCCATGAATACTCCGGGCTTCTTCTGATACATGTACGAGTCCTCTCTGGTGACGGTGGCTTGCCACCGTCACCGCGAACTTTTTATCCTCTCACGAGAAGGCAGGTTTGACAAATGGAACGCTGGGAAAGGCCCTTAGATCTTGTTGAAATTCTAAATGTTTGGGTCCATCGGCAAGACTTGTGTGCTGCTCTGTTTATGTCTTGGAACCTTTGAGTTTGACTGCAGCAAAAACTGTACTTGCCATCAGGTTTCGGCGTGCTAACCTAGTCAGTAATCTTCTCAGGGTTTATTCCTCGGGTAAAAACCTCAGAGTGTGTGGTGATGTCATGAATTCGCGCAAAGTCCCCCAAGCGCAATCTTTTGTCGGAACTCTCGAGCAATGTGTCGAGCAGTACGGCGGCCAATCGAAATTCACGGTTTCCGGGCCGGTCACGTTTTTCAGCGGAGCGCGGCTGGAAACCTATCGGCGGGCGCAGTCGAACGACGGAACGGTCGTGATCCTGGAGCACCAGCTGCGGCCGACATCGTGCGAGGTGTATTTGCGCGCGGCGGCGATTGCGCCGGAGAGAGTACGTCCGGCCAGCGTGGCGCAGTCGAACTGTGCTTAATTCGCGACACGGCGGTCGCTAGCGTCGTGCAGTGACCTCCCGCGCCCAAACTATGGCTTCGTTGTAGGCGCGATTGACGCGGGAGAGCGGTACATTGAGTTTCTTCGCGTAACCTACGTCTTCCCAATCCCCTTCCTCGCGCGCCAGCATGAGCTGGTAGAGCGGCGTCAGGGGAGTGTCCCGCCCAATTTTCGCTCCTAACAATTCAGTCTTGGCGTCGGGATCGAGGGGCAAGCCTTCGATGACCACTCCCATGGGAAGTTGCAGGATGGCGTCCATCATCGACAGCATGCCCATGAGGAATAGATCGGCATTGCTGTGGTCCAGCTTCGGCTCGATCAATTCACAGAAGCGGGCGCGAACCAGAGACGAGAGAACGAGATCGGAACAACGTTCCTGGCCCATGACGAGCGTGGTGGCCATGCGGATCCAGCGGACCAGTTCGCGCTCGCCCAGCAGGCTCATGGCGTGGCGGATCGATTGAACCGGCTGCGACAAGCCCAGCAGCGGCGAATTCAGGTAACGCAGCAGGCGGTAGCACAGCGAGGCGTTGTGCTTGATGAGTTCCTCGACGGCGGCGGAAGTCAACTTCTTTGCCGGAAACAGCCTGCAGTAGCCGCAGCGAATCCACCTGACATTCGGGGATGTGGCGGGCGCGCATGTGCTCGGGGCGGCGAAAGAAGTATCCCTGAAAGAGCGTGAAACCGTCCTTTTCAGCAGTGAGCATCTGGATGCGGGTCTCAACTTTTTGCGCCAGCATGCGGCACTGCGGGGCGGCGAATTTTTTTGCCAGAGCGGTGTTCTGTTCGGGGGAATGCCTTCGAATGTCGACCTTGAGGAAATCCGCAAAGGAGATGAGGGCGATGCGCGGATCGTCGGGAACGAAGTTATCGAGCGCGATCTTGTAGCGTTTCTGCTTCATGCGTTGGCACGAGGCGCGCACGAGTTCGTCCGGAGAGACGGTCTCCTGAATCTCGATGACGACTTTGTCGGGAGGCAGGAGCAGGAAGTAGTCCTTCAGCAACATCTGCTGGGTGCAATTGATGAAGGCGAGGCGTCCGTCGCAAACGGCGTCGAGGCCCAGGACATTGAGAGTGTCGAGTGTGTTGGAGGTAGCGCTGTCGGCGTCGGTGGAGTGGAAATGGCTGTCGGAGGCGCTCTCGCGGAACAGAAGTTCGTATCCGACGACGCTTTCGTCTTTGGTAAGGATCGGCTGACGGGCGAGCCAAGGATTGGGCGATTCGGGGGATAGTTGCGCACCGGTGCTCATACTGGGGGAATATCGGCAGCGGCGGGAAAAGATTTAGTGAACCATACTCTCATCGATCAGTTCTGTCACCTCACTTCTGTCATCCTGAGCCGCAGATTTTGGCGGCGAAGGATCTGTGCGTTCCGTCGGCTGCTCAGATGCCGGCGGCAAAATGCATAGGTCCTTAGGCGGCGAAATGCGCCGCCTCAGGATGACAAACCACTTTGTTTGAGATCAATCTGGGTGTGAATCATTAATGCGCGCGCTCACCATCGTCACCCTTTGAGCGCTGCCGGAATACTTGCCATTGTTCAGTCATTTGCCGCGACAAGAACGGGCAATCGATTCTTTCCACTTCCCGCAGTAATGAACATCGTCGGTGAAGTGGCAGTCAACAAACTCCCCCACCGCGCTGCCGTACGTGCCGATACCCACCCAGTAGTAGTCAGCATTCTCGGTTTGGGACGTCCTGGTTTTCCAGACCGCAACTGAGTACCTTTCGTTAACGGGCCTCCCCGGGTGGTATTGATCGACGGGATTGGATGAGGCAATCGTTCTAAGTTCGAGCGTGGCCGATTGAGGATTAGCCGTTGTGTAAAAAGCAGAGGAGATCTTCGGGCGTACGCCTGTCAATGCGCTGGTACAGATATCCTGCTCCAGCTGCGCTCGGTGCTTGATTCGCCTCAGGCGCGGTAGCTTCGCTTCGGCGCGAATCGCCTCAAACAGCTTCGCGACGTCATCTTCTTTACTTTTGTCGGGTTCAGGCATGACCTGGACAGTTTTCCGGTGCTGGGTCGGCGCTGGCACCTGCGGCGGCGCCGCAGAGACCAGGACGGCAGTTACTATGACCGCGAGACCGGCAAACGAGATTCGAGAATGGAGTGTCATATCCGCGATGATCACTTGTCCCACTGTGATCGTCAATACTCAGACCGACAATTCGGACTCAACAGGAAAACGCCTGACAATAGGGCTGTTAATGCGAAAGATAAACCACGATAGCGAACCGGCTGGCGTTAAATCTCCATTTCATTTGCTGATCCCACGCCGAAGGTTTTGAGCGTGAACTGTGTTCGCGACGTCCAATTTCGTAGCCTCCCACGTCAGCGTTTCGAATACTTCTCAGCCTCATTCAAGTCAACTTCGGGCTTGCATGGGCCACACGGAAGACTTCGTAGAACCACGGCCTCCGAACAGTACTGTCGTCCTGAGCCGCAGATTTTGGCGGCGAAGGATCTGTGCATTATGCGTGCGCTACCGGCTCTGCCCGCAAATGCATAGGTCCTTCGGCGGCAAAATGCGCCGCCTCAGGATGACAGGGCCATCTGATCGGGGCCATCTTTCGGAAGTCACCAGCGTGCGCTTACCATCGTTACGACCTCGCGCTGATGCGTCCGATAGATTCTTTGAATTGGACTAAGCACTGATCTTGCTGCATAGTGGAATCACTTCGCAGCCGACACAGCAGCCGGTCCCAGCGGAGTCGCTGATTGCGTGCCAGCTGTGTTAGCGGCATTGCCAATCTCCTGACCTAGTCGTTCTCCACCCAAAGCCTGAGCCCATGCGATCCGTTTACGGCGGAACTGCGTGCTCATCAGACTTGCCTTGCCTCGAGCGGGGCAGAATGGAGATTCCATGAAATCGATTCGCAACATCGCCTATGCCGCTTTGCTGGCGGCTGCCACATTCACTATCGTACCCGTTCCGGCTTCGGCCCAGGCGGCGCACGGAAAATTTACGCTGACGCACGATGTGTATTGGGGCAGCGCGAAGATTCCGGCGGGAGAGTACGCGTTTTCCTACGACCCGAACAACGTTGCGCCGGTGCTCATGCTGAGCAGGATCAGCGGAGCGCCGGGAGGATTTCTGGTGCTGGTGCCGTCGAGCGATCCGACGAAGAGTTCGGATTCGAGCTTGCTGGTGCTGGAAAGCACTCCAGCGGGCAGTTATGTGAGCGCGATGCAGTTGCCCGAGTCGGGCATCACGCTGCGCTTCACGGTTCCGGGGCGCGCGGCGGAGAAGCAGATAGCGAGGGCTACGCCTGGGGCTTCCGTATCCGGGCAGTAGTGCCGGGAGGGCGGATATCTGGTCGGGTATCCGCCTGTTTTCGTCATCCGTTATCAGTCATCCGTCATCAGTCGTTGGTCGTTGGGCTCTTGCGCTTGCGGCCCGCAGGGGCTGAAGCCCCAATTTTTTGCGCGCTCTGACGGCACGGCTGAAGCCGTGCCCTTCCCTAGGAACGTCTGCCAATGCGATTCGGATTTACGTCGTTTGCGCCTGGGAGTTGCCTCGTACGTCGTCGCTGAGGACGATGGCTTCCGCGATTTCCTTCATTGGACGCCGCTTCTGACGGCTCTGGCGTTGCAGGGCCAGATAGGCTTGCTCTTCGCTGAGTCCGAGATCGCGCTGCAGGATGCCTTTGGCGCGCTCGACGACTTTGCGGGTTTGTAATTGCTCGGCGAGCGAGGAGTTGGCTTCTTCGAGTCGGGCCATCTCGATTTCGGCACCAACCAGGAATCCGATGCTGGAGATCATGCGAATTTCGCGGCGGCGATAGACGTGGTGCTGCTTATGCTGGAGATTGATGACGCCGACGACGCGTCCGCGGCACATGATCGGGACGGACAGGAAGGCTTCGTAGCTGTCTTCGGGCAGCTCGTGAAAAAATTGAAACCGCGGATCATGGGCGGCTTTTTCCGGAATGGCGACGGGCTCGAGGTGTTCGGCGACCCATCCTGTGATTCCCTGCCCTACACGGAGTTTAAGACGGTCAACGGCGTCGGGGTGCGGATTTTTCGATGCCCGAAGGACAAGTTCGTCTTCTTCCAGGATGTAAATCAGGCAGGAATCGCACTTGACCAGCGCGGAGGCGAAATCGACCACGCGAGTCAGAACTTCGCGAAATCCGTCGGGCGTATTGAGACGGACGCTGATTTCGTGCAGTACATCAACGTGTGAATCCTCGACAGAAATATCCATGCAAGGACATTATCGATTTTCCGGAGAGCATGTCTAATTGCAAATTTTGATGGCAGCGATAAAGGAATTTCGTGCGTTCTGTTACTGAGGATTAACATCTTTTTATGGATTCCAGCATCGTCGGGAGGGCCAGGTAAAGCATCGCAGCATTGTGCACTGGGTGCGCATTGCGCCAATCCTGTTCATCCTCTGGATCGCTAGTGGGCTGGGACGGCGAGGAACCAGACCAGCAGTCCGAAGAGGATCAGGGCTCCGAGGAGAGCAAACATCGTGTGAAGCGGATGAAAGTGGAAGTAAGGATTCCGCGCGAAACGTTGCCTTGTGGCCAGCATAAGACCTCCTTCACGCACGCGAGTTCGTGCATCGAACGCGGCTGCAATGGATGGCTTATTCGATTAATTGTCCCACTTTTCGGGGGGACGATTCCAGTGTTTCTGCGCGATCGGATCGTGACGGCGCTGCAATTCGAAGAATTAACCACCAAGGACACGAAGTATCACGAAGAAACATCTCACGTCTCTTCTATGGCTTCGGTTCCAGATCGACTTGTTTTATCGGCAGGTCCCAGTGGGCATCGAGGATTTCGAAACGACGCTGCTCTTCGCGCTGGAACGTTTCCTGGTCGGGATAGAGTTGCTTCTGAAGAGCCGCTTCGTCGAAGGGCTCGTTCGCGACGGTGGCATTCTTGAATACGATTGTGACGCGGAAATCCCAGCGGCCGTCTTCGGCGGTGTGGTAGCGCGGCTGGTCCATCCAGACTTTCGCGATGCGTCCCATCTCCATCTCTTTTTTCAGTACGGGGTAATGATTTTTCTTGAAGAGCCTGAGGAATTCGTCGGCGTGTCCCCATTTGGTTTTGTAGTAGTACTCGACCACGAAGGGGCGGTCGGATGAGGACTGCGCGGGCGCGGCCACAGGGATGATGAAAGCGCAGACGAAGAGAGCGAGCAGGAAGCGGCGGATCATGGTGTCTCCTTTGCGTGCGTCTGCTTTTACACCAGTGGCGTGCGGGGATCAAGGGCCCTCAATGAATACCTCCGAGGACGGGGAGGACGCGGAGGATTTTCGGATCAGACCAGAGGTTAGAGAAACGAGGCAGCGACTCGCCTAGTCTCTAACCCCTGACCCCTGGAACTCAGTGCGTTCAGATTCTCGCGTGCGAGAACTATTCCGGCGCCAGGTTCGACGCGTCACGTCCCATGCGATTCTGCCAGTGGCTCCAGATGAACCAGACGATTCCGGCTACAAGGATCGCTCCGATGACGGCGTCGAATTTGTGGAAGTATTGGCCTAGTGCGCGCCAGTTTTCGCCGAGTTTCATGCCGAGATAGGCCAAGCCGAGACACCAGGGCCATGATCCAAGAAAGGTGTAGATGTGAAAACGGCCCCGGGGCATGCGGGCTACTCCGGCCGGCAGGGCGATAAAGGTGCGCACGACGGGGAGCAGGCGGGCGATGAAAACGGCAAGGTATCCCCAGCGGGCGAAGAAGCGGTCGGCCCAGTCGAGTTCGCGGCGTCCCATGAGAATCCAGCGGCCGTAGCGTTCGACCAGCGGACGGCCGCCGTAGCAGCCGATCTCGTAGGCGACGAGCGATCCGAGATTACAGCCGATCGCGCCCGCCGTCGCGACCCACAAGAGTTTGAATGTGCCCTGGAAGACGAGGTATCCGGCGAAAGGCATGATGAGTTCCGAAGGCAGAGGGATGCAGGCGGACTCGATCGCCATGAGCAGGACGATGCCGGCGTATCCGGTAGTCGCGACCAACTTGCTGATGAAGATGAAGAGGATGGCTAGGATGTGCTCTGTCATGAAAGCGGTGGATAGTGACTAGTGGATAGTGATCAGGTGCGCACGCCCCTCGCGCTGCTTATAGTTTATCGGAAAAGTAAATGGATTGTCGTACGGTAGGTATGATTCTTACGGCATGCGCCAACGACTCGCACTATCCACTGACCACTAAAAAGAACCTTCCTGGGTGAAGGCGTAGCCGGGGAGCGTTGCGCCTTGAGGGCTCTTCGCGACCTTTATGCGGACCGTCGGGGCCTCGGGAGCGGTGATACCCGCCGGACGCAGCATGGCGTATTGGGTGAAGACTTCGTTGTAAACCTTGGTGACGAGGTAGTCCTGGCCATCGGTTTCGCTGCGCCACACTTGCCCGAGTTGGATCGAATTCACGGCCACGGTACGGTCCTGACTTTTGCTGGATTAAGCTTCAGAGTACCCGCCGGCACGAGAGGCGTCAATTCCCTGCGGAGGTTACGGTGGGACATGGCGTTAGGAGACGAATTCCGCTGCTTGCCCCATCCCGATTGGAACCGGGCAGAGGTGAGTTGCTATGATCGCTTGATCCAATAGCGGAAAGGATTTGGCATGGCACGAGGAGTTGTCCCCCGCCAACCGGCGCGAACCGGGCGCCAGGATAAAGTGCGAGCCGCACGAACGCCCGTGAAGTCTCTTGCGAAGACCGGCGGTAAGAGCTCGCGAACTTTGGCGCCTGCGGGAAAACCGGCCTCAACACGGCCCGCTTCGGCGAAACCAGCCAAGGGATATAACCCGACATCCCCAGAACGAGTCGGCGAAATTCTGAAGCGGTTGAACGATCTCTATCCCGAGGTGACGTGCGCGCTTACGCATGCGAGCGCGTGGCAATTGCTGGTGGCGACGATTCTTTCGGCGCAATCAACCGATGTGAATGTGAATCGCGTCACGCCGGAGTTGTTCCGGAAGTATCCGACGGTTCAGGACTTTGCCGCGCTGACTCCCGAGCAACTGGAGCCGGACGTGCGGTCCACGGGATTTTTCCGGAATAAGTCGAAGTCGGTGGTGGGAGCGGCAAAGAAGGTTGTGGCTGATTTTGGCGGGCAGGTTCCCGATGATATGGAGAAGCTGCTGACGTTGCCGGGCGTGGCGCGCAAGACAGCGAACGTGGTGCTGGGCTCGTGGTTCAAGAAGGCCGAGGGAGTCGTCGTCGATACGCACGTGCATCGGATCTCCCGGCGACTGGAACTGACGAAGGAAAACGATCCGCAGAAGATCGAGCAGGATCTGATAAAGATCATCCCGCGGGATCGGTGGATTCTGTTCTCACATCAGGTGATCTGGCACGGGCGGAAACTGTGCTTCGCGCGCAAACCGAATTGCGCGGAGTGTCCGCTGGAAAACATCTGCCACGCCGGTGACAAGACGTGGAGCACCGTGGACATGCATAAGAATGCCAGGGCTTAAGACGAATCAACCACAAAGGGCAAGAAGTATCATTAAGGAAATTCTCTCGACTCGTTGTTCGCCCTCTTTTACGAACTGTGGCCTTCGCACTTCAGGACTCCGAGAAACTCGCTCCACGGACCTACGGCTTGGCGGTATTGGTGCGCCATGATTCTGGAGATCTGATGGACGTGCGTGAGGTCGTGGACTGCCCAGGTCGCCAGCAGTTGCGACATGGTCACCGGGCCAAGGGCCGGGTGCTTCCCTTTCTTCGAGAGGTCCTGCGGCTGGAGGTTCATTGCGCGAAGTTCGTTGAGATTCTGCGAGCGGAGCGCCGAGAATTGGTCGAGTAATTGAGGGAGCGATTTGCCGTGGCTCTCTCGCTCCTGCGCCCACCGGTCGAACGGCTCGAAAGCGCGGGAGTCGCCGAATTCCAGAATCCTCCTGGCGCGGGGCATCCAGTCCGTCCGTTCGCCATGAATTAAGTGGCCGATGACGCCGAAGGCGCTCCAGCTCTTTCCGCCTTCGTTTTGCTGCGTCCACACATCAGGAAGATCGCGGAGGAGTGCGTTAAGCGTGGCGGGAGTGCGGGATAACAGCGCGGTGGTCTCGGACAGATTCTGTTCCATGATGTTCACCCTAGTATGCAAGTGTCAGGAATCGCGTGAGCGCGAACTTCGACTGGATGCTTGGCTTCACGAAACGTCGCACTTTTGTTGGAGGCGGCAGCGGATTTTTGAGTCGCCGCGCTCTGCTAAACTTTTTCTTCCATTTCCGAGGACCTGGTTTCATGCGTGCTCTCATCGTTCTGGCTCTTTCCCTGGCTGCAATGGTTCCACCTGTAACTGCTCAAATTCTGAGCGTCCCGCAGGCAATTACTGATCCCAAGAAAGTTTCTTCCAAGCCGAATGCAGAAGTCGAGCCGCGGAGCCTGACAATCGAGAAGCTGTTTATGACGCGGCAGATCGGGCGGGCGACGTGGTCTCCGGATGGGAAGCAGATCGCGTTCATTTCGAACATGAGCGGGCGCAACAACCTGTGGCTGGTTTCTGCGGACGGAGGCTTCCCTGTTCAGCTGACCGTGAGCGATCAGCGGCAGACGAATCCGGCATGGTCGCCGGATGGGAAGTGGATCGCGTATCAGTCGGACTACGACGGCGACGAGCAGTGGGACATCTTCATGGTTTCGCCGAAGACCGGGAAGGTCGTCAATCTCACGCAGACGACGGGGATCGCGGAGATGAATCCGACGTGGTCCGCGGATGCGCGCTATCTCGCGTATGAAGTGAAGCCGAAAGATTCGGCTGCGGTGGAGATCGATGTCTACGACCTGATCATGCGGGAGGTGAAGCACGTCACCACCGGAACGCCGCGGGATAACCGGAATGTAAACCCGATTTGGTCGAAGGATGGGAAGTACATCGTCTATACCCAGACGCAGGCGAAGGGGACGGACTCGAATGTGTTCATTGCCGACGTGGGGACGGGAAAGAGCACGCTGCTGACGCCGCATGAAGGTGAGCGACGTTTTCTAGCAGATGACGTTTCGCCCGACGGAAAACGCGTACTGCTCACCTCAAACGCGGAGAATGGATACCGGAATATTGGGCTGCTCGACATTGCTACGAAGAAGATTGCGTGGATCACGAAAGACAAATGGGAAGTTCGAGCCCATGAGTTTTCGCCCGATGGCAAGCGCGTCAGCTTCAGCGCCGACGTTGAGGGCAATGAAGACATTTATCTGCGCGACGTTGCGACTGGGAAATCAACGCTACTCTCTATTCCCAAGGGCGTGAACGAACCGTCCGGCGGGCATTCTGCGTTCAGCGCCGACGGCACACGATTGCTTTACTCGCATAACGGGCCGACTGCGCCGAGCGACTTGTGGGTATATCACGTCGCTACAGGAAAATCGCAGCAGATTACGCGATCGCTGGCGGCGGGAATCCGGCCGGAAGACCTGGTCGAGCCATACCTCGTTCATTATCCGAGCCGGGACGGTAAGTGGACGATCTCGGCGTTCCTCTATGTGCCTTACAACATGGCGCGCAACGGGCAGAATGCGGCGATCGTGTACATCCACGGCGGGCCGGCTTCGCAGACGATGAATTCGTTTAACCGGTTCATCCAATTCGCGGCGAACCAGGGATACATGGTGCTGGCGCCCAACTACCGCGGATCGACCGGGTACGGAAAGGAATTCCAGCAGGCGAACCTGTTCGATATGGGCGGCGGCGATTTGCAGGATCTGCTGGCGGGAGTCGACTGGATCAAGCAGACCGGGCACCTCGATCCGAAAAAGATTGCGGTGATGGGCGGAAGTTACGGTGGATATCTCACGATGATGGCGGTGACGAAGGCTCGCGAGGAGTGGGCCGCCGCGGTGCCGATTGTGCCGTTCGTGAACTGGGCCACGGAAATTCAGAATGAAGATCCGGTGCTGCAGCAGTCGGATCTGGCGACGATGGGCGATCCGGCGAAAAACAAGGCGTTGTACGACGACCGGTCACCGATTAACTTTGTCGATCAGATCAAGGCGCCGCTGCTGCTGCTGGCCGGAGGGCATGATCCGCGGTGCCCTAAGTCGGAGACGCAGCAGGTAGTGGATGCGATTCGAAAGCGCGGCGGGAAAGTGGATTATAAGGTTTATGAGAACGAGGGCCACGGATTCGCGCGCGTGGAGAATCAGATTGATGCGTATAAACGCGTGGCGGATTTTCTGCTGGCGCACGTTGTTCCGGCTGATTGCAGTTGCTCGCTGAATGAGTAATGCGCGCTGAAGGCAGGGGATGTTAAAAAGGGACGCGTTGAGCGGCATCGCTGAAGCGATGCCCTGATACGATCCTGCGCACACCGATTTTTACAGCTCCATCTCACGCCCGGGCGAAATCGATGTATCCCTTTTGCGCGTCGGTGCGGGTAAGCTTTGCTTTCAATCTGTCGCCGACATCGAGACCGTGCTGTCCCTGAGCGAGCAGGCCTTCAATGTGGGGCTGGAGCACGCGGACGAAGGTGCCGTGGTCGGTAACGCCCGTGACGATCGCGTCGAAGACTTCTCCGATGTGCGACTGCATGGCGACGGCGGCAAGGCGCTTCGACATCTCGCGCTCGACTTTTCTCGCAGCATCTTCCTTTTTTGTGCAGTTCGAGGCAATTTGGGTCAGCTCGTCATCCGAATACGGATTCGCCTTTCCGGCGAGCATCGACTTGACCAATCGCTGCGTGACGATATCGGCGAAGCGGCGGTTCGGAGCGGTGGAGTGGGTATAGTCCTGGACCGCCAGGCCGAAGTGGCCGGAAATGACTTCGCCGGGCCGCTCGAGAACATATTCTCCTGGGCCGATCAGCTTGATCACGATAAGGGACACATCGGCGAAGTGATCGGGGTCCGCGGCCTTGCGGCGCAGGAGAAAATCGTTGAGAGCTTTCGAGTCGGGCTGCGCAGGGAGCTTTTCACCTTTCGTCGCGGCCAGTTGCACGATGCGGTCCCATCGCTCGGGGGTGCGGACGATGCGGCGCAGGGATGAACCCTTTTCCAGCATGCGGGCGACCACGCCATTGGCTGCGACCATAAAGTCTTCGATGAGATCGGTGGCGCGGTTTTTCTGCTGCTTCGCGATACCGACGACTTTTTCGTTTTCGATCAGCGGATGAACTTCGTCGGTCTGGAGGTTGAGAGCTCCGTGCTGCACGCGCTGGGTTTTGAGGCGCTGCGCGACTTGATCCTGCAGCTTCAGTTGGGCTTGCAGTTCGCTGGACGAGGCTACTTTCGGCGGCGCTGGCGATGTGCCCTCAAGCCATCCGCCGACTGAATCGTATTGCAGCTGGGCTTTGTTGCGAACGATGGCGCGATAGACGTCTGACGATTTCAGATTTCCGCCGGAGTCGACGACAAATTCAGTTACAACACCGATGCGATCCTGGCCCTCAAGCAACGACGTCGCGCCGGTCGAGAGTTCTTCCGGCAACATCGGGAAATTTCGGATGCCGGTATAGACCGTGGTCGTCTCGCACGCGGCGTGCTGGTCGATGGGAGTCAGCTTAGTCGCATAGGCGTCGACGTCGGCGATTCCGATCATGATCTTCACGTCGCCGTTCGACAGGCTCTCGGCAACCTCGATCTGGTCGAGATCGCGGGAGGTGTCATTGTCGATGGAAGACCAGAGCAGGTTGCGCAGGTCGCGAACTCCATCCGTGACTGCGATCGGAGGAGGATTCTTCTTTAAGGTTTCAAGTTGGGCACAGACTTCAGCCGGGAAGTCGGGCTCGAAGCCGTGCTCGATCATGATCTGTTTTGCGGCGGCCTGCAGGTCGATATGCGAAGAATTGCTGTTGTGCATGGATTCCCGTTGAATTTGGAATGCACATCAGGCTACACGGGAGGCAGGGTTATCGTCGAGGAGGATGACCGCTAGTGTTGCGGAAGTGATCCGCTATTTCCCTGAAGCTTCTGGATGTCAGCGTTCGTGTAGAGGGGGACAATGGCCGGACGATGTGCGCGCCAGTAACGGGCATCCTGGGCAAGGGAAACGCCAATTCCCTGCTCGTGAAGTTGACGGTCGGTGGTGATCTTGGAGACACCGAGACCAACGTATCCGCGCGGAAAATTCGTCGGAAGCTCGGGGCCAAGCGCCTGCTCGTCGGAAGGCTCTTCGTATTCCTGCTCGCAGCATGGACTCGGGGCCGGCATGCCCCAATAAATCTGGCTCGGCGTGGGCGCGTATTGGGTATAGACATCGGGCAGAGGCGCGGACGTCGTTACTCCCATGACTTCCTCTGACTGCTCCTGTTGCGCGGGAGTGAGTTGCGAGGGAAATGACAGCGACGGAGTTGTAATCGGAGTGAGATATGTGTCCGGAGGAAAGGTGTCGAGGTATTGCGGGCCGGTGCGGAAGTTCGTGTCCTGGTTGTATTGACCTTGCGCGAAGGAAATCCCGGCAAACGCGAATACCAGAAGAAGCAAAGTGGCCAGCCGCATACGATCCTCCAACTCACTCTTCATTGTCGGGGGTAATCGCGTGGATCTATATACAGCGGGAACCTCAGTCAGGCCCTAGGTGTGAGTCCTAGATTGGCGGGACAGAAGAGCGGTCTGGCGACGTTCGCGGCGGTTTTCGAGGATGACGTAGAGCATGTAGAGGACAATTGCCACATTGCCGATCAAAAACACGACGCGCACCACGGTTACGCCGCGAAAGAGTTCTCGAACCTCAAGCGGCAGCAAAAGGGTTCCTGAAACGAAAGCCACCCATTCCGCCCAAGTGCGGCCCTTCCACAATCCGTAGGCTTCAGTAAATCGAAGCCCGGCATAAGCAAAGGCAATCTCGGCGGCGTCCCACAGGTGGGCGTCGGTGATGCTGTCGGCGAAGTCGAGGAACCGGAGAGCCCAAGTATTGTCGGTGCTGATGTGCAGACGCGCCAGCAGGCTTTCGGCAATGAGCCAGGTGTCTTTGTGCAGAAGATAGATGGCGGCAAGACCCATCAGCAGCACGCCGATCCCTTTGAAAAATTCAAAGGACGCTACAGCCCTGAGCACGTGCCGCTGACGGCGGTGGTGCAGGTCAGACATGGAGCCGAATTTGTTCATGCACAAGGCTGATAACCGCAGGGTATCACGCGAGTCGAATGCGGCGTATACAGTGCCGCGGATGATGGGAACTTTGCGGAAGCATTCTTACCTCGGTAACTGGAGCGACGTTTAGCCGCATGAAACGATCTCACCGGGGGATGAATCGATGCGACGATCCATCAAAGGTGCTTGGGTACTTGCGGTCTTGTTGTGTGTGGGCAGCGGATGGGCGCAGGCGGAGGACGGTCCGCAGACGGCGCGGCAGGCGCTGATTGAAATGATCTTCAGCAAGACGCCGGGAACGTTTGTGAAACATTTGCCGGCAGTGACCACAGCTGCACTGGAAAAATCCGGCGCGCTCGCTAACATGCAGCAGTTCTCGATGTTAGCCACGCAGATGCAGACACAGGGAAAAGATTTCCAGACATTTGAGACGGGACCTGTTTTGTTCAGCGCCGAAGACATGAAAACAGGACAGAAGACCGAAGTGTCTGTCGTGCACGATACCCTGCACGGTGATGTGGACGACATTGTCGTGGCGTTTCAGGTCTACAAAGATGGCCAACCGCAAGTGACCGGGTTCAAGCCGCAAGTGACGCTCTCGATGAAGAAGGAAGATCAGGTCTGGAAGTTAAACGAGATCTCATTCACAGTGCATTTGCCCCTGGCCGATCCGGAATTTCTGAAGGCGCTCACGGAGAAAATGACACCACAAGTCACGACCAAGACCTCATACACTCCGCGCACTGAGGCACCGAGTCCGGCGCTGGGGAGCGATGCAATGGCGCTTGGGGCGATGCGGTCGATTCTGACGGCGGAGGTCACTTATGCCGCGAGCTATCCGAATGTTGGCTTCACCTGCACTCTGTCGGATCTCGATGGATTCGGCGGCGGGCAGCCCAACGAACATCAGGCGATGCTGATCTCGAGCAGCCTGGCCAGCGGCAAGCGGTACGGATTTATGTTCACGCTCTCGGGGTGCAGCGGAAATCCGACGACAGCCTTTCATCTGACGGCCGCGCCGAGCGGGAACGCGTTCGGGCGGAAAATGTTCTGCGCGGATCAGTCGGCAGCGATCAAATCGTCGGATAGCGGGAATCCCGCAGCTTGTCTGGCGAGCGGAACTCCAGTTCAGTAGGCTTTGTGCTCAACGCACTGTTGCCCAGGCTAGGCCGTCGGGTTCTTGCCCAACCTCGAAGTGTCCCATTACCTCTAGCGATTTCAGACCGATGACGGCCACGTAGTTGTCCGGAGTGCATGCGACGAAGGCGCGGCTGCCGTCCGGTTGCATCAGAATTCCTGCGGCACCGTGTCCCACCTTGATGCGCTTCACTTCTTTGCGGGTCGCGGCATCCAGAATGATCAGATCGCCATTGAAGAGCGTCGAAACGAAAACGAGCTTGCCGTCGGGGGTGAATTTCAAGCGGTTGGCTCCGCGGGCGTTTGCGGCAAGGGTGTCGATTACTTTCTTCTCGGCTGCGTCGATGATTGAAATTGTGCCGTCCTGTGCGTTGGCGACCCAAATCTGTTTGCCATCCGGAGAGACATCAAATCCTTCGGAACCGTTGCCAACGCGGATAACCGTTTGTTCCCAGTCACCGTGAGCGGGAGGCGCAGCACCACGAGAAGGAATCTGACGCGGCGGCACGGCATCGATGATGCTCACCGTCCCCGAACTGACGTTGGTCGTAATGATGCGCTTCTGATCTTCGGAGACGTAGATCATGTGCGTGCGATTCTGGCCGGTGCCGAAAATGAAATCAACTTTCCCCGAGGCTGGATCGTAACTTCCGAATGCCTTTGCGCCTTCGGCCGTAAACCACACCTTGCCTGCTACGTAAGTTAGGCCGTGAGGGCCGCGCAGGGCGCCAAGATCGATTGACGGCAGCGCCTTGTGATTGACGAGGTCGATCACTGCCAGCGTGTTGTAAGCGCCGAAACCGTAAGTCGAACTGTAGGCAATCTTGCCGTCCGTGGAAGCGATCACCTCGTGCGGATCGTTCCCGACCGGCGCTTTCGCAATCACTTTCAGCGTGGCCGGATCGACAATCGCGAGCGTACGATCGCGCTTGCTGAGCGCGAGGATTGTGCCTTTCGGATTCTGCGCGGCAAGCAGCGACGTGAGGAAGAAAAACACTCCGAGCGAGAACGTGACATTTTTCATACGGCCTCGGATTTTCGGGCACTGGCGCAGCGCTGCACTGTTTAATAGGATTTCTTTTCGCGGATCGCGGTCCGCAATTCGGAAACGATATCCTGCGAGGCCTTGATCGCGGCGGCGTGCTGATCGACTGGAAACGAGATCGCGCCGACGCGGGCGTGACCGCCGCCGCCGTAACGTTCGCAGATGCGGGCGAGATTGACGCGGGGCTCTTCGGGGGCCCACGGGTTCGATCCCACAGAAACTTTGACGCGGAAGCTGCTTTTGCTGAGCCCGACGCTATACACCGACTCCGGATGCAGATAGTAGGGGACGAACTTGTTGTATCCCTCGAGATCGTGGTCGGTGACATCGAAGAAAATCGTGGCGTCTTTGCATTCTGTGCGTTCTTTAAGGATTCCGATCGACAGTTCGTGCCGCTTGAGAAGCGGCGGAAGCAGTGGTGCGACGAACGGTTCTTCGAGAATCTCGCCCAGAGACTTGGTCGCGAGCAGCGGGATGAGGTTCGGAACAAATCCGTGATCCGGGGCGGATTCAATCACCATGGTCAGTTTCATGGCGGGCGCTTCCATCTCTACTGCAGTCTTGGCGTCGGGATAGAGAGCGCCGTCGATGACGTCGGTCCAGTGGACGAGATCGGCAACCGGAGCCGGATTAAAGCCGAATCGCTGCTGCGCAATCATCGCGATGAAGCTGGTACAGGACTTGAAATCGGGATCGTAGAACTTGCGGTTGCTCTGATCCTGCTCGAAGTGCTCGGCGTCCTCAGGAGTGAGAAACGCGCTCTCGTGGTGATCGAACCACCACGTAATGTTCGGCGAACTGGAGTATTTGAAATCGACGATGGCGTTCTCGTCGCCGTCAAATTGCCGCTCGTCAAACAGCGCTCCGGCGCGGTGGACGAGTCCAGTGAATTGGAATTCGGCGTCGCCGCGGATGCGCTCGCGATAGAAGCGGGAAAACAAGGCGGCCGAAGATGCTCCGTCGAAACATTTGTCGTGGTAAAAGACCCGAACTCGCAATCCGTTCCCCAATCCGATCAAGATTCCTCGGAGAGCGCGTTGCAGGTGCGCGCGCACTTCGCAGGTAAAAGCTAATAGGATTGCCACGCCTGAGGGGGGAAAGTCAAGGGGCGGGGAGTTGAGAAGGATAGTATCGGTGAAGGATGAGGCGTCGGCGGTATACGCGAGATCCCTTGCCCCGCGGGTGATGGCGCGGGGCAAGGGATCTCGCATGTGCATTCAAAACTTAATCGTCAGACTAAATCGCGTTCGCCTGCTTCTCGGCCATATCGCCGATTACGGGCAGCTTCCACATCTGGCCGCCATTGGCCTTCAGCAGCATGATGATCCAGACGATGAATCCGCCGATTGCCAGGGCGAACCACAAAAGCGCGATGACAATGTGTCCCAGAATCGGGATGAACGCCAGCACCATGGCCAGAATCGAGAAAGCGATCCAGCAGACGATGAGCGCGCCGGCGAAAAACAGGTTCTGGAACGAGTGGAATCGCACGAACCGATTCTTATTGTACGGTTCCATCACCAGAAAAATGATCGACGGGATAATCGTGATGTAGGCGAGCATGCCGGCAATATTGTCCGCCATGCCGCTGGCTGGGGCGGTCGCGGTAACCGTCGCGGCTCCTCCAGCGGGGGCGGTTCGACTTGCACAGGCGGCGCAGGTAGTCATGCCATCGGCAATTTGCGCACCGCACATATTACAGAATGCCATAATGTCCTCCCGAGTTCCGGACGAACGAATCGCGCTCGCCCCAAAAAACGTTCGCGGCAAAATAGCAAAAAGCCAAGGCCAAAGCAATGCAGAATTTCGTTCGGGGGCCTTAGGGCGACGATGGGGTATCTATCTAGAGCATTGACGCCACATTGGCAGAATAGTATGGTTCGGGCAAAATCCATTCGCAAGAAGGAGTAAATGAGCCCATTCTGCTCGGGTTGTGGCAACAACATCAGCCCCGAGGACAAGTTCTGCCGCGTCTGCGGAAGGGCAGCCTCCAGTGTAACGGCAGTCGCAGTCGCTGCGGCGCCACCGTCAACACCCCCTGAAACAAGCGGTAAAGCGATCGTCAGTCTGATCAGCGGACTCTTCTTTTTCGTTTTCCCTCTTGCCATCCTCGCCATCATCTTTGGCCATTTGAGCCTCTCGGAAATTCGCAAGAGCGCCGGACGCGTCAAGGGAGACGGCATCGCTATCGCTGGATTGGTGCTGGGATACGCGGGAGTCGCGGTGATCCCGGTGGTCCTCATTGTCGCAGCGATCGCGATTCCCAATCTGTTGCGAGCCCGGATGGCAGCGAACGAAGCATCGGCCGTGAGCGGCATTCGAATCCTGAATACAGCTGAAGTTGCGTATTCCGAGAGTCACCCGAACGATGGATTCACCTGTTCCCTCTCGACTCTGGCAGATGCCGGCTTGTTCTCCGGTCCTTTGGCAAAGGGCCAAAAGGACGGCTATGCCTTCGAACTCAACGGGTGCACGCCCGAGGATGGGGACTCGGCGAATCGTCATTACCAGGTAGTTGCGTATCCGCTGAGAGAGCATCAGACGGGGATTCGTGCGTTCTGTTCCAATGAATCGATGGTCATCAAAGTTGACCCGGAAGGCTCGACACAGAGGTGCCTTGAGAGCGGCGAGCCGTTGCGTTGAAATTTGCTTGAGGGAGCGATCGAATGTTTTGTCCTCAATGTGGAGCGAGTAACCCCGACAATGCGGCGGTATGCGCCCAATGTGGGAGAAACTTCCAACCTGCCGCCACGCCCTTACCGGCGACGGGCCAGGTAATTCCGCCGGGCGCGACTGTGGAGAATTATCTCGTTTTCGCGATCCTGGCGACGGTGTTGTGCTGCCTTCCGACCGGGATTGCTGCGATTGTCTACGCGGCGCAGGTCAACGGCAAATTGCAGGCAGGCGATCTTGCCGGCGCGCAGGAAGCATCGCGCAATGCCAAGATGTGGTGCTGGATCTCGTTTGGACTCGGCCTGGCGACAGTCGGTGTGACCATCTTATTGGGGATTCTCGGAGTCATAAGCGGTCTGCACCATGGCTAATGCGACTTCCATACTGGAGCAGAGAAAACATCTGCTTGCCGTTGCCGTAGTGGCTGGAACGGTTGGATTGGTGCTGTTGCGGAATTTTGATCCGGCAAAATCGGCCATCTTTCCGCCATGCCCGTTGCACTTTCTGACCGGCTGGTATTGTTCGGGTTGCGGATCGCTGCGGGCGATGCATCAGTTACTGCAGGGTAATCTGCGTGCAGCATGGGCGCTGAATCCGCTGACGATGGTGCTCCTGCCTTTCATCGGGTACGGCTTGACCTCGCAGGCGTTGCTCGTGCTGCGCGGGAAGGGATTGCCGGGCGTTTTTCTTTCGGCCAATTCAATTCGCGTCTTGTGCGCCGTCATCGTGCTGTTTGGGATTTTGAGAAATCTTCCGGTGCATCCCTTTAATCTTCTGGCGCCGGGCGCGATGTTGCACTGGTAGGAGCGGGGGGACGATGAGTTCGTTCTGCCTTGGTTGCGGTAATAGCCTCGCCGAAGGCGAGCGCTATTGCGGAGTCTGCGGGAGAGATTCGCAGGCGAACCCGGCGGCTCCCCAGGTCGATCCCTCGGTGGCGTTTGGCCTGCCGCCCGAGACCAGCGGCAAGGCCATCTTCAGCCTGGTCAGCGGGCTTCTGATTCTCCTTCTTCCCTTCTCTATTTGCGCTGTAATCTTCGGGCATCTGTCTCTGTATGACATTCGCAAGAGCGCGGGACGGCTGACTGGTCGAGGACTGGCGATTGCGGGAATTATTCTTGGATACCTTGGCGTCGCTTTTACCGCCGGTGTGATCGGGCTGGGGATTTATGCCGAGCACAAAGCGAACCGCACCGTGGCCAAGAACCTCATCGCGAGCAGCGAATCATCTGTGGTTTCGGCGCTGAGAACCCTTAATACCGCCGAAATTGCGTACGCGCAACAACATCGCGAGACCGGATACACGTGCTCCCTTTCTGATCTGAAGGGTGCATGGGGGATCAGCGACGACCTGGCGTACGGCCGTAAGCACGGATACATCTTCGAACTGCGCGGCTGCACGAGCGAAAAAAAGAGCGGTCCGGTGGCGAAATATACGGTGGTGGCGTATCCGCAAACGGTCATGAAGCCGCCGCTCTCGGCTTTTTGCTCAGATGAGACCGACGTGATTCGCGTGGCGCACAGCGGCTCGGCGGAAGATTGCTTGCGGGCCGGATCGCAGCTCTCGGAAGACGACGTAAACCGGCCAAGGCTTAGAAGACAAACCCCTTCTCACTGATTTTCAGGTTCAAAATTTCAGAGCGGGCGAAGCGCGTTGCTTTTCTTGCGGCAGTCTTCGCAGATTCCGTAAATCTGAAACGTGTGACGGGTCGTCAGGTAGTGATACCTGCGGCCGATCTCCTGCTCGAGCTGGCCAACTTCCTGCGAGAAAAACTCAACGGAACTTCCGCACTCCGTGCAGACCATGTGGTGATGGCTGCGGCGGTTGTATTGATGCTCGTAGCGGGCAATGCCGTCGTGGAAGGCGACCTCGCTGGCGAGTCCGCATTCGGCCAGGAGTTTCAGGGTCCGGTAGACGGTGGTGTAGCCAATGCGGGCATCTTTCTTCTGGACGAGGCGAAGAAGTTCATCCGTGGAAAGATGGTCGCGGGTCTCGAGAAACGTGCGCAGGATCGTATCGCGCTGGGCGGTCTGTTTGAGCCCGACGCCCTTCAGGTGGCGATGGAGGATGTCCTGGGCCTCGCGGACCATCTGGCGCGAGATCGTGGGCTGGTCGTCGATGCGCTTCTGGAGCATGCAGGAAGGACAGCGAGTCAGGATATCACCGGAACATCTTGAAATTGAAATTCATTTTCAAGACACCGCGGACCGTCTGTCATAGAATCGAAGATTCCCATGAGCACGATGGCAGAAATCCAACGCCCCGGTTCCCGCCGTTCCACTGTCCTTCGCATTCTGCTATGGGGGTCGCTGCTGGTCATTACACTGGCCGCGCTAACGCTGGCATATCTCTACCATGTGGCGCACTCTGCCCTCCCACAGCTTGACGGACAGCTTCACCTTACTGGCCTGAGTGCACCGGTCACGGTAACGCGGGATGGTCATGGCGTCCCCGATATGGACGCGGCAAATCTGGACGATCTGTTTTTTGCGCAGGGATTCATCACGGCGCAGGACCGGCTGTGGCAGATGGACCTGATGCGCCGGGCGGCCAGCGGCGAATTATCGGAAATCGTTGGGGAGGATACGCTCAAGTTCGACCGCGAGCAGCGCATTCTGGGCCTACGGGCGGCGGCAAGAAAATCATTGGCGGTGGCCGATCCGCGCGATCGCAAATTCTTCGAGGATTATGCGCGCGGAGTGAATGCCTACATCGACGTACATCGCGACCATTTGCCGATTGAATTTCGCATTCTCGGCTATACGCCGAAGGCGTGGACGCCCGAAGATTCGATCGTGATTGCGAATCAGATGGTAAAGGATCTCAACTATGGGCAGTTTTTGGACGCCTTAGCGCGCGAAAAAATCCTGGCCAAGCTGGGACCGGAGCTGACGGCCGATCTATATGTGAATCGATCGTGGCATGATCGTCCGCCCACCGTGATGAGAGAGGATTTGACGCAGCCCGATAACGGCGACTCTGACGATGATGAGGAAGAGGATGATTCTCCGGACAACTCGGTGACACGACATAGAGCGATATCGCCGGCCGAGCAGTTTGAGATTCCCGAGGAGGCGCCGGTCAACGGATCGAATGACTGGGTCGTTTCCGGAGAGCACACTGTCACTGGAAAGCCGCTGCTTTCAAACGATATGCATCTCGGGCACCAGATGCCGAATCTCTGGTACGAAGCTCATCTGCACTCAGGAAGTCTGAATGTTGCGGGCGTGACCTTGCCCGGAATGCCCTATGTGATTGTCGGCCACAATCAGCGGATTGCGTGGGGATTTACCAACGTCGGGCCGACCGTCACTGACATCTATATCGAGAATTTCAATGCACAAGGGGAATATCAGACGCCGAGCGGCTGGGTGCAGCCCGAGCATCGTGCGGAAGTCATTCATGTCAACGGGAAGGCCGATGTTGATGTCGACGTCAGAATCACGCGGCATGGCCCGATCATCTCCGAATTGATTCCGGGTGAAACTCGATCCCTCGCGCTCCGGTGGACGCTTTACGACGGTCTGCACATTCCCTTTTTTGACGTAGATGCGGCGCAGAACTGGGAGGAATTCACGAAAGCGTTTTCGCAACTGGATGCACCGGGGCAGAACGCGGTTTATGCCGATGTGGACGGGAACATCGGATACCACACGACGGGGAAGGTTCCAATTCGCGCGGCTGGCGACGGAAGCCTGCCGGTAAGCGGCGCCGACGATGCTCATGAGTGGAAATCGTATATTCCATACGACAAGCTGCCGAATATCTACAACCCGCCATCAGGAATCATTGCGACGGCGAATGGGCGGATCACTCCCGACAAGTATCCCGATTCCATCAGCATGGAGTGGGAAGCTCCCTGGCGTACGGCCCGGATCTATCACGTGCTGGAGTCGGGACGGCAATTTTCCCCCGCGGACATGCTGGCTCTTCAGACTGACATTTCATCGGAGCCCGATCTGTTCGCAGCCGAACGCTTCGTGTATGCGATCGACCACGCGTCGAAACCTTCGCCTCGCGTGAAGCAAGCAGCAGAGCTGATGCGGAGCTGGAACGGGCAGATGAAAGCCGATTCGGCGGCTCCAACCATCACCGAGAATGCGGCGCGCGAACTCACGCGGTTGCTGCTCGAGCCGAGACTCGGGAGCGCGCCGGAAGGTCCAGCGAACAATGGAGCCCTGAGCTGGAAGACATATCACTGGGAGATGCGAACAGTGTGGCTGGAAAATGTGATGCTGCATCATCCCAAGCGATGGCTGCCGGAAAAATATCCGAACTACGACGAACTGCTGACGGCAGCAGTTGAGGCCGCGGTGAACAGCCCGCAGGCGCCAAAAGATCTTGCTTCGTGGCGATGGGGGGCCTTCAACGCGGTTTCCATACAGCATCCGATCCTGGGGAGAATTCCGATCCTCAAATATTGGACAGCGCCCGGGGTGAAAGAGCAGTCCGGAAGCGGATTTACAGTGAAAGCGGTCACAGGTTTTCACGGGCCTTCGGAGCGTTTCACGGCGAATATGGCCGATCTCGATCAATCCACGCTGAACACGGTGACTGGGCAGGGTGGGAACTTTCTCAGTCCGTATTACATGGATCAGTGGAAGAGCTGGTATGGAGGAACGACCTTCGCGCTTCCCTTCAGTCAACAAGCGATCGAGTCAAGCAAGAAGCACCAACTCATGCTCGAGCCGGCGCAGCATTAAGAGTTCCGCTCAGAAGAAGTCCATTGCCTTGATATCGCCAATGTAGCCCGGGATGCCGAACGTACCTTCGGGCAGGTACATGTTGATTAGGAGAGTATCTGTCTCGGTGTCGTACACGCGGAGGTAGCCGCCCTCGGCGACATACTCAGAGTACCGGCTGACGATCCCCTGCAAGCCGTCGACGTTTCCGTTGTCCGGCGGAATAATTACCGCTCCCGTATCCACGTGGTAGATCGACAGGCAGCCTCGTACCTCTCCAGCGGTGGGATTACCCACGTCACCGATGTTCGTGCAGTTGTATGAGCCGACGAATACCTGGCCATTCTGCGTCAAATCCATGCGGTCATGATAACCATCGGTGATGACCGCGGTGGCAGTCACCGTTCCTGAACCGAGGTCAACCACATCAAGACGTCCGCAGGTCTTCGCGGCAGTCGTCTGGCCGGTGCACGCATTGTTGGTCGGCGAGGTGCCTGCGACATACAGCGTCGACCCACTGAGGATGCCCCAGGTGGCGGCATCCACCGGAATCGTGCTGGTGATGGCGAGTGTTGGAAGGTCGACGGTCATCACGCTGGCTTGCGTGCCGCCGCACTCCGGACCACAGTTCAAGACATAAGCCGTGGTCCCGTTCACGATGGCATACACCGGCCGGTCGAAACCGGGGACAAACGTGCAAACTGCGTTGGGAGGATTCGTGTAGCAGCTGGTATCGACCGGAGGAGCAGCCAGGCTGGGCGAAAGGACGATCATCGAATTGGAATCGTTGCTGAAGACGAGAAGCTGCGTTGCGGTCCCATTGGAGACGACAGTCTGTGCATTCGGAGCCGCGATCGTCGTGGTCGTTCCGGTGGAGAAGTTGGCAACGTTGATGGCGCCATGAATCGCGAAACCGGGAACGACCGCCGATGGAACCGCCGCGTAGGCAATTGGCTGGGCGGTGGGAATCACAAAACTCGTGGTAGGACCCAGAATCTTCACGCCGACAGTGTTGATGTTCTTTTCCGTAGCCGTATTCACGGCATAGAGCGAATTAGTACTGGAGTCGAACGCTCCGATAATGTTGCGCTGCGGAGAAGACTCCATCAAGCCAGGGGAATTTCCGCCCGACAAAGGAGGCAAACCGGTCAAAGTATCGTTGTATCCGTTGAGGATAATAAGCCCGCCGAATGAACTCGTTGTCGTGACACCTTGAGAGGTCAGCATACGTTCGGTGCGGCCGCGTACCTGATCGTAGTTATAACCGCAGGCAGTGAAACCGAGGCCAATCCATACTCCGAGCGCGAGAGCGAGGATGCGTTTCTTCAAACGACTAGCTCCTAACGACATGAAAAAGGGAGATTTAAGTTCGAAATCGTGGATTATAACAGACCGCACCGTTTCAACTTCCACAGTGTTTCTCCGGCCTCACATGCGGCAGCCGAGATGCGCGAACCGGCTCTCATCCTGTATCCTCAGCATTCATATGGCGGGCGACTTTCTAAGCCGTATCAAGCAATCCCCGGTGCTTTGTGACGGCGCCATGGGGACACTGCTCTATGCCAAAGGCATTTTCATCAACCGTTCCTACGATGAGCTGAACCTTTTGCAGCCGGATCTGATTCGCGGCATTCACCACGACTACCTGCAGGCCGGCGCAGAAATTATTGAAACCAATACTTTCGGTGCCAACTCTTTCCGCTTGGCCCGACACAGCTTGGCGGACAAGGTTCAGGACATCAATCGTTCGGGAGCGCGGCTCGCCCGGGAGGCCGCCAAGAGCTTCGATGTTTGGGTCGCAGGATCGGTTGGCCCGCTGGGTACCAGAATTGAACCTCTCGGAAAGACGTCGTATCAGGAAGCGCGCGACTCATTCCGGGAGCAGATCACCGCTCTCGTGGAAGGCGGGGTTGATCTACTGATTCTGGAGACGTTCGGATATCTGGAAGAGATTCATCAGGCGATGCTCGCGGCGAAAGACGTAAGCAAGTCGATTCCGATCGTCGCTCAAGTGACGATTGATGAAGACGGCAACTGCCTTGATGGATCCGATCCCGAGATATTCGTTGCCAAGTTGACGGAGTGGGGCGCCGACGTGATCGGCTGCAACTGCAGCGTTGGTCCGGTTGCCATGCTGGATGCGATGGAACGGGTAAGAGCTCTGACGACGCTGCCGCTCTCAGCGCAGCCAAACGCCGGCATTCCAAGATCGGTTGATGGGCGCAATATTTATCTCTGCTCGCCCGAGTACATGGCGAGCTACGCGCGAAAGTTCGTCGCTGCGGGAGTGCGTCTGGTAGGCGGCTGCTGCGGAACCACGCCGGATCACATCCGCGTGATGAAAGGCGCGCTGCGCGTGGGAGAAGCTCGAAGTAAGACGGCCACGGCGAAGGTGACCGGCGGCGCTCCGGCACCATCGGCGATTCCTGTCGTCCCGCTGGAACAGCGATCCGCGCTGGGCGCGAAGCTGGCGCGAGGCGAATTCGCGACGATGGTGGAGATTGTGCCGCCCAAAGGAATCGACGTCCGCAAAGAAGTCGAGGGCGCGCGCTTCGTCAAGTCCGTCGGGGTAGACGCGGTCAATATCCCAGACAGTCCGCGAGCCTCAGCGCGCATGAGCAATCAGGCTCTTTCGCTCCTGATTCAGCGGGAGGTTGGTATTGACGCCATCCTGCACTACACCTGCCGCGATCGGAACGTGCTCTGCATTCAGAGCGATCTGTTGGGAGCGGCCGCGGTCGGCATCAAGAACCTGATCTGCATTACGGGCGATCCGCCGAAGATGGGGAATTATCCTGACGCCACGGCTGTTTTTGACGTGGATGCGATCGGGCTTGTAAACATTGTCCGCAATCTGAATCACGGGCTTGACCTCGGCGGCAATCCGATCGGGACTGGGACAGCGTTCGTGATCGGCGTCGGCGCCAATCCTGGGCTGACCGATCTGGATGAGGAGATCCGCAGGTTCGAATACAAGGTCGAGGCCGGAGCGGAATATGCGGTGACACAGCCTGTTTTCGATCTGCGGCTGTTGGAAAACTTTCTGCGCCGGATCGAACATTGCCGCATTCCGGTATTGGCGGGAATCTGGCCGCTGGTCAGCGTGCGCAATGCAGAGTTCATGAAGAACGAGTTGCGGGTGTCCGTGCCCGACTGGATTCTTGAGCGCATGTCGCGAGCGCAAACGCCGGAGGCCGCCCGGGCCGAAGGAGTAGCCATCGCCCGCGAAATGCTGATTGCCGCCCGGCAGATGGTGCAGGGTGCGCAGATCAGCGCTCCGAATGGGCGCTATAGCTCGGCCGTCGATGTGCTGGAAGCTTTGGGCGGCGACAATAACGCAGCCACTGCATAGCCGAGATTTTTACCCCGCAGACACTGAGCCACGGAGTTATCAAGGCTCGGCATTCCGGGATCCTGAAGATCGCGATAATTTCGACCGCATAGGATCGAAAACATTCTTGAGGGGCTGCGTAAACGTTTTCTCTACGAAGAATACCCGTGGCTCCGAGCCTCCGCGGTGAAAATCGCGCCCGGCCCTTCCCGATCCGGGAAAGGGTTTCTCCCTAAATACTATTTTTTATTCAAAATTCACTGGACACCGCGCCGAAATAGTTGCATTAGAATAGAGAGACGGAGCGAGAAGCCGTTGGCAAAATTTGAAGAGTGCCTCCAGCGACTGGAGAAAATTGTTCAGGAACTGGAAAAGGGAGAAGTCCCTTTGGAGAAGTCGCTCACACTCTTTGAAGAAGGCATGCAGCTTTCTTCCGCTTGCCGGAACGAATTGGAACAGGCCGAAGGCAAAGTGGAGATGCTGCTAAAGAAAAACGGAAAGCTCCAGGCAGAACCATTCGAGCCTCTGACAGAAAAGGCGCCTGCGCGCCGGTGATACGTTCGCATCTGTTGGACACTCGGAGGGTTTCCCTCAAGTTGCCTGTGGAGACGTGGTTCTACGGCCACCCCGCAGCCTTAGTCTCGCGTTAACGCGCGCTACGTTGACGACGGTTGAAGATCGGGGGATCTATGGCTCTAAGTGTTGTTCTTCTCGAAAAAGATCCGACGGTGGCGCATTCCCTGGCGGGGGGATTGCGGCCTCACTTCTCGGTTCATGTCACCCATACCCGTGAGGAGTTGCGCGACAATCTGTTGCGCAATCGCCCCGAGGCCATGATTCTCAGCATAGAGGTCTGGCAACTGCCGGAAATCGAGAGCTTGCATCGCGATTTTCCGGAAGTACCGATCGTTTGCACGCACCGCATTCCTGATGAAGAAATGTGGGCAGCCGCGCTCGCCGCGGGAGCTTGCGATATGTGTCCTGCCGACGATGTGAACAACGTTATTCGATCCGTTCTGCGCAGCACGGGGGTGTCGGGTAGCGCTGCTGCTTAGCACAAGTTCAGCCAAACCTAGGGACGCCCGAGCGGCGTCCTTATCTTTTTTCCGGGCAATGTGAACAGGCGCTTCGCCTGCCTCCCGAGGGTGCTTGTTATACTGCCACGTCATGTTGAAAGAGACTTTGGACCGAGGGCAGCAGTGGACCGACGCGGCGCTGGACCGCCTGATTCCGCTCGAAACCGCGCATCCAGTTTCGATTCATAAGGCGATGCGGCACAGCGTGTTTGCCGGCGGAAAGCGCTTGCGCCCCGTTCTGTGCATGGAAGCGGGCAGGATGATCGAGGGATCGCTCCCGAACGGAATCGAGGAACTGGGAGCCGCGCTGGAGATGCTGCACACGTATTCTCTGATCCACGACGATCTTCCAGCACTCGACAATGACGACCTGCGGCGGGGGCGTCCGACATGCCACAAAGCGTTCGGAGAGGCGATCGCGATCCTGGCGGGTGATGCGCTGCAGACGCAGGCCTATGAAGTTCTCTCGAAGCTGAAGTGTCCTGCTGAGGCTCGCGTACAGATCATCGAGGAGATCGCGCGAGGCACTGGAACCATTGACGGCATGATTGGCGGTCAGGTGGTCGATCTCGAGGCGGAACATACCCGGCCCACGGCCGAGATGCTGGAATACATTCATCGCTCGAAGACGGCAGCCCTGATCACGGCCAGTCTGGTCAGCGGCGGGCTTTACGCTGGAGCGAAAGAAAAAGAAGTCGCAAAGCTGCGGGCTTTTGGACTCGCGACCGGGCTTGCGTTTCAGATTGTGGATGACGTGCTCGATGTCACGCAGACATCCGAGCAACTCGGGAAGACCGCCGGCAAAGATACGGCTTCGGAGAAGGCAACGTATCCGGCTCTGTTCGGAATTGATGCGTCCGTGAAAAAGGCGGATGAATTGGTGAACAGCGCGTTCGCGGAATTGGACAGCTTTGGAGAACGGGCGGAACCGTTGAAGGAGCTGGCGCGCTTCTTGGTGGAACGGAAGAAGTAAAATGTTTAACCACCAAGGACACAAAGTCACGCGAAGGATTTCTGCAATACCCAATTTAGGAGTAGCGTATTCTCGATCGACATGCCCTCCAGCCCGACCAGCAATTCTATAGACATTCTTGCAATCGCTGCTCACCGCGATGACGTCGAGCAAACCTGCGGCGGAACGCTGCTCAAAGCGGCGCAGCTCGGCCAGCGAACCGGAATTCTCGATCTGACAAGGGGCGAGATGGGCACGCGCGGAACGGCAGAGGACCGGGAACGCGAGGCGAACCACGCAGCAAAAATCCTCAGTGTGGGTTGGCGGCGCGCCCTCGACATTCCCGACGGACGAGTCGAGAACACTTGGCAGAATCGGCTCCAAGTCGCCGCTGTGATCCGCGAGACTCGCCCTCGCGTCGTCATCTTGCCGTATTGGAAAGGACGGCATCCGGATCATTACACGGCATCGATCCTGGGATACGAGGCTTGCTTCCTGGCGGGATTGAGGAAACTCGATCCGCAGAGTGCGTTGGCCAATGATTCGCGCGTGCCAAGCCCCCTCGACAGTCGGCAGGATGCTGCTCCTGCGCCGCATCGACCGTTCAAAATTCTCTACGCGACCCTTTACTACGATATTCGTCCCACTTTTGTGGTGGATATCACCGAACAGTTTGAAGGCAAGTTCGCTTCGATCATGGCCTATAAATCGCAGTTCAGCGATCAGGAAGCAGGCAAAGACCTCTTCCCTGCCCATGACGAGATACGAACGCGTGTGGATTCAATGGCACGTTTCTACGGCATGCTTGGAGGAGTGACGCATGCGGAACCATTCCTGCAAAAAGAGGTGGGGCTGGTGGACGATCTTTTGGCAATTCCGGTCAAATCGATCTAGGCACGAATAGTTTCGCTGTTCGAGCAGTTCCCCAGTAAATCCATAACGAGATTTCGGCCGCATAGTTTAGTATCAGTGCTTTCGCAAATTCGAGGAGAACTCCAACATGGGCAAGTTTCTGGTCGGGCTTATCATCGGGTTGATTGCAATTCCGCTGGCTGTCTATGTGTATTTCGCGACGGGAATGGCGCCCGTAGCGACGTCGGCTCAGCCGATGCCATTCGAGAAACAGTTTGCACACATGGCGCTGCACGCACGCCTGGAAAAAGAAATGCCCAAGTCTGTCCCCATCCCCACCGATGAAGCCAATTTCACGGCTGGGGCAAACATCTACAAAGAACATTGCGCTGTATGCCATGGGGTCCCGGGCGCTCCTCAGACTGCGATCGCCAAAGGCGAATTTCCCAAGCCTCCGAAGTTGCTCGAAGGAACCGGAGTAACCGATGATCCGGCGGGCGAGACCTATTGGAAGGTGGACAACGGAATCCGGATGACCGGGATGCCCGGGTTTGGAAAATCACTTTCGACGACTGAGATGTGGCAGGTTAGCGTGATGCTGGCCAATGCCGACAAGCTGCCGCAATCGGTGAAAGATATTCTGACGAATCAGGCTCCAGTGGCTCCGGCCACGGCGGCTCCGGCTGCGACTCCGGAAACAAAGAAGAAGTAATCCTGTAGTCCGGTTTGACGATGGGATCGTTTCTCTCTTTCGTGTTCTCGTGGTGGGCGATTGCGCTCCAGGTGGTGGCGATTATCCACTTCATCCGGCGCCGCCCGAATCTTTTCTGGATTTTCATTATTCTCTTCACCAGTTGGATCGGAGCGCTGGTCTACATCGTGGTGGAGGTAATTCCGGACGCCGGGCTGCTGCGGAGTTCATTTCAGATGTTTCCGCGGCGGCGGCGCATTCACGAATTAGAGCGGGAGATCCTCGACAATCCTTCGGCCGGAAATTACGAAGAACTGGGATTGCTGTATCTCGACGATGGGGATTATGCGCGGGCGCGCGCCTGCTATGACAAGTCCATCTCCGCACGTACCGATTCGATCGATCCTTTTTACCGGCGCGGCGTTGCCGAGGTTGCGTTGGGCGATTTTCCGGCGGCGCTTCAGGATCTTGAGCGGACGGTTAGAACGGATCCAGATTACGACTTCCATCGCGCCAAAGGTCTGCTCGGCTGGACATACGCAAAAACCGGTCAGCCCGAAAAAGCCAATGCCATGTTCCGCGAAGCCACCCGTATTTCCACGATCTCGGAAACTTACTACCACTACGCGCTGTTTCTCGAATCGCAGGGCCGAACAGCAGAGGCGCGCGAGTGGGCGCAGAAAATTCTCGATAAACGCGCGACGATGCCGGGATACCTGAAGCGCCGGGAGCGGCCCTGGTTCCGCAAGGCTAAGTCGATTCTGGGAAGGTTGCGGAAGTAACTGTTGTACATGTCGCTCAGCAGGCATGCCGAATCCGCGATGATAAAATTTCAGCAGTGACGATTTCGAAGGCTCCCATCCGGCTGCTGGCGACCGACATCGACGGCACGCTGCTGAATCCACAATTCCAGATTTCCGAAGGCGACCTCAATGCGCTGCGGAAGGCGCACGCCGCGGGAGTCGAAATCGTTTTGGTGACCGGGCGCCGGCATTCCTTCGCCCTCCCGATCGCGAAGCAACTTGGGTTTGATCTCTGGCTGATCAGTTCGAATGGCGCGGTTACGCGATCGCTGCGCGGCGAGAGCTTTCATCGCGATATGATGCCAGCCGCGACCTGCCGCGAACTCTGCGCTGCCATGCGTGAGTTTCGCGGAAACACCGTTCTGACCTTCGACAAGGAAATCAAGGGCGCGCTCGTTCTTGAACACATGGAGGAACTTGGCCCGAGCATTCGCCGGTGGCTCGAAAAGAACATCGAGTTCATCGAATTTGTCGTGCCCATCGAGAAGGCGCTGGTGAGCGATCCCATTCAGGCGATGTTCTGCGGCACAATCGCGCGGATGAATGCGGCTCTAAAAACCCTGGAAAACGCCGGGATGCAAAACAAGATCACGGTGCTGAGAACGGAATATTCGGCCCGGGACTTGCTCATGATCGACGTGCTGAATGCCGGCTGTTCTAAAGGCCATGCGCTCGAGCGATGGACGAAATATCGCGGATTCCGGCGCGATCAGGTCATGGCCGTCGGTGATAACCACAACGACGTGGAAATGCTTGAGTTCGCGGGACATCCCGTTATCATGGGAAATGCGTGCGAAGAATTGCGCGGCCGCGGTTGGAGGGTCACTCGCGGCAATGACGCGTGTGGAGTTGCCGCCGCGGTGGAATTGGCCTTGGGCGAGGCGCCGCTGACAGTCGGATGAGATCGTTACGCGCATATCGGCAGATCGGAGTCATCGCGGTGCTCGCGGTGGCCGCCCTTCCCTGTTTTGCCGCGAAGGTTGCGGTTCTGAAGAATGGATTCTCCATCCGCCACGAGCGCAGCCAAGTCATCGGCGACGTGACGCGGCTGTACATCACCAAAGATGGATCGAGCTTCGTCGACGTTGCGACAGCGCAGATCGATCACTTCGAAGACGCACCGGCGCAGCCGGATGCATCAATCCGGCCTGCCTCATCGCCCAATTCACCGTCTTTCGGCATACCGCGGGCCCAGACTCCAAGCGATTCCCCTGCTGTCTTTCCAGCTTCATCAGCGAAGGATTTGAATCAAGTTGTTAACGAAGCGAGTGGGAAATATCAGCTGGATCCGGATCTCGTGAACAGCGTGATTAAGGCCGAGAGCGGGTTCCACGTTCACGCGGTCTCACCTAAGGGCGCGCAGGGATTGATGCAGTTGATGCCCGGTACGGCGTCCCAGCTAGGAGTTCCGAACGTATTCGACCCGCGCGCAAATGTCGAAGGAGGAACAAAATACCTGCGGGAGTTAATGGAACGCTACAACTTTGATATTCCCAAAGCGTTGGCCGCCTATAATGCAGGCCCGCAGCGGGTTGAGCAGTTCCGCGGCATCCCGCCTTATTACGAAACGCGAGCGTACGTCGCCCGGATCGTGAAAGACTTCAACAAGAAGAAGATCGCTCAACAGAAAGCCGCCGCGGCGGCAAAGAAAGCAGCCACCAGCAAAACGGCGACCTCAAAAGTACGCAGTGGCACAACGACCAGGAAACCGGCCGGATCGGTGCATGCGAATGCTGCGCTCGGGAGCCAATAGGTTACCTCCGTCTCACTGCTGGAACGCGATCGCCCGTTTGACCGTGGCGGCTCAGTCATTTACTTTGAGTGGTGCCGTTTCTCCACGCCCACAGCGGGGCTGCGGCGCGGAATAGTTCCCCCTTCATGGACAAAAAACGCATTCTGGCCAGCGTCGTAGTGTTCCTCGTGCTGGTATTGCTCTTTTATCTTCAGTACCGCCACTGGAGGAGCTTCGATTGGGCCACGTTCTGGAGCCAGACGCACCGCATCAAGAAAATCCACATCCTGCACGGAATTGCATTCATCTACTTCGGTTATCTCCTGCGAGCGTGGCGCTGGAAGATCTTCTTGAATCCCGTTCGGCCCAAGACGAAAACCATCCAGATGGTTTCGCCGACGCTGGTGGGATTCACTGGGCTGGCCTTGCTCGGGCGCGCCGGAGAATTCATCCGCCCCTATCTGATCGCGCGCCGCACAGATCTGCCAGTGTCTTCGCAGGTCGCGGTGTGGAGCGTGGAGCGCATTTTTGATATCGGCGCGTTTACCGTCCTCATGATGCTCGCCATTTTTCTGCCCAGCGCGCTGCCGTCAATTCCGCATCCCGAATACTACCTGCGATTCCGCGAGATTGGTTTCATTCTGGTGGGATTGGTAGCTTTGACGGCGGTTGCGGCCGTGATCATTCGCCGCAACGGAGACCGGGTTGCTGATTGGGTTGAGAAACAGTTCGCGCATCATGGGCACGCCCTGGCGCATAAAGTCGCGCAGAAGGTGCGCGAGTTCGGCATGGGGCTCAACACGATTCACAGCCCCGTCGCAATGCTCTGGTTGACGGCGGTCTCCGTCGGAATGTGGTACGTCATTGCGCTCGCGTATCACGAAGTGACACATTCTTACGGAGTCGATGCACTTGAGATTCCGGTATCCCAGCTCCTGATCCTGATGTTTTCCAGCATGCTCGGCTCGATGCTGCAGCTACCCGCCGTCGGCGGCGGCTCGCAGATCGCCACGATTTCAACACTTTCGAACGTGTTCGATGTGCCGGCAGAGTTGGCGGCGAGCTGCGGAATCATGCTATGGCTGGTGACATTTTTCGCAGTCGTGCCTTCCGGCTTGATCCTGGCCCATCGCGAGAGGCTTTCGTTGCGGAAGCTCTCCGTAGAGAGCCATAAGGCAGAAAAAGCCGAGTTCGGATAACCAAATCGAACGCTGAGCGAATGGAGGCCCCGGGCGGAGTCGAACCGCCGACCAACGGTTTAGGAAACCGCTGCTCTATCCAACTGAGCTACGGGGCCATCAGCGCTGCAGAGATGGAATACGCTCGATTATCTCACGCGCGTCCTTGCTGCCTGCGTGAAGCCGCGCCGTAAAAAAGATCTCGTCTGTCACGAGATGAATAAACGAAACATCCTTACGAACGTTGACTTGCCTGCGACCTCCCTCGCAAACGGCAACCTTTGTTTATTCTACTTACATCTATTGTTCCGCTAATTGATCTTAATTCTTGTGTAGTAGCGGGGCATGAGCAATTCAGACTATTTGTTTCACAGGGGATGGCTCGTTCTGGCGTTGTTTCTTCCCTCGCTCGGTTGCTCTGGGCTTCCAAACACGTCGCCGCCGTCAAAGACTTCGGGAACGATTATCGTAAAGTTGAACCAGACTTCTCTGACGCTCTCAGCGGGCGCCCATCAGCAATTTACGGCCGTGGTGACGGGAACCAGCAACACTGCTGTGACATGGTCGGTAGATTCGATCGCCGGCGGGAGCAGTGGCGTCGGAACGATTAACACCTCTGGGGTGTATACCGCGCCTCAACAATCCGGAACACATATTGTCACCGCTACGAGCGTTGTCGATACGACGAAAAGCGCAAGTGCAACGGTCATGGTTGCGGGATTGCTTACCATCACTCCCACAACCCTGACTATTAATACCAACGCCACGCAACAATTCACCGCTACGTTGCAAGGACAGGCCAACGCACAAGTGTCATGGTCGGTCGATGGGATTGCGGGAGGAAACTCCAGCGTTGGAACAATTACCAGCAGTGGGCTATACACCGCGCCGGCGCAACCGGGAACCCATACCGTAGCCGCGGCCAGCACAAATCCATCTGCCAGCGCTAACGCGCCCATTACCGTTTTCAGCTTTACTCTCTCGCCGGGCAGCGGGACTCTGCTCAATCCCGGCGCCACTCAGCAGTTCACCGCGACGATTCAAGGATTAACGAACACTGGAGTCACATGGTCGGTCGATGGTGTTGCCGGAGGAAACTCTACCGCAGGAACCGTCACAACGACTGGTTTGTATACGGCCCCGAATGCGGTGGGCGCACATGCCATCACAGCAACCAGCGTGGCGAATCCGTCGAGCGCGCTTACCAGCAACGTGACCGTCGTTAATGTCGCAAGCTCGGCGGTGTTGACCTATCACAACGACGACGCCCGCGATGGCGCATATCTTCAGGAAGTCACTCTCAATCCCTCGAACGTCAATTCCAACCAGTTCGGAAAACTAATTTCATATCCGGTTGACGGGCAGATTTACGCGCAGCCTCTATATCTGCCACAGGTGAATATTCCGAACAAGGGCACTTACAATGTCGTCTACGTGACTACGCAAAACAACAGCGTTTATGCCTTTGATGCGGGCGCAACGTCGGCGAATGCGACGACGTTGTGGCACGTGAATCTTGGCGCGTCGGTGCCCGTATATGACACCGAGGGCCCGTATCCCACCGTGGGCATCCTGTCTACGCCCGTGATCGACGCCACGACAAACACGATGTATGTTGTCGCCGAGGTAAACGGCGCCAATCCGCCATTCTGGCTCCACGCTTTGGACGTGACGACCGGTCAGGACAAGATGAATCCCGTCGGTATCAACGGAGGCTACTCCGGCGATTCGCTCAGCTTTTCCTGCTATCAGCGGATGGGACTTGCTTTAAATCCTGTGAACAATTGGATCTACATTGCCTTCGGAAGTTGCAGTCACGGATGGGTCTTCGCCTATGACAAATCGTCGCTCGAGCAGAAAGCGATTTTCAACGACACCAACGGCGCAACCGGAGGCGGGCTGTGGGCAAGCGGAGGCGCCCCGGCGATCGATGATTCGACGGGAGATGCGTACCTGATGTCGGGCGTCGATTCCGGCGACCAGGAATGGATCAACGGATCGAGCATGACCGGTTACAACGATGCATTCCTGCGCTTGTCGGCGAATGATCTTTCGGTGCTCGATTATTTTTCACCAGAGAACAATTACACGTTGGCAGTCAATGACGTCGACCTCGGATCGGGCGCCAATGTTCTGGTCCCTGGCTCGTCTACTTATCCGCATGAACTCGTTGGCGGCGGAAAAGACGGTAACATCTTCGTGATCAATCGCGACAGCATGGGCGGCTTCAACGATTCCTCAAATAATGTTTTGCAGACCGTGCACACCGGCACGCAGCAATACAACAACATCTTCGACACGCCGGTCTACTGGAACGGATTCCTCTACTTCCACTGCAACGATGACGTGTTGCGCGCGTTCGGCTGGAATGCTTCTGCCGACGGCGGGCAGCAGCTCTCCACGTCCTCGACGTCGGCGGGTTCCGCTGTCTATAGCATGCACGGCGCGACTCCATCCCTTTCGGCCAACGGAACAAACAACGGAATCATTTGGGATATCGATAATTCAGCCTACGTCGGCACGAATCCGGTAGCGAGCGGTCCCGCGGTGTTGCATGCCTACAATGCGACCAATGTCTCGAATGAACTTTACAACAGCGCCCAGGCAGGAAGCCGCGATCAGGCGGGGCTGGCGTTGAAGTTCACGGTGCCGACCATCGCGAACGGGCGAGTGTTCGTTCCAACCGCGAATGAGCTGGATATTTACGGACTGCTGAACCAATAAGTGGGATTTCCCTGTGATCAGGCGGCTGCGTCCCGGGAATCTTCTCCGATTCCGGAATGAAACTGCAGGAAACGTAATACCTGTGCGCGTGAAAAAATGCCTTGCAGGCTCCCATCGGACATGACCGCCAGCTGGTTCAAGTTTTCGCGGCCCATCATCTCGAGAGCCTTCAGTGCTGGCATCTCCGGAGGAACGGAGCGGATTTGATTCAATGGGCGCATCACGCTCTGGACGCTGCTCTGATCCCAGTTCTCACGCGGAACTTTTCTCGTGTCGTTGGCGGTGATTAATCCCGCGACGTGATGGTCCTGCGACACAAGAAAACATGCGCTGCCGCTTCGCAAGAGGTAGTGGTCCACGAAATCACGCAGACTGATGTATCCCTCCACGACCGCGCAATCGCGCTGCATAAAATCGCCAACGGAATGGCCGCGGAGATGGGAAACAATTCCAACCTGCGCGTAGCTGCTGCGGGCGGCATCGAGAAGAAACCATCCGATGAAGGCCAGCCATAGGCCGCTGAAGCCAGCGCCCATGAAGAATTCAAAGACGCCATAGAGGATGAAGAGAATGGCGACTACCTGTCCGACCCGGGCGGCAAGCTGAGTGGCACGGGCGGCATTCTTGTTGATCCACCAAATGATGGCGCGAAGCACGCGTCCCCCATCGAGCGGGTAGCCCGGAATCATATTGAAAACGGCGAGCGCGACGTTGATGTAACCCAGCCATAGAACAACGGCCATGACGGGACTAACCGGCTCATTTCCCCGATACGCGCCTGAGACATGAGCAATCCCGATGAGAGCGCCGCCGATGACCAGGCTCGTGAGCGGGCCGACAATCGCGATCCAGAACTCGGACTTCGCATCCGAGGCTTCCGATTCAATTTGGGAGACACCGCCGAGGGCAAAAAGAGTAATTGCCCGGACGCGCAAGCCGCGCGATTTGGCCACGAGCGAATGCGCCAGCTCATGCAGGAGCAGAGCCACAAAAAAGAAAACAGCAGTAATGATTGAGGCGCCCCAGTCTTCGGCCCGGCTCCACTCGGGGCGGACACTGTGAAAGTGGGCGTCGAGAGCGAACGCGATCAGGAAGGCGATGATGAACCAGCTGTAGTGCAGCCCGATTTCAATCCCGCCGATGCGGCCGAGTTTGATGTGAGATCGCAAACTCCCAACACCTGACTAATCTGGTTAGATGCCTGCGGAGATTGCCGGGATCAGAGAAAACGCGGATTATGGTTCACGGGTAAACACCGACGTAATACCAAAGCCAAAAAGAAACGCGATGAACGATGCCGTCAGCGACGCCGGCACGAAATGCTTGCGCACGATGTGAGGAAGCGTGAGCTCTTGTTTAACTTCATCCACTTTCTCGATCAACTCGAGTGCCGTTCGATGCAGGCGGTCCCGTTGCTGATGAGCACGAATCTCCAGCCGGGCGGATGCCGATGCAGTCATAAAATACTCCTTGCTTCATTCTGAAGCCAGGCCCTGTCGGCCGCTAATACTTCAATCGTCTTCTGGGGAACCATCGACCGTTTGCTGAAGCGCTTTTTCGCCAGCAAAGCCGCCGTTCCCCCGATCACGGACCAGAGGAATCCGACAATCAGGAAGCCGAAGAACCATCGGTAGTCGTTCCCCGTGAATACTGCCGCAAACAGCGCCACTAGAGCGAGAGAGAGAAGCAGAAAGGCGGTACTGAGAAAGAGAGCTCCGACAATCGCCAGCGGGGCCGCGATTTTGAGCACCGCCAGGCGCTCATTCATCTCCCGGCGCAAAAGCTCCACGCGAGTCTCAACAAATTCCTTCAGCTCATTTTTAGCCTCGGCAAGAATCTCGGCCAGGCTGCGGACGTGTCCCGCTTCGGTATTCATGGCTTTCGCGACCTCCAGATTGCTACGCCAACCCCGAGCGCGAAGGCACATGCTGCGATTGTTCCGAGTAGCGGCAGCGGTCGCTCATCGCGCATGTATCGAGCGCGCTTTCGAATTGTTCGCGCCAGACGATCCGCGGATGCTCGGGAGCCGCGATACGCAGAGGTGAAGAACTGCCTGATTTCCGACTCGGTCTGCCCCAGCCATTTCCCAGCAGCAACAGCGGCATCCGCCGGGCAACTCGAGGCAGTTGCCGGCATTTCGGGGATGCTGGCCACCGGATTCACTGCGACAGTCGGATTCTCGCCCATACTCATCCTGCTCACCTCATGGAAGGCGAGTCGCAACAACAAAGCCCCCACAGCTGGGTTGTTCTGCAGCCGGAATTAGGATGCAAACCTTATTCAGGCGTGTTGTCGCGAATGTTTTGGGGCGCGAACCGGCAATCAGACACTACGGTTCTTTCAGGGCTTGGGGAACGCTCCATCCAGGGCGAGATTTAGTTCCAGTACATTGACGCGGGGTTCGCCCAACAAACCCAAATCCCGCTGCGCCGTGTGCTTGCGGACCAAGTCGATAATCGTCTCCTCGGCGACGCCGCGAGCGCGGGCAACGCGTGGGACCTGAAAATCGGCAGCCGCCGGAGAAATATCGGGATCAAGGCCGGAAGCCGAAGTCGTGAGGAGATCCACCGGAACGGGCTGAGAAGGATTCTCCTGGTGAAGCGTGGCCGCGTCGGCGCGGACACGGTCGATCAGTTTCTGATTCGTGGACGCGAAGTTCGTGCCGCCGGAGTTCGCGGCGTCGTATCCGTTGCCCGCAGCCGAAGGACGAGGATGGAAATATTTGTCCGAGGTGAACGGCTGGGCGATCAGACGCGAGCCAATGGCTTCGCTGTTGCGCTGGACGATCTCTCCATTCGCCTTGTCTTTGAAAAAGAGTTGGGCGAGAGCCGTCACGAACAGTGGATAGATGATCCCTAGCAGAATCGTGGTGGCGATCGTCATCAGAATTGCGGTAATGAGATTCTTTTTCATGGTCGATCCTCAGGCGAGTCGCATCGCCGTAATGAGCATGTCAATCAGCTTGATCCCGGCAAAGGGCGCGATCAGGCCGCCGACGCCGTAGATAAAGAGATTCCTGCGCAGCAGGGCTTCGGCATTCATGGCGCGGTATTTCACGCCCCGAAGCGCCAACGGAATCAGAACGATTATGATCAAGGCATTGAAGATGACCGCCGAGAGTACGGCGGATTCCGGGGTCTTCAGGTGCATGATGTTCAACGCGTTCAGGACCGGGAACGTCGCGGCAAACATTGCGGGAATAATGGCGAAGTACTTGGCCACGTCATTCGCAATGGAGAAGGTGGTGAGTGCGCCGCGTGTCATCAGCAACTGTTTTCCGATTTCAACGACCTCGATGAGCTTGGTCGGATTCGAATCGAGATCGACCATGTTTCCGGCCTCTTTCGCCGCCTGCGTGCCGGTATTCATCGCGACGCCGACATCGGCCTGAGCCAGAGCGGGAGCATCGTTCGTTCCGTCACCGGTCATTGCGACCAGTTTCCCGCCCGCCTGCTCGGTGCGAATCAGCTTCAACTTATCCTCAGGAGTGGCCTGCGCAAGAAAATCATCGACGCCGGCTTCGCGGGCGATTGCTGCCGCCGTGAGCGGATTGTCCCCGGTGATCATCACGGTGCGAATGCCCATAGCACGCAGTTGTGCAAACCGGTCACGTATGCCGCCCTTGACGACGTCTTTCAAGTGGATCACACCCATCGCGCGGCGATTCTCGGCGACCACCAACGGCGTGCCGCCGGAATGCGCTATGCGTTCGACCGTCTCGCGAACTTCAGCCGGCATTGATCCGTTGCCATTGTTCTCGACGAAGCGTGAGATAGCCTCAGCCGCTCCCTTGCGAATTTCGCGGCCGTCGAGGTTCACGCCCGACATCCGGGTCTGAGCGGTGAACGGAATGAATTCAGCCTCGTGCGTGGCAAATTCACGTCCCCGAAGCCGATATTTCTCCTTGGCTAGAACGACGATGGAACGACCCTCTGGAGTCTCGTCGGCGAGCGACGAAAGCTGGGCGGCGTCGGCCATGGCGGCTTCTGTCACACCAGGAGCGGGAATAAACTCCGTCGCCTGACGATTGCCGAATGTGATTGTGCCGGTCTTGTCGAGGAGCAGCGTATTCACATCGCCGGCGGCTTCGACGGCGCGTCCAGACATTGCGAGCACGTTGTGCTGCACTAGGCGATCCATGCCTGCAATGCCGATGGCGGAGAGCAAGCCGCCGATCGTGGTTGGAATCAGGCAGACCAGCAAGGAAACCAGCACGAAGACGGTCTGTGGAGAGCCGGAATAGATCGCGAACGGTTGAAGTGTCACCACCGCCAGCAGGAAGATGATCGTGAGCCCCGCGAGCAGAATGTTGAGCGCAATTTCGTTGGGCGTCTTCTGCCGCGATGCGCCCTCGACCAGAGCGATCATGCGATCAAGGAACGTTTCTCCGGGATTGGATGTGATCTTGACCTTGATGTGATCGCTGAGAACACGTGTGCCGCCGGTGACTGCCGAGCGGTCTCCACCCGCCTCGCGAATGACGGGAGCGGACTCGCCTGTGATCGCCGACTCGTCGACCGAGGCGACGCCTTCGACGATTTCACCGTCGCCTGGAATCAACTCTCCGGCAGAAACAGAAACGAGATCTCCCGCGCGCAGCTTCGCGCTAGGCACTTCCTGGAGCTTGCCGCCGACGTACAGCTTGGCAATCGTTTCCGACCGGGCCTTGCGCAGCGTTTCCGCCTGCGCTTTTCCGCGGCCTTCGGCCATGGCTTCCGCGAAGTTTGCGAAGAGCACGGTGAACCACAACCACAGGGTGATCTGGAGGTTGAAACCGAATGCGGCGTGAGGATGAAGAATCAGAAGAATCGTCGTGATGACGCTTCCGATCTCCACCACAAACATGACGGGATTGCCCATCATGTGACGCGGATTCAATTTCAGCAGCGAACTCCAAGCGGCGCTGCGAACCAGTTTCGGATCCCAAATCGATTTGCGATGGCTTGCCATAGGCGTCCTCAGAAAGTTTTGCCAACGTACAAAAGCAGGTGCTCAAGAATTGGTCCCAGGCTCAAGGCTGGGAAGAAGGTCAGCGCGCCCAGAATCAAGATCACGCTGATCAACAAGAACGTGAACAAAGGCGTCGTGACCGGAAATGTTCCGAGCGACGGAGGAACATATTTTTTCTGCGCGAGATTCCCGGCGATCGCCAGCATCGGAATGATCATGAAAAACCGGCCAACCAGCATGGTGATCCCGATCGTGCTGTCGTACCAGAGCGTGTTTGGCGTCAGTCCGCCAAAAGCCGAACCATTGTTGCCTGCTCCCGAAGTGAAGGCGTACAGGATCTGCGTCAGTCCGTGGGGACCGGGATTGGAGATGCCGACGGTCCCGAATCCCTTGACGACCGAGATTCCAGCAAAGGTGAGAATGACCAGCGGAAATACAAGGGCGACAAGCATCGCCATCTTCACGTCATAGGCTTCGATTTTCTTGCCCAGATATTCCGGGGTGCGGCCGACCATCAGTCCGGCGATGAAAACCGCCAGAACGATGTAGATCAGAATTCCGTACATTCCGGCGCCGACGCCGCCAAAAATCACCTCGCTCAACATGATGTTGACGAGCGGGACCATGCCGCCGAGCGGGGTGAAAGAGTCATGCCACCCATTGATCGCGCCGCAGCTGGCGTCGGTGGTGACGGTAGCAAAGAGCGCAGAGTTGGCGATGCCGAAGCGAACTTCCTTCCCTTCCATGTTGCCGCCGGATTGTGACGGGCTTTCCGCCTGTGACACTGTCGCGGGATAGAGCGGGTTACCGCGAGCCTCGGCCCAGTAAGCGACTGTGACACCACACAGAAACAGAATCGCCATCGCGGACCAGACCGCCCAGCCGTGGGCTGTCGAGCCAGTCATCCGGCCAAGGGTGTAAGTCAGTCCCGCCGAAACCGCAAAAATAGAAAACAGTTCGATCAGGTTCGAGATCGGAGTCGGATTCTCGAACGGATGTGCGCTATTGGCATTGAAAAATCCGCCGCCGTTCGTGCCCCATTCTTTGATGATTTCTTGTGACGCCACCGGGCCCTGAGCGATGGTCTGCGTGGTGACCGTGTCCAGGACGGGCTTGCCGTTCGCGTCAACGACAGCCTTGCCGTCGGCGCCGATGCGCTGCACTTGTTGCGGCTCGACCAGTTTCACCGTGTCATAGGGCTTGAGGTTCTGGACTACGCCCTGCGATACAAGCGCGAGCGCGCCGACGACGCAGAACGGGAGAAGAACCCAGAGGCTCGCCCGCACCATGTCGACCCAGAAATTGCCGATTGTCTTCATCTGGCGGCGGGCAATACCCCGAATAAAGGCAATGGCGAGCGAAATACCAACAGCCGCCGATACAAAATTGTGATATGCGAGACCCGCCATCTGGGTGAAATACGACATGGTCGTTTCGCCCGAATACGCCTGCCAGTTTGTGTTGGTGGTGAACGAGGCCGCGGTGTTGAACGCGAGGTGTTCGGGAGTGACCCCCGCGAGATGCTGCGGGTTCAACGGCAGCACACCCTGGATACGCTGAATGAGATAGAGCAGCAGCATGGAAACGGCGCTGAACAGCAGCATCGCCGTCGCATACTCGGTCCAACGCATTTCGTGGTTCTCATCCACGCCGGTAACGCGATAAAGCAGGCGCTCGATGGGGCGCAGAATGGGATCCAGAAACGTCTTCTCCCGCGAGAATACGTGCGTCATGAAGACGCCCAGGGGCTTCGTGACCGCGAAAATCAACGCCAGAAATACGAAGATCTGCAGCCAGCCGTTGAGGGTCATATCAGAATTTCTCCGGACGCAATAGCGCGTAGAACAGATAGATCGTGGTGACCGCGCTGACGACCAGCATGATGAGGGATTGAGTGTCCATAGTTTTTCCTCACTTCACTTGATCGCAGAAATGCACATACGCGATCGAGGCGGCGAAAAATACAATCGTGACCACTACCCAAAGAAGATCTTGCATACGAAATCTCCGCAAACCGGCTCGCAGCCGAACATCACCACGAACCTTGTTTTCCTCCCCACCACCAGACCAGTCCGAGAGTCGCAGTGTTCTGGTCTTTGCTGAGGATGCCTTGCCTGTCGGTCAGGAATGACGGTTGATTGGAAAAGTCCCGCCGCCACTCGTAACGCATCAGGAAATTGTCGGCCAGCTTGTAATCGAAGGTGACCGTGTTTTCTTTCAGAGCCTGCGTGATACCACTGAAGACGCCTCCGCGATCCGACATGTATTCCGCTCGCGTTCCGAGCGCGATCTTCGGCGTCAGCTGATACTGTAAGTAAGCCGCTCCCCCATCCACATGCGACGGCGCAGAGGATTCCCCGGGGGCAGCCTTCGACCACAGGCGCGTAACGAAATAGTCTCCCTCGATCGCCAGCGTCAGCTTCGAATTCGGCTGCCACGTGGCATAGCTGTCGAAGATGTCAGTTTTGCCATTGGGTGCCGGACTGATCGCGGTAAAGCACAAACCGGGCTGCACCGGAACGGGTCCACAGCTCTGTGAAACCAGCCTGTCCGGATGTTCCTGCCCAAGGTAGTAATTCATCGTCCAGGTCACGTTTTTCACTGGCTTGGCTACAAATCCGAATAATTGGTCTTTGAAACCATTGGTAGCTTCCACCTGGTTCGTGCCATTCACGATCCAATAATTGACTGTGAAGCGATCGTTTAGAGGAATCGCGACGCGTGCGCCCATGTGATAGAACGGCAGGAAATTGAACCAGTACGAGCGAGAGTAATTGATCTGATCTTTTGTGTAGTTGCCTTCAATGCCAAGCGCGCTTCCCCACTTGCCGAAATCGACTTGCCATCCTTTGCCAAGCGGAACTACATAACTCCCATAGGCCTGGAAGATGTTGCGATAGATGTCAGGCCGCGGTTCGTTGGAGGGATTGCCTTGTAACGTGTCGGTTGCCTGTCCGAACTGAAGATCAAGCCGTCCGCCCCATCGGCTGCCCTCCGCCGGATTCGGCGCGTGCTCGATGACCACGCTCGCCTGATTCAAACTGAATTCGTTGCTCAGCACGTCGTAGGCGCGCAGGAGATTGACTCGTCCGACTGGATTGTTGAAGTTGTATTCGTAATACGTATCGAGTCCGAGATTGATCGTCGTGCCGTGCAGAACATCCGCCGCCTTCGATTCGACAGGTGCCACCGCAGACTGGGCCACCGCCGTAGACGACGCTGTGGTCGGCGTGGCTTCAGATGGCGATACAGTCGCACCTGTCAGCGCCCCGTTGGACGGCGCAGAAATCTGTGATGGCGCGGCATTCTGCGGGTTCTGCGGGTTCTGCGCGGCCTGCAACTGCTTGACCAGCGCCTTCAACTCCGACACTTCCTGCTCCAAAGTCTGCACCCTTGTCTGCAAGTCCTGCGCACTGTTTTGAGCACCAGCTGCGGTCCGCTGCACGTTACCCTCTTGGGCTTGAAGCGATGCGCAAGTCGCGCCCCCAAGACACAAGGCAATCGCCAGTTGCACAATCTTTGTCCGCAGATAACGGCGGACAGAACTTTTCCGCTCCTCGTAACCGGTTGCCATGGCTTTCCTCTCGGCATGTTTCGCCTTTACTGCTCTGGTTAAAACATGACCAGGATTGCGATGGTAACCCGATCTTCGCTATGGCGGAGATCAGGCGTCCAGCCCGCAACAACTGACCCTGGCGTTCCGCTATTTCCACCCGGAGGAGTGATTCCTCCCGGCCCCGTAAAGTAAGGCACATTTGCGTGCCGGTGGTTGTACTCCCAGCGGAACGTGATGTACTGCTTCGGCATGTAATCGAAGGTTCCGGAAACATCCCATGCCTTGAACGGATCTCCCGGGTTCTCGGTGAAATATGGCGTGCCGGAAATTGCCGTCGCCCCGTTGATGGGGGGCAAGAGCACGAGATACCTTCCAGGATTGTTGATCTTTCCTCCTCCGATCGTCAGCCCGAACAGGTCCTTGTGAAACCAGAGACGGTTGTATGCCATGAATCCGAGGAAGCTCTGCTTCGGAGCGACGTACGACTTTCCATTAATCATCTTCACCGATGTGCCGTCGCAGCTCACGGCCGTTCCAGCGGCGAAATCGCCTCCATGCTCGCAGCCGGCATCTCCGGTGAGCGAGAACGCCGCTTTGCTGATGAAGCCAGCCGGATCGTCATGGTACTTCAGCTGAATGCTGTCATCGGTGTGATAGCGGATGCGCCCCGGAACTCCCAGGGTATCGGCCCCTAGCGCGTATTGATTCCCAAGAATCGAAAGCCAGCCGTTTGGCCTCCAGAGAATCTGCCCTCCCACTCCAAGACGATGATTAAACCTGCCGTAAGATTGCCACCCGTTGATCAGCCACGGTTCGATTTTCAGATGTTCGTTCGGAAAAATCTGAACCCGCATTCCGTTGAAGAACCACGGCGTATTCGAAGAAACATAAGAAGGCTGGTACGCCCAATTGTCGAAGTTGTAGTAGCTGAACAAGCCGACGTAGGACATGAAGAGTCCGGCCTGCACGTTAATTCCGTCCATCACATTGAAGTGATATCCGCCGTACGCTTCGGAAACGTAGCGATAGGCGGTGTCGAGGTTCCAATTGCCGCGGGCTGGACTGGCGTCATTTCTGGGAGTGGTGGCAGAATACATTCCGAACTGTGTCATCAGACGGGCCTGCACATTGTCGTAATGAAAATCTCCGCCGGCGCCTAATTGCGTGAGCTGAAACTCTTGTGCACGAAAGATCTCGCTCGATCCCCCAATCGTGTCATCTTGCGGATGGTTAAAGTCGTAGGTGTAATTGACGTCGGCGCGAATTTCCGGCGTGAAGAACTTTGTGTCCAGCGGAAGTTCCTTGATTCGCGGGTTACCGTTCAGCCATGTCCAGTCGGCAAATGAGAACGGATCCGGACGCTGCTGCTTGGGAGCCCCGGAGGGTTCACTGACGGCTGCCGATACAGGCGCAGGGCGAACCGCAGTCACAACAGGAGTGATAACCGCAGGAGTGGCCGCCGCCGCCGCAGGCTGAACCACTGCAGTCGGCGATTGCTCAGCATCGCGTGCCTTCAGTTGCGCTTCCAGTTCGTCGATTCGCTTCCGCATTGTCTCGAGTTCCTGAAGCACTTCCTGCGGAACCTCGGGGCGGGTGGCACTTGCCTGTGCGCCCGCGGGGACCGTCGGTACGGCAGGCGCAGTTTGCTGGGCATGAGCAGGAATCGCAATGCTCGCGCAGGCCAAAACTAGAACCGCGATCCGCTCTCCTTTGCTGCGTGGCTGGACAGTCGCCCGTGTCCGAATCGGCATCTCGATAAGTTCTCCCCGCTTGGGTGACGGGTTAAAAACTGCCAGGTATGCTTTCATCCGATACGGCACGCGACTCTTCAGCTCCCGCAGCAGGCTGCGTAGAACCCACAAGAGAAACAGGGTGGTTCCAAGACACACGATCATCATTGCCCAGCTCATAGCGTTCCCCGGTTGTCCTTGAAGTCGTCTATTGAAGATTTGATAATGCTGCGCGTAAGAACGGGGTTAAAAGTTCATAAGGGGTCCGTAAGGACCATGGTGACCAAAGTGATCACCAACAGCTGCCGATCACGCACCCCACTCCGCCTCGCCAGGCGTTGCGTAATACTTGCGACCAGGTTGGGAGGCCGCGGGAGTCGTAGACAACTCGATGAGAGTGAGGCGCGCTGCGGCAATCATCAGTTTCCGCTCGTTCTGGGAGGCGCGGTCCCAGGCAGCAGGTCGCTGTTCCCCTTCTTGTCCGCAGTCATGAGCCAGCGCTTGGTGGTAGTGGTGGAAAAGTTTGGCCAACTGCTCAGCGGACACTTCCTGAATCGTCGACATGAATCCTGAGCCCTTTCCTGGTGGCGGGCTTCATTCCTCCCGCCGTCCTGCTCATTGGACGGCGCCGGGCGTAAGAATTGAATAAAGACTTTGTAGAATGTTCGTAATTCGGGAAGCGAGTGAATCAGAGCGATTACTCGCCAGGCTCGAAACGGTATCCAACCCAGGGCTCAGTCACGATATAGCGCGGTGAAGACGAATCCGGCTCGAGCTTCTTGCGGAGTTGTCCAACAAAGACGCGTAGATATTCCGGCTGCTCGGTGCTTTGCCCGCCCCAAATCGCGCCCAGCAGAGTACGGTGGTTGACGACCTTTCCCGGTCGGCGCGCCAGATAGACGAGCAGCTCAAATTCTTTCGGCGTAAGGCGAACTTCGGATCGCCGCACCGTCACCTTGTGAGCGGCGGTGTCGATGCGGAAGTCGCCGATCTCGATCACCGGATCTTCTTCCCCGCCGCTGGGAACACGGCGCAGATTGGCTCGCACTCGCGCCAACAATTCGTTCATCCCGAACGGCTTGGTGACATAGTCATCTGCGCCTGCATCGAGGGCTTCCACTTTCTGCTGTTCTTTATCACGAACCGAGAGAACAATGATGGGAACCTGCGAAATCGCGCGTACGTGCCGGCAGAGTTGAACGCCATCAATCGACGGCATGGAAAGATCGGTGATGATCAGGTTCGGCTGCCAGTCCTTCATAATCTCCAGCGCCATCTCTCCGGAATTCGCAATCCGTATGTCGTAGCCCTGCGCGGAAAGGCTGGTGCGCAACACGCGAGTGATCTGCGGCTCATCGTCGACAACGAGAATGTGAGGAGGATCCGGCATCATCGGGCCTCCTGGGTCACGATGTGAACGTCGACGGAAGGCGAGTCACGCAGGAAGCGCTGAATCGCGGAGAGATAAAGATATCGCTGCCAGCCAGTCCGGGCAGAGCGCCCGAATATGACTTGTGTGATGTGATTCTCGCGTACCAATTGCGCGAGACCGTCGGCGATGCTGCCGCCCGCTCGGCGAATCACTTTCCCGCCCAGGTTCTCGGCGAACCGTATATTCTCGGCAAGCGTCTTCTGGTCTTCCGGGCGGGTATCCCGGCCAACATCGATGTAGAAAACGTATAGCTCGCCACCCATCGCCTGGGCCATCCTCGATCCGCGCGCGATAATGTATTGGGCGGCGGGATTCGAGCTTACGCAAACTCCGATCCGCTCGCGAACCGTGTGAGTGGGTTTGGTATCGTCCTTTTCCAGGAAGGCGTCGAGACTTCGATCTACGACGCCGGTCACCTGCCGCAAGGCAAGTTCGCGAAGGGCGATGAGATTTCCAGGACGAAAGAAGTGGGCGAGGGCACGCTGGGCACGGTCTCCAGGATAAATATCGCCTCGCTCCATCCGTTTCTGCAGCGCCTGCGGCGTCAGGTCGGCCAGAACAATTTCGTCGACGCGCTGCATGACCCAGTCTGGCACCGTCTCGCGGACTTGCACGCCGGTAATCTGCAGAACAGTCGGTCCAACGCTCTCGACGTGCTGCACGTTCATGGTGGAAAGCACATCGATTTTGGCGTCGAGCAACTCCATTACATCTTCGTAGCGCTTGGCGTGCTTGCTGCCCTCGATGTTGGTGTGCGCGAGTTCGTCGACCACGACGACCTGCGGCTTTCGCGCCAGGATGGCGTCCACATCCATCTCATCGAAGATCGTGCCCTTGTATTCGAGCTTGCGCGGAGGGATGCGGTCGAGCTTTGTCGCCAACTCTGCGGTTACTTTGCGGCCGTGAGTCTCCACGACTCCGACCACTACATCTTCGCCGCGGCTGGCGCGTCGAATTGCCTCGCTCAACATGTTGTAAGTCTTGCCGACACCGGGGGCGTATCCAAGAAATAGCTTAAAGATGCCGCGCGGCTTTTCCGTGGAAACTTCGCTCAGCCAGTCCTCAGGTGTCTTCGGCATCGCAGCGATTGTCTTTGCAGCTTCGAAAATATCACCTACATCGTACAATGCGGGAGTGAAAACCCGGGCTCGGACGCAGGCAGTGCGTTTTGCAGTCGTGGCCGTCACCATCGCCGTGATCACAGCGGCCGGCTATCGGCTGCATGTGAATCACACAACCGTTGCCTTGATGTTCCTGGTTACGGTGCTGCTGACTTCGGCCTACTGGGGCTTGCGTTACGCCGTCGTCATGGCCATCGTGGCGACCGCGGCGTTCAACTTTTTCTTTCTTCCTCCGGTCGGAACATTCACCATCGCCGATCCGCAGAACTGGATTGCGCTGTTCGCATTTCTCGTTACGGCGTTGGTTGCCAGCAATCTGGCCGAGCGTGCCCGCCGCGAGGCGGAAGCGGCAAAGCAACGTCGCCGGGAAGTGGATCGGCTGTACGGCCTCAGCCAACGGCTGCTCGGTTCGGAAAATGTTCTCGAATTGATGAACGCCTTGCCGCAATATCTTCAAGAAACATTTTCTTTCACGAGCGCAGTAGTAATGGCAGCCGATCCACCGACCGTTTACCGCTCATCCCGTGACGCCGAATTTGAAGAAGCCGTTCTGCGGTCGACATTGCTGAGAGGCGAGCCCATCACGCAAGCAGGAATCTCTTACGTGCCTCTGCGCCTCGGGATGCGAACCGTCGGTGCTGTCGCTGTCACGGGGGCCGATCTCTCCAGAGAAACTCTGGACGCGCTCGGAAGTCTTGCGGGACTAGCTATTGAACGCGCTCGAGCTCTTGAGGCCCTCAGCAAAAACCGTGCCGAGCAGGAACATGAGCGATTGCGGTCCGCGCTGCTCGATTCGGTGACACACGAATTTCGTACGCCCCTGACCTCGATCAAGGCCAGCGTGACCACTTTGCTGTCGGGAGCCGCACTCGACGATCGGGGCCGTCGCGACCTGCTGGTTGTAATCGACGAAGAGACCGACCGCCTGAACCGCCTCGTCGGAGAAGCGGCCGAAATGGCGCAACTCGACTCGGGAATGTTCAAGCTCGACCTGCAGCCTCACTCTATTTGGGACGCGATCCAGCCAGCAATGGAAGATGCCCGAACCGTCCTCGATAAACATCCTGTCGAGGTCCGTGCCGATAACAAACTTCTGCCGAAAGTTCCGATGGATGTGAACCGCATTCGCGAAGTGCTGATGCACTTGCTCGAGAACGCCGGAAAATACTCCCCGCCCGGCGCGCCTATCAAAGTCAGCAGCGAAGCCAAAGGAAATCAGCTGGTCACCAGCATTGCCGACCGCGGATCCGGAATCGATTCCCTGGAACAGTCCATGATTTTCGAGAAGTTTTACCGGGGACAGAATCAGCGCTACACCGCTCCGGGAACGGGCATGGGCCTTGCGATCGCAAAGGTGATCGTCGAAGCTCATGGCGGTACGATCGGAGTCGTCAGTCAATTGGGAAGCGGATCCGTCTTTTCCTTCAGCCTGCCGCTGGAGAACGGCAGGCGGGCATAGTCGCAGCGAACGCCGGCCCAAGTAGTGAACCGCTACTTCATATAGAACGCCGACTCTTCCGGACGCACGACTCTCGGAATCCAAAAGGGCCGGCGAAGTCCCCCCGGTCCGGGTGCCGGCCGCGTCAGCGCCTTCCACCGCTGATAGACTTCAAACGACCGATTCGTATCGACAAAGATATCCCCGTAACGATCATCAGCATCGGCCTTCTGCACGCGTACCATCTGATGCCAGCAGTGCATCCCGCTGACCGGATCAGGGTGAACCGGAAACGTGATGTCCTGATGCACCCCGGCATCGCTCCACCACACGCGCTTAGTCTCGGGATCCGGACTCTCGTAGGGCGAAACCGACTCCAGTTGCCGCATCTTCCACTGCCCCTTGCCAACCTCTTTCAGATCGACCCACGCGCTTGACATGCGTTCGACCTGCTCATCCTTATTCACGCGCCAGCGGCCGAGGTGATGCGAGCAGGCAACAACCTCCGGCGTTAATCCCTCGGTGACCCAGGCATGCAGCACGAAGTAACCAATCTCGGTATGCACTTTCATCAAGTCGCCGGTGCGAACATTGAGTTTTCGAGCATCGACAGGATTGATCCACAGCGGGTTCTTGTGCGAGATCTCATAGAGATATTTCGCGTTCCCCGAACGTGTGTGAATGAGATTCGGCAGGCGGAAAATGGGCAGCAACGTAAATACATCGCCGCGCGCGTGGTCGGGCCATTCAACCTCAGGCGCATACTTCGGATCGAACTCTTCACCCATCTCTCCGACTGATGCTGCTCGCGCCCCGCGGTGAATGTGACTGCGGTAGTATTCCGGCAACGTGAATTCCGGCCATTTCCAATCGGCCATGGTTTTCGAAAACAATTCGAGCTTGCGCGATGGCGTGTTATAGCCGACCACAGCAGCGTCGCCAATCTTTACTCCAATCGGCTTCCCATTTTTCTTCACCACACCATTCGCTTCGGTCTGGCTTCCGGCCAGTTCTTCGGACGACAAAGGTTTCTCGTTCTGTTTGTACACATCGCGTGCGACTTCGTACGCGCCGTACTTCCGCATGTACTCGAGAGGAGTCAGCCCCTCTTTCTTTGCTGCCTCGGGCAAGCCCGGCACGGAGTGATCAAAAATCCAGCCGTAATATTCATCAACCGTCAGCTTTTTCCCCGGCTGATTCGGCGATTCGAAATACTGCCGAATTCCCATCGACCCATCGGGATCGATCGCCCAACTGAGATTGATCCAGAACTCGTCTTCCTCCCAAACCTCGCCCGGATTCGCCTGATACGTGTACTCGAATTGCTCTCCGCTTCTTTCACGCAGCACGCGATTCACAGGCTGGCGGAACCCGATCCACTTGCCTGCGTAAGACTCCTGGCTCATCAGATCGTGACGCTCGGAACTGAAGCCCATGGGCAGAACGTAGTCCGCGAACCATGCGGTCTCGCTCCACGTTGGAGTCAGCGCGGCGTGCAGCCCAACTTTTTGTTCGTCGCGCAGCATCTCGATCCATGAAAAGCCATCCGGATAGGTCCACACGGGATTGACCACGCGCGTGAAGTAGGCGTCGATTTTTCCGCGCCCTTCTTTCAGAAAGTGCGGCAGCAGGAACGACATTTCGTGCGTGCACAGCGGCCATTCCGGCGGATAGAGCAACTCGTTCCAGCGCTTCTGCGGCGGCGGAACTTTGTAGGGCTTGGGAACGAATTTATTCCACGCATTCAGATTATGTCCGCCTTCGGTTCCCACCGACCCAGTCAGCACATGCAGCAGCATCAGCGCCCGCGCGGGCTGCCAACCGCCAAGATTGCCGGATGCACTTCCACGCCACAGGTGCGAGGCAAAGCGACTGCCAGCCGCCGCGATCTCGCGCGCGATCCTGACGATGGTCTCCGCTTTGACTCCGCTTTCCTTCTCCGCGAATTCTGGAGTGAATCCCGCATAATGCTTTTTCAGTGCCTCGATCGCTGCTTCGAAGCTCTGCCCCTGCGCCTTGAACCCGTCGACATCGAGGTCTTCCCAGTTCGTCCATTTGCGGACGAAGTCGGCGTCGAAGCGATTCTCGTCGAGAATCACCTTCGCCATCGCGAGCAAAACCGCGGACTCCGTGCCCGGATACGTCGGCATCCAGTAATCCGCCATGCTTGCCGTATTCGACAGGCGTGGATCCATCACGGCGAGTTTCGCGCCCGCCATCTTGCCGTCGATAATCCGCTGCGCATGCGGATTGAAATAGTGCCCCGACTCCAGATGCGCCGACAGCAACAGGATGAATCGCGCATTCGCATGATCGGGCGACGGGCGATCCGCGTAATGCCACAGCAAATACCCAAGGCGCGCCGAAGATGAGCAGACATTCGTGTGGGAATTGTGCCCATCAATGCCCCACGCCTGCAGCGTGCGCTCCATGATGAAGTCATGCCCAGGGCGCCCAACGTGATACATGACTTCTTCGCCGCGTCCTTCGTGAATCGCCTTGCGGATACGAGTGCCGAAAGTTTCAAGCACTTCGTCCCACGAAGTCCGCGCCCACTTCCCGTCGCCTCTAGCTCCAACCCGCTTCATCGGATAAAGCACGCGATCGGGATCCTGAATCTGGTTGATCGTCGCCGGGCCTTTCGCGCAGAGCCGTCCGCGGCTCGCCGGATGCATCGGGTTGCCTTCGAACTTCGCGATCTCGCCCGTCTCTTTGTCGACATAAGCCAACAGTCCGCAAGCTGACTCGCAGTTGAAGCACACAGTCGGCACAAGCTGGTAATGCTTCTCGACGCGACGCGGCCACGCTTCCGGATCGAGTTCGACCCAGTCGTCCCACTTTTCTACCGGAGGACAGTAGGCAAGGTGGCTCCCATCGCGTCTGAAATCAGTCATCGAAAAATCTCCATACCTCAACTGTTAGGCACGCTTTGCCCCGCCATGACAAAACACCACTCAAAGGCCAGCAGGCCGAGCAATGCAAGTCCCGCAGCGATAGCCCCGAGAACGCAACTATTCGGAGCCAATGCCAGCAGAATTAACGGCAGAACGCCTCCAGCCAGAATCGCTCCGCCCCAGAACCAAGTCTTGAATGGACCATGCGTGATGAGCCTCGCGGCATAAGCGGAGTTATCCGTCGCATGCGGCATCAAAAATTCCGCCGCAACGATCAGCAGATGGAATACGAGCGTACCTATGAGCGCAATTCTCGCAACCGACATCGTAGCGCCCGATCCACCCAGCGAACCCGGCAACATCGCAAGCACGGCCGCGCCGCACATCAGAGCCTGCACGATCAGATGCACAGGCAAAAGAGGCGTCTGCCAGAGATCGCGTCCCTCGCACTGTCCAAACAGGAAAGCGGTGTAGGCGGCCGCCAGGAATCCAACGAGCACCGTTGGCCACAAAAGCGCCGTGGTCAGCGCACTTAGTCCCAGCACCGCGCCAATCCAGAACAATCCCGCCAATCCGCTGTACGAAATAAGAATGAACGCCCCGCGGGCCAGCCATGACTTTTTCTGTGGGGTAAACACCACGCGCAGAAATCGGGCTTTGTGCTCGAGATCCCCAACCAGCAACGCCGTGGTCAAAGCCGTAAAGAATAAAGCGATGCTCGAAAGCACAATGTCCCGCAAGCGATTCGCACCAAGCGATCCGAACAACATGGCAAAAGCTGGAATGGCCAAGGCTCCCGATCCGATGGCTTTGGTCCAGCAATAAGCAGGAACCTGCCATCCCCACGGACGCGAGTGCGAAACGTCATACGCCGCCACCGCATTCTTCTGCAGCAGCGGGCTATCCGTCGGATAAATCGCTCCGCCGCCGTGGATGCTCTCATTGCGCTGCGCCCACATGTACATCGATTCGTGCCGCGCCGCCGTCGGCACGATCGCGCTTTCATCGGCGTCAATGTAATAAAGCTTCGGGCGAGTTCCCTGCTCCGGTTTGCGAACCCGTACCGGCTCTCGAGCCAAAAGCTCCCCGATCTCTCCACCGGCATCAAGGTCTCCGGCGATGATCGCGTGTTCAGGACAAACCACAACGCAAGATGGTTCCAATCCAACTTCTGTTCGGTGGGCGCAGAAATGGCATTTCGCCGCAGTACCTTCGTCTGGATCGATGTAAATGGAATCGTACGGGCAGGCTTGCATGCAGGCTTTGCAGCCAATACATCGTTCCGAGCTAAAGTCGACGATGCCATCCTTCCGTTGATACATGGCCGTCACTGGGCAGATCGTGACGCACGGAGGGTTTTCGCAATGGTTGCAGCGCGTCACCTGAAAAACGCGTCGCGTGTTGGGGAACGTCCCCTTCTCGACGTACTTCACCCACGTGCGGTTCACCGTGAGGGGAACGTGGTTTTCCGTCTTGCACGCCACCGTACAAGCGTGACAGCCGATACATTTACGATTGTCGATGATGAATCCGTATCGCATCCGGAAGAGAAAAACCTGGCAGCTTGAGTATTGTATCTGACGGGTGGTTTCGAGCTATTGACGGCCTTGAGACAATGCCCCGGTTCTCATAAATTTTCGCCCTTTCATGTATAGCACTTTTGACGGGATTTGCCGGACTCTAAGCTACAATTCAGGGTGCATTTCACCAAAAAACCACGAACCGACCGGCCCGTTGCGCCGGCAACTGTTCGTGTGAAACAAGCCCTATGAGCTCTGAAACGGCAACCGGCACGCTTTCCTCTCTCGACGATAAGAAGGTTTTCTACAACCGCTTTCTGCTGATTGTGGCCGGTCTCGGAGGCCTGCTCTACGGGGTGGATGTCGGCATCATCGCTGGTGCCCTGCCCTATCTCGAAGCAACCTCGGGACTCAATGGCGGACAACTTTCGATCGTGGTCGCGGCGGTGCTGCTGGGCAGCGTAATCTCAACTCTGTTCGCGGGGCTTCTCGCCGACTGGATGGGCCGCAAATCGCTGATGGCTCTCAGCGGCGCCATGTTCGTGATCAGCATCCCCATGATCGCCCTGTCGCACGGATACTCCCCGCTCGTGCTCGGACGCCTTCTGCAGGGCATCAGCGCGGGACTGATCGGCGTGGTCGTGCCTCTGTATCTCGCAGAATGTTTGACCGCTTCCAGTCGCGGCAAGGGCACCGGGATATTTCAATGGCTGCTCACGCTGGGCATCGTGACGGCCGCCTTGGTGGGTGTCTATTTCAGCTTCCGCGTGGAGCAGGTCGCGAAGCTCGGCGACGCAGCCAAACTGCTGGCTTTCAAAGACACGGCGTGGCGCGGGATTTTCTGGGTATCCCTGCCGCCGGGAATTCTGTTCGTCATCGGCAGCTTCATGGTGGCGGAGTCTCCCCGATGGCTGCTGCGACGCGGCAAGAAAGAAGCTGCTTACAGCGCGCTCCTGCGCTCGCGAAGCACCGAGCAAGCCGATCTCGAACTGCGCGAGATGGAAGAGGTCGGTGCTGCCGAGAAGGCAAAAACCTCGGCGAGCTCTAAGGTCAAAGATTCTCTGCTCCGCCGCAAGTACGTGATCCCCTTTATTCTCGCCTGCATCATTCTGGCCTTCAATCAGGCCACCGGCATCAACTCGATCATTGCCTATAACACCAATATCCTCCTCCAGAGCGGACTCTCCGACGTTGCAGCGCATTGGGGTTACGTTGTTTTCACGATCGTTAATTTCACAGTTACGTTTGGCGGAGTCGTCCTCGTCGACAGGAAAGGACGCAAATTCCTTCTCGGCGTCGGCACCGCCGGGATCATCGTCTCCATGATCTGCACCGGCGCGCTGTTTCTGAGTGTCGAGAAGCAGCGCATCGATTCGAAGGCCTCAGTTCAAGCCTTGGTTACACCCGAGCAGACTCTGAAGCTTGTCTATAGCAGCGACGTTGCGCACAAACTCTTAGGCGCCAGTGGATCGCAATCCGAGGCTGCGCGCCCGACTTCCATGGTGCTCATCTATTCCTATGGCGATTTCCGGGCAGCGAGCCAGGCAGTGCGCTCCGATGATCCCGGCGCCAAGCCAATCGAGATCTCACGTGACAGCGCGGTTCCGGCGAACAAGGTAGTGGCGTTCTTCTCGCATCCCTTTGGAAATCTCGATGCCGCCCGCGTCGCTCCCCTTAAGATCGACAATGCGCTGATCACACCCGTCCCGAGTGCCCGAAACGGATGGATCGTTGCGATCACACTCTTTATCTTTATGGCGTTTTACGCCGTGGGGCCCGGAGTCTGCGTATGGCTGGCACTCTCCGAGCTCATGCCGACACGGATTCGCTCGAATGGAATGAGCATCGCGCTAGTGCTGAATCAGGCAGTTTCCACGACTATTGCTGCGATCTTTTTGCCTGCCGTCGGCAAGTACGGATACTCCACTATGTTCTTCGGCTTCGCCGGTTGTACCGTGATTTATTTCGTCACCGCGACCTGGTTCCTTCCCGAGACAAAGGGCAAGACACTCGAGGAGATCGAAGCCCACTTCGAAGGTGCGAAAGCATAGCCAGATTTCGCAAGGATGGAACAGATTTCAAACAGATTATGAGTCCTGCAAAAAAGACTAAGATCACGCCAAATCACAACCACTCCCACGCGATGCGCCGCGAGATTTACGAGCAGCCGGCGGCCATTGCCAAAACGATCGACAAGCATCTGAAGGAAGACATTATTTTCCCGGGAGAACTGCTCCCGCTCGAGAGTGCGCTGCTCACCTTCGAGAAGCTGATCATTGCCGCCAGCGGATCGAGCCGCCACGCCGGGCTCGCCGGCGAAATCATGATTGAAGATCTTTCCGGCGTCGCCGTCGACGTCGAATATGCCAGCGAGTACTGCTACCGATCAACTCACGCTGCCGTCGATCCCATCGTCATGGTCATCACGCAGTCGGGAGAAACCGCCGACACCATTGCCGCGCAACGCGAAGCCCTGACCCGCGGGGTCAAGACCGTCGCCGTTTCCAACATGCCCGACACCACCATCGTGCGCGAGGCCGGAGCCGCTTTGATCACCGGCGCTGGGCGCGAAGTGTCCATTCCCGCGACCAAGAGCTTCACTACCCAGGTCACGATCCTCTATCTGATGGCCTTGTTCCTCGCTCGCAAGCGCGGCCGCATGACCTCGGAGGTCACGCGGTCCTATCTTCAGCGACTGCGACGCCTGCCCGATGCGATCGAAAAAAACGTGGCCACATGGGACGAACTGGCAGAAAAATTCGGCGAAATTCATTGCAAGGCCGAGAAGTTTCTCTACCTCGGCCGGGGAGTGCATTATGCCATTGCGCGCGAGGGCGCGCTCAAGCTCAAGGAGATCTCCTACGCGCATGCCGAGGGATATCCGGCGGGAGAACTAAAGCACGGCCCCAACGCCCTGGTCGACGAAAAGCTCCCTGTTGTCGTGTTAGCCACCTGCGATCACAGCGATCCCGACTCCGTGCTGCGCTACCGCCGCACGCTCGATGTGATGAATGAGGTCCGCTCGCGCAAGGGACAACTGGTCGCCGTCGCCACCGAGGGCGACAAAGACGTCGGCGGCATTGCCGATCACGTCTTCTACGTGCCGGCGGCGACCGAACTCCTGCTGCCGATCGTGGAAGTAATCCCGCTGCAGTTGTTCGCCTACCACGTCGCCACCAAAAAAGGCTACGACGTGGATCACCCGCGCAACCTGGTAAAGGCCGTAGTAACCGAATAAGTATCCATACCGAATCACTGTCATCTCGACCGGAGCGTTGCCGATCGTAAAGCGCACGGCAACGCGGAGTGGGGAGACCCGCTGTTTCGCAAGCAGGTACACTCGCCCGAAAACGCACCGGCCAAGACGCTCCCTACTCTTTCAACTGTTACAATTTCCCTTCGGCCAGCAGCAAAGATTCGCGCTCGTTCCCCGTTGCAAGTTCGAATGCGGAGCGAGGAAATCCGAAGTGTCTGACCGACCACCGATACCCAAGCGCCATGAAATGTCCCTTTTGCGGGTTTGAGAACGACAAAGTTGTGGATTCGCGCGAGAGCAAGGAAGCTGATTCGATCCGCCGCCGGCGCGAGTGCCTGAAGTGCGGAAAACGTTTCACAACCTACGAACGGATCGACGAAATTCCCTACATGGTCGTCAAGAAAGACGGCCGCCGCGAAAAATTCGACCGCCAGAAAGTTCTCAACGGATTGCTGCGCGCCTGCGAGAAGCGTCCCGTACCGATCAGCAAGCTCGAGCAGATCGTGAATGAGGCCGAATCATTCGTAATCGAGTCCCCCGAGCGCGAACGCAAGACCAGCGAACTCGGCGAGCTCATCATGAACCGCCTGCGCCGCTACGACAAAGTCGCCTACGTGCGATTTGCCTCGGTGTACCTCGACTTCAAGGACGTAAAAGAATTCATGAATGAGTTGAAGGATCTGGTGAAAGTTAAAGCTCCATAAATTTTTATTGATTACATGGTGGAACGATATTTTTCTTAAGGAACGACATACGCATGACTCATAAAGTAACCCTGATTCCCGGCGACGGCATTGGCCCTGAAGTCACCAACGCCACGGTCCGCATCCTCGAAGCGACGGGAGTCAAATTTGAATGGGAAACGTTCGCCGTGGGCGCCGAAGCCTATGAGAAATCCGGCGAATACATCCCCAAAGAATTAATCGACTCTCTGGAGCGCACCCATGTCGGACTCAAGGGTCCCGTGACAACGCCTGTGGGTGGCGGATTTCCGAGCATCAACGTCGCGCTTCGCAAGAAGTTCGAGCTGTACGCGAACTTCCGTCCCATTCGCAATCTCCCTCACATTCCGACTCGGTATCCCGACGTCGACCTGATCATCGTTCGCGAGAACACCGAAGGCCTCTATTCCGGCTTGGAGCACGAGGTGGTCCCGGGTGTCGTGGAGAGTCTCAAGATCATGACCGAGAAGGCGTGCACCCGGATCGCGAAATTTGCCTTCGAATACGCGCGCAAGAACCAGCGCAAGAAGATTCATGCCATCCACAAAGCGAACATTATGAAGATGTCCGACGGCCTGTTTCTGCGCTGCTCGCGAAATGTCGCCAAAGATTATCCCGAGATTACCTACGGCGAGCACATCGTCGACAACACCTGCATGCAGCTGGTCATGAATCCCTACCAGTACGACATGCTGGTGATGGAAAATCTATACGGCGATATTCTCTCGGACCTGTGCGCCGCATTCGTAGGCGGCCTGGGATTCGTCCCCAGTGCGAATCTCGGCGACGACTGCGCGATTTTCGAAGCCGTTCATGGCTCTGCCCCTGACATCGCGGGCAAGAATCTGGCGAATCCGACCGCCCTGTTGCGGTCAGCCTTGCTGATGGTGCGCCATCTGGGAGAACATGCCGCATCCACGCAGATTCGCAACGCACTGGAGCGCGTCTATCGTCATCCGGAAAAATTGACGCGGGATATCGGAGGTAAAGCTGGAACTTCGGAGTTTGCCGACGCCGTGATCGCCGAAATGCAGTCCGCCGGTTAATGCGCCACGGCAGTGCTCCGCTCGAATTTTGTTATTCAAAACGAAGGAGGCGTGATGCATTACAAACGAAGCTTGGGCGTTTGGGGCTCTTTCGCGCTGATGTTATTGCTGGCTCTTCCCGCCATGGGACAGGGCGGCGAACTGGTGGCGGCAGAGTGGGGATTGCCGGGCCGCCGCGTCGATGTAACACCGCAGGTTCGATCCCTGGTGCGTGAGGGTATGCTGAATTTCGAAGCGACCCGCCAGGTGCTCGGCGTCGATCCTGCTCCGGGACACGTAAAAGACCTCGTGATCCGCATTCGCCACTGGGACGGAGATACGCAAGATTATTCCTTCCCCGAGCACAGCGTCGTCCAGCTGGAAATCGATCCGGATCGCGGCTTCGAATGGCATGGTGGGCGCGAGTTGCACATCATGCGCGCCTACTACGGAGGCGAGGGACATTTCGTAAACGTGACCGATCGCCTTCGCCAGATGATCGATGACGGGCGCCTCCACACTCGCGTCGATAACGAGCACATCGGCGTCGATCCCGACCCGCACGTGCACAAGGTTCTGCGAGTCCTTTACTGGTCCGGCGGCGAACGCCACAATATCGTCGTCCCGGAAAAGGCTGAACTGCAACTGCCGTAGGGCCATTTACCGCCATCTCGACTGCAGCGTTGCCGTCTGCGCAACGGACGGCAACGCGCAGTGCAATTCTTTTTGTTCACTGAATCGCAACTGCCCACTACCCAGATTCAGACTGGCTTCGCTTCGGCAGCAAAAACGAGAACGGGCTCGTGATTAGTTCGTGCCGAACTTCCTTCAGAAAACTCTTCGCCCGTTCCTCTCCCACATCTCTCGCGCGAATCGCGAGCAGGAAGCTCAGAATGAACGACGTCGAGATGTTCAGCACTCCGATCAGCAGAATTCCGGATAAGGACGCAATCAGGTCAACGCGAGTCAGCCCGCCGTAAAACAGCATTCCGTCGAGCGCGTATCCAAGGCTCGCCGCCTGAAGTGTTACGTGTCGCACTTCGAGCGGAATTCCAAATAGCGTTACAACAATCGGAACCGTTCCAAGCAGGAACCCGAGCACGATGTAACCAACCGATCCGGGCGCGTGATGCTTCACCCATTCAGCCAGTTGAGCCGCACGTTTCAACCCGAGTCGCTCCCGAACCCTCAGGCTATTCGCGATTGCTGCGTCCAACTTGGTAACGGCAATGTAGTTCCCGGTCCAGCCCGTCGCCAACGACGAAATCCAAAGTAGGACGCCCGTAACAATCGCAAACGCAATCGTTCCTGATTGATGCGGAATCACCATGTGAACGCCGTGCTCCGCTTCCGCCTGCGTCAAAAACGGATGGTGAAATATCACGTGCCACAGTCGATCGATAGCCATCGATACAGGAATCGCGCCCAAAAGATTGCCGATCGTCACAATCGTCTGTGTTTGGGAAATCGCCCGCATTCTGGCCATGTGGTCCTTGGCGGGATCTTCCATCGCATCGACCAGCGTGGCCGCGGTGGCGGCCGGCATCTTGGAGGCAAGCAGGAATCCGCCCGCCTGCATCAACAGAAAACTCACGCAGTAGTTCAGGGAGTGTCCGATGGCGATCAACAGCGGAGCCTGGATTCGCGCCGAGATGCTGTACTTCACCAGCGCCGTGAAACAGGTAATAACGCCTGCCATAATCGCGCCCGCGCCCAGCTTGCGCCAGTGGCGGGCGTTTTGTGCAATGTAATGTGCACCGACTCTGCCCGTCTTTTCCACCAGGCTGCGCGCCAGCCGACGAAAAGTCGTGCTCGCCACCTTGAGAATGCGCCGCTGAGAAGCGAATCCGTAAATCGGCGACACTGCAAATTTTCGCGCGTCGGCCTCAGGCCTGCGAAGCCCAAGGACCTGGTCGATCCTCCACAAAAATGAGCGGAGCAGCCGAAGCCGAAACACGAGCCCGGCCGAAGTTCCCTCTTTTTCGACGCGCTCATTGAATTCCCGCAATTGGGCGATGCAGGCGTCGCGCTGCTGCTCCCAGCGCGGATATTCTTCAGGGTGCAGCACAACCGATTCCACCAGCGACGGCAAATGAAAGAAGCACGACTTGGTGATGTCTTCATCAGTGGCGAGCACCACCATGTCGCGGGAAAGGGCAATGTTGGCCGCCCGAAGCGCCAGAATTTTGCAGGACGCCAGCAAAGACGAAGTCGAAAGCCGGAATATGTCCGACCACCAGCGCACCAGGTCCTCTGGCAGCGACGCCAGCCACGCCGCATCTCGTTCTTTCAAACCGAGCGAGTCCAGCAGGACATACAAATCTCCGCGAACCTCGTCTTCCGGCAGCAGGCGCTTCACCGCCCGGCCGAATAATTCCCGCGCGAGAAACGTCTCATCCGGAAGACCCGCTTCAGCGATGACTCGAACGTACGAGTGATGCGACCAGAAATCGCGGAACGCCGCGCGAATTTCGTCTCGATGTGGGTGAGCCTCGATCCCCGCGGTAAGCTCCGCAAGTTTTTGGGTGCGCTCCGCGATCGGCGTCTCCATCAATTCTCGAAGCACGCCGTATACCCACGTTGCGCGATCGCGGTCTGAGCCGAATTCGAATTTCAGCAATCCCTCGGGCGGCGAAATTTGGGCGGAGATATTCATGGCTCGACGCTCGGGATACGACAGGTATTGGAACCCTAGCAGGCTTCTCCGTGGGAATCCATCAGTAGTTCTCCGGAATGAACTACCGGCGTTTTAGGCCTTCCAACTCCTCGAGAGTTCGTGGCCAGTCCGACCCGAGCAGGCGCGACAGGCTGCGATCCGCCAGCACCTTGCCCCCGGTCTGGCAGTTCGCGCAGTAGTTGGTTTCCTTGTCCGCATACCGAATTCGCAGAACCTTCTCGCCGCATCTCGGGCACGGCAACCCGTACCGTCCATGCACCGCCATGTCTTTGCGGAAAGCGGTCACTTTCTCGGGAAACGAATCCTTCGCCTCCGCCCGCAGTCGATCGCTCCACAATTCAACCGTCTGCCGTGTCTTGTCGAAGAGCCTGCTCCAGTCCTCGGAAGTCAGCTTCTTCGTCATGGCAATGGGCGAGAGTTACGCTGCATGAAGAATTTCGTCCGAATAAGCGTTGCCAATACCGCTCAATAGCCGCGGATCCGTCAAGGCTCTCTTCAGCGTATGATTCTCCGCGCTCAGCACTGACCGGAACGAATCAAGATCCGCCGTGAACACGTCGATGCCTCCTGCGTCGAAGGCCGCAAGGTTCTCTTCCCCACTCACCACGTGCAGCGACGCCCGATGCTTGCTGCCGGCCTCCGTCAGTACAAGCGAACCTTCAGGAAAATCGAACGCCGCCAGATTCTGCCGTCCCCCAAGCTTTGCCCCGGGCGGCTTCCAGTGAAGTCTCCCGGCGATCATCAGGTGGACTAAAACCCACAGGTCTCCGTCGACTCCGATCGCGATGCGCTTTCCGATCCGGCGCAGCGTCCTCGCTGTTTGTCCCTCCACCGCTGTTATCGGAGGCTGCACGCTTCGCAGCAAAAACGGACTCGCGATGCGAACTCGTTCCAACTCCTTTCCAACGACGCGCGATTCGAGGGCGGTCAGGTACGCTTCAATGTCAGGCAATTCCGGCATGAACTATCAGATTGCCCTCTGGACGTGCCGTTTGCAATGACAAGCCCGCAGATTCTTCATCAAATTTGCAGTTCTCCCATTGACTCGCGCGCTCGGTTCGGAGTACAGTGCGTGCGTTCTGGGGTTCTGGGGAATGACGCGCACAACACGGCGTGTGGGGATAGTTCTCTTTCAGCTGGGTGGGCCTGACACGCTGGAAGCGATAGAACCGTTTTTATATAACTTATTTTGCGATCCCGATATTATTGATTTTCCATTTGCCCGCATCGGACGCAAACCCCTCGCCAAGCTCATCTCCGCGACCCGCGCCAGAAAAGTGCAGCATCACTACTCGACCATTGGCGGAGGCTCGCCCATTCGGCGTCACACAGAACAGCAGGCAAGGGCGCTCGAATCTGAACTGCGGGCGCAGGGACTTGATGCGCGGTGTTTTGTGGCCATGCGCTATTGGCATCCTTTTACGAGCGAAGCGATAGAAAAGATTCGCGAAGCACAGTGCGACGAGATCGTGCTGCTCCCCCTCTATCCGCAGTATTCCTCGACCACGACTGGGTCGAGCCTGAATGAGTGGCGGCGGCTGTTTCAGGATGCCGTTCCTGCGCACGACGTCCCCGACTTCTATCGGAACACGACGTATCTCGATTCACTCGTCGAAAAAATTAACGAAGCGCTGTCGCGCTTCCCTGCTCCGGAACGGCCCGTGATTGTCTTCAGCGCGCACGGCGTTCCGATCTCCGTGATTGAGAGGGGCGATCCGTACCAGCGCCAAATCGAAGAAACGGCGCGGCTTCTGACGGAGCGCGGCGGATGGAAGAATCCCCACCGGCTTTGTTACCAGAGCAAAGTAGGGGCAAGCCGCTGGTTGCAGCCTTCCTTGCATCAAACGATACGTACGCTCGCGGCGGAACAGGTTCAAGAGGTCTGTGTGGTGCCGATCGCTTTCGTCTCCGATCACGTCGAGACCCTGGGTGAGATTGATCACGAAGCCCGAGAACAAGCTTACGGGCTCGGCATCCGGCAATTCGAAATGAGCCCCGGGCTCAACGATTCACCAAAGTTCATTGAGGCTCTGGGGCAGATCGTGCAGCAGGCCCTTGGGCAAGAAGTCCATTCATTCATACCGATTCGTAACGATGGGAGGAAGTTGGCGGAGCCACAGTACGCGGCCGCCGCCGGATTAGATTAGGGCCCGAATTAAAAGACAGGCAGAGGAGGGGACATGGCGGAGTTGGAGACCGACAAGGTCGGTCCGAATCCGGAAGCGGCCACGAAGCCGGCCAAACCCACGGTGGATGCCACGAAATATGTTGGCACTCCCGCGGTGGGAACCTCGAAAGCAGCAGCCGCTGGCGGGATCGCGGGGACCGCTCCCTCGACGGAGATTGACCACCACCGCCGCCGGTTTGCCTGGACCATGATCACCGGCTTCCTCGTGGCCTGGTTCATCGCATTCTTCCGGTTCTTCCTGCCTCGCACGCTTTTCGAGCCCAACACCGTTTTCAAAATTGGATTTCCTTCCGAGTACGCCCTCGGGATCGACGAGAAATTCCTGCAGCAGTACCGCATCTGGGTCGATCGCACGCCGGACCGGTTATTCGTCATTTACGCCCGTTGCACCCACCTCGGTTGCACGCCCGATTGGAAGCCGGCCGAGAATAAATTCAAGTGTCCATGTCACGGTAGCGGCTACGACAGCGAAGGAATCAACTTCGAAGGTCCGGCGCCGCGTCCCATGGATCGCGCGCACATTGAACTCGCACCCGACGGGCAGATCCTCGTCGACACCGCCAAACTCTATTCCTGGCCCAAGGGCCAGCCAACTCACTTTAATGATCCGGGCGCATTCCTGACCGGTGTGTAGAAGAATTGCGTGATTGACTGATTTCGTGATCGAGCAATTGAAAACCGGACAACGACGCGGACTGGCTTCAATGGCCAGATGACTCAATCACACAATGACTCAATGACTCAATAATCTTATGGCTGACGCAAATAATCCCAACGGCGGCAACGGTGCTAGCGGCGCAGGCAACGGCGACGCGAAGAATGGCGGCAAAGTCGGACTCCTAGAAAAAGTCACCACCGGAGTCAAAGACGACATTCAGGCCCTCAAAACCGACATTCCAACCAAGGCGAAAGAGCAGATCGAAGGCCTGAAAGATCCCACCAAGACCCAGGTCTACACATCGATCTTCCGGCACAAGCACGACGACACTCCGCGAAACCGCGCTCTCGGCGTGCTTTCGAACGTCTTCCTCCACCTGCATCCGGCGAAGATCAATCGCGATGCAGTCCGCTACAGCTACACGTGGGGCATGGGTGGCATCACGTTCTTTCTGTTTGTCATCCTCACCTACACCGGCGTGCTTCTGATGTTCTATTACCACCCGACCAAGGTGCAGGCGTTTCGCGACGTCCTTTATCTGGAGCACGACGTCCCCTTCGGCAAGATCCTGCGCAACATGCATCGCTGGGCCGCCCACCTCATGGTGATCGGCGTCTGGCTGCACATGTTCCGCGTCTTCCTGACCGGCTCGTACAAAAAGCCGCGCGAATTCAACTGGAACATCGGTGTGCTGCTGCTCGTCTTCACGCTGCTGCTCTCCTTCACCGGATATCTGCTTCCCGACGATCAGCTCGGATTCTGGGCCGTCACCGTGGGAACGAATATGGCGCGCGCCACGCCGCTGCTGGGGCATGAAGGCCCATTCGGCCATCAACTCGGAATGACGCCTTACAACGACGTGCGCTTCGGATTGCTAGGCGGATCGATCGTCGACGCCAATGCTCTGCTGCGGTCTTACATCTGGCATTGCATCGGAATCCCTATCGTGGCGTCGGTGTTGATGATTGTGCACTTCTGGCGTGTGAGGAAAGACGGGGGAATATCCGGGCCGGCTCCGGTCATGCTCGAGGCCGAAGCCGATAAGCCCCGCAGAGGGCCGAAAGCCGCGGGAGAGTGAACGTGGGGACAGCCGCCTCGGCTGTCCCGGTCGAACGGAAGCTCGACAGCTGTGTGGAGAATCTATGGACTGGCGACAACTTTGGGAGATTTGCTCCGCTCCGGACAACGTGCCAATCGTGGCGCTGATTCCGCTGCTCGTCTTCTACATCTACCTGGCGTGGAAGCAGGCGCACGCGAACGATCAACTCATCGCGCAACTCGAGGGCGATCCCGCATTGGCCAAGACGCACCATCGCAAGGCTTGGCCCTTCAAGCAGGGCTGGCAAAAAGAAGTCCACGTCTGGCCCTTTCTGCTGCGCATTGAGTTCCTTGCCGCCATCATCATCACCATCATCCTGATGGTCTGGTCGATCACGCTGAATGCTCCGCTCGAGGAACCGGCGAATCCCAACCTGACCATGAATCCTGCCAAAGCCCCGTGGTACTTCCTCGGCCTGCAGGAGATGCTCGTCTATTTCGATCCGTGGATTGCCGGCGTGGTCATGCCGACGCTGATCATCGTCGGCCTGATGGTGATCCCCTACATCGACACCAATCCCCTCGGCAGCGGCTATTACACCTGGAAGCAGCGCAAATTCTGCATTTCGACTTTTCTGTTCGGCTTCCTGATTCTCTGGGTCACGATGATCCTGATCGGAACGTTCATCCGCGGCCCTGGTTGGCAATGGTTCTGGCCGGGGCAAACGTGGGACCACAATCGTCTCATTTATGAGGTGAACCGCGATTTGCCTGACCTGTTTGGAATCACGTCGAATCTGGGCAAAGGTGTGTTCGGCGCGATCATCGTCATCGGTTATTACCTGATCGGCGGCGGACTCGTCTACTCGCTCTTCCGGCGCAAAATGGCGAAGGATTTCAAGCGCATGAGCCTGCTGCAGTTCTCGCTCATGCAGTTCTTGTTGCTGACCATGGTCGCACTGCCGGTAAAGATGTCGCTTCGCCTCTTGTGGCACATCAAGTACGTGTGGATTACACCGTGGTTCAACATATGAGAAACGTCGTTAGGCGTTAGGCGTTAGTCGTCAGTCATTGGTCGTTAGTCGTTCGTCGTCGGCCGTTCACGATTTGTCATCCTGAGCGGAAGCGAAGGAGATCTGACCGGCACATTGTACCTAAGTAGCAAATAGGAATTTCTAACGAGACTCGAATCGAGCCAGACAAGAATGATGACGGATAACTTTTTCGGAGGAACGCTTCCACTGGTCCCTAGTCCCTGGCCCCTGATCCCTGACCGAGGTCCCGATGCCCGATAAACCCATCCCCGAGCAAGATCCAATCACAAGCAAGTCCTATGCTGCGCATTACGTCATCGCGTCGATCCTTCTCATCGCGACCCTGTTCTGGGCCTTGTGGGACGAGGCCTGGGGACAGCGCCCCTGGAAAGCTTTTCAGGACGAATGGAAGGATCGTTACAGCGCATTCCTGAACACCGCGCGCTCGAAGTCAGCAAAGTCGCAGTCCTCCGTCGAGAGCGATTCCCAATACATTGCCCTCAAGCAGGATTACGAAAAGGCCTACGCTGATACCAAGGATCAGGCCGCCAAAGTACGAACCGAACTCGACGACGCCAACGCCCGGCTTCTCGCGATTCAGAGCGTATTCACCGATCGCCGCGCCTATGTGAACGCCCTCACCTATGAACTGGAAACAACAAAAAGCGCCTCCGGGAAGGCCAGCAAACAGAAAGATATTGACGCCTATGAAAGCGAGGTTGCGACGGTAACGTTTCCCGACGGTACCAGAAAGCAGTTCAATTTCCATCAGTTGGAAGAAACCTATAACGACGTCCGCAACGAAAAGACCAGGATAAGTCTCGAACTCGGCGACGTGCTCAAGCCCATGACCGCCGCAAAATCAAAGATGGATGAGTACGTCAGCGATCACATGGTCGATCTCACTCCCGCGCAGATTGATGGTCTGAAGAAGAAAGTCGCGGACTGGGACGGGCAAATCGTTCAGATCAACGTAGCGCAGGCAAACATCGTCGACCGCTGTGAATCCTGCCACATGAACGAGCGCGAACCTCTGAAGATCACCCAGGCGTCGATGACTCCCGCAGGAGAAAAGAAGCCGGACGAATACGCGCGCGCGTTCACCAGCCATCCTGATCCGGAATTGCTGCAGATTCACGATCCCGAAAAATTCGGCTGCTCGCCCTGTCATCAGGGGAATGGCCGCGCCACCACCAGCATCGAAAAAGCGCACGGAAATTACGAACACTGGCTATGGCCGCTCTTCCCGAAAGAAAACATCCAGGCTGGCTGCCAGAATTGCCACGCCGCCGATATGGAGTTGGTCAGCGGCGACGTGCAATTCCAGACCATCAACGACGGCAAGGATCTCTTCCGCCAAAAAGGCTGCATGGGTTGTCATCGCTATGAGGGATACGACAAAGAGCCCGAAGAGTTGAACTCGATCACGCAGAAGATCAAGCAGATCGAGAAGGAAAAAGTCGACAATCTCAAGGAATCGGCGTACCTGATGAAGCAGGCCGACTCCGCGGAGACCAACGACGAAGCCAACGCGCTCAACACCAAAGCCGTCGACCTGAAGGTCGCCAACAGCAAGTTGGACGGCCGCCTGCAGCAACTTGACTTCGAATCGCACAGCCTCATGCAGGACCAGAAAAAAGTCGGCCCGAATCTCAAAGACGTCCGCCTCAAGCTGAACAAGAACTGGATTCCAGTCTGGTTGAAGAAGCCCACCGATTTTCGCCCCACGACGAAGATGCCGAACTTCCGTCTGAACGATCATCAGATTGAGGCGATTTCCGCCTTCATCTGGCAGTCGGGCCTTACCGATGCCCTGCCCAAGCACAAGCCGGGAAATGCCGCGCATGGCAAAGAATTGTTTGAAGAGCGCGGCTGCCTCGCCTGTCACTCCATCGGCGAAGGCAGTCAGACAATCGGCGGAACTTTCGCCGCGAATCTCTCGCGCGAAGGCGAGAAAGCCAACTACGATTACCTCGTCCGCTGGGTTCACAACGCCCGCGAGCGCACGCGTCCCTATTGCCCGTACGAGAAAAAAGACATCGGCCCCGAGGATTACGCGAAGAAGGGACTTCCCTTCCAGTTCGATCTTGAGCACAGCCGCTGCCCTAACGATGGCCACGAACTGCAAGTCCAGAACATGACGGTGATGCCGAGCCTGCGTCTCAGCGAAGAAGACGCCGAAGATGTCGCCTCATTCCTGATGACGCAGAAAACAAAAGAGCCGTCATCGTATGCCAACGCGTCCTACATGGACGACCCGTCGTTAAAAGAAGAAGGCAAAAAATGGGTCCGCCAGTTCGGCTGCTCCGGATGCCATGAAATCGCAGGTATGGAAGAAGAGGGCCGCATCGGCACCGAACTGACCTTCGAAGGCAGTAAGCCGATCGAGCGTCTTGACTTCGCCCTGTTCACGATCCCATCCCAGCGCGGCGGCAAAGGCACCGAACCGATCACCGACCAGGAAGACCTGGCGCGGCTTCCCGACGGCCCTGCCACAAAGCCCTGGTACAACCACAAGGGATTTTTTGAGCACAAACTCGCCGAGCCCAACGTGTTCGATAAAGGCATGGTCAAGGGTCCGATGGAAGCTCTGCGCATGCCGAATCTCCATCTCACCAAAGATCAGGTTCTCGATATCACCACGTTCCTCATGGGCAGCGAAGAAACTTCCCTGCCTGAGAGCTACCGATATAAGCCGGGCGATGCGCGCCATGACATTCAGGCCGGCTGGTGGGTGGTCAAAAAATACAACTGCATGGGATGTCATCAGTTCATCCCCGGCCAGAAAACGATCCTGATGGGATTGCCGCAATATCAGGACGTGCAGGAGCAACTTCCGCCGAAGCTGCTGACCGAAGGCGCTCGTGTCGATCCCGAATGGCTCCGCAAGTTCCTGTCGAATCCCGCGCTTAGCACAACCGATACGAATCGCGACGGAGTGCGGCCATACCTGAAAGTCCGCATGCCTACGTTCTCGTTCTCGGATAACGAACTCAGAATCCTGGTCCGCTTCTTCCAGGCTCTCTCGCAGCAACCGATGCCATACATTCCGGAGCAAGTTCCGGTTCTTACGGCAAAGGAAACCGACATGGCGCGCAGTCTGTTCTCGAGCACCGCTGCGCCTTGCCTGAAGTGCCACGCCACAGGAGATCCCGCGCACGACAAGATCGCGACCGCGCCGAATTTCCTGCTGGCCAAAGAACGTCTGAAGCCCGACTGGGTTGAGCGCTGGATCACCGATCCGCAGGCCGTCAGCCCCGGCACCTCCATGCCCTCTGGATTGTTCAAGCAGGGGCAGGACAACAAATGGGTATTCGCGGGGCCCACTCCGCCAACCTTCAACGGATTCACCGGCGACCACCGGAAGCTGTTGACGGATTACATCTTCCAGCTGACGCCGGAAGAACAAAGAAGAGTCGCAGCCTCTATGCCGCACGCAAAGACTGCCTCGATTACGCCCTCGCATGCCCATAAACAGGCTGCGGTGGAAATGCATCATGCAGCAAGCGGAGGATCGCAGTAAAATCTCGCGAAGAGCAAAAATTCCCCGGGTCGCCATTCATCCGCTCCGGCTCCTCGGAATACGAACGAGATCTAGGCAGTGCAATTCAAAGAAAGGGCAACATCATGAGTAAAAAAACTGGTTGGACAATCAGCATCGCCATGCTTGCACTTTGCGCACTGCTCTTTATGGGTGCGTGCAGCAAGAAAGAAAACACAGAGCAATCCAACAATGCCTCAGAACAGCCGGCGGCTCAGGCTCCGGCAGCCACTCCGATCGATCCTGCTACCGTCGCGACCATCAACGGCACTGTGAAATTCGACGGCGCGGCGCCCAAGCCGGCAAAGATCGATATGAGCCAGGACCCAGGCTGCAAAGGCGCGAACGAAGCCGAGAATCTCGAAGTTGATAACGGCGATCTCGCCAACGTATTCGTCTATGTGAAAGACGGCTTGGGCAACCGCACCTTCGACGTTCCCACCACACCCGTCGAGCTCGAGCAAAAAGGATGCCGCTATCACCCTCACGTGCTCGGAGTCATGGCCGGACAAACCGTCGACATCAAGAATGCCGATCCGACCACGCACAACATTCATCCCACGCCCAAAGACAATCGCGAGTGGAACGAATCGCAGCCTCCTTCTTCGCCCGACATCACCAAGACCTTCGCCCGCGAAGAAATCATGCTGCCCGTGAAGTGCAACCAGCATCCGTGGATGAAGATGTACATCAACGTCGTGAAGAACCCGTTCTTTGCCGTCACCTCCAAAGATGGCAAGTACGAAATCAAGGGCCTGCCTCCCGGCGACTACACGCTGGCATTCGTTCACGAGAAGCTTGGCGAGCAGGATCAGAAAGTCACCGTCGGTCCAAAAGACACAAAGACCGTCGACCAGACGTTCAAAGCAAGCGGCGAATAGCCGCTGCGGTTTGATAGAATACCGGGTGGGCTTGAGCGAAGATCGTGGCTCTCGCTCAGCTCATCCGGGTCATGCCTGCGTCGTTTGGCAACTCTTGACCAAAGAGGCTCTGCCCTGAAAGCTATAACTACACCGTATAATCGCGGACTTCACGCGTTTGCCGTTTTTGTGGCTTGCGCCACTCTCGTGGTGATCACGGCTGGAGCGCTCGTCACCAGTAATGATGCCGGGCTCTCCGTTCCAGACTGGCCGACCTCGTTCGGATATCTGATCAAAGTCCCCCATTTTGTTGGTGGAATCCGTTATGAATGGACTCACCGCATGCTCGCGGGTTCGTTAATTACCCTGACCTTGAGCATTGCCGTCTGGACTCTCATCTCCGAGCGACGGCGCTGGATGCGATGGTTAGCGATTGGCGCTTTTTGCACGCTGATCGCTCAGGCGATATTGGGCGGCCTCACCGTTCTGCTGTTTCAGCCGCCGGCCGTGTCCACCGCCCATGCAACCATGGCTCAAACGTTCTTTTGCATTGCGGTCGCAATCGCCCTTTTCACCGGCCGCCAATGGGTGGAAGAAGCTCCGCGAGTCGAATTCGACGAGCGACGTCCTAGCCTCTTTACGCTCACCCTTCTCTCGATCTTCGTGTTGTATGTGCAACTTATTCTGGGCGGCATGTTTCGACACCATGGTATGAGTTGGTGGCCGCACGTACTGCATGCCGTGGTGGTTTCGTTCGTGCTCGCGTGGACAGCGGTGCGTGCCTTGACTGTCTATGCCAACGTCGACGCAGTCCGCAAGCCTGCAATCGTGATGCTGTCCTTACTCATCGCGCAATTGTGCCTCGGATTCACCGCGTTCCTAACCCGCGTCGCCTGGGGACGCGATGCCGTTCAGCCCGAATTGCCAATGGTCGTCGCTACCGTGACCCACGTCGCCGTCGGTGCCCTGCTGTTGGCTACGACAGTGATTCTCGCCATTCAGGTCTGGAGACACGTTCCCGTCGCCTTCGAAGAAAGACTGCCACAGGCAGAAAGGAACGCATCCGTTGCCTAGAACGTTTTTGGTTTTGTCATCCCGACCAAGTGGCTGCTTCGGCAAAGCCGAAGCAGTCGCGCGTGGAGGGACCTTTTGTTCAGGACTTTGCAATAGTAAACCGCTCTAATCTGGGGATTCGCTTTGGTTTCGAAAGCTGCTGTGCTCGCTGATTCCGTTCCGGAGTTGGACTACAACTCCGCCGAATCCGTCATTTCCGTTCAGAATCTCGTACACCGCTACGAAAACCGCACCGCGCTCAATGGAATCTCGTTCGACGTCCGTCGCGCCGAGTTGTTTGGATTGCTCGGCCCCAACGGCAGCGGAAAGACAACTCTCTTCCGGATTCTCTCCACCCTGATGATTCCGACCGCAGGCCGCGCGCTCGTCATGGGCTGCGATGCCGCCCAGGATCCCGGCAATCTGCGTCGCCAGGTCGGAGTCGTCCATCAGGCACAGAGTGTCGACCCGAAACTCACCGCATACGAAAATCTCTGGCATCAGGGACATCTCTACGGCCTTCGCGGCTCCGCTCTAAAGCAACGCGTGCACGAAATTCTCACTCGCGTCGGCCTCGCCGATCGCGCCAAGGAACGCGTCGAGACTTTTTCCGGAGGCATGCAGCGCCGCATCGAGTTAGCCAAGGGCTTGCTGCATCATCCGGGCGTGCTGCTCCTCGACGAGCCGACCACCGGTCTTGATCCCGGCGCACGCCGCGATCTCTGGCAGTATCTCCAGATTCTGCGCGACGAAGAACACGTCTCGGTCCTCGTAACGACGCACCTCATGGAAGAAGCCGAGCGTTGCGACCGCCTCGCAATCATGAACGAAGGAAATCTGGTCGCGCTCGGAACTCCCACCGAACTGAAAAGCGAAATTGGCGGAGACGTCATCCTCCTCGATGCGGCTCACAACGCCGAGTCATTGGCAGAGCAGATCCGCGAACGCTTCCATGTAGAAGCCTCCGTGCTCGGCAATCAGGTGCGCATCGAGCGCGAAGGCGGACACCGCTTCGTCCCCGATGTGGTCGAAGCATTTCCCGGCGAAATTCAGGCCATCTCCGTCAGCAAGCCCGCGTTGGAAGACGTATTCATCCATCGCACCGGGCACAAGTTCTGGAGTGAAAACAACGAACCGGATTCCACGCAACACGACAAAAAGCAAAGGAGGAAGTAGCGTGCGCCCTATTATTCTTGCTCTCTCGCTGGTGCTCGGCATCATTCCCCTGTTTGGTATCGTCTGGATCTTTGCCACTGGCATGCTCCAACTCTGGCCGCCCTCCGCAACTGTCGACGGATTATTTATGACTCTCATCCTCCTGACACTTTCTGGGTGCCTGCTGCTGAATGTTCTTTTCGAGCTGCGTGATCGTCGGGGCAAGAAGATCGCGCCGGCAGCAAAGGCTCCGGTAGCGAAGACAACTTAGTTATGGCAACTCAAGCAACAACATTGTCGCGGCCCCTCGGGCGTCCTGCCTCCGCCGGAGTCCTGCTGCCCGCATTCACTCTGTGGTGGCGTGAAATCGTGCGCTTCTATCGCCAGACCACGCGCGTCATTGGCGTGCTGGCTTCGCCGCTCGTGTTCTGGCTCGTCATCGGCTCCGGATTCGGCACTTCCTTCCGCTCCGGCGGCGGCCCGGGACAGCAGCACTATCTCGATTACTTCTATCCCGGCGCGCTCATCATGATCGTCCTCTTCACGTCGATCTTCACCATGATGTCGGTCATTGAAGATCGCAAGGAAGGATTCCTGCTGTCGGTGCTCGTCGCGCCGGTGCCGCGCACGGCCATCGTTCTCGGAAAAGTCCTCGGCGGAACGACGCTGGCCGCTGTTCAGGGAATGATCTTCCTGATCTTCGCCCCCTTCGCTGGCGTGCACCTCCAACTGGTTCAGGTACTGCTGGTTTTTGTCGTCGTATTTCTCGTCTCCTTCTCGCTAACTGCCCTCGGATTCGCCATCGCCTGGCCCATGGATTCCTCCCAGGCCTTCCACGGAATCGTCAATCTGTTCCTGATTCCGTTGTGGCTGCTCTCCGGCGCTCTGTTTCCAATGGGGGGCGCATCGGGCTGGATTCGCGTCATCATGCGCCTGAATCCGCTCACCTACGGAGTCGAGGGGCTCCGCGCACTTCTCTATCCCGGCGCGGAATCCATGTTTCCGCTCGGCTCATCCGTAGCAACTTTGCTGCTATTCTCTCTGGTGATGTTCGGGCTGGCATTGCTCATGGCAAATCGCCGTACCACGAGGCCCGCCGCGTGATTGCTGAACAGTACGCGTTCTTCCCTGCCCTGAATGCGACCCTCAATGGAACCAGCGCCGTTTTTCTGCTGAGCGGGCGCGTCTTGATTCGAAAGAAGAAGCTGGCCGCACACCGCTTCTGCATGATCGCCGCCGTCGTCGCGTCTTCTTTATTTCTCGCCTGCTATCTTTTCTTTCATTACAAAGTGGGCAACATTCTTTTCCTCGGACAGGGCTGGTCTCGTCCGGTATATTTCTCGATCCTGATTTCGCACGTGATCCTGGCGGTCGTGATCGTCCCGCTCGCCATCGTTACCCTGACCCGCGGACTCGGCGGCCGCTACGCCAAGCATCGCGCCATCGCCCGCTGGACCTGGCCGCTATGGATGTATGTTTGCATCACCGGCGTCCTCGTCTACTTCATGCTGTATCAATGGTTCCCGCACAGCTAGCGGGGGAATTGTTGAATTTTGATTGTTGATTGTTGAATAAAGGCTCCGAATCCGAAGGTTTTCATTCAACAATCAAAAATCAACAATCAACAATTTTTATGTCGGTGCTCAAGCTAAAAATCGACGTCTCCGGCACGGTCGGCGACGAAGCATGGAAGCAGATCAACCAGTTCGATCAAATCCAGTCCGCCGACTTCGGGCCGCAATTCGGCAGTGGGGGCCGCTGCAATCACGCACCGGATGCTCCGCATTGCAAAGGCGAATGGATCGGCGCCGAAATCCGGCTCCAGACGCCCCTTTTGGCCCAATACGCAATGTCGCACTATCTCGAACAGGAGCGCGTCCTCGATGCCGACGTGGAGTAGGATTCTGCTATAGTTCCACCCCGGGGTATATGTCTCTTTCACCAGAACCTGCAGCCACTCAGTCAGAGCCTCAAGAAATGCCGGCTCGGCCGCCAAAGCGCGGCATGTCCCGCACCCAGAAAATCCTTTTCTTCGTCACCGGATGGCTGATCGTCCTCATGCCCTTTCTCTTCTGGTGGAATACCTGGTTCGGGCGCCATCTTTCGGACCAGCAACTCGCCGCGTACCTGCACGACGACAAAAAGCCTCGCCACATTCAGCATGCGCTCGTTCAACTCGGAGATCGCATGTCCCACAGCGACGCCTCGGCCAGGCAGTGGTATCCCGATCTCATCCGCCTAGCCGCAAATCCCGTGGAGGAAGTCCGCAACACCGATGCCTGGGTCATGGGCCAAGACACCTCCGGCGCTGGCTTTCACGAAACGCTCCTGAGGATGCTGCAGGATTCCTCCCCAATCGTCCGCGGCAACGCCGCACTATCTCTGGTGCGCTTCGGAGACGCCACCGGTCGTCCCGAGATCGTCGCCCTGCTTCACCCCGTGTCCATCACGGCTCCCGTTGGCGGACGCATCGCCGACTCCGATCGCAATGGCACCGCGATTCACCAAGGCGGACTGCTCGCCAAACTCACGCCCACCGGATCGACGCAAGAGATCGATCTCCGCTCGCCGATTCCCGGCCGCATTCGTACCGTCGCACAACCGGGCGCAACCGTCACTGCCGGCTCCGAAGTGGCCATCGTCGATCCCGGCACACAGCAAGTCTGGGAAGCTCTCCGCGCACTCTACATCGTCGGCCAACTCGACGATCTGGACGCAGTTCGCCCCTACGAGCGCGAAGTCCCCGACGTGTCTGATGACGTTCGCAAGCAGGCGACAGAAACCGAGCAGGCGATTCGCGCCCGCGCCGCTGCACACTGAATCTCGCAACACGGAAAGCTCAAATGCAGACCATCGGCTCCATTTGTCTCGTTGTACGCGACTACGACGAGGCCATCCGCTTCTACACGCAGGTTCTCGGCTTCGAACTGATCGAAGACTCTCCCTCCAAAGACCGCGCCGGGCAAGATAAACGCTGGGTTCTAGTCGCGCCTCCTGGATCGCGCGGCACGAACCTGCTACTGGCGAAAGCTTCCAACCCCGAGGAACTAAGCCGCGTCGGCAACCAGACCGGAGGCCGCGTCTTCCTCTTCCTCCACACCGACAACTTCTACCGCGACTATCGCCACTATATCGACCGCGGGGTCAAATTTGTAAGGGAGCCAAAAGAAGAGCCCTACGGAACGGTAGCCGTCTTCGAAGACCTGTACGGCAACAAGTGGGATTTGCTGGAACTGAAGCGCAAGCGATGACAGTTCTAAACTCTGGCATCTCGACCGGAGCGTTGCGTTCCGCGAAGCGAGAGCAACGCGGAGTGGAGAGACCCTTTGTTTCAGAACTGCGAGGGCAGAATAACGAAAGCCAAGAGCCGGCTCTAAATCGACATCACGCCGACTTCTTTTTCCACCTCAACCGTATCGACCATCACGATCGCATCCCAAGGGCAGCCATCCAGGAAGCATCCATCCGGCCCTTTGCTGACGCACTTCTTGCAACCGATGCACAGGATCGGATCGATCTGTATCCGCCCAAACGGCGGATTATCTTCATCCGGCACCCAAAACATGCAGTCTTCCACCGGACAGTACTCCACGCACGCCGGCGAACCGGCACACCCCGTGCAGCACTCCGTGATCACGGCGAGTTCTTTGGGTTTCTTCTTGCGCGGAGTTGCGAGCCCCTTCGACTTCGGCTCGAACTTCAGTTCGTCGGGCACCATCCCGACAGCTTTGGCGGCTCCGGGGACAACAGGCATGGCGGGCATTATACCCCAGAATGGACCGTCCACATCCACTTTTCAGCCATTCCAAAGCCACTGCTGCCTTGCTTTAGACCGATAACACCAGCCCAAAATGGAACGCCCAATTCGCAATTCTGACGCTGGCGAGCCTATCCACCGCCTTCCTTCTGTTATATTGAACCCCGTCAAAAGGAGCGCAAAATGGCTGGCAAAGGCGTCAACAAAGTAATCCTTCTCGGAAATCTCGGCAAAGACCCTGAGTTGAAATACACTCCCCAGGGCACGCCCGTCGCAAAGTTCAGCATCGCGACCGCCGACCGCTTTAAAGATAAGGAAGGCAACTGGCAGGATCGCACCGAATGGCACAACATCACGGCCTGGGGACGGACCGCCGAAATTGCAAGTGAGTATCTGAAGAAAGGACGCCAGGTTTACATCGAAGGCAGCTTACGAACTCACTCTTGGGACGATAAGCAGACCGGCCAAAAGAAATACATGACCGAGGTCGTCGTCAGCGACCTTGTCCTGCTCGGAGGCCGCGGCGAAGGCGGCGCTGGCGGAGACTACAGCGGCGGATCGCGGAGTTCCTCGGCGGCCGCCAGCAATAACTTCGATCAGCGCACCCCCGAGCCCGAGCCAACCCCGTCCGGCCCCATCACCGACGAAGACATCCCGTTCTAACGTTGGGCGTTTTCGTATCGGGGCACGCATTTATGCGTGCCGTAAGGCCTTGTGCTCCCCGCGCATTGTCATCCTGAGCGAAGCGAAGGACCCATGCATTTTGCCGGCGCAGGCAGATGAGAACGAACACTCTAATCCCCGTCCCCACTATCCACTGCCACTAACTCCAGATTCTGCAGCAACGGACTCGAATCCGACAAAAACTCCACATGCCCGCACCGCGGACACGACAAGATGGCGTGCCCCGCACCCGGCGCCAAAGTCGCGCGCATCAACTGGTAGCGCTGTAGTTTCTGTTCACACCGAAGGCAGCAGACGGTTTTACTGAATGGGTCGAGAGAGACGCCTCCCGGCGTCTCGATGGCTGGTTTCATATTTCCCCTTAAAGCATCTCAAAAAGACAATTCCGGAGCGGCCGATCCAACCGGCCGTTCCGGTGCAAGTGGTCTGAGTTTATCACGCGAAAAGCAGGCAAAACAGGCAGGAACCGCTCTCGTAAAGCCCAATGCTGCCGATTCTAGGCGACGTAGCTCTGCACTACAGCGGCCGCAGAAGGCTTCACAATCACCTTCTCCGAAGTCAGCTCGTCGAATTCTTTTCCGCAAATCAGCCGCAGCAAGGGAGTCGTCATAAACGTCGTGAACAGCGCCATCAACACCATCATGGAAAACAGCGCCGGAGAAATTACTCCAATATCCAACCCTATATTGAGGATGACCAACTCCATCAGGCCGCGCGTATTCATCAGCGTGCCCAGGCCTGCAGCTTCCCGCAGGGGCATCCCGCTGAGCCACGAAGCCATGGTCGACCCTCCCAGTTTGCCGGCGGTTGCCACTAGAATGATCAGCCCACAGTACATCCACATCTCCGGCCCCTTCACCAGCCCAACGTTGGTGCGCAATCCGGTAAACGCGAAAAATAGCGGCAGGAGCAGCGTGACCGTGATCGTCTCGAAACGGTCCAGAACGTAACGTACGAACTTGTGCTCTTTGGGCATGATCGCGCCCATCAGAAATGCCCCGAACAGAAGATGAATGCCGAGATACTCCGTCATCAGCGACGATGCCAGCACCAGCAGCATCATCAACGCCATCAGGTTCTCGCTGAGCGCTCCCTTCTTCTGATAAACGCGCTCGAATCCGCGCAGAAGCCGTCGCACGCCATGGATCATCGCGAGGCCGAACACCAGAATGCCTCCGATGGTCACCCATATCGACGTCGATGAGTGTGCCGCCCGGATCAGCACCACGATGTACGCCAGGATGCACCACCCCGTAACGTCATCCACTGCAGCACACGCAATCGCCACCGTTCCCAACCGGCTGCCCAGCATGTTTCGCTCAGCCAGAATGCGGGCCAACACCGGGAACGCCGTGATGCTCATGGCGGCTCCCATGAACAATGCGAAGCTTGTGAATGCGACCCCGTCGTCCGACAAGCGCGGATAGAGATACAGCGCAAGAAATGCCGCCAGTACGAAGGGAGCAGTGATGCTTACATGACTCGCCAGCACCGCTGCATGGCTTTCTTTCTTCAGCTCTCCAGGATTGATGCCCAACCCCACCAGGAACATGAAGACAACCACCCCGACCTGCGCCAGCGCGTTCAAAAAGCCCAGGCTCGATGCCGGAAAAAGATATGCCGAAAAATGCGGAGCCACCCACCCTAACAGCGACGGCCCCAGCATGATTCCAGCGAACATCTCACCCACAACTTTTGGTTGGTGAATACGCCGAAACGCCTCCCCGACCAGGCGGCAGGCTGCGAGCACAACCGCGAGCTGAAGCGTAAGGATAAAAAGGTTCGGCATCAGTGCATTCCCCCGCTTGGGCTTCTGGGTTGACGAATGGCGCGGAATTCAACGGGCGCACATGTCTGGCAGCCAGGAAATGACAGCTGGCCGCTCATCGATCTCGGCTCTGCTGCCGGATTAACGGCTGCGGTCAACATCGCCGGACCACATTGGGCTGCAGAAACTTCGTCCCCTGCAGGAATCGATGTGTTGAGGCTTTTGTTGTCCAGCGTTCCAGTTGCGGTTGCTTTGTTCTTACCGAATGTAACGATCAGGTTTCGCCCGGATTGTCCGATCACAAAGGGAGAACTGAGAAAGGTCGACGCTGCGGCGCATGCAGGGCCGGCCGCCGCATTGCCGTTGACCTCGATTCTCCACGTGCCGTCGACAGAGATTGGAGCTGTCAGATGGCGGCCGCTTCGCAGAATCCCCGCGAGGCCGAGCAATGGCAACCCTACCAGAACAATGTACGCAACAACGAAATTTCGATTCGTGCGCGACATGAATCTGAACCCGGGGAGGAGATTCAAAAAGGAAGTCCGGCGAGGAGCCGGGCTTCCTTAAAATTCCTGCAATACTACTCCAGTGTCAGCAAAAACCGAAACACACGGAGGTACGTCGCTGTCATTCCCTATACGTCACGCCGTAGCCCCGCGTTTTACCGACGGGGCGAGGAATCGCGCGCGGCCCGCTCTAGAATGACGGCCGGAACGAGTCCGACGTCAAATCCCCCAGCAGTTTGTGCCACGGATGCTTCTCGTTCTGCTCCACCTTCGCCACCATCTCTTTCATCTTCGTCAGAACCGGTGGCGCATCCTCGTCGTACACGTCCCCTTGCAGCAGCTTCAGCACATCCAGCCGATAGTTCTTATCGTGAATGAAGTATGTGAACAGCACGTTGAGCCGGTAGTACACCGAGATGAACTCGTACCAGTTCTTCGTGCCACGGCGCAGCTTGTTTTCGTAATCCGAAAACGCCTCTCGCGAGAAATCGTTCTTCTCGAGCGCCGAGAGAATGTCCTTGTGCGCGAACCGTGAGCTGTTGAGCGCGATGCTGACGCCAGTCGAAAAGATCGGATCCACAAAGCGTCCTGCGTCGCCGACCAGCATGAACCGGTCGCCGCAGAGTTGCTTCATCGCATAGCTGTAATCGCCCTCATCCTTAAACGGGCGAATCCGCTCCGACTTTTTCAGCGTCTCCGCGATCAACGGCCGGCTTCCCACGGAATCCCAGAAGAACTTCTCGCGATCCGACTTCGACTTGGAGAAGTTTTTCTTCTGCGTCACTACTCCCAGGCTCGTGACCGAATCGGTGATTGGAATCTGCCAGATCCACGTATTCGAAACTTTCAGGAAATGGATGTAGATGTAATCCAGATTCGTATCGCGCTTCGCAAACACCTTCCGATCGTAACCGTCGAACCATGAGTGAATCGCGTACTGATCGAACACCTGATCCTGAATTTTCAACTTCAGCTGGTTGCCAAGGAAAGTCTGGCGTCCGCTGCAATCGACCACCATCTTGCAGCTCACGCTCATTTCCTTCGAACCGATGCTGAAGTAAACCTCAGGCTGCTCGGGCCCGAAATCGACCCGGCTCACCTTCACACCGTCATAAACCGTAGCGCCCAGATTGTGCGCGTGCTGCAGCAACATCAAATCAAACTTGCCGCGATCCACATGGTAGGTATAATTCCGGTCCTCCATGCCTTCCTGGCGCCGCTCTTCGAAACGGATGTCGACGTTGTATTCCGGCGCCATTCCCTCGAGATCGTGAACGTAGCCGGGATTCTGGTCGTCCGTCGTCCATACCGCGCCAAACTTGTGCGGAAATTTCGCCGCTTCCATCTGCGGCAGGAAATCGAGATCCTTGAAAACCTTTGTCGACGAAGGTACCAGCGACTCGCCAACGTGCGGCCTTGGAAATAGTTCGCGCTCAAAGATCACGCACTTCACGCCGTTCTTGGCCAGGTAGCAGCCCATGCTCGATCCGGCTGGGCCCCCGCCGATAATCGCGACATCAAAATCCGGCACTGAATGATTCATATCCCCTGTTATCTCCCGAGAAAACCTGTTTCCTGTGTGGGTGGCCCGCTCAAGCCAGATTTTGGCTTGAGTGGGACTTGTCTCTATACCGCGGCTTCGACGAATGCGTCTGCTGTCAAGTCGCCGAGGAACCCATGCAGCGCGTGATTCGGATTCGCCTCCACCTGTCTCACGATGTTCTGCATGCGCGTCAGCACTTCCGGCTGCGCCTCATCGTACACATCGCCTTGCAGCAGTTTGAGCACATCCAGGCGATACCGGGGGTCCGCAACGAACGCGGTGAACAGCACGTTCAACCGGTAATACACAGTGATGAAGTTGTACCAGTTGCGCGTGCCGCGCTTCAGCGTCGACTCGTATTCCTGGAAAGACTCGCGGCTGAAGTTCCCGGTCTCGAGCGCCTTCAGGATGTCCTTGTGCGCGAAACGCGAGCAGTTCAGCGCGATGCTCACGCCCGTCGAAAAGATCGGATCCACGAAACGCGCTGCATCACCCACCAGTACAATGCGATCCCCCGTGATCTGCTTCATCGCATAGCTGTAGTCACCCTCTTCCTTGAACGGCTTGACCTGCTGCGAGCCTTGCGCCCTTAGCCCTTCGTAGAGCTCCGGACGGCTCTTAATGCACTCCCAGAAGAACTTCTCGCGGTCTTCCTTGCTGGTCGCGAAATTCTTCTTCTGTGTCACCACACCGATGCTCGTGACGGTTTCCGTGATCGGAATCTGCCACACCCAGGTGTTCGTGATCGGCAGGAAGTGGATGAAGATGAAGTCACCCTGCGTCTCTTTGTTAGCGGCCATGCAGCGGCGGTCATAGCCATCGAACCAGGTGTGGATCGCATATTGATCGAACACCTTGTCCTGGATTCGCCACTTCATTTGATTTCCGACGATGGTTTTGCGGCCCGAAGCGTCCACGACGATCTTGCACGTCGTCGACATGTCCTTCTTGCCCATCTTGAAATTCACAGTCGCGTGGTTCGGATTGCTGAAGTCAACACCCGACACGCCGATGCCCTCGTATACCTTCGCGCCAAGCTGATTGGCGTGCTGCAGCAGCATCAGATCGAACTTGCCGCGATCCACGTGATACGTATAGTTCTGCCCCACACCCTGATCGCGTTCCGCGAAGCGAACGTCTACGTGGCAATCGGCCGAGACGCCGCCGAAGTCCATGTTGTAAACCTTCGCGTCCGAAGCGGCTGTCCACGCAGCGCCGAACTTGTGCGGAAATTTCGCCTCTTCCATCTTCGGAAGGAAGTTCAGATCTTTGAACACTCGCGTCGAGGACGGAACCAGCGACTCTCCTACGTGCTCCCGCGGAAACAAGTCCCGCTCGAAAACCACGCAGTTCACGCCGGCTTTCGCAAGGTAGGAGGCCATGCTCGATCCTGCCGGCCCGCCTCCGATGATTCCTACTTCAAAATCGGGCACAGACGTGCTCATATTTGCTGTTTCTCCCAAGGATTGTTGGTTCGAAAAGCCTTCATTTCAGAATTGATTTACTCCCCAGCTAGCCGGATTACAGACACCGTTCCTTCCCACAGTGATTAAGGAACAGAATCAACTAACGCACAGGGGAGACAAGAGACGCATCAAAAATTTGAGGGGGATCGCTACATTCACTGACGAACTGTGTTGACTTAGTTAACCAAATTTTGCGTCCTTCGCCAAGCTGAAATTTTTTGCATACTATCGGAAGTAATACATTTGGAATCTAACGTTACTTAACGCTGCAAGCCATTGTTTTTACAGGCTTAAGCAAACTAGTTTTCCCAGGCATTCAAGAGGCGCAAACCTTTTGCATTATCGTGAAAATCCCCTTCGGCCCGCCATTCCAGCACCTTGTCATTTCGACCGGAGCGTTGCCGTCCGCGAAGCGGAGGGCACTGCGGAGTGGAGAGCCCCTCTGTTTCACTATCGACGGTTCACCAACCCAATCCCGTTCCAGCCACTCGTCCAATTTCCCTCCGCGAGGTCCTTTTGAAAGTTTCTCTTTCTCTTATCTCCCTCTTTATCTTTGAACTCCTCCTGCTGGGATGCGGCGGAGGAACATCCTCAACCGGCGGCCAGAATCACGGTATCACCATCGCCTCCGCCCCTTCGCAGATCGGCGCAGGCGCGAACTGGCAATTTACCGCGAACGTCTCCGGAGTCTCCGGGAACCAGGCTGTGAATTGGTCCATCACCCCGCAGAACGCTGGCACAATCGACTCGAGCGGACTCTACATCGCCCCGACGACTGGCACATTCCCAACCAGCGTTACGGTCACCGCTACGTCTCAATCGAACTCCAGCGTCACCGGTTCCGACAGCATCACCGTCACGCAAATGGATCCTCTGGGCACCGCCCAGGGATCCCAGATCACCTGCCCACAATTCGGCGGAGGCCTCCCCGCTGCCAGTTCCTCTTGCTATCAAATCAACACTTCCTGCCCGGGAGCCGCCGATTTTTCTGCCTACCTCAAAGTGAACCAACCCACTGGCACTCCTCTCGGCACGGTAATGTTTGGCACCGGAACCGGCGGCACCTCGCTCTACGATTACGATGTTCCCGACTTCTTTAACGGCAGCACCAACGGCGGTCTCGCCGTCGTCCAAAGCGTTTTGAATGCAGGCTTCACCACGGTCCAAGTGACGTTCGGCGCGCCATTCACCGATAGCACGCCCCAGGGTTGGCTCACCGGTCCAGGTGGCGTGCGCCGTCTGGCCTGCCGCTACGCGACCGTCGCGCAGTGGGTCTACCAGAACATTCACAAGTCCAACACCAGCGCTCCATTGTGCGCCACCGGCAACAGCGGCGGATCCGGCGTCATCGCCTATGCCCTCACCGATTACGGCCTCGACTCCATCTTCTCCATGGTCGAAGAAACCAGCGGACCTCCCATGTCCCGCCTCGACCAGGCTTGCGTGCCTCCATCGAATGCAGCCTGTCAGACTCACCAATTCACCTGTAATCCCGGCGATCCCGTCGAAAATCTTTCCACCTGCTATTCCATCGACGACGCGGGAATTGTCGACGCCGCCTATCCGCAGCCCTACTGCAAAATGGCAATCAACGGATCGACACCGCCCGCCGGACTCTTCCTCTCCGACAGTGTCCTCGGAGGCCCGCAGCGCACATTTCCGAAGACTCGTGTGAATGTCCTTGTCGGCGGACAAGACATCACCGCCGCCGTCGAACAAGGCCTGACCTTTGTCGATTCGCTGACCAACACCACCAAGACACAAGCCTGCGTCAGCGACGCCCCGCACCCAATGCCGTCAGCCGCCGACGCAGCCACCGCAATCGCCACCGACATCCAGAATCTCTGCCGCCTGCAGTAGTCGTCTCTGCAGCCAACACGTTGTTATCAATAATCGTCTCAGCCTCCAACACGTTGTCATCCTGAGCGCGCTTTTTGCGCGAAGGACCCATGCATTTGCGTCCACTATTTCGACTGCATTCGGGGAAATTCAATCGCGCGCCTCCGACTTAGCTCGCCAAGGCCATGCACTTCCGTGTAATTCCTAAATCATTCAGCTATTCCAACTTACCTCGAATTTCGCTATCCTTCCTTTACCGCCTCGTCTGAAGTCTTGCAGTTTTGTTCGCGTCCCGGGTCTCAGCCGTTCGATTGCATCCGGTCGCGTGAACAAGGGCCCCATCTGATCTGGCCGCAGTTCTGCTTTACCCACAATTTATTTCGGTTGAAAGGGTCTTATCATGCGGAAGGCCTTCCCCCTTTGCATTCTCGCAACATTGTTCTGCGTGTCGCATCTCTGCTTCGGACAAGCCAATATCAATGAAGGATTGGAAACAGCATTCCTCTACGTCGATCCCAATGGCTCCGACTCCAACTCCGGCTCGCAATCGCATCCGCTGAAGACCATCGGTAAAGCCGCGTCCCTCGCCCAGACCAACAACCAGAACGGCATCGGCACTCGCGTCACCATCAATCCCGGAACCTACCGCGAGAGCGTCACGCTCAGCCACAACAACAAAGACACCACCATGCCGATCACATTTGAAGCCGCTACCAACGGCACCGTGATCGTCAGCGGCAGCACCCTCTACACCGGATGGGCCAAGTACGCCTCAAACAACAGCATCTACACCAATGGCTGGACCAACAACTGGGGAACCTGCTCGCAACTCACCTCCTGCCCCTACCAGCAGGACATCATGATGCGCCGGGAAATGGTCGCCGTGAACGGCACCGTCCTCACCCAAGTCATGTCGATTCCCCAGATGCTCGCCGGAACGTTCTACGTCGACGAGTCCAGCAACCTGATTTACGTCTGGCCTCCTTCCGGCACCACCATGAGCACCGCGACCGTCGAAGTCGCCTCCACCGGAACACTTTTCTCAATCAATCACAAATCCGACATCGTCGTCCGTGGAATCACCTTCGAGTACGCCAACACCTGTCGCGCATCCGCAGCCGTTCAGGTCCAGGGGGATTCGACCAACATCCTGTTCGATACCGACACCTTTCAATGGAACAACGGCCAGGGACTCAGCATCTCCAATCCCACAACCTACTTCACCGTTGAGAACAGCACCGCCGAGCACAACGGCGACAGCGGCTTCCAGGAATCGCAAACCAAATATGGACTCTGGCAGTCCGACACAACCTCGTACAACAACTGGCGCGGCGCGCAAGGCGGCTACTACGCCTGCAACACCTCCGGACTCCACGCCTGGGGCGCTCACAACGACACCATCGATGGCCTGACCATCAGCTTCAATGAAGCCTACGGCGTTCATTGGGATACTGATAACGCCAACATCAGCGCCAGCGGAGTCAATGCCACCAGCAATCTCCTCAGCGGAATCTTCATCGAGAAAGACGAGGGTCCGCTCACATTTTCGAACAGTTATTTCTGCAATCAGACCTCCTCCCTCAACGTCGGAGGCGTCGTCCTGCGCAATTCCGAAGGCGTTTCCGTCAGCAACAGCGTGCTGATGAACAACACTCCCAGCCAGTACATCATCATCGGCAAGAAGGGCGGAATCCAAGTCACGAATTGGGAGACCGGCAAAACCACGAACCTCTACACCCAGAACTTCACTAACACCTCGAACACGGTCCAGGGCGACGGCAGCAGCCAGCTCGTTTTCAAAGACAGTTATCTCGACGGAACCGACTGGACCAACTTCGAAACCACGCTCAGTTCTTCCAAGAACACCTGGTGGAACGCCTCGAACTCGAGCACCCCTTTCACCGTTC